>NZ_JAQJVM010000002.1:0-1543313 GCF_027983475.1 Pseudomonas cerasi
AATTTCAAAATCGCCGAAATTGACCATTTCGTGATTACCTATATAGAAGAGCACGCGCGCCTTGCGCAATATATTGCCCAACGTTTGATTATTCCGCATCATGCATCATTACCTTTGCCCGGATCACACCCAGGATGTACATCTGAAATGTCTGAGAAATCCCGCAACATAGCCTCTGCCCTGTTCCCTCTGGGGCTGCTGATGATCGCCATGATCTCCATTCAAAGCGGCGCATCGCTGGCAAAGAGTCTTTTCCCTGTCGTGGGCGCGCAAGGCACCACGACCCTGAGACTGGTATTTGCCAGCCTTATTCTGGTTGCCGTCCTGCGACCATGGCGGGCGAATCTGACAGCTAAGTCGTTACGCACCGTCGTGATCTACGGCATTGCGCTGGGTTGCATGAACCTTCTCTTCTATATGTCGTTGCAGACAGTGCCCCTGGGGATTGCAGTAGCGCTGGAATTCACCGGTCCGCTGGCTGTGGCTTTGCTGTCTTCCCGCAAGCCCATTGATTTTCTCTGGGTGACTCTGGCAGTCATCGGCCTGCTGTTGTTGATCCCGCTGGGGACCTCAGCTGCCGCAATTGATCTGCTCGGTGCCGGCTATGCTTTGGGCGCAGGCGTGTGCTGGGCCGCATACATCGTGTTCGGTCACAAGGCCGGCGCCGACAATGGTGTGCAGACAGCAGCGCTTGGCGTTGTGATTGCCGCGCTGTTCATAGGGCCAATAGGCGTGATACACGCAGGCTCTGCGTTACTGGATATTTCACTGATACCCGCAGCATTGGGTGTCGCCATCCTCTCGACCGCCCTGCCCTATAGCCTGGAGATGATTGCCCTGACGCGGATGTCAGCGCGTACATTCGGCACGCTGGCAAGCCTGGAACCCGTCTTCGCCGCGCTTTCAGGCCTGGTGTTTCTCCATGAAAGCCTTTCACTGACTCAATGGCTGGCGATCGGCGCAATCATCTTCGCGTCCATCGGCGCAACCCTTGGCTCTGCAAACAGCAAACCTCAATTGGTACCGGCCGACTGAACTTACCACGCATCAAGAAGCCATATGGCACTAGCATTTGTTACGCGCATGCGCCATGTTTGTACCTGACCGATTTATCTTCGGTGGCTATGCGTTACAGTTCAAAAGACTCATGGTCCAGTCAATCGGATGGATCGCGATCAGCAATGGCCCGCTAAGGAAAGGAATGAAATACATTTTTGTCGTATTGGCCATCTTGGCTGTGGCAGGTTGTGCAGCCACGTCCAAACCCGTCACGCAAAGCAAGCGAGGCATCCACATCAACTGCTCAGGCCTCACCTCGTCCTGGGCAAAATGCTACGAACTGGCTACCAACTCCTGCGCGTCGAGAACATTCAAGGTGATCGCCAAGTCCGGCGATGCCACCGAGGAGCCCGAAGACTATCCGTTCGGCCTGAACCCGGCGGGTTACACCAGCCGCAGCATGATCATCGTCTGCAGGAAAGCTGCACCACTGGCTGAACCGTTACCGCAGGACTGAGCCTGCGGCAACGCGAAAGCTTGATCAGACAGGAATCGTCCGGGCCTGCAGCCACAGCAGCGCAGTGCCCTGCAGCAACGGGCTCAAGCGCGTCAGAACCTGCACATGGTAGTCATTCAGCCAAGTGCGTTCTTCTGCGTTCAACATCGACACCTCAAGGCAACGGGTGTCGATCGGGCACAGGGTCAGCGTTTCGAAGCGCAAAAACTCGCCGAACTCGGTTTTGCCGGCTTCCTGGTTGATCACCAGGTTTTCGATACGCACTCCCCAGCGCCCAGGCCGGTAAGTACCCGGCTCGATGGACGTGATCATGCCCGGCAGCATGGCCGTCTGCGGCGTTGCAGGTGCCTGATAGGCAATGACCTGCGGCCCCTCGTGCACATTCAGGAAATACCCCACACCGTGCCCGGTGCCATGGCCGTAATTGACACCCTCACTCCAGATAGGCGCTCGGGCAATTGCGTCCAGCAGCGGCGACTGAATACCCTTGGGAAAGTGCGCACGCGATAGCGCGATCACACCCTTGAGCACGCGAGTACAGTCCTGTTTCTGTTCAGCGCTCGGTGTTCCGATCGCCACCATGCGCGTGATGTCGGTGGTACCACCAAGGTACTGCCCGCCCGAATCGATCAGCAGCAAACCGTCGCCTTCTATCCGCGCATGCTCCGCCTCGGTCGCGCGGTAATGCGGCATCGCGCCATTGGCGTTGAATCCCGCAATGGTGGCAAAGCTGGGCGAGACATAACCCGGACGTCGCTCGCGTGCCTGAGTGAGCTTTTCATCAATGGTCAGTTCGCTGACAGGCTCTCGCCCCAGCGCACTGTCCAGCCAGGCGAAGAACTCGCAGAGCGCGGCGCCGTCCTGCTCCATGGCCTGACGGATGTGGGCCGTATCGGTCTCGGTTTTTTGCGATTTCAGCAACGTGCTGGGGTTGAGCCCTTCAACCAGCGTGACCTCGCTGTCCAGGTAATCGAGCAGCCCGCAGGTAACCCGCGCCGGATCGACCAGCAGTCGCGCGTCCTTAGGCAGTTCGCGCAAGGCGGCGCCAATCTGCGTGTATTCCATGAGGTTGATACCGTCGCGCTCCAGGCGCGCACGTACCGAGTCCGGTACTTTCTTCGAGTCCACGAACAGCGTGACGCTTTGCGGACCGATCAAGGCAAATGCGATGAACACCGGATTGTAGGAAACGTCTGCGCCACGCAGATTGAACAGCCAGGCGATGTCGTCCAGTGTGGCGATGAAATGCCAGTCAGCTTTTCGCTCGACGATAATCTGACGAACCCGCGCGAGTTTTTCGTTACGGTCCAGTGACGCCTGGGGAGGCAAATGCTCGTAAATCGGGTGAGACGGCAACGCGGGGCGGTCCTGCCACAGCTCGGTGAGCAGGTCGATATCGGTTCGCAGCCGCGCACCACGTTCGTAGAGCTTGCTTGCCAATGTCCGCGAAGAGGCAACGGCCAGAACCGCCCCATCAACGGCAACCACGCTCTCTGCCTTGGCTTCATCTGCCAGCCATTCGAGCGGGCCTTGTTGGCCGGGCATCAGCTTCACCAATTCGATGCCGCTGCCAGCCAGCTCTTTGGAGGCCTGTTCCCAATAGCGGCTGTCAGCCCATATGCCGGCGAAATCCTGGGTGATGATCAGCGTACCGACCGAGCCGTGAAAACCCGACAGCCACTGGCGCCCCTGCCAATAGCCGGGCAGGTATTCGGAGAGGTGCGGATCCGCTGACGGCACCAGATAGGCATCGATGCGCTCCCTGCTCATCAAGGCGCGGGTTTGCGCCAAACGTTCTGCCACGTCTGAACTGGCATTGGATTGCGTACTCATTGACTCTCCTGCTGACCCGGAAATTGACTGCTTTCACCGGTTCAGATAATGGAGCACTCATCGAGCCTGAGCAACCGCCCAGAACGCTGGCTGAATCAGAGAGGCGCGAATCGAGTCAGCCGCGCGCGCTATGTCCTGCTCGCGAGTGAAGCGCCCCAGACTCAGGCGTATGGTCTGGCTGGCGGCCTGCGGGCTCAGCCCAAGGGCCAGCAGGACATGCGACGGCAGGTTTTTCGCCGAGTTGCAGGCGGAAGTGGACGAAAAGGCGAGGCTCTCACCCAGCGCGGCGACGTCCAGATCGTTATGGGTGAACGTAAAACTGAGTGTGTGGGCAATCCGCTGTGTGGGACTGCCGTTGATACATACCCCGGGAATCCCGGCCAGGCGTTTACAAAGAAGATCGCTCAGCCGCTGTATTTCAACCACCTCACCTTCGAGCACCTCTGCCGCCAAGGCAAAGGCCGCGCCCATTCCGGCAATCTGATGCGTTGCCAGTGTCCCCGAGCGTAAGCCACATTCGTGCCCTCCCCCATGTATCTGGGCGAGAACACGCTGCTGCGCACGCGGACCGACGTACAAAGCGCCGATGCCCTTGGGCCCGTAGATTTTGTGTGCCGAGAGCGACATCAAATCTACCGCGAGCTGGCTGAGGTCGATTGGCAGCTTGCCAGCGCCCTGTGCAGCGTCGACATGCAACAGCGCCCCGTGCCCCCGTACGCGTCTGCCGATTTCGGCGATGTCGTTAACGGTACCCAGTTCGTTATTGACCAGCATCAGCGAGACCAGAAATGTATCGTCACGCAAGGCTGCACTGACGGCATCGGCACTGATCAGGCCCTCGCTGTCCGGCGCCAGCCAGGTGACCTCGACGCCCTCCTGCTCAAGTTGACGGGCGGTGTCGAGGGTAGCCTTGTGCTCGATCAGGCTGGTGATGATATGACCGGGTTTGCCTCCGGCGACGGCTGCCTGGCGCTTGGCACGCTCCTGAGCCACCCCCTTGAGTGCCAGATTGCTGGACTCGGTCGCGCCGGAAGTCCAGATGATCTGCGAGGCTTGCGCACCCACCAGATGCGCAACCTGCTCACGGGCAAGCTCCACTGCAAGGCGGGCCTTCTGGCCGAACGAATGGGAGCTGGAGGCCGGATTGCCGAAGTTGCCTGACACCCCCAGGCAATCGACCATCACTCTGATAACGCGCTCGTCCACAGGGGTGGTGGCGGCGTAATCGAAATACAGCACTGGCTCGTTCATGCGCGCTCCTCGTTCACAGACCATGAAGAGGATCATGCACGAAATCAAATAGAACTAAAAATTATCAATTAATATTTATATAGACAAAAATAGAATATAAAGAAATTGGCCATCGTAAAGTCTGTTGATCTCTGCACGCCCGACTGAGGCGGCAGTCTGTGTCATTAAATACACATCGAAAGATGATATTTTTTTGACAGTCTTATAAATCAATACTTTAGATTATCCAATCTACCATTTATCAAAAATCTAACAGAAACCTGACGAAATAATTTGACAGATACCCTGCCGCCACCGATATATAGGACCGTCAGGCACACTCCGGTTTTACGCACATGCCGCAGAGCATAGCGTCGGAATAATCAGCCGAAGTTGACTGCTGTCCCGTCTCACCCTGTCAGTTATTTCCACGGCGCTTATCCGGCGCTGGCGGATGCCTGTTGACTCTCCATTCCTTTTTTAAATGCTGAATGCGTTCGGTGTGGCGGTAGCGTTGCCTGTTGCAATGCGACCCACTCGACGCTTATGCGTTGATGCTCGGTAAACGGCTCCCTGACTGGATCGACCGGTTCGGCGGTAGCGTGCCCGGCAATCAACGTACGTCTGCAACGGATGCCCGGTCACCCGCTTGGCAACGCACTGATTCATAGAAACATGGAGGCTTCGATGATTAACGTGACCAAGACGTACCTGGGTGATATCGACCAGTTCAAACGCTATGTCGAAGGCATCTACGCACGTGGCTGGCTGACCAATCACGGGCCGCTGGCCAGGGAGCTGACGGACCGACTCAAGGACTACCTGGGCGTCAGGCACATTATTCTGACCAACAACGGCACCCTGGCCCTGCAAGTGGCCTATCGGGCGCTGGGGCTGAGCGGCAGCGCAGTGACTACGCCATTCAGTTTTGTCGCGACCAGCAGCTCGCTGCAATGGGAAGGCATTCGGCCCATCTTTGCCGACATCGATGCGCACACCTGGAACATCTCGCCCAACCACATCGAAAACAGCATTACCGAAGACACCACGGCGATCGTCGCCACCCACGTGTTCGGCAATCCTTGCGACGTGCAAGCCATCGAGCAAATAGCCCGCAAGCACAAGCTCAAGGTCGTCTATGACGGCGCACACGCATTCGCCGTGCGTCACGCAGGCCAGTCGGTGCTCAATCACGGCGACATCAGTACCTTGAGCTTCCATGCCACCAAGCTGTTTCACACCATTGAAGGTGGCGCGATCATCACCAACGATGACGAGCTGGCCAGACAGGCCCATCTGATGTGCAACTTCGGCATTTCCGGCGTCGACCGGATCGATGGCCTCGGCATAAACGCCAAGCTCAATGAGTTCTCCGCCGCCATGGGGCTGTGCATTCTCGACAACATCGGCAATATTCTCGAAGCGCGCGCGGAGATAGCCGACCACTACACTTCGTCGCTGCAAGATTATCTGGATCTGCAGACACCCCAGGCCGATAGCCAGCTTAATCACAGCTATTACCCCGTGGCCCTGCGCGACGAGCAACAATTGCTGGGCGTGCGCACGGCACTCAACCAGCACAAGATCAACCCTCGCCGCTACTTCTACCCTTCACTGGATACCCTTGAATACCTGCAGCCACAACCCGGCCAGCCAGTCTCCAGAGCGTTGAGCGAGCGAGTGCTGTGCCTGCCGATCTATCCCGGTCTGCTGAGAAGCGAGCAGGACCTGGTCATCCGCACCCTGATCGAAGCCTGCAGCGAGACTGACTATCGGGCTTGCACGGTTGCACAGGTCTGCTGACGATCATGCCGAGCAAACACTCCCTCATTCGCAACACCCTCCTGAATTACAGCGGGCAGGCTTACGTACTGCTGATCGGAATTCTGATCATGCCGTTCTATCTGGGCCACCTGGGCGCCGAAGCGTACGGCCTGATCGGTTTCTTCACCCTGCTGCAGGCCTGGCTGCAATTGCTGGATGTCGGCCTGTCGCCCAGCCTGGTACGTGCGGTGGCGCATGCGCGAGACACTCCAGCACGTAAACAACACCTGGGTCGTCTGCTGCGCTCGTTCGAACTGATCTTTCTGCCATTGGCAATGTTCAGCGCCCTGCTTGTCGGTGTCCTCAGCCCCTGGATCGCCGCGCACTGGCTGAACGCAAACACGCTACAACCCGACACGCTGACCCATTGCATCACCTTGATGGGCATCATCATTGCCCTGCGCCTGTGTTCGACGCTGTACAAAAGCGCGATTCAGGGTCTTGAACAACATGCCTGGCTCAACGCCGCCAATGTGTCGATCGCGACGTTGCGCTACTTCGGTGGCCTGGTGCTGGTCAGTCAGTTTTCCCGGGACCCACGGGACTTCTTTGAATTTCAACTGGCGGTGGGGCTGATCGAAACCCTGCTGTTTGCCGGCAAGGCACGTGGGCAAATGCCTGCGCCGCATTGGCTGACCGGTCTGGACTGGCCATTGATCAAGCCGATCCTGCCGTTCGCCGCCAGCCTGTCGCTGAGTGCTGTGCTGTGGATCGTGCTGACTCAGGTGGACAAGGCTCTTTTGTCGAATCTGCTGCCGCTGGACCAGTACGGCTATTTCTCATTGGTGGCGTTGATCACTACCGGCATCGTGATGCTGACCAACCCGCTGGTCCAGACGCTGCTGCCGCGCCTGACCGTGTTGATGGCCGAAGGGCGACGCGACGATATGCACGCCCTGTTTCTGGCCGCCAATCGCCTCGCCTGTACCTTTTTATTCCCGCTGGCTGCGGTCATTGCCCTGTATGCAGAGCCGTTGATCCTCGCCTGGACCGGCGATCCGGTTGCCGCGCGCTGGAGTCGCCCGGTGCTGGGGTGGTACGCGCTGGGCAGCGCCATCATGGCCGCCAGTGCCTTTCAGTTCTATTTGCAATACGCCTATGGCCGGATGCATTTGCACCTGTGGTACAGCCTGATATCGACGCTGGTCAGCGTGCCGGTGATGGTTCTGGCGATCCATTACCAGGGCATGTACGGCGCGGCGTTGGCGTGGTTTTTTCTGCGGGCGACGTCCTTCGCGATATGGCCAGTCATCGTGCATCGACACCTGGCCCCCGGTCTTCATCGCCAGTGGTTGAGCGACATTCTGCGGATCAGCGCGATGAGCGCTGCAGGCCTGGTGGTCAGCGTCCCCGTCTTCAATCTGATTGCCGGTGAAAGCCGAATCAGCGTGCTTCTGGCACTCGCGCTCAGCGGGCTTGTCACCCTGACACTGGTGGCGACGAGTCACCGGCCGCTGGCATCGAAACTCTATGTTCTGTTCAGTAAACCGAGTACTTGAGCCATGGACGACACTGTAAAGAATACCGACGAAACCTGCCTGGCGCCGCCGCTGCTGAGCATCGTATGCCCCGCCTACAATCAAGAGGGCTTCATCGCTCAGACGCTGGACGGGCTTTTGGCACAGCAGACCGATTTCAGGTACGAAATCCTGATCAACGACGACGCCTCCACCGACGGCACCGCGCGCATCATTGCGCACTACGCCGAGCGGTATCCGACGATCATTCGGGCCTTCTATCAACAGGTCAATCAGTACAGTCAGGGCAGCGCGTGCGTCCCGGGCCTGTTTGGCGAAGCACGCGGTCGCTACATCGCCTACTGCGAAGCCGATGACTACTGGACCGATCCGCAAAAACTGCAGCTGCAAGTGGACTTTCTCGAAGCTCATCCGGATTACGTCATCACTTATCACGATGCGTTCGTCTTCGATGAGCACGGGCAGTATGGCGTGCAGTTGCAAGGTCATCTGCGCGCCGATGCCTCGGCGCTGGAGTTGCAAAAAGCGAGACGCCTCTCGACCCTGACTGTCTGTTTTCGCAATGTGTTCAGCCAGATGCCGCCCGAATTGAGCCTGTGCAGCGCGCCGTTGAACGATATGTGCTGGTGGTCGTTGCTGGGGGCCTACGGCAAGGGCAAGTTCATGGCCGGGATCAAGCCGGCCGCCTATCGCATGCACCCTGGCGGGGTGTTCTCGATGCGCAGTGACAAACGCAAGTTGCACATGAACCTGCAGACCTGCTCAAGCCTGGCCAACTATTACAACCGCCTGGGCAATCAGCCGCTGTACCAGCATTTCCTGATGCAGACGGTGTGCCTGTCGCTGGCCGCACTCGCCCCCCGCCACAAGCTGCAGACGGTGTGGAAGGTGGCAGGCAACGTGATCGGCAATCTGCGCAGGCGCCTGTTGCCGGACACTGGCAACGCTCATGTTCAGTAGTGTGCTGGTGTTGTGCGTCGGCAACGTTTGCCGCAGCCCGATGGCGGTCGCGATGCTGCATGAACGCCTGAAGGCCACTCAGGTGCGTATCCAGTCGGCAGGCATCGCCGCGCTATCGGGTTCGTCGATCGACCCGACGGCACATGCGGTGCTGCAGTCGCACCGGGTGCAGCCTCGGCGGCATGCCGCTCGCCAAGTGAATCGCGAGCTGCTGCGCGAGGCCGACCTGATCCTGCTGATGGAGCAGGCGCATTTTTCCAACGTCCTCGAACTGGCCCCCGAAGTGCGCGGCAAAGCGTTTCTGATCGGTAAATGGCAGGACCCGCTCGACATCACCGACCCTTACCGGCGGCCTGCGTCAGCCTTCGAACAGACCTACGCGCAGCTCTCACGCTGCATCGACGACTGGCTTCCCCATTTTCAGTCAGGAGCACCAGGATAAATGACCGTCATGAACCATCCTTCCCTGAATTTCCAAGCGGACTCCCGGATTGATCTGGCAACGGTCCTGCGGATGCTGTTCGATCACAAAACCCTGATCCTGTGGACCGTCGGCCTGTTTTTTCTGCTCGGCCTGGGCTACGCCATTCTGGCCACGCCGGTGTATCAGGCCACCGCCATGATTCAGATAGAACCCCGAAAAATCGGCATCGAGGGTACGCCGGAAGTCAGTGCCAAGCCACTCTCGGTGTCGCAGGCGACCACCGAGATCGAGTTGATCAAGTCCCGCGCGCTGCTGGGCAAGGTCGTCGACGATCTGAAGCTCAATAGGCTCCAGACACCTGATTTGTTTCCTGTGATCGGTCCTTATCTGTATCGCACCTTCAAGCCCGCACGCGACGGTGAACTGGCGCAGCCTTTATTCGGCCTGACCCAATATGCGTGGGGCGGCGAAAAAATAGAGGTGTTCCAACTGGAAGTGCCAGAGCACCTGCTGGGTGAAAAACTCACCCTGACCGCAGGCAAACCCGGCCAGTTCTCGCTCTACGATAGCGAACACAATCTGCTGCTCGGCGGGGCGATCAATCGCGTGGTCGAAGGCCACGGAATCAAGATTCAGGTCGCTACGTTGCAGGCCCGGCCCGGTACCGATTTCACTGTCTCCAGACAGCGCACACTCAGCACCGCGCTGATCTATCAGAACCGCCTGAAGATCGCCGAGGCCGGCAGGGATTCGGGGATCATCTACCTGTCGATCGAGGACCAGGATGCGCAACGGGCCAACCGGATTCTTGATGAAGTCAGCCATCTGTATGTACGCCAGAACATCGAGCGCAGTTCTGCCGAAGCCGCCCAGCGACTGCAGTTTTTGCGCTCGCAGTTACCCGCCGTACGCAAGCAGCTCGAAGAATCGGAAACCGCACTGAATACCTTCCAGACCAGCGCCCGGTCGGTGGACCTGAGTATCGAAACCAAGGGGGTGCTTGACCAGGTAGTCAGTCTCGACTCAATGCTATCGGAACTGAAACTCAAACGCGTCGAACTGGAACGGCTGTATACCCGCGAGCACCCGACCTATCGCAGCCTGATGAGCCAGATGAACCAGCTGGAACAACAGCGCCAGGGCCTGCTGAAAAAAATCGACGCGCTGCCCATGACCCAGCAGGAGTTGTTGCGCCTGACCCGTGATATGCAGGTCATCAGCCAGACCTACACACTGATGCTCAACAAAAGCCAGGAGCAGGACATTCTGCGCGCCGGCAACATCGGCAACGTACGGGTCATCGATAACGCCGACACCAATGTCGAAAGACCCGTCAAACCGATGAAAACACTGATCGTGCTGATTGCCACGCTGCTCGGCGCGCTGGTCGCGATGACCATGGTTTTCGTGCGCCAGGCGTTCTATCGCGGCATCGAAAGCGCCGAGAGCATTGAAAATCTGGGCATGCCGGTCTACGCGTCGCTGCCGCACTCGCGCCAACAGGAGCATCTGGACAAGCGCGACCATGCCGGCCAGGAGTCGAAGTTGCTGAGCATTGCCGCGCCCGCCGAGCTGGCGATCGAGTCATTGCGCAGCCTGCGCACAAGCCTGCACTTCGCCATGCTTGAAGCGCGCAACAACGTGCTGATGATCTCCAGCCCGACACCGGGTGCCGGCAAGTCTTTTGTGTCGAGCAATCTGGCGACCATCATTGCCCAGACCGGCAAACGGGTCCTGCTGATCGATGCCGACATGCGCAAAGGCTACCTGCATCGCCTCTTCGGTCTGCAACCCAAACACGGGCTGTCCGACACACTGGCGGCGCGTCTGCGCTGTACCGAGGTCATCAACAGCACCCGTGTCCGGCATCTGGATTTCATCTCCTGTGGTTTCGCCGCGCCCAACCCCTCGGAGCTGCTGATGCATGACAACTTCCACAAGATGCTTGCCGAACTGTCGCCGCTGTATGACCTGATTCTGATCGACACCCCGCCCATCCTGGCCGTGACCGACGCGACGCTGGTGGGCCGTCAGGCGGGCACTTGCCTGCTGGTGGCGCGCTTTGGCATGACCACCGTCCAGGAAATCGAAGCCAGCAAACGCCGTCTGGGTCAGAACGGAATTCTGATCAAGGGCGCCATTTTCAACGCGGTGGTGCGCAAGGCCACGACCTCCGACTACGACTGCGCCGCCTACGGCTACAACTACCACCCCGCGCCCCGATAGCCGGGGCGCTGCTTGCCGCTGACCGAGCTGTTTCATTTAAAAGGAATTAACCATGTCCCACTCCGACCAGGATGTCCGCTGGTACCTGATCCAGACCAAACCACGGCAGGAAGCCCGCGCCGAAGAACATTTGCGGCGTCAGCAGTTCGAGTGCTATCGACCGTTACAGGCCGATGCAAAAAAACCCGGCACCAGGGTTCAGGCCGGCGAGGCCTTGTTCCCCGGTTATCTGTTCATTCACATGGATCAGGTGCAGGACAACTGGTACCCGATTCGCTCCACCCGCGGCGTCTCGCGCATCGTGACTTTCGGTGGTCATCCGGTCCCGGTTCGGGATCATCTGATCGAGCAGATCCGCCAACGACTCGCCACACCCGCGCCGAAAACACAGTTTACCCAAGGGGACGCGGTGCTGATCACCCATGCCAGCTGGGGTGAAGTCGAGGCCATCTTTCTGAGTGAGGATGGCGCGCAGCGCGCGGTGATCCTGCTCAATATGCTGCAACGTCAGCAAAAAGTGGTGTTGCCGATCAGCAGCCTGTCGCGAATCGAGGCGAGCGCCTAGCGCTCGAACCCGCCGCAACCTGCCGCACGACGTGTGCTGAAAGCATGCGTCGCACGCCTGTTTCACCAGCCTCGGAATCGCACCATGCCGCGCCAGACCACCCTGGTGACGCTCACCTATGGTGACCGTTTCAGCTATTTGCACACCCTGATCAGCCGCTCGCTGGAAAGCCCGCTGATTGGCCGTGTGATCGTTGTCAGCAATGCTTCCACCGCGCCGCTGCAAGCGTTGCGCGATGAGTGGCCCGATCGGGTTCAGGTGATCTGGCTGCCGCACAACACCGGCTCGGCCAATGGCTACTCGGTGGGCATTAACGCCGCGCTGCAAACCGGAGACGACTGCATCTGGCTGATGGACGACGATAACGCACCGACCGCGCATGCCATCGAGGCATTGCATCGATCCTTGCGTGAACGACAACTCATCGACGGCCAGGACAACTGCGCGGTGCTCGGCTTTCGCCCCACGCATCAAGCCGACATCGCCGCAGGTGTGCCGCTGCAATATGCGATCCAGCGGCGCTCAAGCTTCTTCGGCTTTCACATCGCACAGTTGCCGTACAAGATCTGGCGACGCCTGCCGTGGGGAAAGCCCGATGCGACCCGGCTGATGCCGGAACGCGTGCAACTGCCTTTTGCCACTTACGGCGGGCTGCTTGCCCATCGCAGCCTTTACCAAAAGATCGGCCTGCCGTTGGATGCTCTCAAGCTGTACAGCGATGACAGCGAATACACCTGGCGCATCACCGACGGTGGCGGAAAGCTGTTTCTGGTGCCCGATGCGCGGCTGGACGATCTGGAAGACTCCTGGAACATCAAGGCACGTACCCACAATGTCTATGAAAGCTACCTGCTGGGCGGATCGGATCTGCGCGCCTACTACGCAGCGCGCAATCAGGCCTGGTTCGACAAACATGTCTGGGCGGCCTCCCCAATCAGCTATCGGCTCAATCGCTGGGTTTTTCTCTGCCTGCTGAACCTGTATGCCTGGCGCTGTGGCGCAGCGCAGCGTCTGGACCTGCTCAACGACGCCATTCGCGAGGGCGAAGCCGGCAGGCTGGGCCTGAACAGGGCCTACCCGCTATGAAAATCCTTTTCATCAACAGCCTCTACGCGCCCGATATCGGCGGCGGCGCAGAAATCATTCTGCAACGTACCGTCGAGGGATTGCAGCAGCGCGGGCACAGCGTCGCGGTTTTGGCCACCACTGACCGGCCTGGCTTACAACTGGCGGAGGTCAACCGGGTCAAGGTCTATCGAGCCGGCCTGCTTAACCGTTATTGGCACTTCATCGCCCAGCGTCCGGGCCGTCTGGCGCGCTTTGCCTGGCACTGGCGCGATCGCTACAACGCAGGCATGCGTGAGTACGTGGAGCGCGTGATGGAGCTGGAGCAGCCAGAACTGGTGGTGTGCCATAACCTGACGGGCTGGTCGGTCTCGGCATGGGACCAGATCACCCAGGCCAATTGCCCGATCGTGCAGGTGCTGCACGACTTTTACTTGCTGTGCCCGGCAAGCACGATGTTCAGAAAGGGCAAAAGCTGTCAGCGCCGCTGCACGACGTGCACACGGTTGCGCAGCCAGCATGCACAACAGTCGGAACAGGTCAGCGCGGTGGTCGGTGTCAGCCGCTTCATGCTCGACACGCTGCGGGAGCAGGATTATTTCAAGCATGCCAGAGGCTATGTGGTGCATAACGCCAGCCCGTTTACGCCAGCGCTTCGCGAGCAGCCCAAGGCACTTGTCGATAACGCACCGTTGCGTTTCGGTTACCTGGGCACCCTGTCGACCAACAAGGGGCTGGAGTGGCTGATCGAGCAGTTCCAGCGCCTGCCGTTCAAAGCCACCCTGCAGATTGCCGGGCGCGGACAGTCGACTGACGAAAAGCGCTTCAAAGCCATGGTCACGTCCACCGACATCAGTTTCGTCGGTTTTCAGAGACCCGAGAACTTCTATCGCCAGATCGATGTGGCGATTGTGCCTTCCCTGTGGAATGAGCCGTTCGGCATGGTCGCGGTCGAGGCATGCGCGCACTCGCTGCCGGTCATCGCCAGCCGCATGGGCGGGCTCACGGAAATCATTCAGGAACCGCTCAATGGCTTGCTGTGCAGCCCCGATGATCCTGACTCACTGGGGCTGGCGATGCTCAGGCTGCATCAGCAGCCCGAACTGCTGGCACGCCTTGGCAGCCAGGCACGCAGCAGCGTGGCGTCGTTGATGAATCTGGACCTGATGCTGGACCAGTACGAAAGCATTTTTGCCCAGACCTTGCAGGACCGCAGCACTTAGCACGGGCGCAATCGCCCCCCCTTTGACGACATCACGGACACGGTTTGGCACCCATCAGCTCACCTTCATCAGCAGGATGCTCAAGATGATTTTCATCAATGCACGGTTTCTTACCCAGGACATCAGTGGTGTACAGCGCTACGCAGAGCAGATGTGTCGAGCGCTGAAGCGACTGCGCGACGATCTGCTATTCGTTACCCCGCACAACATCAGACGGCATGACTGCGCCAGCGCATTGGAGGCGCACTGCATCGGGCGCTCCACCGGGCATGCGTGGGAGCAGATCGACCTGCCGCTGTACCTGAAACGTCGGGGCAGTCCGCTGCTGATCTCGATCAGCAACACCGGGCCCATGCTGTATGGCAACCAGATTGCGACTCACCACGACATCAACTATGTGCGCTACCCGCAAAGTTACACCCGGCTGTTCCGGCTGGCCTATCGGACCATCACCCCGGTCCTGCTGTCGCGCGCCAAAACGCTGATCACCGGCAGCCACTTTTCGCGCAAAGAAATATCCTCGTTCTATGGCTACGCAGAAGACAAGGTGCTCGTCGTACCGGCTGCGGTCAGCGACGATTTCATCCCGGGGTCGACCGCTGTAGGTCAGCCGAACTACCTGCTGGCCGTATCCTCACCGGCCGTGCACAAGAATTTCAGACGCATGATTCAGGCCTTTCTCAGCCTGCGTGGCCACACGGATCTGCAACTGCACATTGTCGGCGCAGCCAGCGCGCTGTTCGCCGACCCGAACCTGCAGCACCTCGCCTGCCGTGACCCGCGTATCCGTTTTCTGGGTCGTCTCAGTGATGCCGAATTGATCGAGCAATATCAGGGCGCGACCGCGTTCGTGTTCCCTTCGCTTTACGAGGGCTTCGGCATCCCGCCGCTCGAAGCCCAGGCCTGCGGCTGCCCGGTGCTGGCGGCCAATGCCGCATCGATCCCCGAGGTTCTGCAAGGCAGTGCTCTGTATTTCGACCCGCTGGACGTCAGCCACATGGCCGCAGCCATGCAGCGCATTCTGCTGGATGCGTCCTTGCGCAACGCCCTGCGTGTACAAGGCCTGCAAAACGTGCAGCGCTTTTCCTGGGCGCTTTCCGCGCAGCGCCTTTCCCAGCGCATCGACACGTTGCTGGCGTCCGACCCCGCGCAGCAAAGCAGACTGGACGTCACCGCCGAATCGTCCACCGGCAAACCCTGACTCCACAACAGCAACGCCAGGATGCGCGCCGTCGCGTCCGCAGTAGCGCGGGCCATTACAGCAAGGAACGCCCATGAAAATCGCTATCGTCCACGACTGGCTGGTGAGTTACGCCGGTGCCGAGCGCGTGCTTGCATCACTGATCAACGTCTGGCCCGCTGCGGACCTGTTTGCCGTCATCGACTTCCTCAGCGATCAGGACCGCGCGCACCTGCACGGCAAGGTCGCCAGAACGACGTTTATCCAGAAGCTGCCCGGCGCCCGCAAACACTATGCGCGCTACCTGCCGCTGATGCCGCTGGCCATCGAGCAACTGGATCTGTCCGGTTATGACCTGATCATCAGCAGCAGCCACGCAGTGGCCAAGGGCGTGCTGTGCGGCCCGGACCAATTGCACATCAGTTATGTGCACTCGCCGATCCGCTAGGCCTGGGACTTGCAGCACCAGTACCTTCAGGAGTCAGGGATGAACAAGGGCATCAAGGGTGGTCTGGCACGTCTGATCCTGCATTACATTCGCCTGTGGGACCAGCGCACGTCGACCGGTGTGGATGCCTTCATCGCCAATTCCGGGTTTATCGGTGCGCGCATCAGCAAGGCCTATCGACGCGACTCCACCGTCATCTACCCGCCCGTGGACACGCTCGGCTTCACCGCCCAAGGCGCGCGTGGGGACTTCTACCTCTGCGCCTCGCGGATGGTGCCTTACAAACGCATGCCGATGATCGTCGAAGCCTTCGCCGCGATGCCTGACAAACGCCTGATCATGATCGGCGACGGACCGGACCTGGCCAAGGCGCAGGCCATTGCCAGCCAGGTGAGCAACGTGACGCTGCTGGGTTTTCAGCCAGGTAACGTGCTGCTCGAGCACATGCGCAGCGCCAAAGCGTTTGTCTTTGCCGCCGAGGAGGACTTCGGCATCAGCCCGGTCGAGGCCCAGGCCTGCGGCACGCCGGTCATCGCCTTCGCCAAGGGCGGCGTCATGGAGACCGTGCACGGCTTGGATCACCCGCAACCGACCGGCGTGTTCTACCGACAGCAAACGATCGCATCACTGATCGCCGCCATCGGCGAATTCGAAGCAGCGCAATCACGCATCTCTTCCGAGGCCTGCCGGGCCAATGCCGAGCGGTTTTCGGTGGCGCGCTTCGAGCAGGAGGTCAAGGCCTTCGTCGAGGACCGTCTGACCGTCTCAAGCGGGATCCATCTGGCGCGCCTGCCTCAGTCGCCATGGGTCGCCCAGGCATCGCCTGGCCTGGGCAGCGAACTGCCGGGCCGTGTTGTCTCCCTGAAAACCGTCTGAGCGAGCCCTTCCCATGCGTACTTCAGTCCGCGGCATTCTGCGTGCCCACCAGTCAGCGCTTTCGCTCGCCCATCGCTTGCTGGACCTGACCGTCATCGTGCTGATCGGTTACTGGCAAACCGGGCTGACGGTCACCGACAGCACAGAGGCCTGGTCGCATATTTTCCTCGCGGTACTGGTCTTTCACTGGGTCAGCGAGTACCACCAGTTGTATGGCTCATGGCGCGGCGAGCGCATTCTGCGCGAGCTGACCAAGGTCTTCAGTTACTGGGCGATGACCTTCATCACCCTGCTGTCGCTGAACAGCCTGCTGCTCAACCAGACGCAATTGCCCGATAACGGCCAGATGAGGTGGTTTGCGCTGGCACTCGCCGTGCTGTGCGGCTACCGGCTGCTGATTCGTCTAGCCCTGCACACGCTGCGTCGGCGTGGCTTCAACACGCGTCGGGTGGCGATCGTCGGCACCGGGCAGGTCGGCGAGCGGCTGGCCCGGTCCATCGCCCTGGCGCCCTGGATGGGCCTGATCCTGCTGGGCTTTTACGACACGCACCCGCAGCAGATGAATCTGCAGGCGCACAAGCGCCGCCCGCCAGTATTGGGTGATCTGCAGCAGTTGATCGACGATGCCCGCGCAGGCCGGATCGACAAGGTGTACATCACCCTCGCCTTCAGCGCCGAACCGCAACTGCGCGAGTTGATTACCGGCCTGAGCGACACCACCGCCTCGGTGTACCTGATTCCGGATGTGTTCATGTTCGACCTGCTGCATGCGCGCAGTGAAAGCATCAACGGCCTGGCCAGCATCAGCATTTTCGACTCGCCCATGGACGGTGCCTGGAGCCTGGCCAAACGTGCCGAAGACATCGTGCTGTCGAGCCTGATTCTGTTGCTGATCGCTGTGCCGCTGCTGACCATCGCGGCAGCCATCAAGCTCACCTCGACCGGCCCGGTGCTGTTCCGCCAGCGCCGCTACGGGCTGGACGGCCGCTCGATCATGGTCTGGAAATTTCGCAGCATGCGCGTCCAGGAGAACACCGACGGGGTGCTTCAGGCGACGCGCAACGACGCGCGGGTAACGCCGCTGGGCCGTTTTTTGCGACGCACGTCGCTGGATGAACTGCCGCAGTTCTTCAATGTGCTGCACGGCGACATGTCCATCGTCGGCCCTCGCCCCCATGCCATTGCCCACAACGAGCAGTACCGCGGGCAGGTCAGCGGCTACATGTTGCGCCACAAGGTCAAGCCCGGCATCACCGGCTGGGCGCAGATCAACGGCTGGCGCGGCGAAACCGACACGCTGGACAAGATGCGCATGCGCGTCGAATTCGACCTGGACTACATCGAGCACTGGTCGATCTGGCTGGACCTGAAAATCATTCTGCTGACGCTGCTCAAGGGGTTCGTCAACAAGAACGCCTTCTGATGCCGGCGCTGCCCCGAGCACACACCCAACACCCTCGGTACGCAACACGAACGGAGCAATCCCATGAAAGGAAAAACGTCATGAATCGAAGCGTTACTGCGTTACTGCTGGTCAGTCTGGCGCTGCAAGGCTGTGCATTCGCGCCGGGGCAACATATGACGCCGGATGACGTCACCCTCGACAAACCTGACGAGCCCCGGGCACAGTTGATCGAGGTGACCCCGAAAACCCTGCAGCAACAGCAACTGCGCGCCACCGCAGAGGCCAAGGCCCTGCCGCAGGCGCTGCTGGACTACAGAACTCCGGAATACGTGATCGGTGCTGGCGATACCTTGCTGGTCACCGTGTTCGAACACCCCGAACTGACCGCGCCGGGCTCACAGGACCAACTGGATGCCAACACCCGGGAAGTGCTCAACGACGGCACGCTCTACTTCCCCTATGTAGGCAGAATCCGCGCGAGTGGCAGAACGGTCAGCGAGGTTCGTGAGCAGTTGCGCATGGGCCTGGCGCCGCAATACACCGAGGTCAAGGTCGACGTCAAAGTGCTGCGCTACAACAGCCAGCGAATACTGTTGTCCGGTTCTTTCAAGGTCCCAGGCCCGCAACCGATTACCAATATTCCGTTGAGCCTGGTGCAGGCGGTGAGTGTCGCCGGCGTCGACCTGACCGACGCCAACCTGGCCGGGCTGACCCTGCGCCGGGAGGGCAAGGATTACCTGATCGACATCGACTCGCTGAACCGCCGGGACTCGCAACTGAGCCGGATCTTCCTCAAGAACGGCGATTACCTGCACCTGAACAGCAACTCGCGAAACAAGATCTACGTGCTGGGCGAGGTCCGTAACCCTCAGGTGATCTCGTTCGGCACCACCCGCCTGACCCTGCTCGAAGCGCTGGGAAACTCCGGCGGCCTCAGCCCGGACAGCGCAGACGGCGATGCGGTGTACGTCATACGCGGTGCGGAAAACTTTGCCCAGGCGCCTTCCACCGTCTACCACCTCAATGCGAAAAAGCCCACCGCCTACCTGCTGGCGGGGCAGTTCGAGCTCAAGGCGCAGGATGTGGTGTTCGTCGGCCCTGCCGATATCACCCGCTGGAGCCGCTTCATCAGCCAGTTGCTCGGCTCGGCCAGTGTGATACAGACCGGTGCGGCCTTTCGCAACTGACCCGGACGGCCGTTCGCCCATCTCCCTGCACGCGGTTGTGCAGGGATTTTTTTGCCTGTCACACCGCGCCAGACTGTTGCCAGAGCAACAGCTGTTCAACAGTTGACGGCTTTTGCATCAGCGCGGCGAACTCTCTCCCCCTGCATGCAATACACGCAGACCCAATAGCTGCGGGCCATAGCCAGCCACACAAAGAGGCTGGCACATAAGCTGCTTTGCAGGTTTACGCTTATCGCAAGGACATCCCACATGCGCGTCGTTTCACTTTCAGGCAGCCCCTCCCCAAAATCCCGTTCCGGCGTTGTGCTGGCCCACGCCAGCCGCTGGCTGCAGAGCCACGGCGTTGAAGTTACCACATTGCGCATACGCGACTTCAATGCAGAAGACCTGCTTTTCGCCCGTTTCGACAGCCCCCAGGTGCTGGAATTGATCGAAGCGGTCAGCCAGGCCGATGGCCTGCTGATTGGTACGCCGGTGTACAAGGCGTCATTTTCCGGCGCACTGAAAACCCTGCTCGACGTGCTGCCCGAGCGCGCGCTGCATGGCAAAGTGGTCTTGCCGCTGGCCACCGGCGGCAGTATCGCGCACATGCTGGCCGTGGATTACGCGCTCAAACCGGTGCTGTCGGCGCTCAAGTCGCAAGAAGTGCTGCACGGCATCTTCGCCATCGATACCCAGGTCAGCTACGACGACAACGAACAAGGCGGTACGCTGGACGAAGTTCTCACCGAGCGCCTGCATGAAGGGCTGGAACATTTCCACCACGGCCTGCAACGCCGCTTGCAGGCGCGTCACAAGCAGGCTGGCGGGCATTTGCAACTGGCGTTGTAGATCCGCGGAATAGCCTCGGCATCAATGCTCGATAAACAGCGGATACAACGAGGCCACCAACAGCGCTGCCATCACGCCGTTGAAAATACGTAACCCGAGCGGATCGCGCAGAACGTTGCGCAGCAAACTGCCAAAGCCTGCCCAGACGCCCACGCTGGGCAGGTTGATCAGCGCAAACACTGCCGAAATCACCAGCACATTGTAGAAGTAGCCCTGCATGGGGGTGTAGGTGCTGATCGCGCCGATCGCCATGATCCAGGCCTTGGGATTGACCCATTGAAAGAGCGCGGCGCTCATGAAACTCAGCGGCTTGCCCTGGCTGTCGACCTTATCGGACGCGGGCCCCGACGTGGCGATTTTCCAGGCCAGGTACAGAAGGTAGGCAGCGCCCACGTAGCGCAGGATGGTGTAGAGAACCGGCCAGGCCTTGAATACACTGCCCAGACCGAAACCGACGGCCAGCACCAGAACGAAAAAACCGACACTGATACCCAGCATGTGCGGCAGGGTGCGACTGAAACCGAAATTCACGCCCGAGGCCAGCAGCATCATGTTGTTGGGGCCGGGAGTAATGGAGGTGACGAACGCGAAGAGCGTGAACGCCAGAAGCAAATCGAAAGAGAGAAACATGCTGCCTGTCCGGATCAGTGAGTCAGGTACTCACCCTATCGAAGGCGGTGCAGGAAACACACGGACAGTTAAAGGCCAATTGCAGCAGTACAGTTTTTACGTAAAACCCTTTTCAGGCTGACTGTTAACCTTGTGGCTGCTGCCCCATGACCCCCAGGTCAACGCTGGTTTCGCCTTTTTCATCGAAGTCCCGCGCCTGCTGGATCTGCGGATCCGCCATCAATTGCGCCTTGCGTGCCTGATACTCATCAAATGACAGGCCGCGACGGTTGAGATCTTCAAGGGCCAGTTGATGGCTTTCTTCAGCACTGAACGCGCGCTGCTCGACAGCGTGGTGAGTGGAGCAGCCGGAAACCAGCGCAACAGTGAATGTCAGGACAAGCGCAAGGGCAAGCATACGGTTCATCAGGGGCCTCCGGTCGGCTTCATTTCAGGAATGAAGCAAGGTTACGCCTGCCCCTGACGCAGCAAAAATCATCCGCCGTGATAGTCGCTATCGACTGTTGCGAGCATTCTCGATCAACACCTCGCGCAACGCCTGAGCCGCCGCTGAAAGCTTGTGATCGGCGAGCATCATCAGCCCGATGCGCCGCTCGATCAGCGGCTCCACCAGCGCTACGCAGCAGGCCCCCAGTTCCTGCATCTGCCCGATGCACAGTGACGGCACCGCGCTGACGCCCAGACCATTGGCAACCATGCGCCCGATGGTCGACAACTGATGACTCTCGAACGCGACCGCCAGCTTGCCGTGGCGCGGCTCGATAGCCTGCTCCAGCAGCAAACGCACCGCCGACGGGCGTTGCAGGGCGATGAAGTCTTCACGCAGCAGTTCTTCCCAGGTGACCTCACACCGCTCGGACAGCGACGACTCCCGTGGCACCACGGCGACGAAGCGATCCATATAGAACGGGGTGAACGACAGGGCACTGTTCGACTCGGGCTCAAAGCCGATACCCAGTTCGACACGGCGATGGCGGACCATTTCCAGCACTTGTTCATTGATCACGTCATGCACCGCCACATTGACGCGCGGGTAGCGCCCGCGAAACACCTTCAAGGCCGCTGGCAGCAGGTTGCCGGCAAACGACGGCATGGCGGCCACCGATACCCGGCCCGTTTGCAGGGTAAAACGCTGACGCAGCAGTTCTTCGGTGTTGTCCCAGTCGGCCAGCAACTGGCGCGCCAGCGGCAACAGGGTTTCGCCTTCGGGCGTCAGACCGACGTTGCGCGTGGTGCGCGTCAACAGCTGCCCGCCAAGGTCCTCCTCGAGGCTCTTGATCGTCAGGCTCAAGGCCGGCTGCGACACGTTGAGTCGCTCGCCGGCCTGAGCGAAGCTCAGGTACTGCGCGACGGCCAGAAAAGCGCGAAGCTGCTTGACGTTCATATATTTGCTTTTCTTATGAATTGATCAGAAAAACAAAATTAACAAATCAGTCCTGCCGAGAGAAGATGCAGATCACCCGATCCTCCGGCAGTGCGACTGTCGGTCAACAACTACAAAAGGCGGATCATCATGGCTGGACTCGATAAACGAGTAGCGACCTACGAAGAAGCTCTTGCCGGGCTGACCGACGACATGACGGTACTCTGCGGCGGCTTCGGCCTGTGCGGCATTCCGGAAAACCTGATCGCGCAGATCAAGCGCATGGGCATCAAGGGCCTGACCGTGGTTTCCAACAACTGCGGCGTTGACGGCTTCGGACTCGGCATCCTGCTGGAAGACCGGCAGATCCGCAAAATGATTTCGTCCTACGTCGGCGAGAATGCCTTGTTCGAAAAACAGCTGCTCAGCGGCGAGCTGGAAGTCGAACTCACGCCACAAGGCACCCTGGCGGAAAAACTGCGTGCCGGTGGCGCGGGCATTCCGGCGTTCTATACCGCAACCGGTTACGGAACGCCGGTCGCCGAAGGCAAGGAAACCCGCCAGTTCAACGGCCGCAACGTGATTCTGGAAGAGGCCATTACCGGTGACTTCGCCCTGATCAAGGGCTGGAAAGCCGACCACTTCGGCAACGTTATCTATCGTCATACCGCACAGAACTTCAACCCGGTGGTGGCCACCGCCGGACGGATCACTGTGGTCGAGGTCGAGGAAATCGTCGAGCCCGGCGTGCTGCTGCCGACCCAGATCCACACCCCCGGCATCTACGTCGACCGGGTCATTCAGGGCACTTTCGAAAAACGCATCGAACAGCGCACCGTCAGAAAATCCTGATAGCGCAGCCTTGGCCGTACAACAATAAAGAGGCTTCAGACGATGGCACTTTCCCGCGAACAAATGGCTCAACGTGTCGCCCGTGAACTCAAGGATGGCTATTACGTGAACCTTGGCATCGGTATTCCGACCCTGGTGGCCAACTACGTGCCCGATGACATCGACGTCATGCTCCAGTCGGAAAACGGCCTGCTGGGCATGGGCGCCTTCCCCACCGAAGACACCATCGACGCGGACATGATCAATGCCGGCAAGCAGACGGTCACCGCGCGCATCGGCGCTTCCATTTTCTCGTCGGCCGAATCCTTCGCCATGATCCGCGGCGGCCATGTCGACCTGACGGTGCTCGGCGCTTTCGAGGTGGATATCGAGGGCAACATCGCTTCGTGGATGATCCCCGGCAAGTTGGTCAAGGGCATGGGTGGCGCGATGGACCTGGTGGCGGGTGCCGACAACATCATCGTCACCATGACCCACGCGTCGAAGGACGGCGAATCCAAACTGCTCACCCGTTGCAGCCTGCCATTGACCGGCGCAGGCTGCATCCGCAAGGTGCTGACTGATCTGGCCTACCTCGAAATCGAAAACGGCGCTTTCATCCTCCGCGAACGCGCACCGGGGGTCAGCGTGGAAGAAATCGTGGCCAAAACCGCAGGCAAGCTGATCGTGCCGGATGACGTGATCGAGATGAGTTTCTGAGTCAGGCGTCTTTGATGCGCCTCTCGTTGCCACACGCCTGTGTGGCCTGCGCAAAGGTATGACGCAGAGCGTCACGAAATGCATGCCAACGCGGAGAATTGGCACGATACTCGTTCCCAAGCTCCGGCCTGGGAACGCCGTTCTGGACGCTCTGCGTCCGCAATAGTCGGCTGCTTAAGTCACTCCCCGATAATAATTACAAAAAGAGGTGCCCCAGATGGCCGCCAACATAGAAGAAAGCCGCTCCGCCCGATTTGCCTTGCGCTGCGCCGCATGGGCTGAACGCTGGTTTCCTGACTCATGGGTATTTGCCGCATTGGCGGTGGTCATCGTCACGCTGGCGACGCTGGCCATCGGCGCACGCCCGGCCGAGGCTGCCAAGGCGTTCGGTGACGGGTTCTGGAGCCTGATCCCATTCACCATGCAGATGGCCTTCGTGGTCATCGGCGGTTACGTGGTCGCCAGCTCACCGCCTGCGGTACGCCTGATCGACCGCCTGGCCCGGGTGCCGCGCAACGGTCGTTCGGCCGTGGCCTGGGTGGCGCTGATTTCCATGCTCGCTTCGCTGCTCAACTGGGGCCTTTCACTGGTGTTCGGCGGCCTGCTGGTACGTGCCCTCGCCCGCCGCACTGACTTGCGCATGGATTACCGCGCAGCCGGCGCCGCCGCCTATCTGGGCCTGGGTGCGGTCTGGGCGTTGGGGCTATCGTCTTCGGCCGCGCAATTGCAGGCCAACCCGGCCAGTCTGCCGCCGTCGATCCTGGCGATTACCGGCGTGATCCCGTTCACCCAAACCATCTTTCTCTGGCAATCCGGGGTCATGCTCGCCGCGCTGGTGGTCATCTCACTGATCGTTGCCTACGCCACCGCGCCCGGCCCGAACAGCGCCCGCGACGCCAAGGCCTGCGGTGTCGACCCGGCCTTCAACCTGCCGCCACTGCCGCCTCGTACACGGCCTGGGGAATGGCTGGAATACAGCCCGCTGCTGATCATCCTGATGGTGGTGCTGGGCGTTGGCTGGCTGTTCAACGAGTTTTCGAGCAAACCGGCGATCACGGCGATTTCCGGACTCAACACCTACAACTTCCTGTTCATCATGCTCGGTGCTCTGCTGCACTGGCGGCCGCGCAGTTTTCTCGACGCCGTCGCGCGGGCGGTGCCCACCACCACCGGCGTGCTGATTCAATTCCCTCTGTACGGTTCGATCGCAGCGCTGCTGACCACGGTCAAGGGCGGCGATGCGCAAACCCTGGCGCATTACATCTCGACGTTCTTCACCAGCATTGCCTCGCACGACACTTACGCAATTCTGATGGGGGTCTATTCGGCCATATTGGGCTTTTTCATTCCGTCAGGTGGCGGCAAGTGGATCATCGAAGCGCCCTACGTGATGCAAGTCGCCAACGACCTGCAGTATCACCTCGGCTGGGCAGTACAGATCTATAACGCAGCCGAAGCCCTGCCCAACCTGATAAACCCGTTCTACATGCTGCCACTGCTGGGCGTACTGGGTTTGAAGGCGCGTGACCTGATAGGCTTCTCGTTCGTACAGCTGCTGGTCCACACGCCGCTGGTGCTGTTTCTGCTCTGGGCACTGGGCACCACGCTGGCTTATGTGCCACCGGTAATGCCCTGAATGGTTAAGCGTCGAACGCGTAGTCACGTTCGACCCGGCAGATTCGCGTGGTGAACGCCTGATACCAGCGCGAACGTCCCTGCTCGCGGACCTGGGCATGATCGGCCTGCTGTTTCCAGGCCAGAATCGCGGCTTCATCGCGCCAGTAGGACACGGTGATGCCCAGGCCGTCGTCACCGCGCGCCGACTCCACGCCCAGAAAGCCTGGCTGTTGTCGGGCCAGGCTGACCATGCGCTGCGCCGCCTCGGCGTACGCCTGATCATCGTCAGGCGTACGCAACGAGGTGAACACCACGGCGAAGTAAGGCGTGGCAAACCGCGTGGCCATCATGCCGGGTTGCTCAGGCAGGCGCGGACGAACGCGGCCACCACAGGAGGCGTCTGACCCTGCAACGCAGCTCGCTCGGGCTGGAACAGTGTGGCGACATAAAACGGGTGCCCCTGCAACTCCATGCAGCGCACTTCGCCCTCGAGACCGCGCCCACTGACTTTCAGGTGCTCGCCAAACAGCGCCGACTCCAGCTCGCGGCGCAGGCCGTAGCGGCAGTGATAGCGCTCTTCGATGTCGAGCCTGCCATAGGCTTGGGCAATCAGCGTGTCGGGTTGCAACTGGATCGCTGCCACCGATTCAACCAGCGAGCAACTGAGTGGCTCGATGATCACGTTTGCCGCATCCGGCGCCGTTTCGCCATGTTCGGCGTCTGCCCAGCCCAGCTGGTGGCGGGCATACTCGAGCAACGCGTGCTGAAAGCCTCCGCACGTACCCAGAAACGGCACCCGATGCTCGCGAGCGAAACGAATGGCCGTCAACGCGCCCTGCATATCCCGATACGGGCTGGCCGGAACACACCACAGCCCATCGAATTCGGCGAGTTGCGCACCGCTGCCGATCCGCGGCGTCGGCAACCATTCGAAACCGACCGGCACCTGCGCGGCATCCGCAGCTCTCTGCAAGGCCAATGGAATGGCCTGATGCGCAGGGACATCCGCACTGAAGTCGCCTATCAGACCGATCCGTATCCCGTCGCCTGTATTGTCTGCTTTGCCCATGCCCTGCTCCCTGTTTGATGTCGTATAGCCCGGGGGACTATAAACAGGCAGCAAAACCAGCAGAATGGGCGTTACAGCAATGCCTCGCGTGCAAGCGTGCACGGTTGCTCATTCAGTCACAGGCGTCAGCACCGGTTGCCCGGCGAAAAACGCCAGCAGGTTATCGTTGACCATCTGCACACTGTCTCTCGAAGCCTCGGGGGACAGGCCTGCCACGTGCGGTGTCAGCACAACATTATCCAGCGTCTTGAGCACGTCCGGCACTGTCGGCTCATCGTCGAACACGTCCAGCGCAGCCCCGGCAATCTGCTCATTCTGCAGTGCACTGACCAACGCCTGGGTATCCACCACGCTGGCGCGGGCAATGTTGACCAGAAACCCGTCAGTGCCCAGCGCTTCAAGCACTCGGGCGTCGATCAGGTGCTGCGTACCACTGCCACCGGGCGTGGCGATGACCAGAAAATCCGATGCGGCCGCCAGCGCCTGCGCTGTAGCATGCCAGGTGTAATCGCAGTCAGTGCGCGGCTTGCGATTGTGGTAACCGATGGCGATATCGAAGGCGGCTGCCCGCTTGGCAATCGCCAGCCCTACCGCCCCCAGTCCGACGATACCCAGGCGCTTGCCAGCCAGCGACGGGCGCACCACCTTGCGCCATTCGCTGCGGCGCACCGAGGCATCGGCCTGCGGAATGTCGCGTACCAAAGACAGCAGCAACGCCAGCGTATGATCGGCCACCGTGGCGGCGTTGACGCCTGCACCATTGGTCACGACGATGCCCCGCGCCTGTGCGGCAGGCAGATCGACCTTCTCGTAACCGGCGCCGCTTACGCAAATGATGCGCAGCTGCGGCAGTGCATCCATTTCCTCAGCGAAAAATCCCAGCGGCCCGCGTGTCACCACTGCGCTGATGCTCGGCCCGTGCATGGCAATCGCCTCGGCGCGCAGTTCGGCCGTCGGGGCGCGAATCAACTGAAAGCCGCTGCTTTCAAGAATCGGCAAATACGTGTCCAGGTTTTCGACCAGCACCAATACCGTTGTCATGCGCGCTCCCGCTCGATCAGCAAAACGTTGACCTTAACGCGACTCGACGCGCTTGTGCAGAGCCGCTGACGCCGGAACTGAAAAAAGCCTTCCCGAACACGCCGAGCATTCATAAAGTGGACGCATTTGCCGGACAGACTAATGCGCAAGCAGACTTGGCAATCAGCAGAGTGCGTTATGGTTGCGTGCAGTGACGCGACCAGTGGCTCTACGGTCTGGCGCGCAGGCTGCTCATAAAAACAGGCTTTCTCAAAAAACAAGGAAACACCCGCCCATGCAAGGATTTCCCACCACCCTGTTGAAAAAGACCCTTTTGGCTGCGGCTGTCATGTCGGGCCTGATGCTGTCGTCAGGCATGGCAGCGGCGGCGGACGCCCCAGGCAAGGTGCTGAGCGAGAAATACGGCCTGCCCTGGCCAGCGGTGATCGCCCATCGCGGTGCTTCGTTCGACGCACCGGAAGAAACCATCCCGGCCTACACCCTGGCGCGCGATCTGGGCGCGGACTACCTGGAAATGGACATCCAGCGAACAAAGGACGGCGTGCTGATAGCGCTGCACGATGACGTGCTGGAACGCACCACAAACATCGCTGACGTGTTCCCGACCCGGGTAAAAGACCCGGTCAGCACGTTCACTCTGGCGGAGCTCAAGCAACTGGATGCCGGCTCGTGGTTCAACAAGGCTTACCCGGACAGGGCTCGCGACAGTTACAACGGGTTGCAGATCCTGACGCTGGATGAGGTCATCGACATCGCCGAGGGCGGCGCCAACAAGCCGGGGCTGTACATCGAGACCAAGGTGCCGAACAAGTTTCCCGGTGTCGAAGCCGACCTGAAGAAACTGCTGGCCAAACGCGGCTGGCTCGAACAGCGCCCTGCGGCAGCGCCCGGCCATGTCAATGTCGCGCACATGCCAGGACGCTTGGTCCTGCAGACGTTCGAGAAGCAAAGCCTGGAACTGCTGCAGAAAGAAATGCCGAAAGTGCCCAAGGTCATGCTGCTGTGGATTGGCGAAGGCTCGATAGAGCCCAAATCCAGCGTCGCGTTCAAGGACTCCGGGGCCAAGGACAAGGCCAGCTATTACGCGACCCAGGAAGTCAAATCACCGCAGGAGTTCGAGCAGTGGATTGACTGGGCCAAGGCCCACGGCGCCATCGGCACCGGCCCTTCGTCGCAACTGGCCAAGGGTGGCGACCAGAGCTATATGGACCTGGTCAAACCCTGGATGAACAACCTGACCCACGAGAAAGGCATGGTGATCCACCCGTACACGGTGGACGACGCAGAGGACTTCAAGCGGATCAGCCATGATGGCGCGGACGGCTTCTTCACCAACCGCACCGCCGAACTGTTGAAGTTCTACGGGCGGCCAGCGAAAGAAAGCATTGAAACGATTCTGAAGCGTAACGGCTACTGATCCAGCGGCTGGCCGCATCCGGCGATGCGGCCAGTCAATCAGAAGTCGATAGTGCCCGACAGCTTGAGGGTACGAGGCTCGCCCTGAGTCAGATAACCGCCATAGGCGGACTCCCAGTAATCCTTGTTCATCAGGTTTTCGACATTGGCGCGCAGGGTCACGTCCTTTTGTGCAACGTTGAAGGTATAGCGTGCGCCCAGGTCGAAGCGGTTCCAGGTCGGGATGCTCAGGTTGTTGGCAGCATCGACATATTGCCCACCGGTGCGCAGCATGCGCGCATTGATGGCCGCGCCTTCGATTCCCGGAATATCCCAATCGGCACCCGCGTTGAACTGGAAGGTCGGCACACCCACGGCCCGATTGCCGTCGTTGCTGCCACCGTCCGTACCGCTCACCTCGGTGTCCATCAGGGTCAGACCGGCCAGGAGACGCAAGCCGCTGACAGGCTGGCCAAAGACGTTCATCTCCACGCCGCGGTTGCGCTGCTGACCGTCACGGACATAACGCGACCCGGTGCCTTCCAGAACCTGGTAGCCGTCAGCCGGTTGCTCGATGCGGTACACGCCCAGGCTCGCGCCGAATGTCCCCATGTCCAGCTTGACGCCCGCTTCCACCTGTTTCGAACGCGACGGCGCAAAAACTTCGCCAGGGTTGATGGTGACTGTATTTGGAGCCGTCGGACCTTGCGCCAGACCTTCGATGCGGTTGGCGTAGAACGACACATATTGCCAGGGCTTGAATACCACCCCGTAGACCGGCGTGGTGATCGCTTCGTCGTACAGCGCATTGCGCGGGCCGCTGCCGTATTCATACCCCTGGACACGCAATTGCTGGCGGCGCAGGCCTGCGGTCAGCAGCAGTCGATCATCGAAGAAACCCAATGTGTCGGAGAGCGCGACGCTGCGCATGCGGCTCTTGCCGACAATGCCGGGATCATTCAGATCGCCTGCGGTGAAACTGTCGAGTGCCGGGCGCTCCTGGGAGACAGGTTCGTAAAGGTTGTTGCTGGAGGTGCCGCCGAACAGATACGCACTGCGCTGCTCGGTCCAGATGCCGGAGAGCCCGAAGTTGACCTTGTGGCTGACCGCACCGGTCTGCAGCTTGCCGTTGATGCCGGCCATGGCGGTCTTGTTGTCTTCGTCGTGCGGGATGAAAGACGGTGCGGCCGTGGTGTTGCCCGCGGCATCGTGGACAGTTGGCGAGCCATATACGCCGACCTCGCGGGTGTGCTTCGCGCCCGCTGCGGCGTACAGCGTCCAGTCCTCGTTGAGATCGTACTCGGCACGGCTCATGCCGAAGGTGTCTTCGGTTTCGGTCCAGGTCCAGTTCGGCGCGTAATTGGTATCCGAGTCCGGAGCATGCGGCACGCTGGTCAGAGCGCTGTCGACAAACACCGTGTTGCGGCTCTGGTTGATGCGCTGCTTCTGGTAGGCAAAATCACCGGAAAGACGGAAGTTGTCACCTCGGTAATCAAGCCCCAGCGCGAACAGCTTGCTGCGATGCTCTTCGTCCTCGACACCGGTCTCGCCTTCGCGCTGCGACAGGTTGAGACGCGCGCCGAAGCGATTGCCTTCGCCGAAGCGCTGCCCCAGATCGAGATGCTCGCCGATCCGGCCGTCGTTGCTGATGTCGGTGGTGAAACGACGCGTCGGCGTATCCTGCGCGCGCTTGGGCTGCAGGTTCACGCCGCCGCCAATCCCGGAACCGGTGGGTGTCACGCCGTTGATGAAGGCATTGGGGCCCTTGAACACTTCAACGCGTTCCAGCGCATCGGCCGATATGATCTGGCGCGGCAGTACGCCGTAAAGACCGTTATAGGAAATATCATCGGTGGTCAGCTTGAAGCCGCGAATGACGAAGATACTTGAGGCGTTGGCATAGCCACTCGACTGACGCACCGATGCATCATTGAGCAGTACGTCGCCTACGGTTTCGGCCTGCTGGTCCTCGATCAACTGTTCGGTGTAGCTGCTCATGGTGAACGGCACGTCCATGATGTCGGCATTGCCCAGAACACCCAGTTGCCCGCCGCGCGCCACCTGCCCGCCGGCATAAACCGGCGCAAGCGCGTGAGGGTCGGACTTGTCGGCACTGATATCGGTCTCGCCCAGCACCACAGGGCCGTCCTGCCGAGTGGCAGCCTCTGCAGCGGCCCAGGCCGGAGATCCAATGGAACAGCAAAACGCGAGCAACGTAAGGCGCATCGGCAACGATGGTGAGTTCATCAATAGGTCCTGAAGACAGGTTGAACGAGATCGGAAGCAACCGTCCTGGACATCGCCGATCGGGTGGATGCGAAATGATATCAGATGTTACTGGTAATGCTTATCATTTGTTTAAACGTGAAAAGTGATAATCGAGCGGCGCCACACAAGCGTTACTGCGCCGGAGTGTCAGGCCCCCGGCACGCATGAGCTTCCGTGGCGTTGCGCAATGCTTTGAAACAGGTTGGCGACAGCCACAGGAGGGCGACTGTCGTGTAAGCTCACAGGCTATTGGTTTTCCCATCGAGAGGCCTATGCAGTCCACTTTCCGACGCTCGACCCTGGCAGCACTTCGTGGTTTTGCCTTGCAGAGCGATGCAATCTCCATTGTTCCTTCTGCCGCCGACTATCGACGCTGCCTGCTGGAAAGGATCGCTTCGGCCACCCGACGCATCTATATCATCGCGCTGTACCTCCAACAGGATGAAGCCGGCCAGGAGATTCTCGACGCGCTGTACGCCGCCAAAACCGCGAGGCCGGAGCTGGATGTGGTGGTGCTGGTCGACTGGTTCCGTGCACAACGCGGCCTGATCGGCGCCGGACGCCAGCCCGGCAACTCGACCTGGTATCAGGCGCAGAACCTCGAATACGATGAAGAAGTGCCGATCTACGGCGTGCCGGTGCAGACCCGCGAACTGTTCGGGGTGCTGCACCTCAAGGGCAGTGTGATCGACGACTGCGTGATCTACAGCGGCGCGAGCATCAACAACGTCTACCTGCACAAGCTCGACAAATACCGTCTGGACCGTTATCACCTGATCGAAAACGCGGCACTGGCCGACGCTTTCCAGAATCTGGTGCAGCGGGAAATACTCTCTTCGCCGGCCGTGCACCGCCTCGATCTGCAATCGCCACCCAGCTCACGCAGTTTGCGCAGCGAGATCCGAGCGTTTCGTGGCGACCTGAAACGCGCCGCCTATGACACCTCGGCGGGCGAAAAGGAAAACGGCGACATGCGGGTGATTCCGCTGCTCGGCGTCGGCCCGCGCAACAATCTCAACCGCGCCATCTGCGATCTGATCGCGTCGAGCAAGATCCAGCTGACCATCTGCACGCCATACTTCAACCTGCCGGTGGCCGTGACTCGCGAGATCAACCGGGCGCTCAAGCGCGGTGTGCAGGTCGACATCATCATTGGCGACAAGACCGCCAACGACTTCTTCATCGATCCGGATGAGCCGTTCAAGGTGATCTCGGCCCTGCCCTATCTGTATGAAATCAGCCTGCGGCGCTTTGCCCACAAGCATCAGAAGGCAATCGCCCAGCACCGCCTCAATGTGCACCTGTGGAAACACGGCGATAACACCTTCCACCTCAAAGGCATCTGGGTCGACCAGCGCTATACCCTGCTGACCGGCAACAACCTGAACCCTCGCGCCTTCAACCTGGACCTGGAAAACGCCTTGCTGATCGACGATCCAAAGGGCCGATGGAGCGAACCACGGGAAGCGGAAATCGCCCATTTGATGCGCAACACGCAGCGCGTCAACCAGTATGACGAACTCGACACCCTCGCCAACTACCCCGAAGGCGTACGCAAGTTTCTCAAGCGTGTCAGCCGCGTGCGGGTCGAGCGACTGTTGTACCGGATTCTCTGAGCCTTAAACGTGCGGCCGGCATGCCAGCCATAGTCAGGCGTGCCGGCGCCACGTATCCCTTGGCAAACGCCGAACAGTGGCCTTGCCTCAAGGCCGTTTGGCACCCAGTTGTTTCCACATCTTCTGCGTGATCTTGCGCCGGTTACTGTAACCGGCCCACGGGTCGTCCTTGAGCCGCTTCAAACGCTGCTCAAGGTTGGTGATGTCCCACTGCGCCGAGGACTTCAGACCCGCCAGCTCATCCAGCGCGATCGGCACCGAGACCGGCAACCCTGGACGGGCGCGGACTGAATAGGCAGTCACGGTACTGCCGCCGCGGCTGTTGCGCAGGTAATCGATGAAGATTTTTCCGACGCGGTTTTTCGGCCCCATGGTGGCGGTGAAGCGCTCCGGCAACTGACGGCTGGCAAACTCGGCGATGGCCTTGGCGAACGCCTTCACGGTGTCCCAGTCGGCTTGGCGCGCCAGCGGCACGATGATGTGCATACCCTTGCCGCCGCTGGTCTTGAGGAAAGCCTCCAGGCCCAGCTCCTCCAGTACGGCGAGCACCATTTGCGTGGCTTCGATCATGCTGCGCCAGGGCAGAGCCGGATCGGGATCAAGGTCCAGCACGAAATGGTCCGGCGTTTCGATCCTGTCACGCGTCGCCCCCCAGGTATGCAGCTCGATGGCGCCCATTTGCGCAGCACCGATCAGTGCCGGCAACGAATCTATTTCCATCAGCGCCGCATGCCCGGGGTCCAGCGCACGATCCAGTTGTCTGATGTGCGGGATCGCCAGATGCTCGGCATGCTTCTGGAAAAACTGCTCACCGTCGATACCCTCCGGACAACGCAACAGTGCCACGGGACGCTTGTTCAGGTACGGCAGAATCCAGTCGGCGATGGACTCGTAAAACTGCGCAAGTTCGATCTTGCCGGTGCCGGTCTTGCTATCGATGATGCGGTCCGGATGACTGACCCCGGTGCCCGCCACATCAACTTTTCCCTGCGCGGCCTTTTTGCGCGCCTGTGGCGCTGCCGTTTTGGTTGGGGTCTGGCTGGCTACTTTGGCAGGCTGAGCATCTTCACGCACCACGTCCTTGGCCGGCTTGTCGTTACGCAGCCCGACAAAGGCAGCCTGGCGGACAATGCCTTCGCGGGTCCACTGGGCGAACTCGGTTTCGCAGACCAGTTTCGGCTCCACCCACTGCACGCCACGCGCCTGGGACGCGGAGAGGTTTTTGGCCAGCGGTGAATCCTTGCGCTGCAACTTCTTCAGTTGTTTATGCAGTTGCTCAAGGCTCACTTCAGTGAACCCGGTGCCGACCCGCCCGGCGTAGACCAGCCCGTCCTCACCGGCATTGACCGCCAGCAACAAGGCACCGAACGCCGATCGGCTACCCTGCGGTGCCGTGTAGCCGACGACCACGAATTCCTGCCGCAAGCGACATTTGAGCTTGATCCAGTCGGCATTGCGTTTGCTGACGTACGCACTGCCGGCACGCTTGCCGATTACCCCTTCCAGGCCCATTGCCGCAGCACTCGCGACAATGTCCTGATGACCCGCCTGAAAGGCATCCGAATAACGCAACAAGCGACTTTTCTGTGCGTCGAGAACGTGTTTCAAGGCGTCACGACGCTGCTCAAGCGGCACTTCGCGCAGGTCCTCCGCGCTCAAAAACGGCATGTCGAACAGGTAATACAGAATGTCCTTGCTGTTCCCCGCGTCAAAAGCATTCTGCAGGCCCTGGAAATCAGGCAGTCCTTGCTCGTCGAGAACCACCACTTCGCCGTCGAACCAACTGTCGCGCAGCTTCATGCCCTTGAACGCCTTGACCAGCTCCGGCAGCCGCTCGGTCCAGTCATGCCCGTTGCGCGTGAACAGACGCACGTCATCGCCCTCAATACGGGTCAGCATGCGGTAACCGTCGAATTTGATTTCGTACAGCCAGTCACCGGCTGGCGGCGCCTCCACCAGCGTCGCCAGTTGCGGCGAAAGCGTGTCCGGGAAAGCCGATTTCGCTTTCCTGCGCGTCGGCTTTGCCGCTGGCGTCGGCGCTTTTGATTTTGATGTGGAGGCCTTGGCTTTTCCGTTTGCAGCACTGGCCGCGGACTTTTTCGGAGTACTGCGCTCTGCGCCCACATGAGCACCACTGATCACGCTTTGCGGCTGCTCCTGGGTAATGTCGTACTCGGCAGCAGGTCGCGCGATGTCATCCTTTTCCTTGATCAGCAGCCACTGTTCCTTGCTGCCGCTGCCCTTGAGCCGGGTACGCACCAGCGCCCAGTCACCGCTGAGCTTCTCGCCGACCAGGGTGAACTTGAGTTTGCCCTCCGCGTAGGTCTTTTGCGCATCGCCGTGCGGTTGCCAGACACCCCGGTCCCAGACGATCACATCACCGCCACCGTATTGACCCTGCGGGATACTGCCCTCGAAGCCGGCATAGTCCAGCGGATGGTCTTCGACATGCACTGCCAGGCGTTTTTGCGTGGGGTCCAGGCTCGGGCCTTTGGGCACGGCCCAGCTCTTGAGCGTGCCATCGAGCTCCAGTCGAAAGTCATAGTGCAGGTTCCGTGCATCATGCTTCTGGATCACGAAACCGAGCGCACCGGGCTGCGATTTGCCTTTGCCCTTGCGCTTGCTTTCGGCAGGCTCGGAGGTGATGGCGAAGTTGCGCTTGCGGGTGTATTCACTGGCGGGCTTGGCCATCACCGGTCACTCCGTAGGGCTCAAGAGGCTTTGCTGGTTTTCTTGCGCGCGGCGGGCCGCTTGGGTCTGGCACCGTCCTTGTCGGCCGGTTTTTCCTTCGTCGCAGGCTTGCTCGCCTTGCCTTTACTGGCACCACCCTTGCCCGCCAGACTGCGCCGCAGCAAGTCGGTGAGGTCGATGACATCGGCACTCTTGCGTTCTTCTTCGGCCGGATCGGACTCGACATCTTCGATCTCGCCTTCGTCTGCCTTGGTCTTGACCAAGTGCATGATCTTGTCCTGAAAGGTGTCGCGATACAGCTCAGGCTGCCAGTCGGCGCTCATGTCCTTGACCAGACGCTTGGCCATGTCACGTTCGCTCTTGTTCAACTTGGCGTCGGTCACCGCATCGCTCAGTTCCAGTGCGTCCAGCTCACGCACGTCGGCAGGCCAGCGCAGGATTACCATCACCAGCGCCGATTCCAGCGGCATGACCGCCGCCAGGTGTTCGCGGGTATGCAGCACCACATTGGCCAAGGCGACCTTTTTGGTATCGACCAGGGTTTCGCGCAACAACGCATAGACTTTCTCGCCGCGCTTGTCGGGGGTCAGAAAATAAGGTGTGTCGATGTTCTGCAGGGGGATCTGCTGACTGTCGACGAAAGCGAATATGTCGATGGTCTGCGTCGATTTGGGGTGCGCGGAACGAATTTCCTCCTCGCTGAGCACCACATAGCGATCCTTCTCGTACGCCACGCCCTTGACGATGTTTTCGCTGGTGACTTCCTTGCCAGTGACCTTGTTGATCCGCTTGTAGCCGACCGGGTCCATGCTGCGTTTATCGAGCCAGTCGAAGTCGACACTGGTCGACGTTGTCGCCGAGACCAGCGCGACGGGTATATGCACCAGCCCGAAGCTGATTGCACCCTTCCAGATTGCCCTTGCCATGGTCTGACTCCTGTTGATCCTGGAAAAGTGACAGGGCCGGCCGGAGAAAAGTTTCGACAGGCTGACGAGCGCCGGGAAACCTGCTGAGCCGGGCGAGTTTTTTATCGTGAAGAACCAACTATCAACGTTTTGGCTTCTGATAGCCGGGATGGGGATCCGGGTCGCATTACCGTCGAAGCCTCGTATGGCAAGGGTTTGCGCAGGACTCTACGAAGTTGCTTACTCCGCATATGCACTTAGGATCTAAAAATATGGTTTAACGTTCTTTTGCGGAATAAAAAAGACGTTCTATAAATGGCCCCACCCCCGAACGCTGTTGGTGAGGTGTCTGCCAACCGACAGCGGGTCCCGTCAGCTTTCACCTGGCTGATTACTTCCAAGGATTTGTCATGAACGTTTTCTGGTTTCTTCCGACTCACGGCGATGGCCATTATCTGGGCACGACAAAGGGCGCACGTCCCGTCACCCTCAACTATTTGAAACAGGTGGCTCAGGCCGCCGATGACCTGGGCTATTACGGCGTATTGATCCCTACCGGTCGCTCCTGCGAGGACTCGTGGGTCATCGCCTCGGCGCTGGTGCCGTTGACCGAGCGTTTGAAGTACCTGGTGGCGATCCGCCCGGGCATCATCTCGCCGACCGTCTCGGCACGCATGGCAGCCACGCTGGATCGTCTTTCCGGCGGCCGGTTGCTGATCAACGTGGTGACCGGCGGCGACCCGGACGAAAACCGTGGCGATGGCAGCTTCCTCGACCACAGTGAGCGTTATGAAGTCACTGACGAATTTCTGAAAATCTGGCGTCGCGTCCTGCAAGGTGAAGCGGTCGACTTCGAAGGCAAGCACTTGCGCGTACAGAATGCCAAGGCGCTTTACCCGCCGATTCAAAAACCCTACCCGCCGCTGTACTTCGGTGGTTCCTCCGACGCGGCGCATGACCTTGCGGCCGATCAGGTGGACGTGTACCTGACCTGGGGCGAGCCTCCGGCAGCCGTGGCGCAGAAACTCGCCGATGTACGTGAACGGGCAGCGCGCAAGGGACGTACCGTGAAGTTCGGCATTCGCCTGCACGTCATCGTGCGCGAGACCAGCGAAGAAGCCTGGAAAGCGGCCAGCACGCTGATCGAACACATCAGCGATGACACCATTGCTGCAGCGCAGAAGTCCTTTTCACGCTTTGATTCCGAAGGTCAGCGGCGCATGGCAGCACTGCATGACGGGCGCCGCGACAACCTGGAGATTGCGCCCAACCTGTGGGCCGGTGTCGGCCTGGTGCGTGGTGGTGCAGGCACGGCGCTGGTCGGCAATCCCGAAGAAGTCGCGGCACGCATCAAGGAATACGCCGACCTGGGCATCGAGAGCTTCATTTTCTCGGGTTACCCGCATCTTGAAGAAGCCTACCGCTTCGCCGAACTGGTCTTCCCGCTGCTGCCCGAGCCTTACGCCAGCCTCGCCGGGCGTGGCATCACCAACCTGACGGGCCCGTTCGGCGAAATGATCGCCAACGATCTGCCCCCGCAGGCCAAGTGATGTCCGGACAACTGCTGACCCTACCCCACTCGCCTGCGCTGGCCACCTCGATCAGGGCCACCGCGCAGGTGTTCGAAGACCCTAAATCCCGGGCCCTGCTCGCTCACGTGCGGCAGGTTGCGCCCAGCGATGCCAGCGTGCTGATCATCGGCGAGACCGGCACCGGCAAGGAACTGGTTGCTCGCCACGTCCACGAACTGAGCGCCCGCCGCGACAAGCCGTTCGTGGCGGTCAACTGCGGCGCGTTCTCCGAAAACCTGATTGAGGCCGAACTGTTCGGCCACGAAAAAGGGGCGTTCACCGGAGCGATCAGCGCCAAGGCTGGCTGGTTCGAAGAGGCCAACGGCGGCACGCTGTTTCTCGATGAGATCGGCGACCTGCCCATGTCGCTGCAGGTCAAATTGCTGCGCGTGCTTCAGGAACGTGAAGTGGTGCGTCTGGGCTCGCGCAAGAGTGTGCCGATTGACGTGCGCGTCCTGGCGGCGACCAACGTGCAGCTGGAAAAGGCCATCAACGCCGGGCATTTTCGCGAAGACCTTTATTACCGGCTCGATGTGGTCAATCTGGAATTGAGCCCGCTGCGCGACCGGCCGGGCGACATCCTGCCCCTGGCCCGGCACTTCATAGAGGTCTACGGCCAGCGGCTGCGGCATGGTCCGGTGCGGATCAGCCCCGAAGCCGAGCACAAGCTCAAGACTTACAGCTGGCCGGGGAACATTCGCGAGTTGGAAAACGTCATCCATCACACCCTGCTGGTCTGCCGTGAAGGCGTTATTCAGCGTGATGACCTGCGCCTGTCGAACCTTAGAATCGAGCGTCAGGATGACCAGACCCCGTCTGACGAATCAGCCGAGCAACTGCTCAACCGGGCGTTTCAAAAGCTGTTTGAAGAACAGGCCGGAGCCTTGCACGAGAAGGTCGAAGATACGCTGCTCAGAACGGCCTATCGCTTCTGCCACCACAACCAGGTGCACACAGCCAGCCTGCTGGGCCTGACCCGCAACGTCACGCGTACGCGTTTGATCAAGATTGGCGAGCTGGCGGTCAACAAACGCAGACCGGGTGAAAATGTCCAGGGCGACCGGATGCTGCACCTGTCGGTGTGAAGGTCAAGACCGATGACGCAGAGCGTCATGAACGGCATTCCCACGCTGGAGCGTGAGGAACGATCACTGTCCGGCAGAACACCATCGCGTCCATGCTACGCGGCGCGGCGCCAAGAGCTGACGCGCAGCGTCATGAACGGCATCGCCACGCTGGAGCGTGAGGAACGATCACTGTCCGGTAAAACACTATCGTGCCCATGCTCCGCGTGGGCATGCCGTTCCGGACGCTCTGCGTCCTCTTCTGAGCAGGCGGCGCTTTACGACAAGCGTATCGCCAGCGCCTTGGCCTGAATTGCCACGTCGGTCACCGCAGTGCTTTCCCACCACATGCCGCGCAATGGCGGGCCCATGGCGAACAGACGTGCCGAGTACTGACCGTGTGCGTCGAGCACTGCGCCAGTGGCGTCGGCGGCGATGCCGAGTGCCAGCGGACCGGGCTGGATCAGCCCGCGTGCCAGCAGTTGCCGGGGCAACGGGCGGTCCACGCGCCGCCAGTCGTATTCGATACCGGTGGAGTTGATCAACGCATCGCCGGTGATCTGCGTCGGCTGACTCTCCCCGCGTCGACGAACGCTGATCTGTACCTGACCTGACGGCAGGCTGGCCACGCCCTGCAACGAGGCCGCATCAATACTCAACCGCCCTTGCCTGATCAGCCGCGCCAGTAGCGCAGCGCTCGGCGGCGGAGAGCGATGGTGGTGACTCTCCCACCAAGGCCTTACATGACGGACGAACTGGCGGCGCTGCTGGTCGCTGGCCTGATTCCACAGCCTGCCGACGTTGGCCCGCACGGTGTCCAGCGGGGCCTGCCAGTCAATGCCGCTCTCGATGGCCAGTTCGCACTGTTCACGCACTTTGCGCACCAGTTGCCGAGTGCTGCGGATACTCGGGTCCTGAGCAAGAAAATCAGACCATTCCGGCGGCTGACGCCGAACGTGCGGCAGCAGGCCGTGCCGGGAAAAAATCTGAATGGGCCCGCGGTGCCCCGCCGTTTCCAGCGAGACCAGCGCATCGACCATGGTCAGCCCCGAACCGATGATCAGCACCTTTGACTGCGGATCAAGCTTTTTCATCACCGCCACATCCCAAGGGTCCAGCGCTGCCGTGTTCAGCTCGTTCGAATCGCGTCGCGGGGTGCGTGAAGCCGCGTACATGCCGGTCGCCAGCACGGCACGGCTACCGCGCAACTTACGGCCGTCAGCCAGCGAGACACTGACCCCACCTTCATGGACCTGCAGGTCGACTGCCTCGCCGGGCACATGCACGGCGGTCGAGCCAAAGGCTTCAGCAGCGCTTAGGGCTTCACGCAGTCGCTGCTGAACATAAAGCCCGAACACACCGCGTGGCGGAAACAGTTCGGCGACCGGGACCCTCTGCTCATAAGCTTCAGGCCAGCCCCCGGCGGCCAGATAGTCAGTCAGCCACTGGGTGAGGTCATCCGGATTATCCGGATCGAGGCTCATCCGCGCAGCGTTGCCATTGAGTGTATGGCCCGGCTCCGTCGCACTGTAGGCCTCGCCCCTGCCGAGTTCGCTGCGGGTTTCGATAATCAGGATTCGGCGCTGGCCCGGTCTGCGCAGCAGTTGCGCCGCCAGCATGGTGCCGCTCAGACCGCCGCCGATGATCAGAATGTCAGCCGTCTGGTGGGAATCTTCGGTCATCGAACAGCGCCTCGGTCGAGTTGCGATAAAGAATCGGAAAGGTCAGAGCACGACATTACGCACGAAGCGCAGGGGCACATCGGCGTCATTGCAGTAGCGGTGCGACTGGTTGCTGGGAAACATGAAGAACTCGCCCGCCCCGACCTGCTGCACGGCCGCAGGGTCGGCAAAGCGCAACGTCAGATGCCCTTCGACGACGTAGACCTGTTCACTCCAGCCATCGGGATCGGCCTCCGAGACATAGGCGTCCCCAGGCTGCAGGCAGAATTCCCACAATTCCACCTCGCGCCGGGCAACGGCCCTGGCCAGCAGCACCGCCTTGCTGCCGACGATCGTACCGGCCCATGCCAGCTCGTTGATGCGGCTGTAATCACGATTTTCAGGTGCCTGGATCAGGTCGCTGAACGCCACTTCCAAGGCTTCGGCCACGCGGTCGAGTGTCGCCAGGCTGACGTTTTTTTCGCCGGCCTCGATAGCGACCAGCATGCGTCGGCTGACTCCGGACTTTTCCGCCAGAGCCGTCTGGCTGAGGTCCGCACTGTTACGCAGACGCCGGACGTTCTGGCTGACGTGCTGCAGCACCGGAGGGCGCTGGGAATTTTCTTTGTGCATGCAGGTGCTCACATCAAACCGTTGCGCATTATACTGCCCAGCCCAGGAACACTGTCAGGTTGTTCCGCCTTTCACCGCGCGCATGGCAATTAACAGGAACCAGGAGCTGACATGAAGTCTATCAGCCGCATACCCCGCATCAGCAAGGCAGAAGCCGTACTGATTCTGATCACCATGCTCTGGGGAGGCACCTTTCTGCTGGTCCAGCATGCGATGACCGTTAGCGGGCCGATGTTCTTCGTCGGCCTGCGCTTTGCCGCCGCAGCGCTTATCGTAGCGCTGTTTTCAATAAAGGTGCTGCGCGGTCTTACCTTCCTCGAACTCAAGGCGGGCGTCTTCATCGGCACCGCGATCATGCTCGGTTACGGTTTGCAGACGATCGGACTGCAGACTATCCCCAGCAGCCAGTCCGCGTTCATCACGGCACTCTACGTGCCCTGCGTGCCTTTGTTGCAATGGCTGGTACTCGGTCGACGACCAGGATTGATGCCGACACTGGGCATCATCCTGGCTTTCACCGGGCTGATGCTGGTAGCGGGGCCGCAAGGCGCATCCCTGCAACTCAGTTCCGGCGAAATCGTGACGCTGATCAGCACGGTGGCCATTGCCGCCGAGATCATCATGATCAGCGCCTACGCCGGTGAGGTCGATGTGCGTCGAGTCACGGTGGTGCAACTGGCCACCGCTTCAGCGCTGGCATTTCTGATGATCGTTCCAACCGAGGAACACTTGCCGGATTTTTCCTGGTTGCTGGTGCTCAGTGCCGTGGGACTTGGGACCATGAGTGCGGCGATCCAGATTGCCATGAACTGGGCACAGAAAAGTGTTTCGCCTACCCGCGCCACCGTGATTTATGCCGGTGAACCGGTCTGGGCCGGAATTGTCGGAAGACTCGCCGGCGAACGTTTGCCGGGCATCGCCCTGCTGGGCGCGGCATTGATTGTGGCCGGAGTGATCGTCAGCGAAATGAAGCGGCGTTCTCCGCGCGCCGAACAGAACGTAGTCGACGAAGAGCAACAGCAGCGAGGCGTGCGCGAAGCTGAATGAACCGTGCTTAATTGCAGGCCGTCAACCACCTTGTTTCTTCGAAACTGTTCCAACGACATATCACCGCATCAGAAGCAATTATTTACCGAATTAAAAAAGCAGACACTTTTTGTAGGAAATTTCGGAAACCGTCTCTTTGGTATCGGAGTGTCTGGCACGTATGATGCTTGACATTCCCCTGCAGATTAGAAGCCTATGTCCCTGATAGTTCTACTGCTTCTGCCTTTCATCGGCAGCTGTCTGGCGGCCTTTTTGCCGCACAACGCGCGTAACGCGGAATCGTTTCTGGCCGGTCTGATCGCCCTCATCGGCGCTGTGCAGATGGCCTTGTGGTTCCCGCAGATCGCCGACGGCGGCGTGATTCGTGAAGAGTATTTCTGGCTGCCAAGCCTGGGCATGAACTTCGTGCTGCGCATCGACGGCTTCGCCTGGCTGTTCTCGATGCTGGTGCTGGGCATCGGTGCGCTGGTCTCGCTGTACGCCCGCTATTACATGTCGCCGGACGATCCGGTGCCGCGTTTCTTCGCGTTTTTCCTGGCTTTCATGGGCGCCATGCTCGGACTGGTGATGTCCGGCAATCTGATTCAGATCGTGTTTTTCTGGGAGCTGACCAGCCTGTTCTCGTTCCTGCTGATCGGCTACTGGCACCATCGGGCCGATGCCCGACGCGGCGCGTACATGGCGCTGATGGTCACCGGCGCAGGCGGTCTGGCGCTGCTGGCCGGCATGATGATCCTCGGCCATGTGGCCGGCAGTTACGACCTGGACCGTGTCCTGGCCTCCGGCGACGCGATTCGTGCGCATGCCCTGTACCCGGTGTTACTGACCCTGATTCTGATCGGCGCGCTAACCAAAAGCGCCCAGTTCCCGTTCCATTTCTGGCTGCCGCACGCGATGGCCGCGCCCACGCCGGTGTCGGCGTATCTGCACTCGGCGACCATGGTCAAGGCCGGGGTCTTCCTCCTGGCGCGTATGTGGCCGGCGCTGTCCGGCACCGAGCAATGGTTCTGGATCGTCAGTGGCGCGGGGGCCTGCACACTGATTCTCGGCGCCTACGCCGCCATCTTCCAGAATGATCTCAAGGGTCTGCTGGCCTACTCGACCATCAGCCATCTGGGCCTGATCACCCTGCTGCTCGGCCTCAACAGCCCGCTGGCTGCGGTGGCTGCGGTGTTCCATATTCTCAACCACGCGACCTTCAAGGCGTCGCTGTTCATGGCCGCCGGTATCATCGACCACGAGAGCGGAACCCGCGATATCCGGCGTCTCAGTGGCCTGGTAAGGCTGCTGCCCTACACCGCGACACTGGCGATGGTCGCCAGCGCGTCGATGGCCGGCGTACCGCTGCTCAACGGCTTCCTGTCCAAGGAAATGTTCTTTGCCGAAACCGTGTTCATTTCCGCCACTGCCTGGGTCGAGATCGCCTTGCCGGTGATCGCGACCATTGCCGGGATCTTCAGCGTTGCCTATTCGCTGCGCTTCACGGTCGATGTGTTTTTCGGTCCGGCGGCCAAGGATCTGCCGCACATGCCGCACGAACCGCCGCGCTGGATGCGTGCACCGGTCGAACTGCTGGTCCTGACGTGTCTGGTGGTGGGGATTTTCCCGGCGCAATCGGTCGCCCCCCTGCTCGCCGCCGCTGCGCGTCCGGTAGTCGGTGGAACATTGCCCGAATACAGCCTGGCGATCTGGCACGGCTGGAACCTGCCAATGGTCATGAGCCTGGTGGCGATGGCCGGCGGTATCATTCTGTATCTGTTGCTGCGCAAGCCGCTCAAGCACGAGCGCATCACCGCCCCGCCACTGGTGGGACGCCTCAACGGCAAGCGCTTTTTCGAGCGCAGTCAGGTTGTGATGATGCACTGGGCGCGCCGTTTCGAACGCAAGGTCAGCACTCGCCGCCTGCAGCCACAACTGTTTCTGCTGGTGCTCGCGGCGGTACTGGGCGGTTTCATTCCGATGTATTTCAGCGGCCTGACCTGGGGCGACCGACCGAAGATTCCGGGCTCCGGGGTGTTTGTCACGCTATGGCTCATCGCGATTGCCTGCGCCATAGGCGCGGCATGGCAGGGTAAATATCACCGTCTGGCAGCACTGGTGATGGTCAGCGTGTGCGGTCTGATGACTTGCATCACCTTCGTCTGGTTCTCGGCGCCTGATCTGGCACTGACGCAACTGGTCGTGGAGGTGGTGACCACGGTGCTGATCCTGCTCGGTCTGCGCTGGCTGCCGCGACGCAACGAAGATGTCGCTCCGCTCAGCGCACGCCTGCGTGCCCGCACCCGGCGCATACGCGACTTCGGCCTGGCGGTGCTCGTGGGGTTGGGCATGGCGATACTCTCCTACGCCATGCTGACCCGCCAGACGCCCAACGCCATCTCGTCCTTCTACCTGAGTCGTGCGCTTCCCCAGGGCGGCGGCACCAATGTGGTCAACGTGATGCTGGTGGATTTCCGCGGCTTCGATACGTTTGGCGAGATCACCGTGCTGGCGGCGGTCGCCATGACAGTGTTCGCCCTGTTGCGACGCTTCCGCCCACCGAAGGAAAGCATTCTGCTGCCCGCCCAGCAGCGCCTGCTGGCCCGTGACGTGGTGACGGATCTGGTCAACCCGCGCAGCGCCAGCGATACCGCGCTCGGTTTCATGATGGTGCCGGCAGCACTGGTTCGATTGCTGCTGCCGATTGCCTTCATTATTTCGATGTACCTGTTCGTCCGCGGTCACAATCAGCCTGGCGGCGGGTTTGTTGCCGGGCTGGTGATGTCGGTGGCGTTCATCCTGCAATACATGGTGGCAGGCACCCAGTGGGTCGAGGCGCAAATGAGCCTGCGCCCGTTACGCTGGATGGGCACAGGCCTGCTGTGCGCAGTGCTGACCGGCGCGGGCTCGATGCTCCTGGGTTATCCGTTCATGACCACCCACACCGCCCATGTCGATCTGCCGATCCTGGGTGATATTCACATTGCCAGCGCGCTGTTCTTCGATGTCGGCGTGTACGCCGTGGTGGTCGGCTCGACGCTGTTGATTCTCACCGCACTGGCGCACCAGTCGGTGCGTAGCCATCGGCCGACGCAGTTGCCCAAGCCTGTCGCCAACCCGCAAGGAATCCTCTGATGGAAGAAGTCATTGCAATCGCCATCGGCGTGCTGGCCGCCTCCGGCGTCTGGCTGATCCTCAGGCCACGTACCTTTCAGGTGGTCATGGGGCTGTGCCTGCTGTCGTACGGGGTCAATCTGTTCATCTTCAGTATGGGCAGCCTGTTCATCGGCAGAGAGCCGATCATCAAGGACGGTATTCCTCAGGACCTGCTCAATTACACCGACCCGTTGCCACAGGCGCTGGTGCTCACCGCGATTGTCATCAGCTTCGCCATGACGGCGCTGTTTCTGGTGGTCTTGCTCGCCTCCAGAGGCCTGACCGGCACCGACCATGTAGATGGCCGGGAGCCCAAGGCATGAGCGGGATGAACCAACTGATCATCGCGCCCATCCTGCTGCCGCTGCTGACCGCCGGGCTGATGCTCTGGCTGGGCGAAAAGCACCGGCCGCTCAAGGGTCGTATCAATCTGTTTTCCAGCATCTTCGGGCTGGGTATTTCCGTGGTGCTGTTCCTCTGGGTACAACACAGCGGCAGCAGCGGCTCGATCGGTGTCTATCTGCCGGGCAACTGGGGCGTGCCGTTCGGCATCGTACTGGTGGTGGACCACCTGTCAGCGATGATGCTGGTGCTGACCGGGATTGTCGGTGTCTGCGCCCTGCTGTTCGCGCTGGCTCGCTGGGACAGGGCCGGTGCCAGTTTCCATGCGCTGTTCCAGATCCAGCTCATGGGGCTGTACGGTGCGTTCCTGACTGCTGATCTGTTCAACCTGTTCGTATTTTTCGAAGTACTGCTCGCAGCGTCATACGGCCTGATGCTGCACGGCTCCGGCCGGGCACGAGTATCGACGGGCCTGCATTACATTTCGATCAACCTGCTGGCTTCGTCGCTGTTTCTGATCGGTGCTGCGTTGATTTACGGGGTGACCGGCACGCTGAACTTCGCCGATCTGGCCATCAAGATCCCGCAGGTGGCGGAGTCCGATCTGGGCCTGCTGCATGCGGGTGCTGCGATTCTGGCCACGGCGTTCCTGGCCAAGGCCGGCATGTGGCCGCTTAACTTCTGGCTGGTCCCTGCTTACTCGGCAGCCAGCGCGCCGGTGGCGGCGATGTTTGCGATCATGACCAAAGTGGGGATCTACACCCTGCTGCGCCTGTGGACGCTGCTGTTTTCCGGCCAGGCCGGTGCATCGGCATTCTTCGGCGGCGACTGGCTGATCTATGGCGGCATGGCAACGATTTTCACTGCAGCCATCGCCATCGTCGCCGCCCAGCGTCTGGAACGCCTCGCCAGCCTGAGCATACTGGTGTCAGCGGGCATTCTGCTGTCTGCCGTGGGTTTCGCCCAGCCAAGCCTGACCTCGGGTGCGCTGTTCTATATGGTCAGTTCGACGCTGGCGCTGAGTGCCATGTTCCTCCTGGGCGAGCTGATCGAACGCTCCCGCTCGGCCAACGAGATCCCTCTGGAATACGATGTGGATCAATTGCCTCGTACCCTGGAGTCTCTGCATCCGCCGCCCGGCACCAACCTGGACGACGAACAGAAGGTCGTGGTCGGTCAGGTCATTCCCATGACCATGGCCTTTCTGGGCCTGAGTTTTATCGTCTGCGCCTTGCTGATCATCGGCATGCCGCCGCTCTCCGGGTTCATCGGCAAGCTGACATTGCTCAGCGCCCTGATGAACCCGCTGGGGCTGGACGTCGCGCAGGACGAAGCGCTTTCGACCCAGGCCTGGATGCTGATCGGCCTGCTGATCTTTTCCGGGCTGGCGTCGCTTATCGCTTTCTCGAGGCTCGGCACGCAACGTTTCTGGACGCCACACGAGCGCCCTTCGCCGATGCTGCGCCGCAACGAATGCCTGCCGATCATCATCCTTCTGGGTCTGTGCATCGCGCTGACCTTCAAGGCCGAGCCCTTGCTGCGCTATACCCAGGACACCGCCGCAGCGCTGCATGAGCCCAAACAGTATGTGCAGTCAGTGCTCGCCACACGCCCGATACCCGGCCCCACCAGTCGGGAAGTCGATCCGGAGGGGCAACCATGAAGCGCCTGTTTCCCGCCCCGCTCCTCTCGTTGGCACTCTGGCTGCTGTGGCTGGTATTGAACCTGTCGATCAGCCCCGGTCACTTGCTGCTGGGCGCGGTGCTGGGGTTTCTCGCCCCCGTATTGATGACCCCGCTGCGCCCGCTGCCGGTACGTATTCGCAAACCAGGTACGATCCTGAAGTTCTTATGGCGGGTGGGACGCGACGTGGTGGTCTCCAATGTGCAGGTCGGCCTGAGCGTCTGGCGGCTCGAAAGCCGTCCGCCACGCTCGGCCTTCGTACGCATTCCACTGGACCTGCACGACGCCCACGGCCTGGCCGCGCTGGCGATGGTCACCACGGTAGTACCCGGAACGGTATGGTCGGAGCTGGCACTGGATCGCAGCGTGCTGCTGATGCATGTCTTCGATCTGGAGGACGAAGCGCAATTCATCGAGCACTTCAAAACCACCTATGAGCGACCGTTGATGGAGATCTTTCAATGAGTGCACTGCTCGACAACGCCATCCTGATCAGCCTGCTGATCTTCGCTCTGGCGATGGTGATCACCCTGCTGCGCCTGCTCAAGGGGCCTTCGGCGCAGGACCGGGTGCTGGCGCTGGATTATCTGTACATCATTGCCATGCTGATGATGCTGGTGCTTGGCATTCGCTACGCCAGTGACACGTATTTCGAAGCGGCCATGCTGATTGCCCTGTTCGGCTTCGTGGGCTCGTTCGCTCTGGCCAAGTTCCTGCTGCGCGGAGAAGTGATCGAATGACCGGACTGCCGAATACAGTGCCCTTCTGGGTGGAAATACTGACCGCCGGGCTGCTGATTGCCAGCAGCCTGTTCGCCTTGACCGGTGCTCTGGGGTTGCTGCGCCTCAAGGACTTTTTCCAGCGCATGCACCCGCCCGCCCTGGCATCGACGCTGGGCGCCTGGTGCGTTGCGCTGGCGTCGATCATCTACTTCTCGGCGCTGAAGTCGGAACCGGTGATCCACGCCTGGCTGATCCCGGTATTGCTGGCGATCACGGTACCGGTGACCACCCTGCTGCTGGCGCGCACGGCGCTGTTCCGCAAGCGCATGGCCGGTGACGACGTGCCCGCGGAAGTCAGCAGCGGTGCCGGCAACGGAGAATCGACAGGCGGCTGAACCGACGCTTGGCCAGTGTTACTCGCTGGCCTTGAAGGTCAGCTCGCCCTTGCGCCATTTGGCGGCCTTGCCGACCGCGCCTTTGAGAAGCTTGCTCATGCCGATCTGCAGTTGCTCTTGCGCAGCGAAGACCATGAATACGGTCTGACCTTCCTTGAACACGATACCGTGACCTTCGGGGACGTCGACGAAGGCATATTCGCCCAGCCCATACACGGTGGTCTTGATTTCACGGAATTTCAATTCGAGCTTGCCGCCCTCGCGACTGGGCAGAACAGAAGCGCGGAAATGGTCGCCCACCTTGAGCTCAAGGCGAGGTTTATCGTCGACTACCAGTGCGGTTTCGGTGTCGATTTCAGCGATATAGATGCCTTCGGCTGATTGTTCGGTGATGTAGACAAAACGGGATTGGAACTGCTTGACCAACTGTGCACGGAGGTCGCCGAGCACGAACAAGGCATGGGTATCCAGATTACTTACAGCCAAAGTACAAACCCTCAAACATGAAATGAGGCTGCCTGATGTCAGGGCAGTCGAGAAAGTGATTCGTCCATAGACCGCTTCATGTGGCCGGAGATTTTCCGGCATGCTGCACGCAGAAGCGCAGACAGCGCCGCCGCAAACCTTGTGCAGGCGGGTGGCGGATTCTACCGGCTCATGGCAGCTACGGGATATATACCTTTTGTACACAGCAGTGTCGCAGCAGCGCTGATGCCCTGAAAATTGCAGTCAGCCCGGGCACGGCGCAAAGGCTGGACGGGTTCCAGCCTGCGTTGGGTGCATCCTGCGATAGCAGAAACATATCATTTATAGCCGTCGCAGAAAAAGCCATCTTTTCTCCACAGCCAAATGCATCGAACTCTTGCCTGTGCCCACCACTCCCATAAGAACTGATGAATACGGGGATATCCCCCGGCGAGGAGATGACATGGAACAGACTACAACTACCATCAACGACCTGTTCGCCCAATTGGCGCTGGATTCCGATGATGAAAGCATCGAAAAGTTTATCGCCAGCCATCCTCTGCCCGACGACGTCAAACTGATCGACGCAGAATTCTGGACGCCGCGTCAGTCTGACTTTCTCAAGGAACAGCTGCACGAAGATGCCGAATGGGCGATGGTGGTCGACGAGCTGAACGTGCGTCTTCACAAAAAGCCCGAGTGAGCCACTCGGGCGTTGAGGCCTATTGCGGATAACCGGGCTGGCCGATATTGGGATGCAATACCCGGCCGCCTGGCTGGGGTGCGTGGACGAAAACAGCGTCGCCTAACGTACCTACTCTGCCGACCACTGCATTCCAATGCGCGGACTGATGGATGTAGCGCCAGCGCAGTAATGCCTCTTCATGACTGTCCAGCAGGTAAGGCCCGCCTCGCGCATAGTCGATCAACCGGGTAGAGATGTTCTCGAGTTCGGGAGGCAGCTGGAATTCAGGTGTCAGTGGCACCGGATTGAAAGGCACGCCCTCATCACACGCCAGTGTGTGCATGACCAGCAACGACACCCTCGACAGATGGCCAAATACCTGGCGGCTCATGCCCACTGCGGCAGCGACCGTACTCATGCCATTCAAGCTTTTCCTGCACGAATAATACTTGCTCTCGCATGTCTGAACCCTCAGCCAGGCCTGGCTATCGAGCGGGTCGATCCAGTGATCGCGGTTCATCCGGTTTAACTCAGCCTGTGCCTCCGTCCAGCTCGGTGCCGCCTCGCAGGAACTGTCACGGCTGACCACGCTGGTACGGGGGCGCGTGAGCAGTACGCTTTCTTCCATCTGTGGAGGATAACCCCCACCGATATCGGAATGTGCACCGGGCAGAACGATTTCTCTGGGCCACACGGGCAGGACGCTGTTCAACGCAAAGTTACGCCGTGACTCATCGCGAGCCACCAGATGCAACACCTGTTGCGCACACCCCGGAGGCAGGTACAGATTGACCCTCCTGTTACTCGCATCGCGGGTATTGCCCATGTCCTTGAAGCTGCCTATGGCCGCCACGGTGTCGAACAGACCGATAACCTTGAGCCGTACGCTGCCGTTGCTCCAGCTGAAACTGTCGCTCAACCTGACCTTGCGGCTTTCGAGTATCGGCTCGAGCATGCCCGAACGCTGCTTGAGGATTTCATTGACCAGATGCCTGGCCGACGCTGCACCTCGACTGAAGCCGAACACGTCCAGTTCCAGCGCGTCCAGCACACAGTCGGGGTTGTCGCGGGGGAACGCCTTCAATACCGATTCCAGCTTTTTGAATGCGTTTTCCACCTTGGATATCACGCCGGTGGCCCCGCGGCCAAAACTCTGCCCCGGCCATACCGAATCACGGCCACCGGAAGTAGTGCCGGCGCCACTTATATAGATCGGGTAATACACCTTCAGGCCTTCACCGTCATTTTCGGCAACAGGTTGCAGGCGGTAGATATCGACCAGTCTGGCTATATTGCTCGGATCATTACTGTAACTACTGCCAGGCTGAACATGACGACCCGCACACGCTTTAATGTGCTGCCCCGCATTGATCTCCATCAATGCCTGGCAGTCGGCACCGATCTGACTGTTGACCCGGTTATTTCCCGTCCCATCGAAGAAAATGCCTACCCGCGCCGTGACGCGGCGTGTCACCACATCTGAAAGGGCTGCTGACTGTTGGAAACTCCATTTATCGCTCATAACTTTTCCGTCCCTAGAGGCAAGCCAGGAAAAGGCCGCACTTAAATCAAAACGTAAATAACGTTGATTTAAACAGCTTGCTTAAAGACAGTGAGCAGTCAAGCCATGTTGCGCCTTTTCAGACCTTTCCTACGACTTCTATAGTCATGACTTTATTACTTATAAATAAAACCCTACACACACGCACTGATAACTTTCTGGTGCACTCTTTCAATGAAAACCAACTAACAGGCCAGCCCCGTTGCCAACCCGAATGATCGGTTACGCGTATCAACGGCCTTGCGGCCTGTACCCCAGGCGCAGACCACCCCAGTGTCGTCCGTTGACCATGATCGGCACGGACAGGTCGTGCATCAGTTCGCCGGTGTCTCGCGTGTAGGTTTGCAGCAGAACCGGCTGTTGGTGGCTGCCACAGCGAATGCCGGTACGGTCATCGAACTTGCGCTTGCTTCGATTACGCGCGTTATCCACCGTCGCATCACCCGTCAAAGGCTGGCTGAAGGCGTTGTTGTGCGTCGGCACATAGCCCTGTTGCGTACAGGCGATGGCAAATACCAGACCTTCATGGCGCGACAGCAGCGGTTCCTGCAGTGCGGGCAATACCTGATCGGTGTAACGGTCGAAACGCGTTGTAAAGCGGGTGGGCGAAGTATTGGCAACGGGTTTGTAATTGCGATCGAACAGGTCATCAAGGCTGACCCGCCCCTGTTCGATATCGGCCTCGAACTTTTCGCTGATCATGCGCGCGCCTTCACGAGCCAGGTCGTAAATGCGCTGGTGGTATTCATCCAGACCGACCTGCGCCAGGCGCTGGCTGATGGTCTCGGCCTGCCCCTCCATCTGCACTGCGGCCTTGGCCAGTTGCCGGGTCTGCTCATCGCTGACGGCAAGATCACTGCGCATATGCTCGACAGCGTCGAACAGGCTCGCCAATTGATCCTGATTGCTCCTCGCGCCCTGCGCGATCTCGCCGACCTGGCTTTCCAGTTCGACCGCAAGCCGGGCGATATTGCCCAGGTGCTCGCCGGTCAGCTCGACCTGCTCGACACCCACGTCCAGATCGGCCGACAGCTCGCGAATTTGCTCCACGACTTGTGCGGTGCGCTGCTGGATATCCGCCACCATCTGCCCGCCCGTGGCACTGGCAGTGCGGCCGGCCAGACCACGGACTTCGTCGGCAACCACCGCGAAACCGCGTCCGTGCTCGCCAGCCCGCGCCGCTTCGATGGCGGCGTTGAGCGCCAACAGGTTGGTCTGGCTGGCAATCGACTGAATGACCAGCGTCACACGCTGGATCTCTTCGCTGCGCTGGCTGAGTGCCTCGATCAGCTCACGGCTGCCGACGGCACGCTTGCTCAGGTGGTGCATGCGCTCGATGGACTCATTCAGCACGCTGCTACCCGATTCGCTGCGCTGCCGCGCCTCGCTGGCAGCAACCAATGCCTGCTGGCTCAACTGGGCCGTCTGTTGCTCGGTGGCGATCATCTGCTCGGCACTGCTGACGATCTGTTCGGCAGCCCCCAGTTGCGATTGCACCTTGCCAGCCAGCCGACCAACGGAAAAGGCCACTTGGGCCGCGGACAGCGCGTTATGACTGGTGGTGCGCGACAGGTCGCGAGTCAGCAAAGCGATATCGCTGTCGCAAACCGCGCTGCCTGGCAGCACTTGCCTGCTGCGCACCAGGCGCGGCAACCAGACCACCAGCAGCGCCAGGGGAACGACGACATACAGCGACAGACCTGCAACGCTCATGGCGGCGAACAGCAGGCACAGGACCACGCTTTGCACCGCCGGCACCCACCACCTCGATGCAGCGTCGGGCGTATCGGCCAGCGGTAATCCGGCGGCCATGGATAGGTTCTCGGCCATGCTGCGTCACTCCGTCTGTCATTGTCGTTATGACGCTATTAAACGCCAGATAACGGCCTTGTGCCATGCGCTGTTGGTCGTAGCGACCGAGCGATGGCGATTAACGCGTTTTCGACAAATCCCGGGCACAACAAAACCGGGAGGCAATTGCTTGCCTCCCGGTCTGGTCACTCAGTCGCTGTTGCCTGCGTATCAGGCCTGGCGCTGGTGCTTGTCGATCTGCTCGTGGCGCTCTTGCGCTTCGATGCAATACTTGGTGGTCGGGCTGATCAGCAGGCGCTTGAGGCCGATTGGCTCGCCGCTGTCGTCGCACCAGCCGAAGGTGTCGTCGGCAATACGCGAAAGGGCCATTTCCAACTGTGGCAGCATGCGCTGGTCGCGATCGATCACGTTGACCAGCCAGTGACGCTCTTCTTCGACCGAAGCGGCGTCAGCCGGGTCGGCAGGCGTGTCCAGGCTCTCGATCGCAATGCGGCTCTGCTCGATACGCTCATGGATCTCGACCTTCATGCCCTGCAACAGCTCGACGAAGAAAGCGTGCTGCTCGGCGTTCATGTAGTCATCGGCCGGCATGGCCAGCAACTTTTCCTTTGTCATTTATTTCTCTATAAAAAAACGTGCATTGAGGAGCGGCCTGACGTTGCCGTTCAAACCAATAATCTCCAAGCGCCACCTGGCACTCAATTTACGAGGGGCGGCAGTCTAAGGCCGGCTAGCGGGCTCGGCAACACAATTGAAGGATTTTTGTACAGCGAATACCGTAAAACCCTTGAAATGCGGGCGAAAGACCTGACCAGCAGGTTGCTTGATGAGGCTCTGACCCACTGACAGCGAATCGGTTCCTGCAAACTCCAACGCACAAAAGAGCCTTGAAAGGCCCTTTGCTGCAGGTGATTGAATCAGCGCTTGGTCTTGCGCTTGTTGCGATATTGATCGATTACCACGGCCACGACAATGATCAAGCCTTTGATAATGTCCTGAACATAGGCGTCCACACCGACAAAGGTGAAACCGCTGGCCATCACGCCGAGGATCAGCGCACCGATCACCGTACCGGTGATCCGCCCGACCCCTCCGGAAAGGCTGGTGCCACCGATGACCGCAGCGGCAATTGCGTCCAGCTCGTAGGACATGCCCATCCCGGCCTGCCCGGTTGCCGCCCGCGCCGAGGCAACCACCCCGGCCAGCCCGGCCAGCAGCCCGGCGATGCTGTAGACAATCACCAGATGGCGCTTGACGTTGATGCCCGAAGTACGTGCCGCCTGCATGTTGCCGCCAATGGCGTAGGTGTATTTGCCGTACTTGGTGTAACGCAGGGCAATATGAAAGATGACCGCCACCACCAGAAAGATGATCACCGGCATCGCGCCTTGGCCGATGGCCGTGTACGAGTCGGAGAGCATGCTCACCGGCTGACCTTCGGTATAGAAGCGTGCCAGACCGCGCGCAGAGACCATCATGCCCAGCGTGGCAATGAACGGCGGAATGCCGGTTATCGCAATGATGCTGCCATTGATGGCGCCCGCCAGCAGCCCGACCCCGAGACCGACAACGACCGGAATCCACACCGGCAGGTCGGTCAGCGACGGGAAAACCGCCCGGGAGAAGTCGGAGGTTTGTGCCAGGCTCGCGGCAATCATCGCTGAAAGTGCAAGTACCGAGCCCGACGAGAGATCGATGCCTGTAGTGATGATCACCTGAGTCACGCCAATGGCCAGCAAGCCGATGATCGACACCTGCAGGATCATCAGTACCAGACGCTGGGAATTGAGCAGGAAGCTCTGATCGCGGACGATCCAGCCGAACAGTTCAAAGATCAGGCCGATGCCGATCAGCACCAGAAAGATGCTCAGTTCGGTGGGCAGCCGCCGTTTGCTTCGGGTCGGCGTCATGGCCGGTTTATTTTGCAGAATCGCGTCGCTCATGTTCGTTTCCTCTTGTTCTTCTTCTACCGAGCCCTGTAGTGCGAACTCAATGAACCTTGTGGCCGGAGGCCAGATGCATGACTTTTTCCTGGGTCGCTTCGCCACGATCGAGGATGCCCATCATTTCGCCTTCGTGCATGACCATGACCCGGTCACTCATGCCAAGCACTTCCGGCAGCTCCGAAGAAATCATGATGACCGCCATGCCTTCACTGGCCAGCAGGGAGATCAGGCGGTAGATTTCCACCTTGGCCCCCACGTCGATACCGCGTGTGGGTTCATCCAGAATCAGCACCCTGGGGTTGGTCATCAGCCAGCGCGCGAGCAGTGCCTTCTGCTGGTTACCACCGGATAATGTGTCGATGCACTGCTCCAGCGAAGGCGTCTTGACCCGAAGCTTTTTGCACATGTCTTCGCACAGTGCGCGCAAGGCCTTCTGTTGCACGAAACCGTTACCGGCATAGTTGGCCAGCACAGCCATCTCCATGTTTTCCATCACTGACAGGCATGGAAACAGGCCGGTCAATTTGCGGTCCTCCGTGAGCAGCGCAAAACCCAGTTCAATCGCCTGATGCGGATCGCCGATGTGCACCGTCTTGCCATCGAAGCGCACCTCGCCGCTGTCGCTGGGGGTTATGCCAAACAGGGTCTCGGCGACATTGGTACGCCCGGACCCCATCAGCCCGGCAATGCCAAGCACCTCCCCGGCACGCAGGTCGAAGCTCACGTCCTTGAAAATGCCGTTCAGGCTCAGTTGATTGACGGACAGCAGTACGTCGCCTGCCGGTTTTTCCCGCTCGGGGAACAGCTGGGTCAGTTCACGGCCCACCATCATGGTGATCAGGCTGTCACCGTCCATGCTTTCGGCGCGCTGCAGGCCGATATAGGCGCCGTCGCGGAACACCGCCACTTCGTCGGCGATTTCGAAGACTTCGTTCATCTTGTGGGTGATGTAAATGATGCCTTTGCCCTGGGCACGCAGGTCGCTGATGATCGAGAACAGGTGAGCGACTTCGGTTTCGGTGATCGCCGAGGTCGGTTCGTCCATGATCAGCACGTCCGAGTCGTATGACACGGCCTTGGCGATCTCCACCATCTGCCGCTCGGCAATGCTCAGCGTGCCGACCAGCTCCTCGGGATCGAGCTTGATGCGCAGACGCTCCAGCAGTTCGGCAGTGCAGCGGTGCATCTCGCGGTGATCGACCATGTGCAGGCCGTTGAGCTGTTCGCGACCGATCCAGATGTTCTCGGCAATGCTCATGAACGGCATCAGGTTCAGTTCCTGATGGATCATGGCGATACCCGCCTGCAACGCTGACAGAGGCGTATCGAAGCGGACCGGCTTGCCACGCAGGCGGATTTCGCCCGAGTCAGGCTGATAGATGCCCGCAATGATTTTCATCAGGGTCGATTTTCCGGCTCCGTTCTCGCCCATCAGCGCCAGCACGCTGCCAGGGCGAACGCGCAATTGCACATCATTGAGCGCAATGACGCCGGGGAAGCCCTTGCTGACATGGCTGATTTCCAGCAGATACGGGGCCTGGGCATCAGGCGCCCCTCCACCCCCGTCGCCGGACGGCAGATCGCGTTGCGCGGGCGGATTGGCAGTAGCAGAACCGAACATGATCACAACTCCTCAAGCGGCAGGCTGCGGGAGCGCATTGGCATGCCCTCCCAGGCCTGGCGATCGTTGTTATTTGAAGGTGGCGACGTTTTCAGGGGTGATCAGGCGATAAGGAATGATGATCGCCTGGGGCTCGACCTTCTCCTTCCTGGCCAGTTTCACCGCAGCATCGATCGCCCCGTCGGCCTGTCCTTTCGCGTCCTGATAGACCGATACGGCCAGATCGCCCTTGGTCACGGCGTTGAGCCCGTCCGGTGTACCGTCGACACCGGCAACGAAAACGCTGCCTTTATCCACGCCTGCCTGCTTCAGCGCCATCGCCGCGCCAATGGCCATTTCATCGTTGTTGGCCAGCACCGCGTTGAATTTTCGGCCCTGGGTAAGCCAGTCGTTGGTCAGGTCCATGCCCTTCTGGCGCAGCCAGGTGCCGGTCTGCTCCTGGTCTATCTTGATGTCCGGGTACTTGGCCAACACCTCTTTGACGCCCTTGGTGCGGTTTTGCGTGGAGTTGTTGGCCAGGTCACCCAGAAGAATCATGACGCTGCCCTTGCCCTTCATTTTGTCGGCGATGTATTGCGCCTGAAGTCGGCCGGCCTCCATGTCATCCGACGTCACTGTGGCGACGCCCGCAGGCAGTTTCGGATCGTCGGGGCGGCGGTTGACGTAGACCAGCGGGATACCGGCGGCGACCGCTTCCTTGGTGATCCGCGCAGTAGCGGCGGTGTCGACCGGATTGACGATCAGGGCGTCGACTTTCTTGTTGATCAGGTCCTTGACCTGATCGAGCTGCTTGTTGACATCCGCGCGGGCATCGACGAACTGCAGGTCCACTTTCTCGGTCGTGGACATGACTTTGGCCTTGGCATTCATGTCGTCACGCAGGTAGGTCAGCCAGGTGTCATCGAACTGCGACATGGCCACACCAATCTTGATATCGGCCAAAGCTGCACCGCTGCCCACCATCAGCGCCATCGCCAATGAGGTCAAAGCAATCTTGGTCTTCATGAGGATCTGTCTCCAAATTATTGTTGTTGTTCGGATGCAGCGAATCAGCGTGACAGGCGGATCCCGGTGGCACCGGGAATGCAGAACAGTTGCGCATCCTTGTGGCGCACGCACAGGCTCAGGGCGACGACGGTGAGAAATCGCTCCAGGGTCCGGATCCAGAATGACGAGGTGGCAGAACGCTTGGCGGTGACGCCAGAGGTAGGGGTTTTCATCGACAGTACCTATCTTTTGTATTGTTTTTGTCGGGCTTGCTTCTCGTGCTTTGAAAAACCTTCAAAACGCGAGGGATTCGATAGTCGGCAACCTGAAAACGACTCTATTGGAAAATATTTTCCAATTCAACTGATTTTAGAATTTTATTCCATTTCATTTTATTCGGTTACAGAGACGACAAAGCCCGACGCATGGCAAGCGTCAGGCTCTCTTCGATAACGGGCCGCTGGATGCGCTGCAGCGCGCAATGGCTACAGCACCACAACGCGCCCTTCTCTGGCACTCAGGCGCGCGGCATCCATGATTTGCGCCGAGGCTATCGCATCATGCGGATTGACCGGATTACTGCCCTGCTCGTCAACCGCGCTTTGCAACTGGCGGTAGAACTCCAGCCAGCAACCACGCTCCGACGGCACACGCTCGCGATGCTCGCCCTGCTCGAACCAGCCCCAGCGCCGATGCTCCTCGACACCCCAGCGCTCGCCCTCGGACCTTGGCGTAAGCCCGGCAAAGGCGGCCTCTTCCTGGCCATCCAGCCCGTCGACGCTGTAACAACCCTTCGCTCCACTGACCCTGAAACGCGGCTTGGCAGTGTTTTGCAGGCAGCTGCCGGACAGGTGCGAGGTCACGCCGCCGGCATGGCGCAGGGAAACGAAGAACGTGTGATCCAGTTCGTCGTGCGGCGCAGCGAATTGCAGTTCCGCATACACCCGTTCGACCGGGCCGAACAGCACCAGCGCCTGATCCACCAGATGACTGCCCAGGTCACGCAGCACGCCACCGCCGCTGGCCTTGCCGACAGACCGTGGCGAATAACGCTCGATGCTGGACTCGAACCGGCAGACCGCGCCCAGTGCCTCGCTGTCGAGCAACTTGCGCACGGTGAGGAAGTCCGAATCCCAGCGGCGGTTCTGATAAACGCTGAGCAGCACGCCACGACGCTCGGCCGCGTCCACCAGCTCGCGCGCCTGGGCTGCATCACTGGCGAAGGGTTTGTCGCTGACGACCCCGACACCCAGCTCTATCGCTTCGAGGATCAACGCTCGTCGCGAGGCCAGCGGTGTGGAAATCACCACCACATCAACCCCGGCAGCGACCAGATCGGCCAGCGTATCGAAGGTCGCCACGCCGGGAAGGTCTTTGGCCACTTCCTGCTTGCGCTCTTCGGAGCGTGTGACGACGCCCACAAACGTGGCACCCGGCAAACTTGAAATCAGCGTCGCATGAAAGTAACGCCCTCCCTTTCCGTAGCCTACCAATCCTGCTCGCATGCATGTCTCCTGTATGTGTCGGGCGTCAGCCGTAGAAAGCCGGACGCATTTCCAGTGTGACAGGGACGATCGCCCCGCTGTTCTGCGCCAGAATACAGGCATCGGCGGCCACGGCGGCTGCATAACCATCCCAGGCGGAAGGCCCGAAGATCGTCCCCGCCTTCACCCCGTCGATGAAATCCTGCAGTTCAACGTCATAGGCAGCGATGAAGCGGTCCTTCCAGTCCATAAGGATTTCGTTCGACAGCTTGGCTTCACTGCGCAGTTGTACCTGTGACGGCTCGGGCAACCTGGCGATGCCGCTCTCGCCCACCACTTCGCACTGGATGTCGTAACCGTACTGACAGTTGACGAAGACCTCAACGTCGATGCGTGTACCGCGTGCCGTTTCCAACATCACGATCTGCGGGTCTTTCATGTGTGCCAGAGCCTTGCTGGTCTTGCGCGGGAAGACTACCTGCACCGACACGTAGTCATCGTTGAGCAGCCAGCGCAGTACATTGAGTTCGTGAATCAGCGTGTCGGTGATAGCCATGTCGGTCTTGTAGTTCTCGCCCACACGCGGGTTGCGGTGCGCACAATGCAGCATCAGCGGCTCACCTATCCGGCCGCTGTCGATCACCGATTTAAGGGCGCGATAGCCCTGATCATAAGGGCGCATGAACCCCACCTGCACCAGACGCCTGCCACTGGCGATCTCGGCTTCGACAATGTGCCGGCAGCCCTCGGCAGTGACTGCCAGCGGCTTTTCGCAGAACACCGGTTTGCCCGCAGCGATGGCCGCCAGCACGAACTCTTCGTGACTGGGCCCCCAGGAGCAGACCAGAACCGCCTCGACGTCCGCCGCGGCGATCAGTGCGTGCCCGTCGGCATACACTTCGGCACCGATGTCCAGCTCGCGCACGACCTTCGCTGCCTGCTCGAGATTGATGTCGGTGACGGCCACCACCTGACTGCCGACCAGCGTCTTGCTGCAACGCCGGATATGATCCTGACCGATTGCGCCTGTGCCGATCACGCCGAGTTTCAATGCCATGTTCATGTTCCTTTTTTTATTAGGTATTCCCGGAAAGGGAGTCATGGAGTCCGAACGAGAAAACGATCAGTACTGACGCGCCTTGGCCAGCTCGCGACTGAGTTTTTCGTACACCTGCGCTGTGGTGCCGGTGGTCGACACTTCGGCAACCCCGACACGCCACCAGGACAGGTAGTTGTGGATCATGGTCTTGGGCAGGACCTTGATGTCGATCAGGGTCGAGACTGTCTGCTGTTGCGCATCGGCCAGTGCATCGCGCAGCTGTTCGGCGGTGCTGACCTTGTAGGTCTTGCAGCCATAGGCGGCAGCGCTCATGGCGAAATCCACCGGCACAAAGTCGCCATCCAGCTTGCCGGTTTGCGGGTTACGGAAACGGAACTCGGTACCGAAGCTGTTCATGCCGTTGCCCATTTGCAGGTTGTTGATGCAGCCGAAGGTCATGTTGTCGAGCAACACCACGTTGATCTTGCGTCGCTCCTGGATCGAGGTGGCCAGCTCCGAATGGAGCATCATGTAAGAGCCATCGCCGACCAGTGCAAAGACTTCGCGGTGCGGCGCTGCGAGTTTCACGCCCAGTGCGGCGTTAACCTCATAGCCCATGCAGGAATAGCCGTATTCGACGTGATAGGTGTCGACCCCGGTGCTGCGCCAGGCGCGCTGCAGATCACCCGGCAGGCTGCCTGCCGCCGCGACGATCACCGCGTCGTCAGGCACGTTCTGATTGAGGATGCCCAGCACGCCGCTCTGGGTCAGGCACGAGCCGGTCAGCTCGATGAATTCGCGCAACACGGCCGGGTCCAGGTGATCGTTGATTTCCGGGACAAAATCCTCGCTCTGGTACTCGACCGCGTACAGGCGATCCACCTCGGCCTCCAGCTCGGCACGCGCGGTCTTTGGTGCATCGCCCCAGGCCGCACGATAGCCGCTGGCTTGAAGGCTTTCGGTCAGCGCCTGCAAAGCCACCTGTGCATCGGCCAGCAACTGCACGCCGTCCAGCTTCTGCACATCGAAAGCACCGACATTGAGGTTGAGAAACTGCACATCCGGGTTCTGGAACAGCCATTTCGACGCAGTGGTGAAGTCGCTATAGCGGGTACCGACACCAATAATCAGGTCCGCCTCTTTTGCCAGCCGATTGGCCGCCAGCGTACCGGTTTCGCCGATGCCGCCCATGTTCAACGGGTGTGCCGAAACGAGGGCACTCTTGCCGGCCTGGGTTTCGGCGAACGGGATATCGAAGCGCTCGGCAAAGGTTTGCAAGGCATCCGCCGCGCCGGAGTAACGCACCCCGCCGCCGCAGATCAGCAACGGCTTGCGCTTGCGTGCCAGCAGGTGCAACGCATCATCGAGCATGGCCTGGCTCGGTGGGCGACGATCAATACGGTGCACACGTTTTTGCAGGAAACTGTCCGGATAATCGTAGGCCTCGGCCTGCACATCCTGAGGCAGCGCCAGCGTGACTGCGCCCGTATCGGCCGGATCGGTCAATACGCGCATGGCATTGAGCGCAGCGCTCATCAACTGCTCGGGACGGTTGATACGGTCCCAGTATTTGCTCACCGCCTTGAATGCATCGTTGGTACTGATGCTCAGGTCGTGAAACTGCTCGATCTGTTGCAGCACCGGATCGGGCTGGCGGCTGGCATAGACGTCACCCGGCAACAGCAGCAATGGAATGCGGTTGGCCGAGGCGGTTGCGGCGGCGGTGATCATGTTCGCCGCGCCAGGCCCGACCGAAGAGCTGCACGCGTAGATTTTGCGCCGCAGGTGCTGCTTGGCAAAACCGATGGCGGCGTGGCACATGCCCTGCTCGTTACGGCCTTGATGAACCACCAGGTCGCCGCTGTCCTGTTCCAGCGCTTGCCCAAGACCCAGCACGTTGCCATGCCCGAAAATGGTGAAGATGCCAGCGACGAATTTGCTCTGCACGCCGTCGACTTCGACGTACTGATTATCGAGAAACTTCACCAGGGCCTGGGCCATGGTCAGTCGGGTTGTACTCATGCTCACACCTTATTGTTGTTTGAGGTGGAAAGTGTTGCGATGCGTTGCCGCGAATTATTTGGCAGTCGGCATACTGAACTCGGGGCCTTTGGCGATGCTGTCCGGCCAGCGCTGCATGACGCTTTTGTAGCGGCTGTAAAAACGCAGGCCTTCTTCGCCATACGCGTGGTGATCGCCAAACAGTGAACGTTTCCAGCCACCAAACGAATGCCAGGCCATGGGCACCGGGATCGGCACGTTGATGCCGACCATGCCGACCTTGATGCTGCGAGCGAATGCGCGCGCCACGCCGCCATCGCTGGTGAAGCACGACACGCCATTGCCGAACTCATGGGCGTTGATCAGCGCCACGGCGCTGGCGAAATCCGCGACGTGCACGATACCCAGCACCGGGCCGAAGATTTCTTCCTTGTAGATCTGCATCTGCGGCGTGACGTGATCGAACAGCGTAGCGCCGACGAAAAAGCCCTGCTCGGCACCCGGCACCTTGAAGTTGCGGCCATCGACGATCAGCTTCGCGCCTTCTTTGACGCCCTGATCGATGAAGCCCTCGACCTTAGCCTTGTGCACAGCGGTGACCAGCGGCCCCATGTCCGAATCGGCCTGCATGCCGTTGCCGACCTTGAGCTGGTCGATGCGCGGCAGCAGCTTGTCGATGAGGCGCTGGCCGACATCGCCGACCACCACGGCAATCGAGATCGCCATACAGCGCTCTCCGGCCGAGCCATAAGCCGCCCCGATCAGGGCGTCGGCGGCCTGATCCAGATCAGCATCGGGCATCACGATCATATGGTTCTTGGCGCCGCCCAGTGCTTGCACGCGCTTGCCATGGGCAGTGCCTTGCTGATGGATGTACTCGGCGATCGGGGTCGAGCCGACGAAGGAAATGGCCTCGATGTCAGGGTGTTGCAGCAACGCATCGACCGCCACCTTGTCACCCTGCACCACATTGAAGACGCCATCGGGCAGACCGGCTTCCTTGAGCAGGCGCGCCATCAGCAGGCTGGCCGATGGATCGCGCTCGGAAGGTTTGAGGATGAAGCAGTTACCGGTCACCAGCGCCATGGGAATCATCCACAAGGGCACCATGACCGGAAAGTTGAACGGCGTAACCCCGGCGCAGACGCCCAGTGGCTGACGCAGGTTCCAGTTATCGATACCACCGCCGATGTTGTCGCTGAAATCGCTCTTCAGAAGACTGGGGGCACCGCAGGCAAATTCGACGATCTCGATACCGCGCACCACCTCTCCGCGCGCGTCGGACAACACTTTGCCGTGCTCGCGGCAAATGATCTGCGCCAGTTCGTCATGGTGCCGGTCCAGCAGTTCCTTGAACTTGAACATCACCCGCGCCCGGCGCAGCGAGGACTGCTCGGCCCAGGCCGGAAACGCCGCCTTGGCCGCCGCAACCGCTTCATCCACAGTCTTCACGCTGGCCAGCGCAACACGCGCCTGGACCGTGCCGATTGCCGGATTGAAGACATCGCTGTAACGCTCACCCTCGCCATTGTTCAGGTGTCCGTTGATGTAGTGGCCGATCACCGGTGACTCGTTCATCTCATGCCTCCAGAACAAAAATGGGAAATCAGAGATCCAGCAGCCAGCTGTGCTGCGGATCGTTGTGGAACTGCCAGGCGCGCGTCGGGCCGGCCATTACGTTCAGGTACCAGGATTCGTAGCCGTAGGGGACGGAGACCGGGTGGTAGCCCTTGGGCACGGTCACCAGGTCATTGTTTTCCACGGCCATGGCCTGATCGATGCTGCGGTCGTCGGTATAAACCCGCTGAAAAACGAAGCCCTGCGGCGGGTTGACCTGGTGGTAATAGGTTTCTTCGAGAAAGCTCTCGTGCGGCAGGTTGTCCCGGTCGTGCTTGTGCGGCGGGTAACTGGAGGAATGCCCGGAAGGTGTACGCACCTCGACCACCAGCAGCGAATGCGCCGCTTCGCTGTCCGGCAATATGTCGCACACATAACGGGTATTGGCGCCCTTGCCGCGTACGCTGCGCTTCATGCTGCCCGGCATGATCAAGCGTGCCGGAAAATGTTTGCCGGCATCGCCCGGCGCCGTGCATACGGCAAGCTGCACCGCGCCGCGTGCGACAAACTGCGCCTGGCTATGCGGCGGCAGGTAGACCGCGAACGGTGATTTTTCTTCGAACACCGATTGCCGGTCGCCGATGTTTTCCCAGCTGAAAGCGCCCTGCCCCGGCGCTTCGCCACTGACGCTGGCGTGCCCGGTCAGCAGGACCACGCACAGCTCGTTTTCTCCTGCGCTCAGCGGCAGGTTTTCTCCGGACTCCAGGCGGTAGGCGGCGAAGCTCACGTATTCCAGCGAACCGGGGGCCAGCGCTACGACGTCGCGGCCAGTGGATTTGCTCTTGGTCAGCAGATTCATGTTGCAGTCCTCCTTATCGTGCATCGGCCAGCAGTTGGCGCAACGTGTCATAGCCCTTTTTGGCGTACACATAGCTGGGCGCTACGGCGGGGTCCTGTTCGGCCTCGACCACCAGCCAGCCGTTGTAACCGGCCTGCCGCAAGACCTTGAGCAGCGCCGAGAAGTCAATATCGCCGTCCCCCGGCACCGTGAAAGTGCCGTTGATGATGCAGTCCGGAAAGCTCCACAGGTTGTTGCGTGCCAGTTGCACCACCGGCTTGCGCACGTCCTTGAAATGCACATGGCAAATACGCTGGATGTGCTTGCTCAACACTTGAAGAGGTTCGCCACCGCCCATGTAGCAATGCCCGGAATCGAACAGCAGCCCGACCTCCTCGCCGGTCAGCGCCATCAGCCGGTCGATATCCTGCGGCGACTCGACGTAAGCGCCCATGTGGTGGTGATACGCCAGGCGCACGCCTCGGGACAGGGTGAAACGTGCCAGCTCGGTCAGTTTTTCGGCGTATTCATGCCAGGCGGCATCGGTGTGAAAACGTGGACGTTCGACCAGCGGGATACGTTGCCCCTGAATCGAGTCGGCCACCTCGCCGTACACCAGCACCGAAGCGCCATTTTCGGCGAGCAGGTGCACATGCGCAGCGATGGCTTCGATTTCCTCGGCCACCGAACGCCGCGCCAGGCGGCTGGAATACCAGCCGGACACCAGCGCCAGGCCATGGGGCCGCAACACATCGCCGACGCCCTTGGCATCTTTCGGAAACTTGCCGTTGAGCTCGAAGCCCTCGTAGCCAATGGCTTTGCCTTCGCTCAGCGCCGTGCTCAGCGGGGTTTCTCCGCCGAGGGCCGGCAAATCATCGTTGCTCCAGGAGATCGGATTGATGCCGATGCGGATTCTGGGTGTGGAAGTCGAAACGGGCATGGCTGCACCTTTTTTGTTGTTATCGCGACGTTGTTGTGGCGTCGAAATCCGGAACGAATCAGGCGCGGCTTTCGCGCCAGGACTCGATCAACCAGTTGAAGGTGCTCTGCACCCGACTGATCAGCGTCGCATCGTCTATTTCTCCGGCCATCCAGGCCCGGCTTGGCTCACGGAATATTGTCCGGCCGACAGCAAAGCCCTGGCAGACGCGGCTGTGGCGAGCTTCGGCAAAGCCGGCAGCGAGCTCTTCGACAGGCGCATTGAGCCCGAGCAGTACCACGCCGCGGCAATACGGATCGCGTTGCTGGATCAGTTCGTCCAGTTGCTGCCAGACCTGCGCACTCTGCGCCTCGATCTTCCACCACGCCGGGTAGATGCCCAGGTTGTACAAGCGCTTCAGCGAGCGAAGCATCACGTCCGGGTGAGGCGACGGGTGATCCTTGGGCGGAATGATTTCCAGCAGCAACTCATGGCCGCTGACTTTCGAAGCGTCGTAGAGCGCCTTGATCTGCGCTTCCTGCTCCAGACGCAACATCGGCTCGTCATCGGGGTGATATTGCACCAGGCACTTGATGATCTGCTCTTGCGGCCAGGCGAGCAGATTGCTGCCGATGGAGCGACCGTGCTCGAAGGCCAGCGGCCTTGAGCCCTGTACTTCCACCGGACGCGCCACCCACCAGCCGCGACCGGTTGCGGCGTTGAGTGAATCCTGACCGAAGCGCTGGTCGGCAAGCAGACCGACATCGGCTTCGATGCCGCGCTTGCGCAGGTCGGCTTCGACCCGCTCGACCGCCTGCACGAACAGCTGCTTGAGCTGGCTGATGCTGCCCAGATCACGCCCGGCCTGTTGCGCCAGTTCGACTAGCTGGCCGCGATGATCGAAGGCAAAGATGAACAACTGCCGCCACTGCTTGCGCGGCACGCTGACCTGATGCAGCCGTTGCAGGGCGACATCCTGATCAGGACGGGTAATGGGTTCAGGGCTGTTGAACAGGTAATCGAGTTCGGCCGGGGTCGGCATCGCGGGCGCACAGGCATGCCGCGACACCACCAGCCCGCCACAGGCATTGGCCAGCTGGCAGCAGCGTTCGTCACTGGCTTCCTTGAGCCAGCCGCTGAGAAAACCGGACATGAACGCGTCGCCCGCACCGAGCACGTTGAGTACTTCGACCTGCACGCCGGGGTAGATGGCGCCCTCTTCCAGCCGCGCAGGAATGGCCCCGGGAATCACCGTGCAGCCTTGCGGGCCGAGCTTGACCACCAGCGTTGCGGCCGTCAGTTCACGCACCTTACGCAGGGCCGCGAGCAAATCGGTCGAACCGCCGGCAATCTGGAATTCCTCTTCGGTGCCGACGATCAGGTCGAAACGCGGCAGGATGCGCTGCACATGCTGGCTAACCTTCTGATCGGCAACGAACCGGGTCTCACCATCGGCCTTGCCTGCCAGCCCCCAGAGCACCGGGCGGTAGTCGATATCCAGCACGCGCTTGACGTTGTGCTTCTCGGCATAGTCGAGCGCCTGACTGCTGGCCCTGAACACCTGATCAGTGGAGAAATGCGTGCCGGTGATCAGCAGCGCCTTGCTCGAGGCAATCTGCTGCTCGTCGATGTCCTCGGCGCGCAGGGCCATGTCAGCGCAGTTTTCACGGTAGAACACCAAGGGGAAGGTTTCACGATCCTTCAACCCCAGCAGCACCATCGCCGTCAGACGCTCGGGGTCGCGCTTGATGGCGCTGACATCACAGCCTTCACGGGCCAGGGACTCGACCAGAAAACGGCCCATGTGGTCGTCGCCGACCCTGCTGAGCATGGCCGACCTGAGACCGAGCCTGGCCGTGCCGAAGGCGATATTGGCCGACGAGCCGCCCAGGTACTTGGCGAAACTGGAAACGTCTTCGAGTCGCGCCCCCACTTGTTGCGCATAAAGGTCGACGCCCAGGCGTCCGAGGCAAATCAGATCCAACTGACGCCCAGTGGCAAAGCGTGTCTGGCCCATGGTGGCTCCTGTTATTTTTATCAGCCTGCAGCGCCTGCATCATGTGTACACGCTGCTTTGTGAATGCAGCGTAAAACGTCAAGACACATCAATCAATATTTTTTCTATAATTATTTTTAGTGGAATATTTTTTCCATACCACCACTCAAGTGCTGGCACACTGCGCAGGCGGGTAGGATATAGTCGTCGTTCCTGCCCCAAGGCAGCCTCCACCGTCAGGCCCACAACGGTCGTGCTGTGCGCGCCGTTGCCCTGAAGAAGAACAAGCAGAAAGGATTTGAATATGACCAGCGCCGATCAGCCCACTCTGCCCGGGACGAGCGTCGACATGCCGCCGAACAGTGCCGAAGGCTTGTTGCGGCTGATCACTGATGAATACGAGGGCCTGCCGCGTCAGCTCAAGCGGATTGCCAGCTATATGAGCCAGCAGAGCGACCGGATCATGGTTGACCGGATCAGTGACATCGCCCGCGAGTGCGAAGTCCACCCTTCGGCCATCGTACGATTTTCCCAGCGTTTCGGGTTCAGCGGTTTCAGCGAGATGCAGGCGTTGTTTCGCGAGGCTTATACGCACAAGACCACGCCGGTGCAGAATTACCAGCAGCGTATCCGTAGCCTGATCGCCAACAAGTCACAGAAGGCCAATGCAGGCGATCTGGCACGTGAATGCGTCAGCGCCACCCTCTCCGGCCTGGAACGCCTGAGTGTCGAGCTGGATGACGATGAATTCGAGAAAGCCGTGGACCTGGTGGTCAACGCCGACAACATCTATGTGGTGGGCGTGCGCCGCTCATTCGCGGTGGCTGATTATCTGGTCTACAACCTGCAACACACCAACAAGCGCATTCATCTCATCTCCGGCCTGGGGGGCAGCTATCGTGAGCAAATGCGCAGTGTGCGCGCCAATGACCTGGTGATTGCCATCAGCTTCACGCCCTATGGCAAGGAGACCCAGCACTGCCTGCGCATCGCCCAGCACCACCAGGCCAAGACGCTGATCATCACCGACAGCAACCTGTCGCCGCTGGCCAAGCGCGCCAACTCGGTGCTACTGGTCAACGAAGGCAGCTCGTTCGCCTTCCGCTCGCTGAGCGCCACGCTATGCCTGTGCCAGGCGCTGTTCATTGCCGTGGCCTATCGCCTGGAACTCAAGGTCGATGAAATACACGAGCAGGTCGGGTTTGATGACTGAGGGCTGAGCCCTCAGGATTTGGCTTCCTCGCCCATGCGTTGCTGGTTCTTCTCGCCCATTTTCTTCGCGCGTTTTTCCAGCACCAGATACACCACCAGTGCCAGCAGCAGCGGCAGCAGGAAGTAGATCGCGCGATAGCCGATCAACGCTGCGAGCAGGCTGCCCTTGGAGAACTGGTGCGCCAGCAAGGTGATGAACACGGTCTCAAGCACACCGAGGCCCGCTGGAATGTGGGTGATCACACCGGCGATGCTGCTGATCAGCAACACACCGAGAATCGCCGGATAAAACGCCTTGTCCGGCAGCAGGGTGTAAATCACCGCGGCCATCAACGACCAGTTCAGAGCGCCCAGACTGGCCTGCATCAGCGCCTGCTTCATCGACGGCAGATTGAACTCCTGATCACGGATGGTCCATGAGCGTTTCTTCGAAAACCGGCAGGCCAGCAGGTACGCAAAACACACGGCCAACAGTCCGAAGCCGATCAATTGCAGGGTTGTGGTGCCGATCGACCACTCCTTGGGCAACTCCAGAAAGCGCATCGAAAACACAAAACCGGCCAGCAGCATGTAGCCCAGCCAGTTGGTAATCAGGCTCAGGCTGAGAATCCGCGTGATGGTCGAAACATCCAGCCCCAGTCGCGAATACAAGCGGTAACGCAAGGCAATGCCGCCCACCCAGGAACTGAGGTTGAGGTTGAACGCGTAGCAGACAAACGTCACCGGCACGATCTGCTTGATCGACAATGTGTGCCGGGTGTAATAACGCGCCAACACGTCAAAGCCGCAGTAGGTCGCGTAGCTGGCAAAGGCCACAACAGCCGCGATAGCCAGGGTGCTGGCCTTGTAGGACGCCAACGCCTGTTTCACCTCTTGCCAGTCAAGCTTCTTGACCAGCATAAACAGCAGAACCGGGACGGCGATAAAGAAAAACAGATTGAACGCCCGCTTTGCCCATTTCCACTTGGTTCCCTGCGCGCTTTGCGGCGCTGCCTGCGTGGCTTGGGTCATAGGGTTTTCTCCTGGTCCATCGGATGGTTGTTCTGCTGCTGTTCGATCACTTTCGCTTCGGGCACTACATCACCGGCACGCAGGGGCTTGAGGCGCACACCGTGAACCGGGAACAAACCGGCAATGGCCGGAAAACGGCGCAGGAAAAAGAAACTCAAGACGATCATCGGAGCACGCCACCACTGGCCACGCGCCGCGCCCTTGAGGCTCATCTGCTTGCTGTGCGCAGCGGCAAGCTCCATCAGGTGGTTTTGCAGATGCTCATTGAGCCCGCGATCACGAATGAACAGATTGGCTTCCAGGTTCAGCGCGAGGCTCAGCGGGTCAAGATTGCTGGAGCCCACGGTAGACCAGTCCTGATCGATCAGCGCGACCTTGCCGTGAAGTGCACGTTGCTTGTACTCATGAATGACCACGCCGTCGCGCAGCAGGTAGGTATACGTCAACCGCGAGCAAACCCGTACGAACGGCATGTCGGGCTGACCTTGCAAAATGAGGGTGACCTTGACGCCCCGCCGTGATGCATTGCGCAGCTCACGCAGAAAGCGGTAGCTGGGGTAAAAATACGCATTGGCCAAAGTGATCCGTTGCTTCGCAGCGCGAATCGCCTTCAGGTACTGCTCTTCGATATCGGTACTGTGCTCGTCATTGTCACGCTCGGCGAGCAGCATGCTGGCGTCACCGGCGCGGTCCAGCTTCAGTGCAACGGGCGGCAATTTGTCACGAACGACCTTGCTGAGCATATTCAACGCGCTGTGGTGAATATCGCCAACAATCGGGCCACGGACCAGAACGGCATAGTCCTGTTTGGCCGTCACCCCCGTGTCAGTCATGTGATCGACGCTGTAATTGATGCCGCCGATAAAGCCCAATTCGCCGTCGATCACCACCACCTTGCGGTGCAGCCGGCGAAACAGGTTGGTGCGCATGCCCATGAACCTTGGGCGCGGATCGAACAGCTGAATCTGGATACCGGCGTCGATCATGGTTTTGACAAACGTCGAACTCAGGTCCGAGGTGCCATAGTCATCCACCGTGACGACCACCTTCGCGCCATTCGCAGCGGCTTCGAGCAACGCCTGTTGCAGACCCTCGCCGATTCGGTCTTCAAAAATGATGAAGGTCTCGATCAGCACCTCTTTGCGCGCGGCACGTATGCACTCGAATACCCGGGCGTAAAAATCCTCGCCATTGATCAGCAACTCTACCGAGTTGCCGTCGCGCCACTGCCCTGTCGTATTGCTCATAAGGTCAACTCCACCGCCAGCGGTGCATGATCGGAAAGGTGGGACCACGGTCGGCTGGACAACACTTTCGGCCGGTGGGACGTTGCATTGCGCACATAGATCCGGTCCAGCCGGAGTAATGGCCAACGGGCCGGAAAGCTTTTCGCCGGCGCCCCGAAGCGCTCTACGAAAACCTCGTGCAGCCCGCTGCCCTGCAGCGACGCATCGGCGCGTTGGCGCCAGTCATTGAAGTCACCGGCAACGATCACCGGCTCGCCTTCGGGAATACGCGCCATCAGCTCGTTAAGCAGTTTGAGCTGCTGACGTCGATGGCTTTCACGCAGTCCCAGGTGCACACAGACCGCATGCACCCGGCCCGCGTGTGGCACCTCGAGAATGCAGTGCAACAAGCCGCGCTGCTCGGTGCCATGAATGGAAATGTCGAGGTTTTCATGCTGGATGATCGGGTATTTGGACAGCAACGCGTTGCCATGATCGCCATCCGGATACACCGCGTTGCGGCCGTAGGCAAAATCACTCCACATGCTGTCGGCCAGAAACTCGTACTGCGAAATCGTCGGCCAGTCCTTGACCCTGCGCGCGTGGCTCTGGTGTTCGCCGTGCACTTCCTGAAGAAACACGATATCGGCCGATACAGTGCGCACAGCTTCACGCAGCTCGGGCAGAATGAAGCGGCGATTGAAAATGCCAAAGCCCATGTGCATGTTCATGGTCAGTACATTCAATGAAACACTGGCGGACACAGGTGTCGCTGGGCCGACAGGTGGATTGGCACTGGTCAAGACTTGCTCCCGGGTGAATATTCACGGCATATGAAGCCACCCGTGAGCACAGGTTCCGTCGCGTATCTCACGTGCTGTGTATTTGCCATATGCAGTGGCGCAGAGATACACGTGAAAAAAATCAGGCCAACATGAAACGCAGGCGCCTGATAGACAGCCTAAGCTGTCTATCAGTCCTGCAAAAAAAGAGACAAGGAATCAAACCGTGGATGCATCGACTTCTCAACGCTACACCGCCCGAGCCAGATGGCTGCACTGGGCCATGGCCATTCTGATCGTGCTGGCGTACACCCTGATTCTGAGCCGCACCCAGTTCAGCAAGGGCTCGGAATACCGCTTGCTGGTCGTGCAGAGCCACTACTGGGTCGGCATTCTGATTCTGATCATGGCGTTTTTCCGTGTCGCCGAGCGTCGACGTCATCGTCCGCCCGGGATCACACCGCCGCTTGAAGGAGCGTTGCGCATCGTCGCAACCCTGACCCATTACGCGCTGTATGCGTTCCTGTTTGCCCAGCCGTTACTGGGCCTGCTGACAGTGATGGTGGAAAAAGGCGCGCTGCCCATTCCCCTCACCGATCTGCAGATTCCCTGGCCGCTGGCCACCTCGGACCACCTGGCCGAGACGTTCGAAGACGTGCACAAACTGCTGGGCTCGATCTTCTACTATGTCATCGGTCTGCATGTGATTGCTGCGCTCTGGCACCACCTGGTGCGCAAGGACAATACCCTCAAGCGCATGCTGTAACTCAGGACGCCGACAGGACCCGGGCAAGCGTGGCCTTCACCTTGCCCATCCCCTCACGCAGGGCCTGTTCGATTTCCGCCATGGTAATGACGGTCGTCGACTTGCCCGCTGCCGGATTGACCACCAGCGCCAGGCAGGCGTATTCAAGCTCCAGCTCACGAGCCAGCGCGGCCTCGGGCATGCCAGTCATGCCAACGATGTCGCAGCCATCGCGCTCCAGGCGGATGATTTCGGCAACGGTCTCCAGACGCGGTCCCTGGGTGCAGGCATAGACGCCCCGGTCGGAGAACGCGCATCCCTCGGCAGTCAATGCTGCAATCAGCCGGGCGCGCAGGGGCTCGCTGTATGGATAGCTGAAGTCGATGTGCGTGACCTCTTCCAGATCATCGGCAAAGAACGTGTGCTGGCGACCGCTGGTGTAGTCGACCAGATCATGCGGCACACAGAAATGCCCGGTGCCCATGGCCGGATGAATGCCACCGACTGCGTTGACCGCAAGAATCGCTTCGGCACCCGCCTGCTTCAGTGCCCAGATATTGGCCCGGTAGTTGACCTGATGCGGCGGCAAGCGGTGCGGGTGGCCGTGGCGCGCCAGAAACATCACCTCGCGACCGGCATAGTCGCCGATCTGGATTTCGCTGGAAGGTGCGCCATAAGGGGTGTTCATCGGCAGGGATTGCCGAATGTTCAGGCCCTCGAGCTGGGTCAGGCCGGTGCCGCCAATAATCGCGTAAACAGTCATCGCAAATCCTTAATCGATCAGTTGAGCAGCGCGCAGAGCCTGGAGCGCGGTCTGCCAGCGCGGGTGTTGCCGATAGTCGGTACTGGCCGATGCCTGACCGCGCATGCGCGCGATACGTGGCGAAGGCTTGACCTTCAGACGCTGCGCAGCGCCCAGCGCAAGCTCGGCGGCCGCCCGGTCGTTGCACACCAGGCCCATGTCGCATCCGGCTGTCAGCGCCGCTTCGATACGGCTCGCCGCATCCCCGACCACATGAGCGCCGGCCATCGACAGGTCGTCACTGAAAATAACACCGTCAAATTGCAGTTCGTCGCGCAAAATGTCCTGCAACCAGCGCCTTGAAAAGCCTGCGGGCTGCGAATCGACTTTCGGGTAGATGACATGCGCCGGCATCACTGCAGCCAGTTGCTGACTCAGACGTGCAAACGGCACCAGATCACTGGCGCGGATCTCTTCGAGGCTGCGCTCGTCATTCGGAATAGCCACATGAGAATCGGCTTCAGCCCAGCCGTGGCCGGGAAAATGCTTGCCGGTGGCAGCCATGCCTGCAGCGTTCATCCCACGAATGAACGCCCCTGCCAGCAACGCCGCGCGCTGCGGATCGCCTTCGAACGAACGCGTGCCGACCACGGCGCTGCGCTGGTAGTCGAGGTCCAGCACCGGGGCGAAGCTCAGGTCCAGTCCGACCGCCAGCACTTCGGTCGCCATCAGCCAGCCGCAGTGTTCAGCCAGAAGCTCGGCATCAGGCTTGTCGGCAATGGCACGCATTGGCGGCAAGCGTACGAACCCCTCACGCAGGCGCTGCACCCTGCCGCCCTCCTGGTCGACGGCCAGCAGCAGGTCCGGGCGCACGGCCCGAATTGCGGCGCTCAGCTCACGAACCTGACGGGGATGCTCGATGTTTCGGGCAAAGATGATCAAACCGCCCACTTCGGGCTGACGCAAAAACTGACGGTCTTCGCTGGTCAGCCAGGTGCCGGCGACATCGACCATCAGGGAGCCTTGCAGGCCAGAACTCATAGAAAAACCCTTACACACCAGTGCTCGTTCACAATCCGGGCATGGTGCTTGATCCTGAAGCCCGACGCAATCCGACACGCCGGTGCCGCTTGATTCAGGGCAAGGGCTTCAGGCCTTGGCGACCGCTGGTGTGCCGGTGCTGCTCTTGGTACGCGGCCTGAGCTGCGCGGCGATCATTGCCGGGTCGCTGACGCCGGTGTCGGCGCGCATGCCGGCGGCCAGAAACGGTACCATCAGGCGCATGACCTGCTCGATGGAGGTATTGACGCCGAAATCGGTCTCGGCAATGGCGCGCAGGGCCTTGATGCCGGACATGCTGAACGCGGCAGCACCGAGCATGAAGTGCACGCGCCAGAACAGCTCGATGGGCGGAATGCGCGGGGCCGCTTCGTTGACCAGTGTCATGTAGCGACGGAACACCTTGCCATACATGTCTTCGAGGTAGCGGCGCAGGTGGCCCTGGCTCTGACTGAAGGCAAGCCCCAGCAGGCGCATGAAGATCGACAGGTCGTTACCGCTGCGTGGCTGCACCACAAGCGCCTGCTCGACGAGAATCTCCAGCAGTTCCTCAAGGCTTGGCTTGTGCTCGGGCTTTGCCTGGCGACGTTCCAGTTCGCGATCAAGACTGATGCAGAAGGGTCCCAGAAAACGCGAGAATACGGCCTGGATCAACGCCTTCTTCGAGCCGAAGTGATAGTTCACTGCTGCCAGATTGACCGACGCCTTGCTGGTGATAAGGCGCAAGGACGTTTCGGCAAAGCCTTTCTCTGCAAACAACTGCTCGGCAGCATCAAGAATGCGTTCAACGGTTTCCGACTGGGCCATGGCTCTCTGCCTAACAAACGAACGTTTGAAACATACGTATCAAACGCCTCGGTTGTCAAGCCGGGCCGTTCATTTTGTGGCCGAACAGTCACGGTAATGGATGTTAAATGACAAAACGCAGGTGTTACCGAGGTTTTGGACGAGAAGCGCTACGCGGGTTGACCACCGCCTGGCGGCGAAAATGAAATGGATGATTGCCAACGCGCCTTCACTGTATATAATCCCAGTCACTGTATAAAAAGCCAGAGCGCCCCTCATGATCAAACTGACGCCACGCCAGGCTGAAATCCTGGGTTTCATCAAACGCTGCCTGGAAGACAACGGGTTCCCGCCGACACGTGCGGAAATCGCTCAGGAGCTGGGCTTCAAATCGCCCAACGCGGCGGAAGAGCACCTCAAGGCCCTGGCCCGTAAGGGCGCCATCGAAATGACTCCGGGTGCTTCACGCGGCATTCGAATTCCCGGCTTCGAAGCGCGGCCCGATGACAGCAGCCTGCCGGTCATCGGCCGCGTCGCAGCAGGTGCACCGATCCTGGCTCAGCAACACATCGAAGAGTCCTGCAACATCAACCCGTCCTTCTTCCACCCGAGCGCCAACTACCTGTTGCGCGTTCACGGCATGAGCATGAAGGACGTCGGCATTCTGGATGGCGATCTGCTCGCCGTGCACACCACGCGCGAGGCCCGCAACGGCCAGATCGTGGTTGCCCGGATCGGCGATGAAGTGACCGTCAAGCGCTTCAAGCGCGAAGGCAGCAAGGTCTGGCTGCTGGCGGAAAACCCTGATTTCGCACCCATCGAGGTCGATCTCAAGGATCAGGAACTGGTGATCGAAGGTTTAAGCGTCGGCGTCATTCGCCGCTAAGGAGACGTTATGCAGTTCCATCAAGCACCGCATTCGCAATTGCCGCTGTTCGAGGCGTTTCTGGCCCAGCCCATCGCCCCTCTGCTCACAGATGCAGTCGAAACGCCGTGGAGCAACGACCCAGAGCCCTTCAGTGAACTGTCATTGCGTGGCGCTGCCGGGAACTGCCTCAACCTTCTTGCACCCATCCTTCGGGAATTGAGCGAGGAACTGGATGCGCGCTGGCTGACGCTGATCGCACCGCCATCCAGCCTGACCCAGACATGGCTGCGCGATGCGGGGCTCAACAGAGAGCGAATTCTTCTGCTGCAGCCACGCGGCACGCAAAGCGTACTGGAGCTGACGCGCGAAGCACTTCGACTGGGCCGTAGTCATACGGTGGTGAGCTGGATCAACCCGCTGGGCGCCATAGCGCGTCAGCAATTGATCAGTGCAGCAAAAATCGGGGAAGCACAGAGCCTGAACATCCGGCTGGGCTGAGGCCCAGTCGTCGATCAGTGCAGAACGTGAGGCACATCATCCTTTTCGATTTCGCCTTCAGCCAGGCGGCCAGCCATCTGCACACCCACACTCAACATGGCTTTGGCGACTTCGACATGCTGACCTTGCATGAACGCTTTGGCATCCGCAGAGAAATCAAGCGTTACCAGGGAACCCTCGTCATCGGCACGACGCAGCTCTATACGTCCGTCAGGTAGTTCGACAATTTCCAGGAAAGAGGTAGGCATTGGTACAGTTACTCCGCGATAAGCCGGCATTGTAACAGCCTGCCAGCCCTTACTTCATTGGTTTTCAGCATTCGCTCAGGCCTTCACGAAAACGGATGGCCAACCCTTTGAGTTGTTGACGCCAATTTTCAAGCTCTTCACGTGAGAGTTCAGACTCCGGCTCGGCATCCAGGTTCACTGCCTGTATCATCGGCTGCGTGACATCACCCTTGAGCTTTTTCGGCGCACGAGGCGGCTCATATAATGCGTTATAGGCCGACAGCAGTTGCGCAAGCCAAGTCTGGCGATTCTGGGCAAGCTCTACCAGCTCGGCCATTTCTGGGATGGCGATGGCGTCCAACACTTCCTGCGTCAACAATTCCTCCGCACGACGCGTACCGGCTTGTGGCAGACGGTAGTAGCCTGCGATCTCGTGGCACAGGCCCAGCAGCGCACCGTAGAGATGAAACAGCACGGACTCGCGCTCTGCCTGCAACAACGCAGGAGAGTTCACCGCCTGCCCCTTCTCCGCCCTGCCCAACGCCTCGAGCGAGAGCCCTGCGAAATAGATTTTCTGGTTGGTACGGGTATAGAGCTCATGGGCCATGGCGACACTCTCCACAACGATGGGATAGAGAACAGCATAGCCTGCGGCGCCTGGACAGGCCGGCGAAACAGGCTGATGCCTATCGAAAACAGCGCCCGGCTACCTTGAGCCGGGCGCTTGCGATCAACGCTTGTCTTCAACCTTCCAGGCGCTGCCGTCGTAGAACGCACGCCAGCCGGTAGGCTTGCCCTCTACTTCGGTCTGGACGTATTGCTCTTTGGTCTTGCGACTGTAGCGGATCACTGCTGGACGACCGTCCGGATCCTTCTTCGGCGCTTCGCAAAGGAAGTGATACTTGGGATCGATTTCGTCCTTGTGCGGGGCGATTTCGATGACCAGCGGTGCGCGGGTTTCGCGATTCTTCGGGAACTGGCTGGCGGCCAGGAACAGGCCCGAAGCGCCATCACGCAGTATGTAGGTATCGTCAACCTTGTCGCACTTGAGCTCCGGCATCTTCACCGGGTCCATCTTCGGCGGCGCTGCGTCACCGCTTTTCAGCAGTTTGCGGGTGTTCTTGCAGTCCGGGTTGGTGCAGCCGAAGAACTTGCCGAAACGGCCGGTCTTGAGCTGCATCTCGCTGCCACACTTGTCACATTCCAGGCTCGGACCTTCATAGCCTTTGATACGGTAAGTGCCTTCCTCGATCTCGTAACCAGTGCAATCAGGGTTGTTGCCGCAAATATGCAGCTTGTGCTTCTCGTCCAGCAGGTAGGCGTCCATCGCCGTGCTGCAGATCGGGCAGCGATGCTTGCCGCGCAGAACCCGCGATTCGGACTCACCCTCGTCATCGTCGGCAATTTCGTCGCCGGGAGTCAGATTGACGGTCGCCTTGCAGCGTTCCTTGGGTGGCAGGCTGTAGCCGGAGCAACCCAGGAAAACGCCCGTCGAGGCTGTACGGATCTGCATCGGACGGCCGCACACTTTGCACGGGATGTCGGTCATCACCGGCTGGTTGGCGCGCATGCCGCCATCAGCGGCCTCGGCCACGTCGAGCTTTTTACGAAAATCACCGTAGAACTCGTCCAGCACGTTTTTCCAGTCGCGCTCCCCCTGAGCCACGTCATCGAGGTTTTCTTCCATCCCGGCGGTAAAGCCATAGTCCATCAGGTTGGAAAAGCTTTCGGACAGACGTCCGGTGACGATGTCGCCCATCTTTTCCGAGTAGAAGCGGCGGTTATGCAACGCCACGTAGCCACGGTCCTGGATGGTCGAGATGATCGCTGCGTAGGTCGACGGGCGACCAATGCCCCGTTTTTCCATCTCCTTGACCAGACTCGCTTCCGAGTAACGCGCAGGCGGCTTGGTGAAGTGCTGGCTTGGATCGAGCTTGTTCAGTTTCAGGGTTTCGCCCTGTGCCATGTCCGGCAAAACATCGTCATCGCCCGGCTTGGCCATCTGCGGCAGCGCACGGGTATAACCATCGAATTTCAGGATGCGGCCCTTGGCGCGCAGCTCGAAATCGCTGGCGGCGACCGTGACGGTGGTCGACAGGTATTGCGCAGGCAGCATCTGGCAGGCCACGAACTGGCGCCAGATCAACTCGTAAAGACGCTCGGCGTCACGCTCCATCCCGGTCAGTTTGCTCGGGTGAGTGTTGACGTCGGAAGGTCGAATCGCTTCGTGAGCCTCTTGCGCGCCTTCCTTGCTGCTGTAGACGTTGGGCGACTCCGGCAGGTACTTCTTGCCGAATTCGGTCTGGATGTAGTCACGCGCCATGCTGACTGCATCAGCCGACAGGTTGGTCGAGTCGGTACGCATGTAAGTGATGTAGCCAGCTTCGTACAAGCGCTGGGCCATCATCATGGTCTTCTTTACGCCGAAACCCAGACGGTTGCTCGCCGCCTGCTGCAGGGTCGAGGTGATGAACGGCGCCGATGGCTTGCTGCTGGTCGGCTTGTCTTCACGCTTGACGATGCTGTAGCTGGACGCCTTGAGCTTTTCAAGAGCGGCCATGGCCTGGGTTTCATTGAGCGGTTTGAACGCTTCGCCGTTTTCACGCGCTACTTCGAAACGCACGTTGGCGCCCTTGGCGGTGCCCAGATCGGCGTGGATCTCCCAGTATTCTTCAGGGTTGAACGCGCGGATTTCACGCTCGCGCTCGACCACCAGCTTCACCGCAACCGACTGCACACGCCCGGCGGACAAGCCACGGGCAACTTTCTGCCAGAGCAGTGGGGAAACCATGTAGCCGACGACGCGGTCGAGGAAGCGACGCGCCTGCTGGGCATTGACCCGGGCAATGTCCAGTTCGCCTGGCTTGGAAAACGCCTCCTGAATGGCTTTTTTGGTGATCTCGTTGAACACCACGCGCTTGTAGCGGCTGTCATCACCACCGATGGCTTCGCGCAGGTGCCAGGCAATGGCTTCCCCTTCGCGGTCCAAGTCCGTCGCGAGATAGATGGTGTCTGCATCCTTGGCGAGCTTGCGCAGCTCTTCGATGACCTTTTCCTTGCCGGGGAGGATCTCGTACTTGGCTTTCCAGCCGTGTTCCGGATCGACTCCCATGCGCGAGACCAGCTGGCGTTGCGCCTTTTCTTTCGGCGTCAGTACCGGGCCTTCGCCCGCAGCGGCCTTGCCACGCTTGGCGGCAGGATCTTTGGCGGCACTCGCCGAACCGCTGGTGGGCAGGTCTCGGATATGGCCGATACTCGACTTCACCACGTACTGGTTGCCCAAATACTTGTTGATGGTCTTGGCCTTAGCCGGGGATTCCACGATGACCAGCGATTTGCCCATGGATCAGAAAATTCCTGAATACTAGATGAAAGACAGTGAGGAGCTTGTAAAGGCCACGCTATATATAGTGGCTACAAGGTGAGGTCAAGCACAGCCTGTTGTGCAATCGCCTCTCACGTTCGGGAAAACAGGCTGGGTTCAGCCTCAATCAGAGCAAAGCGCGGGACGTGCTCGCCGTCAACCTCGACCGACTCCAGAAACATGCTCAAGGGACGTACCCACATGCCGAAATCGCCGTACAAAGCCTGATAGAACACGACTTCCTCTTCGGTTTCGGAATGTTTTGCAACGCTGAAAACCCGGTAGTGCGGGCCCTTGTAATGGCGATAGAGCCCTGGCTGCAATTGCATGTCGCGGTCCTCTTGTAACACGTCCAGAAAATTTGCCTGAAACCATTTTTCCAAAAAACAAAAGCCGGGGCACCAAGCCCCGGCTCGCATCACACTCAGGAATCAGACGCGTTCGAAAACGGTCGCGATGCCCTGACCCAGACCAATACACATGGTCGACACACCGAAGGTGCCGCCATTTTGCTTCATGACATTGAGCAAAGTGCCGGAGATGCGTGCACCGGAACACCCGAAAGGATGCCCCAGAGCGATGGCGCCGCCGTGCAGGTTAACCTTCTCGTTCATCTTGTCGAGCACTTTCAAATCTTTCAACACCGGCAAGGCCTGTGCAGCGAAGGCTTCGTTGAGCTCGAAGAAGTCGATATCGGCAATACTCAGACCAGCGCGCTTGAGCGCTTTCTGAGTGGCCGGAACCGGACCATAACCCATGATTGCGGGGTCGACACCGGCCACCGCCATCGAACGAATCACCGCCATCGGCTGGATGCCGAGGTCCTGGGCACGCTGGGCCGACATGACGATCATGCACGACGCACCGTCGGTGATCTGCGAAGACGTACCGGCAGTCACGGTGCCACCTTTTGGATTGAAGGCAGGCTTGAGTGCCGCCAGACTTTCCAGGGTGGTGTCCGGACGAATAGTCTCATCGTAGTCGAAGACCTTGAGGAAACCGCTCTCGTCATAGCCCTGCATCGGGATGATCTCGTCCTTGAACTTGCCTTCCAGCGTTGCCTTGTGCGCCAGCTGGTGGGAACGCAGGCCGAAAGCGTCCTGCTGCTCGCGGGTGATGCCGTGCATTTTCCCGAGCATTTCAGCGGTCAGGCCCATCATGCCGGAGGCCTTGGCGGCGTGCAGGGACATGTGCGGGTTCGGGTCGACGCCATGCATCATGCTGACATGCCCCATGTGCTCGACACCGCCGATGACGAACACGTCACCGTTGTTGGTCATGATTGCCTGAGCAGCCGTGTGCAGCGCGCTCATGGACGAACCACAAAGACGGCTGACCGTCTGGGCGGCCGAGGTGTGCGGGATCTGGGTCAGCAATGACGCCATGCGCGCAATGTTCCAGCCCTGCTCCAGGGTCTGGTTGACGCAGCCCCAGATCACATCCTCGACTTCGGCCGGATCGACCTTGTTGTTGCGCTCGAGCAACTTGCTGATCAGGTGCGCGGACATATCTTCAGCGCGGGTGTTGCGGTGCATGCCGCCCTTGGAGCGGCCCATCGGGGTGCGACCGAAGTCGACAATCACGACGTCTCTTGGATTAAGGCTCATTGGTTCATTCCTCGGAAGACGCTTGACCGAAGAAGCTCTGGCCATTGGCGGCCATCTCACGCAGCTTCGCGGTCGGTTGATACAGGGCACCCAGTTCGGCGTATTGGTCAGCCAGGGCAACGAATTCGGCAACACCGATGGAATCGATGTAGCGCAGCGCGCCGCCACGGAACGGAGGGAAACCGATACCGTAGATCAGGCCCATGTCAGCCTCGGCAGCGGTTTCGACAATGCCGTCTTCCAGGCAGCGGACCGTTTCCAGGCACAGCGGGATCATCATCCAGTTGACGATGTCTTCATCGCTGACCTCGCGTTGTTCGTAGACAATCGGCTTGAGCACGTCCAGCACCGCCGGGTCATTGACCTTCTTGGGCTTGCCCTTCTTGTCGGTCTCGTACGCGTAGAAACCCTTGCCGTTCTTCTGCCCGAGGCGCTTGGCATCGTACAGAGCGTCGATCGCAGAGCGGCGATCGTCCTTCATGCGATCAGGGAAGCCTTCGGCCATGACATCACGCCCGTGGTGTCCGGTGTCGATACCGACCACGTCCATCAGATAGGCAGGCCCCATCGGCCAGCCGAATTTCTCCATGATCTTGTCGATGCGCACAAAATCCACGCCTGCACTGACCAGTCTGGCGAAACCACCGAAATACGGGAACAGCACGCGGTTCACCAGGAAGCCCGGGCAGTCGTTGACCACGATCGGGTTCTTGCCCATTTTCTTGGCGTAGGCAACGGTCGTGGCGACCGCTTCTTCACTGGATTTCTCGCCACGGATCACTTCCACCAGCGGCATCATGTGCACAGGGTTGAAGAAGTGCATGCCGACGAAGTTTTCCGGGCGCTTGAGGGCCTGGGCCAGCAGGCTGATCGAGATGGTCGAGGTGTTGGACGCCAGAATGGTGTTTTCACCCACATTGGCTTCGACTTCGGCCAGTACCGCCTGCTTGACCTTGGGATTCTCGACGACTGCTTCGACGACCAGATCGACGTTACCGAAATCGCCGTAGGACAGCGTAGGACGAATGGCGTTAAGCGCTTCGGCCATCTTCGCAGCGGTCAGACGACCTTTCTCCAGACGACCGCCAAGCAGTTTGGACGCTTCGTTCAGACCCAGTTGAATGGCTTCTTCGCGAATATCCTTCATCAGGATCGGCGTGCCTTTGACTGCCGACTGATAGGCAATACCGCCGCCCATGATCCCGGCGCCCAGTACGGCAGCCTGTTTCACGTCCTTGGCGATTTTGTCGTAACCCTTGGCTTTCTTTTTCAGCTCCTGATCGTTCAGGAACAGGCCGATCAGGCTCTGCGCAGCAGCAGTCTTGGCCATTTTCACGAAACCGGCAGCTTCGATCTCCAGCGCCTTGTCACGACCGAAGTTGGCGGCTTTCTGGATGGTCTTGATGGCTTCTACCGGGGCCGGATAGTTCGGGCCGGCCTGACCTGCGACAAAGCCTTTTGCGGTTTCGAATGCCATCATCTGCTCGATGGCATTGAGCTTGAGCTTGTCCAGCTTCGGCTGACGCTTGGCCTTGTAATCGAACTCGCCGGAAATGGCGCGCTGGATCAAATCAAGGGCAGCAGCCTGCAGCTTGTCTGGCGCAACCACCGCGTCCACGGCACCAACCTTGAGCGCATCTTCTGCGGCGTTTTCCTTGCCCGAGGCGATCCACTCGATCGCGTTGTCAGCGCCGATAATGCGTGGCAGACGCACGGTGCCGCCAAAACCCGGGTACAGGCCGAGCTTGACCTCGGGCAGACCGACGCGAGCGCTGCTGGAGATGACTCGATAATCTGCGGCCAGGCACATTTCCAGACCGCCGCCCAGCGCAATACCGTTGATTGCGACGACAGTCGGCACGTTCAGGTCTTCGAAATCACTGAAAATCCTGTTCGCTTCCAGATTGCCAGCGACCAGTTCAGCTTCCGGCAACTTGAAGTTGTCGACGAATTCGGTGATATCGGCGCCGACAATGAATGAATCTTTGCCACTGGTGACGATCACGCCCTTGACCGATGCGTCGGCCTTGAGCGCGTCGACTGCCTGGCGGAACTCATTGAGGGTGAGACGGTTGAACTTGTTGACGGACTCACCCTTGAGGTCGAAATTCAATTCGACGATGCCACTTTCAAGAGCCTTAACCGTGATGGCTTTACCTTCGTAAATCATCAACTGATCTCCACAATATGGAAGCTGAACAATACCCGCCGGACCTCAATGTCCGACGGGGCTACGACGTCGCCGTCGATGAACACGCCAAATCACACGCTTACCGCCGCGACGTGGTAGTCGGGATTCTGTGAGAGCCCTCTGACGACCAAACGCTCATTTCATACGCCCGTTTGATTTGGGTACGCACACCATCAGGCATAACCACAAGATTGTCAATTCGACAAAACGCCTGAAAATTCGCGTTTTAACAGGAACATGCCGAGGCCCCATAATGCCCGCTGCAACCTAAGATCTTCCATCATTCGCGGTAATGATAGTGCTCACTTGAATGCCCTGCAGTTGCTGGACGCGGAGCGCGGTAATAAGCCGCCACGCCAGGGACGACGGGCCTCTGCATGACAATAATCGCGATGCGTGACAATCGATAAGCGCGGGGAAAATCAGCCAGGAACGCACCGCACGAGGGCACATGCAAAAAATATTTGCAGGAATCGCGACAAAAAGGAGCAAAAGGTCTAGAGTCGCAGCACTGCGCCACAAGAGGCTCGCAATGCAGCTGATTTGCGGGTGCGCAACAGCGAAAGCCGACATGGCAGCGAAAGCCTGTCGGCACGCGACGAATTATCGGCCTGCCTGGCCAACCCCGGCCCGATGTTGTTATCGGGCTTTTTAATGCCTGCGATTCAGGGTCAGGCCAGCGCCCTGAGCACCGCATCAATACGCTGTAACACTTCTGCCTCGCCCCGCTCGGCCCAGTACACCGCAATCAGTTGCCCATCAGCCTCGACCTTGTAGGCATCCACGGGCAACGTTTGCAGGTGGGGCAGCAGCCTCGCGTCCTCGCAAGGCTCGCGCCAGCGGTTAAGCCATACGCCCGGTTCGCTTTGCCAGTACACCCAGGTATCTGCATGCGAGCCCAGACGCGGACGATGGTACTGCGCGCAAGGGCTGGGCGGCTCTTTGCTCAGCCAGTGCGGCCACTCCTGCGGGGTCAGTTGCATACCCATGCCCAGCCGCCGCGCCTGCATGCGCAACGCCATCCTGCCGCTTTGCTGGCGCGAGGGACGTAACCACACCAGCGGACTCAGCATTACACCAATGATTGACAGGACTATCCAGACCGTCATATTTCTTGCCCCCAGCCGATTTCAGGCTCTTTACAACATTCTTGAAAACAATGACTTGCACGGGGGCCTGCCCAGATGCGAACGAAAGAGCCATACTCCCATCATTGCAATTCTCCCGGAGGACACCCTCATGCCATACAAACACGTTCTGGTTGCCATCGACCTCACCGATGAGTGTGAATCGGTCATCCACCGCGCCAGCATGCTGGCAAAAGACAGCGGCGCGAAGCTGTCGATCGTGCACATCGTCGAACCCATGGCAATGGCCTTTGGCGGTGATGTACCCATGGACCTGTCGCAGTTGCAGCAGCAGCAATTCGACCAGGCCAAGGAAAAACTCAAGAAAGTACAGGACTCGCTCAAGCTAAGATTCCCGCTGCTCAACGAAGGCGAAAGCCATCTTGTGTATGGCCAGCCGCGTCAGGAAATCCATCAACTGGCCAAGAACAAGGGTTGCGACGTAATCGTTGTCGGCAGCCACGGCCGCCATGGCCTGGCCCTGCTGCTAGGCTCGACCACCAACGACGTCGTGCATGGCGCGCCCTGTGACGTACTGGCCGTACGCCTCAACAAACAGGAAGACAAGAAGCCTGAATAATCCCGGGCCCGCTATAGCAAAAAGCCCGGTGACCCGGGCTTTTCCTGCAACCTGAGACGCGCCGGACGATCACTCGTCCAGTTCGGCCCAACGCTCCAGCAGCTTGTCCAGTTCGGCCTGCAGGTTTTCCAGCTGCGCCAGCACGGCTGCAGTCTGCTCGGACGAGCGCTGGTAGAAGCCCGGCTCGGCCATTTCCGCGTTCAGCGCGGCCATCTTGCCTTCGACTTCATCGATCTGCGCAGGCAACGCCTCCAGCTCACGCTGAAGCTTGTAGCTGAGCTTCTTCTTCGCCACCGGCATGTCCTGAGCGGCAACCGGTGCGGCCTGCACCACAGCGCTGGCCAGCTCGGCCTTGCCCGACTTGGTGTCGGCGACGCCCAGCAGACGCGGTGACCCGCCCTGACGCAGCCAGTCCTGATAACCACCCACGTACTCGCGAACCTTGCCTTCGCCTTCGAACACCAGCGTACTGGTGACGACGTTGTCGAGGAATGCCCGGTCGTGACTGACCATCAGCACAGTGCCTTTGAAGGTCAGCAGAACCTCTTCGAGCAGCTCCAGGGTTTCGACGTCCAGGTCGTTGGTGGGTTCGTCGAGCACCAGCAGGTTGGCTGGCTTGCTGAACAGCTTGGCCAGCAACAGACGGGCACGCTCGCCACCGGAAAGCGCCTTGACCGGCGTGCGGGCACGCTGCGGGCTGAACAGGAAGTCGCCGAGGTAGCTCAGCACATGACGGCTCTGGCCATCGATATCGATGAAATCACGTCCCTCGGCAACGTTGTCGATTACGGTCTTTTCCAGATCGAGCTGGTGACGCAACTGGTCGAAATAGGCCACATCCAGACGCGTACCGACTTCAACCTTGCCTGCGGTTGGCTGCAGGTTGTCGAGCATCAGCTTGAGCAGCGTGGTCTTGCCGGTACCGTTGGCGCCGAGCAGACCGATACGGTCCTCGCGCTGCAGGACCATGGAGAAATCCTTGATCAGGGTCGGCCCGCCCGGATGGGCGAAGCTGACGTTATCGAGCACCATGACCTGCTTGCCGGACTTCTCGGCAGTGTCGAGCTGAATGTTGGCCTTGCCGGTACGCTCACGACGCTCGCTGCGCTCTACGCGCAGCTCCTTGAGCGCACGCACGCGACCTTCGTTACGGGTGCGACGAGCCTTGATGCCCTGGCGGATCCAGACTTCTTCCTGGGCCAGACGCTTGTCGAACAGCGCGTTGGCGGTTTCTTCGGCAGCCAGCGCAGCTTCCTTGTGGACCAGAAAACTGGCGTAGTCGCCATCCCAGTCGATCAGGCCGCCGCGGTCCAGCTCAAGGATGCGGGTCGCAAGGTTTTGCAGGAATGCCCGGTCGTGCGTGATGAACAGCACTGCACCCTGGAAATCCTTGAGGGCTTCTTCAAGCCAGGCGATGGCGCCGATATCCAGGTGGTTGGTCGGCTCGTCGAGCAACAGCAGGTCCGGCTCGGACACCAACGCCTGGGCCAGCAGAACACGGCGACGCCAGCCACCGGACAGTTCGGCCAGGGTCTTGTCGGCAGGCAACTGCAAGCGGCTGAGAGTGCTCTCGACCAACTGCTGCAGGCGCCAGCCATCACGGGCTTCGAGGTCCTGCTGAACATGCATCAGCTTGTTCAGGTCTTCCTCGGTGACGCAGTTCTGCGCCAGGTGGTGGTACTCGGCCAGCAAGGCACCGACGCCATCCAGACCTTCGGCCACCACGTCGAACACAGTCCGTCCGTCGGCTACCGGCAATTCCTGGGGCAATTCGCCGATCTTGAGGCCGGGCGCGCGCCAGACAGCCCCGTCATCAGGCTTCTGAACGCCTTTTACCAGCTTCAACATGCTGGATTTGCCTGTGCCGTTACGGCCGATGATGCACACCCGCTCGCCACGGGCGATCTGCCAGGACACCTTGTCCAATAACGGCATGGCGCCGAAAGCAAGGGACACATCGCTGAATTTGAGCAGGGTCATGAGCTTCTCCAAAAACCGGGCGCGCATTCTACCTGAGATAGCAGGCAGATGTCGGCATTCATGGCACCGCTGCGCGCCTCGACAAGACTTTATGACCGCCAATTATTTCCATATGAGACAAGCTCGTCGGCAATGCTTTCACCAAGAGCTGGCAAAAGGCTAAGCTAGCAATACTTTTCACCGACTCATCTGCTCGGAAGTCTCATGCGCAGTCGTTTGTTCAGCTTTTTATCGTGCCTGCTCCTCTCCGCCACCGCCGTCCAGACTGCTCATGCGGTAGACCTCAACCAACAACGCAAGTATTACGACGAAGCAAAGCGCGCACTGGCCAAGGGCGATTCCGGCCCCTACCAGATGTACGCCACAGCCCTGGCCGACTATCCGCTGGAGCCTTACCTCGAATACGACGAACTGACGGCGCGCCTGAAAACGGCAAGCAATCCCGAAATCGAGAAGTTCCTTGCCGAGCACGGCGACCTGCCGCAAGCCAACTGGATGAAGCTGCGCTGGTTGCGCTGGCTGGCCGAGCGTGGCGACTGGCAAACCTTCGTCAAGTATTACGACCCGAAGATGAAGTTCGTCGAGCTGGACTGCCTGTACGGGCAGTACCAATTGAACAACAACAAACGCGCCGAAGGCTTCGCCAGTGCTGAAAAGCTCTGGATGACCGGCAAGACATTACCCGCCGCCTGTGACGGTTTCTTTGCCCAGTGGGCGGCCGCCGGCCAGCTGACCGAACAGAAGCGCTGGCAGCGCGCCAAGCTGGCGGCGCAGACGCGTAATTACAGTCTGGCCAGCACGCTGGTGGACAGCCTCAACTCGCTGGCACCGCAAGGACGCCTGCTACTGGCTGTCGCGCAGAAACCGGAGATGGTCAACAACCCGTCGCAATTTGCCCCGGTAGACGAAGCGATGTCCGACGTGGTCGGTCTCGGCCTGCGTCGGCTCGCCAAGCAGGACCCGCAGAAAGCCCTGTCGATGCTCGATGGCTACGCCGTGACCATGCATTTCTCCCGCGAAGAGCAGGTCGAAATTGCCAAGGAAATCGGCCTGACCCTGGCGCGTCGTTATGACGACCGCGCACTGGAGGTCATGACCAAATATGACCCCGAGTTGCGTGACGACACCGTGACCGAATGGCGCCTGCGCCTGTTGCTGCGCCTGGGTCGCTGGGAAGACGCCTATGAGCTCGCGCGCCGGCTGCCCAAGGATCTGGCGGCGACCAATCGCTGGCGTTACTGGGAAGCCCGCTCTCTGGAACTGGCGCAACCCAACAGCCCGCTGATTGCTGCGCTGTACAAGGATGTCGCCAAGGAGCGTGACTTCTACGGCTTTCTGGCTGCCGATCGCACCCAGAGCCCATACCAGCTCAACAATAAGCCGCTGGTGCTGAGCCAGGCGCTGATCAACAAGGTACGCAACACGCCGGGCGTGCGTCGCGCACTGGAGTTTCATGATCGCGGCGAGATCGTCAACGGTCGGCGCGAGTGGTATCACGTGAGCCGCCTGTTCAATCGTGACGAGATGGTTGCCCAGGCCAAGCTGGCCTACGACATGCAGTGGTATTTCCCGGCAATCCGCACCATCAGCCAGGCGCAATACTGGGACGATCTGGATATTCGCTTCCCGATGGCGCACCGCGACACGCTGGTACGCGAAGCCAAGGTGCGCGGCCTGCATTCGAGCTGGGTGTTCGCCATCACGCGTCAGGAAAGCGCCTTCATGGATGATGCCCGCTCGGGCGTCGGTGCCAGCGGGCTGATGCAATTGATGCCTGCCACCGCCAAGGAGACCGCGCGCAAGTACAGCATCCCGCTGGCCTCGCCTCAGCAGGTGCTCGACCCGGACACCAACATCCAGTTGGGCGCCGCCTACCTGAGCTCGGTGCATGCGCAGTTCAACGGCAACCGGGTGCTCGCCTCAGCCGCCTACAACGCTGGCCCGGGGCGCGTGCGCCAATGGCTTAAAGGTGCCAATCATCTGGCCTTCGATGTCTGGGTAGAGAGCATTCCGTTCGATGAAACCCGTCAGTACGTGCAAAACGTATTGTCGTACTCGGTGATCTACGGCCAGAAGCTCAACTCGCCGCAGCCTCTGGTGGACTGGCACGAACGGTTTTTCGACGACCAGTGACCGGTGTCGGCAGGAGTGCCGCGCACAGCACTCCTGCCGGACAATAGCGCTGCCCGCCCCTACTCCAGCACTTCGACGGACATGCCCACTTCAAGCTCGCCCACCCCCTCGTTGACCACGTTCTGACCGAACAGCACGTTGCCTTCAACTTCCCGATAAGTCTTGAGCGTGGCAAACGGTTCGCGATCTGCACTGCGCTCGCCGGTTGCCGGGTCGACAGTGGTCAGGATGCAGCGTGCGCAAGGCGTGAGCAACTGGAACTCGATGTCGCCGATACGGATGCGTTTCCAGCCATCCTCGGCAAAGGCCTCGGCCCCTTCGATCACCAGATTGGGTCTGAAACGCAGCATTTCCATCGGCCTGCCCATGCGCGCTGACAGGTCATCGAGCGATCCCTGGCCGATCAGCAGCAATGGAAAACCATCGGCAAAGCTCACCCGGTCGTTGACCGTCTGGTAGCCGCCAGGGATCCAGCGCGCACGCTCCGCTGGCAGGTAGACCATGCGCGTGGGCTTGCCGATAAACCGGCTGACCCATTCGCCGGCCTCATCACCCGCATCCGGAACCTGCAGCGAGTCACGCCAGACGGTCACGCCACGCAAATTAGAGTCGATATCCAGCGGAATCGCGACGTCCAGAGGCTCGAAGCCAGGTGCCGAAAGGGTTACACCACCGCTGGTGTTCCACAATACCGACAGTCGGGACATGTGCGGCAGGGCGCGCTGAGTGAAGAATCGGCCATTACTGGCGTCGACCAGCATCCAGCGTCGATCGCCCGCCAACCCCAACGCATCGAACGAGGCGCGCTGCATCGGCTCGGCCTTGCAGGATTTGAGGGGGAAACGATAGAGCGAGCTGAGACGTAACATGTGCGCCGATTCCTTTGGGGCTGGATAAGCTTTGATGCAGACAGCAAAGCTTATCCGAAGCCGGAGCCGGCAGCACTCGCGATGAAGAATCGAGCGCGGTGTCAGACAATCATCAAAAGACGTTCGCGCACGACCTCGACCAGCTTGTCGGGCTGGAACTTGGAGAGGAAGTTGTCACAGCCGACCTTCTTGACCATCGATTCGTTGAAGCTGCCGGACAACGAAGTATGCAGGACGATGTACAGACCGCGCAGGCGTGCATCGTTGCGAATCTCAGTGGTCAGACGGTAGCCGTCCATTTCCGGCATTTCCGCATCGGTGAACACCATCAGCAGCTTCTCGTGCACGTTCTCGCCTGCGTCCGCCCAGGCCTTGAGCATGTTCAGCGCCTTGAGGCCGTCGCTGGCGACGTGCAGCTTGAGGCCTAACTGAGACAGCGTATCGCGCAACTGCGCCAGCGCGACCTTGGAATCGTCGACCAGCAACACTTCCCGACCACGGGCATTTTCCAGCACCGGATCTTCGAGCTTCTCGCGGGATACCTTGGCGTTGTAAGGCACGATCTCGGCGAGCACTTTTTCAACGTCGATGATCTCTACGAGTTGATCATCGACCTTGCTGATGGCGGTCAGGTAATGCTGACGACCTGCGCTGACCGGCGGTGGCATGATTGCATCCCAGTTCATGTTGACGATACGGTCGACACCGCCAACAAGAAAAGCCTGAACCGACCGGTTGTATTCGGTGACGATGATTGTGCTGCCCGGACCCGGTACCAGTGGGCGCATGCCGATGGCCTGGGAGAGGTCGATCACCGGAAGGGTCTGGCCGCGCAGGTTGACCACACCACACACGAACGAATGGCGTTGCGGCATGAGGGTCAGCTTGGGTAGCTGCAATACTTCCTGGACCTTGAACACGTTGATCGCAAACAACTGCCGACCGGCAAGGCGAAACATGAGGATTTCCAGGCGATTCTCGCCCACCAGTTGTGTGCGCTGATCTACTGTGTCGAGAATGCCTGCCATTATTAGCTCCTGAAGCGATGGTCGCGTTGATTCTGTTGAGCCTGTATCGGCTGAAATCAGCCGGACCTTAATGGCGATGAACGGCCACTCTCAAGCATTGATGTCATTTTACCATCATGCTTTACTGATGTCGCTTTCAAGACACACAAATACAGCTTCAAACCCGCGCCGAAAATGCCTCGGCGCCTCTTTGCGCCCAGAGCAAAATCATATATCCGCAAAAAGTCAATCAGGGATAACCTGATATGATCGACATCTAATTGCCACTATTGTGACGGCATTCTCACTACATGAATGGCGTTCGATTTGTGTCCGCGTCCCAATCCCTGCAATCGAGTGGCGCTGGCGACATTCAGAAACGTCCTACATACTTTTGTTTGAAATCGACATTAACTGTCAGCCATTCGCCGCGGGCGGAAGTTCGCTATCCATGATCAGTGGAGACAAAGGATGCTGAGCCACAACGATTGGCAGCACAAGCACGACCAGTTCCTGAGCCTGTCTCAGGCACTTTTGCACAAGTCGGAAGAATGTCTTTCGCATCTGGAGCTGATCCCCAACGACGAGGACGCTACCGGCTGCCTGCTGACAACCCTGCGCAAGCTCGCGCAGGAGGCAGAGGCCGTTCCTGTGCCGTGCATTGCCGATTTTTCCCGCCAGCTGTGCCAGTTGTTGAAAACCGGCAGTCAGACCAACGAGCTTTCCCAGGAAGCCCTGCTGGCCGTCAAGAACTGCCTGACGCTGATGTATTGGCAAGTCGAGCTTCTCGATCCGCTGACCGGCGAATTGACGATGGACGACCACGAACAGCTCGAACTGCTGGAAAAACTGGCCAGCGCCTCCGCGCAATCGGCCTTGCCGAAAGATGCAACCCGCCAATAACGCTCGATCACGCCCGCCGTTGAGAATCGTATCGCGATGTCATTGAGGCAGCGTTGTCACGCCAGCATTTTCCGTTCATTGTCTTTACTGCTGTTGACATCGTCTTCACGTATGACCAGAGACTGCACACGCGCTTGAGCGGTCCCATTTGCACAAGAAATCACAATGACCTGCAATCTGTTATTGGTCGACGACCACTCCCTTATCAGAGCCGGCGTGCGAGCGCTGGTTGCAGACATGCCCGGATACACCATCGTGGGCGAAACGGCTGACGGCGCGCAATTGGCAAGCCTTGCGCAGCAGCTCAGGCCCGACATCATTCTGCTCGACATCTGCATGAAAAGTGTCGACGGCCTGGATGCACTCGAGCACCTGCTGCAGGTGCTACCGCACTGCAAGGTATTGATCCTGTCGATGCAGAATGATCCGGACATGATCATGCGTGCGCTCGACATCGGCGCGCATGGTTATCTGCTCAAGGACACTACGGCTGCGGAACTCGAACAGGCACTCGGGGCGCTGCTCAGCAACGAGCGCTACCTGAGCCCGGCCATTGCTCAGATGGTCATCGAGTGCGCATTGCGCGGTACACCCTCGGACCGGGCTCAGGCGGCGAAGGAGCGTTATCGCCTGACCGCTCGCCAACTTGAAATCCTGCGCCTGATCGTGCGCGGCAAGTCCACACGCGAGATTGCCGATGGCCTGGGACTCAGCGTCAAGACCATCGAGACTCACCGTGCCCAGGTCATGAAGCGCCTGCAGATATTCGACGTGGCCGGGTTGGTGCTGTTCTGCGTTCGCGAACGGATTATCAGTCTGGACGATTGAGCTCAGGTGCGCCGCTCAGTACCGGCGAATCGGTTGGCAGGTGCACCTGAAGTGCCCCCGGCCGGGCCTCGAAACGCAGGTACTCGCCCGACAGCGGCTCACCGTCCAGATTGATATCCAGGCCCTGGGCGGACTTGAGTTCTACCCACGGCAAACGCGCTCGAACGAACATATTGTCGATGCCCAGCCCGCCTTCCAGAAGACTCCTCAGCGTGCCGACCACTTCCTGAGGCGCCGGCAGGATACTGATGTCGAGCAGACCGTCATCGGCCAGCGCGGTCGGGCACAGCTCGTGTCCACCGCCCGCCTGCCGACCATTGCCGATACCCAGTGCAAGCAGGTCGCCGCGCCAGTGAAAATCCGGCCCGGTGAGTTCGCCGTGGGCCGCATGCAGCTCGCTGAATCGGGTCAGGCCGGTAAACAGGTAGGCAGCGCCACCCAGCACCTTCTTCAGGTCTTCGGACGTGCTGGCCGTGACCTGGCTGCCAAACCCACCGGTCGCCATATTGAGGAACAGCTTGCCGCCGACCTCACCCAGATCGACGGCACGCGGAGCCACGTCCATCAGTTGCAGGGCCCTGGAGACTTCCAGAGGCACGCCAGCCGCACGGGCAAAATCGTTGGCAGTCCCCAGCGGCAGAATAGTCAGGCTGGCCTTGGTTTCGGCCATTGCCAAGGCTTCGGCGATATCGCGCAAGGTGCCGTCGCCACCACCTGCGACGATATGCCGATGACCGGCGGCCAGGGCCTCGCCGACCAGGCGCTGGGCATCGCCGGCTTCCCAGGTCAGTCGCACGTCCAGTTCCCAACCCTGCTTGCGCTTGTCTGCCACCGCGTCACGCACGTCTTCGTTGAGTGCCTGTTTACCGTGAAGAATGAGCATTGCCCTGCGTTGTGTCATGACACCTCCTCTGCCGAACCCTACGAATTGAAACCTGCGAGCGACGCTCTTGGTGTAATCGGCGCCCGCATACATTTCGCACGACGCATGACTCTGACCCCGGGCAGCCGGAAAAAGCCCATCCGTTGCGGAAATTTTTTTCACCTCTGCAACAGCTCGCTTGCCCCCGCAGGTACTGGGGAGAACCTCGCAACGGGCTGTCCGGATCAACGCCTGCGTCAGGGCTGAAGCACTTTTGTCCTGTCACTATTCGTTTCATGAGCTTTACTGACAGCAGTACCCTCACTTGAGGGAAATTTCCTTCACAAATGATTGAAAAGGCTTAAATAAAATCCGGTAAGGGACGACATATATAAAGTGATATTCACAAAAGACGGTCCGGATTCCTCATCAGCACGACCTGTAACTGGCTACGCTTGGACACAGTCCCCGTAGAAACACCTCTCGGGTCTTACAAAAAATAGAAATACGTCCTGGGTCAGCAGAATTCAGGCGCACACAGGGAGTAAGGGATTTCCATGAGGTTGCAGCCCGTCGACAGCCTTTCGCTGACCCGCACCAGCCTGGTCGAATACTTTCTTTTCGGCATCCGCCTGGCTCACGGCATCGCCTGCATACTGCCGGGCCTTGTGATCATTCTGCTGATCAAGGATGGCGGAGCGGAAACACAGCAGGGTTACCTGACCATGCTGCTGTTTTTCGGCTTTGTCGGGGTGCTGGTGTTCCAGGCCATGGGGGTCTATTCCGAAGCACTGTTCAGCAACGATCTGCGCATGGGCGCGATGGCGCTGGCCTGGACGGCCGCCTTCGGACTGTTGCTGTTCATGCAGCAGGCAATGGGCCTGTTCGGCTACCTCCCGCCGGAAGAACTGCTGATCTGGTACCTGACCAGCCTTGCGCTGTTCGGCATCATTCGCCTGCTGCTGCTGATGCTGTTCAAACGTCAGATGCGCAAGGGCGTGTTCCTGCAGCACGCCGTGATTCTTGGCGCGACGGAGAATGGCCAGCGCCTCGCCGAATACCTGCTTGAACATCAGGACATTCGTTCGGGGGTGACCGGCTTTATCGACGACCGTATCGGGCGCATGCCCAAGACCGTAGCCAACCTGCCACTGCTGGGCAATACCAGCGATCTGGAGCGGCTGATCCGCGAAGAGAAAGTGACCCAAGTGCTGGTCGCCCTGCCCTGGACAGCGGAAAACCGCATGGACTACATCATCCGCGAACTGCGCAGGCTACCGGTCAACGTATTGCTGGTGCCGGACATGATCGCCTTTCGGCACACCCACAACCGCATCACCGAAGTCGCCCGGCTGCCGATGTTCAATGCCTCGGATCTGCCGCTCAGTGGCTGGTCGCCGTTCATTAAACGCGCTGAAGACATCGTGCTGTCATCGCTGGCGCTTCTGGCGCTATCACCCTTGATGCTGCTGGTCGCGCTGGCGATCAAGCTCGATTCGCCAGGACCGGTGTTTTTCCGTCAGAAGCGCTACGGGTACAACAATCGCCTGATCGAAGTGTTCAAGTTCCGCTCCATGCATCAGCACCAGGCCGATGCAACGGCCGAACGGCAAACCACCCGCGGTGACGCCAGAATAACGCGGGTCGGTCGCTTCATTCGCAAAACCAGCCTGGATGAACTGCCACAGCTGTTCAACGTGGTGGCGGGCAGCATGTCGATGGTCGGACCGCGTCCGCACGCCACGGCGACCAAGGCAGCCGGGATTCTGTTCGAGCAGGCGGTGAAGGAATACACCTCGCGGCACCGCGTCAAACCAGGCATTACCGGACTGGCGCAGATCAACGGCTATCGGGGCGAAACCGACACCGTTGAAAAAATCGAAAAACGCGTCGAGTTCGACCTTGAGTACATAGAAAACTGGTCCGTCTGGTTCGACCTCTACATCCTTATGCGCACTGTGCCTGCAGTGCTATTCACCCGTGAGGCTTACTGATGAGCACGCTCATTCCCTGCATCATTGCCGGCGGCTCCGGCACCCGTCTTTGGCCGGTTTCCCGTGAAGCGATGCCCAAGCCGTTCATGCGCCTGCCAGACGGCCAAAGCCTGCTGCAGAAGACCTTTCTGCGTGCGGTCGGTCTGCCCGGCGTCGAGCGTCTGCTGACCGTCACCAACCGGGAAGTGTATTTCCGCACGGTGGACGACTACCGCCAGTTGAACAAAGGCAATGCACGTCTGGATTTCATCCTCGAACCCTTCGGTCGTAATACAGCAGCTGCCGTTGCCGCCGCGGCATTGCACGTCAGCCAACTGTATGGCGACGAAGCGCAACTGCTGGTGTTGCCTGCCGATCACCTGATCACCGACGTGGCGGAATTCTCCAGAGCAGTGAGCGCTGCACAGAAGCTGGCCGCAGAGGGCTGGCTGGTGACGTTCGGCATCCTGCCGACCGCGCCGGAAACCGGTTTCGGCTACATCGAGAAAGGCCCGGCACTCAATGCCGACGCCTGTCAGGTCGCCCGTTTTGTCGAAAAACCCGACGCGATCACCGCCCAAGGCTATCTGGACAGTGGTCAGCATTTCTGGAATGCCGGCATGTTCTGCATGCGCGCCGACGCCGTGCTGCGCGAGCTGCGCACACATGCGCCGGACGTCCTGAGCGCCGTCAGCGCGTGCCTGGAATCCAGCCCGCGCAAGGAAGGCAACCGTGAGCTGCAAGTCGAGCTGGACAGTGAGTCGTTTGCCCTGACACCGGACATTTCCATCGATTACGCGCTGATGGAACGCTCCGACAAAGTCGCCGTGGTGCCCTGCCAGCTTGGCTGGAGTGATATCGGCTCGTGGCAGGCGGTGCGTGAACTGTCTCCCGGCGATGCTCAAGGCAACTACTGCAATGGCGAAACCGTGCTGCACGACGTCAGCAACTGCTACATCGACTCTCCCAAACGTCTGGTAGGCGCTATCGGCCTCGACAATCTGATCATCATCGACACCCCCGACGCTTTGCTGATCGCCGACGGTCGCCGCAGTCAGGACGTCAAGATCATCGCTCAGGAGCTCAAGCGTCAGGGCCATGATGCCTACCGCCTGCACCGCACAGTCACACGCCCCTGGGGCACTTATACCGTCCTCGAAGAGGGCAAGCGCTTCAAGATCAAGCGCATCGTGGTTCGCCCGCAGGCGTCACTGTCGTTGCAGATGCACCATCACCGCAGCGAACACTGGATCGTGGTCAGCGGCATGGCCCGCGTCACCAACGGCGAGCGCGAGTTCATGCTGGATACCAACGAATCGACCTTCATCAAGCCGGGCCACACGCATCGTCTGGTCAACCCTGGCGTCATCGATCTGGTGATGATCGAGGTGCAGAGCGGCGAGTACCTGGGCGAGGACGACATCGTACGTTTTACCGACATTTATGGACGTGTACCCGACAAGGCCGTGAAGAGCTGATCGGCGCAGCAGCAAGCGCCGCTTGATTCACGCGGCACGCAATTGACAGCACCCGGAACACGCATGACCCGCCAACATGAATTTATTACCCGCAAGGGAGCCGTATTTGTGCATGACAGGAGCTCAGGACCAATGAAAAGCATGATGCTGATCGCCAGCTTATTGCTGTTAAGTGCGTGCAATACCCCTTCCAGGGTGGGCCTGCCCGATGACCGTGCGCAAATCGAGGCCGGTCAGGCGGCGGGGCGCGCGCTGGCAGGCAAGCCGCTGCCACCGGAGCGGATCCGCCCCGGCGACACGCTGCGCATCGTGCGCAACAGTGGCGAGGCGCCGTCGATTTCGGCGTTCACCGCCAACTCCATCTATGAACTGACCCTGTTTCAGGTGCTCAACGACGGCACCTTTTCCTACCCTTACATCGGCACCGTCAAGGCCGCAGGCCTGACCCTCCAGCAACTCAACGACCTGCTGGAAAGCAAGCTGCAGAACGTCTACCGAGAGACCGCGCTGACCATCAACATTTCCCAGTCACCGGGCAATACCGTGTTTGTCGGCGGCGCGGTGCGCAACTCGGTCACTTTGCCGGTCAACGTCGCTACCAACCTTGACCAGGCGATTGTCGGCGCTGGCGGCGTGGCGCTTGACGCCGATGCCGGTCAGGTCGCCTTGCTGCGTCAGGAAGAAAACGGCCTCTACAAGACTTACTTCTTCGATTACAGCAAGTTTCTCTGGGCCGGCGGCGCCGGTGGCCCCAGCGCACCTGTCCTGTTGAAACGCGGCGATATCGTGTTCGTTCCCAAATCGTCGGTCGGCAACAAGGTTGACGGCGTGTCCCTGTATTTCAACCAGTTGATCCCCTTCGCGAAGTCGATCGGCCTGGGCATGAATTACGAGCTGCGCAACAACAATTAATTGTCAGGGAAACAGACATGATCAACATCCGCTCATTCCGCGACCTGCTGCGCCTGCTCTTCATCTTCCAGCGCGAAGTCAGGATTACCGTGCTGGCGACCTTCGTCATCATTCTTCTGGGCGCGTTTCTGCTCCCCAACCGCTATGAGTCCACCGCCCTGCTGCTGGTCAAGCCGGGCCGCGACAGCAGCACGGTGCCGATCGAGTTGTCTGATCGTCAGGCCATTGTGATTCCGAGCGGTCTGCGCGATCCGCTGCTCGACGAGGAGCGCATGCTCAGCGGGCGGCCGATCATGCGTGCAGTGTCCGAGAAATACCTCGCCGAACTGTCCATGGTGCCACCTGAAACCGGCGTTCTGGCCTCGGTGAAGAACGGCATCAAGACCGTAGTCGGAGCGCTCGTCAACGGCGTGCGCAACGTTCTGCAGTTCATCGGGCTGGTGGAAAACCGCTCTCAGGTCGAACGTCTGGCCGAGGATCTGGAGAAAAACTTCAAGGTCAGCCATGAACCGGGCTCGTCGGTGATGGAGTTGAGATTTACCTGGAACGACCCGGAAATCGCGCAGACCGTACTCAAGACCTGGATCACCGAGTACCAGACGCAGCGCACCAAAACGCTGGGCCGTGTCAGCCTGTACGCGTTTTACGAAGGGGAAGTGAAGACGACCGGTGCGAACATCATCGAGTACAAGAAGCAAATTCAGAACTACCTGAACCAGTTGAGCGCGGTCAGTATTTCCCAGCGTCTGGCCGACACTTCGCAGGGGCTCAACGATCTGCGCACCGAGCGCAACAACACCACCCGCTCGATTGCCTCGACCAAGGCAGGTCTGGACCTGCTGAAAAAACAACTGGCAGAACAACCCAAGACCGTCTCTGCAGGCCGTGAACTGGCCCTCAACCCCAATCGTCAGGACCTTCAGAACCGCATCAACGGCAAGGAAGTCGAGCGCCAGGAAATGCTTCGCTCGTTCAAGGAAGAGGCGCCACCGATTCGGGCCGTCAACGAGGAAATCAATAACCTCAAAAAACTGCTCAAGGAACAGGACGCCACCGTGCAGCGTTCCGAAAGCATCACGCCCAACCCCATCTACAACCGCATGCAGAATGTGTATGCCGACCAGCAGACCAGCTACGCGCGCTTGCAAACCCAACTTGCCCAACAGAATGCGCAGATTGCCCAGCTGGAAAGCGACCGCCAGCAGGCGCTGAATCTGGAACCGGAACTGTCGCGCCTGCAGAACGAACTCGATGCAGCGGAGAAAAGCTATGCGCTGTACAAGGACAGCCTGGAAAAATCGCGTATCGACCGTGAGCTCGACAACAGCCAGATCAGCAATATCGCGACCGTCGAGGACGCGACTTTCAACCCCAGCCGTGTATTCCCGAAAAGCCTGCTGATGCTGTTTCTGGCATTCCCGCTGAGTATTGTGGTCGGTGCCGTGGCGCTGTACTTCTTCTACCTGCTGGACCAGCGCATTCACGACGGCGACAAGATCGAGAGCAGCTTCGGTGTTCCGGTCTGGACCAGCCTCCCCGACCTGGAACGTGCTCAGGAACGCAGTGCAGCGTTCACCTCGAATCTGCATCGGGTGTACGGCATTCTGCCGCTTGATCAGGTAGAAGAGCGCGGATTGACCATCGGTTTTACCTCGGTCAAGTACGGAGCTGGCGTATCGTTCGTGATCGCGCGGTTAAGCGCGCTGCTGATCGAACAGGGCCATCGGGTGCGTACCGAGGGCCGCGGCCCGGCCAGTCCTGGCGAAATCGTGCTGATCAATGCGTCGGCGCTTTCGGCGAATCAGGACGCCTTCGTGCTCTTGCGCAAGGCTGACCTGATCGTGCTGGTGGTTCGCGCCCAGGACACCACCGTGCCAATGCTGGAAGACACGCTCAACAACCTCAACACCGCGTTCAAGAAAGTCGACGGTATCATCATCAACCGTCGGCGCTTCGAAGTGCCTGAAAAGGTCCTGAATTTCCTCAAGCGGATCGGGAGCCGAGGCTGATGCGAATAGCGTTGCTTGCGCCGCTGCCGCCCGAACAGAACGGCATCGCCGATTACGCCGGACATCTGCGGCATGCGCTTGAAGGCCTGGGTCTGCAGGTCAGTACACCGCTGCAGGGTGTTGGCAACGATCCCCGCGCTGCACAACAGCGGGTGGCCGAAACCGACTGGAGCGGCATCGATCTGGTCCACGCCGAACTGGGCGGCGGTCGACTGGCGGAGTTTCAAGCCCTGCGCGCATTGCGTCGGCGTTTCCCGAGGCTGCCGTTGACCGCGACCGTGCACGATCCCGAGCGCCTGGTCTGGCGACGCGAAAAACTGCCGTGGCCATTATCGATGGTCAGCGGCATGCGCTCGCCGCTGCCGGAAATCGCCACAGTACTGGCCGATCCGCTGTGCCTGCATGAAGAACGGCAGCTGGCGCGGCACATGACCCGGCTGGTGACCCTGACCCAGGCAGGCAGTCAGAGCCTGCGCCAGCGCATGGGGCTGACGGCAGCGCAGATGGCCGTCATCAATCACGGCAACCTCGACATCGCCCCCATGCCGTTACCGCCGTTGAATCCCTTGCGTCTGTTGTATTTCGGTTTCATTTATCGCGGCAAGGGTATCGAGGACCTGCTCGATGCACTGTCCAGCGTATTCACCGCCCAGCCTGCGCTGCGCTCGACCGTACGCCTGACCCTGGCCGGCGGCAGCGAGCCGGAAATGGCCTTTGGCCCGTCCGGCAGTTATCTGGAACAACTACGACTGCGCATCCGCCAACTGGGTCTTGTCGATCTGATCGACTGGCAACTGGACCTGCCTGCCGAACAGATTGCGCAGGTGATCCAGGCCCACCACGTGATGGTTCTGCCCTATCGCGAGTCGAGCAAACTGAAGATTCTCGGCAAGCTGCGCGGCACCAGTGGCGCGCTGTCCTGGGCGGTAGCCTGCGGACGTGGCGTGATCACTTCGGATGCGCGCTCGTTTGCCGAAGAAGTCTCGCATGGCAACGGCATGATCTACCCGCAAGGCGATGTCGACGGGCTGGCGCAAGCCCTCGCCCGCGCCTGCGCAACACCGGAGCTGGTCAGGCAGTGGGCCGACAACGCCGCGCAGATGGGCAAGGCCCGGGTCTGGAGCCATACCGCAGAACATTTTCAGGATGTATTTCGCCAGGCTTGCCAGGAGAAGTGACATGCAGCGTCCATCCAGATTCGGGCAACTCGTCACCAGCATACTGCTCGGCGCAGCAATGAGCTGCGCCGCCCAGGCGGCAACGGTCCTCAAGGCGCCTCGCGAGGTGGTCTGGGCAGACTTTCTGGGCGTCAACGTACAGTTTCAGTACTTCGCCCCGGACATCTACCAACAGCAGATGAGCCGTCTGGACGAACTGGGCCTGAACTGGGTTAGGCTGACCATTCACTGGCCGGTGATCGAGCCGCAAAAGGACCGCTACGCCCTGACCGAGCTGGACGCCGCCATGACCGCGATCAAGGCGCACAATTACAACACCCTGGCGTACCTGGTCGGGTCAGCGCCTTTCGCCAGCAGCGCGCCGGCCGATGCAAAGAGCCGCGATCAATACCCCCCGACGGATTTCAACGTGTTCGCCGCACGCATGACCGCCCTGGCCCAGCGCTATCCGCAGGTCAACAACTGGCAGGTCTGGAACGAGCCGAACATCGTCTGGCTGCCCAAAGAGGATCCGGCTGCCTATGGCCGCTTGCTGACCACCACTGCCAATGCGATCCGCGCCGTCCTGCCGAACAAGACGATTGTCACGTCAGGCATGGCTTACTACAGTCAGATGCATAGCACCTCTGGCTACATGCTGCAGACGCTGCTCGATAATGGCCTGGGCCAGCAGAATATCGTCGCGGCCTATCACCCCTACTCCGAGTACCCGGAAGGCGATTCCATACCGGATCGCGATTTTCTGGTGCGTGCCAATGCCATGAACCAGTTGTTGCACAGCAATGGCGTCAAGCAGGTGTGGGCCACTGAATGGGGCTGGTCGAGCTATGCAGGCCCGGTGGAGATGCAGCACCTGATTGGCACCTCCGGCCAGGCTGACTACACCCTGCGGCGTCTGGCGCTGATGAGCGCCATGGATTTCCAGCGCATCTTCCTGTTCAACCTCAGCGATCTGGACGAGCGCGCCTCGGCCCGCGATCAGGGTTACGGGCTGCTTGACCTGCAAGCCAGTCCCAAACCGGCCTACACCGCGCTGCAGAACTTTCTGAAAATCACCGGGCCACGTCTGCTGCCCGCCGAACCACCCGCCGTAAGCAGCGTACCGGACGACCTGTATGCCATACCATGGACGCGCGCGGATGGCTCGCACTTGCTGATGTTCTGGAGTGCGGCGGGCACATCGCTGACTTTCCCGGCTATCACCGATGCGGTGGTCCACGACCCATTGACCGGTAGCCGCACCCCGTTGTCCGGCAGCCAGGGGATCACCCTGCTGCTGAAGCCGACTCTGCAAATTCTGGAATGGAAGCCCTGAGCCATGCGAATCCTGTGGACGCTCCCCTATCTGCCCTGGCCCACCACCAGTGGCGGCAAAACCCGGGAATACCATTTGCTGCGCAACCTGGCAGCACGTGGTCATCGCATCACGCTGCTGGTGCAGTCCAAGAACCCGCTGGACGACGATGCCCGCGCGGCACTGGAGCCTTGGCTGGAACGCCTGATCGTGATCGATCGACGCCCGTTGCTCAGCTTGCGTACCCTGCTGGCCGTGGCGTTTGCCCCGCCACCGATGCTGGCCAGCGTGAACGGCTACGCACCGCAACTGGAAAAGGCCTTCGAACAGTTGCTGGAGGAAGACTGGGACATTATTCAGTTGCAGCACACTTATGCCTTTCAGCCCTTCGAGCATGCGCTCAAGCGCTCCGGCAAACCCTTCGTGCTGACCGAGCACAATGTCGAATCGGACCTGGGTGCCGCCAGCTATGACCGTCTGCCACGCTGGGCCAATGCCTTCGCGGTCTATGACCGCTGGCGCTACCGGCGCTGGGAAACCCGCGTGTTTCGCCAGACCGGTGAGCTGATCGCGGTCACCGAGGACGATGCCAAGGCGCTTTCGCGTCTCAGCGGCAGGGCGACGTCCTATGTCGTCAACAGTGTCGACTGCGATTACTACGCCAGCGTCCACGCGGACCGTCACAGCCATCGCCTGCTGTTCATCGGCAACTATGAATACGGCCCCAATGTCGACGCCATCGAATGGGCGCTGGACGAGATCATGCCAAAGGTCTGGGCCCTGGCACCCCATGTGCGTTTTGCCATCGGCGGCTTCGGCATGCCGCCCGCCTGGCGCGAGCGCTGGTCTGACCCGCGCATTGAATGGCTGGGTTATGTAGCTGACCTGCGTGCCTTGCAGGCCACTGCCTCGATGTTCTTCGCACCCCTGCGCCAGGGCGGCGGCTCCAAGCTCAAGACCCTGGAAGCCATGGCCGCCGGCCTGCCAGTGGTGACCACCGCACAGGGTGTTTCCGGACTGGCGGTGCGGCATGGCGAACATTACCTGGGCAGCGAGGATGCGTCAGGGCTGGCGACACTGATCGCCGAATACACCGACAAACCACTGCAGCTTGAGCAGATTGGCGAAGCCGGCCGCATTTATGTTCGCGCCCGGCATGACTGGTCCGTTTCCGCCGCTCAGCTGGAAGTGATTTACACCCGCTTTTCGTTCTCCAAGCAAGGATTGCGCTCATGCGTATAGGACTCGACTACCGCGCCGCAGCCGGTTACCCCACCAGCGGCATCGGACGCCAGAACCTGGCACTGGAACGGGCATTCCGTGAACACCCGGACGTGCAATTGCAGCTGTTCGGCGTGGCCCCCTACGATCATCCGGTACGCCGCCTGATGCATGCCCCGCGCTGGGCTGCCCCATTGAATTCAGTTCATCGGCTGCCGGATCGCCTGCGCTTCGAAGGCCAGTTCCTGCCTGCAGCCCTGCGCGATGCCGGCATTCAGATCTACATGGCCAATATCAACATGGGCCTGCCGCTGGGGCGCAAGCCGGCCGATATGCGTTACGTACTGCAACTGCACGATCTGTTTCAGCTCACGCAGCACAACAGTCACGGTTCGCGACTGAAAGCCAGGATCTACCGGATGACCGACTACCTGTCGATTGCCTGGTCGCTGAAGGTTGCCGACCAGATCTGGGTGCCTTCGCAATTCACTGCAAACGAGGCTGCACGGATGTTCCCCAGGATCAAAGCCAAGCTGCGCGTCATACCGCTGTTGGTGGAAGCCTTCAAGGGTGAGCCGGCCGACATCGCGCAACTGCGCCTGCCGCTGCGTTACTGGCTGTGCGTGGGCACGCGCGAACCGCGCAAGAACATCAAATGGTTCGTGGATGCCTGGCAGACCGCGCGCATGCAATTCGTCGATACCCCGGAACTGGTGCTGGTCGGTGGCGATGATCCGCTGACCGAAGCGCAGCGCCAGTTACCGGGTCTGCATGTGCTCAGCGGCCTGAGCGACGCCGAACTGCACGCCGTCTACAAAAATGCCGAACGGCTCTGGCAACCCTCCAAAAGTGAAGGTTTCGGGCTGCCGGTGATTGAAGCACTGAACAGCGGCACACCGGTTGCAGTGGCCTCGGGCTCCTCGCTGGACGAAGTCGCACCGCCCGACAGTCCACGCTTTTCGCCGGTCGACAGCGGTAACCTGATCAGGTTGATGGGGACCCTGTCGCAGGCGCCTGAAGAGGATCCGGCGATTGCCACAGACTGGACGCAGCGCTACCAGTTGAAAGCCTTTTGCGAACGCGTGCACGTGGCGCTGGAGGAATTGCGCTGATGCCATTGGCCTTGCCCTTGGGGCTGCTGTTCAGCCTGCTGTTCGGCGTAATGATCTGGATGCTGCCGGCGCCCTTCGTGGTAGCGGCGGCAATCGGTATCGTGGCGGTTGCCACGATCATCCGCCGGCCGGTACGCGGGCTGCTGCTGTTCTGCCTGATCGGAACCTTCCTGCCCTACTCGACGATTCAGATCGGCATTCGCACCACGGTCTCCGAAGCGCTGATCATGCTGACCTGGGCCAGCTATCTGCTGCATGCAGTCTTTCAGGAACGCCACCGTGTGCCCCATATGCTGCGCCCCGAACGGCTGCTGGTGGCGTTGATGCTGTTCAGTGCGTTTCCGTTTCTGGTCGGCCAGTTGACCGTCATCGCCGAGGGCAACGGCCCGATCAACTGGATCCGCTGGCTGTTCAACCTGTCGATCCTGTTTCTGGTGCCCCGTCTGCTGACCGACCTCAAAACGCTGGAAAACGCAGTCATCGCGCTGCTCGGCGGGACGCTGTTGTTGCTGGTGCTGTCGATCGGTGTCTACGTCACCAAAGGCTCGGCCACTGCAATCATTCCGATCCTCGGCAGCCTGGGCTACAGCGGTGCCGACGTGTTGAGCGAGAGCCTGCTTTCGTTCGCCAGCCGCATGGGTTCGCCGTGGATGCACCCCAACGTTGCGGGGGGTGCGCTGGCGATGCTACTGCCGCTGGCCTTCTGCTTCGGCATGACGCGCAGCGGCACGGCCCGCAGGCTGGGCCTTGCGGTAGCGGCCCTTGGCGTGGTCGGCCTGTTGCTGACCGGCTCACGCGGCGCGCTGTTGAGCCTGATCGCAGTGATGCTGCTGATGGCCCGGCGACGCATTCCGCATCTGGGACGGCTGTTGATGGGTGGCATGGTGGCCGGCATTCTTCTGCTGATGTTCTACCCGCCCCTGCAAGACCGGCTGATGGGGCTGTTCAGCAATGACGATGCCAGTACCGCGATTCGCTTCCTGGAATACGGCCATTTCCCCGACGCAGTGGCCACCTTCCCGTTCGGCATCGGTTTCAAGACCGACCCACCGGTGCTGGGCTACACAGAATTCGGCATTTCCAACCTGTGGCTGAACTTCATCTACAAGATCGGCATACCCGGCATGCTGCTGTTCATCGCTATCACCCTCAGTTGGTGGAAGGAAGTGCGTCCCGGAAGCGGCCGGGTCGTGCTGACTCGCGAAAACGCCATTGCGCTGGGCTGCACCACCGGTGTACTGGCTGCGTTGTTCAGCGGTCTGTTCGACCATTACTTCAGCTTCACCAGTGTGCTGGTTGCGTTGTTCTGGCTCTTGCTCGGCATCAGCCTGCACGAAACCAGACGCCTGCGCGCCAGGCCCGACATGACATCCAGACACCTTGACGCCTCACCCGAGCCGGGAGCCTCCTCATGAAACACCGCATGCTGCATTCTCATAATCTCAGAGAGGCACTGCCCGATTACGCGCGCAAGATGGCGGTGCCGCTCGAAGAGCTGGAAGCCGCCTATCAGTGGATGCTGGACAACGAAGTGTGCTTTGAAACGCGGATCAAGGAACGCACCCTGTCGTTCATCTGCTACCTGAATATCGAGCCGAGAATCGAACACCCGCTGGCGCGACGCTTCTACAAGCTGCTGGCCAGCGAAACCAAAGGCGCGCTTATTCCGCTGTACGGGATCAACTGGCCGACCCTGCGCGACCGCATGTTGCGGACCTGGGAGCAGGCTTACAACATCCTCATCTGCAAGATCCCCAGCCACACCCTGCGCCTGCTGTGGTTGCGCATCGGCGGCGCGAAGATCGGCAAGGGCTCGACGGTCTGGCGCAATACCGAGGTGCTCGGCGTCGACAGCCTGCGCATCGGCAATGACTGCACGGTGGGCTGGCACTGCCAACTCGACGCACGCGGTGGGCTGGTGATCGGCGATCACGTCACCATCGCTTCACATGTGCTGATCATCGCCGGTGGACACGATCTCAACGAACCTGAATTCTGGGCGGTAGGCGGACCGGTGTTCATCGGCGACTACGCGTGGATCTGCAGCCGCGCGCTGCTCTCGTTCGGCGCCGACATCGGCGAAGGTGCCGTGGTGGGCGGTAACAGCGTGGTCTCCAAACCGGTTCCGCCCTACGCCATCGTCAGTGGCCCGAACGCAGAGATCAAGGGCGAGCGCGCTCGCGGCCTCAAGTACAAAGTGGGCGGCAAAGGCCTGTTCACCTTGTTTCACTGATCAGAAGCACAGACGATGCTGGGTTCGACACTGTGGCTGACACTGGCCACCCTTACTGGTCTGGCTGCCGGATTTGCCCGCGAATGGCTGCTGGTGGCCGCCTGGGGTGCCGGAGGTCAGAGCGACGCGTTTCTGGTTTCGATGTTCCTCCCCGAGGCGCTGCGCATGTCACTGGCCGCGGGCTTGCTCAGCGCCGCTGCCCTGCCCCTTTATCAGCAGCGCAGCGTTGAACGGCAACAGCGCTGGCTGGGAGGCATGGCACCGCGTCTGTTGCTGACCGGGCTGGCAGTTAGCGTCATTCTGCTGTTGAGCGCAGAGGGACTGGTGCGGCTGATCGGTCCGGGGCTGGACGCCGATGGCTACGCGCAGGCTGCCAGTGGCTTGCGCTGGCTGGCATGGTGCGCTCCGGGGTTCATGCTGCATGCGCTGTTTTGCGTACCGCTACAGGCTCGCTCGCGCTTCGTGCTGGCCGGGCTCGGCTCGCTGCTGTTCAACCTGCCGCCGGTCATCTACCTCGCCACATTCAGCCATGCCTCGACGTCGACCGGGCTGGCCAGCGCGTGCGTGCTGGGTAGCGTGCTGATGCCGGGTGTGTTGTTGCCTGCCTTGTATCGTTCGGGCTGGCGGCCCTGGCAGTGGCAATCGGAAGCCGGCGCAATGCGTGAGCTGTTACAGCGTATCGGCCCGCTGCTGAGCAGCAACCTGGCCAGCCAGGGGCTTGCCCTGCTGGAGCGCATGGTGGCTTCGCTGCTCGGCGAAGGCGCGGTGACCTGGGTCAACCTGGCGCGCAAACTGATCAACCTGCCGTTGATTGCCTTGATGAGCCTGAATCAGGTGCTGCTCGGCCTGATGAGCGGCAGTGCCGGCGATCAGCGCCTGTCGTTGCTCAAGCGCGGGCTGGGCAGCGCGACCTTGCTGACCTTGCCGGCAGTGGCCGGTCTGATCGGTGCAGCCGGGGCGCTGGTGGCCCTGCTGCTGCCCAACCAGACCCAGGGCGGGCCGCTGCCGGAACTGCTCGCCTGGTTTGCCGTGCCGCTGATGTTCGGTGCCTGGAATGCCTTGCTGGCGCGCTATGCCTACGCCGCTGGCGACACGCGCCTGCCGCTCAACTGCGAGCTAGTGGGCAGCCTGTGCAATGCACTGCTGCTCGGCGCACTGCCCTTTGCCTTCGGCCTGACCGGCATTGCCCTCGCCGCGCTGGGCGGCGCGCTGGTCACCGGCGTGCTGCTGATGCGTCGCCAGTCGTTGCTGCATGTCTTGCCGTGGCGTAGCCACTGGTTACTGGCCAGCCTGCTGATGACTATCGCCGCCCTGTTGCTGCATCCATTGCACGACACCTGGCTGCAACTGGGCCTGAGCTGTGTTTACGGCGCGCTGCTGCTGGTCGGGCTGGCGTTGTGGCTCAAGCCATGGCGCAACGTGTCAGCCTGATCGGCAGCCTGGCGGCAGGCCTCCCTGAAGCGCTCCAGGCTCGGCGAGATGAACTTGTCGCGATGCCTGATCATGAAGAACCGGCGATTGAGCGGCGGCAACGGGCTGGCGAGCGTGCGCAACTGCCCGCTCGCCAGCAGGTCGGCGACCACACGACGGGACAGGCAACTGATGCCAATGCCTTGCGCGAGGGTGCGCATGATCGCTTCCGAACTGCCTACCTGACGCATGTCCTGCAGGTCATGCAAATGCCTGAGCAGCAAGTGTTCGACTTCTTCGCGCGTCCCCGAACCCTGCTCACGCAGTAGCCACTCCGCGCCCTGCAGTTCGCCCAGTGACACGTATTCCTGCCCGGCCAGCGGATGGGCGCAGCCGGCGACGATGACCATTTCATCGACCAGCCACGGCTCGGCGATCAACTCCGGCAGATGACAGGGTGCCTCGATGAGCCCCATGTCTATTTCAAACTGCGCAACCTTGCGCGCGATCAGCGCGCTGTTGCCGATGTCCACATCGATTCGCAGTTGAGGCGTCGAGCTGCGCAATGCTCCGACGATCTGTGGCACGACGTAATTGCCGATGGTGCTGCTACTGCCGATGCGCAGCCGAGCCTTCAACGCCGCGTCAGGCAATAGAAAGCTGTCCTCGATCTGCTGGGCGTTTTCCAGCATTTTCATGGCACGCGGCAGCAACGTCTGGCCGCTGTCATTCAGAACCAGGCGTTTGCCAACCCGATCAAACAAACGCGTACCCAGCGCGCTTTCAAGCTCGTTCAATGCCGCGCTGGTGGCTGATTGGGACAGTGCTAAAGCGCTGCCTGCGCTGGTGGTGCTGCCACAGCGGGTGATCGCGCAAAAAATCTGTAATTGCCGCAGGTTGATTCTCAAAGCCGTCTCTCGCGCCGGGTAGACCTACCTGAAAAACAGGTAACGATGAGAGAGATTACCCATTTAGAAGATTGACTGTCGATCTGTAGACTGATGGCACATCCCGAAATCACCCGCAGGAGACTGCCATGAGCAGACTCGCAATCCTAATCAAGGGCAACGCCCCCTTCACAGCGCTGAACAGCCCGCTGGAGGCGATTCGGCAATTCACCCCCAACTGGTTCGCCGTGACCATGGGCACCGGCATTCTGTCGCTGGCGCTGGCGCAGCTGCCGGGCAGCCCTGCCCCGCTGCGTGCGTTGGGCGAAGCGCTGTGGTTCCTGAACATCGCCCTGTTCACGCTGTTCAGCGTGATGTACGCCAGCCGCTGGTTGCTGTTTTTCCATGAGGCGCGTCAGGTCTTCGGGCACTCCACCGTGTCGATGTTCTTCGGCACCATTCCCATGGGCCTGGCCACCCTCATCAATGGCCTGCTGGTGTTCGGCCCGGCGCGCTGGGGCAGTGCCATTGTTCCGGTTGCCGAAGCCTTGTGGTGGCTGGACGTGGCGATGGCCCTGGCGTGTGGGGTGCTGATCCCTTTCATGATGTTCACCCGTCAGGAGCACAGCATCGAGAAGATGACCGCGGTCTGGCTGTTACCGGTGGTGGCGGCCGAAGTTGCAGCGGCCTGTGGGGGATCGCTGACAACGCATCTTGCGACCGCTGACTCGCAGTTCACCGTGCTGATCACCAGCTACGTACTCTGGGCCTACTCGGTGCCCGTGGCGTTGAGCATTCTGGTGATTCTGCTGTTGCGCCTGGCGTTGCACAAACTGCCCCACGAAAGCATGGCCGCCTCCAGCTGGCTGGCACTCGGGCCCATCGGTACAGGCGCACTGGGCATGCTGGTGATGGGCAGCGACGCCCCGGCCATCTTCGCCGCCCACGGCCTCGCATCCATCGGCACGGTAGCAGCAGGCATCGGTGTGGTGGTCGGTATGCTGTTCTGGGGGCTGGGTCTGTGGTGGATGGCGCTGGCCGTGCTGATTACGGCGCGCTACGTGAAACAGGGCATCGGCTTCAACCTGGGCTGGTGGGCGTTCACCTTCCCGCTCGGCGTGTATGCAGTGGCGACGCTCAAACTCGGCGCTACCCTGCATCTGGGCTTCTTCGATGTGTTTGGCACGTGGCTCGTTGCGCTGCTGGCACTGATGTGGTCGGTCGTGGCGGTACGTACTCTGGCCGGCGCCTACCGGGGTTACCTGTTCGTCTCGCCCTGCATCGCAGCACAAGGGTGCGTCCGCCGGTAAGTTTCCTTGAACTTACTTCTACGACGAGACGCCTGAGAGAAATATCTTCATGACAGAGAGCTCTCATGCCTGACTCAGCAGTGTCCGCCAGCCATTTTTCCGGCAACCACGCCGCTCGCGATGAAAACATCGTCATCAACTCCTACACCACCGTGCTGCGCAAGACGGGTGTTCCCCATGAACTGTTCGCGACTTACTGGCGCGACGTTCATGGCCCGCTGTGCGCCAGGCTTGAGGGCCTGGGATGGTATGTTCAGCATCACTTGACGCGCGAAAAGGATGGCCACCTGTGGCCGGTCATCGAGGGCGTCACGGCCTTGCCAGGCTACGTGCTGGATGGTGGTGTGGAGATCGGCTTTCTGTCCGCCGAAGCGCAGAAACAATTCAAGGATGCCAGCGCCCTGCTGTTCTCCGACGAGCAGAATATGTTCGAAGAAACCATCGCCTACGACGTACCGGATGGCTCCAGCACCCTGGTGGATCGCCTGCCTGACCCGATCCCCAACGAAACCGCCACACTGGACAAGATGCATCTGCACTTTCATCTCGCCGGCGATGATCTACCCGCAGCCCGCAAAGCCATTGAGCAGCTCGCCCGTGACATGGCCGGTTCCGAGGCTGTGCTGAAACTGCGCCTGCACCTTGCGCAACCCTACGATAACGCCAAGCCTGCGCCGCCTGCGCCGGACGTTAATCATGAGGTCGAAGAGTCGCGCCTGAATATCGTCATGATGGAGTTGGTGTTCGAATCGGCCTGGACGCGCAGAACCTATTACGCCAGCGAGCATTTCAAGACGATCACCCAAGGCATCAGCCAGCATGTTCGCTACATCACGCCGTTCGGTGTCAGCGGCGTCTACACCTACGTGCGCGATGCGCTGATGACCACTGCAGGTGTGCGCGGCAGCAGGCAGGCCGAACTGATCCGTCAGTTGGGTGCGATCAACCAGACCCGGCCCGAGATCGAAAGCCTGTTTGGTGCGCCATCGACGTTTTGAAGCGTCTGCTTTAACCGGCACGATTCGGAATCGTGCTTTACTCAGCAAAATGGATTTGAGTGACGCCTGTGAAAGCTCTGACGACTCGTGAGGTGTATCAGCAACTGCGGGATGCTGCGATGGGTACTCGGTCGCTGAAGCTTATCGGCACATCCTCCGGCTTCGGGCTGCAACAGGTCGAGATTGACGGCTGGTTGCTGACGCTGGAAGTCACCGAGGGCAGCCCGACCCGCTGTCGGGCATGTCGCTGTCCGCTGGGTCGGGAAGGCTCGTTTGAAAGCTGGCTGCGCACTGATCCGGTGAGTTTGCTCAGCGGTTGGGAGCATGCGCAGATCGAGCGGTTGCTGGGTGAGGCGGCAGCCGAGCGGCTTGGGCTCGATCAGGTTCGGGGGCAGTCACCTGAATCTCGATGACCGGTGATTAACGTGCCTGGCTATACTCGGCGAGGCACCTCTCGTTCCTCATCGTCCGCGCTCATCGTCATACACAAGTCTGCTTTTGATGCTGGCCGGAGGCCGTGGGAGCAAACTTGTTCACGAAGGGGGCTGTGGTATCGGGTGGATTCAGCTTCGACTCGGATTCTCGTTCCTCACGCTCCGCGTGGGAATGCAGTTCGTGACGCTCTGCGTCACACAGCAGTTTTTCTTTGTCAGGTGGATTGAGGTTTGACTCAGGTCACCTTTTCGCCCTCGGCGACTCACTTTGAGGGACCAACGTGAGCAACGTCCCCGCTCCTGCTTGCGGCCCGACTTCGTTGGGTTCCTTCGCCCTGTCACTGACGTCGCACTCTGCGCCGTCAGTGCCATCGTGGTTAAAAGCGCTTTGCCTGGACTCTGCCCATTGCTGAATCGTTTAACTCGGCGTTAAATAGCTGTTCAGACGGTATGCAACACCATAATTCCAATAATTACAGAAGGACCATCACCATGAAATCCCTTCCTCTGCTCGTAGGCCTCGGCGCTCTTACAGCCGCTTCCAGTGTGTTTGCCTGGGATTATGTGCTGCTCGACACCGACAAGGCTGCGCAGAATCAGCAGATCACCAGTCAGCAGCTGGGCGTGAAGACCGACAAGCCGTTCACTGTCACGATGCGTACGCTGCATGGCGGTCGTCAGGAAGGCGTGAGCATTATCGATATCGATAATGGCACGATGAAGCTGTCAGTCGTCCCGACCCGTGGCATGAACGTGCTGCAGGCATCAGTCGGCGATGTGCGCATGGGCTGGGATTCTCCGGTCAAGGACGTGGTCAATCCGGCCTTCATCGAGCTCAATGGCCGCGGCGGCCTGGGCTGGCTGGAAGGTTTCAACGAGTTAGTGACCCGCTGCGGCTATGAGTGGGTGGGCCACCCAGGCATGGACAACGGCGAGCTGCTGACCCTGCACGGCCGTGCGGCCAACATTCCGGCGAGCAAGGTGACACTGCAGATCGACGAAAAACCGCCCTACGCGATCCGTCTCAAGGGTGAATTGAAGGAGCAGGCGTTCAAGAAGGTCGACTTCTCGGTGCAGACCGAACTGGTCACGGAGCCAGGCAGCACGAGCTTTTCGCTCAACGATACGCTGACCAACAATGGCGACTATCCGAAAGAATACCAGGCGCTGTACCACAGCAACTTCAGCACGCCGTTCCTCGAACAGGGGGCGCGTTTCGAAGCGCCGGTCAAGCAGGTCTCGCCGTTCAATGAAAAAGCCAAGGGTGACCTGGGCGACTGGCAGACCTACCGCGCACCGACGCCGGATTACGACGAGACGGTCTACAACATCGTGCCCTACGGCGATGCCAAGGGTGACACGCTGACCGTGCTGCACAACAAGGCTGGCAGCCTGGGCGTGTCGGTCGGTTTCAATACCAAGCAGTTGCCGGTGTTCTCGCTGTGGAAAAACACCGACACCAAAGGCCAGGGCTACGTCACCGGACTGGAACCGGGGACCAGCTTCTCCTACAACCGCCGCTTCCAGCGACCGCTGAATCTGGTGCCAACCATTGCGCCGAAAGAGCAACGCCAGTTCCAGATCAGCTACAGTCTGCTGGCTGACAAAGGTGCTGTCGACAAAGCCCTTGGGCAGGTCAAGCACATTCAGGACGGTCGCGAGACCGAAGTGCGCAAAGAACCGCTGGTGGATCTGACCAAGGAGCAATGATCCTCATCCGACGTTTTTAAACGCAGCGGTGAAACAGGGCCGGATGTCGACGCACGTCATTGTGTCGACATCCGGCCCTGCTCGTTTCGGTGGTAAAAAATTCTCACAACACTTGAGGTTTTTGCCTGTCTACACCCTCTCACCCCTTCGAAGACGAGCATGCACATGAAAATCCTGATGGTTTTGACATCCCATGACCAACTGGGCGACACCGGCAAGAAAACCGGTTTCTGGCTCGAAGAGTTCGTCGCGCCGTATTACGCGTTCAAAGAGGCCGGCGCCGACGTTACGCTGGTCTCTCCGAAAGGCGGTCAACCACCGCTGGACCCGAAAAGCGATGAGCCTGACGCTCAGACCGACGACACCAAGCGCTTCTCCAAAGATGCCGATGCGCAAAAAGCGCTCGCCAATACGGGCCTTCTGTCTGGCGTCAATGCGGCCGATTTCGATGCCGTGTTCTACCCGGGCGGTCACGGCCCGCTGTGGGACCTGGCTGAAGACAAGGACTCCATCGCGCTGATCGAGGCCTTTGCCAAGGCAGACAAGCCGCATGGAATGGTCTGCCACGCACCTGGCGTATTGCGTCACGTAAAAGCGCCGGACGGTCAGCCACTGGTCAAGGACCGCCGTGTCACAGGCTTCACCAACAGTGAAGAAGAAGCGGTCGGCCTGACCAACGTCGTGCCTTTTCTGGTCGAAGACACGCTCAAGCAACTGGGCGGTGACTATTCCAAGGGCGACGACTGGGGCGTCTACGTGCTGACCGATGGCAAGCTGGTAACTGGCCAGAACCCGGCCAGCTCTGCGCAGGCGGCCAAAGACTTGATCACTCTGTTGAGCTGATTGATGTGCGCGGTTCAGCGTCCGACGCTAACAGCACCGGGCAATGAACCGCGCGTCATTTAAATCGAATCTTGCACCCGCCACACTGACCAATAACCACACCCCCCTACAAAAAGGAATACGGTCATGGCAGATGAATCCAAACGCGAAGACCTCGATCACAAACCGGAAAACGCCGGCAAGGTGGGCGAGAAGAACAAACAGCTCAATCAGCAGGGCGAACAGGCCCGACCTGCCACCTCACCCGACCCGCAGAAAGACAAGTCAGGCAACTGACAACCCGTCAGAGCAAGCCTCGTTCGGCACACACCTTCACGACTTGTTCACGCAGCCAGCCGCTGGCTTCATCTCGATCCCCCTGGGCGCTCCACAGCATGTCCAGGCTGAAGCCAGGCAGGTCAGGTGGCAGTTCGAATACGGAAATCCACGGTTCATTACCCAGCAGCGTCTGAATACGCCGTGGCAGAACCAGCATGAAATCAGTGCCTTCCAGCAATTGCAAGGCCGCCCGATAGCTGTTGGCCCGCGCGACAATGTTGCGCTCCAGACCCTGTCGCTGCAGCCAGCCATCCACCATGTTGGTGTCGGACGTCCACGGCGTCGGGTAGACATGACGATGCTGGACGAAGGTTTGAATGTCGATCAGGGCGCTGAGCGGCGCGAACCTGGAGTCCATGACGCAAACCAGATCATCCTCCATCAACACCTGCGAAATCAGACTGTCCGGGACTCGGTGAAAGCCAGGCCCGAAGCACAGGGCGAGGTCAAAACGACCATCGTTCAACTGCTCGGCAGGCAACTGCTTCTCAAGTTTTTGCACATTGACCGTCACCGAGAAACCAGCGGCAGCGAAGTCACGCATCAAATGCGGCAATACCAGCAGCTCGAAATACTCCGGCGCACAGACCGTGAAGGTCGTTTGTGTGCGAGTCGGGTCGAACAGATCGAGGCCGTCATGGCACAGATTGACCGAGCGGAGAATCTGCTGCACATGGTCGTGCATGGCCAATGCCTTGCGGGTCGGGCGCATGCCGTTGCGGGTGCAGATGAAAAGGTCGTCCTCGAAGTTCGCCCGCAGCTTTTTCAGGCAGTAACTGACCGTCGACTGGCTGACATGCAACGCTTCCGCGACCAGGGTCAGGTTGCGCTGCTCATACACCGAGACAAAGACCATCAGGTCCTGCATGTCCAGCTTTCTCAGGGCATTACTGTTAAGCATCAAGGTATCTCGCTGGCGCTGTGACCAGGCGGTCAGGTCAACGCGCACAAGATAGCATCAAAATGCGATCATGCCGCCTATCTGCCAGTGATGACAGGTTCGCCGAGTGCGTCGCGCAGATGATCAGCATAACGCCGGGGGTCGAGTCGCACCACCATCAACAGCATGATCGCGACCAACGCCATCAGTGAACACCATGCACCCGCAAAGCTGCCCGTCATGTCACGAATCACTCCGGCAAGCAGCGGCGACAGGCTGGCGATCAGATAACCCACGCCCTGCACGAATGCCGTCAGGCTGCCCGCCTGCTGTGGGTCATCGAAATGATCCATGGACACGATCAGGCTCATCGGAAAAAGACCGCCAATCCCCAACCCCAGCAGGCATGCCCACAGCAGTCCCAACTGCTGCGGCATCAGAATCAGCCCGGCAAAGCCGGTCATCATCAACAGCAGCAGCACAACCAGCGCCACGCGCTTATCGCGACTGCGGTTGGCCAGCACCGGCACCAGCAGACCCGATACGACCTCCATCAGGGTCAGAAAACCCAGCAGCAGCCCTGCACTCTGCTCACTCCAGCCGTTCTCCAAATAATACGGGGCCAGCCAGGCCAACACGCAGGTATAGGACGCAGTGCCGAGGCCGAAGAACCCCCCCAGCATCCAGGCCCGAGGCGTGTGGAAGAAAGTCTGCCGGAGCCCTGCAGTGGTTGACGCATCGGAGCGCAATACGCGCCGCTGGGCAAACCAGAAGCACATTGCCAGAAGAGCCAGTAGTGACCAGACCGCCAGGCCGAAGCGCCAACTGCCACTGCTACCCATCACCACGGGGCTGAATGAAGCGGCCAGCGCGGCTCCGCCCATGATCGCAGTCACATACAAGCCCATGCACAAGGAGACATTGGCTTTGAAGCGCGATTTGATCAACGCGGGCATCAGCGCCTGAATCAAGGCAATACCCAGCCCTGCCAACACGGCGCTGAAAATCAGTTCGGCAGCAGAATCCAGAAACAGACGCGCCAGGGTTGCCAGACCGGTAAGCGCCAGTGAAAGCATGATGCTGCGATACGACCCCAGGTAGCGAGTGATGCCCATGCCGAAAAACATTGCCAGTCCCATGGCCATGACCGGCAGCATGGTCAGCAACGACGCCGTCGCGAAACCCAGTGGGACGTCCAGCCGAATCGCCACCAACAATGGACCGACAGCGGCCATCGACGGACGCAAGTTGAGCGCCACCAGTATGACACTGATCATTAACCCCATATTCTGAACCACCGAGCCACGCATCTGCATACCTTCACCCTCCCTGTCGAGGGTCACGATTAGGCCGGGCGTGTGCTCAGGTGACAAATCAAAATCTGGGCCCTGCTATTTAAAAATCAGTTCATCGTTACCAGAGTTGGTTTTCAGGCGTTCTGACGACGGCAGTTGCAGGGTTCTGCGCCCTCCGTCTGTGCGGTTTCAGACTCAACCACCTCATCCACGCCCAACCACCAGGTCAGACCCCGACACGGGTACTGCACATAAAACGGCTGGCCCATCATCGGCGTGGTGATCGAGACATTCTGCTCCCAGGCCAGGGCCAGAATGCGATCGAACGGCTCGTGCCAGGCATGCATCGACAGGTCGAAGGTGCCGTTGTGGATCGGCAGCAACCAGCGACCGCGCAGGTCCAGATGCGCCTGCAGCGTCTGCTCGGGCTGCATGTGCACATCAGGCCACTCGACGTTGTAGGCGCCGGTTTCCATCAGGGTCAGGTCAAACGGCCCATATTGCTCGCCGATGGTCTTGAAGCCATCGAAGTAACCGCTGTCGCCACTGAAGAAAATCCGCTGATCGCTATCGATCATCACCCAGGACGCCCACAGCGTGCGGTTGCTGTCGAGCAGCGTACGCCCCGAGAAATGTTGCGAAGGCGTGGCGACGAACTCGATGCCCGCCACTTCGGTGGACTGCCACCAGTCCAGCTGACGCACCTTGTGCGCAGGCACGCCCCATTCGATCAACGTATCACCCACGCCAAGCGGTGCCAGAAAGTGCTCGGTCTTGTCGGTCAGCGCCTTGATAGCCATACGATCCAGGTGGTCGTAATGGTTGTGCGAAAGAATCACCGCCTTGATCGGCGGCAACTCTTCGAGGCTGATCGGCGGCTGATGAAAGCGCTGCGGGCCCGCCCACTGCACGGGCGAGGCACGTTCGGCAAACACGGGGTCGGTAAGCCAGAACTGATCGCGCAGTTTGAGCAGAACGGTCGAATGCCCCAGGCGATACACCGTGTTGTTCGGTGCCGCCAGCAATTGCTGACGCGACAGCGGCTGTACCGGAATTTCGCCTGCCGGGCGTGTGTCCTTGGGTTTGTTGAACGCCTGATCCCAGAAAATACCGAGCGTGCGAAGCAGACTCGACGGCTTCATGGTGGCGTGATTGCGGTATCGCCCTTCGTGACGGGACAAGACAGGCAGTGTAGAAGAGTCCTTTTTCTGATGTGTCGAGGCCATGGTTCGCTGACTCCTGGGGGCAGGTTGAGGCTCCAGCCGTGCATACTTCGTACGTGATCCTGTTGCAGGATGTCCGAGGGAAAATATGTAACAGTGTTTTACACTACACGGTGTAGTTTTAAGCTTGCATGATCCTCGGTGACAAGTAAACTGCTGAGTGTAATTTTCTCTAAACGCACGTTTGAAGCGAACCTATGACCGAACCCATGCGCCTCACCGATCAGAAACGCGAATCCATCGTCCAGGCGGCTATCGCCGAATTCGGCGATCGTGGCTTCGAGATCACCAGCATGGACCGGATCGCCGCGCGGGCCGAGGTTTCCAAACGTACGGTGTATAACCACTTCCCCAGCAAGGAAGAACTGTTCGCCGAGATGCTGCAGCGCCTCTGGAGCTGCGCCCCGCCGCAGGCCGAAGTGGTTTTTCATCCGCAAATCGGCTTGCGCGAGCAGTTACGGGAATTGCTCTGGGGCAAGATGCGCAACCTGACCAACAGCCATTTTCTCGACCTGGCCCGCGTGGTGGTCGGCGCGACCATTCACTCCCCCGAGCGGGCTCAGGTGTGGATGGCGCGTATCAATGAGCGAGAAGAAACCTTCAGTGCCTGGATTCGCGCCGCGCAGAAAGACGGCCGTCTGAAACCGGTCGACCCGGCCTTTGCCGCGACGCAGATGCATGCATTGCTCAAGTCGTTCGCGTTCTGGCCGCAGGTAACGTTCAGTGCGGCCTTGCTTACCCCCGAGGAGCAGCACACGGTGGTCGAATCGACGCTGGACATGTTTCTTGGCTGGTACGAAATAACCCGCTGACGTTGCAGGAGCCGAGCACGGTATTCTCAGTCGAGCACAACGCCCCGGCACTCACCAAAGCCAATCGAGGCATACCCGTCGCGATGACAACGGGCACGCAGAATCACCTCGTCGCCACTTTGCAGGAACATCCGTACTTCGCCGTTGGGTAGGGTCACCGGTTGTTTGCCGCCGGCGGTCATCTCCAGCAGGCTGCCGTACTGACCTTCTCCGGGACCGGACAACGTACCGGTGCCGAGCAGGTCACCCGGCTGCAACCTGCAGCCGTTGACGCTGTGATGCGCGACCATCTGCGCCACTGTCCAGTACATGTTCAGCGAGTTGCTCAGACCCAGCCGGTGAGGCGCCAGCCCGTCGGCTTTCATCCGTGCAGTCAGCAGCAGCACTTCCAGCTCGATATCCAGCGCCCCACCCTGCTGATCGTGGTCATCCAGCAGATAGGCCAACGGTTGCGGATCGCCGTCCGGACGCGGCGGTTGGGCGCGACGAAACGGTTCAAGGGCTTCGGCAGTCACCACCCAGGGCGAAATCGTGGTGACGAAGCTCTTCGACAGAAATGGCCCCAGTGGCTGGTATTCCCATGCCTGTATGTCACGCGCCGACCAGTCGTTGAGCAGGCAGAACCCGGCAATGTGCTCGGCGGCCCGATCGATCCCGATGGCCTCGCCCTGGACATTTCCCGGCCCGATCCAGACCCCTAGTTCCAGTTCGTAATCGAGGCGTTGGCAGGGACCGAAAACGGGCGACTCCTGACCTGCCGCCAGGGTTTGTCCGCTGGGGCGCCGCACAGCCGTACCCGAGGGACACAAGGTCGACGCTCTGCCGTGATAGCCGATCGGCACGTATTTGTAGTTGGGCAGCAGCGGGTTGTCCGGGCGGAACAGCTTGCCGACATTCAGCGCATGATGAATACCGACGTAGAAGTCCGAGTAATCACCTACCCGAGCGGGCATGTGCAATGTGCACTCGCTCATCGGCAGCAACAAACCGGCCATACCCTGCAGCCTGTCGCGCTGCGGGCTGTCTTCATCGAGCAACTGCAACAAGGCGGTGCGCAATGCCTGGCGCGCTGCGGCACCCAGCGCAAGAAAATCATTGAGCTGGTCGCGGCTGGCAACGTCGGCAACGTCGGCGGCCTGTCCCTGAAACACCCCGGATTCTGTTGCCGCGTGCAGATCGAAAATCCTGTCGCCTATCGCCACTCCGCCACGCGGGCCGGTCTGGCCGTGACTGAACACGCCCAATGGCAGGTTCTGCAAAGGGAAATCGGCATGCCTGTTGGCAGATTCGACCCAGCTACGACGCTTGAACGCGGTATTCATCAGCGTGGCTCCCTGGTAAACGTTCTGGCCATGTCCTTCCAGCAGGCATCGTAATCGGTTTGCAGTTGCGGGCAGTCGAGCGCGTGACGACTGGGGCGCAAGACCTTGCCGGTCTCGAACATGAAGGCCATGGTGTTGTCGATCCTGTGCGGTTTCAGCTCGGCGGCAATAGCCTTTTCGGCGGTGACATTATCGGGGCCGTGCGCGCTCATGCAGTTGTGCAGCGAAGCGCCACCGGGCATGAAGCCTTCGGCCTTGGCATCGTACGCGCCGTCGATCAGGCCCATGAACTCGTTCATCAGGTTTCGGTGGAACCACGGCGGGCGGAAGGTGTTTTCCGCCACCATCCAGCGCGGCGGAAAGATCACGAAATCGATATTGGCCTGGCCGTGAATAGCCCCCGGTGAGGTCAGCACGGTGAAAATCGACGGGTCCGGATGATCGTAGCTGACCGTACCGAGGGTGTTGAAACGCCGCAGATCGTACTTGTACGGAACGTTATTGCCGTGCCAGCCCACCACGTCAAACGGTGAGTGCTCCAGTTGCGTCGACCACAGCTCACCGAGGAACTTCTGCACCAGTTGCATTGGCTGGCGACTGTCTTCGAACCAGGCGACCGGGGTCAGAAAATCACGTGCGTTGGCCAGCCCGTTGCTGCCGATCGGGCCCAGTTCCGGGAGGCGCAGGGCGCAGCCGTGATTCTCGCAGAGGTATCCGCGGGCGCTGCTATCGAGCAGGTGCACGCTGAACTTCAAACCTCGCGGCAGGACGGCGATTTCCAGGGGTTCGATGTCCAGCAGGCCCAGTTCGGTGACGATTCTGAGCCGGCCCTGCTGGGGCACCACCAGCCATTCGCCATCCGCGCTAAAGAAAGCTCGCTGCATGGAGATGTTGGCGGTGTACAGGTAAACGCTGACGCCCTCGGCCTGCTCCGCCGCCGAGGTGCTGGCGAGAGGGATGAGGCCGTCGATGAAATCGGTCGGCTCTGTCGGGATATCGAAGGCATTCCAGCGCAACCGGTTGGGGTTGATCGGCCCCTGCTCCCGACCGGCGATCTGCAGATCCATGCGCTGGTAACGCGGATGGGCTGCCGATGGGCTGATCCGATACAGCCAGGTACGTCGGGCTTCGCTGCGCGCAACCGTGAATGCGGTGCCCGAGAACTGCTCGGCATACAGGCCCAGCGGATGCTTCTGCGGCGAGTTCTGACCAATCGGCAAGGCACCAGGCAGCGCCTCGCTGCTGAACTGGTTGCCAAAGCCCGACTGATAAAGCAGTGCGTCGGAACTGGAGTGGATAGCCATCTGGACCTCTTGTTGTTGTGGGGTCGGACACAGACACGAAGAAACATCATTTAACGTAAACAGATTACGCATAACGTAATTTGAGTTTGCCAGCCGGTCAAGCTATAAAGCTGCCTTTCCCGATCGGCGCACAGCATCCCATGACCCAGCAAACCGAAAGCCCCGCAGGCGGACGCCAGCAGAAGGTTCAGGCCGCCGAAGTCGGGCTGGGCGTGCTCAAGGCGCTCGCCGAACTCTCCCCTGCCACGTCCCTGTCGAGACTGGCCGAACACCTGGGCATGCCCGCCAGCAAGGTCCATCGTTATCTGCAGGCGCTGATTGCCAGTGGCTTTGCCGAACAGGATGCCGTCAACAATCACTATGGGCTGGGACGCGAGGCGTTGCAGGTCGGGCTGGCCTCGCTCGGCAAGCTGGATGTCCTGAAGGTATCGGCCCCCTGGCTGGCCAGCCTGCGCGACGAGTTGAATCAGACCTGTTTTCTGGCGGTATGGGGCAACAAGGGGCCGACCGTGGTGTATGTCGAGCCCTCGATGGGTGCGGTGACGCTGGTCACGCAGATCGGCTCGGTGCTGCCGCTGCTTGGCTCGTCCACCGGCCTGGTGTTCGACAGTTTTCTGAACGGGCGCGAAACCGCTGCGCTCCGCGAGCAGGAAGTGCCGTTGCTGAGCACCGGCCAGCTGCGTGAGGTCGAGCAGCATGTCGAGCAGATTCGTACCACCGGCGTGCACCAGATTCAGGGCCTGCTGATGCCGGGTATCAATGCAGCCTCGTCACCGCTGTTCGCCATGGGTGACAAGCTGGTGGGGGTGATCACCGTGGTCGGGCCGGGATCGATGTTGAACGACGAGACGCAGAATCTGGCGGCCAGGCGGCTTTTGCAAACGGCGCAGGCCATCAGCGAGCGTATGGGCGGTAGCCGTCCGTCAGACTGACTCAGGAAGAGGCGGTTGATACCCTGGCGAAATGGCTCGCTCCATGCCAGCCGTGAATCAGCCGACCTTCGACGCGGTTACGCCCTTTGGTTTTGGCCAGGTAAAGCAGCCGATCCGCTTCCGCCAACGCGGCGGTATGTCCATCCTTCTCTGCTGCGTTGATCGACACCACGCCCGAGCTGATGGTCAGTTTGCCCAGCGGGCTGGCCGAGTGCTCTATACGAGTGGTTTCAACGGATGATCTGATTTTTTCCGCGATCTTCAGCGCCCCTGCCAGGTCGGTTTCAGGCAGCAGAATGACAAACTCCTCGCCGCCGTAACGTGCCGCGATATCCCCAGCCCGGTCAAGACTGTTGCCTATGAGCCCAGCCACTTGTTTCAGGCAGTCGTCTCCCTGCAGATGACCGTAGGTGTCGTTGTATTGTTTGAACCAGTCAATATCCAGCAGAATGATCGCGATAGTTGCAGTATTCCGGCTCGCCCGCCCCCACTCCTGCTGCAAGGCCGCATCGAAGCAGCGTCGATTGGCCAGGTGCGTGAGGCTGTCCGTGTGAGCGATGATCTCCAGTTCGTTCCTGGCGATGTTCAGTTCACCTTCCGCATTGATCAACTGCTGGATTTGCCGGTACAGCAGGACGCCAAGCAAAACCAGCGCAAGGATAATGATGCCGGTGATGGTCATGGACCGGTGTGCATAAGCCCACCAGGGCGCGAACACATGCTGACAGGAGACGCCTGCAGCGGCGACGATCGGCAATCCGGACACTCGCCGATAGGCGTAGATCCTTTCCACCCCGTCCACCACGGAGTTGATCACCGCGGTGCCGCTGTCGCTGTAGGGCAGATAGCGAGTGAAGATATCGCCCTTGGCGACATTGGTGGTCATTAGTGCGGTTAATGTGGGGCGTCGCGCCAGCAGGTCGCCATTGCTCAGAGCGAGAAAGATTACCCCCTTGTCGTCTACATCCATGCGCTGGAAAAACGCCTGGAAATAAGCCACCGGTACGGTGGCCAGTGCAACGCCAGCAAAACTGCCATCCGCAGCATTGATACGCCGACTGACCGGGATGACCATATCCCCGGTATTACGGCTTTCTACGATAGACCCTACATGAATGGACGGGTCAGGGTTATCGCGATGGTAAATGAAGTAATCGCGGTCTTCGTTGTTTCTGGTGTGCACGCCATTGGCAAAGGAATTGGCGACCCAGTTGCCCTGAGCATCGTAGATGAACAGCCCCTGAAGCCCTTTGACGTTTATCAGGTCTTGAGCCATCAGCCTGGTCAAGCGGCTTTGCTGCTGGCCTGCAACCCCGTCCTGTTCCACACGCTCGACAAGGTCACGCAGCGTATTGTCAGCCTGTTGCAGGGTGTCCTGAGCCTGCTGCTCAGCGGCAAGCACGATATTGGACACCGCAATCCTGGCGGTGGCCGCGCGCTCGAGCTTCGACTGGTTCATCTGCCAGACGGTAGCCAGGGTCAGCGATAGACAGACCAGGGCAATGAAGCCGATCAACGCTTTGCTGAGCGCCGAAGGTGTAAGCCTCGTCGAAATAAAGGAAAGCCGTTTCATAGGGTTGTCATCAAATTGGCAGTGAACCCCGCCATGCAGTTTCCATACCTTAGCGCCACTCACCCGAACACGTTGTTACACCGAGGTCACGCGGGGCTTAGTTGAATGAATGCCCCGCAGGCTAGTTGCTCAAGAAGTCATTACAGGTATTCGGTTTTTTGACGATACAGCTTCTAAGCTGCTAGAGACAGCTACCGATACACTACTGTGAGAGGTGCTGCAATGTATCGAACTTTGCTTTTCCGGCATGGCGCAAGCGCGTGTTGGCAGGGTGTTTTCACCGATGCCGGCACAGCGGCATTGTACATCGATCGCTTCGCGTTTCAGGCGCGATCAGCTTATAGCGATGACCTCAAATGAGTACTTACCCAGTCGGCGATGACGACGAAGAACGTATTCGGATTTTGAATGCTTTTTCGTTGATGGATACCCCACCTGAGCATGAATACGATCAGATCGTGCAAATGGCATCGCGGATTTTCGACGCGCCCATTGTTCTGATTTCTCTGGTTCATCGCGACCGGCAATTCTTCAAGGCGCGCGTTGGCCTCGATGTCTGCGAAACGGGCCGCGACGTCTCATTCTGTAATTTTGCGCTGATGGGCCGTAACGTTTTTCTGGTGCCTGATGCATTGCAGGATGAAAGGTTCAGCTCAAACGCGCTGGTGGTAGGCGCTCCCTATATTCGCTTTTATGCCGGGGCGCCACTGATAACCCCCAGCGGTCATGTGTTGGGCAGCCTGTGCCTGATCGACAATAAACCTCGGGAGACCTTCTCGGAGCGAGACCAACTGATTCTTCAGGACCTGGCGGTCATGGTCATCGAAAGAATGGAATTGCGTCGGCTCGAGCTCGAGAATGAAGACAGCCACGCCCGCTTCATGAATATCACCTCGACCTCACCCGACGCGATCATCTGCTCGGACAGCAAAAACCGGATCATCTCATGGAACAATTCGGCCGAGCTCATTTTCGGGCATCGATCCGAGGACGCCATGGGAAAGCCTCTCGATATCATTATTCCGCCCGAAATGCGCTCCAGACATCATGCAGGTCTGTCGAGGGTGTCTGCAGGCGGCCCGGCCTCCATTATCGGAAAATCCATCAACCTGACGGCCATCCATCGCGACGGTCATACAATCCCCATCGAGCTCTCGCTCTCACAATGGACGTATGCCGGCGAGCCACAATTCGGAGCGATCATTCGTGACATCACCCAGCGTGTCGAGGCGGACAAATTACTCAAGCATGCGGCTGAATACGATCATCTGACCGGCCTTGCCAATCGATCGACGCTCAAAAGGCGGATCAAGGAAGCGTGCGGCGCACAGCTTTCGGCGGCCATCCTGCTGATCGACCTGGACGGCTTCAAGGACGTCAACGACACGCTGGGCCACGCTGCGGGGGATTTTGTGCTCCAGGTGACCTCTCTTCGTCTTCGCGAAAACGTCCCGGCCAGCCATATGGTCGCGCGTCTGGGCGGCGATGAGTTTGTCGTGTTCCTGTCAGACACGGCAGACCCTGACAACGCGACCAGGCTGGGCCTGGAGCTCATCGCGGTCATCGAGGAACCGATTGAGTTTGAAGACAATTCAATCTACATCGGCGCCAGCATCGGCGTCTCCGTAAGGTCCGGCTGCGACTACGACGAGGAGCAAATGCTAGGCAATGCGGATCTGGCGCTCTACCAGGCCAAGTCTGATGGACGTTCCCTTGTTCGCACCTTCACCTCCGAGCATCGACAGACCGCGTCAAGAAGAGGCGCGCTCAGCTCATCGATGCGTCAGGCGTGGGCCAACAAAGAGTTCGAGCTGTACTATCAGCCTCAGGTACGCCTTGCGGACGGTCGTATTACCGGAGCCGAAGCCCTTATTCGCTGGAACCATCCGACACTGGGTGTGGTGTCCCCGGCGGTTTTTCTACCTGCACTGGAAGCAGGTCTTCTTGCGGTGCCGGTGGGCGAATGGATCCTGCGTTCAGCCTGTGAGCAGGCAGCGCAATGGAGAAATACCGGCTGTGACGAATTCCGCATCGGCGTCAACCTGTTCGCCGCGCAGTTTCGCATGCGTGACTTTGCGGAAATGGTTGAAAGTGCGCTTGAAGACTTTTCCTTGCCAGCACACGCTCTCGAGCTGGAGATCACGGAAAACATCATCCTGCGAAACGAACAGCGCATCATGGAACCGCTGCGCCACCTTCGCTCATTGGGAGTGGGCATTGCATTCGACGATTTCGGTACCGGCTATGCGTCCCTGAGCCTGCTGAAAGACTATCCGGTGACACGGCTGAAAATCGACCGCTCATTCGTAAGTGGCGTTGAGCGCAGCAAAAAAGACGAAGTTATCATCGAGGCCGTTATCAGGCTGGCGAACGGCTTCAATCTCCAGGTCACGGCAGAAGGCATAGAGACCCGCGAGCAGGAAAGTCTGATGCGTCATTATGTGTGCGACGAGGGTCAGGGCTATCTGTATGGTCGTCCCATGCCGGCGCATGAATTTACCGAGCGTTATGTCTCGTCTCACAATCGGCAGGCTGACGTGCTCAAGCACAAATGACTCAGAACGAGCCTGAGCAGGCTCGTCTGATCGCGCAAGGCGGGCACTTCCGGTTATCGCTCAATCCGGCGTCAGTACACCACGCTGGATCTGGTCGCGTTCGATGGATTCGAACAGCGCCTTGAAGTTGCCTTCGCCAAACCCGTCGTCGCCCTTGCGCTGAATGAATTCGAAAAACACCGGGCCCATCAGCGTGGCGGAGAATATCTGCAACAGCAAGCGACGCTCGCCCCCTTCGGAAGAGCCATCGAGCAGAATGCCGCGTGACTTGAGCTCGGCCTCCGGCTCACCGTGATCGGGCAGGCGGCCTTGCAGCATCTCGTAGTAGGTGTCCGGTGGCGCAGTCATGAAGCGCATGCCGGTTGCTTTCAGCGCGTCCCAGGTCTTGATCAGGTCATCGGTAAAGAACGCTACATGCTGGATGCCTTCGCCATTGAACTGCATCAGGAACTCTTCAATCTGCCCCGCCCCCTTGGACGACTCTTCGTTGAGCGGAATGCGGATCATGCCGTCCGGGGCGGTCATGGCTTTGGAGGTCAGGCCGGTGTATTCGCCCTTGATGTCGAAGTAACGCAGCTCGCGAAAATTGAACAGCTTTTCATAGAAACCGGCCCAATACGCCATGCGCCCGCGGTACACGTTGTGGGTCAGGTGATCGATGAATTTCAGACCGGCACCGACCGGGTGGCGATCGACGCCTTCGATGAAATTGAAATCAATGTCGTAAATCGACGTGCCCTCGCCGAAGCGATCAATCAGGTACAACGGCGCGCCACCGATGCCCTTGATCGCGGGCAGGCGCAACTCCATGGGCCCGGTAGCGATTTCCAGCGGTTGTGCACCCAGTTCGAGTGCCCGGTTATAAGCCTTCTGCGCATCTTTCACGCGGAACGCCATGCCGCATACCGAAGGACCATGCTCGGCGGCAAAGTACGATGCCAGGCTGTGCGGCTCGTTGTTGAGGATCAGGTTGATCGCGCCCTGACGAAACAGGGACACGTCCTTGGAGCGGTGCGTTGCGACTTTGGTGAAGCCCATCATCTGAAACACGGGCTCAAGGCTGTTGGGCGTCGGTGACGCGAACTCGATGAATTCAAAGCCCATCAGGCCCATTGGATTTTCGTAAAGATCAGCCATGACTGGCTCCTTGCAGGAAAGTGAGAGTGGGTAACCCTGGCAATCACTGTCCTGCGGGCGGCGCACACGGAATCCCTCGCACGCTGCGTGCGAGAAAATCACCGAATATCAGTTGCAGACCAAGAATCTTCATGAAGGCAGCCTACTCCGGCTTGTCCGATTGTGCATCAGGATGTGCCTGCTGAAAGGCCGGGTGCTGCATGGCCAGATGCTCGACCCGCTGAATACGCGCAAATGCAGTCAGGTCAACGTGGTAACGATGGGCTGCGTACAACTGCGGTAACAGGTAAATATCCGCGAGGCCGGGGCTCGAGCCAAAACAGAAACCCTGCTCCCCGATCAACTGCTCGACGGCCTGCAAGCCTTGGCCGATCCAATGCCTGGTCCAGGCCACGACAGCGGCCTCGTCGTGACCAAGCGTGCGCAACCGGTCAAGCGCCGAAACGTTGTGCAAGGGCTGGATGTCACAGCCGATAAGCGCCGCCACGGCACGCTGTCGAGCTCGCATCACGGCCTCCTGCGCCAGTAACGCAGGTTGCGGATAACGCTCCTCCAGGTATTCGATGATCGCCAGTGACTGAGTGATGACCACTCCATCGTCCAGCCGCAGCGCAGGCACCCTGCCCTGCGGGTTCAAGTCCGTGTAATCAGGTTTGTTTTGCTCGCCGCCCTCAAGCGCCAGGTTGACCGGAACCGCCGTGTAATCCAGCCCCTTGAGGGCCAGCGCAATACGCACACGGTAACTGGAGGTCGAGCGGTAATAAGTGAATAGGTCCACGGGAGTCGCCTGCCTGACGCATGGGTGCGTGTTTTTATTTTCGTAACCGCATTACGTAATGCGTAAATTGCGTGATCAGACCTTCGCTGTCAACTCAAGCTTCGTAGCGAATGAGCTAGGATGCATTAACCCGATAAAAACAACCCAGGGTGGCTTGATGAATATCCTTTACGACGAACGCATCGATGGCGTGCTGCCCGCCGTCGACAAGCAACAACTGTTGCAGGCGCTGCAACAGCAGTTGCCCGACCTGGACATCCTGCATCGGCCCGAAGAACTGCGGCCTTACGAGTGCGACGGATTGTCGGCCTATCGCAGCACACCGATGCTGGTGGCATTGCCGCGGCATGTGGAAGAAGTACAGACGCTGCTCAGGCTGTGCCACGCACGTCGCGTACCGGTGGTCGCTCGTGGGGCGGGCACCGGGCTGTCGGGTGGCGCGCTGCCGCTGGAAAAAGGCGTGCTGCTGGTCATGGCACGCTTCAATCAGATCCTCGATATCGACCCTTCGGCGCGCCTGGCGCGGGTTCAGCCCGGCGTGCGCAATCTGGCCATTTCTCAGGCGGCAGCGCCCCACGGCCTGTATTACGCGCCGGACCCGTCCTCGCAAATTGCATGCTCCATCGGCGGCAATGTGGCGGAAAATGCCGGCGGCGTGCATTGCCTCAAGTACGGGCTGACCGTGCATAACCTGCTCAAGGTCGAGATCCTGACCGTGGAAGGCGAGCCGATGACACTGGGCAGCGACACGCTGGACTCGCCGGGCTTCGACCTGCTGGCACTGTTCACCGGCTCCGAAGGCATGCTCGGCGTCATTACCGAAGTCACGGTCAAGCTGCTACCCAGACCGCAAGTGGCCAAGGTGCTGCTGGCGGCGTTCGATTCAGTGGAAAAGGCCGGACGCGCGGTGGCCGATATCATCGCCGCGGGCATTATCCCCGGCGGACTTGAGATGATGGACAATCTGGCGATTCGTGCCGCCGAGGATTTCATTCACGCAGGTTACCCGGTCAATGCCGAAGCCATTCTGCTCTGTGAACTGGACGGCGTCGAAGCCGACGTGCACGCCGATTGCGAACGGGTCAGCGAGGTATTGACACTGGCGGGCGCTACCGAAGTGCGCCAGGCGAAGGATGAAGCCGAGCGGGTCCGCTTCTGGGCCGGGCGCAAGAACGCTTTCCCGGCCGTGGGTCGCCTGTCGCCGGATTACTACTGCATGGACGGGACCATCCCGCGCCGTGAGTTGCCGGGAGTGTTGCGCAGCATCAGGGAGCTATCCGAGCAATACGGCTTGCGCGTCGCCAACGTGTTTCATGCGGGTGACGGCAACATGCATCCGCTGATCCTGTTCGATGCCAATCAACCGGGTGAGCTGGAGCGCGCCGAGGCACTGGGCGGCAAAATCCTCGAGCTGTGCGTCAAGGTCGGCGGCAGCATTACTGGCGAGCACGGTGTCGGTCGCGAGAAGATCAATCAGATGTGTGCCCAGTTCAATAGCGACGAGCTGACCTTCTTCCATGCCATCAAGGCGGCATTCGACGCCAGCGGTCTGCTCAACCCTGGCAAGAACATCCCGACGCTGCATCGCTGCGCGGAATTTGGCGCCATGCACATACATGCCGGGCAATTGCCGTTCCCCGACCTGGAGCGCTTCTGATGAGCACTATGGACAACGACGTCAGCCAAGCACTGCTCCAGCGGGTCGATCATGCGCTCCGCGATAACCGGCCGTTACGTATTCAGGGCGGCAACAGCAAGGCTTCTCTCGGTCGTGAAACGGCTGGCGAAATACTCGATACCCGCGAGCACCGAGGCATCGTCAGTTATGACCCGACAGAACTGGTGATCACGGCGCGCGCCGGTACGCCATTGAACGAGCTGATACAGACGCTGGATGCCGCAGGCCAGATGCTGCCTTGCGAACCGCCCGACTTCGGCGCGGCAACGCTCGGCGGCATGGTCGCTGCAGGGCTCTCGGGACCGCGCCGTCCGTGGAGTGGGTCGGTGCGTGATTTCGTGCTGGGCACACGGGTCATCACCGGTCTTGGCAAACACCTGCGTTTCGGCGGAGAAGTCATGAAGAACGTTGCAGGTTATGACGTTTCACGCCTGATGGCAGGCAGTTTCGGCTGCCTGGGGCTGCTGACCGAGGTGTCGCTCAAGGTGCTGCCCAAACCGCGTCTGTGCAGCAGTATCGCACTGGAAATGGACAGCACGCTGGCCTTGGCGCGCCTTGCCGAGTGGGGTCAGCAACCGATACCGATCAGCGCGGCCAGCCATGATGGCCAAGTACTGCGTCTGCGCCTGGAAGGCGGTGAAGGTTCAGTGGCCGCAGCCCGGGACCGGCTCGGCGGCGAGCTGCTCGATGCCGCGTACTGGCAACAGTTGAATGCGCACCGCCTGCCCTTCTTCGATGACCCTCGGCCGCTGTGGCGGCTCTGTGTACCTGCTGACAGCCGCCTGCCGGATCTGCCGGGCGAGCAGTTGATCGACTGGGGTGGCGCGCAACGCTGGCTCAAGTCGGACGCTGACGGACAAACCATTCGAGCGATCACTATGGCGGTTGGCGGCCATGCGACCTGCTACAGCCAGGGCGTCGTCGACAGCCCCTTCGAGCCGTTGGCCGCACCTGTGCTGCGCTACCATCAGACACTCAAGACCCGACTCGACCCGCAGGGGATTTTCAACCCCGGCCGACTGTACGCGGAGCTTTGAAACATGCAGACCACATTGAGTGAACACGCCAGAACCCTGCCGCGCGCCGAAGAAGCCGAACGTATCCTGCGCAGTTGTGTGCATTGCGGTTTCTGTAACGCCACGTGTCCGACCTATCAATTGCTGGGTGATGAGCTGGACGGTCCACGCGGCAGGATCTACCTGATCAAACAAGTGCTCGAAGGTCAGCCGGTCACCGAGAAAACCCGTCTGCATCTGGACCGCTGCCTGAGCTGTCGCAACTGCGAGACCACTTGCCCGTCCGGCGTGGATTACCACAACCTGCTGGACATCGGCCGCGCGGCGGTTGAGGCCCTGGTGCCGCGGCCACTCGCAGAACGCATGCTGCGTGAAGGCTTGCGTCGCGTCATCCCCCACCCCGGGCTGTTCAAATCCCTGACCGGCATGGGCCTGAAGTTCAGGCCGTTGCTGCCACAAACCCTGGCCACCAAGCTGCCGGAGGCGGTCCATCCTGCCGGACTTCGTCCGCACACCGGTCATGCGCGCCAAGTGCTGCTCCTGGAAGGTTGCGTTCAACCGGGCCTGTCGCCCAACACCAATAGCGCTACGGCGCGGGTGCTGGATCGTCTGGGCATCGGCATTACGGCGGTCAGACAGGCGGGTTGCTGCGGCGCCGTGGATTATCACCTCAATGCACAGGAGGCAGGGCTGGACCGGGCACGGCGCAACATCGACGCGTGGTGGCCCGCGTTGCAGGGCAGTGTTGAAAGCCTGATCCAGACGGCCAGCGGCTGCGGGGCCTTCGTCAAGGATTACGGCCACCTGCTGCGCCATGATCCAGCCTATGCCGACAAGGCCGGGCAGATCAGCGCGCGAACCAAGGATCTGGTCGAACTGCTGCGCGACGAACCGCTGGAAACCCTCGGCATCAAGACCGATCAGCGCCTGGCATTTCACTGCCCGTGTACGCTGCAACACGCGCAAAAACTCGGCGGCGAAGTCGAGCGTGTCCTGACTCGTCTAGGCTTCAATCTGACCACAGTGCCGGACGGTCATTTATGCTGCGGCTCTGCAGGCACCTACTCCATCACCCAGCCTGCCATCGCCCGTCAACTGCGCGACAACCGCATGAACGCACTGGAGAGCGGTAAACCGCAGGTGATTGCCACCGCCAATATCGGCTGTCAGACCCATCTGGCCAGCGCCGGCCGAATGCCAGTGCGGCACTGGATCGAACTGATCGACGCAGCGCTTGGCACGCCTGAATCACACTGAACCCTATTCAATAATCACTGCTCCGGAGAACCCCATGAAGATCAAAGCCGTCCTGACCCAGACCGAAATCAGCCTGATGCTCGGTGCCGCACGCGATGAAGCACGGGCCAATGCCTGGGCCGTGTCCATCGCCGTCGTTGATGACGGCGGCCATCTGCTGGCATTCGAGAGACTGGACGACGCCGCACCGATCAGCAGCTACATCGCGATCGAAAAAGCCCGCACCTCGGCACTCGGCAAACGTGAGTCCAAGGGTTACGAAGAGATGGTCAATGGCGGGCGCACTGCATTCCTGAGTGCTCCGCTGCTGACTTCCCTGGAAGGCGGTGTGCCGGTCATCGTCGACGGCCAGGTAATCGGTGCGCTGGGGGTTTCAGGCGTGAAAGCCGAACAGGATGCTCAGGTCGCCAAGGCCGGTGTCGCAGCACTTGACGCCGACTGACGGGCGGCCCGGCTGGTCACACGCAAGCCAGGCCACTGCAGGAGTCTTCATAGCCGGTAGATCGAAATCCAGCTCATGTCCGGATGGCTGGAATAGATATACGTGCCGGTCTTGTTGAGTACAGCGCCGCCTACCGACGGAAAGTAGGCAATGCAGGTGGAGATGCCCTTCACCGTATCGATCCGGTAAACGTCGTAATTACAGGTGTAGATTGCGTAGACATAGCGGTCATCCGGTGTCACGCCGATGACTTTCACCGGGTAACCCTGCGTGCCGATTTTTTCCCGATAGAAGGTTTTATTGGTCGCGGCATCGACGATGTAGACCTCGTCGATGCCGCCGACATACAGCCAGGCGCCATCGGAACTGAAGGCCATCGAACGTGGGTCGGAAAACCCGGTAATGTCATGCTGCAGGTAATCGACCTTGCTGATCGCAAGAACATCGGTAGGCGCGGTGCGATCAACCAGCATGGTCGCGTAAAACCTGTCGTTCAACGGACTGATCCCGAGGGCCAGCGATGCGTTGGTCAGGGCGCCCAGATCGAACTCGTTTTCGACCGTGTAATTCTCGGTCTCGATCAGGCGAATCAAACCGCCTAGCGCATTTTGAAAGGACAGGCAGATAAAACGGCCATCGGCACTGCACAGGATCCTGTTGACGTTGGCTGCCGGGAGTATCCTGATCACTTCGCGCAGGCGCGTATCGACCACGTAGCACCTTTTCTGGCCAATGGTGTAAAGCCTTTTACCATCGGGGCTCAGGGTAATCGCGCCGGCCCCTGCCCGCTTGATGGCGCCCGTTACGCTGGCACTGGCGATGTCGACCACACTGACTTCCCGGCCACTTTCATGGGCGACATACAACGTGGTTTCATCAGGGCTGATAGCGATCTGTGCGGGTACAAAGCCCAGGGGGATAATGCCGGTCAGCCACGCGATGTCCAAGGGCACACCCGAACCGACGGGGTCAGCGATATGCGTCAAGGCTCTAACGTTCTGAGATGCTTTTTTTTGCATTTCTCTGATCCTTCAATAGGTCTTGTAAGACCGCCAGAACGGGGAATAGATAAGAAGATATATCCCCGTCATCCAACGATGCGGCCAAGACACTTATGCCGCTCCGAGCCAAAAACATAGGGTCATTGAATACTCAACACGGGGGGATGGGTACTGTCAGAAATGACAGTCAAAATGTGCCGGAACCGTTCGAATGAGGGTATCGCTGGCAGTGCAGGACAGCGCGGTCGGGCACTCCAGCCCGAAGGCATCGAGCCCGCAGAGCGCCATTACCATTGGTCAGCGCAATGACCCGGAGAAGGCTCGCGAGAATTGGCCGGGGAAAATCCTCAAGAGCTTTCCCGCACCACCAGTTCAAAGCCGAGATCCACCAGAGGCTGCTGGGTGACCCCGTCAAGCAGGCCCAGCAATACCTGAGCAGCGCGCTGCCCGACTTCTTCTCTGGGCGTGCGTATCGAGGTCAGGCGCGGCACCATGTGAGCGGACCCCGGCAGGTCGTTGAAGCCCACCAGAGAGACTCGTTCGGGAATCGTGACGCCCAGGCGCAAGGCCTCCAGCGCGGCGCCTTGTGCCAGGTCGTCGTTACAGAAAAATACCCCGTCGACATCCGGATGCTGGTCAAGCAGGCGCGCAAACAACTCCCCGCCCAGACCGATCGACGAGGCCTGGCGTGTCGAGACCTGCAACGCGGGGTCGAACAGCCCGGCGTCTTCCAGCACCCGACGGAACCCGGCGCCACGTTGCAGTACACGAGGGTCGAGTTGGGCGGCCATGTACGCCAGCCGACGGCGGCCACGCCCGAGCAGATGGCGCGCGGCTTCAGCACCGGCCTGTTGTTGCGAGAACCCGACGCAATAGGCGCCCAGGCGGGTGTCGAGTTCCATCATGTGCACGCAGGGTATGCCGCTGGTTTCAAGCATCTGGCGAGACGCTGCCGTGTGGTCGAAACCGGTCAGCAGAATACCGCGCGGGCGATTGACCAGATGGTTGCGCAGCAGCTTCTCTTCCTCGTCAGGTGAGTAATGGTAGTTGCCGATGACCACGTCCAGGCCCCGCACGCGCAACACGTCCTGAATGGCTTCCAGCGTCTCGATGAACAACTGGTTGGACAGTGACGGCACCAGCACCACGACGGTCTGACTGCAGGAAGAAGCCAGTGCCCTGGCGGCCGGGTTGGCTACATAACCCAGGCCCTGCGCCGCAGCACGGACCTTTTCCACAAGTTCAGGCGCCACGGTGCTGATACCGCGTAACGCACGCGAGGCGGTGATCGGAGAGACACCAGCCAGCTTCGCCACTTCATTGAGCGTGGGGCGACCGGTAGAGCGGGAACCAATGCGTATCATGCGTTGCCAACTAACATAAGGGTTGCCAAATGTGTCGAATGCCCCATAAGGTAGCGCTGTCTCATGGAACGTGACAATGCTTTATCGCTGGTTTCACAGGGGTTGCCCGGTTCGGGTCCCGCGGAGAACAGCCTCCCATGCTTATTGATGAGCCCAAAACAACGACAAATAACTGGAACAGCCCGGGCTGGGACTCATGTCCACCCGAAAGAAGACAGCGCTGTCTCCAGATGAGGTGCCTACTGTGACAACTGCGAATACTGCTATTTCCGCCCTTGTGGTGATGGGTGTGTCTGGCTGCGGCAAAAGCGCCGTGGGTGCCGAGATTGCCCTGAACAGCGGCGGCCGTCTGATCGAAGGCGACGCGTTCCATCCACCGGCCAACATCGAAAAGATGAGCGCCGGAACCCCCCTCAACGACGAAGACCGTGCCGGCTGGCTGACCCGCCTGGGCGAAGAGATGGCTGCCGCCCTCGCCAACGGTGAACACCCGGTGCTGACCTGCTCCTCGCTCAAGCTCATTTATCGCCAGCGCCTGCGTGATGCGGTGCCTGGCCTGGGTTTCGTTTTTCTGGAACTCAGCAAGGAACTCGCCAGCGAACGCTGCTCGCACCGGCCTGGGCACTTCATGCCCGCCAGCCTGGTGGACAGCCAGTTCGCGACCCTCGAACCGCCCTATGGCGAACCGCTGACATTGATCGTGGACGCGTCCCAGCCTATCGATGTCATCGGCAAACAAGCCGCAGCATGGTGGAAAGGCTCTCACGCCTGATAAAGGTGTGAGTGCAAAAGACAGCGCTGTCTTGCGCACACACGATTGAAGTCGGCGCTGTTAACAGTTCCTTAAAACAATAAACCGGAGAGACACCCATGTTCGGTATGACCCATGAGACGTTCCTGCTCGTCGATGCCTTGGTGACCATCGTCGGCCTGGTGCTGCTGATCACCACCTTCAAGGTGCACCCTTTCGTCGCGCTGACCCTGGCGGCAGGCTTTCTTGGCCTGACCTCGGGAATGCCGGTCGAAAAAGTCATGAAATCCTTCCAGGACGGCTTCGGTGGCGTACTGGGCTTCGTCGGTATCATCCTTGGCCTGGGCACGATGCTCGGCAAGCTGATGGCCGACTCGGGCGGCGCAGACCAGATTGCGCAAACGCTGATACGCACCTTCGGCAAGCAGAAAGTGCACTGGGCAATGATGTTCTCTGCCTTCCTGGTGGGCATCCCGTTGTTCTTCGAGATCGGTTTTGTCCTGCTGATACCGCTGGTGTTCATTGTCGCGCGACGCACCGGCGTGCCCATCGTGAAGATCGGCATTCCGCTGCTGGCAGGCCTGTCAGCCGTGCACGGTCTGGTTCCACCGCATCCGGGTCCGTTGCTGGCCATCGGCATCTTCGGTGCAGACATCGGCAAGACCATTTTCTACGGACTGATCGTTGCTCTGCCAACCGCCATCATCGCTGGCCCGATCTTCGGTAACTGGATTTCCAAAAGTATCCCCGGTACGCCGTCCAAGGAACTGATGGACCAGATTGCCAAGGAGTCGAGCACTGACAACCTGCCAGGCTTCGGCATCACGCTGGTGACCATCCTGCTGCCAGTCTTCCTGATGCTGCTCAAGACCTTGGCCGACGTGGTATTGCCGGAAAACAACATGTTCCGCATCTGGATGGATCTGATCGGTCACCCGATCACCGCCCTGCTTGCCGCGCTGTTGCTGGCGTTCTACACCTTTGGTGCCGCGCGCGGGTTTGACCGCAGCAAGATCATGAAGCTGCTGGACCAGAGTCTCGCTCCGGTGGCGGCAATCGTGCTGATCGTGGGCGCAGGCGGTGGCTTCAAGCAGATGCTGGTGGCCAGTGGCGTCGGTGACGTGATCGGGCACATGGCTGTGCAGGCGCAGATCAACCCGATCATGCTGGCCTGGCTGGTAGCGGCGGTCATCCGCATCGCAACCGGTTCGGCGACGGTGGCAACCATTACCGGTGCCGGCATCGTAGCGCCGGTGGTCGGCCTGATTCCAGGCGTCAATCGCGAACTGCTGGTGCTGGCAACCGGTGCCGGTTCGTTGATCCTGTCGCACGTCAACGACGCCGGGTTCTGGCTGGTGAAGCAGTACTTCAACATGACCGTTGCCGAGACCTTCAAGACCTGGACAGTGATGGAAACCATCCTCTCGGTCGTCGGCCTGATTTTCATCATGCTGTTGTCGATGGCGGTGTAAACCCCGGACCAGGCCTTCGCGGGAGCTGCAGCCCGCGAACGCCTGGTCCCGCCTCACGCCTGTGCATCACCCTTCCCAGCCCCCCCCCGCAATACACCGCATCAGCGTGGACACTACGTTGATCTGCAGCCCCTTCCTACACACTCGTTCGCCACTTTCATTTGAATTTTCAGAAAGCCCGGGCAATCTGGTGAAGTCGTGCCTACGCTTGTACTCATATCGAAATGGCTTGAGCAGCACCGTCGACCGAGACGATGACGACGCTGAACGGTGCAGCGGCTGACGTTACTTTTTATATGACGCCAGTAAATACGGGCATTTTCACGTCGAAACGGGCAGAATTGGCGCACTCGTCGTATCCGGGATGCAAATCTCGATGACAAGAAAATGAACCGAGGGAATTTAATTCACCTGTGCGACGTCATAAGACGGATGCATTTGGATGCACTCGGCAACAATCACCACGCAAAGGCAAACGCCAGCCTCTTGAGAGAGGCGTTTTCAAGAGGCCATCAAGGAAAAGATTATGTTGATACTCACTCGCAAAGTAGGCGAAAGCATAAACATCGGTGACGAGATCACCGTCACGATTCTTGGCGTTCAAGGGCTTCAAGTCCGCCTGGGCATCAATGCACCTAAAAATGTTTCAGTGCATCGTGAAGAAATCTACAAACGTATCCAGGCAGAACTGGCTCCCAACCAGGACCCACAATAATTCCCGCACCACCCCCTTATTCAATGCTGATCTGCCGTTTATTGGCAGACCGGCCGTACGGCGTCCCTGGGACGCCGTTTTTTATGGCCGCCATTCTGCGCTTCTCTGCTGCACCGGCCTAACCGGCCTGAAGGCCTAAAGCCGCCTGCATGAACCCCTCCGAAATGAACGTCTCGGCAGCTACAGGTTGATGAGCGAGCCTGCGCGTGACCGCCTCCAGTACCACTCGGCTGGCATCATGATGAAACTGCCAGACGCCGTATATCCGGCCGTCGAAGGCGGGTTCGCTGCCCAATTGCGGGTCGACGCCCAGTCCGGCGCCCAGACCGAAAAGATGCAGGCCCTTGATTCGACGACCGTGCTGGTCGAACGGGCAGCCGCCAGCGTCCGAGTCGAGTCCCCCCTTGGCCTCGCGCAAGCTGACAAGGTTGCCATCGGCATCCTTCAGTCTGGGCAACACGGGCTGATAACCAGAGCACTGCACGATCACAGTCGAGTCAGCCAGGACACGTCGTGCCTGCTCGTGTTCATCGGGGCGTCCGCCCAGTGTCTGCACCATCTGCACGTGCACGCCGGTTTTGCCTACGCGGCCGCTTTGCAGCGCTTCGCGCCCGATCTCCAGGGCACGGTAACGCAAACCTCCGGAACGGTTGATCCGACCTGAAACCGGGCAGACATCAAGCTGCGCGAATGCGTAGCCGGCTGCGTGCGCCAGTTCAGCACTTTCGTAAAACAGCCTGATACTGCTCCGGTGAACCAGTGACAGTTCTTGCAAGCCAGCAAACTCCAGTGCATCCGCCAGATTCTCAAGCGTCGAGAAAGCGCTGTGAGATCCCCCGACGATGGTGATACGCCCGTTATCGGCCAGCGCCGGGGCAAATACTTCGCGTAACTGCACCGCGTTCATGCGCAACAAGCGGTCAGCGCTCTGGATAGTGCAGGTGTCCGGCAGCGTCAGACCTTGCCGGGCAAGATCATCGATCAGGTGTTGTGGATCCTGGCGCCCGCCCAGGTTGAGTACCAGCGTCTGGCAGCGCACGCTTCTTTTGCCGTACACGCTGTCAACGTGCAGACAGAACTCGTCGCCCTCGCAAATCACCTCATCAAGGCGCGTGCCGGACCATACTTCTACGCCATAACGTTGCACGATGTGGTCCAGCACCAGCCTGGCTGCCTCGCCCATGAGCAGGCCCACATCCGACAGCTGTGGCGCGCTCTGTGCCTGCGCCTTGATGCGCCAATAGGCTGCCGAGTACTCAAGGGGTTCGAACACCTCGCGCAATGCCGGATCACGAAGGCAATCGATGAATACATCGCCTACCGAGTTGGCAGTAATCCGGTAATCTCCCAGCGCACCCGCCCCGGGCTGGTCGCTTGCATCAATGACAATCAGTCCTTTGGCAGCGAGCCCGGGCATCGCGCCGCTCTTCAGGGCGTAGAACAAAAAGCCCATGCCCGCGAGCCCGGCACCTCCCACCACGCAACCGCAGGCTGTTTCCATACAGTTATCAAACATAATGATGCTCCATCGTCATTTTCATACGTGGGTGCAGTCCAGATGTTCTGGATGTCGAATACCTGATTGATAAGGCGAACCAGCGTCCCTGCACGATTCGAGGCGAAACACATGCAGCACACTACACACGCGCTCATTCACGGCGCCCATGAGACGACATGGTTAGAGAAGGTGTTTTTCACAAAAAATTACACTAGGTACAACAGACACAGGCCCAATGTTCAGACCTGACAGGAAGAAGGCGTCATGCTACCGCCCTTTTTAAGACAACGCTTTTATCAGCCTGAAAAGAGTGACAATGCGTTACAAAATAAGTCGGGCAACTGAATAGTTGCAAAGAAAATCGGGGGTGTCAAATGGGCTGCAAGCGGCGACAATGGCCTGGAACGCTTTATAACCTGATGATTTGAATGACCTTGTATCGTTTAATCGTTGAATGCCCCTTCAAAAAAGCAGTTTTCGCTGACATTAACGCATTCAATGCGTTCAACTTATTTTTTATAGTCCGCGCTAAAAACAGCATTCTTTCGACGCTGTTAATTTGACGAGCATAAAGCGGTTCTGCGCCACCAAAGGTTCGCGTTCATGAAGACCCGCCTAGCCTCTGTGCCTGCGCCGAATGCGGTCGATAAAGCGGCCCTTAGAAACGACAAGGCCCCGATCAGCGATGATCAGGGCCAGGTAACGTGATGCCAGAGCATCAGCGGGGTGCAGCAGTATCAGGCAGCGCTGTAATACGCTTTCGCCACACGGGGCATTACCGGTTCTTCGCGCAACTCGGCCACCAGTGCCGAGATGTCCCGAACCGTATTGATACGGCTGAGCGGCAGATTCATCTGGCGCTGGGTACGCCCCGATACCGGGTCGCTTATCTGCACGTTCATCTGATCATTGGCAATCGTGCAGGTGCAGCGTAACGGCAGGAACGCACGTTCAACGATGCTTCTGAGTTCTAACTCGGACAGTCCACTCGCGATCATCTCTTTATCTCCTTATGTGTGTAAGCATGTCCCGACAGTGACAAATTTTTGATAATTTTTATTGTTGATGACTTTTTAAAAACGGCCCGCGCCAGCCCGCCAATTATCCGTCGCCACTCACTTGATGCTTAAACCCGTTATACACTGCGCGCTGCACTTCAGGCAACTTCCATACCTGAATATCGATCACCCTTTTAACGCGGTTTCTTATTGAGTGCCCCCACAGAAAAAACGATTCACCCTCATGTTCTTCAACAGAATGGGACTCGGCGTGAACCGCAGCGTATAAAAGGCACGTGAACGGAAGGAACAAAGACCGACGAACGGTTGAACATAAAATGGTTACTGCGCTCGCAAGGCACGCCCGCTCCTTTAAAAGAGTCGTGCGTGCCCCGGCTCGAAAACTTACTCTTGTGTGTCTTGCATGTTCTCTTTTGCATCGGTGCCGGACAGCCGCAGGTGAATCAGCGCAACACGCTCGCCACGCTTGTCGCGCTTTTCTTCGATGTGGAAAGGACGAAACCCCATTCGCGGATAGAACAGCAAGCCCGGGACGTTGTGGTTGTAGCAGGACGCGATCATTTCACTCGCCTCGTGCTTGTCGAACGCAATCCCCATCATGGTGGTGATCATGAAGCGCCCTACTCCTCTGGAGCGGGCTTTCGGTGCGATGATGACGTTGCCCAGCGAACAGCGGCCGCGAAACGTGCAGAGCGAAAAGTTGGCAAACCCTACTACTTCGCCATCCATCTCGATGACGGTCGAATCATGACGCGTCTCAAGCGCTTCGATGAGTTGCGAGGCGGTCAACGGGTACGTGGCCCTGGGGAACATATAGAACAGCTCATCGGCATTCTGCGGCATCTCGCAGATGAGGGGGACGTCTTTTTCTTCCAGGGGACGGTAGGTGAACATAGGCGGTAACCTCTTGAAGAAATTGAAGAAAGCGCGGGAATACAGCAAGCAGATCGGCGAATCCGGCGGCGGTAGATGACAAAAACACAGCGCCCTCGCCGACACAGCATAATCCGCAGCTATCGATAAGGGCTACCTCAATAACAAAACGTGCTAATGAGCGTCGTTGTCCAGGCTGCCTTCGGGCCACATCGCGCAAGGTATTGAAGCCACCGGTTTTACTCGCCTCGGTCTATCAATCCTTCCGGCGCAGGTACGCAATATCCTGTAACCCGGCGTTCGTCGGCTGGTCTTGCATCCCGGATGCAGATTCTGCATTTATTTCACTTTGTTGACCGGACTATCCTTCTTATGTCGATTTCGCCTCTGGCTCGCTTCAAAGCCCGTCCGCTCAGATGGATTAGCATGATAGCCGTCATCCTTGGCCTGCCCGTCGGCTGCGCAGTGCTTGAACACAAGGAGCGCGAACTGGTATTTCGCATCGAGCCCGGTACCGCCAGCTGGTACAGCGGTCTGCCGGCAGATGTACAGGAAATCGAACTCAGTACACCGGCATTCGGTAACTCGCAGAATATCCACGCATGGTGGTGGCCCGCTGCGGACAAGAACGCCCCGGCGGTGCTGTACCTGCATGGATCACGATGGAACCTCACCGGCCAGCTGTTCCGTATCCAGCAACTCAAGGCGCAGGGTTACTCGATACTGGCGATCGATTACCGGGGTTTCGGGCAAAGCATGGGCCAGCTGCCGTCGGAGAAGTCCGTGTATGAAGACGCACGCATCGCCTGGGAACGCCTGAAGCAATTGCAACCCGATCCGCAGCGCAGGCTGATTTATGGACATTCTCTGGGCGGTGCGGTGGCAGTGGATCTGGCTGCCGAGCTGGGCGAAGACGCTGAAAAGGGCAATGTGCCGATTCAGGCCCGCGGGCTGATCATAGAATCCACGTTCACCAACCTGGCCGATGTGGCTACCGCGCTGGCCAATACCTCGCTGCCGGTGCGCTGGCTGCTGTCGCAGAAGTTCGACTCACTGGACAAGATTGCAGACATCCATATGCCGGTGCTGATCGTGCATGGCACCGAGGATCGCTATGTCCCGGCCCGCTTCAGCGAACAGTTGTTTGAGGCTGCGCAGGAACCGAAGAAACTGCTATTGGTGCCTGGCGGTACGCATAACAACAGCATGCAGCTCGGGCAGCCCGCTTACAGCCGGGCCATTCGCGCCCTGCTCGATACACCCGCATCGCTGCCTCAGGTGACAAAACAGGGCAAGGGCTCAAAGACCGCCGGTTAGACAATGCAGGGCGCGTGGCCTTAGTCTTCGGATTCATGGCTAAAGGACCCCGCAATGAACTGTATTGTCGAGTATTCAGACCCGCATCACCGTCTCGCGGTCATCCAACTGTGGAAGACCGTCTTCAATGACGAAAAGCCGCACAATCGCCCAGACCTGTCGATCGACAAGAAAAGGGCTGTCGACGATCATTTGTTTTTCGTCGCTCTAGCGGATGACGAGGTGGTCGGGACCCTCCTTGCCGGCTATGACGGTCATCGCGGCTGGCTGTATTCGGTTGCCGTTGATCCCCAACAGCGTGGCAAAGGACTGGGCACCCGGCTGGCCAGGCACGCTGAAAAAGCGCTCGCGGAGCTTGGCTGTGTGAAGATCAACCTGCAGATCCATACCTTTAATGAAAGCGTGCAGGCCTTCTATCAAACCCTGGGCTATACGCCTGAGCCCATTATCAGCATGGGTAAGCGGATTGATGCCAATGTACCTAATCTGCCCTGAGCCGTGCGCCCCCTGTTTGCAGGGGGAAAGAAACCGGCAGGCGCCTCAATCATTTATTTACATGAGAATTAATATCAAATTACAATTATTGCTATTAACGTCCTAGCAGAGCATCTCCCTTGAGCACTTCCTTCCAATGCCCTCGCCGTCCCGGCACTTTTCTGCTGTCCGCGCTTTCTCTGGCGATGTTCTCCGGCGGTACAGTGCATGCAGCCGAAACCGCAACGCTGCCTGCCACGCAGGTGTCGGCAACCGCGACCGAAACACAGGAAGGCTACAGCGCCAAAAGCGCCAGCACCGCGAGCAAGAGCGATGTACCGCTGAAGGAAGAAGCGCAGTCGGTCAACGTGGTGACACCGCAGACCATCGCCGACTACAACGTGCGCTCGCTGGACGATGCCATGAAGTTTGTCAGTGGCGTCAGCCAGGGCAACACGCTTGGCAACACCAAGGACTCGCTGGTCAAGCGCGGCTTTGGCACCAACGATGATGGCTCGGTGCTGCGTGACGGCGTGCGCTCGGTGGTGTCGAAAAATTTCGGCGCTACCACCGAACGCGTTGAAGTGCTCAAAGGCCCGGCCTCGCTGCTGTACGGAGCCATGGAGCCGGGTGGCGTGATCAACGTGATCAGCAAACAGCCGCAATACGCGCAAAGCACCACGCTCAGTGGCTCGGCGTACAGCGAAGGCGGCGGCAGCTTCGGCATCGACACCACCGGCCCGCTGGGCGACTCGGGGCTGGCCTACCGCTTGGTGGCCGAGCGTCAGAGCGAGGACTACTGGCGTAACTACGGCGTTGACCAGCACACGCTGGTCGCGCCGTCGCTGTCCTGGACGGGGGAGCGCGCCAGCCTGACGCTGGCTTACGAATACAACGATTACGTGAGCCCGTTCGATCGTGGCACGGTGTTCACGGGCGGTCATCCTGCCAATATCAGCTACGACAAGCGACTGGATGAAAAATGGTCCAATACAGTCGGCATCAGCGAAACCGCAACCGCGCGCTTCGAGTACCAGCTCAGCGATGACTGGAAAACCCGTCTGACCTACGGCTGGAACAACGACCGCTACAGCCTCTCGATTGCCCAGCCGAGTACGCTGTCCAGCAGCGGCGTGCTAAGGCGTCAGGCCAATGGCGGCCACTACGATTATGAAACGCGTTATGCCAGCTGGGACTTCATCGGCAAGCAGGAGCTGTTTGGCCAGCAACATGATCTGCTGATCGGTGCCGAACAGGAAGACTCCGACAAGTACCGCGGCAAGACCTATCGCAACACCGCCCAGAACGGCTTCAACATCTTTTCGCCCAGCTATGGCAGCCTGGCAGAGCCCAGCGTGATCAGCGCAGCGAACAGCAACCTGAGCAATCAACTGACTTCATCGTCCATTTACCTCAAGGATAACTGGCACCTCGATGACCGCTGGATTCTGGTCCTCGGCGGCCGCTATCAGCATTATGACCAGTACATCGCCCAAGGCCTCGGCGCCAGCCGCAACACTAACCTGGACAAAAATGACGATATATTCCTGCCGATGGCGGGCCTGGTATTCAAGGTCAATGAAGACCTGTCGCTGTACGGCAACTACAGCCGCTCCTTCGTCCCCAATGATGACGTTAACGATGACGGCACCACCTTCGACCCGGAAGAAGGTCGCAGTTACGAAGTCGGGGCCAAATATGCACTGGCACCGGAACTCGACTTCAACCTTGCGGTGTTCGATATCGAGAAGAAAAACGTCGTCACCCCTACTGGCGTGACGGGTGTCAGCGAAGCCGCTGGCAAGGTAGGTTCACAAGGCATCGAGCTGGACGTGACCGGTCGAATTGCCGAGCGCTGGGACATGATCGGCACTTACGCTTACACCCACACCGAAGTGCTGGATGATCCAAGCAACAAGGGCAATCGTCTTAGCCAGGCCCCCAAGCATACAGCCAGCCTGTACCTCACCCACCATCTGCAAGTCCCGTCCGGCCTGGGCGACTGGCACGCAGGTGGCGGCGCACGCTATGTGGGCGAACGTGCTGGCGACGATGCCAACACCTTCTATATGAGCAGCTACACAGTGGCGGATGCGTTTCTGCGCTGGGACGTGCCCATGGCCGGTTATAAAACACGCCTGCAGTTGAATGTGGATAACCTGTTCGACAAGCAGTACTACCCGTCCAGCACCGGCAGCCAGTTGCAGGTCAACGTGGGTGAACCGCGCACCGCGCGCCTGAGTGCCAGCGTCACGTTTTAAAAGGCTGTCGCGTAGCAGGCCTGCCCAGGCGTGCTACGCGGACATTCGCAGGGACTGATCAGAACTTCATTCGGTAAAAGCTGATCAGCGCTTCATTGCCATACAGGTATTCGAACCTGCCGATGAATGCGCTCTTCTCCAGCCACTCGTTAGGACCCAGAGAGACCTGAAAGCGCGGTGTACAGGTGCACTGATAATGACCTTCGCTGATTGGCCATACTCCGTTCTGCAGGTCGTGCTGGCCCGCTTCGTCAACGAGTAGAGCGCCCCTGCTTTCAACGTTGATCATTTCACCCAACTGGGTGACCAACGTGAAACGGGTTTCCAGAAAGGCAAGCTCGGATGACAACTCAACCAGCGTATTGCTACCGCCGGAGAGTACCGAGCCGCTGAAGTTTTCGCCGTAAAATTCCCCGCCCACTACATTGCTGTTGCTACGCAGCCCGTCACTGCAAATCCCCATGAGCACAGGAGCGTCGGTCTTCAGAATCACGGTCAGCATTTTTTCCAGCTGAGGAGCGGCTGCCGTATTACTACGAAAAGCACGTTTGACGGATTTGTTGAAGTCGATAATGGTCATAGAACTGTTCACTCCATCTTTGAATGGATTCGGGCAACGAATGGCCGGGTGCAGTCCATCGGCATTTATCTGCGCCTGCTTTTCCAGTAAGCTCCACGGAGTCTGCTGAAATCGTACCGAACGGTTCAGTTCCAGTCTAGAGAATTTTGCACACAATCTGCCCACTGGAGAATTGAGGATATGAATGAAGGTCCGTACTGAAGCTCGCCGCGAAGCCATCATTGATGCCGCAGCAAGTGTCTTCCTCGAAATGGGCTACGAGCGTGCCTCGATGAATGAAGTCACCAAACGAATGGGTGGCTCCAAGGCGACGATCTACAGTTACTTCCCCTCCAAGGAAGAACTGTTCATCGCCGTGGTTAACAGGCTCGCCACCGCTCATCTGGCCGACGCGGTTTCAGAGTTGGCGATCCAGGATGACAAACCGATCAATTTGAGAACACTGTTTACCCGTTTCGGGGAACGCATGCTCATGGTGCTCATCAATGACGACAAGGCACTGGCTGTCTATCGCATGGTAGTGGCCCAGTCAGGGCACTCGGACATCGGCATGATGTTTTACGACTCCGGTCCCAGCCAGTGTTTGCAAACAGTCAGCTCACTGATGGCTCTAGCGATGCGAAAAGGCCAGTTGCGTGAAACCGATCCGCACATCGCCGCATTGCAGTTGACCTCGCTATTGACTGCCGAAACCGACATTCGTCTTTACCAGCAGGCGCCCATGCCGCTGAGTATCGAAGAAATTCACGCCATGGTCGAACGCGCGGTGGATACCTTCATGTTGGGTATGGAGAAACGTTGAATCCGCATAAAAGAACCAAGCGGTTTTGATAAAAGCCAATATTGCAACCCTTCTGAAACACTTTGTTACTCTTTTACGGCCAAGTTAATCCGAATGAGGGCGATACCTGATTACCCCTTCGGAGAAACACTTATGATCCTGCGAAAACTTAACCTGGCCGCTCGTTCGACGCTCTGTTTCGGCGTGTTCTGCCTGATGATCATTGCTTTGGGCTTGCTCGCCCTGCGTCAGGCCGCCGAGCTCAATGCTGCGGAAAAATTCATCGAGACCAATGTGCTTCCGAGCGTGAAACAGCTCGCGTCGATTGATCGGGAGTTTGTCAGTATTCGGGGCAACAACGCCCGAGTGCGCAATCCGATTGAACCGCAGGATCGAAAGACCAAGGCGCTCAGCGATATCCAGCAGTCTCGTTCGCTGATCGCCGGCTATTTTGACGCCCTCGGCAAATTGATCGTGACTCCGCAAGGACGCCAGGCATTCGATGAATTGTCCCAGGCACAGGCCGGGTATCAGGTGGCACAGGATCGCTACCTGGCCTCGGTGGCCGCCGGCAATCTGGAAGCTGCAGTGGCAACCTCCAATGGCGAAATGAAAAGCGCGGCCGATCAGGTTGAAGCCGGACTGAAGAAACTCAGGACCGTCAACGACGCCAAAGCCGAGAAAGCCGGTGATACCGCTCAGACTGCCTATCAGCAGACGCTGTGGGTGGTGGGTATTTTCATCGCCGTGGGCGTCATTACCACGCTGCTCCTTGCCTGGATGTACACCCGCAGCCTGACTGGCCCGATTGGCGATTCGTTGAGTATCGCGCAACGCATCGCCACCAATGATCTGAGCAAGGATATTCCGCAGCATGGCACTGATGAGGCGGCGAAACTGATTGCCGCACTTGCCACCATGCAGGCCAACCTGCGCAATGCCCTGACCCTGATCGGCGACTCATCCACCCAGCTGGCTGCCACTTCCGAGGAAATGCATGCCGTCACGGAGGACGCATCGCGCACCATTCAGCGCCAGACCAACGAGATCGAAATGGCAGCCACGGCCGTTAACGAGATGAGCGCGGCGGTGGAAGAAGTGGCCAGTAATGCCGCATCGGCATCTGAGGTTACCTCGCAATCCAGCACTGCCGCCATGGCCGGACGCGCTCAGGTCGATGAGACCGTCACGGCGATCAACCTGATGGTTTCCAAGGTGCAGATTACGTCCACCGAGGTACAGGGCCTGGCCGTCATGGCGACGGATATCAGCAAGGTGCTGGATGTGATTCGGGCCATCGCCGAACAGACCAACCTGCTGGCACTCAACGCGGCCATCGAAGCAGCCCGCGCAGGTGAAGCCGGACGGGGCTTTGCCGTGGTTGCGGACGAAGTCCGGGCACTTGCGCATCGTACTCAGCAATCGACCCGTGAAATCGAACAGATGGTCGGCTCGATTCAGACCGGCACCGGCAATGCTGTCAGCGCAATGGAGCAGACCAGCGTTCAGGCCCACAAGACGCTGGAGATGGCCAATGGTGCCGGCAAGGCGCTGCTCGAAATCACCGAATCCATCAGCCAGATCAATGAACGTAACCTGATGATTGCCACCGCAGCTGAAGAACAGGCTCAGGTCGCTCGAGAAGTAGACAGAAGCCTGGTCAGCATTCGTGATCTGTCCAGCCAGACGTCCGAGGGTTCCAATCAGACGGCCATCGCCACTGCCGAACTGTCGACCCTGGCTTCAAGCCTGAACCGTCTCACCAGGCAATTCCGCGTTTAAGCCCCTCTGCCGGGAAGCTCGCTTCCCGGCATCTCTCCTTCGAATGGTCTGCCCAGGCTTGCCAGCCACTGGCGCAGCGCTAGACGCTACTGCTGCGTGCCGAACATTGCCGTCCAGTAAATCCCTGCGTCACTTTTGGGGTCCATCGCGTAGGCTGCACCCAGCTCGCGGAAATCCGGATTCATCAGATTGGCGCAGTGGCCCGGGCTCAGCAGCCAGCCATCCACCACCTTGCGCGCACTGTCCTGGCCGGCAGCAATGTTCTCGCCCACCTGCTGCCCCACATACCCGGCCAGTTCAGCGCGGTCGCCAGGCGTGCGGCCGTCACGATCCTTGTGGTCAAAAAAGTTTTGATTGGCCATCGCCTGGGAATGACGTTGCGCAGCGGTCCCCAGAACCAGGTTCCAGGCCAGCGGCGTGGTAGCGGCGAAGGATTGTGGGCCGCACTGACGTGCCTGAGTGCGGGCATTGTTAATCATTTCCAGAATCTTTTGCCCCTCTGTCTGCCAGTCACCAAGACGCGAAGCGACCAGCGAGCGCGCCAGCACGATACGCCAGTCTCGCCCTTCGCGGCTGACACCGATGTCGACGAACTGCGGGTCCAGCACCACGCGGCAGAAACTCTCCAGAACCGCCTTGAGTGCAGCGTCTGCATTGTTCGGACCGGACATGCTTATCGCCTGCACAGTGACCATTGGGTAGGAAGCGCGCGTCAACGCCTGTTGCAGGTCCAGATTGCCACTGGCCGGCAGCACCAGACGCGCGTCGCTGGTCAGCGGCGGCAGTTCCGTGGACACCTGCTCGCCACAGCGCTGTGCCTGGCTGCGATAGGCATTGAGGGATTCGATAAGTTGCGTTTCGTCGCCAGCCAGCGCAGCACTGGCAAACACACCAGAGCACAACACGGCCAGAAAGGCTAACGACACTCGCGGGAGCGACAGGCGCAGAAAGTAATGAATGACAGGCATGAAAAGTCTCTCTCGGGCTGAGTCCGCCTATGATGCGCGAAATGACCCGGTCGGGCGCAACGCCTTTTTTATGCCTGACCGGAATTTCACAACCGATCGGGCCAGGACGTGCGCCAGACAATACCTCTTGGGAGCGACTTACAGCTTGAAGTTGGCCACCAGTGAATTGAACGAGGTGGCCAGTCGCGACAGTTCCTGACTGGACGCGCTGGTCTGGTTGGCACCTGCAGCGCTCTGGGTCGACAGGTCCTGAATGTTGAGCAGATTGCGGTCCACCTCGCGAGCCACCTGGGCCTGCTCTTCCGAAGCAGAGGCAATGACCAGATTGCGCTCGTTGATGGTTGCAACACCCTGGGTGATTTTCTCCAGCGCCGCGCCCGCACGCTGGGCCAGTTCCTGCGTGTTGGTGGCGAGCGACAGGCTCTTGCCCATCGCCGCAACCGCGCCGTCAGCACCCGATTGCACGGTGCTGATCATGCCTTCGATTTCCACTGTCGATGCCTGGGTACGGTGCGCCAGAGCCCGAACCTCGTCAGCCACCACCGCAAAACCACGACCCTGTTCGCCAGCACGTGCAGCTTCAATGGCGGCGTTCAAGGCCAGCAGGTTGGTCTGCTCAGCGATACTGCGAATAACGTCAAGCACCTTGCTGATTTCCCGGACATGCCCGGCCAGTTCGGACACAGCGCCAGTGGATGCGGTGATCTCATGGACCATGGTGGTGATGCCCTTGACCGTGTGATCGACCTGGCCACGGCCATCGATGGCATCGTCTGTAGCAGACTTCGAAGCCTCAGACGTGGATACCGCGTTACGCGCCACTTCTTCCACTGCGGCAGTCATCTGATTGACGGCCGTTGCCGCCTGCTGGATTTCGTCGTTCTGGCGAGTCAGCCCGCGGGTGCTTTCATCGGTGACGGCACTCAGTTCTTCGGCAGCGGAAGCCAGCTGGTCCGAGGCACTGGCAATCTGTTGAATGGTGTTTTTCAGACCGCCCTGCATGTCGGACAGCGCGTTCAACAGTTGTCCGGCCTCATCGCCACTGTTGGAAACAATGGGCTGGGTCAGGTCACCGCCCGCAATGCGCTGAGCACTGGCGACTGCGACAGCCAAAGGACGGGTGATCATGCGGGTAATCAGCACGCCGAGCATGATGGCCACCAGAAAAGCAATCACCACGCCAATCTCCAGCATCAATACCGAACTGGCCTTCAGGTCGGCAGCAGCGGCTGCGCCTTCCTTGATCTGACGATTGTTGGAATCGATCATGATCCGCAGATAGCTGCGCACCTTGGTAAAGCTTTCCGAGGAAAGGCTATTCAACTGGGTCCGGGCAGCCTCGTAATTACCCGCCCTCATCAGGTCGACAACCTGTTGAGAGCCCGAAACGTACGCGGGCAGCATCAGTTCCAACTGGTCACCGGCGGCGCGCTCGTCATCTTCCAGAGGCGTGGCGCGGTAGATCGCAAACACTTTTTGCGCACGGGCCAGGTCATCACTCAACGCCTGACGAACTCGATCCTTGTCCGTTTCGGAGACACCGCCATCCTGCGCATCCAGCAAACGGTAAAGCCCGCGGTTGTGGGCGGTGAAGCTGGTCAGCGCTTCATTGGTGTTGCTGACCGAGACAAGGTTGTTGGAGAAGGTCAGCTCAAGGGCATTGGCCAGGCGTGTCACGCCCACCATACCCAAGGCGCCGACGGCCAGCGTAATCAATGCACAGATGATGAAAGCGGAGAGCAGCTTGGTGGAAAACTTGGACTGACGCAGGACGTTCATGGGGCTTACCTGTTGCTGAATGAGGAGTGATGTCAGTGCCGGAATGAGTTGATCAAACAGTGATGATGTCATAATGACTTCACCTCATTTGGATCGTTCCCGACCTCCTCGCTTTTTGATAGAAAAACTTTGACAAGTCGCAGATCTGCGACTAATGCCTTCTATCGGCACCGCCCCGTTCGCAAATCCTGTTCGTTATCAGTGCAGCCGCACGGTGTTTGATGCGCCGGCTGCCAGGCCATCATTGCCAAGACGTTGCTCGGCGAACGTTCTCGCTTCAAGAGTCATGCGGTCCAGATGGCGATCGCGTTGCTTCTCCGCATCGACCATCGCGCTTTTGCCGTGCTGTTTGAGCAGGTAAGCGTGGATCTGCCGCACTTCGACCGAGTTGTAGATGGGCGCGATATCCATGACCGCAAGCAGACCGTCAGTACCGTGATCACGCGTGTTCATGATGACCTGCGGACCACGCGCGCCCAGCACCTGAAAGCCCATTGCCTCGAAATACGCGACTTTGCCGACCACGCAATACAGCTCTGCGTGCGGATAGCGGCTCGTCATTTTCTCCAGCATCGAGCGTGCGATGCCCTGACGGCGGTGGCTGTCGCGCACCGCCATGTAGGCTACGGCGCAGGCCTGCGGATCGTCTTGCACAGGCAGATAGAGCAAAAACCCCACTACAGTTTCGGGGTCTTCATCGTCCAGCGCGACGATCAGCTCCACGGTCAGCTGCTGCGAACCGTCCATGGCATTCAGGTACAAATGCACCTCATACCCCACGCCGTACTGGTAAAGGTTGTACAGCGGGTTGCTCGCCGCGATCGCCACCAGACTGATGTCCGTCACGTAGTCGACGACCATCTGCTGGATCTGGCTACGGATGAATTCCGGCGGCGGGGTTTTCAGCAGCATGATCGTCGACATGGGACAAGGGGCTCCATTAATAGGTGTGTTTGTACGGGATGTGGCCACATGATAGCGCGTCGAGGCACTCAGGACCGATATTGTCATATTGCCAGCATGCTGCAGCGCGCCAACTTAGTTGCAACTTATACGATGATTTTAAAAAAAGAATATCAAATAGCCATCCACCCGAAAGACCACCACAAGTATCGGTACGATCGTACCAGCACACACCACAGTCGCCAGTCTGTTACCAAATAATAAAGTTGATAATGATTCACATCTACCTGAGTAAGAGGATACAAGGAAGTTTAATGAATGTTGACATTCAATAAAAATCCAATTTTTTCAAAGGGATGCATAACTAGCAAAAAAATGGAAATATAACTTGATTTACAGCGACCGAACGTGCAATCAACGCATCAGGCCAACTCGGTACAAACATCCGTTACCGGGTCCACCTTTTGTTCGAGTATTTATCTCAATCACCCCAATATATTTTTATAATCACCGCATTTCCCTCACGCGCCTAAGATTATCCGGCCTACTAAAAATATGAGGGATTCAAAATGCCGTTATTAAACTGGTCCAGACACATGGTGTGCCTGACTGCAGCCGGTCTGATTATTGTTCCGACCGTTTATGCAGCCGACACCCTGACCCGCGACAATGGCGCCGTCGTCGGCGACAATCAGAACTCTCAGACCGCAGGCGCCCAGGGCCCTGTCCTGCTGCAAGACGTTCAGTTGCTGCAAAAGCTGCAGCGCTTTGATCGCGAACGCATCCCCGAGCGCGTCGTGCATGCCCGCGGCACCGGCGTCAAAGGCGAGTTTACGGCCTCTGCCGACATCAGTGATCTGAGCAAGGCGACCGTTTTCAAATCCGGTGAGAAGACGCCGGTATTTGTACGCTTCTCCTCCGTGGTTCACGGCAATCACTCGCCTGAAACCCTGCGCGACCCGCACGGCTTCGCCACCAAGTTCTACACGGCTGACGGTAACTGGGACCTGGTTGGCAACAACTTCCCGACGTTCTTCATTCGTGATGCCATCAAGTTCCCGGACATGGTCCACGCGTTCAAACCTGATCCACGTACCAACCTGGACAACGACTCGCGTCGCTTCGACTTCTTCTCCCACGTACCGGAAGCCACCCGTACGCTGACCCTGTTGTATTCGAACGAGGGCACCCCAGCAGGCTATCGCTTCATGGATGGCAACGGTGTACACGCCTACAAACTGGTCAATGCCAAGGGCGAAGTGCACTACGTCAAGTTCCACTGGAAATCCCTGCAGGGCATCAAGAACCTTGATCCCAAGGAAGTCGCTCAGGTCCAGTCCAAGGACTACAGCCACCTGACCAACGACCTGGTTGGTGCGATCAAAAAGGGTGACTTCCCGAAATGGGATTTGTACGTTCAGGTCCTGAAGCCTGAAGAGCTGGCGAAATTCGACTTCGATCCATTGGACGCCACCAAGATCTGGCCGGACGTTCCCGAGAAGAAGATCGGGCAGATGGTCTTGAACAAGAACGTCGATAACTTCTTCCAGGAAACCGAGCAGGTCGCCATGGCCCCGGCCAACCTGGTTCCAGGTATCGAACCTTCCGAAGACCGCCTGTTGCAAGGCCGTGTGTTCTCCTACGCTGACACCCAGATGTATCGCCTTGGCGCGAATGGTCTGAGCCTGCCTGTCAACCAGCCCAAGGTTGCGGTCAACAACGGTAATCAGGACGGTGCGCTGAACACTGGCCACACCACCAGCGGCGTCAACTATGAGCCGAGCCGTCTGGAACCTCGTCCAGCGGATGACAAGGCGCGCTACAGCGAACTGCCGCTCAGTGGCACTACCCAGCAGGCGAAGATCACGCGTGAGCAGAACTTCAAGCAGGCGGGTGATCTGTATCGCTCCTACAGCGCGAAAGAGAAGACTGACCTGGTGCAGAGCTTCGGCGAGTCGCTGGCCGACACCGATACTGAAAGCAAGAACATCATGCTGTCGTACCTGTACAAGGCAGATCCGGACTACGGCACTCGGGTAGCCGAAGTCGCCAAAGGCGATCTGAGCAAGGTCAAGTCCCTGGCTGCAAGCCTCAAGGACTGATGATCTGATACCCCGTCCCGGTGCTCAGTCGCCGGGACGGTTCCCGTCAGGAGAACGCCCATGAAGCATCTGATCTATGGCTTGCTGCTGTTCGCCGCAGCCGCGAACGCCACACCACCGACATCAACAACGACCCCCACTCCACCGCCCCCGGAGCTGACTGCCGAGCAGACGGCCAGCCAGCTGCGCACGCTGTTTTTCGACGCCTCCCGTGAAGGCAACAACCCGATGCTGGACACGTTTATCGAGGCTCATTACGACCTCAACATCCGCGATGAACAAGGCTATACCGGTTTGATTCTCGCGGCCTATCACGGCCATGAAGACTCGGTGATACGCCTGATAGATGCCGGAGCAGACCCTTGCGCCAAGGACAATCGCGGCAATACGGCGCTGATGGGTGCGATTTTCAAAGGTGAACTGAGCATCGCCAAGCGTCTGGTTCAGGCAGATTGCGGTGCGAACCTCACCAACAATGCCGGGCAGACCGCAGCCATGTACGCCGCCCTGTTCAAACGCACCGAAGTGCTCAAGGAGCTGACCGACAAGGGCGCAGACCTGAGCATTCGTGACAGCATGGGCAATGACGTGGAAGGCTTGTCCAAGGGTGAATTCCAGGCGCCGCCCACCCGCTGACGGCTGCTGGAATCAGTCTTCGCGCTCAATCATTTCGTAGATGCGGCTGGCAAACGCTTCCATGGTGAAGGGTTTGGTGAGCACCCACATCCCCGGATCCAGATGGCCGTTGCCAATGATGGCGTTCTCAGCGTACCCGGTGATGAACAGCACCTTGAGGTCGGGTCGAATGATGCGCGCGGCATCGGCCAATTGCCGGCCATTCATACCCCCCGGCAACCCGACATCAGTCACCAGCAGGTCGATACGCGCATCGGACTCCAGCACCTTGAGCGCAGATGCGCCTTCGCCCGCCTCGACCGGAATGTAGCCCTGATCCTCCAGCACTTCAGCCACCAGCATGCGGATGGTCGGCTCATCGTCGACAATCATCACGGTGCGCTCGGTCTGCACAGGCGCCGATCCAGCAGCATCTGCAGCCTCGATCTCTTCCGGTGCCCCAACGTAATGACGCGGCAGGTAGAGACACATGTTCGTGCCCTGATCAGGCTCGGAATAGATACGCACCTGCCCGCCGGACTGGCGCACGAAACCGTACACCATCGATAAGCCCAGCCCCGTACCCTGCCCCAGTGGCTTGGTGGTAAAGAAAGGGTCGAAGGCCCGATTGATGACCTCGGGCGACATGCCTGTACCGGTGTCGCTGACACACAGCGACAGGTATTGCCCGGGGATCAGATCGCGGCTTTGTGAGCCGCGCTCGTCAATCCAGCGGTTGGCTGTCTCGATGGTAATTCGCCCGCCGCGCGGCATGGCGTCCCTGGCGTTGATGCACAGGTTCAACAAGGCATTTTCCAGCTGCGGTGCATCGATGAACGTTGACCACAACCCGACCGAGGTCACCACCTCCACAGTGATATGCGGTCCGACCGTACGACGAATCAGCTCTTCCATGCCGATGACCAATCGGTTGACGTCGACCGGCTTGGGGTCAAGGGTCTGCCGGCGCGAAAACGCCAGTAATCGGTGAGTCAGTGACGCCGCACGTTTGGAGGCATCCTGCGCAGCCCCTATGTAGCGGTCCAGTTCATTGAAACGGCCCTGGCTCACCCGTGTCTTGAGCAGTTCCAGCGAACCCGTGATGCCGGTCAACAGGTTGTTGAAGTCATGGGCGATACCGCCCGTCAACTGGCCTACGGCTTCCATCTTCTGGGACTGGCGCAAGGCTTCTTCAGCCTGGCTCAGGCGCTCCTGCTCGCGAAGCCGTTCGCTGACATCGTAGGCAAACAGGTAGGCCCCAATGGCCTGCCCCTGAGCATTGCGCAGCGTGCTGTAACGTATTTCAAAATGACTGGCCGGATCGTTCGAGTCACTGAAGCTGACACTTTCGGCGAACTCTTCGCCCGCCAACGCACGCGTCCAGCGCCGTTCAAGATCAGCCTTGCTCTGCGGCCGGTCGTCGAGCAGGTCGAGCATATTGTCACCCACCTGCGGCCGAACACCGAACAGACGCTCGAATTCGCGCAGGGCAGCGCCATTGATGGCCATCCAGCGAAAATTGCAGTCGACGACATGAATGAACGCATTGGTGCCGTTGACGACGTCGGCCAGCACATTACGCTCGGCCACCGCTTCGATAATGCGTGCTTCCAGAGTTTCGTTCAGTTGCTTGAGCGCCAGTTCAGCGCGTTTGCGTTCAGTGATGTCTTGAAACAACACCGCGACCTGCTTGCGGCTGGCCGGCTCGATGCGAAACGCGGTCAAGGCCAGATAGCGCCCTGTGGCCACCAGTTCGCGCTCGAAACGGATCGGCTTGCCGGTCCGCAACACGTCGCCGTAAAACTCCAGCCAGCCATCAGCCTCCTCGGGAACCATCTCGCGCAGCTTCTTGCCCACCACGTTGGAAATGCCGGCGTGGTACTCGTAGGCCGGGTTGGCTTCGACGTGAATGTAATCGCTCAGCGGACCGTGTGGACCGTCAAAGAACTCAATGATGCAAAAGCCTTCATCCATGGCGTTGAACAGAAAACGATAGCGCTCCTGGGATTGGGCCAGGGCGTATTCGGCCTCCCGACCGGTGACGCTCAGGCTCTCTTTAAGCGAGGCATTTTCCTGCTCCAGAGCCGCCAATCGGCTCTGGAGATGTTGTAAATCTGTCGGGGTCAAAGCGGCGGCACCTGAGGTATTGGTTGCGCCGCTTTCCCGTCATGCGGGGCGGCACAAGCACGCTACGAGAAAAACCGCTCGCATGCAAAAATAATGGCGTTTTGAGCTCAGAAATTCTGGTTTTTTTGACCCAGTCAGCGCGATAGGTACTTTTGTGAACAACATTCACGAGTACAGGGGCCACGCCGTACCGATCCCGATTGACCCGTGATATCAGTTCGACGCCGAAGCTGCGGCATGCAGGCGCAACCATTGGTCCGCGACTTGCCCCATGTTCTTGGGCTCGCCATTGTTGATCCATGCCATGAATGGCCGATCGAACCTGAACGACGCCCCGCACTGCCCGGTCATGAAACGCCTCACGTTCTGCGTGTTCCGATAGGTGTCATCCACTGGCGTATCACGCGTGATGAGGTCGGAGTGCCAATTGAAAGCCATGCCTGATTCCTTCTGCCGTCGGGTTGCAGGCACTCTTTATAGCGGGATTCTGTTGCAGTCGCGAGGTTGGAAGGGCTTGTGGCGTACAGGAATTCGCTTAAACCCGTCTCACTCTCCCGCGAACGGCACCAGCGACTCCAGCAGCCACGCGCCCGCAGGCCCCAGACTGCGCTGAAACGACCAGATGACGTCCACCGCCGAGCGCCGCGGCCAACCGGAGACGTGCAGTTCTTTGAGCAGTCCGCCCGAATAGCGCGACACCAGCCAGCGCGGCAATGCCGACCAGCCAAAGCCGAACGCAGCCATGTCCATCAACAGCAGGTAATTGGGTGCCGACCAGTGCCGATGGCCGCTGGTGGGCAAGTCGTCGGTGGGGATGCTGTGCTCGATCAGCGTATTGAGGCGCAAGGCGCGATAGCGGGACAACTGTTGGTAATCGACCCGTTCCAGCGCGGCAAGCGGATGTTTGTGCGACACGAACAGACCGAAATCGGCACTTTCATCGATGGTCGCGTGACCGATTTCCGGTGGGTAGCTGGCTTGCGCCGACAGCAGCCCCAGCGACGCCCTCCCCGACTGCACCAGGCTGATGGCGTCGCCATGCTCGGCGAACACGCATTCCATCTCCAGCTCTGGAAAGCGTTGATCGAGTTCGGTCATCAGCCGCTCGAAATCAGCAAACTGGTTGGCATCCGACAGCACCAGCGTGAGCCGCGGCTCGACGCCTGCTGCAAGCCGCGCGGCAGCACGACGCAGCCGGTCCGAAGCGCACAGCAGATCATCGACACGGCCAAGCATCACCCTACCCGCTTCGGTCAGGACTGGTTGCCTGGAAGAACGGTCGAGCAGCTCCAGCCCCAGATCGATTTCCAGGCGGGCGATCGCCTCACTGATGGTCGATTGACTCTTGCCCAGACGGCGTGCGGCGGCGCTGAAAGAACCCAGAGCGGCAATCTGGGCGAAGGCTTCCAGGGCTTCTGGTGAATAACTCATGGCGCTCTCATATCGGTTTAACCGATGGTACTGATTTTCAGCTTAACGCAAACACCGATGATAATACTGCCATCCATCAGCACCAAGGACAGCGTAGTCATGAGTAACAACCAACCGCACACCGACCGGCAACCTGGCGTCGCCAGCAAAACCCTGCGTGAACGGGCGCTGCATGCCGCGCTGTTCGAGATCGGCGGTGTGATTCTGGTCGCACCACTGCTGGCCTGGCTGATGGACCAATCGCTGGCGATGATGGGGGCCATGACGGTGATGATCTCGACCATCGCCATGTTGTGGAACATGACCTACAACGCGCTGTTCGACCGTCTGCGCAACCGCTGGAGATTTACCATGAACCTGACGGTCCGCATCCTGCACGCAACGGGGTTCGAAGCCGGACTGATTCTGGCCGTGGTGCCGCTGGCCGCATGGTGGCTGACAATCAGCCTGATGGAAGCGTTCTGGCTGGACATCGGTCTGCTGCTGATGTTTCTGCCCTATACCCTGCTGTTCAACTGGGCCTACGACACGCTGCGTGAACGCCTGATGCAGCGACGCCTGGCGAGGTGTGAGGTGTGACGCATCAGGCAGATGGATGCCGTACATCAAATGTTCTCACTGGATAATCAAATCCTTGCCATTGCACACTGTCCCCTACTGACCCAGGCAAGGACACCCTTCGATGACAACTGAAGTACTCAAACTGGCGGCGTTCAGCGATGGAGATCGCGGTGGCAACCCGGCAGGCGTATGGATCGGCGATGCGTTACCCGATGATGCCGTCATGCAACAGATTGCCGCCGACATCGGTTTTTCCGAAACGGCGTTCGCTGCGCCTGTCGAAGCCGGCTGGCGGGTGCGGTATTTCTCGCCGCTGGCAGAAGTACCGTTTTGCGGGCACGCCACCATCGCCCTGGGCGCAGCGCTGGCGGCGCAGCAAGGCGATGGCGTGTATCAGCTGACACTCAATCAGGCGCAGATTACTGTCGAAGGCCATGCGCAGGGCTCTCTGACGTCGGCGGCGCTGCAATCGCCGCCCACGTTCAGCACGCCGATCAGCGCGCTGTTGCTGGAAGAAGCCCTGGCGCTGTTCGGCTATAACCATGCCGATCTGGATGAGCGCATTAGCCCCGCGCATATCAATGGCGGTGCCGGGCACCTGCTGTTGGCGCTGAACAGCCGCGCCAGGCTCAAGGCCATGCGCTATGACCAACAAGCGGGGCACGACCTGATGGTCCGTGAAGGCTGGGCGACGATTTTGCTGGCGTGGGCCGAGACCGATCAGTTGTTCCACACCCGCAACCCGTTTGCGTTCGGTGGCGTTTATGAGGACCCGGCCACCGGAGCGGCCACGGCGGCACTGGGCGGCTATCTGCGCGATATCGACTGGCCGCATGGCGGTTTGATAGACATTATTCAGGGCGAGGACATGGGCAGCCCATCGCGCCTGCGCGCCGAAATCCCGCAGCAACGGGGAAGCTCGATCCGGGTGTCGGGGATGGCGCGCAGGTTGTAGCGGGGATCAGGTCCTGAGTTTGCTGCCGCCGATCGCCACGCCCAGAAGCATCACGGCAACGACCATGAACGCCAGTTCAAGGCTGCTGACATGGGCGATGAAACCGATTGCCGCAGGACCGATCAGAATCCCGGCATAACCGACTGTGGTAATCGCCGGGATGGCCACGCTTTCGGGCATGGTCTTCTGCCGACCGACCGCGCTGTAGCACACCGGCACGATGTTCGAGCAACCCGCGCCTACCAATGCATACCCCAGCAGCGCCGCCTGCCAGACCGGGATCAATGTCGCGACGGCCAGACCCGCTGCGGCACACAGTCCGCCAAGAATGATCACCCGATTGGAGCCCACCCGTTTTACCACCGCATCGCCAAACAACCGCCCCAGGGTCATGGTCGCGGCGAATACCGCATAGCCCAGCCCGGCATACGCCGCTTCGACACCACGCAACGAGGTCAGGAATACCGCGCTCCAGTCGAGCATCGCGCCTTCGGCCAGAAATACGGTGAAGCACAGCAGGCCGATGAACAGCACCACGCCACGCGGGATGGCAAAGGCTGGCCCATCGGCCGGACTGCCGTAAGGCAACAGATTCGGCGCCGCTTTGGCCAGCGCAACCAACGTCAGAAATACCACGATCAGCATCGCCGTGAACGGCGAGATGCCCAGACTGAGCAAGCCGGCGACACCCGCGGCACCGACAATCCCGCCGAGGCTGAACAGGCCGTGGAAGCCCGACATCATGGTCTTGCCGCTGGCGCGCTCGACGATCACCGCCTGCACGTTGGCCGTGCAATCCACCCCGCCCATGCTCGCGCCAAACAGAAACAGCGTGGCGATCAATAGCGGCAGACTGGAAATCGTCGCCAGCAGCGGCAGACACAGGCAGATCAGCAGCGTCGAACAGACCAGCAGGCGCCGACAGCCTAACCGTGCCGCCAGTGCTCCCGCCAACGGCATCGAAATGATCGAGCCCACCCCCAGACACAGCAACAAGAGCCCGAGCGTGCCCTCATCGAGGCCCATCCGCTGTTTGACGTAAGGCACCAGCGGCGCCCACGAGGCGACACTGAAACCGGCAATGAAAAACGCGATACGCGTCGAAGATTGCTCCGCCCGAGCCTTGGCATCCTGGGCTGCGGTGCTGAAAGAGGTCATGCATGCTCCTTGTAATTTGCCGAGTACGGTCACGCCGGCCAGCGCGACAGCCTAACAAAGCTGATCGATTAGCCAAAACCTCTGATGCACTTGCACGAGGCTCGTTCCATCGTCGTGCAAGGGCCGTCCGATTTGCAGCTTTTTGCACCTCAGGCCAGTAGACTGACGACCACGCGCACCAGACAGGTGCGTAATCTGTCGAATCAGCTGTCGCGGAGGCCGTTGTGTACAAAGGTGTGGTGCTGTCGGTCCTGGCGTCAACGCTGTTTGGGGTCATGTATTTTTATACGTCACTGATGACCCCGCTCGACGGTGAAGAGATCTTCGGCTGGCGCATGCTGCTCACCGTGCCATGCGCAACGCTGTTCATGCTGGTCAGCGGTGACTGGCGGCGAGTCCGCGAAGTGGCTGTCCGGCTCAGGCAGCAACCGCTGCTGATCTTCGCGCTGCTGCTGTCTTCGGTGCTGCTCGGTGCGCAGTTGCTGATCTTCATGTGGGCACCGTTGCACGGGCGCAGTCTGGAGGTATCGCTGGGCTATTTCCTGCTGCCGCTGAGCATGATTCTCACTGGCCGCGTGGTATACGGCGAGCACCTCTCCTACCTGCAGAAAGTCGCTGCGGTGTTTGCCATGATCGGCGTGGCGCATGAGCTGTGGAGGCTGGGCAGTTTCTCCTGGGAAACCCTGCTGGTCGCGGGCGGCTATCCCCTTTACTTCGTGCTGCGTCGCAAGCTCAAGACCGATCACCTCGGCGGGCTCTGGTTCGACATGCTGCTGATGCTGCCCATCGGACTGTGGTTCATCGCCAACGGTCATCCTCAGGCCATTCAGCAGGCACCGCTGTTGTACCTGCTGATTCCGCTGCTCGGGGTGATCAGTGCCTCGGCGCTGGTCAGCTACATCCTTGCCAGCCGCCTGCTGCCGTTCAGCCTGTTCGGGCTGCTCAGTTATGTCGAGCCGGTGCTGCTGGTCGGCGTCGCCCTGCTGCTCGGCGAGAGCATCGGTCGCGAGGAATGGCTGACGTACCTGCCGATCTGGATGGCCGTCGTGGTACTGATGATCGAAGGCGCCAAGCATATGCTGGCCCAGCGACGCCGGGATGCGAGCTGAGCGTCAAGACTCGGTGAAACGCTCCAACTGCATTTCCTGAAGTCGACTGAGGGTGCGCCGGAAGGCAAACGACAGATAGCCCTCGGTGTACAGCTCGTCCATCGGCACCGGCGCTTCGACATACAGCGGAATGCGCCGGTCATAGCACTCGTCGACCAGCGCGATGAAGCGTCGCACGCCATCATCGTTGGGCGACAACTGCGGCAGCTCGCGATCGCCTGCGCTCACCTGCTCGACGCCATCCTCGGTGCCGCGGGCGATTTTCGCTTCGCGCTGTGCTGCCCCCAGCAGCGGCACCTCGCTGAGCAGAATCACCGAAAAGCGATCGCACAGGGCGATGAAATCCATGGCCGCCAGCGGCTGTTCGCAAAGGTCGCGGTAACGGCACCACACGGCGGTGTCGGAATGCTGAACCACGTTGATGCTGCGATAACCGAGCATGACCTGCGAGTCGTGAACCGGCTGATCCGCGCTCAACGCTTCGAAGATGCCCTGCAGGGCGCTGGGTCGACCGGCTTCGGCAATCCAGTAGCGCTGATGCAGTTGCCCGGGGTGCAGTCGGTGATCCTCGCCGCCGTCGACCGCCACGACATCCATGTACTTGAGAATGGCCGCAACCGCTGGCAGGAAGCGCTCGCGATTATGGCCGTGACTGTATAACTGCTCCGGTGGCTGGTTGGACGTGCAGACCAGCACCACGCCCTCCTCGAACATGACCTGCAGCAGCCCGCCCAGGATCACTGCGTCGCCAATATCGGTGACGAACAGCTCATCGAAACACATCACCCGCACGTCACGCGCCAGCTCCCTGGCAACCACGGTCAGCGGCTGGGAGGTGCCCATCAACTCGAACATGCGTTTATGCACCCAACGCATGAAGTGATGAAAATGCTGACGCCGGGCCGGTACGCTCAGGCTTTCGAAAAAGCGGTCCATCAGCCAGGTTTTGCCACGCCCGACCGGCCCCCACAAATAAACGCCCCGGACCCGACCTCGAGCGTCGGCCAGCCCCTCGTAACACACCTGCAATTGCCGGGCGGCCTGCAACTGCGCCTGATCGGGTTGAAAACCACGCTGGACGGCACGTTCGTAGGCTTGCAGAGGAGAGACAGCATCCATCAGGCACACACCCTTCGCTATCGGAGAAAAGACATCCAGCCTATACGAGGCTGCGCCGCGCAACGCAACTCATCAACTCAACTCAACTCAGGCATGCTGCACGCCGGCACGCTTGAGCAGTCGCTTGCAGCGCTCGGACAGGTGGACCACACGCAGGTGCTTGCCCGCCTTGGCGTAGCGTTCGCGCAGGGTTTTGAGCGCAGCGATGGCCGAGTAATCGACAAAGCTCAGGTGGCGGCAATCCAGTGTCACCTGCGCCGGGTCTTCGGCCGGGTTGAACTGGTCGAGAAACGGTGTGGTCGAGGCGAAGAACAGCGTGCCATGCAGGTGGTAGACCTTGCTGCCGTCGGCTTCGACATGGCTGTCGGCGTACAGCTCACGAGCCTGCTGCCAGGCGAAGTTGATCGCCGCGATAATGATCCCGAACAGCACTGCAGTGGCCAGATCGGTCAGCACCGTGACCACCGTCACGGCAATGATCGCCAGCACATCGTTGACCGGCACCTTGCGCAGCACACGCAGCGAGGCCCAGGCGAAAGTCTGTTGAGCGACCACGAACATCACCCCGACCAACGCCGCCAATGGAATGCGCTCGATCAGCGGTGAGAGGAACAGCACGAACATCAGGATCATCAAACCTGCAACCACGCCCGACAGACGACCACGGCCGCCAGAACTCAGGTTGATGACGGTCTGGCCGATCATCGCGCAGCCGCCCATGCCGCCGAAGGCACCGGAGACCACGTTGGCAGCGCCCAGCGCTACGCACTCACGATCCGGATAGCCACGGGTTTCGGTGATCTCGTCGGTCAGGTTCAGGGTCAGCAGGGTTTCCAGCAGACCGACCAGCGCCATCAGAATGGCGTAAGGCGCAATGATGCGCAGCGTCTCCAGATTCCAGGGGATGTCCGGCATGGCGAATACCGGCAAGCCACCAGCAATGTGCGCCATGTCGCCCAGGGTGCGGGTCGGCAGGCCGAGCAGGTAGACCGCCAGCCCGACGCTGAGGATCGCCACCAGCGCTGGCGGCGCAATGCGGGTCAGGCGTGGCAACAGATAGACAATCGCCATGGTCAGCGCCACCAGCCCGAGCATCACGTACAGCGGCGTACCGCTGAGCCATGACTCACCCACCTTGAAGTGCTCCAGTTGCGCCATCGCGATGACGATTGCCAGGCCGTTGACGAAGCCCAGCATCACCGGATACGGCACCAGTCGCACCAGTTTGCCGAGCCGCAGCAAGCCGAACAGGATCATGATCAGGCCACCCAGCAATACGGTCGCCAGTAAATACTGCACACCCTGCTGCACCACCAGCGCGACGATCACCACCGCCATGGAACCGGCCGCGCCGGACACCATGCCCGGACGCCCGCCGAACAGCGCAGTCAGGGTGCAGATGATGAACGCACCGTAGAGCCCCATCAGCGGATTGAGATGAGCCACCAGCGCAAAGGCGATGCACTCGGGCACCAATGCGAAAGATGTGGTGAGGCCTGCCAGGACTTCGGCACGTATACGGATCGTTTTCATGGGTTACCTGAGCGGCGCTCCGTGGAAGAAGCGCAAAAAAGTGGGCATATTACGCAAACCTTTGACGACCGACCACCACGGAGGGGCTCCCAGGAAGGCGCTCTGATGATCGGCCCATGCCCCAAAACAACAAGGAATAACCCAATGCAATGGAATGGAACGCTGCTCTGCACAGGACTTCTGCTGGCCAGTGCGGTGGCTGTTGCAGACGACGACACCGTGGCTGTCGACGCATTCGTGCAGGCAGAAGCCAGCAAAGTGATGCAGGAAAATCATATCGCGGGCCTGTCGATCGCCGTCACTCACCAGGGCAAACAGCAGTTCTACGCCTACGGCGTCGCGTCAAAAGCCACTGGCCAGCCAGTCACCCGCGATACGCTGTTTGAACTTGGCTCGATCAGCAAGACCTTCACCGCCACCCTCGCTACCTGGGCACAGGCCAATGGGCAGCTGTCGCTGACGCAAAGCATCGACAGCTATATTCCGCAGTTGCAGGCTACGCGACTGGGCAAGGTGCCGGTTTTCCATCTGGGCACTCACACGGCTGGCGGCTTCCCGCTTCAGGTGCCGGATAAAGTGCACAACACCCGTCAGTTAATGGAATATTTCAAGGCGTGGCAGCCCGAATATCTATCCGGCACGCATCGCACCTACGCCAACCCCAGTGTGGGCCTGCTCGGCATGGTTGCTGCGCGCAGCATGAAGCTGCCGTATGAAACAGCCCTGCAGCAGCGGCTGTTCCCAGCGCTGGGTCTGAGTAATACCTATATCAACGTGCCCGATGAAAAACAGGCGCTGTATGCGCAGGGCTACAACAAGCTCGACGAGCCGGTCAGGGTCAATCCAGGTCCGCTGGCGGCGCAAGCCTATGGCGTGAAATCGAGTGCCCGGGACGTACTCCGTTTTATCGAAGCGAACATCAGCCTCGGTCAAAACGACGCCGCACTGCAAAAAGCCCTGCGCGATACAAGGACCGGCTATTTCAAGGTCGGCGGCATGACTCAGGACCTGATCTGGGAACAGTATCCGCTGCCGGTGCGTCTGGAGACGCTGCTTGAGGGCAATGCCAGCGCCATGCTGAACACGGTCAAAGCCGAAATGATCGAGCCGCCGCAGGCAGCGCAATCTTCGGTCTGGGTCAACAAAACCGGATCAACCAACGGTTTCGGTGGCTATGTGGCGTTCATTCCGGAGCAGCAGCTGGGGATTGCCATCCTCGCCAACAAAAACTACCCGAACGAGGAGCGGGTGAAACTGGCCTATCGGATTCTGCAGAAAATGGGCTGCTGCTCAACTCCCTGAAAACAGCCCTGCCTGCTCGGCCGCTTCGAGTTCAAGCAGCTTGCGCTTGCGCTCGACGCCCCAGCGATAGCCCGACAACGATCCATCGCTGCGCACCACCCGGTGACAGGGAATGGCCACCGCAAGCTTGTTCGCACCGCAGGCGTTGGCAACCGCACGGACTGCACTGGGCAGTCCTATCTGCGCCGCGATCTGCGTGTAGGTGGCCGTCGATCCAGCGGGAATGTCCCTGAGCGCCTGCCAGACCCGCTCCTGAAACACCGTGCCGCGGATATCCAGTGGCAGCGCCAGGCCGGTCGCGGGTGATTCGACAAAACCCACGACCTCGGCAACCAGTTGTTCGAACGCTGCGTCTGCACCGATCAGGTTGGCGTTGGGAAACTGGTCCTGGAAAGCTTCGATCAGCGCATGCGGGTCATCACCGAGCGAAATCGCACAGATGCCCTTGCTGCTGGTGGCCACCAGAATCGAACCCAGCGAACTTTCACCCAGGGCGAACCTGATATCGACATTGGCGCCGCCCGCGCGGTATTCAGAAGGTTTCATGCCGAGCATGTTCTGCGAAGCCTCATAGAAACGACTGTTGGAGTTGTAGCCCGCCTCGTACAACGCACGGGTAATGCTTACGTCCTCTGAGAGCTGAGTTTTCACCCGCGAGCGTAACGAGGCGACGCTGTAGGTCCTGGGCGTCAGCCCGGTCAGCCTTTTGAAAATACGGTGGAAATGAAAACCGCTCATCCCGACCTGCTCGGCGAGCTCGGTCAGATTGGGCATCGATTCGGCGGAATCGATCAGTCTGCAGGCCTGGGCAACGACTTCTGCGTATCTGAGTTGCAGCGCATTCGGGTCGCCGGCATTGCGCAGGGACGGGCGAAACCCGGCAGCCTCGGCGTCGCGCGCACTGTCAAAAAACACCACGTTCTCCGGACGCGGAAGGCGTGTCGGGCTGCAAGGGTTGCAATAGATGCCGGTGGTCAGCACGCCATAAACGAAGTCAGCGCCAGCGTGTGAACGCCGATTGACCAGAATGTCCCAGCGCGGGTCGTCTTCAGTGCGCGGGGCGCGTGCCGGTTGGGTGCGTTCTGTGCTGTCCATGGTCGAGCCTGCCTTGATTTTCGATAAGCCTGCGCCTGTCAGGGCCACCGGGCACTCCGACTCTTGCTTTCAAATTCGAGATGAGCCGTTTTCGCTGAAATCGGCCGGCACTCGCCACAGATACCAGGCAGCAATGGTTCGGTAAGGCGCGAAGCGCTCGGCAAGCCGGGCCATTTGCCGGTGCGACGGTTTGAGTTCCAGAGCATACAGTCGCCGGTAGCCTTCGCACACGCCGAAGTCGCTGGCGGGCATCACATCCAGCTGACCGAGCCCGTAAATGAGCATCATCTCCACGGTCCAGCGCCCCACACCAGGCAGTTGGATCAGGCGTTCGACCAGCGCTTCGTTGCCCATGGCCAGCGCCGCACTGACCTCAGGCACCAGACCGTCCACTCGCGCAGCGGCAATCGCCTTGATCGCCCGGCATTTGGACGCCGAGAACCCACAGGAGCGCAGTGCCTGATCATCCAGCTCGACCAGTGCCTGCGCCCCCGGGAAGCTGTCATCCACAAAAAGCGCACGCAACCTCATGACCATCGCATCGCCTGCCCTGGCATGCAATTGCTGGTAGGCGACGGCCTTGACCAGCGCCTGAAACGGGTCCTGCGCTGCACTGACCGGGTGCAGACAGGGGCCGACCTGGTCAATCAGCGACTGCCATTGCGGGTCTATGGACCTGAGCGCAGCGACCGCCTCGGCATGCCTGCGGTCAGCGCTGTCTGATTCTGATGACATGATGATTTCCGGAATAAAGCGGTCAGAGGGGCAACCACGGTTTACAGAGGTGTTGAAAATGATCGCTGATTTCCGAAGACCACGGAACGTTCAGAAAATCGTGATCGATTAGCTGAACCTGACCTGAACGACTTTTCAAAAACGCAATCCCGATAAAAAACAACTACACGCATTCAAGAATGAGTATCATTATGTTACGCAGTGTTTCCGGCCTACGACATGCCGAGAGACCTTCACCCTACAGCTTTGACTCGGTGAGATATGCTCGTTCCCTTTTTGATCATGCTGCGCGAAGGCATCGAAGCCGCGCTTATCGTTGGCATTATCGCCAGTTACCTGAAGCAGACCGGCCGCGGCGAGTGGATGCCTGCGGTGTGGATCGGCGTATTTCTGGCCGCCGCGCTCTCGCTGTTCGTCGGTGGCGGGCTTGAGTTGATGAGCGCCGAGTTCCCACAGAAGCAGCAGGAACTGTTCGAAGGGATCGTCGGCCTGATCGCGGTCGGCATTCTCAGCTCCATGGTGTTCTGGATGCGCAAGGTCGCGCGGTCGATCAAGCATGCGCTGCACGAATCACTCGACGCGGCCCTCACCGGCTCGAAAAACCAGACCTACGCGCTGATCGCCATGGTGTTTTTTGCCGTGGCCCGCGAAGGGCTGGAAACCGTATTCTTTCTGCTCGCTGTGTTCCAGCAGAGCGAAGGCTCCGGCGCGCCATTGGGTGCGCTGCTCGGCCTGTTGCTGGCGGTCGGTTTCGGCGTAGCCATCTACAGCGGCAGTATGCGTCTGAACCTGAGCCTGTTTTTCCGCTGGACCGGTTTGTTCATTCTGGTGGTAGCGGCGGGCATTCTCGCCAACTCCGTTCAGGCACTGCATGAAGCCGGCGTCTGGAATCACCTGCAGGAAGTGGTCTTCGACATCAGTGCGCTGCTGCCGATGGACGGCCCTGCCGGTTCGGTACTGGCGGGCATGTTCGGTTATCAGGACGCGCCGACGGTCAGCACCCTGAGTGCCTACCTGATTTACCTGATCGGGGCACTGCTGCTGTTCTTCAAGCCGCACACACCGACGACTGGCAAGGTCATGCAGCCAAACACATCTTCTGTTACGAACGAATAAGGGCCTCCATGTCTAACCGTCCCTCAGGGCCTTCCGGGAAAGCCCGGCCGCCCCGTGTCCTGCGATTGGCAGTCGCCGGCTCAGTGATCCTGATGATCGCCGCCGGCGGGCTGTTCTACTACGCCTCGCAGGTCGCGGCCAAAAAGCGCGCGGCCAATGCCGGTACTGAAACCGTGGTCAATATCCACGCCCACAACTGCGAACCGAACGCCTTGACGGTCGCGGCGGGCAAGAACGCCTTCCGCATCGTCAACCGCTCGGAGCGCGCCGTCGAATGGGAAATCCTCGATGGCGTGCTGGTGATTGAAGAACGGGAAAACATCGCACCTGGGCTAAGCCAGGTGATCAATGCCAACCTGGCACCCGGCGATTACGCGATTACCTGCGGTCTGCTGAGCAATCCGCGCGGCACCTTGCATGTCACGCCGACCGCAGAGTCCGACGCCAATGCCAAGGCGCGTCCGTCCATGACCGCCTTCATCGGGCCGCTCTCCGAATACCGCGTGTACCTGAGCCTGCAGAGTTCGGCGCTGATCAAGGCAGTCAACGCCCTGCAACAGGCCATCGATGCCGGCGACCTGAGCGCTGCCCAGGCGGCCTACCTGCCCGCCCGCGCCGCCTACCAGCGCATTGCACCGGCGGCGCAGCGCCTGGCCGAACTGGACAACGCAATCAACGCCCGCGCCGACTATTACGAGAAACGTGAACAGGACTCCGGCTTCGGCGGCTTTCACCGCATCGAATACGGCCTGTACGAGCAACACAGCGTCGAGGGCCTGGCGCCGATCGCGCAGCGTCTGCAAACCGATGTCACCCAGCTCAAGCAACAGTTGATGGCGCAATCGCTGGCGCCCGAACAGCTGGCGGCCATTGCCACTCGCACACTGCGTAGCCTGGCTGAGGTACGCAGCAACGGCGAAGAGGAACGTTACAGCCACAGCGACCTGAACGGTTTTGCCGCCAACCTGGACGGCACCCGCAAGATCGTCGACCTGCTGCGTCCGTTGCTGAGCCGCAGTGCAGGCGATCTGTTGCAGAAGATCGACGCCGCCATGGCGGATCTGGACACCACGCTCGATGCGTTGAGCAGCGCTGATGGTGGTGTGCGCCCCTACGACCAGGTGGATGAGGCGCAGCGCAAGCAGATCGCCGCCAAGGCTGGCGCTCTGGCTGACGCACTCAATGGCATCGACCCGGCACTCGGCCTCTCCGGCCTCTGATTTACTGGAGCACAGCACATCACGATGAAAAATCCGGACAGCAATCCAGAAACAACCAACGCTCCGGCCTCCCTGCAACGCCGCCGCGTGCTGATGGGGCTCGGCGCTGCAGGGGCCGCGCTGGCTGGCAGCAGCCTGAGTGGCAACGTACTTGCCGCAGCACCTGCACAAGTCGCCGAAGCGCCGAACAGTGAAAAAACGCAGGATCACAACGAGTTTCACGGCCAGCATCAGAGCGGCATCGTCAACCCGCGCCCGGCCGCGGGCATGCTTGTGGCATTCGATGTTCTGGCCGCAGACCGTGAGGACCTGGAACGCCTGTTTCGCACGCTGAACGAGCGCATCGCGTTCCTGATGACCGGTGGCCCGGTGCCGGAGATCGATCCGAAACTGCCACCGCTGGACTCGGGCATTCTCGGTCCGGTGGTGACCCCGGACAACCTGACCATCACCGTGTCGGTGGGCGAATCGCTGTTCGATGAGCGTTTTGGTCTGGCCCCGGTCAAGCCGAAACGCTTGAGCCGCATGACCGGTTTCCCCAACGATGCGCTGGATCCGGCCAGTTGCCACGGCGACCTGAGCATCCAGTTCTGCGCCAACACTGCCGACAGCAACATCCATGCGCTGCGCGACATCGTCAAGAACCTGCCCGACCTGCTGCTGGTGCGCTGGAAACAGGAAGGCACCGTGCCGCCCCAGGCACCGAAGAAACCCGGTCAGCCGCCGGAAAGCGCGCGCAACTTCCTGGGTTTCCGGGACGGTTCGGCGAACCCGGACTCCAACAACCAGAAGACCATGAACGAGCTGGTCTGGGTGCAGCCGGGCAGCGATGAACCGGCCTGGGCCGCCAATGGCAGCTATCAGGCGGTGCGCATCATCCGCAACTTCGTCGAGCGCTGGGACCGCACGCCGCTGCAGGAGCAGGAATCGATTTTCGGCCGCAGCAAAAGCACCGGCGCGCCCATGGACGGCAAGGTCGAGAGCGATGTGCCCAACTATGCGGCCGACCCGGAAGGCAAGAAAACCCGGCTGGATTCGCACATCCGCCTGGCCAACCCGCGTACTGCCGAAAGCCAGCGCAACCTGATCCTGCGCCGCCCGTTCAATTACTCCAATGGGGTTAACAAGAACGGTCAGTTGGACATGGGCCTGCTGTTCATCTGCTACCAGGCCGATCTGGAAAAAGGCTTCATTACGGTACAGAGCCGGCTTAACGGCGAGCCGCTGGAGGAATACCTCAAACCAATCGGAGGCGGCTATTTCTTCACCCTGCCGGGGGTAACCGGCGACCAGGATTTCATCGGTCGCTCGCTGCTGGCGGCCGTAGCGCCCACTAAAAACGCATGACCTATCCACTCCCGACCCGGAAGACACTCATGAAAAAGACGCCCCTGGCTTTGCTCCTGACCCTTGGCCTGCTCCAGACCCCGCTGGCGGCCTTTGCCGCCACCGCGCCGCTGGATCTGGTAGGCCCGGTGTCGGACTACAAGATCTACGTGACCGAGAACATTGAAGAGCTGGTCAGCCACACCCAGAAATTCACCGATGCCGTGAAGAAAGGCGACATCGCAACGGCCAAGAAGCTCTACGCTCCGACCCGCGTGTACTACGAGTCGGTAGAACCGATTGCCGAACTGTTCAGTGACCTGGACGCATCCATCGACTCACGCGTCGACGACCATGAACAAGGCGTGACGGCGGAAGACTTCACCGGCTTCCATCGTCTGGAATATGCGCTGTTCTCGCAGAACACCACAAAAGATCAGGGCCCTATCGCCGACAAGCTGTTGAGCGACGTCAAGGACCTGGAAAAGCGCGTGGCCGACCTGACCTTCCCGCCGGAAAAAGTCGTCGGCGGCGCCGCAGCCCTGCTGGAAGAAGTGGCAGCGACCAAGATCTCCGGCGAAGAAGACCGTTACAGCCACACCGACCTGTATGACTTCCAGGGCAACATCGACGGCGCGAAAAAAATCGTCGACCTGTTCCGCCCGCAGATCGAACAACAGGACAAGGCCTTCTCCAGCAAAGTCGACAAGAACTTCGCCACCGTGGACAAAATCCTCGCCAAGTACAAAACCAAGGACGGTGGCTTTGAAACCTACGACAAAGTCAAAGAGAACGACCGCAAAGCCCTGGTCGGCCCGGTCAACACCCTGGCAGAAGACCTCTCGACCCTGCGCGGCAAACTGGGCCTGAACTGACCTGAAACGCCGCGCCTGAAAGCGCTTTTTAACGCGATGGCACTGACGACGCAGAGTGCGACGTCAGTGCCAGGGCGAAGGAACCCGACGAAGTCGGGCCGGAAACCGGAGCTGGGACTTTGCTTACTTTGGTCCCTCAAAGTAAGGCGCCGAGGGGCGAAAAGGTGACCTGAGCCGAACCTCAATCCACCTGACAAAGAAAAAACCGCCATGTGACGCAGAGCGTCACGAACGGCATTCCCACGCGGAGCGTGAGGAACGATAGTCAAAAACGTATTAACTACCACCGAAATGCTTTTCAACCACGATGGCACAGACAACGCAAATTGCGACGTCAGTGACGGCTGAGTCCTGGCGCTGATCCGGGGGTAGCCTGGCAGGACGCCAGGCTAGCCGCACCGGGCCATGGATGGCCCGTTGCGGCGACCCCCGGATCAGTGACAGGGCGAAGGAACCCGACGAAGTCGGGCCGGAAACCGGAGCGAAAGGCTTTGGTTACTTTGGCCTCATCAAAGTAACTCGCCGAGGGGCGAAAAGGTGACTTGAGTCGAGCCTACATCCACCTGACACCACAGAACCGCTGTGTGACGCAGAGCGTCACGAACGGCATTCCCACGCTGGAGCGTGAGGAACGATAATCTCACTACCGCCATCGTGCGACGCTCTGCGTCCGCTCCTAGATCCCGCTGAACCAGTTGTACCCCTGATCCTCCCAATACCCCCCAGGATTCTCGTTGCTGACGAAAATCTCGACGATGTGCTTGGGATTCTTGAAACCCAGCTTGGTCGGCACCCGCACCCGCAACGGGTAACCGTAATCAGGTGGCAGCGCCACTTCACCGAAGTCCAGCGCCAGCAACGTCTGCGGATGCAGCGCAGTGGGCATATCCAGGCTCGAGTAATAGCGGTCAGCGCACTTGAAACCGACAAAGCGCGCCGTCGTATCAGCGCCGATGTACTCCAGGAAGGTCTTCAACGGCACACCGCCCCACTGCCCTATCGCGCTCCAGCCCTCGATACAGATCAACCGCGTGATGTCCGTGCGTTGCGGCAGTTTGCGCAGCGCCCCCAGCGTCCACGGCTGCTTGTCCCGCACCAGCCCCGACACCGCCAGCTGGTAATCGGAAAGATCCAGCTCCGGCACGTTGTACTCAGGGTAGAAGGCATTGAACGGGAACGGGTTGGTCAACTGCGCCTTGCTGTAGGTCGGCGCCAGCTTCTGGCCATTGAACAGCCAGGCCTGAACCCGGTCATTCCAGCGCGACATGGCCCACAGCACCTTGTCGACCTGATCGCCATCCTGCAGGTTGCAGCCCGTGAGCATCGACATCGCGCCCACGGTCAGCCCCGCGCGCAGAAACGAGCGGCGCTGAATATCGATCAGTTGACGCTCCTGCGCGGGCTCCAGGCGGATACGCTGAGTGATGCGTTTACGTGGTTCGTTCATGATTGCGCAGTTCCGTCTTCGTTCGGCTGGCGGCCGCCGGTAATCATCGGCAGCAAAGTACTGGGCACCAGCACGACCAGCAGCAGATGGACGATGACAAATGCGCCGATGGCGGTCATCGCCCCGAAATGTACCCAACGGGCGAAATCGAATCCGCCCAGCAGACTGACCAGCCCCTGAAACTGCACCGGTTTCCAGATGGCCAGGCCGGACAGCACCACCAACACACCCATGGCCAGCACCAGCCAGTACATCAGCCGTTGCACCGCGTTGTAACGGCCTTTGACGTGGACCAGTCGAAAACGCAACGCGTCACTCATGTCACGCGTCACTTCGGACGGCCGGACCGGCAGCAGGTCGCGTTTGAAATGGCGGCTGAACACGCCATACAGCACATAAATCAGACCGTTGATGACCAACAGCCACATCACCGCGAAGTGCCAGGCAATGGAACCGCCCAGCCAGCCGCCGAGTGTCAGGAATTTGGGAAAGGTGAACGGCATCAGTGGCGATGCGTTGTAGATCGCCCAACCGCTCATGAACATACAGACCATGCCCACGGCATTGACCCAGTGCGTCAGGCGCACCGGCCACGGATGAATGGGGCGGGTTTTCATGTCGAGATCCCTCTGATCAGGCATGGAAAAGGCTGCCAGGGGCAGCCTTGCGCCCCTGACAGCCCTGGCGGTGATTACATCGGCGGGGTAAACCCGTCCTTGCCGACTGCCACACCACGGGCAGACTTGCCGTCGTCAGCCGGGAACACCACGACCTTGGCGCCCTTGGTCAACTGATCAACCTTGCCTGGCTCGACGTAGGCGATAGGCACATCCTGCGGCACCACCAGCTTCTTCTCGCCACCCTCGTATTTGACGGTCAGCGTGCGGCCATCGGTGCCAGCCAACGTGCCAACGGTGCCATTGGTCATGGTGCCGGTGCTGCCATCAGCGTTTTCCCAGCCATAGTGGCCTTCGCCGCTGCCTTTGAGGCTGGCTTCAAAAACGGTCACTTCCAGCGCTTTCAGTGTGCCGTCCGCCTGCGGGATGGCAGCCGAACCGACAAAACTGTCGCCTTTGATTTGCTTGAAGTCAGCTTCGGACACAAGACGAATACCGGTCTTGTCAGTCAGCTTGATACTTTCGTGCTGACCCGAGCGGGTGGTGAAATCGAGGGTGTCGGCGCTGACGCTGTCGACGGTCCCGCGCATCGGTTTAACCACCTTCATGTCAGCAGCCTGAGTCATGACAGCAGCGCTGAGCAACAGCAGGCCGAACGTAGTAGAGAGTGCAGTCTTCATCGGTACTTCCTTGGCAGTTGATATCTGAAACCCATCCTTGCACCGTTACCGGCACCGCAGAATGACCGGGCAATGACATTTTTGTCATTCGCCGGACACCTTGTCGGCAACTGGTTAGACTCCGGCATCGGCGCACCATGGGTGCAGGCAAAAGCGTAGCGGACAAAACGATGCATATCCTGCTGATTGAAGACGACACCAAAACCGGCGAGTACCTGAAGAAGGGTCTGGGTGAGTCCGGCTACAAGGTGGACTGGACCCAGCACGGGGCCGACGGCCTGCACCTGGCGCTGGAAAACCGCTACGACCTGATCGTGCTGGACGTGATGCTGCCAGGCATCGACGGCTGGCAAATCATCGAAGTACTGCGCGCCCGGCAGGACGTGCCGGTGCTGTTTCTCACCGCGCGCGACCAGTTGCAGGACCGGATTCGCGGCCTGGAACTGGGCGCCGACGATTATCTGGTCAAGCCATTTTCCTTCACTGAACTGCTGCTGCGCATCCGCACCATCCTGCGCCGGGGCGTGGTGCGCGAGGCGGACCATTTTCATCTCGCCGATCTGGAACTGGACCTGTTGCGCCGCCGGGTGACGCGTCAGCAACAGGTTATCGTGCTGACCAACAAGGAGTTCGCCCTGCTGCACCTGTTATTGCGCCGCGAAGGCGACGTACTGTCCAGGGCACAGATTGCCTCGGAAGTCTGGGACATGAATTTCGACAGCGACACCAATGTCGTCGACGTCGCCATCAAGCGTCTGCGCAGCAAGGTCGACCTGCCCTACCCGGTCAAGCTCATCCACACCGTGCGCGGCATTGGTTATGTGTGCGAGGTACGGCCATGCGACGCCAGCCTTCCCTGACCCTGCGCTCGACCCTGGCATTTGCTCTGGTGGCGATGCTCACCGTCAGCGGTGCCGGCCTGTATCTGTATCAGTCAATCGAAGCAACAGTGATGCAACGCAGTGACCATGCCGTGCTCGCGCGACTGGACCACTTTCGCAAGCTGCTGCGCTATGACCTGACCATGGACAACCTCAAGGGCAGCCCGCAGCTGTTCGAGAACATGCTCGACAGCGAAGAAGACATCTTCATCATCGGCGAGCCGGGCAAGTCACCGGTTATCTCCGTCAACCCGCAGCACGCGCCCTTGCCGGAACTGCCGACCGTGGCGCAGGACCAACCGCTGCGTGTCGATGACCTGCGCAGCGGCATGAGCCTGCAAGGCGTGCCGTTGCGCGCTGCTGCCGTACAGGTTATGTCCAACGGTGTCGAAGTACGTTTGCAGGCAGCGCACCTGATGGTCAAGGAAATGGCCATGCTCGCCAGCTTCCGTCAGCGCATCTATATAGCCGTGGCCCTGGCGTTTCTGATCACCGCAGCCCTGGGTTATGTACTGCTGCGTCGCGGCTTGCGTCCACTGCGAAGAATGGCTGCCCATGCCGCCGCAATCACCCCGGCCAGCCTGCACAAACGCCTCGACAGCCGTGATACGCCCGTCGAGCTGCAACAATTGAGCGACGCCTTCAACGCCATGCTTGACCGTCTGGACGATGGCTACCGACGCCTGATGCAGTTCTCTGCCGATCTGGCCCACGAAATCCGCACACCGGTCGGTTCGCTGATGGGCCATTGTCAGGTTGCCTTGCGCCAGAACCGCAGCGCCGATGAATATCAGGCGCTGCTGGCCTCCAATCTGGAAGAGCTGGAGCGCATCTCGCGGCTGGTGGAAAGCATCCTGTTTCTGGCACGGGCGGACGAAGCCCAGGCCGCTCTGGAGCGTCAATCGCTGGATCTGCATGATGAACTGCAACGGGTTGCCGGCTATTTCGAAGGGCTGGCCGAAGAACGCAACCTGACCCTGAGCCCCCACGGACAAGGTACGTTGCAGGCCGATCCGATTTTGCTACGGCGTGCATTGAGCAATCTGGTCGCCAATGCGATCCGCTACGCCGATGAAGACAGCGAGATTCTGATGCAGGTGACGGCTGTGGACGGGCACTGGAAGATCGATGTGGAGAACCGTGGACCGGTGCTGCCGGAAGCCACCCTCGCACGCTTGTTCGATCGTTTCTATCGCGGTGATGCCTCACGCCATGAGCGTTCGGATTCCAACGGCCTGGGGCTGGCGATCGTCGCGGCAATCATGCAACTGCACGGCGGTCGGGTCGAAGTCGCTCAACCCGCCGTCGGCAGAATCTGCTTCAGTCTGATATTCCCGGCGGCCTGAAGCCTGCGGCGCGAAAGGATCAATTCTTTTTCTCGTGGGCAATGGCCAGCTTGTAGAACGTGGCCGAGCCGCCTTCCGTGGTGTAGCCGGTGTTGTCCTGGGTGTAGACCCCTGCCTTGAAATAGAACAGTTTGCTGGCCCAGGCTGAATCCAGCTTGGCGTACCAGACTGCGTCGAAGGCATTCACCGTCAGATCGCCAGACGGCGACAGGTTGATGGTGTAGTTGAACTGCTTATTGAGCGGCACACCCTGAGCGATGTTGATGACCTCGATTTCCGAGTCCGGCGTACGGCGAAACTTGGCGACGATATTGCCGGTCTGCAGCTTCTCCTTGTACTGATACTCCACCTTCAGCAGCGGTTCGGTGCTCTGGTAGCAGTGAATCTGACCGATCACGATCTTGCCGCTGGAAGGCACCTGATCGACTTCCAGGGTCGCGCGCAGAAAGTTGTCGGCACTGGAGTAGGCCCAGTTGAAGACTCTTCCGTCCGACGTCGTCTCGCGCAATTCGGAACGCGGGTACTTGGCGTTTTCGGTGGTTGAACCCGTCACCGGTGCCCAGAAGAACAGCGTATCCCCGGACTGGAAATAGCCATCCCGATAGCCCTTTACCAATTTGGGGGTTTCGATGATGGTCGCAGGGCTTCCGACAGGGACGGAGAGATTCCAGGTAGCAAGGTCGATCATGGCGTAGCTCGCAAGGTGCGCATCGCGCACCAACTGAATGGCTCTGGAACGGGTGTGCTGGCCCGTTTGGTCATCCAGACTATCGGCTGAATCGTTTATTTTTTAAACAGCATCGACAATGCTTTGGCGTCAACAAAACGTCTAAATATAGCCAATGACATCATTACGATATCAATTGTTGCGATGAGGCTATGTGCCACCACCAAGCTGTAAGCGTTGATTAACGTGAAGAAGTGTTTTGCGAAGCGCGTCATTTTTTTGAATGTATCGAGGCCGATACAGCGCAAAAAGCCGCAAATTACCGACAGACGGTAGCAATTATCTTCATGAAAAATGAACTTATGGCACTTGAAACTGACAAAGGCGCCCCTTCATCAACGCTACACCGCCTCGAAATATGCTTTCGCCGGGTTAAAAAAGCGCCTCCGCCGGGCGGCTTCGGGTTGACTGTAAGCAGTTGTTACGGGATATTAGTTAGCAAGCTATTTATCTCCCTGCTAACAATATCGCTCCTAACTAAATTCCTGGTGTTTCCATGTCTGTCGAATCCCTGCATCGGACAATCAGCAGTGGCCTGGTGGCCGCGTCTCGCCAATGGCGACGCATCTGCCAGAACACGCTGGTGACCTATGGCATTTCCGAAGCCTGCGCAGGTCCGTTGCTGGCCATTGCGCGTCTGGGCGATGGCGCACATCAGGTGAAAGTCGCCCAGGCGGCTGGCATGGAGAGCCCGACGCTGGTGCGTCTGCTCGACCAGTTGTGCAAGGCCGATATCGTTTGCCGCACTGAAGACCCGAATGACCGCCGCGCCAAGGCCTTGAGCCTGACTCGCAAAGGTCGCGCACTGGCCTGCGCCATCGAAGCCGAGCTGACCCGCTTGCGCGCCGAAGTGCTGCAAGGTCTGCAGCCTGCCGATCTGGAGGCCACCTTGCGTGTGTTACAGGCCTTTGCTGATGCGGCGCAGCGCGAACACGGGGGCCAGGCTTGAACGGATTTTTCTCCAGCGTTCCGCCGGCACGTGACTGGTTCTACGGTGTGCGCACCTTCGGCGCGTCGATGCTGGCGCTGTACATCGCATTGTTGATGGAAATGCCCCGCCCCTACTGGGCGATGGCCACGGTGTACATCGTCTCCAGCCCCTTCGTCGGCCCGACCAGCTCCAAGGCGCTGTACAGAGCGGCCGGGACGTTGGCCGGTGCAGCGGCGTCGGTGCTGCTGGTGCCGATGTTCGTACAAACGCCCTTGTTGCTGGCCATCGTGGTCGGGCTGTGGACCGGGACCCTGTTGTTTCTGTCCCTGCACTTGCGCACCGCCAACAGCTACGCCCTGATGTTGGCCGGCTACACCATGCCGCTGATTTCGCTGCCGGTGGTCGACAACCCGCAGGCTGTGTTCGACATCGCGGTGTCGCGTACCGAAGAGATTTTTCTCGGCATCATCTGCGCCGCCGTCGTAGGTGCGATGTTCTGGCCCAGGCGCCTGGCACCTGTGTTTCAGGCCACCACGGAGAAATGGTTCAGTGATGCCGCGACCTACAGTCAGCGCTTTATCAGCCGTACCTGTCAGCCCGAAGAAATCGGCACGCTGCGCAATTCGATGGTCGGCAGCTTCAACTCGCTGGAAATGATGATCGGCCAGTTGAGCCACGAAGGCGCCCGTAAGCAAACCGTGCGCAACGCCAATGAACTGCGCGGCCGGATGATCCACCTCTTGCCGGTCATCGATGCGCTGGATGACGCGCTGTGGGCGCTGGAGCGGCGCACGCCCGAGCTGCTGGCCAGCATCAAGCCCTTGTTGCAAAAGGCTTGTGACTGGCTCGAAAGCACTGCCGACGCGCCGCAGTTGGAAGGATGGCAACAGTTGCACCGCGACTTGCAGAGCCTGCAACCAGATTCCGCGCAACTGGACGATCGCGATCAACTCCTGCTATCCAATACGCTGTTCAGGCTGGGTGAGTGGATCGACCTGTGGCTGGATTGCCGAACCCTGCAATACGCGATCAAGACCGACGATCAGTCACAGTGGCGCGCGGTCTATCGCCACTGGCGCCTGGGCCGGTTGACCCCGTTTCTCGACCGCGGCCTGATGCTCTATTCGGTGACTTCGACAGTACTGGCGATCATTGCTGCGTCGGTGTTATGGATTCTGCTCGGCTGGAAAGACGGCGCAAGTGCCGTGGCACTGGCAGCGGTGTCGTGCAGCTTCTTCGCTGCCATGGACGACCCTGCTCCGCAAATCTACCGGTTCTTCTTCTGGACCCTGCTCTCGGTAGTGTTCGCCAGCCTGTACCTGTTCGTGGTGCTGCCCAACCTGCATGACTTCCCGATGCTGGTGCTGGCCTTTTCCGTGCCGTTCATTTGCGTCGGTACCCTGACCGTGCAACCGCGCTTCTTTCTCGGCACGCTGCTGACCATCGTCAACACCTCGTCGTTCATCAGCATCCAGAGCGCTTATGACGCGGACTTCATGAACTTCCTCAACTCCAACCTGGCGGGTCCTGCCGGGCTGTTGTTCGCCTTCATCTGGACCCTGGTGTTCCGCCCGTTCGGCGTCGAACTGGCCGTCAAGCGTCTGACCCGTTTCAGCTGGCGTGACATCGCCAGCCTCAGTGAAAACGCTTCTCTGGCCGAACACCGGCGCATGGGCGTGCAAATGCTCGACCGCCTGATGCAGCAATTGCCGCGCCTGACGCTCACCGCTCAGGACACCGGGATTGCCCTGCGTGAGCTGCGCGTCGCGCTGAACATGCTCGACCTGCTGGCCTACACCCGCCGCGCCACGCCTGCGGCTCAGGTATTGCTGCGTCAGGTGATCGACGAAGTCAGCGGCTATTTCAAACAGTGCCGCAAGGCCGGTGAACGACTGCCCGCGCCCAGAGGCCTGCTGATGGCCATGGACCGCGCACGCCGTTCACTGACCGATCAGGAGATGGGCGACAACCCGGCCCGACTGCACCTGCTGCATGCTCTCAGCGGCCTGCGCCTGGCGCTGCTGCCGGGGGTCGAGATCGTCACCGTGGGCGGGGAACTGACCGAACAACTGCCGCATAACATCGATGGAGCGCCCCTGTGATCGGTGATCTGGATATCAGCGGGATCTTCATCCCCACGTTTCTGGCGATGATGGGCATCGCCTATCTGCTGTTTCTTGTCGTGCATGCGGTGCTGTCGCGTGCCCACTTCTACCGTCTGGTCTGGCACCGGGCTTTGTTCAACGTAGGTCTATACGCTTTGTTGCTCGGCGCCGTGGATACTCTAAGTCGATACCTGATGACATGAAAAAACCGATACTGACACTGGGCCGCGTGGTCCTGACCCTGCTGGTTGTCACCCTGGCCGCCGTGGTCGTATGGCGCATGGTGATGTATTACATGTATGCACCGTGGACGCGCGACGGGCATATCCGCGCCGACATCGTGCAAATCGCACCGGACGTCTCCGGGCTGATCCAGAAGGTCGAAGTCACTGACAACCAGCCCGTGCACAAGGGCCAGGTCCTGTTCACCATCGATCAGGACCGCTTCCGTCTGGCACTGCGCCAGGCGCAGGCGACGGTCGCCGAACGTCAGGAAACCTGGGAGCAGGCACGCCGTGAGAACAAACGTAACCGTGGCCTGGGCAATCTGGTCGCCCGCGAACAACTGGAAGAAAGCCAGTCACGCGAAGCCCGAGCCCTTTCCGCACTGGGCGAATCAAAGGTTGCAGTGGACGCCGCGCAGTTGAACCTGGATCGCTCGGTGATACGCAGCCCGGTGGACGGCTACCTCAACGACCGCGCGCCCCGCGAACATGAGTTCGTCACTGCCGGGCGTCCAGTGCTTTCGGTGGTTGATTCGACGTCGTTCCACATCGACGGCTATTTCGAGGAAACCAAGCTCGATGGCATCCATGTCGGCCAGGGCGTCGACATCCGCGTCATCGGCGACAACGCGCGGCTGACCGGCCATGTGGTGAGCATCGTTGCCGGTATCGAAGACCGCGACCGCAGCAGTGGCTCGAACCTGCTGCCCAACGTCAACCCGGCTTTCAGCTGGGTGCGTCTGGCGCAGCGGATTCCAGTGCGGATCGCCTTCGATGACGTGCCCGCCGACTTCCGCATGATTGCCGGACGTACCGCGACGGTGTCGATCATCGACGACACGCAGGAGCGCAGCCGATGAAACGTGCTTTACGCGTGGCCGCGCTCGGCTTTACCGCCTTGCTGTCGGCCTGCCAGATGGTCGGCCCGGATTACCGGTTGCCCAAGGAGGGCGCGATCAACCGTCCGGACCTGCAGGGTGAACTGGCGGGCCGCTCGGTCAACACGGTTTCCGCCCCGGTGCCGGCGCACTGGTGGCGTCTGTATCAGGATGCGCGGCTGGATGAGCTGGTGCGCCAGGCCATCGCTTCCAATACCGACCTGCGCATCGCCGCCGCCAACCTGCAGCGTGCTCGCTATCAGACCTCGGAAGCCGAGGCGGCTGGCGGCTTTACCAACGGCGCGAAGATCGGCGCTCAGCGCGTGCAGGAGTCCGGCGAGGCGTTTCTGCTGACCGACAAGGTGCCGGTGGCCAATGTCGGCGACGTGGGTCTGACCACTTCGTACCAGTTCGATCTGTTCGGCACCTTGCAGCGTGGCATCGAGGCGGCGCAGGCCAATGTCGATGCCAATCAGGCGGCGGTGGATACGGCACGTATCACAGTGGTCGCCGATGTGGTGCGCGCCTACACGCAGATTTGTGCCGCCAACGAAGAGCTCGATATCGCCCGCGAATCGCTGGACCTGCAACAACAGAGCGTGACCCTCAACCAGCGCCTGCGCGATGCCGGGCGTGGCGATGAAACCCAGGTCACTCGTTCGCAGACGCAGTTCAAGTCATTGCGCGCCGAAATGCCCCGTTACGAAGCGCGCCGTCAGGCCGCGATGTTTCGCCTGTCGATGTTGCTGGCCAAACCTGTCGAGCAACTGCCCGCCGGGGTAAGCGCCTGCAACCAGTTGCCGCAGATTGCGCAGGTCATTCCTGTGGGCGACGGCGCAGCACTGCTCAAACGCCGCCCGGATGTGCGTCAGGCTGAACGCCATCTGGCGATGTCGACTGCCGAGATCGGCGTTGCCACCGGCGAGTTGTATCCGGACATCAGCATCGGCGCGAGCATTGGCACCACCGGCCTGATCGAGAACCTCGGCAAACCGGCGGCCAATCGCTGGGGCTTCGGCCCGCTGCTGAACTGGACCATCCCTTCAAATGGCTCGCGCGCCCGCATCCATCAAGCCGAAGCCTCGGCGCAGGCGGCCCTTGCGCGCTTTGATGGTGTGGTGCTCAACGCCATCCGTGAAACCCAGACCGGCCTGGCGCAATACACCGCCCTGCTCGACCGCCGCGACGCCCTCAGAGAAGCCGAGCAATCTGCCAAAGAAGCGGCTGACCAGACGCACCGCTTCTATCAGGCCGGGCGCGCCTCGTTCCTCGCCGACCTGCAAGCCACGCGCACTTACACCGACGTACGCGCGCAGATGGCAGAGGCCAACACGCAGGTGGCGATGGGGCAGATCAATCTGTTTCTGGCTCTCGGCGGCGGCTGGGAGAAGGATGACGTGGCGCAGCAGTAGGATGCGCGTTCGCCACGCCATCAGGCGTGGTTCGGATTGATCAGTGCTCTGAGGACATGGTCTTCCCAGACACCGGCAATTTTCAGGTAGGCGCGCGCTTGCCCTTCCTTTTCGAAGCCGAGTGATTGCAGAAGTCGCTCGCTGCGTACATTGGCTGGCATGTGGCTGGCCATAATTCGATGCAGCCCCATCTGTTCGAAACAGTAGCGATTGGTGACTTCCAGCGATCTTTTCATCAAGCCCTGCCCCTGAGCGGTTTCTGCCAGTGAGAAGCCGAGGTTGCAGGCCTGGAAAGCGCCTCTCACGATGTTGGTGTAGCTGCAGCGTCCCAGCAATTCGCCGCCCGGAGCTGTTATGAGGAAAAAGACCGCGCTGCCGGTCTGCATGCTTTCCCATTGCTGCTGGACCCTTGATCGGGTGTTTTCGAGGATGAAATAGTCATCGTCCCTTAGCGGTTCCCAGGGCTGCAGATGCTGGCGATGGGTGTTTTCATAACGGCTGATCAGCTCGGCATCATCAAATGCCAATATCCTGAGAGAAAAGCCTTCGCCTGCATACTGCATGTTTACTCCCCGTGTCAGTCACTACCCGGATTATCGTTCACACGCTCCAGCGTGGGAATGTAGTTCGTGATGCACTGCGTCACACGGCGGTTCTGCGATATCAGGTGGATTGGGGGTCGGCTCAGGTCACCTTTACGCGGCTGTAACGACCTCTTCGCGAGCAAGCTCGCTTGTGTGCTTGCACTTGCCGATCCATGCTCCTAGGCTCACCCGATCTTTAATTCGGGAAGCACCATGGACAGCTCTCTCAGCCGCCGCGAGCGGTTGCATATTGTTATTTTCGAGGCCAATACGCCTGCCGGGCGGATGTTTGACAAGGCGGTGCTGGTCGCGATTCTGCTCAGTCTGCTGGTCACTATCATCGACAGCATCGAGAGTATTCATCGTGATTACGCGATGCTTTTCGCATGGGTCGAATGGGGCTTTACGCTGATGTTCGCCATCGAATACATCCTGCGCCTCTATTGCTCGCCACGGCCGCTGAAGTACGCATTCAGTTTCTACGGGCTGGTGGACCTGCTGGCCATCGTGCCCGGCGTGCTGTCGATCTATTACAGCGATGCGCAATACCTGCTGATCGTGCGGATCATCCGTATGCTGCGGATCTTCAGGGTGCTCAAGCTCGGCACCTACCTGCGCCAGGCCAACTATTTGCTGGCGGCGCTGCGTGGCAGCAAGCAGAAGATCATCGTGTTTCTGGTCACCGTGTCTACACTGGTCACGGTGTTCGGCACGCTGATGTACGTGATCGAAGGCCCAGAGCATGGCTTCACCAGTATTCCCAAGGGCATTTACTGGGCTATCGTGACCCTGACGACGGTGGGCTTTGGCGATATCGTGCCCAAGACCCCGCTCGGCCAGATGCTCTCTTCGCTGGTGATGATTACCGGCTACTCAATCATCGCCGTGCCTACCGGGATATTCACCGCCGAGCTGGCCAATGCCATGCGCGGCGAGCAACTGAAACACGACTGCCCCGTGTGCTCGAAAAACCTTCACGAGCATGGCGCGGCGTTCTGCTCAAGATGTGGCAATCAATTGTTCAAAAAAACCGAGCACAAGGCATAAGCAAAGATCTTTTCGGTCTTTAAACCGCAGGCGCGATGCTGATAGTGTCGCGGCATTACGCCATCAGGCTTGTCACACCACTCTTCATCTCAAGGACCCTGCAGTGAATAAACTCTTCGCCGCCTCGCTACTGGCCGCCGGCCTGGCTTTTGCCAGCGCTGCCCAGGCAGCTCCAACGCTGCTCAACGTCTCTTATGACGTGATGCGTGATTTCTACAAGGACTACAACAGCGCCTTCCAGAAACACTGGAAAGCCGAGAAGAATGAAGATGTGACCGTGCAGATGTCCTTCGGCGGGTCGAGCAAGCAGGCGCGCTCGGTCATCGACGGGCTGCCGGCTGACGTGATCACCATGAACATGGCCACCGACATCAACGCCTTGGCCGACAACGGCGAGCTGGTGCCGAAAGACTGGGTCAGCCGCCTGCCGAACCACAGCGCGCCCTTCACGTCGGCCACGGTGTTCATTGTGCGCAAGGGCAATCCGAAGGCCCTCAAAGACTGGCCGGACCTGATCAAGGATGGCGTGGAAGTCATCGTGCCCAACCCGAAAACCTCGGGCAACGGTCGCTACACCTACCTCTCGGCATGGGGTTACACCCTGAAAAAAGGTGGCGATGAAGCGGCGGCGAAGAAATTCGTCGGTGATCTGTTCAGCCATGTGCCGGTGCTTGATACCGGCGGCCGTGGCGCGACCACGACGTTCATGACCAACCAGATCGGCGACGTGCTGGTCACCTTCGAGAATGAAGCGGAAATGATCGCCCGCGAATTCGGTCGCGATCAGTTCGAAGTGGTTTATCCCTCCGTGTCGGCAGAAGCCGAGCCACCGGTGAGTGTGGTCGACAAGGTCGTGGACAAGAAAGGCTCCCGCCTCCTGGCTGAGGAATACCTCAACTACCTGTGGTCCCCGGAAGGCCAGGAAATCGCTGCCAAAAACTACCTGCGCCCACGTGATCCGGCGGTGCTGGCCAAGTACACCGATCGCTTCCCGAAAGTGGACTTCCTCTCGGTGGAGAAAACCTTCGGTGACTGGCGCACGGTGCAGAAGACCCATTTCATCGATGGTGGGGTGTTCGACCAGATCTATCCGGGTAAATAAGCCGCTCAGGCAATGCAAAACGGCGACCTTCGAGGTCGCCGTTTTTATTGAAGCCTGAATCATTTACTGAACTGTTTGCCCAGCCCTGCCGGTACACCACTGACATCGGTCGCCTGCCACGGACCGTTGGGGCTGGTTGCCCAGCTCCAGCCGTCATTCCACTGGTAATAGGTGCGCTGGCGATAGAAAGTGTTGGGCTGATCGTCCATCACGTACACGCCCAGGCGCGGGTCCCAATGGCTGCCGCCACCCGGTGGCGGCGCGAAGCTGGCCGAAGTCTTCGGTGCTGCGGCAGGTGCCTTGACAGGCTCCGAAGGTGCGGTACTCGGACGCGGCGCGCCGGGCTGTTGGCCACCCGGCAGGTTAAGAATCGGATCCTGGCTGTGAGGCGGTGCCGGATGCTGGACAGCACAGGCACTCAGGCCAACGACCAGACCCAACAAGGTGATGCGTGCGGTACGGTACATAAGCGATTTCTCTAGTTATCCGGACTGTCGATGGTCAATGCCTGCTGCGCCGCAGTATCACTGGCCAGAGGCTGACTGCGGCCGACCCACTCACCGGTGGTTGGCTGCCCCGCGCGAGACACTCGCGCAACCAGTTGGACTTGCGCGAAGTTCGACAGGTTCAGTTGCGGCATCATCGCATCGGCATCGCTCAGTTCCACGTCGGCAGGCAAGTCCGCCACGGTAATGCGTTTGACCGCCAGAGGTGCCGCCGGGCCATTGATGGCGCGGGCGAAGATGAACACGCTGTCGCTCGGCCTTACTTTGCCTTGAAGCCCGGGAGCCAGCTCGACATGAATTTTTATCGACTTCGCCTTCACTGCCGGCGCCGCGTCTGCAGCGCGTTTGGCAAGGTTATCTCTGGCGCGGGCAATGCCGCCTTCCAGTGCCGAACGCGATGCGTCATCTGCGGGCAGTGCGGCAAGTAACCGGGTCCAATAATCCACGGCCGCCTGATAGCGCTGTGTTTCGAACGCGGCAATCCCGAGCAGGCCAAGGCTGGTAACTTCCCTGGGGTCAGCCTGCAGCGCTTCGTCGGTCAGCGCCTGCACCTGTGGCGTGAAGTGCTTGTCGCGGGCGAAATACAGCGCCTGAGCCCATTGCCCGAGCAACTCGGGCTGCCTTCCGGCCAGCGCCACCGAGCGCTCGAACATCTGCGCGGCATCACCGGGGCGGTTCTGCGCCATATAGCTGCGCGCCAGAAAATAGAGGTTTTCGGCGGAATCCGGCTGAGCCTGCACGCTGCGCTCAAGGCGCTGGGTCATGTCTGCCAGCGAGGTCGGTGGTCGAGCGAATTCGCGACTCAATTCAACCCGGTCACTGGCACCCAGTTGAAGATAGCCCGCCAGTCCCAACACCGGGACCAGCACCGCAGCCAGCACCAGCAAGGGCTTGCCCAGACGCGATGTCCGGGCAGGCTCTGCGCCTTCGGTGTCGGCGAGCAGCTCGCGCGCTGCTTCGGCACGTGCAGCCTGCAATTGCGTCGCCAACAACACGCCCTGCTCGTGCTGAACCTGTAACTCGCTCAGTCGCTCCTGATACAACGCCACGTTCAGAGCCGTGCGGTCTTCTTCCCGTTGCGCGCGATGGCCGCGCAGCAGCGGAAACAGCAAAAAGCTCAGCGCGACCAGCAGCAACAGCCCGGTTGCCATCCAGAAATCGATCATGGGCGGTGCTCATCCAGCAAGGTGGCAAGACGCTGCCGCTCATCTTCGGAGAGTCCGTCGGCCTGTGCGGATTGTGCCTTGCGGCGGCCAACGATAAGCCCGATCACCACAAGCCCGCCGACCAGCAGGCAGGCCGGCCCGAACCACAGCAGCCAGGTACGCGCAGTCAGGCTCGGTTTGTAGCGAACGAAATCGCCATAGCGATCGACCATGAAATCGATGATCTGCTGATTGCTCTGCCCTTCGCCCAGCATGCGGTAGATTTCCTTGCGCAAATCGGCGGCAATCGGCGCATTGGAGTCGGCGATGTCCTGGTTCTGGCATTTCGGGCAGCGCAGTTCTCTGGTCAGTTCGCTGTAGCGCGCGCGCTCGGCGTCGTCGCGAAAGGCATAAGCGTCGATGGCCGCGTGAGCAATACCGGAACACAGCATGCCGAGCAGGACGATCAACAGACAGCGCTTCATGGCCGCGCCTCATCGACCAGTTGCTGATAACGCGCGGCAAGCTTTTCGCGCCACACCGCATCGTCGATGACCCCGACGTGTTTGTAACGGATGACGCCTTGAGCATCGATCAGGAAGGTTTCCGGCGCGCCGTACACCCCCAGGTCGAGCCCCAGAGAGCCCTCCTGGTCACGAATATTCAACCGATACGGATCATGGAATTCCTTGAGCCATTTCAGCGCGTCCGCGTTGACGTCCTTGTAATTCACGCCGTAGATCAGCACGCCCTGCTGCGCCAGCCGGGTCAGGACAGGATGCTCCACCCGGCAGGCCACGCACCAGGTGCCCCAGACGTTGACCAGCGCAGGTTTGCCGAGCAGATCGGCACGGCTCAACATCCGCTCGCCCTGCACCGCCGGCAGCGAGAATGCCGGAAAAGGCTTGCCGATAAGTGCCGAGGGCAGCTCGGCGGGGTCCAGATACAAACCGCGATACAACAACGCCGCCACGCCCAGAAACAGCACCAGTGGCAGTACCATGAACCAGCGTTTCATTGTGCAGCTCCCGACAGACCCAACGCCTCGCGCACCTTGTTCTTGACCCGGATGCGATAACGCCGATCGAGCGCCGCCAGCACCCCACCCAGACCGGTCAGCAGGCCGCCAAGCCAGATCCAGCGCACAAACGGTTTGACATGAACCCGAACAGCCCACGCACCATCGCCCAGCGGTTCACCCAGGGCGACATACAGGTCGCGACTGAAACCGGCATCAATGCCCGCCTCGGTCATCATCGATTGCTGCACGGTGTAGAGGCGTTTCTCCGGGTGCAGTTCGGTCAGTTGAACGCCGTTGCGTAACACGCGAACGGTGCCCCGATCCGAGGTGAAGTTCGGCCCTTCATAATGCCGGGCGCCCTCGAAGACAAAGGTATACCCACCCAGTTCGGTGGATTCGCCGGGGGCCATGCGCAAATCGCGCTCGGCGCTGTTCTGGCTCGACAGCACCACGCCCAGCGCGCACACGACAATGCCAAGGTGCGCCAGCTGCATGCCCCAGTAGCTGCGGGTCAGACTGCGTGCGCCACTGAGCAGCCCCCTGTGGCGGGTCTTGTCGAACAGGTCGCGAACCCCGGCCAGCAGCACCCAGGCGGCAAGCATCAGAGCGGCCAGCACCGCCCACTGGAAATCGTCCAGCAGCAGACCGGCCAGCACTGCCAGAACGACGCTGCCGAGCAGTACCGGGGCCAGCATGCCGAGCAGCCATTTCAGTGGTGTGTCCTTCCAGCGCACCAGTACACCGACCGCCATGACCGCCAGCAACAGGCCCATCAACGGCACGAACAGCGTGTTGAAGTAAGGCGGGCCGACCGACATCTTGGCGCCGCTCATGGCATCGATCACCAGCGGATAAAGGGTGCCCAGCAGAATCATGGACGCGGCAACCACCAGCAACAGGTTATTGCCCAGCAGCAGGGTTTCCCGCGACCACAGACCGAACCCGACGTGGCTTTTGACCACCGGTGCGCGAATCGCAAACAGGGTCAGCGAACCGCCGACCACGAACAGCAAAAACATCAGGATGAACACGCCGCGCGCCGGGTCCGAGGCAAAGGCGTGAACGGAGGTCAGCACTCCGGAACGGACCAGGAAAGTGCCCAGCAGGCTCAGAGAAAACGCAGCAATGGCCAGCAATACCGTCCAGCTCTTGAACACGCCACGTTTTTCCGTGACCGCCAGCGAGTGAATCAGCGCAGTGCCCACCAGCCAGGGCATGAACGAGGCGTTTTCCACAGGGTCCCAGAACCACCAGCCGCCCCAGCCCAGTTCGTAATACGCCCACCACGAGCCAAGGCTGATGCCGATGCCGAGAAAGGCCCAGGCCACCAGCGTCCACGGCCTGGACCAACGCGCCCAGGCGGCGTCGAGTCGGCCGCCGAGCAAGGCAGCGATGGCGAACGCAAAGGCCACGGAGAAGCCGACATAGCCCATGTACAGCATCGGCGGATGCACGATAAGGCCAATGTCCTGCAACAGCGGGTTCAGATCACGTCCGTTGGCAGGCATCTGCGGCAACAGACGCGCGAACGGGTTGGAGGTGAGGATCAGAAACGACAGAAAACCCAGGCTGATCATGCCCATCACGGCGAGGACCCGCGCCAGCATCACCTGTGGCAGTTGCCGGGAAAACACCGACACGGCGAAGGTCCAGCCACCAAGAATCAACGCCCAGAGCAGCAGCGAACCTTCATGCGCACCCCACACGGCGCTGAATTTGTAGTACCAGGGCAGCGCGGTGTTGGAGTTCTGTGCAACGTAGGCGACTGAGAAGTCGTCAACCATGAACGCGTAGGTCAGACAACCGAAGGCGAAGATCAGAAAGCTGAACTGGCCCCAGGCTGCCGGACGGGCAAGGCTCATCCACAAGCGATCACCGCGCCATGCGCCGATCAGCGGAATGATGGCCTGCACCAGCGCAAAGCAGAATGCCAGAATCATGGCCAGCTGGCCGAGTTCGGGAATCATCGGTCAACCCTGTTTGACGGGTGTGGAAGACGCAGCCGGTGCCGCCTGACCGCTGTCACGCAGCGCCTTGGTGACCTCGGGGGGCATGTATTTCTCGTCATGCTTGGCCAGTACTTCATCAGCCACCACTACGCCCTGTGCATTGAGTTTGCCCAGCGCCACGATGCCCTGCCCTTCACGAAACAGATCAGGAAGAATGCCTCGGTAGGTGATGGTCACCGACTTGTTGAAATCGGTGACCACAAAACGCACGTCCAGCGAATCGGCCGAGCGCTGCAATGAGCCCTTTTCGACCATGCCGCCAGCCCGAATGCGCGTATCCAGCGGTGCCTCGCCATTGGCGATCTGGCTGGGGGTGTAGAACAGGTTGATGTTTTCCTGCAAAGCGCTGAGGGCCAGGGTCACGGCCAGACCGACACCGGCCAGCAGCGCGACAATGATCAACAAGCGTTTTTTGCGCAACGGGTTCACGGGCGATTCTCCCGCTTCAGGCGACGCGCCTGCTGTTTCATAAACCGCTGCCGTGCCCATAGCGGCAGCGCCACGTTGACCAGCAGTACCACAAGGCACAGACCGTAGGCCGACCAGACAAACACGCCGTGGCGGCCCATGGCAAGAAAGTCGCTGAACGATGCAAAACTCAAAGCGTGTTCTCCGACTGCGCGGTTGAGTGACCCAGGCTGCGCAGTATCTCGGCCTTGACCCATTGCGTGCGCGCTTCGCGACGCAATACTTCAAGACGCATGCGCATCATCAACAGCACGCCGAACAAGCAGTAGAAACCCAGCGTGGTGAACAGCAGCGGTAGCCACATTTCAGCCGGCATGGCGGGCTTCTCGGTGAGGCTGAACGTCGAACCCTGGTGCAGGGTGTTCCACCACTCGACCGAATACTTGATGATCGGAATGTTCACCACACCGACGATGGCCAGCACCGCGCAGGCCTTGGCGGCGCTGTCGCGGTTACTGATGGCATTGCCCAGCGCGATCAGGCCGAAATACAGGAACAGCAGAATCAGCATCGAGGTCAGTCGCGCGTCCCAGACCCACCATGCTCCCCAGGTGGGCTTGCCCCAGATCGCGCCGGTCGCCAGCGCCAGCGCGGTCATCCACGCGCCAACAGGTGCAGCGCAGTGCAGTGCGACATCGGCCAGCTTGATTCTCCAGACCAGCCCGACCAGCCCGCACACGGCCAGCATGACGTAACAGGACTGGGCGAGCATCGCGGCAGGTACGTGGATATAAATGATCCGGAAGCTGTTGCCCTGCTGGTAATCCGGCGGCGCGAACGCCAGGCCCCAGACCATGCCGATGACCAGCAACAGCACGGCGGCAACACTCAACCAGGGCAGCAGGCGTGCGCTGACGCGATAAAACCCTTTCGGTGAGCCGAGCGTGTGCAGCCAGGCCCAACCGATGCTGCTTTTCATGGCGTTGCTTTTCATCAGGGTACATCCAGGGTATTGAACGGCATCGAAGTCTCGATCCCGGAACCACAATTATTCGCCGATGCTGATCTTCAGGCCAGCGGCTATCGCAAAGGGTGTCAGGGTGATCGCCAGCGCCGCCAGGCTGCCCAGCCACAACAGATAGCCGGTCGTCGGCATGCCCTGCAACGCGGCCTGCAACGCACCGCTGCCCAGAATCAGCACCGGGATATACAGCGGCAGTATCAACAATGCCAGCAGCAGGCCGCCACGCTTCAACCCCACGGTCAATGCCGCCCCCAATGCCCCCAGCAGGCTGAGCACCGGTGTGCCCAGCAGCAGCGAAACCATCAACACCGGCAGGCACTGCACCGGCAGGCCGAGCATCAAGGCCAGCAAGGGTGACAACAGTACCAGTGCCAGCCCGGAAAAAACCCAGTGTGCCAGCACTTTGATCAGCACCAGAAGGGCCAGCGGGTGCGGCGAAAGGACCCACTGCTCCAGCGAGCCGTCCTCGAAATCACTGCGCAACAGCCCGTCCAGCGACAGCAGCACGGCCAGCAGCGCCGCCACCCAGACCAGCCCCGGCGACAAGGTTTGCAACAATTGCGTCTGCGGTCCCAGCGCCAGCGGAAACAGGGCGACCACGATCGCGAAGAACACCAGTGGGTTAGCTAGCTCTGCGGGACGCCTCGCCAGCAGCCGCACCTCACGGAGCATCAGCAGGACAAACACATTGCTCATGCTGACCACTGCCCCAGGTCGAGGTCCCGATAGCCCGCAGGCACCCGGCTCAGGCTGTGGTGGGTGGTCATGACAATCATGCCGCCCTGTTCACAGTGCCCGGCAAGGTGGTTTTCCAGTTGCTCGATGCCTTGGCGGTCGAGCGCGGTAAACGGCTCGTCGAGCAGCCAGAGTGGCGGACCCGGCAGATACAGACGCGCCAGCGCGACGCGACGCTGCTGCCCGGCCGACAAGGTGTGACAGGGCACGTCCTCGAAACCTGCCAGACCGACCGCATCGAGGGCGGTGGCTATGGCGTCGGCATCGGCTGGCTGGTGCAGTGCACTGAGCCAGGACAGGTTTTCCAGCGGCGTCAGCACATCCTTGAGCGCTGGCGCATGACCGATCCACAACAGCTTGCTGCCCGGTGCCGCGGGCTCACGACCCACTGGCTGCGCGTCGAGCACTACCTGCCCGACCGTTGGCTGCATCAACCCGCACAGCAGGCGCAGCAGGCTGGTCTTGCCGCAGCCGTTGGGACCGCTGATCTGCAACATGTCGCCTGTGTGCAACTGAAGATCGAGGTTTTCGAACAGCATCCGCCCGTCCCGCTCACACGCCAGAGCCGTCGCTTGCAAAAATGGGGTGGCTGGGATCATCGAGCGTTTCCAGTGCTTTGCGTCGCGAAATGTGCCAAAACAGACACATACGGAGTAAAACGCGGTTCAAGTCGGGGTTGATACGGCCGTTACATGAAGAGAAGTTAATGGCGGCTGGTCCGGTTTCGGCCGGTATTATACATGCGAGTCCTGTTATCAAAGGGGCAATTTCCTCGGGTCGATAGTTCAATGACAGGCGACATCACCAGCGTTCCGGCAACAAACGCCACCATGACACTGCTGCGCAACGGCATCTCCCCGGCGCAAGTGCTGACCATGCTGCAATCGGCGGAAAATCTGATCCCCGAAGGCGAGACCGTCAACGCCGAAGTGCTGACCCTCAAGCAGGTCAACCAGAACTTCCAGCTGTTGTTGCGACTGGTGCTCGCCAACGGCAGCCTGACCAATTTACCGGTCACCAGCAGCGTCCCGTTCACGCCCGGCAGCCTGCTGCAAGTGGCGCAGGCGTCGGCCAACGAGCTGACCTTGACGCTGCAGCAGCTCAACGGCGCGCTGAAAAACTCGATGACCAGCATCGATACCCGACAATTACCGGTCGGCACGTTGCTGCAGGGCAAAGTCATGACCAGCCAGGTGATCGCTCAGGGAGTCAATCAACTGGCCGGCCAGAACCCGGCCGCTGCGACGCCCACCTACCGGTCCATCGTGATGCTGCTCAACACAGCGCTGGCGGGTTTCAGCCTGACCATCGAGAGCCCGCAGCCGCTGACGGTCGGCAGCCTCTTGAGCGCTCAGGTACAAGGCAATCAGGCACTCAACTTCGTTGCCCTGCCCGGTCGTTTCGACCAACTGGCCGTGGCGCAGCAACTGTCCGCACAGCAAAATCGCCAAGGCTCGCTGGACACTCTGATCAACGCCCTGCAAAACCTGCAGTCCGGCAGCCCGACCAGTACCAGCCCGGCCATCAGCGCGCCGCTGCAGGCCAGTATCAACCAGTTACTTGCCGACCTGCCCGACGTTGAGCAGATGACCACGCCCAAAGGCGTCGCCCAGGCGCTCAACGCCAGCGGTGTATTTCTGGAAGCCAAGCTGCTGGCCGGATTGAACCCGGCGCACATGCCGGACATGAAAGCCAATCTGATGCGCCTGATCGCCCAGATCCTTCCCGGCCTGCCGGATAACACGTCCTATGGCGCAGCTGCGGCGTCCAATACCCTGGCGCGCACAATGCCCAATGCAATCCGCAATGCGCTGGGCACCCTGGGCCTGGTCGCGGCACGCACTCAGCCAAGCATTTTTCCGCTGCCATCGCGCACGGTCAGCGGAGGCGAGAAGGAGGACGATCTGGAAATCCTCCTCAAGCTCGCTGCGGCTGCCGTATCACGCCTGCAAAGCCATCAACTGGGCGGTCTGGAGCAGACACGTACCAACGCCGACGGCACCCAGGTGACCACCTGGCAACTGGAAGTGCCAATGCGCAACGCCCACGACATCGTGCCCTTGCAGGTCAAGGTGCAGCGCGAAGACACGCCGGATCAGGAAGCCGCCGAAGACCGTGATGATGGCGAGATCAAGGACACCCGGGAAAAGCTCTGGAAAGTCGATCTGGCGTTCGACCTCGAGCCGTTGGGCCCCTTGCAGGTGCATGCACAGTTACTGCGGGGCACGCTGTCCAGCCAGCTGTGGGCCGAGCGCCCCGACAGCGCGGCATTGATCGAACATGAGCTGGGGTATCTGCGCGAACGGCTGATAGCCTGCGGCCTGGCAGTGGGCGAACTGGCCTGCAGTCACGGCACACCGCCAAGCGGTCCGCGTACCGCGCTCGAACAACGCTGGATCGACGAGAACGCCTGATGAGCCTACCCGACCACACTCCGCGCCAGGCTATCGCCCTCAGCTATGACGGCCAGCATGCTCCGACGCTCAGCGCCAAGGGCGACGACCAGTTGGCCGAGGCGATTCTGGCCATTGCTCGCGAATACGAAGTGCCCATCTACGAGAATGCCGAACTGGTCAAGCTGCTGGCACGCATGGAGCTGGGCGACAGCATTCCCGAGCCGCTGTACCGCACGATTGCCGAAATCATCGCGTTCGCCTGGCACCTGAAAGGCAAGTTTCCGGCAGGTCAGGACCCGGACGCGCCACCTGTCGAGCGCGATATTACACCGCGCTACTGATAGCAGAAGCGCTGGCCGGTATCACATCGAAATCGGCTTGCGCCCTGCAAACGAGTGCGCCAGGGTACCGCCGTCGACCAGGTCCAGCTCGCCACCCAGCGGAACGCCGTGGGCGATGCGCGACGCGACCAGGCCCTTGTCATGGAGCAACTGGGCGATGTAATGCGCCGTCGCTTCGCCTTCCACGGTCGGATTGGTCGCGAGAATCACTTCGGTGAAGGTGCCCTGCTGACTGATGCGTTCCATCAACTGCGGAATGCCGATGGCCTCCGGCCCCAGGCCGTCGAGTGGCGACAGATGGCCCTTGAGCACGAAGTAACGACCGCGGTAGCCGGTCTGCTCCACCGCATAGACATCCGTCGGGCCTTCAACCACGCACAACAACGTGTCATCACGACGCGTATCTGCACATTGCGGGCAGAGTTCCTCTTCGGTCAGCGTGCGGCACGAGCGGCAGTGACCCACGCCGTCCATCGCCTGCCCCAGTGCCTGCGCCAGCCGCGAACCGCCGCTGCGGTCACGCTCCAGCAACTGCAACGCCATGCGCTGAGCGGTTTTCTGACCGACGCCCGGCAGCACGCGGAAGGCATCGATCAACTGGCGAATCAGGGGGCTGAAGCTCATGGAGAAAAATCCGACAAAAACACAAGACGCGGTTTATACCCGCGCGTTGCCGTGAGCGTCAATTAAGGTATTCAACCCTGCGACCAACAGCGTGCCGTTGCTTTGCCGAATCAGGCTTTCAGAGCTGTCTCGAGAAACTCGGTCAGCGCCTGCACCCGTGCGCTGCGATGCTTGCGTACAGGCACCAGCAGGTTGATCGGCGCACTGGCCAGTTGCCAATCGGCGAGCACCCTTACCAGCCTGCCGCTGGCAATGGCGTCGCTGACGTCCCACTGCGAGCGCAACACGATGCCCAGCCCCTGCTCGGCCCAGCGCCGGGCGACCGAACCGTCGTTGCTGAGCAGCGCGGGCTCGATGCGCAGGGTCTTTTTGGTCTGGCCCTTGCTCAGGTGCCAGAGGGTGACGTCTTCATCGTTTTCGCGAATACAGATGCAGCGATGGGCAGCCAGCTGTTCGGGCGTCGAGGGCACACCATGTTGCTCGATATATGCCGGGCTGGCGCATAGCCAGCGATGGTTCTGCGCCAGCGGTCTGGCGATCCACTGGCTGTCATTGAGGCTACCGATGTGTATCACCGCATCGCTGTCATGACGGTCCGGCCAAGGTGTTTCGCGCAGGTCCAACTGCAGACACAACTGCGGGTGCAGCCTGGCGAAGCGCGCCAGCAGCGGCGCAATGCGCTGGCGCCCATAACCGAATGGCGCTGCCAGGCGCAGCGTACCCACCAGCCGTTCGTCACGCTGCTTAAAGGACTCCGGGAGCGCCTCCAATTGCTCCAGCAACTGTGCGCTTTCGCGTGCGAAACGCTCGCCATCAGCGGTCAGACTCAGGCGTCTGGCGTCGCGATTGGCCAGGGTGATGCCCAGTTGCGCCTCCAGTTTGCGCAAGCGCATCGACAACGCCGGCGGCGAGACGTTGAGGATTCTGGCGGCAGCACTGAGCGATTCGCAGCGCGACAGGGTCACGGCCAAACGCAGGTCTTCGATGGCTATCATTCACTTCAGCTTAATGATTGATGATCACGCATTGAACCACAGCTTCATCATCGCTGCGTAGAGTGGCTGCCGTACCCAGCCACATGAGCGCTTTCCATGTCAGCCTCCCTGTCCTCTCTCGATACGCCTGTCGCGCTGCTCGATGTGTCGCGCATGCAGCACAACATCCAGCGCATGCAACAACGCATGAATGAACTGGGCGTGCGCTTGCGCCCACACGTCAAGACCAGCAAATGCCTGCCGGTCATTCAGGCGCAGATTGCAGCGGGCGCCAGCGGCGTCACGGTATCGACATTAAAGGAGGCCGAACACTGCTTTGCCGAGGGCATCGACGATGTGTTCTATGCCGTGGCCATTGCGCCCGGCAAGCTGGAGCAGGCACTCAGACTGCGGCGCAAGGGCTGCCGCCTGAGCCTCCTGACCGACAGCGTGGCGGCTGCCCGGGCGATTGTGGTCTTCGGCCAGGCGCATGACGAACGTTTCGACGTCTGGATTGAAATCGATTGCGACGGTCATCGTTCCGGCCTGACCGTCGACGATGCATCGCTCGTCGAGGTCGCGCGCACGCTGGTCGACGGTGGCATGCAACTGCGTGGGGTAATGACCCATGCCGGGTCCAGTTATGACCTCGACACCCCCGCAGCCCTGCAAGCCCTCGCCGAACAGGAGCGCCGGCTCTGCGTCAGCGCCGCCGAGCGGATTCGTCAAGCAGGACTGCCCTGTGCGGACGTCAGCATTGGTTCGACACCGACGGCCCTGTCGGCGCAGAGCCTGCACGGCGTGACCGAAGTTCGCGCCGGCGTGTATGTGTTCTTCGACCTGGTGATGCACAACATCGGCGTATGCCAGGCAGATGAGCTGGCCCTGAGCGTGTTGACCACGGTCATCGGCCACCAGCAGGACAAGGGCTGGATCATCGTTGACGCGGGCTGGATGGCCATGAGCCGCGACCGTGGCACTCAGCGCCAGCGCGAGGATTTCGGCTACGGCCAGGTGTGCAGCGAAAGCGGCGAGTGGATCGACGGTGCACGGGTCACCGGTGCCAATCAGGAGCACGGCATCATCACGCTCGCTACGGGCAGCGAGACCGACATCAGCAAGCGTTTTCCCATTGGCAGCCGACTGCGCATTCTGCCCAATCACGCCTGCGCCACCGGCGCACAATTCCCGGACTACCACGCCTGCGACAGCGAAGGCGCAATCCATACCTGGAGTCGCCTGCATGGCTGGTGAGATGAAACCGATCAGTACGTCCCTGGCCGCCGCACCCGGTGGGCATTATTCGCAGGCGATGCTGCATCAGGGCACGCTGCATGTTTCCGGACAATTGCCGGTGCGCGCTGACGGCAGCCACAGCGTCGACGAGCCATTCGAGGTGCAGGCCGTTATTGCGCTGGACAACCTGGCTGCCATTCTTGAGGCAGCAGGATGCACGACCGATGACCTGCTGAAAGTGACCATTTACATCGCAGGCATCCAGCACTGGCAGGCCTTCGATCGCATTTATGCAGGCTATCTGGGCGACCATCGCCCGGCCCGCGCCGTGGTGCCGGTTCCAGAATTGCACCACGGCTATCTGATCGAGATCGAGGCCCTGGCGCGAACCGTACGATGAACACTATCGGGAGCACCTCATGACCCCGCAAAAAAGCGACGTTCTGATTATCGGCGGCGGCTTCATGGGCTCGTCATCAGCGTTTTTCCTGCGCCAGCACGGGCGCTCGGTAACTCTGCTGGAGCGCGACCAGATCGGCCAGTACGCCAGCGGCGTCAACTTCGGCAACGTGCGCCGCCAGGGCCGCTTTCTCGGCCAGCTGGAACTCTCCAATCGCTCCTGGGCGCTGTGGAAACGCCTGCCCGAACTGATCGGCGAAGACCTGGAGTTCATTCCAAGCGGCCATATGCGCGTGTGTTATCGCGAAGACGAAATCGCTGAACTGGAGGCCTATGCCGCCGCACCCGAAGCCCGCGAGCTGGATTTGCAGGTCATCAGGGGCAAGACGCTGCATGAGCGCTTCCCGTTTCTCGGCCCGGAGGTCAAAGGCGGCTCTTATGCGCCCCACGACGGGCACGCCAACCCGCGCCTGGCCGCACCCGCCTTCGCCCGTGCGGCGATTCGCGCCGGGGCAAGAATCGAAGAGCGCACCGAGGTGGCAGAGGTGCAGAAGGTCGGCGGCGAGTTTCACGTCAGCACCACCGACGGCCAGTTGTTCGTCGCCGAGCAATTGCTGATCACCGCCGGGGCCTGGGCGGCCAAGCTGGCCGAGCAGTTCGGCGAGCCGGTTCCGCTGGAGCCCAACGGGCCGCAAATGTCAGTGACCGAACCGGTGCCCTACGCCCTGCCGACGGTGATCGGAGTGTTCACCAAAATCAAGGAAGAAGTGATCTATTTCCGCCAGATACCGCGCGGCAACATCATCATCGGCGGTGGTAATCGCAACAAACCGGACATGCTCAATCGCCGCGCCTACTTCAAGCCGGAAAGCCTGATCAACCAGATGAAGCAGATGAAACGCCTGTTACCGGGCGCAGAGAAGCTGAACATCATCCGTGTCTGGAGCGGCATCGAGAGCTATACGCCGGATTCGCTGCCGATCATGGGCCGCAGCGGCAAGGTGGACGGCCTGTTCTATGCGTTTGGCTTCTGCGGCCACGGCTTTCAGCTCGGCCCCGGCGTCGGCGATGTCATGGCCGAGCTGATCAGCACCGGCAGCACGCGCACCTTGATCAGCCCGTTCGATATTCGCCGCTTCACTGACCCGACGGCCATCGAGATGCCGCTCATGTCCAGCCTGATGAGCACTGGAAAGCTGGTATGAGCCCAACCACTCACCCACCCCATCGCAACGGAGGCGCCATGCCTGCAACCACAGACGCTCACTACCAGTATCGCCCGGTGACTGCGGAGGATATCCCGGCAGCCCACGCCCTTTCAGTGAGCCTCAAATGGCCACATCGCGAACAGGACTGGGCAATGGTGCAACGTACTTCCGAGGGCTTTGTCGCCCAGCATGATGGCCAGCTGGTTGGCGTAGCGTTTACCTGCCATCAGGGCGACTGGTCCTCGATCGGGCTGGTGATCGTCCGCGATGATCATCAAGGCAAAGGCATCGGTCGCCGCTTGATGAAGCTGTGTCTCGACGCGACGGCACCGAGCACGCCAGTCCTCAACGCTACGGAACTGGGCGCGCCGCTTTACCAGAGTCTGGGTTTCGTGGATTTTGCCCGCATCCAGCAGCATCAGGGCATTGCTGACCTGTCAGGTCTGTTGGCACCGAAAGACGACCTGCCGATTCGTACGCTGGGTCCGACCGACCACGCAGAACTGATCCGACTGGCCAACGCGGGCAGCGGCCTGGATCGCACTGCCGTGTTGACTGACCTGTTGTCGCGCGATGCAGAACGCGCGGTCGGGATTGAATACGCAGGTCAGTTGCAAGGCATCGCCCTGCTGCGCCGCTTCGGGCGCGGTCATATCATCGGTCCGGTGGTCGCCCGTGATGTCGATCAGGCACAACGATTGATTGAACACCTGTTGCAACAGATACCCGGCATGTTCGTGCGCTTCGACATTCTGGCTGACTGCGGACTGGCAGCGTGGCTCGAAGGGCTGGGGCTGCCATGTGTCGACAGGGCACCGCGCATGGTGCTCGGGACGCCGCCCGCCTCCGTCCCGGATGTGCAGCAATTCGCGCTGGTGACTCAGGCGATCGGCTGAAAACAGCGCGGATAAACGGCCAAAACAGGTCCGCCATGTTAGCGGGTTGCATACAGCAGATTATTCTTTGCAACCCGGCAGATCGGCGCTTTTTATCCAGACTGCTTTGTTAGCTTATGGGTATCGAACGGCCTGACAGCAAAGTGCCTGGCCTTGACCATTATTGCTCCAGGGAGCCCGCTGGATGACCTCACAGTCCTTGAACAGCCATCACGTTGATCCGGACACCGCGCTGAAACTGTATATCGATGGGGGGTGGTCCGCCCCGCTCGACCCGGTCAGTATTGCGGTGATCAACCCTGCGACCGAAGAGGTGGTGGCGCATGTCGCCAGTGGCTCGGCCGCCGATGTCGACCGTGCGGTTGCAGCAGCGCGGGCAGCCTTTGCCGGCTGGTCCGGCACCTCGCCACACGCCCGGGCACAGATAATCGGTCGGATCCACGAGCTTATTCTCGAGCGCAAGGAACAACTGGCGCAGGCGATCTCGCTGGAGATGGGCGCAGCCATCAGTTCGGCGCGGGCCATGCAGGTGCCACTGGCCGCCGAGCATGTGCGTGTCGCACGTGACCTGCTGGCGACCTATCGCTTCCAGACCGTTGAAGGCGGCACGGCAATCGAACGCGAGCCCATCGGGGTGTGTGGCCTGATCACGCCGTGGAACTGGCCGTTGTATCAAATCACCGCCAAAGTCGCCCCGGCCATCGCGGCGGGTTGTACGGTGGTGCTCAAGCCCAGCGAATTGTCGCCTTTGAGCGCCCTGCTGTTCGCGCAACTGGTGCATGACGCCGGTCTGCCGCCCGGGGTGTTCAATCTGGTCAATGGGAGCGGCCCCGAAGTCGGCGGCGCTATGGCGGCTCACCCTGATATCGACATGATCTCGATCACTGGTTCCAATCGGGCAGGCGCCTTGGTGGCGCAGGCCGCCGCACCGACGGTTAAACGAGTGACTCAGGAACTGGGCGGCAAATCACCGAATATCCTGCTGCCCGACGCCGACTTCGCCAAAGCGGTGCCGCCCGGCGTGATGGCCGCGTTCCGCAATGTGGGTCAGTCGTGCAGCGCACCAACGCGAATGATCGTGCCCAGGAACCGACTGGCGGAAGTCGAAGCGCTGGCTGCCGAAACGGCCGCGGCAATCGTTGTGGGTGATCCGCAGTCGGAGCACACGGTATTGGGCCCTATCGCCAACGAGGCGCAGTTTCACCGTGTCCAGGCGATGATCGATGCAGGGCTGAGCGAAGGCGCGACGCTGGTGTGCGGCGGGCCGGGACGGTTGCTGGGCCATGAGCGAGGCTTCTATACCCGGCCAACGGTGTTTTCCGAGGTGGATTCGTCCATGCGTATCGCCCGGGAAGAGATTTTCGGCCCGGTGCTGTGCCTGATGGCCTACGACACGATTGAGGAGGCTATCGCAATTGCCAACGATACGGTCTATGGCCTGGGTGCGCATGTACAGGGGCAGGACCTTGACCTGGCGCGCTCGGTCGCTTCGCGCATTCGTGCCGGGCAAGTGCACCTGAACTACCCCGCCTGGAACCCGATGGCCCCGTTCGGCGGCTACAAGCGCTCTGGCAACGGTCGCGAGTATGGCGTGCAGGGGTTCGAAGAGTATCTGGAGACCAAGGCTATTGTGGGGTTTGGTTGAGTGGCGCTGGTGCTGAAAGTCCGGAAAATGGGGCTCAGACTACGATGAGGATCGTTCCAACGCTACGCGTGGGAATGCAGTTCGTGACGCTCTGCGTCACACAGCGATTCTGTGGCGTCAGCTGGATTGGCGTTCGGCCCAGATTCTCGTTCCCACGCTCCGCGTGGTAATGCCTTTCGTGACGCTCTGCGTCACACAGTTCTGCGATTCAGTGAGATTCAGGCTCGACTTGAGTCACCTTTTCGCCCCTCGGCGACCTACTTTGATGGGGCCAAAGTAGGCAAACCCCCTCGCTCCTGTTTCCGGCCCGACTGCGTCGGGTTCCTTCGCCCTGACACTGATCCGGGGGTCGCCGCAACGGGCCATCCATGGCCCGGTGCGGCTAGCCTGGCGTCCTGCCAGGCTACCCCCGGATCAGCGCCAGGACTCAGCCGTCACTAACGTCGCACTCTGCGTCGTCAGTGCCATCGCGGTTGAAAAGCACTGAGTTGGCAGCGACTGCGTGTAAGGCATGACATTGTTTAGTATCGATGATTTGTGACGCAGAGCGTCACGAACTGCGTACCAACGCGGAGCATTGGCACGATAATCCGATAGTCACTGAAATCCTATAGTCACTGAAGCATGCGGCGCGAGTGTGAGAAATCACTTTCTCGCCGCTTTGGCCACATCAAGCCTGCGCAGGTGGCAGGTGACTTCTTCGCGGTCGTGGTAGAGCTGTTTGCAGCCGATGGACACCCGTACCCCTCGCGCCTGAAAGCCCTCTTCGATGCGGTCGAGCAGTCGGCGTACTTCAGCGTAACGCTGTTTCATCGGCAGCTTGAGGTTGACCACTGCTTCGCGGCACAGGCCTTCGCCCAGCCAGGTTTCCAGCAGCGCGGCATTGCGCGCAGGCTTCTCGACGATGTCGCAGACCATCCAGTCCACCGGGTGCCGGGGTTTGTAGGTAAAACCGTCAGCCATCAAGTGCTGGACCAGCCCGGTGTCCATCAGGCTTTCCGCCATCGGCCCGTTATCGATTGCCGTCACCAGCATGCCGCGGCGCACCAGTTGATACGTCCAGCCACCCGGTGCGGCACCAAGGTCCACGCCGGTCATGTCGCCGGAAAGGCGTTCGTCCCACTGGTCTCTGGGGATGAAATGGTGCCATGCCTCTTCCAGCTTCAAGGTAGAACGGCTGGGTGCCTCGCGGGGAAATTTGAGGCGCGGGATGCCCATCGGCCACATGGCAGAGTTGTCCGCATCGGCCAGACCGAGAAACACCTCGCGACCACTCTTGAAGGTCAGCAGCAGACGCGGCTTGCGCGGGTCATCCACCAGTTTGCCTGCCTGAGTCAGAGCCTTGCGCAGCGGCGCTTCGAACTTCTTGCAAAAATTCGACAGTTCCTTGCCGTCGTTGGTATCCACCACCTCAAGCCACAGACTGCCGCAGATCGGGAACGCCGCCAGCTGCGCCAGAATCACGCTGATGCGATCGGTTTCCGGCAACTCGAGAAACAGCCCCCGCGCCCACTGCCGGGGAAAGATCAGCTTGTCGAAGCGCTGACCGTTCATCAACCGCTCGGCACCATCCGCCTCGGTGCAGATGAATTCGGCGCAGGCGGTGTCGGGACGGGCCTTGGCATACCCGGCCACGTCCAGGCGCGCGGCGTGATCGGCTATTTCCGAGCAGACTTCGCCCTCAAAACCGGGTCGGCAGTGCATAAACAGTGTATTCATGGGTTACTCCTGGGCAGTGGGCACTCGGGCGTAACCCCGCAGACTTGAAAGCCGCGCATGATAGCCCAATCCAGGAACCACTGGTGCGGCCGAACAGTCCACAGAACTTGAAGCCTGATGCGGCGCTCCCGACCTGATGCACATGGAGCCCGTGAACCGATGTTCGGAGAACATTCCTCAAAGGAGACATTCATGCCCTCCCTCGATAGCCTGAAGAGCCTTAAAACCCTCGAAATCGATAACAAGACCTACCACTACTTCAGCCTGCCGGAAGCCGCCCGCTCCCTCGGCGATCTGGACAAGCTGCCCATGTCACTCAAGGTGCTGCTGGAAAACCTGCTGCGCTGGGAAGACAACAAGACAGTAACCGGCAACGACCTCAAGGCGCTTGCCGACTGGTTGACCGAGCGCCGTTCGGACCGGGAAATTCAATACCGCCCTGCCCGCGTGCTGATGCAGGACTTCACGGGCGTGCCGGCCGTGGTCGATCTGGCCGCCATGCGTGCTGCCGTGGCCAAGGCTGGTGGTGACCCGCAACGCATCAACCCGCTGTCCCCGGTGGACTTGGTGATCGACCACTCGGTGATGGTCGACAAGTTTGGCAACGCCGAGGCGTTCGGCGAGAACGTCGACATCGAGATGCAGCGCAACGGTGAGCGCTACGCGTTCCTGCGCTGGGGCCAGAGCGCTTTCGATAATTTCAGCGTGGTGCCGCCCGGCACCGGCATTTGCCATCAGGTGAACCTCGAATACCTGGGCCGCACGGTATGGACCAAGGAAGAGGACGGCCGCACTTACGCATTCCCCGACACGCTGGTCGGTACCGACTCGCACACCACGATGATCAATGGCCTGGGCGTACTGGGCTGGGGCGTGGGCGGTATCGAAGCCGAAGCGGCGATGCTTGGCCAACCGGTGTCGATGCTGATCCCGGAAGTCATCGGTTTCCGGCTGACCGGCAAACTGAAGGAAGGCATCACCGCTACCGACCTGGTGCTCACCGTCACCCAGATGCTGCGCAAGAAAGGTGTGGTCGGCAAGTTTGTCGAGTTCTACGGCGACGGCCTGGCCGATCTGCCACTGGCCGACCGCGCGACCATTGCCAACATGGCGCCCGAGTACGGCGCAACCTGTGGTTTCTTCCCGGTCGATGACGTCACGCTGGATTACCTGCGTCTGTCGGGTCGTCCCGACGAGACCGTCAAGCTGGTCGAAGCGTATTGCAAGGCTCAGGGTCTATGGCGTCTGGCAGGCCAGGAACCGGTGTTCACCGACAGCCTGGAACTGGACATGAGCACGGTCGAAGCCAGCCTTGCTGGCCCCAAGCGCCCTCAGGATCGTGTAGCGCTGCCGAATGTGTCCAAGGCCTTCAGCGATTTCCTCGGTCTGCAGGTCAAGCCTGCCAAGGTCGATGAAGGTCGCCTGGAGAGCGAAGGCGGTGGCGGTGTCGCGGTTGGCAACGAGGCCCAGGTCAGCGGCGAAACCCAATATGAATACAACGGCCAGACCTATCATCTGAAAGACGGCGCTGTGGTGATCGCGGCGATCACGTCCTGCACCAACACCTCCAACCCCAGCGTCATGATGGCAGCCGGGCTGGTCGCGAAGAAAGCCGTCGAGAAAGGCCTGAAGCGCAAGCCGTGGGTGAAAAGCTCATTGGCACCCGGCTCCAAAGTGGTGACCGATTATTACAACGCAGCAGGTCTGACCCAATACCTCGATGCCCTGGGCTTCGATCTGGTCGGTTACGGCTGCACCACCTGCATCGGCAATTCCGGACCGCTGCTGGAGCCTATCGAGAAAGCCATTCAACAGTCCGACCTGACAGTCGCGTCGGTGCTTTCGGGCAACCGCAACTTCGAGGGCCGCGTCCATCCGCTGGTCAAGACCAACTGGCTGGCATCGCCCCCCCTGGTAGTCGCCTATGCACTGGCAGGCTCGGTGCGCATCGACATCAGCAGCGAACCCCTGGGCGAAGGCGCAGACGGCAAACCGGTCTATCTGCGCGATATCTGGCCGAGTCAGCAGGAAATCGCCGACGCCGTGGCCAGCGTCAACACCGGCATGTTCCATAAGGAATACGCCGAAGTCTTTGCCGGCGACGAACAATGGCAAGCCATCGAAGTGCCGCAGGCTGCCACCTACGTCTGGCAGGACGATTCCACCTACATTCAGCACCCGCCGTTCTTCGACGGCATCGACGGTCCGCTGCCGGCTATCGAAGACGTGGAAAACGCACGCATCCTGGCCCTGCTGGGCGACTCGGTGACCACCGACCATATCTCCCCTGCCGGTAATATCAAGGTCGACAGCCCTGCCGGGCGCTACCTTCAGGAGAAAGGCGTCACGTATCAGGACTTCAACTCTTACGGCTCGCGCCGTGGCAACCATGAAGTGATGATGCGCGGGACCTTTGCCAATATCCGTATCCGCAACGAAATGCTCGGCGGCGAGGAAGGTGGCAACACGGTGCATGTGCCCTCCGGCGAGAAGCTGGCGATCTACGACGCGGCCATGCGTTATCAAGAAGAAGGGACGCCGCTGGTGATCATTGCCGGTCTGGAATACGGCACGGGTTCAAGCCGCGACTGGGCAGCCAAAGGTACCAACCTGCTGGGCGTCAAGGCGGTCATCGCCGAAAGCTTCGAACGGATTCACCGCTCGAACCTGGTGGGCATGGGCGTGCTGCCTTTGCAGTTCAAGAACGGCCAGACGCGCAAGACCCTCGGCCTGACCGGCAAGGAGACGCTGAAGATCACCGGACTGACCAACGCAGACGTGCAGCCGGGCATGAGCCTGACCCTGCATATCGACCGCGAAGACGGCAGCAAGGAAACCGTCGACGTGCTGTGCCGCATCGATACGCTTAACGAAGTGGAATACTTCAAGTCGGGCGGCATTCTGCATTACGTGCTGCGCCAGCTGATCGCCTCCTGATATCTCATAAATGGGGCCTGCATCCTGCTTAAGGGTCAGGCCCCGACATGAAAATCTCTATAACCTCGCTCCTGCTCCGCCCACCTCCAGCCTGATGTATTACGGGCTGTTCACCTGTCCCATGCTGGCCGTACACGGCTGACTCTCCGGTCACTTGTCGCACGTCGCTCAATTTATCGACGTGCCCGCCGATAACCACGCCACAGTCTTCCGGATCGAAGGATCGAAATCCCATGCGCAACAACCAGCCCGTCACTCAACATGAGCGGACATTCCCTGCCGAACAACGACTGATTTCCACCACCGACACCCGAGGCACCATCACCTACTGCAACGATGCCTTTGTCGACATCAGTGGTTACAGCGAGGCTGAATTGCTGGGTGCTGCGCATAACACCGTACGTCATCCGGACGTACCGCCTGCAGTCTTCGAGCACATGTGGACCACGCTCAAGTCCGGGCAGCCGTGGATGGGCATCGTCAAGAACCGCTGCAAGAACGGCGATCATTATTGGGTCAATGCCTACGTGACGCCGGTACTGGAAAACCGCCAGGTGGTGGGTTTCGAGTCGGTACGTATCAAGCCGACCGCCGAACAGATCCGCCGTGCCGAGGCGCTTTACACCCGCCTCAACAAGGGCAAGAGCGCCGTACCAAACCGCGACAAGTGGCTGCCGGTACTTCAGGACTGGCTGCCGTTCATTCTGGTCAGCCAACTGAGCTTCCTGATCGGCGTGTGGCTCAATTCACACTGGGGTTTTGCATTGGCTGCGGCGTTGTCGGTACCGCTCGGGCTGCTGGGGCTTTCCTGGCAGCAGCGTGGCACCAAACGCTTGTTACGCCTGGCCGAACAGACCACTTCCGACCCGTTGATCGCGCAGATGTACACCGACAGCCGTGGCCCGCAAGCGCGTCTGGAAATGTCGATCCTCAGCCAGGAAGCGCGCATGAAAACCTGCCTGACGCGCTTGCAGGACACCGCCGAACACCTGAACAGTCAGGCCCGCCAGTCCAACTCGCTGGCCAATGCCAGTTCGATCGGGCTGGAACGTCAGCGTGTGGAAACCGAGCAGGTTGCCGCCGCCATCAACCAGATGGCCGCCACCACTCAGGAAGTCGCCAATCACGTAAACCGTGCCGCTGATGCCACCCAGCAGGCCAACGAACTGACGCGTCGCGGTCGCGATATCGCCGGTGAAACCCGCGAAGCCATTCAGCGCCTGTCCACCTCGGTGGGCGAAACCGGCCTGACCGTGACCCGCCTGGCCAAGGACAGCGATGAAATCGGCGGCGTGGTCGATGTGATCAAAGGCATTGCCGACCAGACCAACCTGCTGGCGCTCAACGCCGCGATCGAAGCGGCGCGCGCCGGTGAGATGGGTCGCGGCTTTGCGGTTGTGGCAGATGAAGTGCGTCAGCTCGCGCAACGCACCGCCGAGTCCACCGGACAGATTCATGGCCTGATCGCCAAACTGCAGCAGACCGCAACCGACGCGGTTCACACCATGGACACCGGTCGCCGTCAGGCCGAAGAAGGCGTAGCCCGGGTACTGGAGGCAGATCAGGCGCTGGTGGGCATCAGCGAGGCCGTCGCCAATATCACCGACATGACCACGCAAATCGCCACCGCCACGGAAGAGCAAAGCGCCGTGGCCGAGGAAATCAATCGCAACATCGCCACCATCGCCAGCCTGGCAGACCAGACCTCTGACGAAGCGCGTCGCTCTGCCGTATTAAGTGGTGAACTGACCGACACGGCCAACTCACAGTATTCACTGGTAGAGCGGTTTAATCGCTAAGGCCTGAGACTGTATGCCAAGCCTCGACAAACTTCGGTTGGTCGGGGCTTTTTTATGAGCGTCAATAGTGTGCACTGTTAGCCCTCTCTTCAAGTCTGACAGAACTTGAGAAGCCATCTGAAGAACGTGCAGGATATTTTTTAACATCTTCAATGACAGCAATGCAGTACTTTTGCCTATTGACAGTGGACGCATACTCCGATTAGTTGAAATTCAGTTGATGCGGTAGTTATTTATTACCCCTTACGTCGACATGCAGATCGTTTTCAGCAAAGCATTCCTGTTCGGTCTGGACACCCCGGCACCGTCAATACAAGTTTAAACACAGCAGCCTACATTTCCGCCCACAACCTTGACGGCCTCGCACGCTAACGCGTGCGAGACCCTAATGATAAAGTTGAGTGAATATTCCTACGCAGGAGTGGGAATTCAGCCAAAACCTACTTTTTCACCTTCTGTAAGACTTATCTGTAGTTAATGTCCTACAGGTATTTCACACACAAAAAGCCCTGAAAGAACACCCACACCAAGCCACACCCTTTATTTACAGCATCTCCAACACTAACGAGCGATAACTCACTGTGCACATGATACCAAATATAACTGCATAACCTCACACAAGCTTGGCGTGTCTTTGATATCGGCAGACACTTGACCTGCACACTTATGTGCCTTGTAATAATTCTGTTGCCGACAACTGCCGGCACGCATATAACAACTCAACTTAATGTCAATAAAAGAGTTTACGATGGATAAAGAACAATCCACGGATGTAGCGGCGCGCACCCAAAAAGAAAAAAACAACCCCAAAAGCGCGAGTGCTGTTCAAGAAGCCCAACCTCACGAGAGTCTCTACCGACAGGCGACCCCCCTCCACCTTCCATCCGATATTTCCAGTACGCTGAAAGCACCTGTGTTGCCTAACATCGATCCTGATTCCATCAGTCACGAGCAGGCACATGCGGGCATTACCATTCATATCCCCGGGTCAGTCAAAATGTGCTGGGGTGACGAAATCCATTTCTATTGGGGAAAAAACCTGTCATCGACAACGCTTTTCCATCGGGTAGGCGAAAACAGCGTGGTACGTGTGCTGTGTATTTCCTACAACTTCACGCCCTATGTTCAGTACGGCCTGGTTGACCTGTATTACGAGCTTTATCGTGATCATCGCCTGATCGGCACATCGCCGGTGTTGCGGGTGAACGTCAACTACGCGGTGCCTGTCACGTCCCGACAGAGGCAACGCAAACGCAGGTTTACCGATCAATAACTGAAAAGCCCCCGGTGATCACTCACCGGGGGCTTTGGTGTTGCTCAGGCACTGGCCTTAAGAATCAGAATGCCAGGCGTAGCCCCACATTCGCACCCCAGGGTTGCGCGATATGCCGACCTTTCATGTAATCGAAGTCTGCATGCAGTTTCATACGCTCGGACAGCGACACCGATACCCCGGCGCCCAGTTCGCCGCGCGAACCGAACAGGCTGTTATCGAACGTCACGTCGTTGACTTTCACCTCGTTACGGCGCGAAAACTCCTGTGCAATGGCGACACGCACATAAGGCTGCAACACCCCGCCATCCTTGAGCGCAACACTGCGGCCCAGCGAGGTGCCAACCTTGCCCAATACCGACTGGGTCTGATCGTTCTTCGCCTTCATACCGTTGTCCAGGCGCAGTTCCTGCCCCTGAACGACAACGCTGGACAGCTGAGCGAAGGGCTCAAGGAAGTAATCGTCAGCCAGCTTGATGTGGCGGCCGAACTCTACCCAGCCCCCTACCCCGTTGTTGGTGTAGTCACCCTTGGCCTTACTTGCATCGCTCATGGCAACATCTGCCTTGTTGCGAAAGCGGTTGAGTTTGATCACGCCGTCAACGTAGTAGCCATCGTCCGACAGCCAGGTGGCATAGGCGCCTGCATAGTAGCTGTCGACTTTACCCGTAGTACCACGGCTCAAATCGATACCGGACGTGCTGTACCCTCCCAGCACACCGACCACCAGTTGGCCGTTGCTGACCTCGACGGGCGCATCGGCCCCCAGCGACAGGCCACTTTGCTTCTGCCGATAGTCGACACCGTCACTGGTCGTGGCATTCAGCCTGCTGCCATAGGCGCGCATCCAGCTGCCCGCCCTGCCGCTAGCACGAACCTCACCCATGCGCGAACGCAGGGTAGAGAGCTCACTCATCCAGATGGCAGGTGCCGCGCTGTAAAGGGCAAGCGCGCTCTGGGTCGAGGGGCTTATGACCTTGTCTTTACCGACGATGAACCAGTCATTGCCCTGCTGTTCCAGCAAATACGAATAGGCGCCGAGGTCGACACGCCCGCCCAGCAGGCTGAATTGCGCGTCACCACCTTCGGTATGCACCACCTTGAGCGGTGCCATGTCAGCAGAGACAACCTCCACCCCCGTGTTGCGCACCCGCAACCCGAACTGACCACTGGCCTGGCCGTTGACGTCGATGAGATCTCCGACACCGTTGTCCAGATCCACGCGCAAACCAAACGTGCCGCCCCCTGACAACTCATTCAGCGAAAGTGTATGGAACCCTTCATCAGCAAACGAAACCCTCCCCCCGTGCAGGGAAAGCGACCTGACGGCATTGTCGCCCTGCATCTGCCAGTGACTGCCCGAGGTAATCGCCAGACGGTTGCCATTGACGATGTCGCCGTTCAATTGCGCGCCGTTTTGCAGCGTGATGTTCAGGGTGCTGGTGTCATCGGCGACAAGGTTGCCATTGAGGGTGCTGTTGTCGACGTTGAAGTTGACAGTGCTGTGATCTTCCACCTCCAGCAGGTTGCCATTTCCGGCCCATAGCTCGGAATGGTTTTGCACAGCAATGTCGGCCTCGATGTCGAGCGCAACGCGCTGGTTTACTTTGATGGCGGCCCCGGCCAAACCCTGGACTATCGATCGGTCAATCACAGCAACGGACTTGTTTCCGACCAGTATTCCGGCTTGGGATCCATCTACCAGATGGATTCCATTCATGTCGCCTGTCACATGACTGTTGTCGGCGATCAGCACATTGGCGCCAGAAACAGAAATCCCCTGGCCACTTTTGCTTTGCGACGCAAACCCGCGCACATCGGTATTGAAAATACTAAGCGCCCCCCACAACCCGACTGAAATACCGTCGCCCGATCCCGATACATCGCTTGAATGAGCCGATACCGTGGAGCCAGGGTTGATAGAGCCCATCACTCCATGAAGAACGATGCCGCTACCTGTCGCGTTTTTCACGGTAGCGTTGGAGAGATTACCCAGCGCATCGGAAAGGCTGATACCGCTCTCAACCACGCCGGACTGAATATTGACCGTAGCGTCTCTCACGACCACCTGGTCTGCTCGGCCACCGACAATATTAAGAACACTTTGATAACCAATGTGATAAGAATCGAAAGGAGTATCAGGACCTACGGTAATGATTTCAGCCCGTCTAACGGTTTCATCTGGCAACTCTTCATCCGGCCACAATCCGGTGACTGCTGCAGTGTCTAAAGGCAGACCATTATTATCGCCCGATGCCGCTGCCGACGCCTGTACATTAGCGAGAGCGCCAAAGGCAATCACGGCAAGTTGAAACGCGCCACCCCGCGACTTAACGACGTTACTTTTTCTACTAGACACCGTCCATCTCCTCGTTTTTTTGAGAGTGGAAAGATAGCTTACTTAATTCATAAACCCTGGCCCTGTTCAATACCCAAAACGTAGGAGCCTTCCCAAAATAATATAAGAAGTTTCTTACAGCGAGCATCCAAATGGGCGCCAAGCAAAAAACTCTCAAACTAATTAAATAATCTCCACACAACCACTTGACCAGCCCACCAAAACCCTATTACGTCCAATTGTGACTGAGAACATCATTGACTCTTTCGCCAAGTACCAACCAAAAAAATCTCATTCAGAAACACGTTCGAAAAAAAGTAGGAAATCCCCTACAAAATTTTAATGATAAGGCCTCTACACATGAAAAATTGCTCAAACAACTATCTCCCGACACCTGTTTCAATTTCCGGAAACAGGCATAGAAACTTGAATCTTGTATTGGCTGCACCCGATATTGCAGTCGCATTTCATGATCAGGATACGCCAGGGCTCATACCGGTCGCTGAGGCATCACAACCGTTGACGGTCGATCTCGTTGTATGGCCAGCGGCACTTCCTGGTTACACATATCAACTGCTGTTCAACAGTATCGCGACTGGCCCCCAAAAACTGATTCTGCCCTCACATGCACCAGGAGACCCCCTGCACTTGGAGATCCCGGCCGAGCTGTTGCTGGAAGGTTTCCACGATGTCGCGTACGTCGTTGTCAATCCGATCAATCAGGTAGAACAGAGATCGGAAATTTTCCGGATTCAGATCGACCGGACAGCGCCAGGCGCTCCGGAGCTTGCTGCCATACAGTTCCCAGCCGAGATCCAGAACGGTCTGACTGCCGCCGAGCTCGATCAACTGGGTGGCCAACTTGATGTGCAGATTCCCGGCTACACCGGTATGGCCAAGCATGACCGCATTCTGACCAGGTGGGGAGATATCGTAGGCCCCACTGCCGTCGTCAACGAAACCGACATGGGTCTGGACAAGGTCTCGGTCACTTTTACACGAGCGTTTCTGCAAACGTTGGGGGAGGAAGAAAAGCAGGTGTGTTACCAGGTCATCGACCGTGCAGGTAACCCTTCAATCCTCTCGAACACTGTAGCGGTGAAATTAAGGCTGAACGACTTGCCTTCTGATTATCCGGCACCTGTCATTGATCAAGCGGTAGGCGATCTGATTGATTATCTGGAAGCTCAGGCCGGCGTATTGGTCGACATCCCCCATTATCCAGGCGCGGCAGCGCTTGATAGCATCCAGCTATTCTGGGGCACCAATAATCCCTTGACCCCTGTCTTCGTTGCACCTGGCGACGAAAATGAAGCCGTCATACTCACGTTGAAACTGCCATTTGAGGCCATTGCCCAAGGTCCGCAAGGCGACACCGCGGTTCATTATGAAGTGTTTCGCAACGGCGAACTGACCGGCACATCGCTGGACACCCACATAGACGTTTTTACAACACTTCCCTTCCCCACCCCCTTGAACAATTTGACGATACAAGGGACGAGCGTACAAAACCCGAACACCCAGGACAACTTCATCGACGAAGACGATTACGAGTTGAACGGCAGAGGCGTAGTGCTCTGGAATACGGGATTCGAAATCAATGATGATTTGAACCTGTACTGGGGCAATCAGTTAAAAACGCAGTGGTATCAAATACGGTCTAGCGACGTTGCAGCGGCAAGAGACTTGATTATTCCGATTGATAACGAGCTGATGAAGTTGCAAGGCACCGGCGAGGCCATTCCGGTGTACTTCACAGTCACGCGTACAGGAAACCCAAACAGTATGACGAGTCCGACTCAGCCTGTAACAGTACGGTCTCGAGAAGAGCAACCCGGTGGCGAAAACGGATTGACCGGGCCCACGTTCAATCTCACGTCCAACGGAGTGCTGGGGCCCAATGAAAATCCAGACGGTGCCGATGTAAAAGTCTCACCTTATGTAAATATTGCCGAGGGCCAGAAGATCACCTTCACGTTCAAGGGTTTTGACGACTTCAACAATCCCATCGAAGCCGCTACTTATGTGACGACTCGTAAGCTCGATGAAGTGGATGTTGTGCAAGGGCATGTATTCAAGGTCCCTCAGATCAACACACTGCTTATTTGCACCGGGTTTGCGGAGGCGAGTTATACCGTCGACCCTGTCGAAGGCAGCAATCAAAGTCCGGCAACCTCCACGGTCACTCGCGTCATCGTGCATATGCTTAAACCTACCGACTTTACCTGTCTGAGTCGCTAAACCGTTGCGGGCTCACAAGGCCCGCAACTTTTACACGTAGAAGGAACGCCCATGTATAACCTTGCGACTGAAAAAAAAGAAAACGTGCTGACTTCGCCAGTCATCGCAGCCGCCTTGAACGGTGGACTATTACCCGTCGACAGTTTGAACACGCCCCTCGAAGTGCTGTTGAACGTCTGGCAAGGCGCGCGCCCCGGCTATACCTATCAGCTGTACTTCGATGGAGTGCTTATTGGTCTCAAGAAAGAGATACTGCTTTCGCAGATGCCAGGTGACGACCTCATGCTGCACATTCCATCCGAGCTGTTGACGGAAGGTCGTCACTCGGTGGCTTACGCGGTCGAAAACCCGATCAATATGGTCGTCGAGTTTTCTGCCGAGACAGTTGTAATCGTAGACCTTACCCCGCCTGGCGATCCGCTGCTGGCCCCCATCATTTTTCCCACGCAGGTACAGAACGGTCTGACCTCAGAAGAACTGCAAACCATGGGTAACGTGCTTTCAGGGACGATTGCCAGCTACAACGGCATGCAGGAGGGCGATGTTGTCCGCACCTACTGGAATGATCTGCCCGGTCCGATGGCGGTGGTGAGCAGTGATGACGTGGGTCTTAAACGAACAATGGTCGACTTCGCCAGGCCGTTTCTGGAGTTGATCGGCGACATTGAGGCGCCGGTCTACTACACGATTACAGATCTGGCAGGGAATCTGTCCATGGCCTCGGAGTCGGTGGACGTGAAGCTGCAACTCGCGCAAGCAACGCCCCTGCCCACCCCAACCATAAAAGAAGCCATCGGCACCATACTCGACCCGGCCAACGCTTCATCCGGTGCAACCGTGGTGATCGACGCCACCGCCAACCTGAAAGCCGGCGATCAGGTGATCGTGCAATGGCAAGGGCCGAACGGCAGTGACACCCAGGAGAAGACCCTGTCGAGCGCAGAAGCCGGCAAGACGCTGGAGATGCTGTTTGCGTTCGCTCTGGTAACGGCAAACGCCGGGCAGACGGTGGCGATTTCTTATGTGGTCAATCGCGTCAACGGTCTGGTGCAGGTATCCGGCACGCTGGCCTTGCAGATTCTGGCGGCGCAGCCCGAGCTGCTGCTGGACACCTCGCCGGTCACGCTGGCTGGCAAGGTGTATCTGCTTCCGGGCTCGCCGGACCTGTTGCCGAACTTCGCGTCCGATACCACCCTTCTGCGTCAGGCCAGTGGCGGACAGGCACCCTATCAGTACGCTTCGAGCGACCCGCTGGTCGCGAAAGTGGACAGCAATGGCCTGACCTCGGTTCGAGGCAACGGCACAGCCACCATTACGGCGACCGATGCTTCGGGCGCGAGTAAAAGCTACCTGATCACCGTCACCGGCGTCATCCATTGCATCGGTCTGGGCAGCGGCAGCTTTTCTCAGATCAGCAAAAACGCGGGCAACAACAGCGCGAGGATTCCGACCATTCACGAACTGGTGGAGATCTATAACCTGTACGGCAATCGCTGGCCGATGGGCAACGGCAACTATTGGTCGTCGACTGTTTCAAGCGCCGGCATCGGCGGATGGAACTGGTATTACGTGAAAAACATGGTCACTGGCGGCAACTTCAAACTGAAGAGTCACAATTCCAGTCTCGGCGTAGGCATCAGATGACCGATTGCTGAACCCATTGTTCATCCGGCAGGGCGTTGCGCTAAAGGCGTAACGCCCTGTCACCGTTTTCAGGAGTTTCCCAGGGCCAGCCCATGCACCGTCCGACTCCCTCACGCCAACGCTGCGTTCAACCTGCAACCCATGAAGGCCGCTTTGCCGCGAGCATCAACTCACAGCCTTTCAGGACGTCCTCACTGACAGGTCGGCTGACGCTGAGATCGGAGCTGGAACAGGCCCCCGCTCAGTGGATATGGCAGGTCATCGCCGACGGCAAGGTGGGTAAAATGCGAACCACCATCGGCCTGCCTTGCCGGTGACTCAGGCGCGCAGGAACCCGGCAATCTCTCTCGCGGACTCACCTAGGCAGTGCTCATGACTGATACCCACGACCTTCAGGGGTTTGAGGTCGTGATTGGCAGTCGGCAACCAGTGCAGCCGAATGGCACTCGACAATGCATAGCCTTCTACGGCTTCGCGATTGCCTAGCGCGTCGCGTTCGCCCTGCACGATCAGCGTGGGAGTCTTAAGGTCGGCCAGATGCGCCACGCGTGGTTTTTCAGGCTTGCCCACGGCGTAGAACGGATACCCTAGACACACCAGCGCATCGACCTCAAGCTCATCGGCGATCAGGCTGGCCATCCGCCCACCCATTGATTTGCCGCCGACCGCCAGACGCCCGCGGATGTGAGCACGCACACAGGCGAACACCTCTCTCCAGCATTCCAGCAATTGTGCCTGTGGATTGGGTGGACGCTTGCTGCCGCCCCGACGCCGCTGCGCCATATAAGGAAACTCGAAGCGCAGGACGCTGATACCTTGCGCCGCCAGATCAGCCGCCATGCGGTTCATGAAGTCGCTGTCCATCGGTGCACCTGCACCATGCGCCAGCAACAGGGTCGGCGCGTCCAGCGCACCCGCAAGTTGCGCGGGCGTCCACAGCCAGCCTCTTTCACTGACCAGCTGCAGCCATTGATCCTGACCGATACCGGGCTTAAAGCCGTTGCTCATGTTTGCCTCATTCAGGTGGGTCGCAAAGTAGCCCATCACTATAGCGGCGAACCGGGTCGCGAATCCCGTACGAATCGCGAGCGCACGGCGCATCGAGACGCCCCGCCCCGTCGGACAGCCGCCATTCAGGTCTGCCCGGGTACTCTGTCAAGGTGCACTAGGTAAAGTACCCAGGCGATGAGCGCCCCAAACCTGACACCGCCGGGCGGTTTCATTGACGGCACTGGCCTCGCACACTGCAACAACACCGCTGAGTCGGTCACCAGAGTCATATGCCTGCTCAGGCCGATTGCTGGGCAATGACAGGTGTTACTGCCGACTGAACATACGTGACAGTCTTTGCGCGGGTCCTGATCAACTCGTCTGTACGCGAAGGTCGCCACCGCTGTGTTCCAGTCCAGCGGCGATGCGTGAACTCCGCACCCTGCAACGGGGTGCGGAATACTCGCTGACGCATTGCGCAGCATCTTTTCGTACAGAACCTGCGACTTCCCACATCCCCTGTTTCAACGCTAAACTCGTGACACGCGTCTGCCGCAGCCCTTTGACGCTCATTGATGTGCCTGTCTGTTCCTGCCCCTGCCTCTTCGGTGTGCTTCGATGCGATTGCCAGCGCTGCATCGCCCTGGCCCGATTACGTCTGCGGTAACCCTCTGAATCGTGGAAGTCTGCAATGAGCACAACAATCAGTCCTACAACCTACAACTACACCGTGGTGCGCCAGTTTGCCATCATGGCTGTGGTCTGGGGTGTGGTCGGCATGAGCCTGGGCGTGTTCATTGCTTCGCAACTGGTCTGGCCAGGGCTGAACCTGGAACTTGAATGGACCACCTTCGGACGCCTGCGCCCGCTGCACACCAATCTGGTGATCTTTGCCTTCGGCGGCTGCGCGCTGTTCGCCACCTCTTATTACGTGGTGCAACGCACTTGCCAGACGCGGCTGATTTCCGATGGTCTGGCGGCCTTCACCTTCTGGGGCTGGCAGGCCGTGATCGTCGGCGCCATCGTGACCCTGCCGATGGGCTACACCACCACCAAGGAATATGCCGAGCTCGAATGGCCGGTGGCGATTCTGCTGGCCATCGTCTGGGCCGCCTACGCTGCAGTGTTTTTCGGCACCATCGTCAAACGCCGCACCCGGCATATCTACGTCGCCAACTGGTTCTACGGCGCGTTCATCGTGGTGACCGGCATGCTGCACATCGTCAACCATATCTCGTTGCCGGTCAGCCTGTTCAAATCCTATTCGGCCTACGCTGGCGCGACCGACGCCATGATCCAGTGGTGGTACGGACACAATGCCGTCGGTTTTTTCCTGACCACCGGTTTTCTCGGCATGATGTATTACTTCGTGCCCAAGCAGGCCGAGCGCCCGGTCTACTCCTATCGTTTATCCATCGTGCATTTCTGGGCATTGATCACCCTGTATATCTGGGCCGGTCCGCACCATCTGCACTACACCGCGCTGCCGGACTGGGCGCAGTCGCTGGGCATGGTCATGTCGATCATTCTGCTGGTGCCCAGCTGGGGCGGGATGATCAACGGCATGATGACGCTGTCGGGCGCGTGGCATAAGTTGCGGACCGATTCGATACTGCGCTTTCTGGTGGTCTCGCTGGCGTTCTATGGCATGTCGACCTTCGAAGGCCCGATGATGGCAATCAAGACCGTCAACTCGCTTTCGCACTACACGGACTGGACCATCGGCCATGTCCACGCCGGGGCGCTGGGCTGGGTCGCGATGATTACCATCGGGTCGATCTACCACATGATTCCGAAACTCTATGCCCGACCGCATATGTACAGCGTCAGCCTGATCAACACACACTTCTGGCTCGCGACCGTCGGCACCGTGCTTTACATCACCTCGATGTGGGTCAATGGCATCACCCAGGGCCTGATGTGGCGCGCGGTGAACGACGATGGCACGTTGACCTATTCCTTCATCGAAACCATGCAGGCCAGCCACCTGGGCTATATCGTGCGGGCCATCGGCGGCGCGATTTTCACCAGCGGTATGTTGCTGATGGCCTACAACGTCGTGCGTACGATACGTGCATCGGACCCGCAGGCGGCCGAAGCGGCCACCCGCATCGCAGTCGCGGGGGCGCATTGATGAAGCATGATGCGCTGGAAAAAAACATCGGCCTGCTGGCCTTCTTCATGGTGATTGCCGTGAGCATCGGCGGACTGACGCAGATCGTCCCGCTGTTTTTTCAGGACGTGACCAACCAGCCTATCGAGGGCATGAAGCCACGCAGCGCGCTTGAGGTGGAAGGCCGTGATGTATTCATCGCCAACGGCTGCGTCGGTTGCCACTCGCAGATGATCCGACCGCTGCGCGCCGAAACCGAGCGCTACGGGCATTACTCGGTGGCAGGCGAAAGCGTCTGGGATCATCCTTTCCTGTGGGGCTCCAAACGCACCGGGCCGGACCTGGCACGGATCGGCGGTCGTTACTCGGACGAGTGGCACCGTGTACACCTGAACAACCCGCGCGACCTGGTCCCGACCTCGATCATGCCGGCTTATCCGTTTCTGGCCGAGAAGACCATCGACAGCACGCAGACTGCGAAAAAGCTGCAGGTGCTGCGTACCCTCGGCACCCCTTACACCGACACGGATATCGCCGGTGCGGCGGCTGCGGTGCAGGGCAAGACCGAAATGGACGCGCTGGTGGCCTATCTGCAAGGCCTTGGCACGCTCATCAAGAGCAAACGGTGATCATGATGGACATCGGAATGATTCGAGGCCTTGGCACACTGGTCGTGATGGTGGCGTTCATCGGCCTGATGCTGTGGGTGTTCAGCCCTGCCCGCAAGGCAGACTTCGACGACGCGACTCTGCTGCCTTTCGCGGATGACCCCGAGGCCATCGGCAAGGTCGAGCGCGCCAGAGCTGAACGGGGAGACCAACCATGAGTACCTTCTGGAGCCTGTACGTCGCGGTCCTGACCCTGGGCACCATCATCGCCATGCTCTGGCTGCTGCTGTCCACGCGCAAAGGTCAGCCCGACGAACCGACAGATGAAACCGTCGGCCACACGTTCGACGGTATCGAGGAATACGACAACCCATTGCCCAGATGGTGGTTCTACCTGTTTCTGGCGACCATCGTCTTTGCGCTGGGCTATCTGCTCCTGTACCCGGGACTGGGCAACTGGCAGGGTTTGCTGCCGGGTTATGAATACCGGGACCAAGACAGCAAGACGCAATTCGCCGACGGCCAGCAAGGCTGGACCAGTGTCCACGAATGGGAGCGGGAAGTGGCAAACGCCGAAGCCCGCTACGGGCCGCTGTTTGCCAGGTACGCCGCCATGCCCGTCGAGGAAGTGGCCAAAGATCCGCAGGCGTTGAAAATCGGTGCACGCCTGTTTGCCTCCAACTGCTCGGTCTGCCACGGCTCTGACGCGAAAGGTGCCTACGGCTTCCCCAACCTGACCGATGCCGACTGGCGTTGGGGAGGCGATGCCCAGGCGATCAAGACCTCCATCCTCGCCGGGCGTATGGGCGTGATGCCGGCTCTGGGCAGCGTGCTCGGCGAACAGGGTGTTCGCGATGTGGCGGCCTACGTGCTGACGCAGCTGGACGCCCGCCCGCTACCGGAGGATGCGAAAGCTGACCCGGTGGCCGGACAAAAGACCTTCGCCAGCCTGTGCGTTGCCTGTCATGGGCCAGAGGGCAAGGGAATGCCGATTCTCGGCGCGCCGGACCTGACCCACCCCAACGCGTTTATCTACGGTTCCAGCTTCGCGCAGTTGCAGCAGACCATTCGTGATGGCCGCCAGGGCCAGATGCCTGCTCAGCAGGCACTGCAAGGCAATGACCGGGTTCACATTCTGGCTGCCTATGTTTACAGCCTGTCGCGTCAGGAGAAACCGGCAGAGCCCAAGTGATGTTGTTTTGCCGATAGCAAAACCTGGCATCGTGATAGCGCAAAAAACTACGACTGCCATCAGCGACAGATCAAGGCTTGGGACTGCATCTCATCCGCATGCCGTTCAACGCAGAATCGTCATCGCTACCCTGATAGATTTCGACGCGGGTTTCAAAGCCGGTGGCAACCATTCCGGTGGGGCAACGGTAAATTTTCCTCCAGACACCATAGTTTGTGTCGTAAGGTGCAGCTATATACTGACCTCCTTCACAGACGAGCCTGACGGAGTCCACCGCAGTGTCGTCACCGTTTCCTTGATGAGCCTCCATTTTCAACTGAAACCCGTCCACAGCTTTGCCTGAAGGACAGCGAACGATCGCGGTCCAGTCTCCCCAGCCCGCTTCCTCGCTCCTTAATACCTGATTATTATTGCAATACATAACGATCGCGTTGATGGCTGTATCGTCACTGTTACCTTGCCACTTTTCCGCTTTGACCTGAAAACCATTTATATGCTGCGTCTCTGAACAAGATGCCGTGCCCCCCCAGCGCCCCCAAAGCCCTGCATTGTCATATTCGTCAACGGGAGGAACAGCAACGGACAGTTTCAACGGCAACGCACCCAAATATTGAGCGGCTTGCGGATTATTGTTCTTAACGAGCCAAACCTGAAAAAGACTAGAACTTTCATTGACATCAACAATGAGAAAAGTTTCTTCAGTTGCCGAGCCACTCAGAAAAACAGGCACCCCATCATAAGTGCTGGAGTAGCGTCCAGCGCTGGCGTGGAAGTGGCCCGCAAAGATAGCTGAAACATCGTAGAGCTTTAGTAAGTTACGGAACCGAGTCAATATTTCTCTCGTGCGCGAGTTAGGGGAATACGTCCATTCAGCCGGATCATGCATGCCGATAATAACGAATTTCCTCTGAGCCCTTGCATCTATCAGCACACGCTCCAGCCAACCATTTTCGACAGGTGACTGGATATCAAACTCATACTTTGACCTGACCAGCGGTGTGCCTAAGGAATAAAACCAGTTGATATAAGAAGGCTCCAGATTCAATTGAATATACCGTACCCTACCCAAATCTTTATAGTAAGCAAAGCTTCCGGAATATCGCTTGGTTGGAGGAAGACCACCGCCATTATCCAGACTGTAATCCATATTATTACCGCCCATCCGGCCAATGAGGTCGTTCATACTGTCTCTGGCGCAGCCGTTGTTTTGGCAGTTACCCACATTGTTCTTATAATCATGATTACCCAGTCCAAAATACCAATTCGTCGACAATATTGAATCCAGTGTCCCGTACAAAAATGCCCTTTCATCGCCATGGCCAAACGCCGTCATGTCTCCGTTTATGATGACCGGGTTATTGCCTGTCCCGCCCATGGCTCCGGCACGCCATTTTTGTATCGCAGAATATTGATTTCTGATGAGGTCTTCAGTACTGACCTCGTTAACCGAGGAACGGGATGGCAGTAGGACGTCCTGCGATTGCTGGTGCGGCAAAGCGCCCAGACTGTCCTCTATGTTTTTTTTATCCTTTGACCAAGGGTATTGAGGGTCAGAAGCAAATATAATATGCCTTATTATGCCCTTCGGCCCGACCGCGCTCGCCACAGCGTCTGGGCTTTCATTTTTCACATCACTAACGCACCCGCACATCAATAACAATGTGCTGAACAACGCACAAGGAAAAAGCCTGTAGTTAGACATATCAAAACCCTCATGAAAACTAAAACCCCAGAACCAAAACACGGACAGAGAGCGTTACTCAGAGCATTTCGGCTGTACTCATTATTACAAACATCTGCTAAAACTCTACTATCAGAACTGATAGGTCGGCTATTAGATACCGATGGCAGTTCTTTGAGTGACAAACGGCACGACGTTTAATAAGTAGCCCAGTCATAGGGGCTGCTTATTACTCCACGCCTACGTGACGGGCTTCGGTAATAAATTTTGCATTTTTACAATCTGAAATACCAAGAGAAGCTGGCGACGCGCACTGACGCGCATGCAGATAAGCACTGCATACGCCGTAGTCAGCAAAGCTGACCCATATGCTGCGTCAGGAACCATCAGACCAAGTGGATTTTTAGCATCGGGATACCAGGCAAGCAGTGCGCGGTAGTAATTTGCGTCACTGCACGCATTGTAGTTACATCTCTACACGCTTAGAATTGCTCATTATGACAACGATGTGTCTGCCCATTCCAGAGGTCGCTTTCATGACAACAACCCTCTCAAGCCGCGAATTCAACCAAGACACCAGCGGGGCCAAGAAAGCGGCTAACGAAGGTCCGGTGTTCATTACCGACCGCGGCCGCCCGGCCCATGTGCTGCTTTGCATCGAGGATTACCTGAAGCTGACCGGCAGTGCGGCAAGCATCGCCGACATGCTGATAATGCCCACTGACATCGATATCGAGTTCGAGCCTCAGCGCGCCGTGATCACGCCCCGACAGGTTGACCTGTCCTGATGTTCCTGCTCGACACCGACGTGGTGTCCGAACTCAGAAAACGCAACGCCGATGCGAACGTGCTCCGTTGGTCGCGAACACAGATGGCCTCCAGCCTGTTCATCTCGTCCATCACGATTCTTGAGCTCGAAACAGGTATCCTGCGTATCGAACGCCGCGACCCGGCACAGGGCGCAGCATTGCGAATGTGGCTTGAGCAGCATGTAATGAAGGCGTTCGCCGGACGTATCCTGACAGTCGACACTCAGGTCGCAAGGCGCTGCGCGCAATTGCACGTTCCCGACCCGCGCAGCGAAAGCGATGCGCTGATCGCCGCCACTGCGCTGGTGCATGGCATGACCGTGGTCACACGCAACACAATGGACTTTCAGTCGTGCGGGGTCGCGCTGCTCAATCCCTGGGTCAGCCAGTTGAATGAAGAAGCGGCCGTTTATTCACGTGCATCACGTTGAACGCGGGTGTGAACCTGCCAGACCTTTATAGGCCGGGGCCAGGCCACCGCCGCTGGACTCATCGATGACCAAGCAGATTCCAGTACACGACATCACCCCGGCATCCGAAATAAACGGCGAATTCACCGACCTCTACGCTTCGCGCGAGAAAATCCAGACCCGCGCGTTCAAGGGTCTGTTTCGAAATGTGCGGATGCTCGGCGGCGCCCTGTTGCTGCTTATCTTCTTCGGCACGGTCTGGCTGAATCGAAGCGGGCATCAGGCGGTCTGGTGGAACCTGCCGGAACGCAAGTTCTACATCTTCGGCGCGACGTTCTGGCCACAGGATTTCATCCTCTTGTCCGGCATTCTGATCGTTGCAGCGTTCGGGCTGTTCTTCATCACCGTTTATGCCGGCCGGGTCTGGTGTGGCTATACCTGCCCGCAGAGTGTCTGGACCTGGATCTTCATGTGGTGCGAGAAAGTCACTGAAGGCGACCGCAACCAGCGTATCAGGCTCGACCATGCCCCGATGAGTGCCGGCAAACTGCTGCGCAAGTTCGCCAAGCACAGCCTGTGGCTGCTGATCGGGCTTGCCACCGGCATGACCTTCGTCGGGTATTTCTCACCCATCCGCGCGCTGTGCGTGGATCTGTTCACGGGCCAGGCGGATGGCTGGGCCTATTTCTGGGTCGGTTTCTTTACCCTGGCCACTTACCTGAATGCCGGCTGGCTGCGCGAACAGGTATGCATTTACATGTGCCCCTATGCGCGATTCCAGAGCGTGATGTTCGACAAGGACACACTGATCATCTCCTACGACCAGAATCGTGGCGAAGCCCGAGGCCCGCGCAAGAAGGAGGCTGATCCTCATGCACTGGGGCTGGGTGACTGTATCGACTGCACGATGTGCGTGCAGGTCTGCCCGACCGGCATCGACATTCGTGACGGCCTGCAGGTGGAGTGCATCAGCTGTGCGGCGTGCGTCGATGCCTGCGATACGGTCATGGACAAGATGGACTACCCTCGCGGCCTGATTCGCTACACCACCGAACACAATCTGTCCGGGCAACGCACCCGCACTCTGCGCCCACGTCTGGTCGGTTATGCGCTGGTCCTGCTGCTGATGATTGCGCTGCTGACGGCTGCTTTCTGCATGCGCACGCTGGTGGGTCTGGAGGTCAGCAAGGACCGCATGCTGTTCCGGGAAAACGCCGAAGGCCGGATCGAAAACGTCTACAGCCTGAAAGTGATGAACAAGGATCAGGTGGACCACACCTATGTGCTGCAGGCCAGCGGCCTGCCCGACCTGAGACTGCAGGGCCGTCGGGAAATCAGTGTCCCGGCGGGCGAAATCGTCAGCCTGCCGGTGGAGCTGTCCAGTGCGCCGGAAAAACTGCCGTCGCACAGCAACGAGGTAACCTTTACCCTCAAGGACATCGACAGCGATACTCAGGTCGAGACCCAAAGCCGCTTCCTCGGCCCACCCATTCGTTAAGAGCACCGTCATGCCCGCTGCGACTGCTGCAAGCCCCTGGTACCGGCACCTCTGGCCATGGATCATCATCGCCATCCTCACCGGTTCGGTGACCTTGAGCCTGTCGATGGTGTTCATCGCCGTGACCCACCCGGATCCGCTGGTCACCGATAACTATTACGAGGCCGGCAAAGGCATCAATCGCTCGTTGAATCGCGAAGTGCTCGCCCAGACCCTCAAACTGCACGCGCGCCTGCACCTGGATGAGCTGACCGGAGAAGTCGGGCTGGACCTGAGCGGCAACAGCAACCCGGAGCGTCTGGAACTCAACCTCATTTCGCCCACGCGCCCTGCCAGTGATCGCCGGGTGTTCCTGACCCGCAGCCCGTCGGAACCGGGCCGTTACATCGGTCAGTTGCAGGACAAGGTCGATGGTCGGCGTTTTGTGGAACTGCTGGGTGTCGAAGGCGAGCAGACCTGGCGCCTCTTCGAGGAGGAACAGATCGGCACTGACGACGTGACCCTGGGTGACGAGCCCCTGCAAGCCGCGCAACGCCGGAAAGACTGAGCGTGGCCAAGCCCTCCTCTCCTGCTCCGCTGCACTGCTACCACTGCGGCTTATCGGTTCCAGCGGGCAGCCATTTCAACGCGGTAGTGCTCGGTGCCACCCGACAGCTGTGCTGCCCCGGTTGTCAGGCAGTGACCGAGGCCATCGTCGCCAGCGGTCTGGACAACTATTACCGCCATCGCAGTGAAACCTCGGCCAACCCGGAAAGCCTGCCCAGCCAATCGTTCGAGGAACTGGTGCTCTACGACCGCACCGACGTACAGGCGCCCTTCGTGCGCCACGACGGCGACCTTTCAGAAGCCACCCTGCTTGTCGAAGGCATCAGTTGCGCGGCCTGCGGCTGGCTGATCGAGCAACGCTTGGGGCGGCTGCCAGCAGTGGCCGAAGCGCGCCTGAATCTGTCCACTCATCGCCTGCTGGTACGCTGGCACCCCGACCAGCTTGCGCTCAGCCAATTGCTGAGCGAGCTGCACGCGATTGGCTATGTCGCCCATCCATGGCAGGCCGACCGCGCAGCCGAACGCCTGGCGCGTGACAATCGTCTGGCGTTGCGACAACTGGGCGTAGCCGGCCTGCTGTGGTTTCAGGCCATGATGGCCACCATGGCCACCTGGCCGGAATTCAATATCGACCTCAGCCCGCAGATGCACACCATTCTGCGCTGGGTGGCGCTGTTTCTGACCACGCCGATCGTCTTCTACAGTTGCGCGCCATTCTTTCGCGGTGCCTTGCGCGACCTGCGCAGCCGTCACCTGACAATGGATGTCTCGGTGTCGCTGGCAATAGGCGCGGCCTACGCCGCGGGGATCTGGACCGCCGTCACCGGCGCTGGCGAGCTGTATTTCGATGCCGTCGGCATGTTTGCACTGTTCCTGCTGGCAGGACGTTACCTGGAACGCCGCGCCCGCGAGCGCACGGCAGCGGCCACGGCCCAACTGGTCAACGTGCTGCCCGCCTCATGCCTGCGCCTCAGCGACGACGGCCAGAGCCAGCGCATCATGCTCAGCGAACTGCACTTGGCCGATCGGGTGCTGGTACAGCCCGGTGCAGTGATACCGGCCGATGGCAAAATCCTTGAGGGTCGCTCCAGTATCGATGAATCGCTGTTGACCGGCGAATACTTGCCACAGATGCGCAGAGTGGGCGATGCGGTCACCGCAGGAACGCTGAATGTCGAAAGCCCACTGACCGTTGCCGTGACGGCGCTGGGCCACGAAACCCGTCTTTCGGCCATTGTCCGGCTGCTCGAACGCGCGCAGGCAGAAAAGCCCCGACTCGCGCAGATTGCCGACCGGGCGGCACAGACCTTTCTGCTGTTTTCGCTGATCGCGGCCGCACTGATCGGGGTGATCTGGTGGCAGCTGGACGCATCGCGCGCATTCTGGATCGTCCTGGCCATGCTCGTCGCCACCTGCCCCTGCGCACTCTCGTTGGCGACACCGACCGCCTTGACTGCGGCGACCGGCACGCTGCACAAACTCGGCCTGCTGCTGACCCGGGGTCATGTGCTCGAAGGCCTCAACCAGATCGACACGGTCATCTTCGACAAGACCGGCACTCTGACCGAAGGACGCCTGACGTTGCGCAGCATTCACCCATTGCGCGAGCTGGACGCCAATCGCTGCCTGGAACTGGCGGCGGCCCTGGAAAACCGCTCCGAGCACCCCATCGCCCGCGCGTTCGGTCGAGCACCAAAGGCTGCCGAAGAGGTGCTCAGCACACCGGGATTGGGGCTGGAAGGTCGTGTTGACGGGCATCTGCTGCGCATCGGCGAGGCGGCATTCGTCTGCGCGCTGAGCGGTGCTGAAACACCCTTGCCAACCGGGCGTTGCGGCCAATGGCTGTTGCTGGGCGATGCGCAGGGCCCGCTCGCATGGCTGGTGCTGGACGACCGACTGCGCGAGGATGCCGACATCCTGTTACAGGCATGCCGGTCGCGAGGCTGGAAAACGCTGCTGTTGTCAGGCGACAGCTCACCGATGGTTGACAGCGTCGCGCAGGCGCTGGGCATCGACGAGGCGCGTGGCGGCATGCGCCCGGACGATAAGCTGGAGGTGCTGCGCCGGCTTCAGGCTCAGGGGCGCAAGGTGCTGATGATCGGTGACGGGGTGAACGACGTACCGGTCATGGCAGCAGCCGACATCAGTGTGGCGATGGGCTCGGCCACCGACCTCGCCAAAACCAGCGCTGACGCGGTGCTGCTGTGCAACCGCCTCCCGGTGCTGATCGACGCGCTGAATCTGGCCCGACGCACGCGTAGCGTCATTATCGAAAACCTGCTCTGGGCCGGTCTGTACAATGGCCTCATGCTGCCCTTCGCGGCCCTGGGCTGGATCACTCCGGTGTGGGCGGCGATCGGCATGTCGATCAGTTCACTGACGGTAGTGCTCAACGCCTTGCGCCTGACCCGCCTGCCGCGTCGTGCCTCTGCCCCCCAATCTGCACCGGAGGTTTCATGCCCGCGCTTTACATCATGATCCCTGCCGCTCTGCTGCTGGTAGGCGTGGCGATCTACGTGTTCTTCTGGGCAGTGGACAGCGGTCAGTACGACGACATGGAAGGTCCGGCACACAGCATCTTGTTCGATGACACGCCGCCTGTGGAGCATGTCCCGCCTGAGTCTCCGCAGTCGGGCCCGGACGAGAAACGCGATGTCTGAACTCGCCTCGATGCTGTTCTCGGCGTTCATTCTCGGGCTGCTGGGCGGTGGTCACTGCCTGGGCATGTGCGGTGGCCTGATGGGCGCCCTGACGCTGGCCATCCCCAAGGAACAGCGCAGTCGCCGGTTTCGTTTGCTGCTGGCCTACAACCTAGGGCGCATTCTCAGTTACGCCGCAGCTGGCCTGTGTTCCGGACTGGTCGGCTGGGCGGTGGCACAAAGTCCGCTGGCGACGGGCTTGCGCATCGTCGCTGCCGTATTGCTGATCATGATGGGGCTGTACCTGGCCGGCTGGTGGAGCGGGCTCACTTATATAGAGCGTCTCGGCCGAGGCCTGTGGCGCTATTTGCAACCCTTGGCCAGTCGCCTGTTGCCGGTGTCCAGTGTGCCGCGCGCCGTGGTGCTCGGTGCGCTGTGGGGCTGGCTGCCTTGCGGGCTGGTCTACAGCGCCCTGCTGTGGGCCGCCAGTCAGGGCAACCCTCTCGACAGCGCGCTGCTGATGCTGGCCTTCGGGCTGGGCACCTGGCCGGTTCTGCTGGCCACCGGTCTGGCTGCCGAGCGCACCACGGTCTTGTTACGCAAGCGTGGTGTGCGCATGGCGGGAGGTTTGCTGGTGATGGTCTTCGGTGTCTGGACCTTGCCAGGCCCCCACCAGCACTGGCTGATGGGGCACTGACGCTGGCAACTCTTGCCACTTGATCCACATCAACGCCGCCCCCCGGCCTCCTGCGTATGCTCGCGACATCGCCAGCCAGACCGGGAAACGCGCGCATGTTTGACGCCATTCGTTGGGATTCAGACCTGATCCATCGTTACGATGTGGCGGGGCCGCGCTATACGTCCTATCCGACTGCAGCGCAGTTCGATACCCAAGTGGGCGCCTTCGACCTGCTGCATGCGCTGCGCGAAAGCCGCAAGGCATCACGTCCGTTGTCGCTTTACGTGCATCTGCCCTTCTGCGCGAACATTTGCTACTACTGCGCCTGCAACAAAGTCATCACCAAGGACCGCGGACGCGCTCAGGCCTACCTGAAACGGCTCGAACACGAGATGCGAATGCTCGCCTGTCACCTGGCGCCCGATCAGGTGGTAGAGCAACTGCACCTGGGCGGCGGCACGCCGACCTTTCTCAGTCACGACGAACTGCGCCGCTTGATGGCGCAACTGCGCTCACACTTCAACCTGCTGGACGACGATTCCGGCGACTATGGCATCGAGATTGATCCTCGCGAAGCGGACTGGTCGACGATGGGACTGCTGCGCGAGCTGGGTTTCAACCGGGTCAGCCTGGGCGTGCAGGACCTTGACCCGACGGTGCAGCGGGCGATCAACCGCATGCAAAGCCTGGAAGAGACCCGCGCGATAGTCGAAGCGGCGCGCACGCTGCAATTTCGTTCGGTGAATATTGATCTGATCTACGGCCTGCCCGCACAGAACCCGCAGACTTTCAGCCACACAGTGGACAAGGTCATCGATCTGCAGCCCGACCGGTTGTCGGTGTTCAACTATGCGCATCTGCCCGAGCGCTTCATGCCGCAGCGGCGCATCGACGCTGCGGATCTGCCGGATGCAGCGAGCAAACTGCTGATGCTGGAGCGCACCGTCGAGCAATTGGGCAACGCCGGTTATCGCTACATCGGCATGGACCATTTCGCCCTGCCCGACGACGAGCTGGCCATCGCTCAGGAAGACCTGACCCTGCAACGCAACTTTCAGGGCTATACCACGCACGGTCACTGCGACCTGATCGGCCTGGGTATCTCGGCCATCAGTCAGGTCGGTGAGCTGTACAGCCAGAACAGCAGCGACCTGAGCGAGTATCTGAGGCTGCTGGACAGCGACCAGCCCGCAACTCGACGTGGACTGATCTGCCACGATGACGACCGCATCAGGCGCGCCATCATTCAGCAATTGATCTGCGGCTTCACCCTGGATTTCGGCGAGATCGAGAAGACCTTTTGCATCGATTTCAGGGACTATTTCAGCGAAGCGTGGCCGCAACTGCTCGGCATGGCCAGCGACGGGCTGATTTCGCTGAGTGAGACGGGCATTGAAGTCAGACCGGCAGGCCGACTGCTGGTACGCGCAGTGTGCATGGTCTTCGATGCTTACCTGACCCGGCACAACAGACAGCAGTTCTCCCGAGTGATATGACCCGCGTCCAGGCTCTACATTTTGGCCAGAACCAGCATCCCCGCCTTGGTCTTGTCGGCGTCACTGGAGCCCAGGCCGTTCATGAGCGACGACATATCGGCCGTGGAATTGCTCACCTGCGCCTGCAACGTGCTGAGCACGGTCTGCAGTGCCGCGGCCTTGGTCCGTCGCTCCTCGGGGCTCAGGCTGGGGTCATTCAGGGCCTTCTGGATCTGCTCCATGGTTTCCTCGATCCTGCGCTGAAGCTCGCGAATCGCCTTGAGGATCTTCTGCACGGAAGCAGGCAGGCCGCTCTGCTCGATATCGGCGTTTTTGGAGGACGATGAAGCAGCCGCCTTGCCTTCTGCGGACAAATTGACCTGTATGCCCTTTGTCTCGCTTGCAGATGTCTCGGCAGTGCTTTGCTCGGCATAACTGTAGGTGGTCTGCGAGGTCGCAGTCCGTATCGTAATGCTGTTGATCAACGGGAGTGTCGTTGACATGCCAAGGCATCCTGATGTGGCTGAAGGAATACAGGGTTATCGGCAGACAGTCTGCGACCTTGATGACTGCGAAAGATTTGCGGGCTGGCCCCGACAAGCACGGGTGAGTTACCCTTACAGCTTATGTGTGATTTCCCACAAGGAATTAAGTGATGTCCGAGCCAGTCAAGTCGCGCGCTCAAACCCAGGCTCATTGCAAGGATTGCAGTCTCGCGCCGTTGTGCCTGCCCCTTTCGTTGAATACCGAAGACATGGACTGCCTTGACCAGATCGTCAAACGCGGCCGCCCCCTGAAAAAAGGCGAGTTTCTGTTTCGTCAGGGGGACACCTTCGAGTCGGTCTACGCGGTGCGTTCCGGGGCACTGAAAACCTTCAATATCAGTGACAGCGGTGAAGAACAGCTCACCGGCTTTCACCTTCCCAGCGAACTGGTGGGCATGTCAGGCATGGACGCCGAGGCTTACCCGGTCTCGGCGCAGGCACTGGAAACCACATCGGTCTGCGAGATCCCTTTCGAGCGTCTGGACGAACTGTCCGTGAAACTGCCGCAGCTGCGTCGGCAGTTGATGCGCGTCATGAGCCGTGAGATCCGCGACGATCAGCAAATGATGCTGCTGCTCTCGAAAAAGACCGCCGATGAGCGTATCGCCACCTTTCTGATCAATCTGTCTGCACGCTTCCGCGCCAGAGGCTTTTCGGCCAATCAGTTCCGACTGAGCATGTCGCGCAATGAAATCGGTAATCACCTGGGTCTGGCAGTCGAGACGGTGTCCCGTGTATTCACCCGGTTCCAGCAAAATCAGCTGATTTCTGCCGAGGGCAAAGAGATTCACATCCTCGCCCCCATCGAGCTGTGTGCGCTGGCTGGCGGGTCGATGCAAAGCTGAAACGTGCGATCTTTGGCGGGTCGGCTTAAACTGTCGGCCAAAACTGCCATGGAACCCCCTGATGACTTTCGATCAATCGAACTTCAAATCCCTCATCCGCCCGGTCGTGGACTTTCCCAAGCCGGGCGTGGTCTTCCGCGATATCACGCCCCTGTTCCAATCGCCCAAGGCCACCCGTCAGGTGATTGACAGCTTCGTGCAGCGCTACATCGATGCCGAGTTCAGCCATATCGGCGTCATGGACGCGCGGGGGTTTCTGATTGGTTCGGTGGTTGCCTATCAGTTGAACAAGCCGCTGGTGCTGTTCCGCAAACAAGGCAAACTGCCTGCCGATGTACTGTCAGAGGCGTATCAGACCGAATACGGCGAAGCGTATCTGGAGGTGCATGCCGACAGCCTGTGCGAAGGTGACTCGGTCATCATGTTCGATGACCTGATCGCGACCGGAGGCACGCTGATCGCCGCCGCCAATTTGATCCGCCGTATGGGTGCCGAAGTGTACGAGGCCGCTGCGATTATCGACCTGCCGGAACTGGGCGGTTCCAAGCGTCTTAACGACCTGAAGATCCCGACGTTCTGTCTGACCGAGTTTGCGCTGGACGAGCAGTAAGGGCGCAGGGACTGAGTTACAGGTTCCAAACTCTCCAGCGCTCACGGCTATCGTAAATGCGCTTTTTTATCGCGATGGCACTGACGACGCAGAGTGCGACGTTAGTGACAGGACGAAGGAACCCGACGAAGTGGGGCCGGAAACAGGAGCGAGGGGGTTTGGTTACTTTGGCACGTCAAAGTAACTCGCCGAGGGGCGAAAAGGTGACCTGAGTCGAACCCCAATCTACCTGACATCACAGAACCACTGTGTGACGCGGAGCGTCACGAACTGCATTCCCACGCGGAGCATGGGAACGATAGCCATACGAACGAGAAACTAGCTCGCTGTATTACCGTGCAGTTTGGTCATCAATTGCGCTTCGGCCTGGGTCAGGCCGCAGGACTGGGTCAGCTCGTCGATGCTGGCACCCATGCCGACCAGACGGGCGGCCTGGGCGAAGGACAGCGTGGAGGGATCGCGCTGCTCCAGGGCGGTGAGCTTGTCGGGCAACGGCGCAACGACGGCACGCAGCTCATGCAACGCTTCGCCCATGCGCACCGTGCCGTTCTGGTAGTTGTCCAGACGCCTGGCCAACTCCTTGATCCGCTGATCCCGCAAGGCAGCCGCCTCGTCACGCCCGGCGTCGAGCTTGCGCTGACGCCTGGTATGGGCCAGGAACATAAACAGGGTGACAACCCAGAGAATGCCCAGGAAGACGACAGCTACCTCAAAGATCAATCAGATGTTCTCCAGCTCGGACCACTCTTCTTCGGACATCATTTTGTCCAGTTCAACCAGAATCAACAGTTCGCCGTTCTTGTTGCAAACGCCCTGAATGAACTTGGCCGATTCGTCGTTACCGACGTTAGGCGCAGTTTCAACTTCTGACTGACGCAAGTAAACCACTTCCGCCACGCTGTCGACCAGGATACCGACCACTTGCTTGTCGGCTTCGATGATCACGATACGCGTATTGTCGCTGACTTCAACCGGGGCCAGACCAAAACGCTGACGGGTATCGATCACGGTCACGACGTTACCGCGCAGGTTGATAATGCCCAGTACGTAGCTTGGCGCACCCGGCACCGGGGCGATTTCAGTGTAGCGCAGCACTTCCTGCACCTGCATTACGTTGATGCCATAGGACTCGTTGTCCAGGCGGAACGTAACCCATTGCAGAATAGGATCTTCGGAACCTTGTGCAGACGACTTATTCATAACCCCAACCCCTCACGTGTGTTCTTTGCAGGTGACGCCACTGGCACCGACCCATGATTATTTCGACTTGTTCAACTGCTTGACCGCGCCACTGGCTATCAGCTCGGCCAACTCTGCAACATCCAGCAACGCGCACATGTGCTCGATGACCGTGCCCGCCAGCCATGGACGATGACCTCGCTGCGCGCGCCATTTGATCTCGTTCGGATCAAGACGCAACGAACGACTGACCTGATGCACCGCCAGCCCCCACTCGTATCCCTGCACCGAAATCACGTACTGCAATCCCTGGCGAAAATCGTCGCGGTAGCGATCAGGCATGATCCAGCGCGCCGTATCCAACACTTTCAGGTTGCCTGCCTGACAAGGCAGGATCCCGAGAAACCAGTCCGGCTGACCGAACAGCGGCGTCAGCTCCTGCCCCGCCAGCGGATAAATCGACCCCAGGCACACCAACGGAACCGCCAGTGTCAGACCGGCCACATCGAACAACAGGCATTCGAACGGCTCGGCAGCCCATGCCGGACGACCATCACTGGTCGGCGGTGGTGTCGGTGTACGCTGGGCTGCCAGCGTGCTCAACTCGGCGACCGGTTCTACCAGCGCAACGGTTGGCACTGCCTCCTCAACCTGAGCCACTTCAACCTGCAGCGCTTCGGCAACGATCACCGGAGCGACTTCAACCACTGGCGCAGGCGCCTCAACCTTGACCGCTACCGCCACCGGAGCCGGTGCGGCAACGGCGACGGCCAGCGGCTTGATCTGCGCTTGCATCCGCGCATCAAAGGCCTGCTCTTCGAGCACAGCCGCCTGAAATTCATCGATGCTGCTGACGGGCTCTTCGAGCACTTCAGTCGCGTCGTACAACAATGCGTCCAGGTAGGACTGCAAAGCCAGTTTGGGTCGTGTTGCAACTTCTACAGGGCGGTTCATACCGGGGCCCAACAAAAAATGGAGCATGTGCAGCCTGATACAGTTATCGGCCGCATTGAGGCATCACTTGAGCAAACAATGTAGAAAGAGTAGACGTTCACGTCAGGCCACCTGCGCATTGAGCTGCTCGGCGAGCATATGCTTGAGCAATGCCCGGTAAGCGATCACACCACGACTCTTGCTGTCGTTCTGCGACGGCGTAAGCCCCAGTCGGCTGGCATCGCGCAATCGTGTATCGACCGGCACATAGGCTTGCCAGACATGCTCGGGGAAGCTGTCGCGCAGCAATTTCAAGGTGCCCAGCGATGCCTGGGTACGACGGTCGAACAATGTCGGCACGATGGTATAAGGCAGCGGCACCTTGCGCGAACGGTTGATCATGGTCAGCGTATTGACCATGCGCTCCAGACCTTTCACGGCCAGAAACTCGGTCTGCACCGGAATCGCCAGCTGCTGGCTGGCCGCCAGAGCATTGACCATGAGAACGCCCAGCAGCGGCGGACTGTCGATCAACGCATAGTCAAAATCCTGCCACAACTGAGCCAGACTTTTTGCGACAACCAGGCCCAGGCCGCTCTGACCCGGTGATTGACGCTCCAGTGTGGCGAGCGCGGTGCTGGAGGGTATCAGCGAGATACGTTTATCGCTGGTAGGCAGCAGCAACTGGCCGGGAAGACCCTCCGGCACCGCGCCTTTATGCAGAAACAGATCGAAAGCACTGTGTTCCAGTTCGTCCGGGTTATGCCCGAAATAACTGGTCATGGAGCCGTGAGGGTCCAGATCGACCACGACCACGCGCTTGCCTGAATCGGCCAGCAAACCGGCCAGGGCAATGGTCGTGGTGGTCTTTCCGACTCCACCTTTCTGGTTGGCTACTGCCCAGACTCTCATTAATGTTTTTCCTTCCGTACAGCGACGACCATACCGATACGATGTTTAGGGGGCGGGTGACGGAGAATTGACGGCGTTCGCGCGTACCGGCGGCTTTGCTGGCACCGGTGCAGTTTGTGTGCCAGCACGCCTCAATGCGGCATCCGGTTGCACATTGGCCGATCCAGCACTGGTCAGGCTGCGGCGAACATCCAGATTGCGCGAGATAACCAGCACTACACGGCGGTTCTTGGCGCGTCCGACGGTGCTGGTGTTGGGGGCGATCGGCTGAAACTCACCATAGCCCACCGAAGCGAGACGCGCCGGATTGACACCGTCCATGGCGAGCATGCGCACAATGCTGGCAGAACGTGCTGAAGACAGCTCCCAGTTGGTCGGAAATTGTGCAGTGCTGATCGGCTGGTCGTCGGTAAAGCCCTCGACATGGATCGGGTTGTCGAAGCGTTTGACGATCCCGGCGACCTTTTCGATGATGGTGAAGGCCTTGTCGCTGGGCATCGCATCGCCACTGCCGAAAAGCATGCTGGAGTTGAGTTCGATCTCGATCCACAGTTCGTTGCCGCGCACAGTCATCTGGTCGGACTTGATCAGGTCACCGAACGCATCGCGCACGTCCTGGGCAATGGTCTGCAACGGGTCATCGGACGCCTGACCTATGCCTGCGTCAGTCTGCTCGCTGTCCTTGACCAGCGGCTCGGCGGGCTTGACTGAAACCGGGCGCTGCTCACCGATGGGGATCGGCTTCATGGTGCGTTCGGTGTCATTGAACACACCGACCAATGCCTGGGACAGAATCTTGTACTTGCCTTCGTTGACCGAGGAAATCGAGTACATCACCACGAAAAACGCGAACAGCAAGGTAATGAAGTCGGCATACGACACCAGCCAGCGTTCGTGATTTTCATGTTCTTCGACCTGACGACGGCGAGCCATGCGCTGTTACTCCATGAAGCCTTGCAGCTTGAGTTCGATGGAGCGCGGGTTCTCACCCTCGGCGATGGACAACAGACCTTCAAGCAACATTTCGCGATAGCGCGCCTGACGGTGGGCGATGGCCTTGAGCTTATTCGCCACTGGCAGGAGGATCAGGTTGGCCATGGCCACGCCATAGATCGTGGCAACGAAGGCGACGGCGATACCGCTGCCCAGTTGACTGGGGTCAGCCAGGTTGCCCATGACATGAATCAGGCCCATGACCGCGCCGATGATACCCACGGTCGGCGCGTAGCCGCCCATGCTTTCGAATACTTTCGCAGCCTGGATATCGCGGGTTTCCTGGGTGATGAAATCCACTTCAAGAATGCTGCGAATCGCTGCAGGCTCGGCACCGTCGACCAACAGTTGCAACCCTTTGCGGGCATAACCGTCGGGCTCGGAATCGGCTACGGTTTCAAGACCCAGCAAGCCCTCTTTGCGGGCGGTCATGCTCCAGCCGATGACCCGGTCAACCCCACCGGGCAGATCGATACGTGGCGGGAAAATGATCCAGTGGATGATTTTCATGGCACGCATGAACGCACTCATCGGCGACTGCAACAGCGAAGCACCGAGCGTACCGCCCAGCACGATCAGAGCTGCCGGGCCATTGAGCAAGGCACCGAGGTGCCCGCCTTCGAGAAAATTACCACCAATGATTGCGACAAACGCCAGAATCAGACCGATAAGGCTCAGTACATCCATCAGAGACAGGCCTCTACCAAGTGCCGACCGATGTCGTCGAGGCTGTAGATCGCATCCGCGAGTTCGGCCTTGACGATGGCCATCGGCATGCCATAAATCACGCAGCTCGCTTCATCCTGCGCCCACACGGTACTGCCGGCCTGCTTGAGCAGTCGCGCGCCCTCGCGGCCGTCGGCACCCATACCAGTCAGGACCACCGAGAGCACCTTGTCGCCGTAGGACTTGGCAGCCGAGCCAAAGGTGATGTCGACGCACGGCTTGTAATTGAGACGTTCGTCGCCCGGCAGAATCTTCACCGTACCGCGCCCGTCAACCATCATCTGCTTGCCACCCGGCGCCAGCAGCGCCAGGCCAGGACGCAGCACGTCGCCGTCTTCCGCTTCCTTGACGCTGATCTTGCAGAGCTTGTCGAGACGTTCGGCAAATGCCTTGGTAAACGCCGCAGGCATATGCTGAATCAGCACCAGTGGTGCCGGAAAATTGGCTGGCAATTGAGTCAGCACCCGTTGCAGCGCGACCGGACCGCCGGTTGAGGTGCCGATGGCCACCAGTTTGTAGGCCTTACGCTTGGCTGTGCCTGAAGTAGTCGGGTGCGCCGGCGCATGAGTGGCCGGAGCAGCCGGAGCCGCAGCAGGTGTCGCCGTGCGTGACGGCACCGTCCTGGCAGGTGCAGGGGCTGGCGCAGACGCGCGGCTGGACAACGTCGAAGGAGCCGGTGCGGCCGGAGCTGCACTGGCTGAACCGAAGCCGCTGGAACGGCGGTTGCTGCGTGAAATGCTGTTGATTTTCTCGCACAGCAGTTGCTTGACCTTCTGCGGATTGCGCGAGATATCTTCGAAATTCTTGGGCAGGAAATCCACCGCACCGGCGTCAAGAGCATCCAGCGTCACGCGCGCACCTTCGTGCGTCAGCGACGAGAACATCAATACCGGGGTAGGGATACGCTGCATGATGTGGCGAACTGCCGTAATGCCATCCATCATCGGCATTTCGTAGTCCATGGTGATGACATCCGGCTTGAGTGCCAGCGCCTGCTCAATCGCTTCCTTGCCGTTGGTGGCGGTGCCGACAACTACAATGTTGGGGTCCGAAGAAAGAATTTCCGTAACGCGGCGGCGGAAAAAACCGGAATCATCCACCACCAGGACCTTGACTGCCATAAACACTCCAATAGGTGTCGCAGGCAGCCAGGCTGCCCGCAACCCCGGGTTCAGATACGCCGTGCGGCGTAACGCTTGAGCATGCTCGGTACATCGAGAATCAGGGCAATGCGACCGTCACCGGTGATGGTGGCGCCCGACATGCCCGGCGTACCTTGCAGCATCTTGCCCAGCGGTTTGATGACCACTTCTTCCTGACCGACCAGCTGATCGACGACAAAACCGATGCGCTGAGTGCCGACCGTCAGGATCACTACGTGCCCTTCGTGCTGTTCCTCATGAGCCGCAGAACTGACCAGCCAGCGCTTGAGGTAGAACAGCGGCAAGGCCTTGTCACGTACGATCACCACTTCCTGGCCATCAACCACGTTGGTAGTCGACAGGTTCAGGTGGAAGATTTCGTTGACGTTGACCAGCGGGAAAGCGAAGGCCTGGTTGCCCAGCATCACCATCAGGGTCGGCATGATCGCCAGGGTCAACGGCACCTTGATGACGATCTTCGAACCCTGGCCCTTGGTCGAATAGATATTAATCGAGCCATTGAGCTGGGAGATCTTGGTCTTGACCACGTCCATGCCCACACCGCGACCCGACACATCGGAAATCTCGGTCTTGGTCGAGAAGCCCGGCGCGAAGATCAGGTTGTAGCAATCGGTGTCACTCAACCGATCGGCTGCATCCTTGTCCATGACGCCGCGTTTCACAGCAATGGAGCGCAGGACGTTAGGGTCCATGCCCTTACCGTCATCGGAGATCGACAGCAGGATATGGTCGCCTTCCTGCTCCGCCGAAAGGATCACACGACCGCCGCGGGACTTGCCCGTGGCTTCGCGCTCTTCCGGCGTTTCGATACCGTGGTCGACAGCGTTGCGCACCAAGTGGACCAGCGGATCGGCGAGCGCCTCTACGAGGTTCTTGTCGAGGTCGGTCTCTTCACCGACCAGCTCCAGGTTGATCTCTTTCTTGAGCTGGCGAGCCAGGTCGCGAACCAGACGCGGGAAGCGACCGAAGACTTTCTTGATCGGCTGCATGCGGGTTTTCATCACCGCAGTCTGCAGATCGGCGGTGACCACATCCAGGTTGGAAACCGCCTTGGACATGGCTTCATCGCCGCTGTTGAGACCCAGGCGTACCAGGCGGTTACGCACCAGCACCAGCTCGCCGACCATGTTCATGATCTCGTCCAGTCGGGCGGTATCGACACGAACCGTGGTTTCGGCTTCTGTCGCCACCGGCTTTTCGCCGCTGGGTGCAGGAGCGCGCGCAGGGGCTGGCGCCGAAGCAGGTTTGGCCGGCTCTGCTTTCGCAGCAGGCGCCGGAGCAGGCTTGGCAGCAGGTGGCGGCGGTGGCGGAGCAGCCGCTGCGGCTGCCGGAGCAGATGCCTTGGCAACAATCGCCTCAGGCTCGAACTTGCCCTTGCCGTGCAATTCGTCGAGCAGGTTTTCAAATTCGTGATCGGTGATTTCGTCCGACGCGGCCGCAGCAGCGGGCGCCTTGGCAGCAACGGCTACGGGTGCAGCAGCTGCTGGCGTCGCTACCGCGGCGTCAAACGAACCTTTGCCGTGCAGTTGATCGAGCAACGCTTCGAATTCGTCGTCGGTGATTTCGTCACCGGCAGGCGCTGCACTGCCCTGCGCCACAGGTGCAGGGGCCGGAGCGGTTGCAGCATCGGCCGCAAATTTGCCCTTGCCATGCAACTGATCAAGCAGGGATTCAAATTCCTGATCGGTGATTTCGTCACCCGCCGGCGCAGCCGCTGCTGCTGGCGCCTGTGCAGGCGCTGCAGACACCGGGCTGGAGCCGTGCAGCGAATCGAGCAGTTGCTCGAATTCATCATCGGTAATCTCGTCGCCAGCCGCTGGCTCTGCAACCGCAGCAGCCTGGACTTCGACCACCGGCTCGGGCTCTGGCTCGGGAGCCGCGGCCTCGTCGGCGGATTGTGGCTCGGCCAGACGCGACAGCGCGGCCAGCAGTTCTGGCGTCGCCGGAGTTACGTCAGTCCGTTCACGTACCTGACCGAACATGCTGTTGACGGTGTCCAGTGCTTCCAGGACCACGTCCATCAGTTCGGAATCAACGCGACGCTCACCCTTGCGCAGGATGTCGAACACGTTTTCGGCGATGTGGCAGCACTCCACCAGCTCATGGAGCTGGAGGAAGCCGGCGCCCCCTTTTACAGTGTGAAAACCGCGAAAAATTGCATTGAGCAGATCAGCATCATCCGGTCGGCTTTCCAGCTCGACCAATTGCTCTGACAACTGCTCCAGAATTTCGCCGGCCTCTACCAGAAAATCCTGAAGGATTTCTTCATCGGCGCCGAAGCTCATGGGGTGCTCCCTAAAATTAACCGTCTACAGATCTTAGAAGCCGAGGCTCGATAGCAGATCGTCTACATCATCCTGTCCGGATACGACGTCTTCACGTTTATCGGCATGAATCTGCGGACCTTCACCCTGAGTGAGATGTTTTTTAGGATCTTTTTCATCGAGGATGGATTGTTCGTCATGTTCGATGCCTGCGAAGCGATCGACATGACTGGCCATGAGCACCAGTTTGAGCAGATTGCTCTCGACTTCGGTCACCAGTTGCGTCACACGCTTGATGACCTGACCGGTAAGGTCCTGGTAATCCTGGGCGAGCAGAATGTCGTTGAGATGCGCGGAAACCTGATGGGTTTCCTTCTCGGTACGCGTCAGAAAACCATCGACCCGCTTGGCCAGCTCGCGGAACTCTTCGGCACCGATTTCGCGGCGCATGAAACGTCCCCAGTCATCGCTCAACGCCTTGGCGTCGGAACTCAGGCCGTTCATGACCGGCGTACTCTCTTCCACCAGGTCCATGGTGCGGTTGGCCGCATTCTCGGTCAGCCTCACCACATACGACAGGCGTTCGGTAGCATCCGTGATCTGCGACACTTCCTCGGCTTGAGGCATGTGCGGATCGATGTGAAAGTTTACGATTGCACTGTGCAGCTCACGAGTCAGCTTGCCCACTTCCTGATAAAGGCCGCGGTCGCGTGTCTGGTTGAGTTCGTGGATCAGTTGCACAGCGTCACCGAAACGACCCTTTTCAAGGCTGGTGACAAGTTCCTGCGCGTGTCTTTTTAAGGTCGACTCAAAGTCGGCCATCGAATCATTGTTATCCATAGCGCCCTCGCGGCTTGCATCAGCTATTGACGCGTTCAAAGATCTTGTCGATCTTGTCTTTCAGGGCTTGGGCAGTGAATGGCTTGACTACATAACCGTTCACCCCAGCCTGGGCAGCTTCAATGATCTGCTCACGCTTGGCTTCGGCAGTGACCATCAGCACGGGAAGGCTCTTGAGGCGTTCGTCCTTGCGGACTTCGCGCAGCAGATCGATACCGGACATGCCAGGCATGTTCCAGTCCGTCACCAGAAAGTCAAAGGCACCGCTCTGCAGCATCGGCAATGCGGTCAGACCATCGTCCGCTTCCGATGTGTTGGTAAACCCCAGATCACGCAAAAGGTTCTTGATGATCCGCCGCATCGTTGAGAAGTCATCAACGATGAGGATTTTCATGTTCTTGTCCAATTCGACCTCCAAGCAGTCTTTAACGCATTCAGCACCTGAACACGCTGTTCACTCAATACTGGCACAGCACACCCCCGGCTGTACGAAACGACGACGGGCTTGGCACAACAACAGGCAAGGACCTGAGAAACAAGCCCATCGAGGCAATACCTGACAGGCTTCTGACGGGTCCACCCCGTTACCACGTAACGCTCTGCACAGCCGGCTTGCAGTCAACGCGCGGCCATAGACCGCACATTGCCTGTCAACGCGCTCGCCACTCCCCCAAACGCCCTCGCAAACGAGCTGCGCACTGGCTGTGTAACTGACTGACCCGCGATTCGCTGACCCCGAGAACCTCTCCGATTTCCTTGAGGTTCAGCTCTTCGTCGTAGTACAGCGCCAACACCAGACGCTCGCGCTCTGGCAGATTGGCAATTGCATCGGCCAACGCAGCCTGGAAGCGCTCGTCTTCCAGGTCGCGCGACGGCTCAAGCGATCCGCTTGCGCCATCCTCGTGCAGCCCTTCATGATCGCCGTCCTGCAGCAGGTCGTCGAAACTGAAGAGGCGGCTGCCCAAGGTGTCATTCAAAATCCCGTAGTAATCATCGAGACTCAACTGGAGTTCGGCCGCAACCTCGTGATCTTTAGCGTCACGGCCGGTTTTAGCTTCAATTGCCCGAATTGCGTCACTGACCATACGCGTATTACGGTGTACCGAGCGTGGCGCCCAGTCCCCCTTACGCACCTCATCGAGCATCGCACCCCGGATGCGAATGCCGGCATAGGTCTCGAAACTCGCACCCTTGGTGGAATCATACTTGGTGGAGACTTCAAGCAGGCCGATCATGCCGGCCTGGATCAGATCCTCGACCTGCACACTGGCCGGCAAGCGCGCCAGCAGATGATAAGCGATACGTTTGACCAGTGGCGCATAGCGCTCGATCAACTCGTATTGTGAATTACGGGAAGCCTTGCTGTACATCTGGTAGCCGCTCGCAGTCATTGCACAGGCCCTGCACTGGTCTGGTGAACGAGTCGCTCAACGAAGAACTCGAGATGACCCCGCGGGTTGGCTGGCAACGGCCAGGTATCAACCTTCTGGGCAATGGCCTTGAAGGCCAGTGCACATTTGGAACGCGGGAATGCTTCGTAGACGGCGCGCTGTTTCTGTACCGCCTTGCGTACGCACTCGTCGTACGGCACGGCACCTACATACTGCAGCGCAACATCGAGAAAACGATCCGTCACTTTGGTCAGCTTGGCGAACAGGTTGCGCCCTTCCTGCGGGCTCTGTGCCATGTTGGCCAGCACCCGGAAGCGGTTCATGCCGTAATCGCGGTTAAGCAGTTTGATCAGGGCGTAGGCATCGGTGATCGACGTGGGCTCGTCGCACACCACCAGCAGCACTTCCTGAGCGGCGCGCACGAAGCTGACCACCGACTCGCCGATACCGGCAGCCGTGTCGATCACCAGCACATCGAGGTTGTCACCAATCTCGCTGAACGCCTGGATCAGGCCGGCATGCTGGGCGGGCGACAGATGCACCATGCTCTGGGTGCCGGAAGCAGCGGGTACGATTCGAACCCCGCCCGGCCCCTGCAACAGCACGTCGCGTAACTCACAACGCCCCTCGATGACATCGGCAAGCGTGCGCTTGGGCGTCAACCCGAGCAGCACGTCGACATTGGCCAGACCCAGATCGGCGTCCAGCAGCATGACGCGACGGCCAAGCTCGGCAAGGGCCAGTGAAAGGTTCACTGACACGTTAGTCTTACCGACGCCACCTTTGCCACCGGTCACCGCGATAACCTGTACGGGATGCATGCTGCCCATGTTATTTCTTTACCTTGTCTTGCGTAGACCGAAACCACATCGAGGGCTGCACGTTCGCGTATGAACACTGCATGGCAGACCGTTGACGCAGGGACATTCCAATAATATCCATCACTTAACCCACTCTCTTGCCAGGGGTGTGATAGAGGTCAGCAAACATATCAGCCATTGCTTCCTCGCTAGGCTCATCCTGCATCTGCACACTCACCGCGCGGCTTACCAGCTGATGACGACGCGGAATATGCAGGTCATCAGGAATGCGTGGTCCGTCCGTGAGATAGGCCACAGGTAATTCGTGACTGATCGCCAGGCTCAGGACTTCGCCGAGGCTGGCTGTTTCATCAAGCTTGGTCAGAATGCATCCGGCCAGGCCACAACGCTTGTAACTGTGATACGCGGCTGTCAGCACCTGCTTCTGGCTGGTGGTTGCCAGCACCAGATAGTTGCGCGACTTGATGCCGCGACCCGCGAGGCTTTCCAGCTGCATGCGCAGCGCAGGATCACTGGCCTGCAGCCCGGCGGTGTCAATCAGCACCACGCGCTTGCGCAGCAGCGGTTCCAGCGCCTGAACCAGAGACTGGCCAGGATCGACATGGGTGACCGGCACGTTGAGGATGCGCCCAAGGGTCTTGAGCTGCTCCTGCGCGCCGATACGGAAACTGTCCATGCTGACCAGTGCGATATTCTGCGGGCCGTACTTCAACACGTAACGTGCTGCCAGTTTGGCCAGGGTGGTGGTCTTGCCCATGCCGGCAGGACCGACCATTGCAATCACGCCGCCCTCCTCGAGCGGCTCGACTTCCGGCACGGCGATCATGCGTGCCAGATGAGCCAGCAGCATGCGCCAGGCCTGACGAGGCTCGTCGATCTCCGGGATCATCGACAGCAGATCGCGTGACAGCGGGCCGGACAAGCCGACACGTTGCAGGCGACGCCACAGATTGGCCTGCTGCGGACGACTGCCCTGCAACTGGTTCCAGGCCAGCGAGCCGAGCTGGACTTCCAGCAGCTCGCGCAGGCCGTTCAATTCGGAGCGCATCGAGTCATAGGCGCGCTGGCCAACGGCAGGCTCGGCGGCCTGTGGCGGTGCGTACGCGAATGGGCGCGGCGGCTCTTCGAGCGTCGGTTCGATGTGCGTATCGGCAGGGTTGACCGGCTTGCCGGAAAACAGCTGCAGGTTGACCGATGCGTCGCTGTCGCTGCGGTTGTTCAATTCGGCCTGGGCGGAGACGATGCGCGACTGAGTCTTGCGCAGCTCGTCTTCCAGCTCCATGTTCGGCACACGCGGTGCCAGGGCGGACAGCTTGTAATCCAGAGCAGCAGTCAGCTCTACGCCACCAGCAATGCGCCGGTTACCGATGATGGCCGCTTCAGCGCCCAGCTCATCGCGAACCAGCTTCATGGCTTGACGCATATCGGCGGCGAAAAATCGCTTAACTTGCATGACTCACTACCTCAGCCGTTTGGCCCGACAGTCGCTACGATGGTTACTTGCTTGTTGTCCGGAATTTCCTGATACGCCAGAACATGCATGTTCGGTACAGCCAATCGTCCAAATCGTGACAGCATCGCCCGGACAGGCCCTGCTACCAGAAGAATTACCGGCAACCCTTGCATCTCCTGACGCTGGGCGGCCTCAATCAACGAACGCTGGAGCTTCTCAGCCATGCTTGGCTCAAGAAGAACGCCTTCTTCCTGACCCTGACCAGCCTTCTGCAAACTATTGAGCAATATCTGTTCCAACCTTGGTTCCAGAGTGATAACAGGCAGCTCCGGCTCAACGCCTACAATGCTTTGGACGATTGCGCGGCTCAGACCCACTCGCACTGCGGCCACCAAAGCGGCGGTATCTTGACTCTTCCCGGCGTTGTTGGCGATAGCCTCTGCAATGCTGCGAATGTCCCGCACAGGTACGTGTTCAGCCAGCAGCGCCTGCAGCACATTGAGCAGCGAAGACAGCGACAGCACGCCAGGCACCAGCTCTTCAGCCAGCTTGGGCGAGCTTTTGGCCAGCAACTGCATCAATTGCTGGACTTCCTCGTGGCCGATCAGCTCATGCGAATGCTTGTAGAGAATCTGGTTCAAGTGGGTTGCCACTACAGTACTGGCATCGACGACGGTGTACCCCAGCGACTGCGCCTGACTGCGCTGGCTGATTTCGATCCACACGGCTTCCAGACCAAACGCCGGGTCTCTGGCGGTAATGCCGTTCAGGGTGCCGAACACTTGACCGGGGTTGATCGCCAGTTCGCGATCAGGGTAGATCTCGGCCTCGGCCAGAATCACGCCCATCAGCGTCAGACGATAGGCACTGGGCGCCAGATCGAGGTTGTCGCGAATGTGCACGGTGGGCATCAGGAAGCCGAGCTCTTGCGAGAGCTTCTTGCGCACGCCCTTGATACGCGCCAGCAGCTGACCGCCCTGGTTGCGATCCACCAGCGGAATCAGGCGGTAACCCACTTCCAGGCCGATGATATCGATGGGCGTCACGTCATCCCAACCCAGTTCCTTGGCGTCCTGAACGCGGGTCGGCGAAGGCAGCAGGTCCTGTTGACGCTGCACTTCGGCCAGCGCCTCGACTTTCACCTGATTTTCTTTCTTCCAGAGCAGATACGCGCCGCCTGCAGCCACCAGGCCGAGGCTGATGAAGGAGAAGTGCGGCATGCCCGGCACCAGCCCCATCACGATCATGACCGCAGCGGAAACCGCCAGCGCCTTGGGCGAAGCGAACATCTGACGATTGATGAGCTTGCCCATCTCTTCCGAACCGGAAGCACGGGTCACCATGATCGCGGCGGCGGTGGACAGCAGCAGTGATGGCAATTGCGCCACCAAACCGTCACCGATGGTCAGCAGGGTGTAAACGCGGCCTGCGTCGGCGAAGGTCATGTTGTGTTGCAGGATACCGACCAGCATGCCGCCAATCAGGTTGATGAACAGAATCAGCAGACCGGCAATCGCATCGCCGCGCACGAATTTACTGGCACCGTCCATGGAACCGTAGAACTCGGCTTCCTGGGCAACTTCGGCACGGCGGCGCTTGGCTTCGGGCTGATCGATGAGGCCGGCGTTGAGGTCGGCGTCGATCGCCATCTGTTTGCCGGGCATCGCGTCGAGGGTGAAGCGCGCGCTCACCTCGGAAATACGGCCGGCACCCTTGGTGATTACCACGAAGTTGATGATCATCAGAATCGCGAACACCACGATACCAACGACATAGTTACCACCGATCACCACTTCACCGAAGGCCTGAATCACCTTGCCCGCAGCGGCGTGGCCGTCCTGCCCGTGAAGCATGACCACCCGAGTGGAAGCGACGTTCAGCGCCAGACGCAGCAACGTGGCGACAAGCAGAATGGTCGGAAATACCGAGAAGTCCAGCGGCCGCAGGGCGTACACACACACCAGCAGCACGACGATGGAGAGTGCGATGTTGAACGTGAAGAACACGTCCAGCAGGAATGGCGGCATAGGCAACATCATCATTGCCATCATGACCAGCAACAACAACGGAACGCCCAACTGACCACGGCCCAGGCCTGTGATATTGCTGCGTGCGCTACTGAGTAATTGAGAGCGATCCACTGATTCGTTACCTGCGCACTAGATCAAAACATTGACGCCGATGGCGCCCTGTATCGACCCTGTTGCAAAAAGCTGTCCAACTTTTACAAAGCCAGTGGCAGTAAGGCTTTAGACACAGAAGTCACGTAAATCCAGTGCGCTGAGCGCAGTCAGAAAAATCTTCTCGTTTGCCTGTGCAAGAGCGGACGCGGAGCGTCTGAAACCTGGGCCTTTCAGATTGATGCCCGAACGTCGCGAGAGGGGACCGGACTACGCGTCGCGCTGCAGGTCGGGAGGGATTTTGATGTCGCCCAGAGGGTCGGGGCGCTTGCCCTGGCCGGCGCGGAACTGGCGGATCTGATAGACGTAGGCCAGCACCTGGGCGACGGCCAGATACAGGCCGGCGGGAATTTCCTGATCGAGCTCGGTGCTGTAGTAAATGGAACGCGCCAGTGCCGCAGATTCCAGAATCAGGATCTCGTTATGCGCGCCGATTTCGCGAATTTTCAGCGCCACCAGATCAGTACCCTTGGCCAGCAACATCGGTGCCCCGCCCTGCTCGGGATCGTATTTGAGGGCGACGGCGAAGTGTGTCGGGTTGGTAATGATCACGTCAGCCTCAGGGACGGAGGCCATCATGCGTCGCTGGGACATTTCACGCTGCAACTGGCGAATACGTTGCTTGACCTCTGGGCTGCCCTCGCTGTTCTTGTGCTCGTCGCGCACCTCCTGCTTGGTCATCAGCAGCTTCTTGTGCGCCTCATACAACACGAACGGCACGTCCGCCGCCGCGATGAATATCAGGCCACACGCCATCCAGAAACTGCTCCAGCCCACCACCATCAGGCTGTGAATCATGGCCTGCTCAAGCGGCTCGTGGGCAATCGCGACCAGGTCCTTGCGCTCATTGTTCAGGACCACCAGCGCAACCGCCAGAGTGATCAGGAATTTGCCGAAAGACTTGAGCAATTCGACCAGCGCATGCGGCGAAAACATGCGTTTGAGCCCTGCTGCCGGATTCATGCGGCTGAACTTGGGCATCAATGATTTGGTGGCGAACAGCCAGCCGCCGAGCATGATCGGCCCCACCAGTGCGGCAACCAGCATGGCGATCAGAAACGGCAGGACCACGATCAGCGCGTGCATCCCGGAACTGAGCAGCGCCTTGCCCATGTAGGACTGATCCATCAGGGTTTCGCGGGATATCGTGAAGTTGTCACGCATCAGCTCGGACATCATCAGGGCGATATCGGAGCCGAACATCAACAGCCCGCCCGCCCCCATCAGCATCACCACCAGCGTGGTCAGCTCCTTGGAGCGAGCGATCTGGCCGTCAGCCCGTGAGTCCTTGACCTTTTTTTCCGTGGGGTCTTCTGTCTTGTCCTGGCCATTCTCGTTTTCTGCCATTCAACGAGCCCTCACCATGTCGCGCAACGCCTGCAAGGCCTGCGTAGCGATCGGTTGATACTGATTGAGAATGTCGCCCATGGTCATCCACAGAATGACCATGCCCAACACCAGCGTGAGCGGGAAACCGATGGAAAAGATGTTGAGCTGCGGCGCGGCACGGGTCATGACGCCAAAAGCGATGTTGATGATCAGCAGCGCGGTAATCGCAGGCAACACCAGCCGCAGACCCGAAGCCAGTACCCAGCCCAACCCGTTGGCCAGCTCCCAGAAGTTATTGACCAGCAAACCACTGCCGACCGGCATCGTGGTAAAGCTCTCGACGAGGATTTCCAGCACCACCAGATGACCGTTCATGGCCAGGAACAACAGGGTGACCAGCATCGTGAAGAACTGGCCAATGGTGGCGGAGGAGACACCGTTGGTAGGGTCGACCATCGAAGCAAAGCCCATCCCCATCTGCGTGGAGATGATCTGGCCCGCGACCACAAAGATATGAAAGAACAACTGCAGCGACAGGCCCATCCCGGCGCCGATGATGATCTGTTCGCCGATCAGCAATAGCGCGCTCAGGTCGAGCGCCTGCACGGGCGGCATGGCTGGCAGCGCAGGCGCGACCACCACGGTGATCGCCACGGCGAGGTACATGCGCACCCGACGCGGGACCAGCGTGGTGCCGATGATCGGCATGGTCATCAGCAACGCGATGATGCGAAACAGCGGCAACATGAAGCTGGCTACCCAAGTACTGATCTGGGTATCGGTCAGCGCGAGCATCGGCTGCATGCGATGCTAGCCGATCAGAGTCGGAATACTGGTGTACAACGACAGCATGTATTCCATGAATATTTTCAACAGCCACGGGCCGATGACGATGAGGGTGACGAGCATCACCAGCAGGCGCGGCAGGAAGCTCAGGGTCTGTTCGTTGATCTGCGTGGCCGCCTGAAACATTGCCACCAGCAGACCGCACAACAGGCTTGGCACAACAAGAATCGCAACCAGCACAGTGGTCAGCCACAGGGCCTCGCGGAACAGATCGACGGCTACTTCCGGCGTCATCGGGCAGACTCCTCAGTGAAACGGCTCATACGCCACCAAAACTGCCGGCCAGGGTGCCGACAATCAGCGCCCAGCCGTCCACCAGCACAAACAGCATGATCTTGAACGGCAGAGAAATGATCAGCGGCGACAGCATCATCATACCCATCGCCATCAGCACACTGGCCACCACCAGATCGATGATCAGAAACGGAATGAAGATCATGAAGCCGATCTGAAACGCTGTCTTGAGCTCCGAAATCACGAACGCCGGAACCAGAATGGTCAACGGCGCGGCATCCGGGGTCGGGATGTCGGTGCGCTTGGACAGACGCATGAACAGCTCGAGGTCGCTGGTGCGCGTCTGGGCCAGCATGAAGTCCTTGATCGGCACTTGCGCCTTGGCCACCGCATCCTGCGCCGAAAGCTTCTCGGCCAGATAAGGCTGCAAGGCATCCTGATTCACCCGGTCGAATACCGGCGCCATGATGAACATGGTCAGAAACAACGCCATGCCGGTGAGGATCTGGTTCGACGGCGTCTGCTGCAAGCCGAGGGCCTGACGCAGAATCGAGAAGACGATGATGATCCGCGTGAAGCTGGTCATCAACATGACGAACGCCGGAATGAAGCTCAGCGCGGTCATGATCAGCAGAATCTGCAGACTGACCGAATACTCCTGCTGACCATCGGCACCATTGGACAGCGTGATCGCCTGGATCGACAGCGGATCGGCCGCCAGCGCAGCGGGCGTCACCATCACCAGCAACAGCAGTATCAGGAAACGCAAGGCGCCCATTACTTCTTGTCCTTATCCTTGCCCATCAGCTCCATCAGGCGCTGAGCGAATTCAGGGGTAGCCTGCTCGCGCACCGGCACCTGCACGGGCTCCTTGAGCACATGCAAAGGCGTGATTCGCCCGGGCGTAATGCCCAGCAGCACTTGTTCATTGCCGATCTGCACCAGCACCAGCCGATCACGCGGCCCCAGCGCGCGCGAGCTCACCAGCTCGATCACCTGATTGCTGTTCGGCCCGACGCGCTGCACCCGGCGCATCAGCCACGCGAGTACGAAAATCAGGCCAATCACCAGGATCAGACCGAACAGCAGTTGCACCACCTGCCCGCCCATACCGCCGGAGACCGTATTGGCCACTTGTGCAGGCGCCGCCTGAACGGCGGGTTCGGCGGCCCAGGCCAGCGATGGCAGGGTCAGCAGAACACTCAGCCAGCGCCTCACTTAGCGCAGCTTCTTGATGCGTTCGCTCGGGCTGATCACGTCGGTCAGACGGATGCCGAACTTTTCATTGACCACCACCACCTCGCCATGCGCGATCAGTGTGCCGTTGACCAGCACATCAAGGGGTTCGCCTGCCAGACGATCCAGTTCGATCACCGAGCCCTGGTTGAGCTGCAGCAGGTTGCGGATGTTGATGTCGGTACTGCCCACTTCCATGGAGATCGACACCGGAATGTCGAGAATCACATCCAGGTTGGGACCATCCAGAGAAACCGGACCGGTGCTTTTCGGCACGCTGCCAAACTCTTCCATCGCCATCCGGCTACCCGAATTTCCGGCATCCGCAGCCAGCAGCGCATCGATATCAGCCTGGCTGTCGCCAGCTTCGCCCAATGCAGCAGCCCACTCATCCGCCAATGCCTGATCTTCAGCAGACATCGTATCGTTTTCATCAGCCATCGGTTGTCCTCTGCACGCAGTATTTCAGTTACGCAACAATTTCCGACGTTGACCAGACTGGTCAGCGTCGCGCTATGGGTTCGATTACTTGCAGGGCCATCTTGCCCTTGTGCGAGCCAAGCTTGACCTTGAACGAAGGTACGCCATTGGCACGCAAGACCAGCGAATCGCCCAGTTCCACAGGGATCACATCACCAGGGCGCATGTGCAGGATGTCCCGCAATGGCAACTGGCGCTGGGCGATGGTCGTGGTGAGCGGAACGTTGACGTCCAGCACGTCTTCCTTGAGCGCGTTGACCCAGCGCTCGTCCTGGTCGTCCAGATCGGACTGGAAACCGGCGTCGAGCATTTCGCGGATCGGCTCGATCATCGAGTACGGCATGGTCACGTGCAGATCGCCGCCACCGCCATCGAGTTCGATGTGGAAGGTGGAGATCACTACAGCCTCGCTCGGCCCGACGATGTTGGCCATGGCCGGGTTCACTTCCGAGTTGATGTACTCGAAATTGACTTCCATGATCGCCTGCCAGGCCTCCTTGAGGTCGACAAACGCCTGATCCAGCACCATGCGCACGACACGCAGTTCGGTTGGCGTGAACTCTCGGCCTTCGATCTTGGCGTGACGACCGTCACCGCCGAAAAAGTTATCCACCAACTTGAACACCAGCTTGGCGTCAAGAATGAACAGCGCGGTGCCACGCAGCGGCTTGATCTTGGCCAGATTGAGGCTGGTCGGCACGTACAGGGAATGCACGTACTCACCGAACTTCATGACCTGAACACCGCCCACCGCCACGTCCGCCGAGCGGCGCAGCAGGTTGAACATGCTGATGCGTGTGTAGCGGGCGAAGCGCTCGTTGATCATTTCCAGCGTCGGCATGCGTCCGCGGACGATCCGGTCCTGGCTGGTCAGGTCGTAACTTTTGACACTCCCAGGTTCGCTGTTGTTGTCAGTCTGGACCATCCCATCGTCGACGCCATGCAGCAGCGCATCGATCTCGTCCTGGGAGAGCAGGTCTTGCACGGCCATGTGAGAGTCCTACTGCAATACGAAGTTAGTGAAGAGCAGCTGTTCGATCACAGTCTTGCCGAGTTCTTTCTGCGCGACTTCCTGAATGCTGGCGGTCGCTTTCTGACGCAGCATTTCCTGGCCGATCGGCGAAGCCAGCGATTCGAAGGGAATGGCTGCAAACAGCATGACCAGATTGTTGCGGATCAATGGCATGTGGACCTTCAGCGCTTCCATGTCGGCTGCGTTACGGCCCAGCATGGTGATGCTCACCTGCATGTAGCGTTGGCGGCCATTGGCGTTGAAGTTGACCACGAAGGCCGGGGTCATCGGTTCGAACACCGCCACTGGCTTGACGTTGGCTGCTGCTGCGGCCGCCGCTGGATCTTCCTTGCTTTCGCTCTTGTGCATGAGGAACCAGGTCGCGCCCACCGACAAGCCTACGGCCAGCAGCAGCGCCACGACGGCGATGATAATGAGCTTGAGTTTGCCTTTACCTTTGCCTGTGGTCGCGGGGTCTTTAACTTCTTCGCTCTGCGCCATGCCAATAATCCGTCACTATTCAAGAGGTTCTTCAATACGTGACAGAGGCAGAGCAAGTGTTATGCCAGAGTTGTACGAGGCGGAGATGTATTGGACACAAACGGTTACGCGCCTGGGCGCGGAGGGATCGTGATTCTTGTGAAAGCACTTTAGGGCAGTTTGGCTAAAGGCACAGTTCGGGAGCTAATGACTATCGTTCCCCACGCTCCGCGTGGGAATGCAGTTCATGACGTCGTGTCGCGGCTGCCACGACTATCGTCCCCACGCTCCGCGTGGAAATGCAGTTCATGACGTCGTGTCGCGGCTGCCACGACTATCGTCCTCACGCTCCGCGTGGGAATGCAGTTCGTGACGCTTCGCGTCACACAATGGTTTTTCGTTCTCAGGTGGATTGAGGTTCGACTCAAATCACCTTTTCGCCCCTCGGCGACCTGCTTTGATGGGGCCAAAGTAGGCACAACCCGCAACTCCGTTTCCGGCCCGACCTCGTCGGGCTCCTTCGCCCTGTCACTTACGTCGCAATCTGGGTCGTCTGTGCCATCGCGTTAAAAAAGCATTTCTGCGCCATCAAGTTCATGCAATGCATGACATCGCGTCGCGGCTGCCATGCAACTCAAGAGCCTCACGCGTAATAATCGATCTCGCTGGTGCCGATCACACGTGCCGCTGGCTGGCTGACCGGTATGGCTGCATCGATGCCTGCGATTTCATCGGAGGTATCGCTGGAACTCATGCCACCGCCACGACCGCTGCGCTGGGCACGGCTGGCCTGCTCCTGAGCCTGTTGCTGGGCCTGCTGTTGCGACTGGTCGGAAACATTGACGTCGACGTTGCCAAGCCCCTGCTGCACGAACGACTCACGCAACTTCGACATCTGGCTTTCCAGTGCATCACGTACACCCATATGGGCGCTCATGAAGGTCACCTGGGTCTGCTGCTCAGGCGCCATGTTGATACGAATATCGAGACGACCGAGTTCGGCAGGTTCCAGCTTGATATCGGCGGTCTTGAGATTCTGGCTCGACAGGTACATGACGCGGTCGACGATGCCTTCGGTCCAGCCGCTTTGATGCATCGCCAACGGCTGGTTCATCAAGGGCGCGGCAGGTGCTGCCGCCGCGCGTGCGGGTTGCGCGGCCTGACTGAGCGCAGCGAGGCGATCGGCAAAGTTGTCGACGCGCGTGTCGCCGGCGGCGCCTTTGACATCCTTCAGACCCTCACCGATCAAACCGCTGAATGACTTGTCACTGCTTTCAGTGCTGCTGCCTTCGGAGGGAAGTTGCTCGCTCAGGACCGACAGGTTATTGACGATATTCTGATTGGGGTCAGCTTCAGCGTTGCTCGGCGTCGCCTTGTTGGCAGCCTGGGCGTTCTGCGCAGCCAGTTGAGTCTTGGCAGTGGCGTTTTCCAGCGCCAACTGCACGGCATCCAGACCGTCCAGCGGATCGGCGTCGGGATTGAAGGCGTCTTCGGCCACGACTGGCGGTGCCGCCTGAGCGGTGGTGAGCGCCGAGACCACTGGTGCGGTGACAACTTCCGCACTTGGTGGTGCCTTGGCTACAGGCGCCGCGGGAGCCTGTGCGGCCATTGCCTGCAATGCCGGGTCAAGGGCCGGATCGACGACCGCCTGGCCCTCAGTCAGCGCCGGATCGGCAGAGGCCTGCGCATCGTCCTGCTTCGAGTCGGAATGCGCCGCATCATCATCCGCACTTGCCGACTTGGCTGGCAAATCATTGCCGCTATCGGCAACGCTCGACTTGTCGGCGGCATTCGTCTGATCGCTTGCAGGCTTGTCCTTGCCAGCGGCAACCTTGTCCTTGTCAGGCGCGGTCTTGTCGCGAGCTGGTTTTACGGGCGCATCGTCACGCGCAGGGACGGTGTCTTTCGCCTGCTTTGCATAGACATTGGAAAAGCTGGAGGCCCCGTCCTTGCTGCTGTCAGCAGACTTGACCGCATTGTTGGCCACACCGGACCTGGCGGTCACAGAGGTTGTGGCCTGAAGAAGCGCATTGGTAGCAAGGGGCATTTCGGTCTCCGCATCAGCTGCTGGTTATCGCCTTACCAGAGTAGCTAGCAATATGCGGGCCAATTTTTAAATGATCTCCATAACGGGAATCGAGGGAGACTTCAGGGCTCAGCTGACGAACAGCTGCCGCTCGGAATTGAACAACCCGCGAATCGTCATGTATTCGCTGTCGATTGTGCCAATCAATTCTGCCAGACCTGCGAACTGCTGCTGGCGGGCTTGCTCCTCGAGCTGGCGACATAGCTCGGAAAGCTGCAAGGCGCCCATGTTACTGCTGCTGCCCTTGAAACTGTGAGCGTTAAGGCTCAGTTCCTGGAAATCAGGATTGCGCGACCCGACAGCCAGACGCAACTGCGCGATACGCTGCTCGGAATCCTTGAGAAAAACATCCAGCAAGGTTGGATATTCGTCCTCCATGACCTCCTGCAAGGCAGTCAAAACGCTGTAATCCAGATGAATCGACACTTGTTCACTCCTTGATCAAGACTCCAGGCGGGGATTATGCCACTCCCTCCCAGCAAAATTCCACGCAGGCGGTCCTGCCATCCCTGGACCACCTGGCCTCGCGACTCAATTCACAGACCAGATGCAGCCCGCGACCATACAGTTCATTGCTGGCAGGCGTCAGCGTCCGGGTCTTTTCCACATCGAAACCCTGGCCGCTGTCCTCGACACTGAGGGTCAGCCGACCGCCCTGCTCGACCGCTTCGACCTGCAGGCTCACCCGGATGAAGCCTGACTGCAGCCTGTCGAGACGCTCTGCCCGCTGCTGATAATAGAGCGCGAACCCCGTTGCATCGTGCTTGAGCGCCGAATCCAACCCTAGCACACCGTGCTCCAGCGCATTGCTGTACAGCTCGCCGAGCACCATGTGCAGTGCGGCACCCTGATCACGCAGGCCATGTACCTCCAGCAGCAATTGCAGGACATAAGGCAGAGGGTTGAAACGCTTGAGCGTCGAGGCACGAAACTCGAAACTGGCCGACCAGTCCAGCGGGCTGGAGGCGCCGCTGTCCGAATACATCATGACAGGCAAATTTTCCAGCGGCGCCTCGACAGCGCTGACCTCCAACAGGCTGACATCGTCACGCGCCTTGCCGCCAAACTCGTTGAGCGCCACGAGGATCTCCTCGATCAGCAAGTGCGGCTCGCGATTGGCAGACAGAACCTGTCGCAGACGTTGCGCGCCGAACAGCTCTTCCTGACTGTTACTGGTATCAAGCACGCCGTCGGACAGCAGAAATATGCGGTCACCCGGCGCCAACGGATACACGTCGGTGCGCGCGTCGAAGGCATCGACGCTCAATACGCCCAATGGCAGATGATTCGAGGCCAGCGGCACATGCTCGCCCTGCGCGCCGCGCAACAGGTAGCCGTCGGGCAGGCCACCGCTCCAGACCTCGACCTGCCGCTGCGGCAGATTGATACACAGCAGCGTCGCACAACAAAACATATCGACCGGGAGGATGCGTTTGAGCTTGGCGTTCATTTCACGGAGGATTTCAACCAGGCCATAGCCCTTGGCGGTCATGCCGTAGAACACTTCTGCAAGTGGCATCGCACCCACCGCAGCCGGCAAGCCATGTCCGGTGAAATCCCCGAGCAGCACCTGCATGTGCCCGGCGGGTGTGTAGGCGGCCAGCATCAGGTCGCCGTTGAACAGTGCGTAGGGGGACTGCAGGTAGCGGATATTGCTCGCCCCCAGGCAACCGGCGTGGGCGATCTGATCGAACACCGCCTTGGCGACACGCTGCTCATTGAGCAGATACTCATGGTGCCTGGCGATCTGGTCACGCTGCTGGCGGACAGTTTCGTGCAATACCCGCAGACGGTTCATGGCGTTGAGCTTGGCGGCCAGTACCAGCGGGTTGTAAGGCTTGGACATGAAATCGTCGCCACCGGCGTCCAGGCAACGTGCAAGCGCTTCGCCTTCGGTGAGCGAGGTCAGGAAGATGATCGGCACCAGCGATTCGCCGGTCAATGCCTTGATCCTTCGCGCCGCTTCGAAGCCATCCATGACCGGCATCATGGCGTCCATCAGAATCAACTGCGGGCTTTCAGCCTTGAAGATGGCGACCGCTTCGACACCATTGGCAGCGCTAAGAACCCGATGCCCCTGCCGCGCTACGATAGTTGAAAGCAGAAGCCGGTCACTGGCGCTGTCGTCAGCGATCAGAATGCACAGTTTTTTCAGGGCTGGTTGCACTGGGTATGCTCAATTCGAACAGCTTCGAGAAATTGGAAATGGCCAGAATCTTCAGCACATCGGGCGTGCAGTTGACCAGGCGCACCAATGCCTTGTCACCCCCGGCGTGATCGCGCAGCAGTAACAGCATCCCCAGCGCAGAGCTGTCCAGGTAATGAGTACCGCGCAGGTCGACCACGTAATTTAGCGACTGCGGATAGTCCTCATAGGCAGCGCGAAACGCCTGATGGGAATTGAAATCGAAGCGTCCTTCGATAAAAAGGGTCAGCGTCTGGCCATCGGCAGAACGTTCGGAAGTGACAGTCATGGGAACCTCGAGGTGTTTCATCACCGAGACATTGATAGCGTAGACCAGCCAGAGAGATCACTGCGGTCTGATTGAGTCAAACGTCAGAATTGTTCATGGCGCGGCAGGCGCTGCGATAACTCGTCGAGCAGTTTCTGCTCGCGCTTGTCCTCCAGCCTGCGCGCCTCGTCCATGTAGCGCTGCACCAGCTTGCGCAAGCCCTCTACCCGCGCGTAGCAATCCTGCCAGGCGCTGCGCGCCCGATCCAGATTGGCTTTGTGCCATTCGAGACTTTTGTATTGCTGGGCAACGGCGACATCGAGCTGACTGAGAAAGCGCTGATAACCCAGCAGCCATTGCCCGGAAACCCCGGCACTGCCGCGCTGCAACCATTGCTGCTGATAATCCTGGCGAAACTGGTCAAGCTCCTGCAACTTGTTGTTGGCAAGGTTGACCTGCCCCTGGAAGTGCCCAAGGCGCTGGGCGGCGGTTCGCTCGGCAGCTTCTGCCATCTCGACCACTGGCGCCAGACGCGCCGCTCGACTCTGGGCCATGGATTATCAGCCGCCAGGCGCTGGTGCGAAGATCGACGCCAGCGCCTCGCTGCTGCCTTGTATGCTTTCGTTGTCACGCAGGCCCTGACGCTGGTAGCGCACCAGGACCGGATGCAGCGCAATGGCCATGTCCGTTTCGCGATCGCCGCCTGCTACATAGGCCCCCACGCTGATGAGGTCGCGAGTCTGCTGATAGCGTGACCACAACTGTTTGAAATGCTGCGCACGCGCCATGTGCTCGGGGCTGACCACGGCGGGCATGACCCGGCTGATGGACGCTTCGATGTCGATGGCCGGGTAATGCCCCTCTTCGGCCAGGCGCCGGGACAACACGATGTGACCGTCGAGTACGCCACGCGCCGAGTCGGCAATCGGGTCCTGCTGGTCATCACCCTCCGACAGCACCGTGTAAAACGCGGTGATCGAACCACCACCCGCCTCGGCATTGCCGGCGCGTTCGACCAGTTTGGGCAAGCGGGCGAAGACCGAAGGCGGATAGCCCTTGGTGGCCGGCGGCTCGCCAATGGCCAGTGCGATTTCCCGCTGAGCCTGAGCAAAACGGGTCAGGGAGTCCATCAGCAACAGGACATTCTTGCCCTTGTCACGAAAGTATTCGGCGATTCGCGTGCAATACATCGCTGCTCGCAAGCGCATCAGAGGCGCGTCATCGGCTGGCGAGGCGACCACCACCGAACGTTTCAGGCCCTCTTCGCCGAGAATGTGCTCGATGAACTCCTTGACCTCACGGCCCCGCTCACCGATCAGGCCGACGACGATGATGTCTGCCTCGGTGAAGCGCGTCATCATGCCGAGCAGCACACTCTTGCCCACGCCCGTACCGGCAAACAGCCCGAGACGCTGACCGCGGCCAACCGTCAATAAACCGTTGATGCAGCGAATGCCGACATCCAGTGGCTGGCTGATGGGGTCGCGCTTGAGCGGGTTGATGGTCGGGCCATCCATCGGCACCCAGTCTTCGGCCTTGATCGGCGAGCGACCATCCAGCGGGCGACCGGCACCATCAAGCACCCGGCCCAGCATGCTCATGCCCATCGGCAGGCGACCGGTGTCGGCCAGCGGCACGACCCGCGCGCCAGGCGCGATGCCCGCCACGCTGCCGACCGGCATCAGAAACACCTTGCTACCGGAAAAACCCATCACTTCGGCTTCGACTTCAACCGGATGATGGCTGTCGTCATTGATGACCACACAGCGGCTACCCATTGCCGCACGCAGCCCCTCAGCCTCAAGCGTCAGGCCTACCATGCGCAGCAGGCGGCCTTCCACTACGGGTTGGGCAGGCAAACTGATCGACTCGGCATAGGAACCGAGGCGCTTGGCGAAACTGGTGCGTTCAAGGCGCATCGAGGGTATCCGCGTCGGATTCTTCAACATTGGCTGCATTGCCTGGCGAGGCATCCAGATCGACGCTCAGATCGGCTGCCGCAGGATGGGTTACCTGTTCATGCAACTGGTCGTGCATCTTGGAAATTGCCAGGGCGATGCGTGTTTCGACGCTGGCATCGATGCGGCTATGCTCGGTTTCGATACGGCAACCGCCCGGCAGCAAGTCTTCGTCTTCGACGATCTTCCACGACTCCTCATGACGTTCGCGCATGGCCTTGACCAGCAGAAAGTCCTGAGGGTTTATGAAAATTCGCACATTCTGCGCGCCCATCGGTAATAGCTTGAGGGCATCGCGCAGGACGCTGGCAATCTGCGCAGAATCTGTGACCAGTTCACGCTGGATAACCTGACGCGCGATGTGCTCGACCAGGAGAATGACGGCCTTTTCGATCTGAGTGTCCTGCTCGGCGATGGGTGTCAGCAGGTTACCCATCAGTTGTTCCAGGCTGGCGACTTTTGCCGCAAGAACGACCTCCGCTTCCTGACGCACTTTTAGCTGAGTACTGTGAAAACCTTCCTTTTCACCGGTGGCGAAGCCTTCGTTCCAGGCCTCCTGGCGAATACTTTCCAGCTCTTCCAGAGTCAGTGGCTGGACTTCCTCCAGCGGCACTTCTTCCATCTCGGCCGGTTCGTCGACCAGCTCGGGCTCCGGTTCTGGTTCTGGCTCCACGTGCGGATCGAAGCTGGGCAGCGCCCAGATGTCGAGTAACCCGGCGTCCTTGGCGCGAATGAGGTCGCTGGCCGATTCTTTATTGGAACTGGACATGAGTCGGCTGAATCCTTAGATCATTTCCTCGCCACCCTTGCCACCGAGTACGATCTCGCCGGCCTCGGCCATACGACGTGCAATGGTGAGGATTTCTTTCTGGGCGGTTTCCACATCGCTGACACGCACCGGACCTTTTGCTTCCAGGTCGTCGCGGAGCAGCTCGGAGGCACGCTTGGACATGTTCTTGAAGATTTTTTCCTTGATTGCTTCGTCGGAGCCCTTGAGCGCCAGTACCAGCACGTCCGAGGATACTTCGCGCAGCAGCGCCTGGATACCGCGATCGTCCACGTCGGAAAGATTGTTGAAGACGAACATGAGGTCTTCGATCTGCACCGACAGGTCTTCGTCGACCTCGCGGATCGAGTCCATGAGCGAACCTTCGATCGAGCTGTCGAGAAAGTTCATGATATCGGCCGCACGCTTGATACCGCCCAGGGTGGTACGCGACGTGTTGGCGTTACCGGAGAACTGCTTCTCGAGAATCTGGTTCAATTCCTTGAGAGCCGCTGGCTGTACGGTGTTGAGCGAAGACACGCGCAGGATGATATCGAGGCGCACCTTGTGATCGAAATGCCCAAGCACCTCGCCCGCCTGATCGGCATCGAGATAGGCGACCACGATGGCCTGAATCTGCGGGTGCTCGAAACGGATCACGTCGGCGACCGCACGCGGCTCCATCCACTTGAGGCTGTCCAGGCCGCTGGTATTGCCACCCAGCAGAATCCGGTCGATCAGGCCGTTGGCCTTGTCCTCGCCCAGTGCCTGGGTCAGCATCTTGCGGATATAGCCGTCGGAACCGACGCCAAGGCTGGTCTGATCGCCGACGATGTCGACGAATTCGCTCATGACCTCTTCGACCTGCTCGCGATGCACGTTGCGCATCTGCGCCATCGCCACACCCACTTTCTGGACTTCCTTGGGGCCCATGTGCCGGAGCACCTGAGCCGCATCGGTTTCGCCCAGCGAGAGCAACAGTACAGCCGCTTTTTCAACTTTGGAGAGTTTGGCTACCATGGCTCGTTCATTCATCAGTGTTGATCCACTCTTTCACAACCTGAGCCACACGGCCAGGATCCTCAGCCACCAAACTCTTGATTGCATTCAGCTGTGCGTCATAGCCTTCGGTCGGGCTTGGCAGCAGAATGCTCTGCGGGCCACCCAGACTTACGCGATCGTTGGACAATTCGCCGTCCAGACCGCCCATGCCACCCAGTTCGGCGTCGCCGCCGAAACCTGCCAGTTCCTTGCGCTTGCCATTGGTGATGTTGTTCAACACCGGGCGCAGTACACCGAACACCAGGATCAGGATGAAGATCACGCCAACAGCCTGCTTGACGATGTCCCAGAACCAGGGTTGCGAATAGAACGACGCTTCAGGCAGCACTTCAGCGCGTTCGCTGGAGAACGGCACGTTGATCACGCTGACGCTGTCGCCGCGGCTGGCGTCGAAACCGACGGCATCCTGTACCAGCCGCGTGAAGCGAGCGAGATCCGCCGCGCTCCATGGAGCACGGGTGACTTCGCCATTGGCCGCGTTGGTCTTGACCATGTCATCGACCACTACCGCAACCGAAAGGCGGGTCAGACGGCCCTGCTGCTGCTTGGTGTGACTGATGGAACGGTCAAGCTCGAAGTTCTTGGTCGACTGCACGCGCTTGTCGGCCGGGTATGGCGCCAACGCGGGCTGACCGGTTGCCGGGTCCATGATCTGCTGACCATTGGCATCCAGCAGGGGTTGGCCTGGAGCGATAGGGCCGGCTGCACCGGCTGCACCACCGCCTGCAGTCTGCGGAGCCGTCGCCGGGCCGGGCGGCTGATTGCTCAGCGCCCCCGGAACGCCGCCCGAGCTTGAGCTGCTGGAACGTTGTTCATTGACCGACTGCTCGCTGCGCAAGGCAGGTTGATCAGGGTTGAAGCTTTCGGCGGTCGATTCGACAGCGCTGAAATCAACCACTGCCGAGACCTCGGCCTTATAGCGGTCATTGCCCAGAATCGGCTGCAGAATGTTCTGCACGCGCTGGGTGAGCATGCTTTCCATGCGACGGCTGTAGTCGAATTGCTTGCCGGCCATTGTCAGCTCGGAGTTTTCCGCCTGATCGGAAAGCAGAGCCCCCTTCTGGTCAACGACGGTAATCTGCGACTTGCTGAGCTCGGGAACACTGGTGGCCACCAGATTGATGATGGCCATGACCTGACTCGGCTCCAGCGAACGACCGGCGTACAGCTCGACCAGTACCGAAGCGCTTGGCTTGCGGTCATCACGGACGAATACCGAGCTTTTCGGAATCGCCAGGTGCACGCGGGCACCCTTGACGTTGTTCAACGCAGAAATGGTACGCGCCAGCTCGCCTTCCAGGCCACGACGATAACGCGTGGCTTCCATGAACTGACTGGTGCCCAGCCCCTGATCCTTGTCGAGGATTTCGAAACCGATGTTGGCGTCGTTCTGTACCACACCCGCCTGAGCCAGTTGGATGCGCGCACGCTGCACATCATCGGACTTCACCAACAGCGCACCGGAGTTCGGCTCGACGGTGTAGTTGATGTTCGCTGCAGTCAGGGTGTCCATGATCTGCTTGCTGTCCATGCCCGCCAGACTGCCATAAAGCGGACGATAGTCAGGCTGCTGGGACCAGAGCACCACGGCGAAGCCGATGGCCACGCTCGCGGCAAGACCGACCATGAGGCCGATCTGACGCAGCATGGTCATTTCGGAAAGATTTTCCAGAAAAGACATACCGAACAACGGTTTTCTTTCGGAAGCGCCCGCTCTTGCAGGAACGGTATCGGCAGCTGCTTCAGCCATGACTCAGTACGTCCCTTAAACCGGCATCTGCATGATGTCTTGGTAAGCTTGAACCAGCTTGTTACGTACCTGGGTCAACGCCTGAAAAGACACGCTGGCTTTCTGCGACGAAATCATGACGTCGGTCAGATCCACGCCGCTCTTGCCGATTTCGAATGCATTGGCCAACTGGCTGGAAGCCTGCTGGGTCTGCGCGACCTTGTTGACGGCCTGACCAAGCATGTCAGCGAAGCTGCTGGCACCGGCTTCCTGCGCACCGGACACGGGCTTGGGCGCAGACATCGCGTCCATCTGCATGGCCCGCATATCCAACATCAAGCGATTAAATTCAACACCTTGGCTCATGGACATATCTCTCGTAAGGCCCGCAAATTTTTGACACTGATTCAGCGGGTACAGAAGGTATAGCAACAACGATGCCAGCTAGATGGCGGCTATTTGCCACACCAGATGAGTGCATCATGTCGCTTGACACGAGGTCGCGCCGGACCGCCCGTATTCACGGGGCGCCGGGTTTAATTTCAGGCTTGCATCACAGCAAAAATATTCAGGGACCGCCGATCGGGAACGGCAATCACTGTGCGTTGCTCATGTGGCAAACAGATAGGCCTCCACATCCATTCCGGCGTCACGCATCTGCGCCAGCTTGTAACGCAATGTACGCGGGCTGATACCCAGGCGTTCCGCAGCCTCCTTGCGACGTCCCCGTTCAGAACGCAGGGTGTCGATGATCATTTGAAACTCGTGACGCCTGAGGTCATCGCCCAGCGCGCCGACCGATTCCGGACTGACACCGGCACCTGCATTCTCCGCCACGACAGTGCCAATCACAGCCGCTGCCGCCTCGACAGGCGCAGCAACAGGCAGGCTGGTGACCGGCCCGGACAGACAGAAATCCTGCGCCTGAATCACCCCGCCCTGCTGCAGAATCAAGGCCCGCTGCACGGCATTGTCCAGCTCCCGGACATTTCCGGGCCATGGATAGCTCACCAGACACTGTTGCGCTTCGGCGGAAAGACGCACCGGCGCATGCTTCATTTTATTGACGTGCTTGGCCAGAAGCCGCTCGGCCAATGGCAGAATATCGGCAGTCCTTTGACGCAACGCCTGCCATGCCAGTGGAAATACCGACAGGCGATAAAACAGATCCTCACGGAAACGCCCCGCCGCCACCTCACCCGCCAGATCGCGGTTGGTGGTCGCCACGACGCGAATGTCCAGAAGGATCGGTTTGCGCGCACCGACGCGCTCGACTTCGCGTTCCTGCAACACACGCAGCAATTTGGCTTGCAGCCCCAGAGGCATTTCGGAAATCTCGTCCAGCAGGATTGTCCCGCCGTCCGCCTGCTCGAACTTGCCAGCCTGTGCCGCAATGGCGCCGGTAAACGAACCCTTTTCATGGCCGAATAACGTGGCTTCCAGCATATTGTCCGGAATCGCTGCACAGTTGATCGCAATAAAAGGTTTATCGGCACGGGGCGAGTTTTGATGAATGAAACGCGCCAAAACCTCTTTACCGGTCCCGGACTCGCCGGAGATCAGCACGGTGGAATCGCTTTTCGCCACGCGGCTGGCCAGGTTCAGCAACTGGATACTGGCGGGCTCGACAGCAATCGGCCCATCGCGCTCGGCAGGCTCCAGACGACCCAGTGCGTGCCGCCCAACCAGCGCGATCAGCGCCTTGGGCTCGAAGGGCTTGACCAGGTAATCCGCAGCCCCCTGGCGCATGGCCTCGACCGCGCGCTCGACTGCGCCATGCGCAGTCATCAGCAACACCGGCAATTGCGGATGCCGGCTGCGCAACAGACTCAGCAACTGGTGACCGTCCATGCCCGGCATGTTGACGTCACTGATCACCAGACTGAAGGGCCGCGCCTCGGCGGCCACCAGCGCCTCTTCGGCGGAACCGACCGCCTGATAGCCATAACCGGCCAGCTCGAGGGTTTCCCCAAGCGCTTCGCGGAGCGAACGGTCATCCTCGACCAGCAGCACATTGATCGGCATCAGTTATTACCTGTCGAACTGGAAGCCGGGATCAATGGCAGACTGATAATGGCGCAGGTACCACGGCCAACCCGCGACAAATAATGCACGCGCCCCTGATGCGCACGCGACACCGCAGTTACCACGGCCAGACCAAGCCCTGTGCCGGTGGTCTTGGTGGTAAAGAACGGCTCACCGATGCGAGCCAGACCGGCCTTGTCAATGCCGCTGCCGTTATCGCTGAAGCAGATCCGCAGCACATTGCCGCGACTGTAGGCGTGAATCTTCAGCAGTGTCCGGCCAGCGCTGGCCTGGACAGCGTTTTCAATCAGATTGAGCAGTGCGCCGACCAATGTGTCGCGATTGCACAGCAGCTCGCCATCGATGCTGTCGCACTGCCAGCGTACCGACACGCCCTGAACATGCGTCGCAGCAGCATTTTGCAGCGCCTGAAACAGAGCACCGGGCGCCAGACGATCCGTCAACGGCAGCTCGCCCCGGGCGAACACCAGCATGTCGCGAACCTGATGCTCCAGCTCATGCAAACGATCCTTGAGCCGCGCAGCGAAACGCTGCTGGGTTTCCACCGGAAGTTCCTGCTCGGTCAAATGGCTGGCGTAGATCATGGCAGCGGATAACGGTGTACGAATCTGATGCGCCAGAGAAGCGACCATACGGCCCAGTGACGACAGGCGCTCGTGACGAGCCAGCTGTTCCTGAAGATGACGGGTTTCGGTCAGGTCATTGAGCAGCACCAGCTGCCCTGGCTCGGCATCCAGCGAACGCGTGGCAATGGAAAGCCTGCGGCCATCCTTGAGCGAGACTTCGTGGCCATCATCTTCACGGGGTGCAAAACAGCGGCTGATCACATGACGCCAGAGCATCCCCAACAGCGGCTGCCCAAGCAGATCGATGGCCGCCGGATTGGCTTCGCGCACGACGCCCATGCCATCAATGACGATCACCCCGCCGGGCAGCAGATCGAGCAGATTCTGCAGTCGGTTGGCCAGGCGTTCTTTTTCCGCCAGCTCCTGAAGGCGCTGGGCACCGGCATGAGCCAGTTCGCCCTTGAGCTCAGTGACGCGCGCTTCAAGCAAGCCGTAGGAGTCGGTCAGTTGCGCCGACATTTGATTGAACAGCGAGAATGCCTGCTCAAGCCCCTGACGACTTTCCAGTTCCGGGGAGTACTGAGCCTGAACAGATAGGGCGGAAGTCAGTTGGGCGGCCTGGGACATGATTCATCTCTCTCGTGGCGAACCGTCAGTAAACGGTGTGTTAAGAGAGACTTAGCAATCCCCGTGCCTAAAAAAAACCCCTGAAAAATCAGGGGCTTGGTTTTTGGCACAAAAAACCGGCGTCAATCATCTGCCTGTTCATCGCCCTCACGACGACTCATACCGTACTTGCGCATCTTCTCGACCAGCGTGGTCCGACGAATGCGCAGGCGCTCCGCAGCGCGAGCAACGATGCCGTTGGCATCGTCCAGCGCCTGCTGAATAAGGCCCTGCTCCAGACCACCGAGGTAGTCTTTCAGATCGAGCCCTTCAGGCGGCAGCATCGCGCCGGAAGCGAAGTTCGGCGTATTGCTGTTGATCGCCACACGCTCTTCGATCTCGCTGCGCATGCTGTCGACCATCTGCTCGTCTTCGTCGTCGACGTAGCGAAACTTCTTTGGCAGCTCGGCCACACCAATCACACCATACGGATGCATGATCGCCATGCGCTCGACCAGGTTGGCCAGCTCACGGACGTTGCCCGGCCAGGCATGGCGACACAGCGACATGATGGCTGCGGAGTTGAAGCGAATCGAACCGCGCTTCTCGTGCTCCATACGCGAAATCAATTCGTTCATGAGCAGCGGGATGTCTTCGACACGCTCACGCAACGGCGCCATCTCGATCGGGAACACGTTGAGACGGTAGTAAAGATCTTCGCGGAAGCTGCCCAGCTCGATCATGGTCTCGAGATTCTTGTGCGTTGCGGCGATGATGCGCACATCGATGCTCTGCGTCTTGTTGCTGCCCACACGCTCGAACGTGCGCTCCTGCAAGACGCGCAGCAGCTTGACCTGCATCGGCAGCGGCATGTCGCCGATTTCGTCAAGGAACAAGGTGCCGCCGTTGGCCAGCTCGAAGCGGCCGGCACGGCTGGTGATCGCGCCGGTAAACGCGCCCTTCTCGTGTCCGAACAGCTCGCTTTCGAGCAGTTCGGCCGGAATGGCACCGCAGTTGACCGGCACGAACGGCGCATCTCGGCGCTTGGAGTGGTAGTGCAGGTTACGCGCAACCACTTCCTTGCCCGTCCCCGACTCACCAAGGATCAGTACGCTGGCGTCGGTGTCAGCGACCTGCTGCATCATCTGCCGCACGTGCTGAATCGCGCGGCTGGTACCTACCAGACTGCGGAACAGGTTCGGTTCACGATGACGGCCGCGCTCGCGCGCCTGGTCGTACATCTCGCGGTAGACCTGGGCACGGTGCAGCGAATCGAGCAGCTTGCTGTAGCTGGGTGGCATTTCGAGTGCGGAGAGCACTCGCCTGCGCAAATCCTCGGGCAATTCGACAGAGGAATTTTCACTCATCAGCAGCACGGGAAGGAACTCATCCCATGCCGCGATGGTCTTAAGGAGCCCTTGCAGGCTGCCCGGCGCGTTTACGCTGCCGACCAGTACGCACAGTACTTCTCGTGGAGACGCCAGAGAGCCGACCACCTGCTGCCAGTCCTGACTGGAACAGGAGAGATTTTCTTCGCCAAGAAAATTCAGGATCACCGCCAGATCCCGGCGGCGCTGGCTATCGTCATCGATTAGCAGAATCTTGATTTCACGCCACATGCAATAGCAACTTCCCTAGTCAACTCAATGCCCATGATTGGGGGGCAGCTTGGCTTCTCAGATGTATAAACCTTGAGACGCCAGAAAATAGTAAACATCACTAGTTAAGTCAAAAAAACGAACACAGTCAAATTTATGGCGAAATTCTTGTCGAACAATAAAAATGACAATTAAACATTAACCGAACAGATGGTATACCTTCGTAGCACTCTTCGCATTCTGGATTTGAGTCATTTCTTCGACAACCGCTTGACGCTCGCCGGTGGCAACATCAATCAATTGCCGATAGACCCCCAATAACTCCTCAAGGTTGCTGCGCAGAGCAGGTTCGTCATCGGGCGCTTCGCTCACCACCGCGTCGACACACTCGCGACACGCCAGATCAAGCTTGACGATAGCCTCCCAGTCACGCTCGGCCAGTGCCCCTACCAAGGCTTCCCGGGTTTCTTCGATACGCTTGAGCGCAGCACTCATTTCTATTCTCCTCGGAACAGCGGGTTATTGCATGGTACCGATTGCATCCCAGCCTTCCTTGACGGTGATCAACAGGCCAGCGACTTCATCGAGTATCTTCTGATCATTGCGAGCGTTGGCTTCCGCCAGGCGCGTCATCATGTAGTGATACAGGCTGTCCTGCCTGAGCAGCGTGTCACTGGGTGAATTTTCCAGATCCAGCCCCTCACGCAGACCGCCCACAATGTCGATGGCCTTGCTGATGAGTACGCCCTTGTTGGCGACGTCCCTGCGCGCCATGGCGCCCTTGGCCTGAGCGATGCGGTCGAGGCCACCTTCCATCAACATTTGCACCAGACGATGAGGGCTGGCCTCTGAGGTCTGAGCCTGGGAGCCGATCTTCTGATACTGCCGCAACGCTAACATCGGATTCATAAGGGGCCTCGTAACAAATCCAGAATACTGATACTCAAGCTATCGACGCAGTGCGCAGAAACTTTAGCCCAAAAGCAGAAACCCGACACAGAGTCGGGTTGCTGATACTTCCACACTCGTTTTTTTACGAGGCGTTTTTCTGGGCGTTCATCGCTTCAAAAATCGAAGTAATGCTTGAAGCCGTTGCCTTTAACTGCCCGACGACCAAGTCCATTGCGTTGTATTTCTTGGTGAGGGTTGCCGTCAACGTGGTAATACGACGGTTGAGCGCCTCCTGATCACTGGCCAGTCGAGTCTGCACTTTATTGAGGCTGGTGGTCTTGCCAGCCAGAACGCCGTCGGCTTTCGTATAGGGTTCAAGCGCAGTGTTCAAGCGTGCGATCAAGCCACCCGAGGTCGTGCCGTCAGCGCTGGTCACACCGGTGAACATCGCCTGAATCTGGCTGCCCAGCTTCTTGTCGCTCAACGCTGTAGTCAATTCGGTGGTGTTCAACGACAACTTGCCGTCAGCCTGCTGAGTTTTGATCCCCAATTGCGCCAGGGAACTCAAACCGGCATTCGACGTGGCAGTGGAAATCTGGTCGCGTATCGTTGCCAACAGCGCACGCGGGGTGGAGTCGCCGGTCAATGCAGCGGCAGTGTATTTACCCTCACTGTCGACAGTGCCCTTGGTCAACGAGGACACCAGTGAAACCAGCGTGTTGTAAGAGTCGACAAACGACTGCAATGAGGTTTTCAGACCATCGGTGTTGGTGGCGACCGTGACCGTGGTCGATGCCGAAGCAGCAGAAGAAGCGCTGGGCGCGACCAGCTCGAATGTCAGACCGGAAATGGCCGTGCTCACGGTATTGGTCTTGCTGGTCAGACTCAGGCCATCGACCGTGAATGCGGCGTCCTTGGCGACAGCGGTAATCGCACCGGCGCCAGGAATGGCGTTTCCATTGGCATCAGTGCCAGTACTGGATTCACTCATCAACTTGGTGCCATCGATGTTAAGTGCTTCCTGGCCGGAAGCACCCGTCACCGAAATGTCACTGCCCTTGCCGGTGGTCGTCGAACTGAACACCAGCCTGGAACCGTTGTTGTCGTTGATGATGTTGGCGGTGATGCCTTTACCCTGCAGCGTCGAGTTGATCTTGTCGCGCACTTCCTGCAGCGTCGAGGTCTTGTCGATCGCCACGTTGTAATCAGTGCCATTTTGAGTGATTTTCAGCGTACCACTCGGAATAGCACTCGACTGCGTCGAGTCCAGCGCGGCGGTAGCCACCTTCGAAGGTGTTGCCAACTGGCTTATATTAATCGCATAGGTGCCATTGACTGCCGTGTTGCCCGCAGTGGCCTTGACCACCGCTTCATTGGCAGACGTGGCAGCAAAGCCCTGGAAAGCAGGTGTGGTGGAACTGGCGAGAGTGTCCAGTGTTTTCTGGAAAGCAGCCAGTGCAGACGTCAACTGGCTGACACCCGACAGGGATGCAGTCGTGGAGGCGCTCTGCTTGTCGATCTGGTTTTGCTTGGGCGCTTTTTCAGCACCGACAAGACCTTCGACGATGGCGGAAATTGCCAGCCCCGAACCCAGGCCTGTTGAAGATGTAATCGGACTTGCCATGGTGCTTCTCCCTTCAAGAATGCTGCGGGGTTCGCCGCCCTTTCAAAAGGCGAATGACCCGACAACACATACCGTACCGGCGATCAGGCCTTGGCGCGGAACAACAAACTGTTCGCATCACTCAGGCTATCGGCCAGCTTCAGGATTTCTGCATTGGGAATCTGTCGTACTACTTCACCGGAATCGCTTGCAATCACTTTGACAATGACTTTGCCAGAATCTTCGTCGATCGAAAACTCGAGATTGCGCTTGACCTCGTGAAAGAACTTCTGGATGTCCTCGGCGGCTGCCTTGACTTTGGCATCGTCCTTGGAATCATCCTTGTGCAGACCGGAGCCTTTACTTTCAGCCGTGGCGGCAACACGCTCGACGGGCGCCTTATCGGCAGGCTTGTCAACGGACGCGTCCGGCACAGGGGCCTGACTCGTCGGTTGAACGGCCGGATAAGTCACGTTCAACTTCACACTCATATCCATGACCATCACCTCAGAAAGTAAAAAAGCGAGAGAGCACTGTTAAGTACTCCCCCGCTAAAACTCACGCTGATATTACTGAAGCAGTTTCAGTACAGCGGATGGCAGCTGGTTAGCCTGAGCCAGAACAGAGGTGGAAGCCTGTTGCAGAGTCTGTTGCTTGGTCAGCTGTGCAGTTTCAGCAGCGAAGTCGGTATCCTGGATACGACCCAGTGCAGCACTGGCGTTTTCGTTGATGTTCTGCAGGTTGGAGATGGTGCTGGTCAGACGGTTTTGTGCAGCACCGAGATCAGAACGCGTGTTGTTGATGGTCTGCAGAGCCGAGTCGATAGCGGCCATTGCAGCAGAGAAGTTGGTCTCTGCAGCAGCACTGTCGGAACCGACGATGGTGATTGCCGAACCGACACCCAGGGTGTTTGCATCAAAGCTGGCGCTCAGAGTCAGAGTGATCTGGTTCGCGGAGCCGGAGTTGGAGCCAACCTGGAAAGTCATGGTGCTGGCAGAACCGTCGATCAGGTTTTTGCCGTTCAGGTTGGTGCTGTTGGCGATACGGGTCAGCTCAGAACTCATCTGGGTGAATTCTTTGTTCAGTGCAACGCGGTCAGTAGCGCTGTTGCTGTCGTTTCGCGACTGAACAGCCAGTTCACGCATACGCTGCAGAATGTTGGTCGACTCTTGCAGCGCGCCTTCAGCGGTCTGAGCAATGGACATACCGTCGTTGGCGTTTTTGATCGCCATGGTCTGACCTTTGATCTGCGAGTTGATCTTGGTGGCGATGTTCAGGCCAGCAGCGTCGTCTTTGGCGCTGTTGATTTTCAGACCGGAAGACAGACGAGTCATCGAGGTCGAAAGGGCGTCGGAAGCGCGACCCAGGTTCTTCTGGACGTTCAACGATGCTACGTTGGTGTTTACTGTTAAAGCCATGATGAATTCCTCGTTGGTTTGGTACTACGTGGCTTCCGGCCCCTGCAAGCGCCGGGTGTGCCTAGAGAACCTTCGTAATAGTTATCGTCGCGATGGCAGGTTGCTTGAGTGTTTTTTTTTAATATTTTGCCATCACCGTGACACCCCTTATAAAACAAGGGTTTGGGGGCATAAACCCGCGACGCAACAGAGAGAAATTCGTGACAGTCAGAAGTGGCGACAGGCGAGTGCGTTGTGCCACGAAGTTAAAAGTGTGACGTGGATCACTATTTAATTTAAAAACGCCTGGGGATTTATCCGCAGGCGTTCTTTGTCAGGCGAAGTAAACTCAGCCTTTATAGATAATTGCAGAGCCCCAGGAAAGCCCCACACCAAAACCACTCAAGGCGACGCGCGTCCATGAAGAGCCGAGCACGTGCTTTTCGATCAGCAGCGGAATGCTGGATGACACGGTATTGCCGGTTTCGACCATGTCCTTGAGAAACTTCTCGGGCTTGTCTTCAAAGCGCCGCGCGACCGCATCGACGATCGCCGCACTGCCCTGGTGAATACAGAAGGCATCGATGTCGTCGGGGGTCAAATCAGACTCGGCCAATAGCTCGTGCAGATGCGCTGGCACTTTCAACAGTGCGAAGTTGAACACCTGGCGACCGTTCATGAAGAAAATGCCGTTGCTGACCTTGAGATGTGGCGCACCGGAACCATCAGTACCGAATTTCGCCTTGCCCAGCTGCCATTCGGCCCCCTCGCCCATCCAGGTGGCCGTCGCAGCATCACCGAACAGCATGGTGGTATTGCGGTCTTCCGGGTCGACAATTTTCGAGTACGGATCGGCAGTGATCAACAGGCCGTTTTTCAAGCCTGCCGCTTCCATGAAGCCCTTGATCGCATAAATGCCGTACACATAGCCGGAACAGCCCAGCGAAATGTCGAATGCAGCAACGTTGGTCGACAGCCCCAGCTTGTCCTGAACGATGGCCGCGGTGTGCGGCAGCCCTTCCTCGTCGCCATTCTGGGTGACGACGATCAGCACATCGATACTTTCGCGCTTGAGCTGCGGGTTATTGGCAAACAGCGTATTGGCTGCCTCAACGCACAGATCCGAGGTTTCCTGGCCGGCGTCTTTGCGCGGCAGAAAGGTGGAGCCGATCTTCCCAAGGATGAATTCTTCATCCTTGCCGAATTTGGCGCCTTGAGCGTAGTTATCGACACCTGCAACAGGCACGTAACTCGCTATGCTTTTAATGCCAATCATCATGGCTTCCCGATGAGTAAACAGGTCATTTTTCGTCCCGATGAAATCGGAGCGCTACCGAATAGGGGTGATTTACGGACATTTTCAGGGCGCTTGGCAGGTTAAAGCAAGTCAGGCGCATGTCGCTCCCTGTAAAACAATACAGTGGAGATGCACGTTATGACCCGCAGGTCACTCCCGTCTGCATGCTTTACGATAATTTGCGTCGAGGGAACAGGCACTTGATCCTTGCCGACTGCTCTCTGCGAGGAAGCCTTCAAGGCAGCGAACCGGCCGCGAAGCAGCCGGTTTTACGAGGGCGGACGACTCAGCCGGCCAGAGTGAAACCCTTGCCGTCGAGATCCAGATTGGCGTTGTAGGCCTCATCCTGTGCGAACTGCGCTGACCACTTGTCCATCAATGCTTCGCGCGCCTGCTGCGGGGCATGCACCACACCGGAATGCACCACCTGCACATGCGGCGTCCATACCGTCAGGTAGCCGGCCTGCGCAGCCTTGAGGCAAAGATCGACATCGGCAAGCGCTTCGGCGAATAGATCTTCATCCAGACCGCCCACAGCGTTGTACAGCTCCTTGGCAATCATCAGGCAGGCCGATGACACGGCAGAGTAGTTCTGCTCGACCACCAGGCGCTGCATGTAGCCGGTGGCGGTCTTCGGCTCGCCGACAAACCCCGAACCCACGCCGCCATTCAGTCCCAGCACCAGACCGGCCTGAGTCACTGCGCCTTCGCCATTCACCAGCTTGGCGCCTACTACGCCCACTTCCGGGCGCTGCGCCTGGTTGAGCAGTGATTCGATCCAGCCGACATTGACGATCTGACTTTCGGCATCCAGCAGGATCAGGTATTCGCCACCGGCTTCCTGGCTGATCAGATTGCGCAGGGCCGCAGGGCTCATGCGCTGTTCGGCACGGAACACCCGCACGCGACCCGACACCTGCTCCTGCCGGTCAAGCCAGGTCGACAGTTCGGCAGAGGTGCTGGCGTTGTCACCGATCAGCACTTCATAACGCTGATAGCGGGTGCGTTGCAGAATGCTTTGCAGGCAGCGCTGCAATTCGGGCAGGTTGTCCTGGCTGTGCAGCAGGATCGAAACCACCGGCCGATGGGCGTGGCGATAATCGATCTTGTAGGTGCCAGGCTGCGCCGAGCTGACTTCCGCCTGATAACCGCGCTTGCCAAGATGGCGCTTGAGCGCTTTCTGTTCGTCCGGATTGTCTTTCAGTTCGGGCGCATCACAGATCAGCAACGGTTCGCTGAGATGGGCCAGACCGCTCATGCCGCCCTGCTCGATCAGACGCAGCAACAGATCGAATTCCAGCGCCTCGGGAAACTCGCGCGAGTAACCACCCGCCTCGACCAGCAACTCACGGCGCACCAGCCAGTGACGAGCCATCAATGCCGGCAGGCTTTGCAGCAGATCAAGGTTGAAGCCGGGACGGAACACCGGGGTCAGTGTGCCATTGGCTTGACGCTGAATCTCGTCCACGGCAACAGCCCGGCATTGCGCCGCATCGATCAGCTCGGCGCTGGCCAGCAGCAGACCGCTGCGGGTGAACTCTTCGCCGGCCCGTGCCAGCATCAGCCAGTCGCTGGGTGACTGCTTGACGACCTGGTTGATCTTGTCGACGTAGTTGCTTTCGGTGACTTTCACAAAGTGCAGGGTATTGTGCAGCGTGGTCACCGCTGGCAATTCCCCGGTGGTGAACACCACCACCCTGAAGGCCTTGTAGTGACTGTTGATCAGGCTGTCGAACGTGGCCTGCAGCTTGAAGACGTCCGCGTCCAGGTCCAGCAGCAAGATACCGATCTGCGACCCGGCCGGTTTGCTGGCGAGCCTGTCGCTGATCTGCTTGAGGGCCTCAGGCGCCGGATCGCGCGAATCGAGCCAGTTGAGCAGTCGACCGGAAGCCATGCCATCGAACAGCCGACCGTTGTCGAAACCGGATGCCGCCTGCAGACGCTGGCTCCAGGCCGAAACCATTTCGATCTGCTTTTCACTGTCCTTGCCTTTGCTGCTGATCAACTCCGCGATCAGGCTCTGCACGACACCCAGGTTAAAAGCGTAGGTTTCGTAGGCATACCACAGGCGGCTGATGCGCGCTTCAGCATCCGGGTTGCTCTGCTCGCGCAACAATTCAGCCTGCTTGAGCAGCACCGCTTCCAGCCCTTCCAGCTGCAAACGACCCGCTGGCATGATGTGGATCAGGAATTCGATTTTGGCCAGCTCATCGAACAACGCCTGGTTGTAGAACGGCATTTCGACAAACTGACAAGGCTCGAACAGCGCGTCCGATTGCTCAAGGCCGACATTCCACACCGCGCTGATGATTTTCTCATCGCCCTGGAAAGCCTGGGTCTTAAGGCATTCGCCCATGACTGCAAGGCCAGCCTGGATCTTTTGCAGGCCCTGTGCGCCTTCAAAGCCCGAGCCTTCGCCGAGCAGCGCGACCAGTTTTTCGGCGAATGCGTCGCGGGCGGCCCTGGCTTTGGGATCAGTGTGTCTGACGGCTGCGGCAATGGCGGTGCCGTGACGTAGCTCGACCTGCTTGCCCGAGGTGAAGTGCAGTGCATAAGGGATTGGCAGGATGCGCAGGCGGGCCGCAGCAACCAGGTAGTTCATGTGGCCGATTTCCTGCCAGTGCGGCTCGGTGTCATCGGCAACCGAGGTGAACCACTGCTGCGCCAGTTCCGTGCGCGTCACTGCGCTGAGCAGCGACAGACTTTCGCTCATGAAACCCAGAACCCGCTCGCCCGCATCATCTGCGGCATAGTCTTCGCAGGTTTTGCGATCGCGGCGGAAATAGTCCACCTGACCGACCTGCGCCTGATAGCTCAGGCTGTAGCCCTGACAGGCACCGTAGGTCGGGTTGGCCTCGAGAAAGCTCAGCGCTGCGCGCAGTGCATCAGGCAGCAAAAAACTGTCGACCGGAGCCTGGACCACGAAGGGTGTGGTCACCTGTTTGAGCCCCTCTGCGACCCTGACGCCAAGGCTGGCATTGACCAGCGCGTCACTCTGCAGGTAATGCAAGCCAGCGCTCGCGGCAATTTCCGCATCAGGCTGGGCCGATGCATCCACCACTACCAGGTTGCACGGAAACTCGCTGTAATACTTCAAGGCGCGGCGCAGGAAGTCTGGCTGGTCCCTGGCCATCAACAACAGGGTCAGACGCTGATTCAAAGCGTTATGTTCATTTCCCGAATGGCTTTGCATGATCTTTCCTTATAACGAATCGATTGCGCCTTCAACCGCAGCGGGCGTTGAAGCAAGAGCGTAGCGTGACCGCGCCGGCAGGCAACCTGCTGGTGCGTGTTCAAACGGATCGGATCAGTCCGGCAACCAGCCGTTGGCCCAATATTGCAGGTTTTCGCCGCGCAACATGAAGTCGCGCAGTACTGTCTCGCGCAACTCGTCACCCATGCGGTAGCTGGCATTGGGGTCGGACAAGTGCATGCGGATTGCCTGCAACCATTCATCCGAGCTGTTGGTGTACACACGGGTCGCTGGCAGATGGCCCCGATACGCTTCGGTGTCGGAACAGATCACCGGGTAGCCGCAGGCGCCGTACTCAAGCAACCTGAGGTTACTTTTGCAGTCATTGAAAATATGGAATTCCAGCGGCGCCAGTGCCAGATCAAGGTTCAGGCTGGCGAGCTTGGCCGGGTAGGTTTTCAGGCTGACCCCCGGATGGAACTCATGGATGTAGGGCTTGAGCAGGTCCGGGCACATGCCGAAGAATACCCACTCGACTTCATCAGCCAGTTCGCGCACCACATCGACAATCAGCTCCAGGTCCCCGCGATGGCTGGTTCCGCCGCCCCAGCCGATACGCGGCTTGTCGGAGCTGCGACGCTGGCTCCTGAGATTGCTCCACAAATGCGTCGCCAGCATGTTCGGCACGACGCGAATGTCGCTGTGCATGCCCGACAACGCCTCGGCCAGCGGGTGAGTCGAGACCACCACGCGATCACACAGACCTATGCCCTTGCGCAGCATGGCGCCGATATTGTCCGGCATGTTGCGCTTGTGCTCATTGCGCTCGGGGACATCGGCGATGTAGTCATCGAGCTCGAAAATACGCATGGCATTGGAGTAGTTCTTTGCCAGCTCGATGTCCGGGACCTTGGCTTCTGTGTACCGGCCCTGAAAGACGATGACATCTGGCGACTGGCGCTCGATTTCGACGGGCGTCGCGGTCTCGTAAGTCATACGGCCAACCACCCGCCCGGCCGCCATCAACTCCAGCAGAGGCTGGCTGACCCGGTAGTGACCCACCGCCGAAGAGTTGACCGCCATACCGAAAATGAAAGGCAGATGGCGGGTGGAGAACGGACTCCAGCCCGCCAGCAGACCGGGATCGAGGGTGAACGACAGCGCCTCGTTGAGGTACAGGTTGGGATTGTAGGCCTGATCCCTGGCCATTTTCGGCAGCCACTTCTGAAAGAACGATTTCTGCTCGTCATCGAGCGCCTGGCGAGACGCCTCATTACGTTCAACGGCAGCAGGCTCGGCCAGTACCAGCGATGCATCCGGGGTGCCAACGATCAGGTAACCCTCGCGCCCGACGCGCATGCACAGGTCCAGGTCCTGCAGACCCTGCGTGAAGGTCGCCGCCTCCAGTGCGCCAACAGCGTCGAACACCTCCTTGCGCACCATCAGGCAATTGCCACTGACCGCGCTCCAGTTCTGGGTCAACTGCAGACGCTGCATGTAGCCGCTGGCCCCTGCGGGGAAATTGATGAACGGCCGACCGGCCAGGCCATCCATGCCCATGACCATGCCGGCGTACAGAATATTGCCTTGCGGATTGAGGATGCGTGGACCGACGATCCCGACCTCGGGACGCTGGGCATGGTGGATCAGCCCCTGCAGCCAGTCCGCCTGATGGATCAGGGCATAGGCGCTGAGCATCAGCAGATAATCACCACGCGCCTGACCGGCGGCATGATTCTGGGCGGTTGCTTCGCTGCCAGCCTCGGACAGGGAAACAATCCGCAGCTTGTCGCTGCCCAGCTCACTCATCGCCGTGAACCATGCCCGCGCTTCGGCGCTTTCGCTGGCGTTGTCGACGATCAGGACTTCGTAATTCGGGTAGGTGGTGTTGCTGAGCAGACTGTCTATGCAGCGCTCCAGGGCGCCGAGTTGATCCCTGGCGGTGATGATGATCGAGACCAGAGGCAGCGACGGATGAACGTACTCGATGCGATTGAGCAACGGCAACTGATCGTGATGAATGACGTGCTCTCTGCCGATCCGCGACAGGTGGGCCGCAACCAGAGGTTCGCTGTGCTCGATGACACAAGGCAGTGACAGCCAGTCGGCGAATGCCAGACGCGACTCGACCTGCACTTCGGCGATGTGCTCGATGCTCTGCGGCCCTGCCCCCTCGACCAGACGCCAGATCACATCGTGCGGGGCGAGTTCATCGAAGGCCGGATCGAAACCACCCATGTCCAGCAGATTTCGCCGCTCGAACGCCAGCGTGCGCCCGACATAGGGATAGGCACGCAGCAGATCCAGGTTGAAGCCCGGTTTGAAAATAGGCTCTCTGGACTCGTCCTCAACCAGCGCGCCTTCGTCGCTGTAGACACACAGCAGACCGGGAGTCTGGGCAATACGCTCGGCCAGAATCAGCAGCGCCGGCTGCGTCAGCCGGTCACCGGCGCGCAACAGGTAGACCCAGTCGGCACTCTCCAGCAGTGGCAATACTTCGTTCAGCTGCCGAGCCCAGTCCGGCTGCAGAGAAAAACGCAGCACCTGCGGATCGTCGACACTGGCGTTGGTCAGTACCACCACCGAGTCTGCGGCATAGTCCTGTTCGGCCAGGCTGCGCAAGGTGATGTCGAGGGCTTCGGCATCACCCTGCTGATCGATGATCACCGGCACAATACGTGGCTGCCATGCCCAACTCACTATGCGTTGTTCGAGCAGCTTTTTTTGCGGCTCGGAAAACCGGCGGCAGGACAGCCATTCGGCGTACAGTTCGGCATAGCTGTCACTGGCACTGCCGACGCGGCTCATCATCACGCCCTGGCGACCCGCCATCACCCCGTAAAGGCCGACCTCGTCCCACTCGCGCGGCTCTTCGTGCGCGCGGCGCAGAGGCAGAAAACGTACCCAGCCCTGAGCCGGTGCGTCTTCGCCGCTGCGCGCCTTGAGCATTTCGTTCAGCCAGCCCCATTCGGTGGTGGCTTTCTGGTACATATCGCCCTGACTGCTGAAGCGCCCCGGGTGCAGGCGTTCGGTACTCTGGATGCTGTGCAGCACAACCAGATTGCCGCGCCGCAGCAGGCAGATGAACAGCGTGAAATCCAGCAGCGCAACGAAGCCTTGCGGCAGCGCAATGGACGGCAGGTATTCCTGCACATCGGCGCGACGCATCATCGCGCCACTGAAACCGCCCAGATAATTGCGCGGCGTGCGCTCGAAAATCGCCAGCATGTCCTCGCCCTTGAACACAGCGTCGTAAGGCACCAGACCAACGTTTTCCATGCGGGCCGGCAGGACATAATCATCGACGTCCACCAGATGGCGTTTGCTGACGACGAGCTGGACATCCTTGTAGGTATCGAGGGTTTGCGCCTGATGCGCAACGCAGTAGTTATAGAGGCGGTCGTCATCGCAGAGAAACTTGATGTATTCGCCGCTCGCCTGCTCCAGACACTTGAGCAGATTGCCCTGAAATCCCAGGCGCTGAGGATTGCGCAGGTAACGGGCCCGGTCGCTGTCGGGAGCTACCAGCTCGTCGAAAATCGCCTTGATCTCGTCGCTACGGCAATCGTCACAGACGATGATTTCGAGATTGTCGTAGACCTGGTCGAGCGCACTTTGCAGCGCTGCGCGGAAGAAGCGCGAATTGAAGGCGGGAATGACAATACTGACGAGGGGGACTGAATTCACTATGACTGACTCGCGAGCGGCTGGGGGCCCTTCAGTCGAGTGGCCCCCCTCACCGCTGAAAAAAGACGGCGGATGCTCAACGTCAGAACTCAAAGCTGACTGAACAGGTTCAACTTGGATAGCATGGTAAACACCTGCTGAGAAGCGTCCAGCATGGTTTTCTGCAATGTCAGGCGGGTGGTCGCCTCGACGATGTCAGCGTTTACGTAAGTACCTTGCTCAGTAGTGTTGTTGCCTTTGAGCAGATCGTTGGTCGTACCTTGGGCGGTTGCCGCCAGCTGACGCGCGCCGCCACTGGAACGTGCCGTAGAAGCTTGTTCGATGGCGCTGCTCATGTTGCCCAGCGCAGAGTTCAGCGCTGCCGTCATATTCTGCGAGGCCACCAGGTTGCCATCGGTGGGCGTCGACAGGGCTTTGATCGCCGCTGTCAGCGTATTGAGAATGTTCTCGGTCTGGTGCGTGCCAGACTCGACGATGAACTGATCACCGGCAGCCGGTGTACCGCTGATATTGAAGTTCACACCGGAGGCGTTGGCCGTCGAGCCGGTCATGGTGCCGCTGGACACTGGCTTGCTGCTGGTGGTCAACGGCGCAGCGTACAGCTCGTAATCGGTCGGGCTGGTGAACTTGAGGATCGCGCCGTCTGTCGGGAAGGTATTGTTGAAAGCAGTCCGGTCCGCAGCGGTATTGCCCACGACAGAGCTGCTGACGGTCGCCGTTGACGTATTGCCGGCGCTGCGCGAGGTGGAAACACTGTCCGGTGTCGACGCCAGCTGATAGCTGCGATTGGCCAGCGCCGCATCTGCGGTAGCGTCCGAGACCCGGTCAGCGGCCGGCAGGTTGACGTTGAGCGTCATTTCCACGCCGCGGAAGGTAAACGTCTGGGCATCGAACGAGCCGTGGGAAAACTTGCCGCCAGTCGAGGTATCGGAACTCACGTCAGTGCCACTGGCATCAGTGATCTTGAATTGAGTGCCGCTGAGAAAAGTCAGCGTATAGGGCTCGCCGCCCTGGTAGCTGGAGTTATAGGTCGGAGTGGACGTCACCAGGCCACTGCTGAGGCCGATCTTGCCGTCATCGGTTGCAGGCGAAAGCAGTGTGGCAGAGGTACGGGTTGTGTTGACCGACTGCTCGAAGGCCTCGAAACCTGTCGTGTTGCTGGCCATGACCAAACCATCACCTACCGCCAGATTGACGCTGGTCTGGTCGCCCTTGTAGCTATAGGAGCCATCGGCGTTCAGCGAATACGGTGGCGTCGAGGCCTTGGAACCGGAAAATATGTACTGACCGTTAGGGTCCTGGCTGTTCATCAAGCCCAGAATCTGACTCTGGTACTGCTTGAGGGCCGCAGCCTTGGCGAGCCGGTCCGAGTCGGTAAACGCGCCACTGCCTGCCGATACGATCTGCTCCCGCGCAGCCTGCATCGTGTCGATGATGCTGGTCAGCGTGGTCTCGGTGGTCACCGCGTTGGTATTGATCGTGCCGATATTGGTTTCGTACTGGGTCAGCATGGAGTTCTGCTGCGCCAGTTGCAGTACGCGCGCGGCACCTACCGGATCATCGCCTGCGGTATTGAGCTTGATGCCGCTGGAGACCTCTTCGCTGGTCTTGTTCAGGTTCGAATAGTTACGCTGATAATTGGTGTTCGTGGATTCGAAGAACTGGGTAGTCGAGATACGCATGGCTCACGATTCCTTAAAGACTGTTGATCAGCGTGCTGAAAATGGTTTGTGCCGCCTTGATGATCTGCGAAGAGGCGGTGTAGTACTGCTGATACTTGATCAGGTTGGACGCCTCTTCGTCGAGCGATACACCCGAGACCGAGTCGCGTGACGATTTGGCCTGGCTGACAACGGCCGCAGTGGCGGTCACATCGTTCTTGCTCTGGCTCGCCAGCGTACCCACAACCGATACCGTATCTGCATACGAACCGGACAGGCTGGTGCCCACGCCACCGTTGACGACACCGACGGTCTTGGCGGTCTGCAGGCCGACCACTGCCAACGCGTTGCGGTTGTCGGACGAGCCGCCACCGGTCATGCCGATGCTGAATGTGTCATTGGCAACCGGCGAGCCGGAAATGGTCATTTCCAGCTGGAACGCAGTGCTGCTGCTCGGCGTCGTTGTGGTGTCGGTATAGCCGACGTTCAATTTGATCGTGTTGGCCTGGCCCTGGATGATCGAGCCACCAACGGCATTGCCGTTCTGGTCGAGCACCGCTCCGCCACTCGCATTGATCAGGGTGTAACTCTGCACGCCGGTACTGCTGACCGCACCCATCACCAGTTTCATCGGGGTGGAGTCTTTGAGCGCATTGCGCAGGTCAGCGGTCTGGGTGCTGTCGTAGATATCCGACCTGGTGTTCAGCACCGGCTGGGTGAAGCCACCAGTACCGGAGTTGCTGGATCCCGCCGTTGCCGTCAAGGGCGCGGCCGCTGCAATATCCTTGGCGTCGGTCAGAACCACCGAGATCCCCGACGCGCCAGTGCGGGTCGGGATAACCTTGAAACTGTCACCGGCTGCCAGCGTATTGCCGTTGAGGCTCACACTGAAGCCGTCGAACTGTTTGGGCGGATTGTCAGCCAGCGAACCGGCACCGACGCTCTCGCCGTTGGGCAGACGACGTACGGTGAAATTCGACGAGTCGCTGAACGTCACTTCATAATCGTTGGCGGTCAGCTTGCTGGTGTCGCCAATGGTGACGTTGAGGTTGCCGGAGCCGACACTGTTGGTGGTTTTGCCGATGCTGCGCTGGGTAATGGCTTCGGCACTGTTGATGCTGGAATACAGGTTCGAACCGAAATTGCCCTTGCTGTCGATGCCCTGGTTCATCTGGCTGTTGACCTGGTCCGACAATACCATCGCGGTACGGCCCAGTTCGTTGGTCGCAGGCACCAGCACTTCGTTGCGGTAACGCAACAGACCACCGATCGAGCCGCCAGTGAGCACTGAGGTCACATCGGTCTGGGTCTGGCCGTAGGCAACCTGCACGTTGTACTGCAACGGATCGGACGGGCTCGGGCTGGCCGACATCTTGTAGGACGTGCCGCCACTGACCAGTGATTGTCCGGTACCGGTATAGATGTCGAAGTTACCGTTGTTCTCGACCACTTTCACACCGACCAGCTCGTTGAGCTGACGAACCGCTTCACTGCGCGAGTCAAGCAGGGTGTTCGGCGTGGCGTTGCCCGCAGACGCTTGTGTGATCTGCTTGTTCAGGCTCGCCAGGGTGGTGGTCAGCTCGTTGACCTGTTTGGTGAAGGTGTTGAGCTGCGTGTTGACGTTATCGTTCTGCGTGGACAACTGCGACGAAACCGAGTTGAAGCGTGCGCTCAACGCGCCAGCCTGGGTCAGGAACGACGAGCGTTCGGCCGACTGCGTGGCGCTGGTGGCGATGCCCTGCATCTTGGTGAAGAAGTCCGCCAATTGCACGGAGATCCCCGTCGCATTGTCTGACAGTAATGTATCGGTCTTGCTGGCCTGACCGGAATAAGCCACTGCATCCGCGCTGAGGGCGGTGCTCGATTGCAATTGGGTGTCCAGATAGCTGTTGTAGATGCGACGTACGTCCGACAGCGTAGTGCCGGTACCGATGTAGCCTACACCCTGACCAAGAGCGATCTGCGCCGAAGCCGTGGTCAGCACCTGCTGACGCGAGTAACCTGCGGTATCCACGTTCGCCGTGTTGTTACCGATGGTGTTGATCGCGGCACTGCTGGCATTGATACCTGAGAGCCCAATTGAAATCAGCGACATGAGTCAAACCTTATAAAGTCGTGGAAGAGCCCGCTGCAGCGGCGTAAGTCTGGTAACTCTTCATCTGCTTCGCAATCTGCGAAATCTTGCTGGCATAGTCCGGGTCAGTGGCGTAACCGGCCTTCTGCAATTCTTTTACAAACTGTTCCGGTTTATCGGCCGAATTGACCACTTCTTTATAGCGGCTGTTGTTCTGCAACAGACTGACCAGGTCGTGGAAGCTGTCGGCGTAGGAATCATAGGAACGGAAATCCGCCGTTTCCTTGACCATCTTGCCGTCGCGGAACTCGCTGGTGATCGCACGCGCTTCGGCACCCTTCCAGCTGCCCGCCGCCTTGATGCCGAACAGGTTGTGACTGCTGCTACCGTCCTGCTGACGCATGATCGATTTGCCCCAACCGGTTTCCAGTGCCGCCTGCGCCACCAGCATGACCGGGTCGACGCCGATACGCGCTGCGGCTTCCTTGGCCAGTGGCAACATGGTTTCGACGAACTGATCGGCGTTGCTGAACGCGCGCTTGGCCGGTGCCAGCGGTGGCTGGGCCATGGAGCGCACATACTCCGGCGCGGGTGCCAGGTTCGGATCGAGTGTCCAGTCGCCGTTGTTGCCTGAAGTACCGGCTGTCGCACGAGCCGGCACCGGGCTGTTGCTGACGGCTGTGGTGGCAGAAGGCACGATGCCGGCCAGCAGACGATCGGTAAGTTTGGCGGGCAGCGACAGACGACGCGCGTTGAGCAGCGCCATGTCGTTGCGCCCTTCTCCGGACGCCGAGGCCGCAGCCGCCGCCTGATCGGCAGCCGCCGAGCGCGTGGCCCACAACGGACGCTGATAGACGCTGGTCGCCAGACCGGTCTTGGCCGGCGCAGCGTCAGTAGCGGCCGTTGCAGCGTCGGTCGTATTGACCGGCGCAGCGTGGTTTATCCCCTTGTCTTTCGACAATTGGCGCATCAGCACGTCCTGCAAACCGATACCGTTGCCACGGGTAGACAGCGTGACCGCCAACTGCTGGTCATACATATCCTGATACTGCCGCGTGGCCGGGGTGTTCATCGGATTGTCCTTGGCCAGCACTTCGTTGGCCGAGCGCATGGCCTTGAGCATCTGGCTGACGAACAGCGACTCGAACTCGCGGGCCACCTTCTTCTGGTTTTCCACACTGTCCTTGTCGCCATGCTTCAGCGACGCCAGACGGTTGACGTCGGTGTAGGCACCCGAATCGACCGCCGACGAAATTCCGCTCTTGGGCATATCCATGCTCGAATCCTCAGATCACGATCAGGTCGGCTTGCAACGCGCCGGCCTGCTTAAGGGCTTCGAGGATGGCCATCAGGTCACCGGGCGCAGCGCCCACCTGATTGACCGCGCGAACGATCTCATCCAGCGTGGTGCCTGGACCGAACTTGAACATCGGGTGCAGTTCCTGCTGGGCGTTAACCCGCGAGCGAGGCACTACCGCAGTCTGGCCGCCGGACAATGCGCCCGGCTGGCTGACGATCGGGTCTTCGGTGATGGTCACGGTCAGGCTGCCGTGGGTGACGGCAGCAGGTGAAACCTTGACGTTCTGGCCGATGACGATGGTGCCGGTCCGCGAATTGATGATGACCTTGGCAGCGGTCTGGCCCGGATCGATTTCCAGGTTCTCCAGAATCGACAGGTAATCCACACGCTGGCTTGGGTCGAGCGGCGCAGTCACGCGCACCGAACCACCGTCCAGCGCCTGAGCGACGCCAGGGCCAAGCATGTCGTTGATCTTGTCCACGACGCGCTTGGCAGTGGTGAAGTCGGAGCGATTCAGGTTCAGCGTCAGGGTGTTGCCCTGGTTGAAGCCGCTCGGTACAGCGCGTTCTACCGACGCACCACCGGGGATTCGACCCGACGACGGAACGTTGACGGTAATCTTCGAGCCGTCACGGCCTTCCGCGTCGAAACCGCCGACCACCAGGTTGCCCTGAGCGATGGCGTAAACGTTGCCGTCGACACCTTTCATCGGTGTCATCAACAGCGCACCACCGCGCAGGCTTTTGGAGTTACCGATCGAGGAAACAGTGATATCGACCGTCTGGCCCGGTTTGGCGAACGCTGGCAAATCTGCGTACACCGCAACCGCCGCGACGTTTTTCAGCTGCACGGTGCCCGAACCCGACGGCACCTTGATGCCGAACTGCGACAGCATGTTGTTGAAGGTCTGCAGGGTGAACGGGGTCTGGGTGGTCTGGTCACCTGTACCGTTGAGACCCACGACCAGACCGTAACCGATCAACTGGTTGGCCCGTACGCCGGAGATGCTTGCGATGTCCTTCAGACGCTCGGCATGCACGCCGAACGCTGTGGACAACAACAAGGTCGCCGCTATCAGTTGCTTGAGCTTGATCATGTCTATCCCGCTATCAGAAAGGGAACAACGGGCTGAGGAAGAACCGGTCGAACCAGCCTGGCTGGCTGGTATCGGCAAAGGCTCCGGTCCCCGAATAGGTAATACGTGCATCGGCGATACGGGTGGACGACACGGTATTATCGGTAGCGATGTCGTCAGCCCGGACCAGGCCGGCAATCCGCACCAGTTCGTCACCGGTATTGAGGGTCATCCACTTCTCGCCACGCACCGCCAGAATGCCGTTGGGCAGCACATCCGCAACCGTCACGGTGACCGACCCGGTCAGACTGTTGCTCTGTGCGGCCTTGCCATCACCCTTGGTAGTCCGCGCGCCGGTGTAACCAGCGTTCAGGCTCAGGTCGTTACCGCCAATCGGGTTGTTGGTGGTCAGACCCGAACCGAACAGCGAGGTCAGACCAATGCTGTTGGTGCTGTCCTTGGTCATCGCCGAAGTGGCCGCCTTGCTCGCCGCCATACGCTCGGAAAGCGTGATGGTGATGATGTCGCCAATACGGAAGGCCTTGCGGTCGCCGTACAGGTTCTGCTCGAAACCGGCCTGATAGATGGCGCCATTGTTGGCAGCCGCCGACATGGGCGTACGCGGCAACACCGGAGCGTAATAAGGGTCATTGGGCTTGGCCGTCGGCGCGACACAGCCGGACAGCAGGGTGATCCCGCACAATGAAGCGATCAACACTGAAAAACGCGGAACACTAAGGCGGTTCATGACACTTGAAACCTCGCGGTGTAACAGGCGCTTATCAGGCGCCCCATCGGATTGAGCGGTTCTACGAGCAGCGACATCAAGGACTTACAGGTTCTGAGTCAGGTTTTGCAGCATCTGGTCAGCGGTCGAGATCACTTTGGAGTTCATCTCGTAGGCGCGCTGGGTAGTGATCATGTTGACCAGTTCCTCAACGGTGCTGACGTTGGAGTTTTCAAGGGTGTTCTGCAGGGTCGGGCCCAGGCCGTTAAGGCCAGGGGTGCCGATCTGCGGCGCGCCGCTCGAACCGGTTTCCAGGTACAGGTTGCCACCGATGGCCTGCAGGCCGGCGGGGTTGATGAAGTCGGCGGTCTGGATATTGCCGATGATCTGCGGCGTAGCGGTTGCGCCTGCCAGCGTGACGGAAACAGTACCGTCCTGACCGACCGTAAAAGTCTGGGCGTTCTGCGGAACGACGATCGCAGGCTCGAGGGCATAACCGTTGGCCGTGACGATCTGGCCGTTGGCGTCGAGGTGGAAAGTACCGTCACGGCTGTAGGCAATGGTGCCGTCCGGCTGGGTCACCTGAAAGAAACCACGACCGTTGACCGCCAGGTCCAGCGGGTTGTTGGTGGTCTGCAGGCTACCGGCAGTGAAGTTCTTCTGCGTACCGACAATACGCACACCGGTACCCAGTTGCAGGCCGGAAGGCAGTTCGCTGTCCTGAGTGGACTGGGCACCCGGCTGGCGTTTGATCTGATACAGCAGGTCCTGGAACTCGGCCCGGTCACTCTTGAAACCGGTGGTCGAGACGTTCGCCAGGTTGTTGGAGATGGTGGTCAGGTTGGTGTCCTGAGCGGCAAGACCGGTTTTGGCGACGTATAGTGCAGGAAGCATGTGTGTTCTCCTCGAGCGCCGGTTTGTCGGCGCAAGCTGTCATTGATTAGCCAAGTTGCAAGACGCGAGCCATAGACTGATCGTCTTCTTCGGCGGTCTTCATCATCTTGACGTGCAATTCGAATTGACGGGACAAGGCCAGTACCGAGGTCATTTCCTCGACCGCATTGACGTTGCTCGCCTGCAGAAAGCCGGACTCGACCTGAACGGTGGCATCTGCATCGGCAGGCCGGCCGGTCTTGGTGTGGATCAGGCCATCAGGGCCCTTCTCCATGGTCTTCAGGTCAGGCTTGACCAGCTTGATGCGGTCGACCTGCGCCATCACCTGAGGACTCTCGCCCAGCGAACGAATACTGATCGTGCCGTCGGCGCCGATCTCGATCTGCTGCTGAGGCGGCACGGCAATCGGACCGCCGTTGCCCATAACCGGCAAACCACTGCCGTCGCGCAACACGCCCAGGGCATCGATGTTCATGCCGGAACTGCGGGTGTAGGCTTCACCGCCGTCGGGGGTCTGCACTGCGATCCAGCCATCACCCTTGACGGCGATGTCCAGCTCACGACCGGTCTGCACCATCGCACCGGCGGAAAAGTCGGTCCCGGGACGCTCGCTCATGGCGTAGGCTCGCGATGGCATGACCTCGCCAAACACCGGCATCGAGCGGGCCTGTTCCAGGTCACGCATGAAACCGTTGGTCGAGACGTTTGCCAGGTTGTTGGCATGAGCCTTTTGCGCGATCGCGTTTTCGGATGCACCGCTCATTGCGACGTAAAGCAACTTGTCCACAGTCTTCCTCCTCCGACAGACGCTTGCCGCCTGTAGCTGTTCTGAAAGGGTTAAAGCAATTTTTGAACCAACTTGTCAGGCTCGATACAAATGCCTGATTAGCCAGTAAAAACTGGCGATCGCCGATGGCTTGAGGAAAGAGCGCCAACCAATAGCGGCGGCGGACTGCCGCCTGCCGCTTGCCAGACAGGAAACACCGCCAAAAAAACTTCAGCGAACTGCGCCGAGAACCGGATCGACAGTGATAATCTTGCCGACACCGCAACCGTGACCGGGAACCGTCATGCCTTTTCGTGCGTGCATCATCGGTATCGCGAGCGCGAGCCTGATGACCTTTGCCCTGCTCTCTCAGGCCGCTCCCGCCCACTATTACAAATGGCAGGGCGACAGCCGGATCGTCTGCGCCCAGGCCAGCCCGGGCCCAGGCTGGAAACGCTTGAAAGGCCACTTCATCAAAGCCGACTGCTCGATCTGATCAGGTCGACTGGATCAGCGTCTGCATCAGCGTCACTTCGGTGGATATCGCCTTGGAGTTGGCTTGATAGGCCGTCTGGGCCTGGATCAGCGCAATCAGCTCATCGGCCAGCACGACGTTCGAACCTTCCAGCGCGCCACTGACGATGCTGCCCAGCGTACCGACGCCCGGCACATCATATTCAGCCACTCCGGAATCGGCAGTGGCGGTCCAGCGTGTATCGCTACGCGGCTGCAAGCCATGCGGATTGGCGAAACTGGCGAGCATCACCTGACCGATATCTTTAGTCATGCCATTGGTAAACCCCGCACGCAGAATGCCGTCCCGGCCAACGTCGAGGCTTTTCAATTCCCCTGCCGAATGGCCATCCACGTATGCGGCGGAGCGCGAACTGGCAGCGTTGTGCTGAAGCAGATGGGTGAAGTCGATGGTGATGCCGTCAGCGCTGCCAGCCGCCCCATTGGATATCCAGCGCTCGCGACCGGTGCCAGGATCAACCGCCCTCACAGGCGACCAGCCCGTGAGCTTCAGCTGATCGCCATTGCTGCTCAGGCCCGGACTGCCGGTCAACGACGCGACGGCGCCATGGGAATCGAAGACGATGTTTGCCGTCAGCGGCGTGGTGGACCCGGAGTTCTGCGGGTTTCGATCGTCGATCAGTACGTGCAGGCGCCAGCTGTTGGTGCCGTCCTTCACGAAATATTGTTTCAGCTCATGGATGTTGCCCTGACTGTCAAAGATCTGGTTACCGAACATCCTGCTATAGGTGTTCAGATCTGCGGGGTTGAAGTGCGGAACCGGCCGATGCATGACCGTATCGCCCGGGTCGAGCAGACTGGCCCCGGCGTCGCTCAACGGCAACGAAACAGCCCCGCCGTTCAGGGAGCCATTTGCCGCCCAGGCGCCATTGATCTGCGCGGCAGGCACCCAACCCTGCAAGGCAAACTCGGTGTCCGAAAGCTTGCGCAGATGCTGATCATTGCCGCTGTACGACAGGGAACCGTCAGGCTTCAGCTCAAGGCTTACCTGCAACGGCGCTACGCTGTCGGGATCCACCGGGTTGCGCCCGTCCACCAGTACATACATCGACCACTGATCAGCCTCGGTCTTGACGAAATACTGCTTCAGTTCATGGTCGGATGCGGGCACCGGAGTGATCCCCACATCCTGGATGGTCCGGGTGGCAACCCGTGTATAGGTCGCGGGGTTGTCCGGGTCAAAGGTCGGCAAGCGGGCGAGTGACGGCAGCGAGGCATCCAGATTGATGGTTTCGGCCACCCGGGTCGTGGCCCGAGCACCGACGTTGGACGTATCGATCTGCAAGTCCGTGCGGATACCACTGGCAATCTCGCCCTTGTCGTTTGCGGCATAACCCTGCAAACGCCCACCATCGCTGTCGACGACAAAGTTGGCAGCATCCTTCAGAAAGGCGCCGGCCCGGGTATAGGCCAGTGAACCCTGATCACTGACCACAAAAAAACCGTTACCCTGAATACGCATATCCAACGCATTGCCGGAACTGATCACGGTTTCACCCTGATTGAAATTCTGCTGCACCGAAGCAAGTCGTACGCCATCCCCGACAGCGTGCTGCCCGGCCCCCAACTGTGCGGACGCATATAGAGCAGAAAACTGCGCACGAGACGACTTGAACCCCAGGGTGCCGACGTTGGCAATATTATTACCCGCTACTTCCAGTCGTTTATTGGCAGCCTGAATACCGCTGATCGCTGTATTGAATGACATGAGAACTCCCTTGCCATAAAGGCAATTCATAGAGGAGTTTTATTCTCACACCATCGTGCGTAGGAAGTTTCCAAGTAGACTGAGGGAGTAATCCGTAACTTTCAGCACTAAAAAAGACATGACAAAATACTTTGCAGACAACCATAAAAAAGCCCCTTTTTACAGGGGCTCTTTCAGCACGTATCAAACAACGCGTATTACGTCATCTGAATAGTGGTCTGCATGATGGTGCTTTGGGTGGAAATGGTCTTGGCGTTAGCCTGATAGTTGCTCTGCGCCTTGATCAGGTTAACCAGTTCCATGGTCAGGTCGACGTTGGACTCTTCCAGCGCCTGACCGGTGATGTAACCCAGCGTACCCGACTGTGGTGCGCCGCTCACCGGTACACCGGAAGCGAACGTTTCACGCCAGTTGGTGCCGCCGGCCTGCGCCAGACCCTGCACGTTGGCGAAGCTGGTCAGCGAAGTCTGACCGATCACCTGCGACTTGCCGTTGGTATAAGTGGCGAACAGGTTGCCGCTCGAGTCAACGTTCATGCCGCTAAGCTGGCCAGTGGCGTAGCCATTCTGATCCTGTTTGAGCAGACCGGATACCGAAGCGGTCTGGGTAGTGCTCGACATGTCCAGCTTGATCGAAGCAGCGCCCGTCGCACCGTTGGCTGCCCAGGTAGCTGTCGTGCCAGTACCGACCTGCACGCCAGGCACCCAGTTGGTCACGGCGAATGTACCGTCAGCGTTGAACTTGATGTTGGCGCTGTCGGTAGGAACAGAGCCGCCGGCAGTGGTCACCAGATTGCCCGAGGAGTCGAATGTCAGGTTATTCTTGTCCGGCGTGGTGGACGTCGGATCGGAAATGCTGCGCCCGTCCATCAGGGAATACATCGACCAGGTATTGGTGCCGGTCTTGACGAAATACTGATCCAGGGTATGCGCATTACCCTGAGTGTCATAAGTCGGGGTGCTGTACTTGACGTTGTAGCTATTGGTGTCGGTGGCATCGAACGTCGAAACGGTCGGCAGCGCGGTTGTCGAGTTCAGGTTGGCGGAGTTGGTGATTGTGGTCGTCGCCTTGGGCTCCAGGTTGGACGCGTTCACACGCAGATCGCTGAGCGCGCCAGTCACCACTGAGCCATTGGCGTCAACGTTGTAACCCTGCAGCTTCATGTTGCTGCTGTTGACGACATAGCCTTCCTTGTCGGTGTGGAATGCACCGGCACGGGTATACAGCTTCTCACCGTTATTGCTGAGCATGAAGAACCCGTCGCCATTGATGGCAAGGTCCAGACTGTTGGCTGTTCCGGTGGTCAGACTGCCCTGGGAGAACTGCTGGGAAACCGCAGCGGTAGTCACGCCACTGCCGACGCTGGTATTGCCGGAAGTACCGCGAATCGACTGAGCATATTGATCAGCGAACTCGGCACGTGACGATTTGAAACCGGTTGTCGCGACGTTGGCAATGTTGTTGCCGGTAACGTCGAGACTTTTGTTTGCAGCATAGAGCCCACTAAGGCCGATATTGAAAGACATGTTTCACTCCTGCGCCGTAGCGGCTCTACAATCCGATAGTTTGAACTTTGGACAGGGCGACACTGCCGCTGGCCAGGTTAAGCGTTGTTTCTGCGCCATTGACACCCAGCGTGACACTGTTGACCGTGGCGGGCAGGTAAGTTGAAAACTGCGTGTTCTTGCCTTCCACCGAGCCTTCAGCCTTGAAGCTGTAAGTGCCCGATGGCAGCTGGGTACCGCTTGAGTCCGTACCGTCCCAGGCAAAGCTGGTGGTACCGGCTTTTTGCGTGCCCAGGTCGACACTGTCGACCAGATTCGATTGCGCGTCGTACACCTTGACGGTCGTCAGCGAGCTTTCGCCCGGCACCACGATCGAACCGGTCAGGCCTTTGGTGGTATCGACCGAAGTACTGCTCGCATCAATGATCACCGAGCGACCGACCAGTGACGAGGCCTGCAAGGCCTGCGACGACTTGTAGCTGCTGGCGATCGTATCCACCGTCGACGTCAGGTTCTGCATGCTTTCAAGGCTGCTGAACTGCGCCAGTTGCGCCACGAACTGCGTGTTGTCCTGCGGGTCCAGAGGATTCTGGTTCTTCATCTGCGTGACCAGCAGTTGCAGAAACGAATCCTTGCCCAACGTACCGGTAGAGTCCGTCTTGGTCGGTGTCGGGTTCTGCAGCGTATTCAGGAATGTCGATGAGACGCTGGTTGCTGAGGTGTTATCAACGGCCATAACTTTCGCCTTCTATCACTGACCGAGGGTCAGAACCTTCTGCATCATGGATTTAGCGGTGTTCATGATTTCTGCGTTGGTCTGGAAAGACCGGCTGGCAGAAATCATGTCGGCCATTTCTTCCACGACATTGACGTTGGGGTAATAGACATACCCGTCCTTGTCAGCGGAAGGATGATTGGGCTCGTAACGTGCTTCCAGGTTCGAGCTGTCTTCGATGATGCCGTTGACCTGAACGCCCTGCCCGGCTTCGCCTTGGTCCTGGAACAACGAACCACCTGTGGACTGCTGACCCTGCATCACGGTGGCGAACACCGGGTGACGGGCGCGGTAGGTCTGGTCCATGCTCGAAGACACGGTCTCGGCGTTGGCGATGTTACTGGCCGTGGTGTTCAGACGCGTGGTCTGGGCACTCATGGCGCTACCGGCAATGTTGAACACATTGGCTAGTGACATGAGTTATTCTCCGCGAAGGGCTGCAACCAGCCCCTTGAACTTGCTGTTGAGCAATGTGAAGCTGGCCTGGAAGCCCATGGCGTTCTCGGTGTAGCTGGCCTGCTCGACCTGGGAATCAACGGTGTTCTGGTCCAGCGAAGGCTGCGACGGCGTGCGATACATCAGCGTACCGTCGTCATTGCCCATGCCCTCGGCTTCGATATGACGGCTGTTGGTCTTGTTCAGCGCGAAGTGACCGTTCTGGACCTTGTCGTTTTCGGCAGCCAGCACCGACGAGAAGTCCAGATCGCGAGCCTTGAAGTTCGGGGTGTCGGCGTTGGAGATGTTGTTGGCCAACACCTCTGCACGCTGAGCCCGGAAGTTCAGAGCCTTTTCATGTATGCCTAGCGCTTTATCGAAGCTGATGCTCATTTCGGGAAACCTTTGCCGGTTGACCTGATTCTGTTGCTACTGACAAAGCAATCGGCGTGCCATGTTGTAAAAGCCAATGATTGCGGGGGCCGTAGGCAGCGGTGAGGCGGCAATGCCAGAAAAGCGGCAAGGCATTTCCGCTGTGGAGGGGCAAAGCGGCAAGGTGGGTGCCGTTTTTTTGCCAGTATGGGGGCAGCGTTGGCGAATCTCGTATCTGCACTACAGGATTGTGGTGATGACCGATACACTCAAGCGCACAAGGATTGGGAATTGGAAAGGAGCTTCATCTTGGTCGACTCAATAGGCACTCACAACAACCCGGTCATTAACACCGCGAAAGCCGTGGCGCCCCCCGCCACCTCACACACCCCCCGTGCCCCTTCTGCCACCTCAAACAAAGCGCAGGACTCAGGTTGGCCGAAGCTACGACGTCAACAAGGCTAAAAATGATGCCGAGGTGCCTGACACGACTGATCCCGAACTGCTGGCACGCGCGAAAAAAGCAACTCAATTTGTGAACGGCGGTAGAGAGAATCCTTTCGCAGGCATGGCTAGAGATCAAAGCTTATTTGGCGACAGTGCATCAGCTACCGACGCACCCTCCACCGAATGAAAGTCCGGGCGGTTTTCGATCATTTCCGCCCGGACAACGCTTTCAATCAGAGACCCAGCTCACTCAAACCCGGGTGATCATCCGGTCGGCGCCCCAATGGCCAATGGTATTTGCGCTCGGACTCGGCGATCGGCAAATCGTTGATGCAGGCAAAGCGCCGTTGCATGAGGCCGTTTGCAGCGAACTCCCAGTTTTCGTTGCCATACGAACGGAACCAGTTGCCGGAGTCGTCATGCCATTCGTAGGCATAGCGCACCGCGATGCGGTTATCCGTGAATGCCCAGAGCTCCTTGATCAGCCGGTAGTCCAGTTCCTTGCGCCACTTGCGCTCCAGAAAGGCCTGAGCCTCTGCACGACCATTGATGAACTCGCTGCGGTTACGCCAGTAGGTGTCTTCGGTGTAGGCCAGCGCAACTTTAGCCGCATCGCGAGAGTTCCAGCCATCCTCGGCGCCACGGACTTTCTGGACAGCCGTCTCCAGGGTAAAGGGTGGAAATGGCGGTCTTCCTTTATCACTCATACCAGCGTCCTCAGAACGGTTTGTAGGGCAGAAATTTTCCATCGAGGGTGATCACGGCTCGCTCGCCCCCTTCCGGATCGTCGACTTTCTTGATGTCGAGCTTGAAGTTGATTGCGCTGATGATGCCGTCGCCGAACTGCTCATGCACCAATGCCTTCAGCGTCGTGCCATAGACCTGAACCATTTCGTGGAAGCGATAGATCGTCGGGTCACTGGAGACGTCTTCGACATTGCCGCGCAACGGGATGGTTTGCAGTTCGGCGACCGCGTCCCTGTCCAGCCCGAGACGCTCGGCGACTACCTCGGCCACCGCTTCCGGCAATGGGTGCTGACCGAGCAATGCAGCCGTGACATACACCACGCTCAACCCCGTACCTTCTGCAAGCCCTGCCCACGTCAGGTTCTTTGCGGTCTTGGCCTGCAGCACACGTTCAGTCAGATTCTGGCGCGGCGCTCTGGAAATGTTGCTGTGCGGCATAGGTAACCCTCCGGAATGAATTCACGTCAATCACAGCATCGGCAACTATCACCATAAGATCCAAGACTGATTTATGATCATAGCCATAATCCTGCCTTATGGTGATGCCGTGCTGTTACGCCATATACGTTATTTGCTGGCAGTCGCCGACCATGGCAATTTCACCCGGGCGGCCGAGGCCCTGCATGTCTCGCAACCGGCGTTGTCGCAACAGATCAGGCAGCTGGAAAGCAGCCTGGGTGTGCAACTGTTCGACCGCACCCGCCGCAGCGTCGTGCCGACCGATGCCGGCCGCGTGTATCTGGACCACGCGCGTCGCTGCCTGCTTGAGCTGGAGGCCGGGAAGCGTGCGCTCAACGATGTCAGCGACCTGTCACGCGGACACTTGCGTCTCGGCGTCACGCCCACCTTCAGTGAATACCTGATAGCGCCGCTGATCGACCGCTTCAGCGCGCTGTATCCCGGCGTGGCAATCATCCTCACGGAGCTGCCTCTGGAGCGGATCACCGAGGCATTGATCAGTGACGCGCTCGATCTGGCCATCGGTTTTGCCGGCAGTCATGCCGTCGAGATAGACAGCCAGCCTCTGTTCGATGAACAACTGTGCCTGGTCATGGCCAAGTCTGCCCCCGAAAAACAGACCGCGCTGACACTTGAGGACCTGCAAACGCTTCGCTTTGCCTTGCTCGCCCCCGGATTCGCCACTCGCCAATTGCTGGATGCCCGGTGCCATACGCAGAACTTCAAGCCGACGGTCGGCCTAGAGGCGAACTCAATTGCCATTTTGCTCAAGGTCGTTGCCCAGGGCCGCATGGCGACCATTCTTCCCGATGCCATCGTTCGCGAGCAGCCTGGGTTGTGCGAAGTTCAGACGATCCCTGCCTTGCCCGGGCGGACGGTTGCGCTGCTGCGGCGTAAAAACGGCTACCAGAGCGCCGCCGCCAACGCTTTTGCAAAACTGGTGAGCAACAGTACGCAAACATGAACCGATGGGCAGACGATCAAAGCTGTTTTCAGCCGCGCACAAAAAAAGAGACCCGAAGGTCTCTTTTTTCATCGCAGGTAACTGACAGACCGTCACTTGGCCTTATAGATGATCCCGGGGCTGCACTGAACCATCTGGTAGTGATCCGGCAAACCATTGAGTGCTTCGGAAGCCCCCAGAAACAGGTAACCGCCTGGCTTGAGCGTACCGTGGATACGCAGCAGGATGTCTTTCTTCACTTCAGCGGAGAAGTAGATCAATACGTTACGGCAGAACACGATGTCGAATTTGCCCAGCGAGGCGTAGCTGTCGAGCAGGTTGAACGAGCGGAACTCCACACGACTCTTGATCGGCGCCTTGACCACCCAGCGGCCCGGGCTTTTAACGTCAAAAAAGCGCTGCAGACGATCCGGCGACAGGCCGCGGCCGATAGCCAGACTGTCGTATTCGCCGGTCTTGCAGTTATTGAGCATCAAGCCCGACAGATCGGTTGCGACGATCTGCACGCCCGATTTGAGTTGACCCTGATTGGCACGCTCGAACTCGTCGATGGACATCGACAGCGAATACGGTTCCTGACCCGACGAACAGGCGGCCGACCAGATGCGCAGTCGCTGACCAGGGCTGGCCTTGATCTGCTCGGGCAGCACCTTGTTCTTCAGCACTTCGAACGGATAGGTGTCGCGAAACCACAGGGTTTCGTTGGTGGTCATCGCATCGACGACCTGCTCGCGCAAACCACTGCGCGGCTGGGTCTGAATACGCTGGACCAACTCGCCAAGCGACTTGATGCTTTGCTGCTCCATCAATTTGTTGAGGCGGCTGGACACCAGGTACTGCTTGTTTTCCCCAAGCAGAATGCCACAGGCTTTTTCCAGAAATACCCGGAACTGATCAAAATCCAAATTACCCGTAGACAAAGTGCCGCCTCTCAAATCATGTGAATCACCGGGGACGACGCCCCCGGCTGGTTATTCTGCTGCATTGATCCGCGCAACGACCCTGGCCGCCAGATCATCAGGCCGGAATTTCGCGAGAAAGTCATCCGCGCCGACTTTCTTGACCATCGCCTGGTTGAATACCCCTGACAACGAGGTATGCAAGGTGATGTGCATCTTCTGCATGCGTGGATCATTACGTATTGCTGCGGTAAGGGTATAGCCATCCATCTCCGGCATTTCAATGTCGGAGATCATCATCAGGAACTCTTCTTCAGGCTTTTTGCCTTCTGCGACCATATTGAGCAGGTAGTCCAGCGCCTGACGACCATCGTTGAGCGCGACGACCTCCACCCCGACGGTTTCCAGGCAGCGGCTCACTTGCTTGCGGGCCACCGACGAGTCATCGACCGTCAGCACGCGCATAGAGACAGCCTTGTGCTGAACCTCGGCGTCAATGACACCGACCGAGATTTCTTCGGACACTGGCGCGACTTCGGCGAGAATTTTCTCGACGTCGATGATTTCCACCAGTTGGTTATCAACCCGGGTGACGGCGGTCAGGTAATGATCGCGCCCGGTGCCCTTGGGTGGTGGATGAATCTCTTCCCAGTTCATGTTGACGATGCGTTCGACAGAATGCACCAGAAAGCCCTGAACCTTGGTGTTGTACTCGGTAATGATGACGAAGGAGTTAACCAGCGAAATCATCCCTGTGGATCCTGTCGCCATTGCCAGATCCATGATCGGGATCGTGCCGCCACGAATATTGGCCACGCCCCGAACGATCTTGCTCGATTTGGGCATGATGGTGAGTTTCGGGCATTGCAGTACTTCTTTCACTTTGAAGACGTTGATCCCATAGAGCTGCTTGCCGTCGAGACGGAACAAGAGCAGCTCCAGGCGATTCTGACCCACCAGCTGAGTTCGCTGGTTTACCGAATCCATTACACCTGCCATGCCGAACCCCCTTACAAAATGACCGCCGCCCAGACACCAGATCAACAAGCGGCACGGGCTTTGCTATTTATTACGTCATGAACGCAAAGACGACAATTTCTCGACACCTCGCATTAGAAACCCGCAGGCTTCTGTGCGCAATCGCTCTGCTGTGCCTTTCCAGCACGGTGACCCTCGCTCGTGCCGAGAATTTCACACTGCCTGAACAGCTTATCGGCGTCACCCAAGGGTTTCTTGAGTTCACAGTAGAAGACTATTTGGCAACCAACCAGATTGACGGGCGTCATGAGATACAGGTCAAGCAGCTCGACCCGCGTTTAAGGATGGGTGCCTGCGACAAGGATTTGACAGCCACACTGGAAAGTCCGCGCCCGGTTGGCCGGGTTACCGTGCGCGTGCGCTGCGAAGGTTCTTCGCCCTGGACGGTGTTTGTGCCCGCTCAGGTATTGCTGTATCGCAACGTCGTGACCGTGATGCGCCCGCTCAAGCGTGACGCGATCGTCACCGAAGAAGACGTCGCGATGCGTGAGCGGGATGTCAGCAGTCTGGGTCAGGGTTTCCTGGCGTCGCTGGATCAGGCAGTCGGTCAGAAGGTTGTCCGACAAATGGTCATCGACCAGGTCATTACCCCGGTGGCGCTTGAACAGCCACAAATGGTTCACAAGGGCGATCAGGTGGTGATCATCGCGCGCAGCGGCTCGCTGGCGGTTCGCATGCCCGGCGAAGCAATGTCCGATGGAGGCTTCAACGAACAGATACGGGTGAAAAACCTCAATTCCCAGCGGGTGATCAAAGCAAGTGTCACCGGCCCAGGGCAGGTGGAAGTCGCTATGTAGTGCATTGATAGTGGCGCGAAGGGTGTGTTTTTTTTAGACTGCGGGGAATGCCCGACGGCAAATGTCGTCTATTGGGAAGCTTTCTCACAATCAGCCTAAAGTTTGACAGGGGTTGGCCGAAAACAAGGCAAGCGTCCAAACACCCAGAGGTTTTTTCAATCATGGTCATAGATTTCAGTCGCCTTAACAACTCACAGGCTGTTGCCGGTACTTCACGTACCAGCGCCAGTAAAGACACCGCCAAAACCGATGCCCCAGCCCCTGCCGTCACCGCAGGTGTCAAAAGCACCGGGGAAACTTTTTCCTTGAGCAGTGAGGCTCAACAGTTGCAGAAAATCACGGACAAGCTGACCGATCTGCCAACCGTCAACAGTGCTCGCGTTGCCGAGCTCAAACAGGCCATCGCCGACGGTAGTTACACAGTGGACAGCAACCGTGTCGCCAGCAAACTGTTGAATTTCGAAACCCAACGCTAAGCCAAGGCTGGCGCTGGATATTCTGGACGCTTAAAAACCAGAGCATGCGATGCACGACACTACTTTGCTGCAGATGATCACTGACGACATGGTTTCAGCCCGACAGCTTCTTGAGTTGTTGCAGGCCGAATCATTGATTCTTCACGGCCGCGACATGGGCGAGATGGAGCAGGTGCTGGCGCAGAAACAGGCGCTGGTCATTCTTCTCGACCAGCACGGCCGCAAGCGTAGCCAGGTGCTTGCGGGCATGGGCCTGCCAGCCAATCGCAGTGGTCTCCAGCAACTGGCCAGCCAGTCGGATATCGGTGAGCAATTGCTGCTGGCCGCCGACGAACTGAATACACTGATCAACGAATGCCAGACGCTCAACGAGCGCAATGGTAGTCTGATCCAGCTGCAACAGGTCAGTACCGCTCACCAGCTTCGCATACTGAACGGTGGCGATACGCCTACACTCTATGACAGTCGCGGATCGACTGCCCTTAGAGCAAAACCACGCCCCCTGAGTCAGGCGTAACTTCCTGTATCAAGGTTTCGTGCATAGTGGCAGAATGCCTGCTGTTGCGTTGCCGTAGTATTTTGCCTGGAGATTCAAGAACGTGAATGGCTCAAGCGCGGACGATGCTCCGCAGCCCCCGAAGGTTCTCAATACACCTTTGGAAATCGCCGCAAACCTGCGGCTGCTACTCGAGAGTCATGATCCTCTGATCATTACCTTCCATGAGCGTCCCCAGCGCTTTCAGAGTTATCTGCTTGAAGTCGACCGTGACAACAACGTCATGGCTCTCGACGAGATGATCCCCCGTGATGGCGAACGCTTTCTGAGCAACGGCGAATCCTTCCGTGTCGAAGGCTTTCATGACGGCGTGCGGATTGCCTGGGAAAGTACTGCGCACATGGACATCCTCAGCACTGACGGTCAACGCATGTACCGTGGCCCGATGCCTGAGGAAGTGGTCTATCACCAGCGGCGCAACGCATTTCGGGCTGCGCTGAAGCTGGCACAACTGGTCGATGTAGAAATCGGCGGTGACCGCTTGAAGTTCACGCTGGCCGGCAAGCTGCTGGACATTTCTGCCACAGGTTGCAAGTTGCGCTTCGAGGGCGACGTGTCCGATCGCATGCAGTTGGGCCAGGTATACGAGCGTTTCGTCGCCAAGCTGCCTTTCGGCGCCATGACAGCACCTGTCGAGTTGCGCCACCTGCATTTCGAAGAACGATTCAACACCACCTTTGCCGGCGTCCGCTTCCACAACATGAGTGGGCTGGTGCAGCGTCAGGTCGAGCGCTTCGTCTATCAATTACAGCGCGAAGCACGACGCTTCGACAAAGACGAGGACTTCTGACACTCACCTGAATCCTTCGGCGATTGCGGCAATGCTGCCGCAATCATGCACTACCCTGCACTCTCCCCTCAGGCCTTCCAGGTCTCGCTTTCACGCTCGCGTTCATGCTCATCGGCTTCAGCTGGTTCCGCTCCGGCAGCCGGCTCGGTCTGCGCCAGAACCTCGCTTTCTGCCTCAACCTCCGATTCAGGCACCGCCTCGGGCTCCGGCTCAGGCTCAACGGTTGCCTGCATCTGTTCCTGAACCACCTGCTCATCGACACGCGGGTCAAGTGCAACTACCAGTGGCGAACTGGACATACTGTCCGGCATCGCAACGTGGTGCAGCGGTGCGTTTTCGACCTGATGCAAGTGAGTGACCGCCTTGGGCCTGATCAGCAGTACCAGAATCACGCCCGCGCCACAGACGAACGCATAGAGCATGTGACCGCCAAACTGCTTCATCACCACACCCGCGGCCAACGGACCGATACTGGCGCCAATGCCGTAGGTCATGAGCAACATGGCCGTCAGCGATACCCGGCGCTCGGCCTCGACGTGGTCATTGGCGAAGGCCACTGCCAGCGGATAAAGGCAGAACTGCATCAGCGAAGCCAGAAACCCGACACCGAACAGCACCTCGACCGGCACACTGGGAAACACCGCCAGCGGTAATGACGCCACCACCAGTGCGGCGGCAAAGATGCGCATCAGTACGGAACGGTCATAGCGGTCGGACAGCAGGCCCAACGGCCACTGCACCAGAAACCCGGCCAGAATGCAGCAGCCCATGAACAGACCGACCTGCTCGGTGGACAGCCCCTGCTCAGCGGCGTAGACCGGTGCCAGACCATAGAACGAGCCGATGATCAGGCCGGCGCCCAGTACCGCCGTCAACGACTGCGGCACACGCTTCATGAAGAAGCGCGGCTCCAGTGGTGCCGGATGCAGGGGTGCCGGGTGAATCGCCCGGGTCATGGCGACCGGCACCAGGCACAGTGCGAAACACAGCGCTACCAGCATCAGCAGCTCAGGCCCCAGTTGCGGGTGAACCACCAGCACCAGCTGACCCAGCACCAGCCCCAGGTAGGAGGCAATCATGTAACCGCTGAAGACCATGCCGCGCTGTTTGGCGGCCGCCTGCTCGTTCAGCCAGCTCTCGATGACCATGTATTGGCACATCATGCCCAGACCTACGATGACCCTCAGCACTAGCCAGGCCGGCAACCAGCTGATCAGGCCATGCCCGAGTACCGCCGCGCCGACGATGCCGGCACAGGTGGCGTAGGCGCGAATGTGACCGACACGGCCGATCAGGCGGTGACCGATCTTGCCGCCCAGCACCAGACCGAAATAGTTGGCGGCCATCAACGCACCGACCCACAGGCTGTCAACCTGATCGGCCGCCAGGCGCAGGGCCAGATAAGTGCTCAGCAGACCCGAGCCGATCAACATCATCAACGAGGCAAAATAAAGCGCTCGAAAGGACTTCCAGATTTGGCGCATCAACTTTCCAAAAATAGGGAGTCGCCCGACTGGGCGAGCCCAACACTGCGATTCTTAAACCTGAGCAGCCAGCACGCGCCGTTCCCAGGGGGTTATCTCGTCAAAAAAACTGGTCAGTTCCAGGGTCTTCGACGCGATGTAGCCTTCGATGAATTCATGACCAAACAGTTCCTTGGCCAACTGACTGCTTTTCAGACGCTCCAGAGCAGCGTGCAAGGTACACGGCAATAACAATTCTTCCGGCACCTCGAGTTCGCCCTGCAGCGGCGGCGTCGGTTCCAGCCGTTGCTCGATGCCATGCAGCCCGGCCGCCAGACTTGCGGCAATGGCCAGATAGGGATTGGCATCAGCGCCCGGCAGACGATTCTCCACCCTTCTGGCCGCCGCTGCACTCGACGGTATACGTAATCCGGCAGCGCGATTGTCGTAGGACCAGCAGGCGTTGTTGGGCGAGGCATACGGATGGCACAGGCGCTGGTAGGAATTCACATTGGGCGCGAACAGCGCGGTGAAGTCCGCCATGCAGGCTTGCTGGCCAGCAATGAAATGACGAAACGTGTCGGTCGGCTCACCCTGCGCATCACTGAAGATGTTCGTTGCGGTCTCTGCTGTCACCACGCTCTGATGAATATGCATCGAACTGCCCGCTGTATGGGCGAGCGGTTTGGCCATGCACACCACGATGAACCCGTGTTTGAGCGCCACCTCCTTGAGCAGGTGCTTGAACAGAAACGTCTGATCGGCCAGCAGCAGCGGATCGCCATGCAGCAGGTTGATCTCGAACTGACTGACGCCCATCTCGTGCATCACCGTGTCACGCGGCAGGCCCAACGCCGACATGCAGGCGTATACCTCGGCGAAAAAAGGCCGCAAGCCGTTGTTGGAACTGACGCTGAATGCCGAATGCCCCTGTTCGCGTCGTCCGTCCAGCCCGGTCGGCGGCACGAATGAATGAAGCGGCTCGGGATTGGGCGCAAAGACAAAAAACTCGAGTTCAGTGGCCACCACCGGCACCAGGCCCTGCGCAGCGTAACGGGCGATAACTGCCTTGAGCTGATTACGGGTGGAGAGCATGCAGGGCTGACCATTGAGGTCCTGCGCATCACAGATCGCCAAGGCGCGCGGCGATGTGCTCCAGGGCAGACGGTGGAGCTGCTGTGGATCACTGATCAGCGCCAGATCGCCGTCGTCACTGCCGTAGAAGCGCGCCGGCGGATAGCCGCCCATGATGCATTGCAGCAACACACCGCGCGCCAGCTGCAAACGGCGGCCCTCGAGAAAACCTTCAGCGGTCATTACCTTGCCGCGCGGTACACCGTTCAAATCCGGGGTTACACACTCCACTTCATCAATGCCCATCAGCATTTCTTTCTGCGAATGGGGGTCATTGCCTGTCATGGGTCAGTCCTTTTAGTTGAGCAGCAAACGCCAAGCTTCAACCTTCAGACTGCAATCTTCAAGCACCGCGCTTCAGGCTGTCGGCCTGCCGCGTCAGAGAACCGGGTTATGGAAAGGCGTCCCGGTCACTTCGATGAACTCCTTTCGGTAGTCTTCGTTTTCCGGGTCGACCACAAGGGCCTGACGCAGGAATTCGACGCCTTCGGCCACATTGCCCAACTGACGACTCAGAGCGCCGGCAAGGTGCAGCCTGGTGGCATCGAAAAAATTGAATGACAGCATGATTTTGGTCAGCGTCAGCGCGTTCTCGAGCTTGCCCGCCATCAACAACTGATTGAACTGGGTATTGAAGTCGCCGACGTCCTGCCACTTTTCCGCAGACAAGCCCTCCACTTTGCGGAGCACGACGGTGTGGCCGTTGCCTACTTTCGAATCGGTTTCTTCGACGCACTCGATGTACCAGCAACCCAGGCCTGACGAGTTAACATAATTGACTGCGCGGAGCATGCTTTGCAGGGAAAAGACCTGATAGTGACCGCGCCACTCGCCTTCAGTGACGGTGGTCATGTCGACCTTGTTTTCATAGTCCTCGATCATCTGCGCCAGCGTCGTCAAACGACGGGCCCGATCAGTCTTGGCTGCGGTGCGCTTGGGAAAGATGCAGAAGAATACCCCGCCGTTCTTCAGCACTCTGAAGGATTCGACGTAGGCAGAGAGCAGGTTGGGGACGTGCTCGATGACGTGCGAACTGATCAGATAGTCAACTGACGAGTCGGCCGTATGGATGCACTGAAAATCGCCCAGCATGTCGACCTTCGAAACGTCGCCCGACACTTTCATCTGCTCGACGAAGTACTGCTGATAGTCTTCCATGTCGCGAGGGTGCAAAAAATCCACACCGTTGCACGGCGCAACGTTCAGGCAATTGGCAAGATTGAACGCATTGTGAGCCGCTGCGCCCAACTCTATACCATGCCCCTGGCAGTACTTTTTAGCTAACAGCATCACCCACCCACCGCTCATCGTGATATCGAATACAGTCTTTCATCGATTTCGGCGGTGTCCGCTAAAACTTTAACCGGCACCGCTCCAGGCCTTTGGCGTGCCCGCAATTGGCGCAAATATTGCAATCCACCGCGTACATACGTCGATTTACGTCAGCGCAGGCCTGAACCACTCGCCACGCTGCGACGCCAATCAACAAACAAACACGCTCACGCCCAAGAGAACAGAGGATCACCATGATCAATGGTCAAAAGGTTGGCTGCGGAATCGTCACCTACAACCGTCCTGCGCTGCTGAAAAAACTTTACGATTCCCTGCCTGCCGAGATCATCGACTGCGTTGTCATCATCAATGACGGCGATGTGTATCCGGAGTTTTCCGCGTATGACAGCGAGGTTTTCTTCAATAATGAAACCAACCTCGGCGTTGGAAAATCCAAGAACAGAGCCTTGTCGCGACTGATGGATGCCGGGTGCGAGCATCTGTTCCTGATCGAAGACGACATCTACATAAAAAGCCCGGAAGTCTTCGAGCTTTATATTCTGACTTCGACACTGACCGGTATTCAGCACCTCAATTACAGCCAGCATGGCCTGATGAACAAGACGCCGTCCGGCGAGGCCAATGCGGTGTACAAGATTGACTACGGCAACGGCATCAATCTGCCCTTGTACCGCCATTGCGTCGGTGCGTTTTCCTACTATTCCAGACGGAGCCTGGAAGCGGCCGGCCTGATGGACGAGACGTATCACAACGCCTTCGAACACGTCGATCACACCCTGGCCATCATCAACCAGAACATGCACCCGCCGTTCTGGTTTTTTGCCGACATCGATAATTCGCAGCTGTATCTGGGGGACGAGCCCTGGACGCTCGAGGGCTCAACGATCTCGTCCGATACCCTGCATCGGCAAAATGCTCTTGCGGCCATCGAGCACTTCACGCTCAAGCACGGCTGCGAACCGGTCAGACATCCGTTGGCATCTGATCAGGACCTGATGGACAGCCTGAACAGCATCAAACAGAACTTCGGGCTGAATATCTAAGCGCCGAATACGCCCCGCAATCCTGACAAGGCGTTGCGGGGTGCTCTTGGAAAGGCTGCCGCCTCTCAGGGCAGGGTCATACTGAACATCGCCCCGCCCAGCACGCCGCCGTTGGCGATTTCAATGCGCCCGCGCATGCCGTTGCGTACATGCAGCCGGGCAATGTGCGCAGCGAAATACAAGCCCAGGCCGGTACTGCCGCTGCCCTGGTTGATGCCCTGCACATAGTCGGTCTGGCGTTCGATCAGATACGCCGGGTAGCCGGGGCCATCGTCATTGATGGTGATCTTCAGCTGCCCGCCTTCATCACCGACACTGACAACAATCTGCTCGCGGGCAAAGCCGATGGCGTTGACGATGATATTGCCCACCACCGAGCCGATCAGTTCGCGGTCGAAAAAGCCCAGGGGGCTAACCACATCGATCGCATGACGCGCGGCAATCCCGCGGCTGGCCAGCACGTCCTGATGATGGGCCAGTTGCGCTTCGATGAAATCGTCCAGTTCGTGGTAGTCCGGACGCAACGGCATCTGGTTGACACCCAGCTTGTAAAGACCGAGCAACTGCACGAGCATCCCGTTGAGGTTGGCGAACTCGTAATTGATGACGCCATGCTCCGGCGTATCGCGCTGCTGGACCGAAAGCTTCGCCTGCCACTGGCTGTGTGCCTGGATCAGCGTCGCCAGCGAGTTCTTCATGTCGTGCACCGTGGAGGCGATCACCATGGAAAAGTCGAGGCCCTGCTCTGTCTCCTCACTCATGCGCTGAATGCCCTCTCCCTGAGTTTCTGGTAGCGCTCATAGCGTGGATCGCTTTCCGGGATCTTGCCAAGCATGGTCAGGCTGGCACGGCACTCGTCAATTCCGGCCTGGCCCAGATTCTGGCCAGGGTGAAGCAGCGACTGCACCATGTTCAGCGCAATACTGATGTTCTTTGGCTGCAGCCCCAGCGCACTGCGGAAAAATGCCTGTGCTTCCGTAAGATTGCCGGCCTTGTAGCTGCGCACGCCTTGCAGGTTGAAATCGACAGCCGCCTTGCTGGCACCCAGAATCGCCGGATCATCGGTCATGCTGGCAATGCTTTTCATCACCGCAGGATCATCGCCATAGGCTCCCGCACAACTCTTCAAGACGCCGGCACCGGCCTCTTCCTGACCAAGCTTCTTCAGTTGCGCAGCCACCATCAGTGCGGCATCGGCACTGAGCACCTGCTCCATGCCATCCAGTCTGGCCATTGCCTGCTCGGTCAGCTTGGCTGCGGTTTCCGGGTCCGAATGCTGCAGGCTGGCCGCTTTCATCAAGCGGGTGCGCACTTGCAGACCCTCGTCGTCGCCATGCTCCTTGGCCACATCGACCAGGGCGTTGTTGATCTCGACACGGGTGCGCGCATCGAGCCCCTGATCACCGCCTTTGCTGATCAGCGCATGCGCCAACCCCAGGTTGGTTTCCGGATCCTTGAAACGCGAATGCTGACCTTGGGAGACGGCCTGGCGATATGCCTTGGAAGCGCTTTCGAAGTCCTCGTTGCCCAATGCCAGCTTGCCCAGCAGCTTCTGCCGACGCACCGCCAGCGGCGACAGGCGCACTGCGCTTTCCAGCACGGACTGCGCGCGCTTGCCATCGCCAAGCGCGACCAGCACATCAGCCAGGCCATCGAACAGCGCAGGCATGGTCGGAAATGCCTTGATTGCCTGTTCGTAGACAGCCTGCGCCTCGGCGGTCTTGCCGCGCTTGAGCAGCAGGCTGCCCAATGCACCGTAGGCCCACGGCGTGGCCCGATCGGCCAGAATGGTCTTGAGGAACGCTTCCAGGGGCTCGTTCTGCTTCAGGTCACGCAGGGCATCGGCCTTGTAGCGCAGGCACAACGGCGCATAACGTGGGTCCTGCTCGATCAGCTTGTCGCACGCGGCCAGTACTTCGGCCGGTTTGCGACGGTCGAGGGCCTGCAGAATCGGCTTGAGCAAGGTCTTGCGCTGCACCAGCTTTTCCAGGCGCTGGGCCAGCCCGGCGCGGTTGAACGGCTTGGTCAGGTAACCATCCGGCTCCCACTCAAGCGCACTCATGACCATCGCCTGACTGTTTTCGGCAGTGACCATGATGAATACGCTTTCGTAACTCAGCAGCCGCTCGATCATCAGGTCTTCCAGCACTTGCTGACCGTTCTTGCGACCATCACCCAGGTTGAAATCGTGCAGCACGAAGTCATAACGCTTTTGCGAGCACATGCGCAGAGCCTGCTCGCCGGTGTCGGCGGTGTCCACTTCCTTGACGCCCAACTCACGCAGCATCGATCTCACTGAACTGCGAAAGTCAGAGAAATCATCAACGATAAGAAAGCTTTTTTGGTTGTACGCCAGCATCCGGATTCCTGCACAGGAGAGGGTGAAAATATGAGACCCGCGGCATGAAAATCATTCAGGCCCGACTCGGCAGCCCATTTTTCAGGACGCATATAATAACTGATGGCAAAGAGCCACAACACAACTTGCCGGTCCCCTCCTCCTATGCGTCAGCGCACGAGGTTGAGGGCGACACTCAGTTTTTCGACCATCCACGCAGAAACTGTAGAACGAACATCAACTTCGCGCACGAACCCTGTGCCAGGCAGGCATAAAGAGTGTGGGCTGGATCGTGATTGCGGCAGGGGAAAGGCATTTTCGGAGAGGTCCGTCACACATCGGCTGCGCACTCGATAAAACGCACAGCGTGGCGGACAACATGCCAGCGCGGGACGCTGGCATGTGAGGTGATCAAGGTGGTTTACACCCAGCCGTCGTTCTTCTTACGGCCCTTGGTCAGCGCCGGAAGGATCAGGCCGACCAGCAAGCCGGCACCGGCAATGCTGCCGCCGTAGACCATGTAACGCATCATCACTTGCTTGTTCTCATCGCCAAGTCGTGCCTGAGTCGCACGCAATTCAGCCTGAGAGTCGGCCAGCTGATCGTTGAGGGTCTTGGTGCGCGCCTCCAGCTCATCGACCAGTTTCTTGCGCGCGTCCAGCGTTTCCTGCATGCCCTGCACGCGAGTCTTCCAGGTGTTGTCGATGCCCGCCAGCTGCTCGGTCAGATCGGCGACCTGCTGAGTCAGTTGTGGGACACGCTCGGCCTGGCCAGGGACTTCCTGCAAGTCGCTGCTCGGAATCCACACCGTGGAACCGCCTTCGCCGCGCACCTGGCTGAACTTGCCCGAAGCGCTGAGCAGTTCGACCTTCTGCCCGGATTTCAGCGTTCCCACAATCCGGTGATCATCGGTTGGTCCGCTGCGTACATAAGTCGTAAGACTGTCGCTGACCCAGCGATCGCTGCCTGCGGCCTGTGCGCTGCCAGGCACGACAACGGTCAATGCAGCGCCAACCAGGCCTGCGCCGAGCAAGCGACGCGAAACGACGAACAGGCCAGGGGCTCGGGAAAGAAGTGCGGAAAAATGACGAGACATGGCGATAATTATCTTTATCTGAAATGAAAATAAAGCCTCGTTTAACGGGCCGGCTAAGGATGGGAGCGGCAAGTGATCAACGGTTTTGCAACTCCTGCCCGGACGGAATGTCTGCCTATCAGGCGTGCTGAAAAAGCACCTGATGATCCCTTTCGTGCAGGCCGTCCAGAAAGTCCATCAGCTAACAGACTCCGTTAACGGGGTCAGGTTCACTATTGCCCGTTGTCCGCGTCAAAATTCAGCCGCACGGTCATGCGAAGCAAGTGCCTGCTTTCAAAAGAATTCACCTGCCGATTCAATCCTGCGATGACGCACAACGGCTCAAACAGGGGACGTCTGCGGTCCGGCGTTTGCTTTCCCGGCCAAGTGCTGTAGAAAAGGCTCCACAGGGGTGAATGTTCTCGATATTCACCATCCTGATGCTCGACTGCATCGCTCTAATGGAAAATAGAATGATCCCAAGACAAGTGATTAACGCCACCGTAAGCCCGAAAGGCAGCCTTGAAACCCTGTCCCAACGTGAAGTGCAGCAGCTCAGCGCGGCCGGTTCAGGCAGCACCTATACCCTGTTTCGCCAGTGCGCCCTGGCCATTCTCAATACTGGCGCCCACGTCGATAACGCCAAGACCATTCTTGAAGCGTACGAGAGTTTTGAAGTCCGCATCCATCAACAGGACCGCGGCGTTCGCCTGGAGCTGCTCAACGCTCCGGCCGATGCCTTCGTCGACGGCGAGATGATCGCCAGCACCCGCGAAATGCTGTTCAGCGCCTTGCGCGACATCGTCTATACCGAAAGCGAGCTGGACAGCCAGCGCATCGACCTGAGCAATTCCCAGGGCATAACCGACTACGTGTTCCACCTGCTGCGCAACGCTCGTACCCTGCGTGCCGGTGTCGAGCCGAAGATGGTGGTGTGCTGGGGCGGCCATTCGATCAATACCGAAGAATACAAATACACCAAGAAAGTCGGCCACGAACTGGGCCTGCGCAGCCTGGATATCTGCACCGGCTGCGGCCCCGGCGTGATGAAAGGCCCGATGAAAGGCGCGACCATCGCGCACGCCAAGCAGCGTATCGTCGGCGGTCGCTACCTGGGCCTGACCGAGCCGGGTATCATCGCTGCCGAAGCGCCCAACCCGATCGTCAATGAGTTGGTGATCCTGCCGGACATCGAAAAACGCCTCGAAGCGTTCGTCCGCGTCGGTCACGGCATCATCATTTTCCCCGGTGGCGCAGGCACTGCCGAAGAGTTCCTGTATCTGCTGGGCATTCTGATGCACCCGGACAACAAGGACGTGCCGTTCCCGGTGATCCTGACCGGCCCGAAAAACACCGAGCCGTACCTGCAGCAACTGCACGCATTTGTCGGTGCCACGTTGGGTGAAGAGGCGCAGCGCCACTACCAGATCATCATCGACAACCCGGCAGACGTTGCCCGGCAGATGACTCAGGGCCTTAAGGAAGTGAAGCGGTTCCGCCGCGAGCGTAATGACGCGTTTCACTTCAATTGGCTGCTAAAGATCGAGGAAAGCTTCCAGCACCCTTTCGATCCGACCCACGAGAACATGTCCAGACTGCAACTGAACCACGATGTGCCGACTCACGAACTGGCCGCCAATCTGCGCCGGGCGTTTTCCGGCATCGTCGCCGGCAACGTCAAGGACAAGGGCATTCGCCTGATCGAACAGCACGGTCCTTATCAGATCCACGGCGACCCATCGATCATGGGCCCGCTGGACAAGCTGTTGCAGGCCTTCGTCGATCAGCACCGCATGAAGCTGCCAGGCGGCGCGGCGTACGTGCCGTGCTACCAGGTCGTGACCTGACCGCACAGCGACCTGCGACAAGCCAACGGGGTGCTCTTGAGCACCCCGTTTCTATTGCTGCCGGCGAAATGCCTTGGGTGATTGCCCGGTAGCGCGCTTGAAGAAACGCGAAAAATACGCCGGCTCGGAAAAGCCCAGGCTGTCTGACACCTGATTGATGGTCAGGGTGGTGTAGATCAGGTTGCGCTTGGCCTCCAGCAGCAAGCGCTCACTGATGATCTGCAAGGCCGACTGGTTGCACAGCCGCCGACACAGAGCGTTCAAATGCGCGGCGCTGATGCCCATCGCTTGGGCATGCTGGTCAATCGACCAGTGCTCGCGAAAACTCGCTTCCAGTTGATGCATGAACACCTGCAAATGCTCGCGGCCGCGGTCCATGGCGTGAGTCTCTTCGCCAGCACCTTCACTGCTGCGCCGACTGAGCCACACCGCCAGCACACTGACCAGCGAGTGCAGCATCAGATCGCGGCCCGCTCTGGGCTGCCGGTATTCATTGGCAATGGCATTGAACAGCGTGTCCACATAATCGCTGTCCGCCCCAAGCGCATAGCAGCGGGCAGCGCTGAGGGCAGAGACGTCGAGCGCAGCCTCGAGTTGCTCCACCAAGGGTCTGGCCAGGCTGAGAATATGGCCCTGAATATCTCTGGAAAACCTGAAGGTGTGCACGCTCAGTGCGGGCACGACCTGCAACGAAGGCATCTCGACCTCGCTGACCCGGTCCTCGACCTTGAGCATCGCCTTGCCCGACTGCACGTAAAGCAGCTGGACCAGATCGCCATGCCGATGCGGCTTGATCTCCCATTCGTGAATCCTGCTGCGCTCGGGGATCGACTCACAGTGGATCAGATCGGGGGTCGGCCAGGCCGCGGTTTCCCCATAGAGTTTGAACACCGGTATCGCTGCTGTGGCAGGTGTGGCCATGTCGTCCTCTCTGGTCCGGACCCTCGAAAAGTCCAGATAATGCAGCGGATATTGCCTTCTTATCTCGACGGCATCCATTAAAAATGCAGGAGACAAAAACAAACATTTCCCGCTGACTAAACCTGGCAGGGATCAAAAGACAGGACTATCGCCATGAAAACCAAGGTTGCCATTATCGGTTCAGGCCCTTCCGGATTGTTGCTGGGCCAACTGTTGCAACGTGCCGGCATCGATAACGTCATCGTCGAGCGCAAGGACCCCGACTACATCCTGTCGCGCATCCGCGCCGGCGTGCTGGAACAAGGCATGACCGACCTGTTGCGTGAAGCGGGCGTCAGTGAACGCATGGACGCAGAGGGCATGATCCATGACGGTTTCGAGCTGGCGTTCGCCGGTCGTTGCGAGCGCATCGACCTGAAGAGCCTTGCCGATGGCAGGACGGTGATGGTCTACGGCCAGACCGAGGTCACCCGCGACCTGATGGCCGCGCGCGCAGCCAGCGGTGCAATGACGATCTATGACGCCGCAGACGTCAAAGCGCACGACCTCAAAAGCGATAGTCCGTACCTGACCTTTGTGAAAGACGGCGAGACCGTGCGCCTGGACTGCGATTACATTGCCGGCTGTGACGGCTTTCACGGCGTGTCACGGCAATCGATTCCCGCCGACGCCCTCAAGGTATTCGAACGCGTTTATCCGTTCGGCTGGCTCGGCGTACTGGCCGATACGCCGCCGGTCAACGAAGAGCTGGTCTATGCCAATCACCCGCGCGGCTTTGCCTTGTGCAGCATGCGCTCGGCCATTCGTACCCGCTATTACGTGCAGGTCAGTGCCGACGAGAAGGTCGAAGACTGGTCGGACGAGCGCTTCTGGGATGAACTCAAATCCCGCCTGCCCGAGCAGCTGGCAGAGCGCCTGGTCACCGGCCCGTCCATTGAGAAAAGCATCGCGCCGCTGCGCAGCTTTGTGGTTGAACCCATGCAGTACGGTCGCCTGTTCCTGCTCGGCGACGCCGCGCACATCGTCCCGCCGACCGGTGCCAAGGGGCTGAACCTGGCGGCCAGCGATGTAAGCACGCTGTACCGCATCCTGCTCAAGGTCTATCAGGAAGGCCGCACTGACCTGCTGGAAAAGTATTCACAGATCTGCCTGCGCCGAGTGTGGAAAGCCGAGCGCTTCTCTTGGTGGATGACGTCGGTGCTGCACAACTTTCCCGACACAGACGCGTTCAGCCAGCGCATCCAGCAGACCGAACTGGACTACTACGTCGGCTCGGAAGCCGGGCGCAGGACCATTGCCGAGAATTATGTGGGCTTGCCGTATGAGGCTGTCGAGTAGAGCATTGGCCCCGGCGCAATGATTTTCGTTGCGTGCTGACATTCGCGGCAAGCCATAAGCTCCCCGGGGGCACGCGTTGTGCAATCACACAACGCGTGCCCCCTGCCGCCGTGCAAAACCCCAAAGCGTTTTTGTCACTGCCCACCTATGATCAGGAGTGCATCCAGTAGCTATCCGGCTATATAAAAACAACAAGCACAGAGGAACACCCGCCATGACACCTCTCTCGACCCACGAGGTGGGCGACGCCGAAGGCAATCATGTCTACCGTCGCATCACCCTGCGCCTTATCCCGTTTATCTTCATTTGTTACCTGTTCAATTACCTCGACCGCGTGAACGTGGGCTTTGCCAAGCTGCAGATGCTCGATGCCCTGAGTTTCAGCGAGACGGTCTATGGCCTAGGTGCCGGTATCTTCTTCATTGGCTACGTGCTGTGTGGCCTGCCCAGCAATCTGGCGCTGAACCGCTTCGGGCCGCGTCGCTGGATCGGTCTGATGATGATTACCTGGGGAATCTTCTCGACCTGCCTGCTGTTCGTCACCACGCCGGTCGAGTTCTACGTGCTGCGCTTTCTGACCGGCATGGCAGAGGCCGGCTTCTTCCCCGGCATCGTTCTGTACCTCTCGCGCTGGTATCCGAACCAGCGTCGCGGACGGATCATGGCACTGTTCATGTCGGCCATTCCGGTCTCCGGCCTGCTGGGCGGTCCTTTTTCCGGATGGATTCTCAACCATTTCGCTGCGGGCCAGGGCGGAATGGCCGGCTGGCAATGGATGTTTCTGATTCAGGGGCTGCCGACCGTGGCGCTGGGTGTGCTGGCCTTCGTTCTGCTGTGCGACAGGGTCGAGGATGCCCGCTGGCTGACGCCCGCGCAGCGTCAGCGGGTCAAGACCGATATCACCAACGATGAACTGAGCCGTCCGGTGCACGGCAAGAGCTCGGTGGCTTCAGTGCTGACCATGCCGTTCATATGGATTCTGGGCTTTATTTACTTCTGCATTCAAAGCGGCGTCTACGCGATCAATTTCTGGCTGCCGTCGATCATCAAGAACCTCGGTTTCAGCGATGCACTGGTGATCGGCTGGATCAGTGCCGTGCCGTACCTGATGGCGGGCGTGTTCATGCTGCTGGTCGGCCGCTCCGCCGACCTGCGTAATGAGCGCCGCTGGCATCTGGTGGTGCCAATGCTGATGGGCGCGACCGGCCTGATCATTGCCGCCAACTTCGCGACGCTGCCCATCGTTGCCATCATCGGGCTAACTATCGCGACCATGGGTGCGCTGACCAGCCTGCCGATGTTCTGGCCATTGCCAACCGCCCTGCTGAGCGCCAGCGTTGCCGCAGGCGGGCTGGCGCTGATCAACTCGATCGGGCAGATGGCAGGCTTTCTCAGCCCTTACCTGGTGGGCTGGATAAAGGATCAAACCGGCTCGACTACCCTGGCGCTGTATTCACTGGCCGCGCTGACCATCGTCGGCAGTCTGGTGGCCTTGCGAATCAGTCGTTTGTCGGCAATCAAGGTGGCTAGGCCCGCCTGACCTTTTCGATACCCTCATCTAGAGCCAGGCCTTGTGCCTGGCTTTTTGATCGGTTCTTTCATTTTTACTGCATCACCCCACTCCTTCGTGAAAAAAACGCTCAAAATGCTTGCCAGTAATGATCGATTCAATCACTATCGTTTTACTAAAAATAAAACGAGAACCTGGCCATGCAATTTCGCGGCATCATTCCAGCTCTGGTCACGCCCTTCACCGAAGATCAGCAGCTCGACGAGCAGGCCCTGCGCAATCTGATCGAAAACCTTCTGAATGCAGGTGTTCACGGGCTTTTCGTACTGGGCACCAACGGTGAGTTCTTCGCCCTTTCCGAAGCGGAAAAACTAAAGATCGCTCGTATTACCGTCGAAGCGGCGGCAGGACGCGTACCTGTCGTAGTCGGCACCGGAGCATTTGCCACGCACGAAGTGATTGAAATGAACAAAAAGATGATCGATGTGGGCGCCGATGCCCTGTCGATCATCACGCCGTACTTCAATGCTGTCAGCCAGCGCGAGCTGATCAAGCACTACACCAGCATCGCCGATGCGTCCGAACTGCCGCTGATGATGTACAACATTCCGGCCAAGACCGGCATGTCGATCGGCATGGATGCCGTGGCCACCCTCAGCCAGCATCCGCAGATCAAGGGCATCAAGGACAGTGCTGGCAACTTCGATGCACTGGTGCAGATGATGAAGTACCGCAGCGACGACTTCGCGGTATTCGCCGGAACCGACTCGCTGATCCACTGGAACCTGCTGGCCGGCGGTGACGGTGCGGTGGCTGCAACCGCCAACGCGGTGCCGGGTCTGGTCATGTCGATCTGGAACCACTTCCAGTCGGGCAATCATGACGCTGCCCGCGCCGCGCAGGAGTCCCTGCGCCCGCTGCGCGATGCCTTCGCGCTGGGCACCCTGCCTGTAGTGCTGAAAACCGCCACGCAACTGCTCAATGTACCGGTCGGCCCCTGCCGTGCGCCGGTACAGCCGCTCGACGCCGCCGCGCTGGAAAAACTTCACAGCCTGTTGGCCGTTTACCGCCAAGCCTGAGGTCATTGCGATGTCTGCTACCTACCATTTCCAGACCGTGAAGCATGTTGTCCACGGTCCCGGCAGCCTGGATCTGCTGGGCGAAAAGCTGCCACTGCTCGATGTGCCGGTCAGGACCGTCATTCTGGTCACGCAAAACGCCATGCATAACCTTGGCGTCACCCAGCGCGTCACCGATCAGCTACGCGACCTGAATATCCGCGTGCACATGCTCGACAACGTCGAAATCGAACCGACCCTGGAAAACATCGAACGTGTGTTCCGTGACGACGTCGCTCCGCATGCGCCGGACGCCCTGATCGCCATCGGTGGAGGCAGCGTGCTGGATGCCGCCAAGCTGTTCGCCGTCATGTTGACCAATGACACGCCACTCAGAGACCTGCTGGGCATCGACAAGGTGACCCACCCCGGCAAGCCCATGGTGCTGGTGCCCACCACATCGGGTACAGGATCGGAAGTGACACCCAACGCGATCGTCACGCTGCCCGACGAAGAACTGAAGATCGGCGTGGTCAGCCGCCATCTGCTGCCGACGCTGGTGATTCTCGATCCATTACTGACCCTCAGCCTGCCCCGAGCGATCACTGCCGCGACCGGAATGGATGCCTTCACGCACTCGCTGGAGTCCTTCATTTCCACCAAGGCCAACCCGATCAGCGATGCCTTTGCCCTGGAGTCGATGCGTCTCATCGCAGGCAGCATTGTGGAAGCCTGGCAACAACCGGAATCAGTGCGCGCTCGCGGCGACATGCTGCTGGGTTCGATGTACGGCGGCCTGGCGCTGACGGCTGCCGGGACCGCTGCAGTGCATGCGCTGGCCTACCCGCTGGGAGGCAAGTTTCACGTCACCCACGGCGTAGCCAACGCCATGCTGCTGCCCCACGTGATGGCCTTCAATCTGGACAGTTGCGCCGAACGGCTCAAGCGCGCGGCACTGATCTGCGGTGTAGCACAGCAGGACGACAGCAATGAGGCGGCGGCCCACAAGCTGATCGAACAGATTCGCCAATGGACTCAAGTGCTGAACATCCCGCAGAACCTGCGTGAGTTTGGCGTGGCCGAAGAGCATCTGGCCGACATGGCCGTGGCGGCCTCAAGGGTCACCCGCCTGATGACCAATAATCCCAAGGCGCTCAGCCTTGACGATATCCAGCAACTGTACCGGTGCCTGCTGCCATGAGTCACGTCGAGTTTCCCGGCCTGTTGATCATCGCCGATGACTTGTCCGGGGCCGCCGATTGCGCGGCGGATTTCGCCTCGCGGGTCGATACCCATGTGCTGCTGAGCAACGGCGCCCCAGACCTGCAAGGGGTCATCGCCTTCGATACCGATTCGCGTCGCCTGGCGCCGCAACAGGCCGCCGAACAGAACCGCGTAGCGCTGCAGCAACAGTCCCGCGCAGGCATGGCGCTGTACAAGAAAATCGACTCGACACTGCGCGGCAATATCGCCAGCGAGGTCGATGCCTTGCAGGGGCTGCGCGGCATGGCGCTGGTCGCTCCGGCGTTCCCGGCCATGCAGCGCACCACCGTGATGGGTGTGCAATTGATAAATGGTGTGCCGGTCGATCAAAGTGATGTGTGGCGCAACGAGCACCTGCAGGGCACCGGCGACCTGCTTGAGCTGTTTGCCGCGCAGGGCCTGCACACGCAATGGCTGGGGCTCGATGCCATTCGCGACCCTGCCGGTCTGAAAACCGCTCTGCGCAGCGCGCTTGAGCAGGGTGTGCAGGTGCTGGTCTGCGACGCTGAACTGGACAGTGACCTGCTGCGTCTGGCCGACGCGTCAGTGGGCTGGCACGACGAGCTGTTCTGGGTCGGCTCTGCCGGGCTGGCTCGCCATCTGCCACAAGCGTTCGGTCTGGCCGCAGCCCTGCAGATCAGTGTCAGACCACGCTCACCGGTGCTGACCGTGATCGGCAGCATGTCCCGGCACTCTCAAGCCCAGGCCGACAGGCTCGCGCACGCCAGTCAGGCACTGTGCCTGACGCTGCAACCTTCGACGCTACTCAATGAAGAGAGGAGCACCGAGCGCGATGCCCTGAGCGAGCAGCTTCAGCAACACCTCGCCACCGGGCAGGATGTACTGGTGCGCCTCGATCAACAACAGCGCGATCCAGCCCGGGCAGCCACCTTGAGTCACGCGCTGGCGCAATGGCTGGCACCCGCCCTGCCCCATGCAGGCTCGCTGATCGCCACGGGCGGCGAAACCGCCAGGGCGATCCTGATTGCCGCCGGTATCGAACGCCTGATGCTGTCTGGCGAACTGGCCACCGGCGTGGTTCTGGCCGAAGCGCAACTGGGCAGGCACACACTCAATGTAGTGACCAAAGCCGGCGCTTTCGGCGACCCCGACACGTTGCTTGACGCCTGGCAACGGCTCCACGCACCGGCTGCGACCGACACCCCTTTCAACGAGGAAGTTTCCTATGTCTGAACGTCCCGTCATTGGTATCACCATGGGCGACGCCGCCGGGGTGGGACCGGAAATCATCATGAAAATGCTCACCCATGCCTCGGTGTACGCGACTTGCCGACCGTTGGTGATCGGCGATGCGCAACGCCTGGAAGATGCCAACCGCATCGTCGGCAGCCAACTGCGCGTCAACAGCATCGCCAGCCCGGCAGAAGCGCGCTTCATTCAGGGCAGCGTGGACTGCATCGACCTGGGTCTGATCCCCGCCGACCTGCCTTATGGAAAACTCTCGCCGGTCGCCGGTGATGCGGCCTTCCGCTATATCGAGCGCACGGTGCAACTGACTCAGGCCGGCGAGCTGGATGCGATCTGCACCGCTCCGTTGAACAAGGAAGCCCTGCACGCAGGCGGGCATATCTTCCCCGGTCACACCGAAATGCTCGCGCACCTGCTGGGCATCGAAGAAGTGTCGATGATGCTGATGACCCCGACATTACGGGTAATTCACGTCACAACCCACATCGGCATCATCGACGCCATTGCGCGCATCGAACCTGGGCTGGTCAAGCGCACCATCGAGCGCGCCAGAGAGACGCTGACCCGCGCAGGCATCGATAACCCGCTGATCGCGGTCTGCGGCATCAATCCTCACGCCGGGGAAAACGGCCTGTTCGGCTATGGCGAAGAAGCCACCAAGATCCAGCCTGCGATTGATGAACTGCGCGCCCGTGGCTGGCGCGTGGAAGGCCCGCTGCCCGCCGATACGTTGTTCTTCCGTGCCGGACGCGGCGACTTCGATGCCGTGGTTGCGATGTACCACGATCAGGGCCACGGCCCGGTCAAGGTCATGGGTCTGGAGGCCGGGGTCAACGTGACCATCGGCCTGCCGGTGATCCGCACCTCGGTGGATCACGGCACCGCTTTCGACATCGCCGGCAAGGGCATCGCCGACGAACGCAGCCTGATCGAAGCCATGCGCCAGGCCGTGGAGCTGGCCACCCGAAAACGCGACACCCGCAATTCCATCGCCGTCTGAGGTCGTTACCGGTACTGACCCAACGATCCCCAGCGGCACCCCATAACGCGCCAGAACAAAAACAATGGAGCGAGACTGATGGATACCTTCAACGCGCAAGACACCTCGATCATCATCGGTATGGTGGTCGTCTACATCCTCATAACCACCTGGATGAGCATGCGCCTGCGCAGCAAGACCAGTGAGCAATACATGGTCGCCTCGCGCACCATGCCCGCCTTTGTCGTCGGCGTGCTGATGATGTCCGAATTCATCGGCGCCAAGTCTACGGTCGGTACGGCACAAGCGGCCTTCGAAAGCGGCTTTGCCGCCTCCTGGTCAGTGATCGCCGCAGCCATCGGCTTCCCGCTGTTCGGCCTGCTGATGGCGCGCAAGCTGTACAGCTCCGGCGAATTCACCATTTCCGGCTTCATCGCCAAAAAATACGGCACCTCCACCAAACTCGCAGTCTCGATCATCATGATCTACGCGCTGTTGCTGGTGAACGTCGGCAACTACGTCAGCGGCGCGGCGGCCATTGCCACGGTTCTGAAGATCAACCTGACCACTGCGGCCTTCATTACCGCGATCATCAGCACGCTCTACTACGTGTTCGGCGGTCTGAAAAGCGTGGCTTACATGAGTATTCTGCACACCGGGGTGAAATACATCGGCGTGCTGATCGTGCTCGGCGTGGCACTGAAAATGACTGGCGGCTTCAGCCCCGTGGTGCAGAACATGCCCGAGCATTACTTCACGTGGGACGGCGCCATCGGTGGTTCGAAAATCCTCGCCTGGATCATCGGCACGGTCGGCGCGATTTTCTCCACGCAGTTCATCATTCAGGCCATCTCCTCGACGCAGAATCAGAACGCAGCACGCCGCTCGACCTTCTATGCCTCGCTGCTGTGCATCCCGATTGCCCTGGCGCTGGGCTTCATCGGTGTCGCGTCCAAGTACCTGCACCCGGAAATGAGCAGCCTGTACGCGCTGCCGATCTTCCTGCAATCGATGAGCCCGGTATTGGCAGGCGTAGTGACCATCTCGCTGGTCGCTTCGATTTTCGTCAGCGTCAGTACGGTAGCGCTGGCCATCGCCTCGCTGGTCGTCCGTGACTTCTACGTACCGTGGCGCAAACCGTCCGTGGATCAGGAATTCAAAACCACACGCCTGATCGCGTTGGTGATCGGTTTCGTGCCGCTGTTCTTCGTGTTCTTCGTCCCCGAAATCCTCAACCTGTCATTCTTCACTCGCGCCCTGCGCCTGTCGATTGCCGTTGTCGCCATGATCGCCATCTACCTGCCGTTCTTCGGTTCGGGCCGAGGCGCCACGCTGGGTCTGATCGCCTCAGCGATTACCACCAGCGTCTGGTATCTGTTGAACAACCCTTACGGCATCGACAACATGTACATCGCCCTGGTGACACCTGCCATTGTGATTGCCATCGAGCGCCTGCTGCCCCAGTCCGTGCCGAGCCAACCTGCCAATCCTGTAGAAACCGAGGTCCCCCATGCCAACCGCTGATACCCGTCAGGACGCGTTCCTGCCAACGCCTTACGCACAGAACCATGCGGCAAACCTGCACGAGCTGGCCGACGGCACAGTGCTATGCACCTGGTTCGCGGGGACTCAGGAGGGTATGGCCGACATCTTCGTACTGCTGTCGCGCCGTGACCCGGTGACGGGCGTCTGGAGCGAGCCCCGGAAAATGTCCGAAGACTCGACCCGCTCCGAACAGAACCCGATTCTGTTTCAAGCACCCGACGGCCCGCTGTGGTTGATCTGGACCGCACAGATTTCCGGTAATCAGGAGACCGCGATCATCCGCCGTCGCCTGTCGCTGGACCACGGCCAGAGCTGGGGGCCTATAGACACCCTGTTCGACGAGCCGGGCACCTTTGTACGCCAGCCGCCGGTGGTACTGGATAACGGTGACTGGGTATTGCCGGTCTGGTACTGCATCACCGGCCCCGGTGAAAAGTGGGTCGGCAACCATGACGTCAGTGCAGTAATGATCTCCACCGATCAAGGACACAACTGGTCACGCCACGACGTGCCTGACAGCACCGGCAGCGTGCACATGAATGTTCATCAGTTGGCGGATGGTAGCCTGCTCGGTCTGTTCCGCAGCCGCTGGGCAGACTTCATCTACAGCAGCCGGTCCAGCGACCGGGGACGAACCTGGAGCGTGCCGGCACCGACCGAATTGCCCAACAACAACTCGTCGATCCAGTTCGTGAGACTGGCGACGGACGAGCTGGCACTGGTCTATAACCCTGTCAGCGCCGACGGCCACGCCCAGCGCCGCGCCTCGCTGTACGACGAAATCGAAGACGAAGGTGACGAGCGGATCACACCGGGACCGCGTGAGGACGGCAAGGCTGCAGTGTGGGGCATCCCCCGTGCGCCAATGAGCCTGGCGGTCTCGCGGGACGGCGGTGGTACCTGGCCGACCCGTCTGGACCTGGAGCTGGGCGACGGCTTTTGCCTGACCAACAACTCACAGGAAAAGCTCAACCGCGAATTCTCCTACCCCAGCATCATCCAGGCCGCGGATGGCAGCCTGCATGTCGCCTTCACCTACTTCCGACAGAAGATCAAACATATTCACTTGCCGCTGAACGCGATCCGTTGACCCACCCGCGTCGATCAGCCTGCTGCCGATCGACGCCTTTGCGGAACCCATGCCATGCCCGAACCGATTCAGTCCGTACTCGTCACCGGTGCCAGCTCCGGCATTGGCAAAGCCATTGTCACGCGCTTGCTGACACAGGGCTTGCAGGTCACCGGTCTGAGCCGCCGCACGCCAGACCTGGAACACAAGAACTTCACCTGGCGAGCGTGCGACCTCAACGACTTCAACGCGCTGGACGCAGCCCTGCAGCAAACACCGCGCATCGATGCACTGATCCATGCGGCCGGCTTCATGCGCACTGCAGCGCTTGGCGAACTGGACGATGCCGATGGCCAGGCGATGTGGCATCTGCATGTGGCCGTTGCCAGCCACATGGTCAATGCGCTTTACCCACGCCTGCGCGACGGTGCCCGTATCCTGATGATCGGCAGCCGCACCATGCAGGGCGCGGCGCAACGTAGCCAGTACGCAGCGACCAAGGCGGCGCTGCAAGGCATGGTTCGCTCATGGGCGATCGAGCTGGCCCCGCGTAACATCACCGTCAACCTGATCGCCCCCGGCGCGACCGAAACGCCGATGCTGCTGGACCCGGGACGCAGTGGCACGCCGCCGCGAAAGCCTCCGATCGGCCGCTTCGTGCAACCCGAGGAAATCGCCGGTCTGGCGGCGTTTCTACTCGGCCCCGACGCGGGTGCAATTACCGGGCAAAGCCTGGTGGTGTGCGGCGGTGCGTCGTTGTAAGGTTGCATCCCGCTTCCAGGCTTTAGTGCAAGGGCTGTAATGAAAGTCGCCAACCGTCGTCAAGCGATACTCGAACTGGTTCTTTCCGGCAAATCCAACGTGGACGAGCTGTGCGCCCAACTCGGCGTCTCGGAAGCCACGGTTCGCCGCGACCTGACCGCCCTGGCCGAACACGGCTTGATCCTGCGCACCTACGGCGGCGCGGCACACGTCGGTCAGCGCGAGCCGGAAACTTCCCTGGAAGAGCGTAGCCGTCAGCACAGCCAGGAAAAAATGGACATCGCCCGTGCCGCACTGGCGCACATCGAGGATCACGACACGCTGTTTCTCGAAGGCGGTACCAGTACCAGCGCGCTGGCGCACATTCTCAATCAGCGGCGCGGGCTGCATGTGATCACCAATAACCTGCTGGCGCTGAGCGATCTGGCGTTGATCCCCGATGGGCGCATCACCGTGCTCGGCGGCACGCTGCGCGCATCGAGCATGTCGACCTATGGCGTGGCGGCGCAGGCAGCCCTGGAACACCTGAGTGCCGACAAACTGTTCATCAGTGCCGATGGCGTGGTAGCGGAGCTGGGTCTGTGCGAGGCCAGCGCCGAACAGGCGTATCTAAAGGAAAACATGGTGGCACGTGCCGCTCAGGTCTTCGTCCTGGCTGACGTCACCAAGCTGGGCCGAGCTCGTCAGCAGCACTGGACACCCTTGCGCCAGCCCTGGACGCTGATTACCAACCCGGTGGATGACGAATCCCTGCTCGCTCCGTTCAAGGCACGCAAGAGTATTCAGGTGGAAATTGCACTGCCTGCCTGATTCGGCAAACGACCTGATTTCCTGTTCGTGGCACTTGGCGCGGGCCGTGCAGACTTTTGCGCACCCAATACCTAAATAAAATCGACCAAGGCTTGTACTCAAAGCGATGCAGCGAGCATGCGCGAGTCAGCGCACGTGTGCAGATACTTGCGCACTATTTCACGCTTTTCTTGCTCGATGTCTTTGCTTTAAATCCCTATCTCTTTGTTTTTTATAGATAAGTAGACAGTCGGCACACATCTTGGAATGCACCTCTGCATACAGCGGGCGATATCGACCGTTTCTGCGCAGAGATTCCATGCATGACCGACAAATCCGGCACCCATACCCAACGACGTGCTGCAACGTTCGCCAAAACTCCCGCCACGGCCACCAGCCTGTGTCCCTTCCGCGGACCTGACGTCGCCATCGTGCCCGTGCGCTATGCGCTGGATCGCTCCCGCTACGATACCGCGCCCCAGAAGCTGAAACCGCTACTCAAGGGCAGCCGCTGGGCGGTGATGCCGAAGCTGAAAACACGCAGCTATACCCTTCGCCAGCTGTATGACGGTTACGTATATGTCTATGACGAGACTGCCGAAACGTTGCATGAGTACGCGGTGTCAGCCGCCACTGGCAACCTGAGCCGTATTGTCTGGACCGATACGCAGCTTGGCAGTGACCGGCGAAGCGGTGCCGACGATGGCAAACCCTTCCTGCTCTATCCGCGAAACAACCGGCTTCATATCGCCTTTTCTTCGCTGCAATGGACGTGGCGAACATGCGAACACCTGCGTTCGAACCCGGCAAGCCGCGCTTCATGGATGAAAGCGCTGGATCTGAAACGCTACTGCATGACCATGGCCGAGCCGGATACCTTGCCGTTGAACCGCATTGCCGAAGCGGTGGCGGACATCGACAAGGAGCATGTGGTTGATGATGACCGCTTTGCAGACTCGGAGATTCCTACATCCAAGGCCTCCAGCGAAGAAACCCAGCCGTTGTTTTCGCCAATCGGCGCTGACGTTTTCTGGCAGGGCAGCGTTGAAGACCAGCACAGCTCACTGCTCATCGCCCTTGATGACCCGCTGGCCATTTTCAACGATCTGGGCATGCAACTGGCCGCCGATCAGGCCGCTTACCGCAACTGGCAAGCCGAGCACGAACACAGGATCCAGATCGCCCAGACGGTCACCGCACTGTGCGGCGCTGAAAGTGAACCAGAGAAATTGCCGACATCGGTGCGCGACAATGCGGCGCTCACCCATCAGTACCTGGGCGAGCTCGAAGCTTACTTCGAGCAGTGCATCCTTGAGGAAGCGCAGATCAGCAGCAGTAACGTTCCCGGCGATTTTCTGCTGATGCCGGACATGTTCAAGAGCTTGGAAATGCGCAAATCGATTGAAATGCGTTACGGCAGCGCGCCCTCCGACGAGGCCCTGCAAGCCTGGAAAGATCGCCACAAATGGCGGCGCGAGGTCGATCTGAGCGGTGCGCGCCAATACCTTCAGCAGCACCTGTCAACCGGCGACACACTGCTGCAACAGGTGCGTGACACGCAAAGCGACTTTAGGCAATGGTCGACCCATCTGGGCACGGAACCGCTCAAGCTGTTTGTCGACACCACCCACCCAGAAAGCCTGCTTTATCTGCAAACGCTCATGCTTAACCTGCAGATCATCTACGCTCAGGACAACGCCGCCAGCACCTGGCTTGCCGAGCAGGAAGCCAACGACAGCAGCCTGTTTGGCACCTTGCGCTATGGCTTCTCGCCGGCGCTCAAACACGCGCTGCATCAGGAGGCCAACGCGCTGCTGAACGGCCTTGGCGACGTGACCAACCTGGCCACCCGAATCGGCGAACTCAACGGCACGCTCAATCATCAGGGCTTTGCCGACAAGCCGTGGATGAAGGCGCTGAAACAACCCGTTCAGGACACCTTCAAAGCTCTCGGCCAACTGGCCGGCAGCGCAGGCAAGGCGACGTTCGAAAGCATCCTGCTGGCCTGGGTGCCCATCGACAGCCGCCTGGCGGTGGGCAAGCAGCAGAACATCGTTGCACTGATACGCACGCTGTTGATCGGCCAGACCCTGCTCGATTCGAAGGCGCGTATCGCGATCGATCACAAGATGCTCGCGAAGCTGAAAAACTGGATCAGTGAGTGGCAGGTGCTCAACAAACAGATCAGTGATACCCGTCGCAGCTGGCTCTACCCAACCGCTTACAACCCCCGCAAAAGCATCGCCAGCCACCTGCGCACGCTCGAGCAAAAGCTTCGCCTGCACGAACTGAGCATGCCCGCCCTGCTCGACTTTCAGAACAACGAGTACGCCAGGCAGTTGCAGGGCGAGATTCGCCTGCACTTCCAGTCCGGCAAAGCCATCGCCAAAAACTGGCTGAGCACCGCCAAGCGCTGGCTCGATGGACTGGGAGGGATTGCCGGCTCGATCACCTGGAGCGTGATCATGCTCAACTTCATCAACACCGCCTTCACTTATCGCGACCTTACTCGGGATGGAGACTTCAGTGCCAAGGACATCGGCAAGGTGACGTATGGGTTGGGGTATAGCTTTAACTTGTTGATGGCGGTGTTTGTTGAAGCGCCGTGGGCGGTTATCAGTACGGCGAAGCCACTTGTCATTGGCGGCTATAACATAGGCATTCTCGATAAATCGGCGGCTTACTGGAAAGCACGAGGTAATGCGGTTTGGGGGGATGCGATAAGGGGGTTTAGAGGTTCGATGGTGGCGATGGGGGCGTTTGGGATAGCGGCCGCGGCGCTGGAGGCAATCGACATCAGCAACGACCGGAGCAAGCTGAAAACTTCGGCAGAGAAAAACGCGACTGTGATAAAGGGGCTCGCTGTAGCTGCAATGGGGCTAGCCTCGTTAGCTCAATTGCTAACAGGTATATCGCCTGCTAGCAGGCTAACTGCTGTAGTTATGAGTCCGTGGTTCAGTTTGGCACTACTCATAGCAGGCACAATTTACCTCTTCGCGACAATGGTGTTAAATTATTTCAAACAAGATAGCGTTGGCTGGTGGCTACGTAAATGCTGTTGGTCACGGACCCCAGAGCACCAACATGCAAATACCGCCCAAGGACAAAATGATGAGATACGTAGCTTATTGCAAATACAACTAAGCCCACAAATTTATGTAAAAAGCACGGTACATTACGAAGACCGATATCTTGGCAAAGGTGATTACATCAGTGTTGCTGTACAGAATGGTGCCGGCATACAGGTTCGTCTACCGGGTACACTGCGCGGGTCATCTGTATCTGTTAACGTCATTAGCAGCAAGCGACCGTGGGGCGTGCTACCTGTAGAAAAAATAGACCGCTCAGTCCAATCAGATTTTCTGGACCGAGGACAATTCAGGAACGTCAAACAGTTCGGGACGCTTACAAACAAGCCTGTAGGCAAAGCTTATGAAGACTTTACTTACCCTCTGATGCCACCTCAAAACGAAGATGTTATTTGGGAAACTTGGGTACCGCTTGATAAGGACGCCAGCTATCTGGAATTGCAAATACATTACCCAATGCACCTGATAAATTCCGGCCAGAACGATACGGGTTATTCATTTCAGCTAGAACTTGACACTAAAGGCAGTACATCTTTCGCTGACCTGACTGAAGCTGAACTTGAAGTGAAATCTTCTAGTCGAGAAGGTATTCTAATGCTTGAAATTGCGAATTAAAAACATGAATACACCTCAAAAATTGCCGCACTCAAAATCCGATTTCAGAGCAGGCGAATGCATCGCAGAGCCACCTTTAAAACGCTTACCTCGCTTGATAGGCAACGACGTCCTGAGTTGGTCAATCAAAGCAATGGCGCATCCTCCGAGAGAAATTATGCGAATGCAATTATTTTTGGGGCTGGGTCACGTAGCGATGCTCTTGTTCAATGTTTGGGCATGGTGGGACTTATTTATTCAGGAGCCACACTGGGCGGCTGTGTTCACTTCGGTCATCGCCGCGAATTATGCTTACTATGTTGGCTTGATGGTCCGCCAAAAAACCATCTTCAACTACACCCTGAAAACCGATGGCGCCACGGTCGAGTATTACCTCCACTACCCCGACTTCGCCTCAAGCTTCTTCAAGGGCATCGCCATTTTCGTCATGTTGGTATTCGGATTCGTCGCCGTCCTGACCGGATCGTTGCTCTTTCTGGTCGGCCCGGTAGCGATGGCCTTCATCGCCGCCATCAAACTGCTGAACTGGGAAAACCCTGTCCACCATCGACAAACCGCCCCCTGGCACCTGCATGAATTTGTCACGGTCGATCACAGACGCCTGATGGTCATCATCCATTGCGACGATATCACCACCGGCTTCGCCGCGCGCTTTCCCAGCAAGGCGTTGATGGACAAGTACCTCGCTTTCCTGCGCGAGGTACTTCCGGCGAACGCTGAATACATCGAAAAAGCCACTAACTGGTATCAGGGCTGACGCAACTCAGGCTTGAGCCGACACACACTGCAAGCCTGAGAAAGCGATCAAACTGCCATTGGCACCGTGAAGCGGAACTCGCTGCCCTCGCCCACCCGGCTTTGCGCAGCCAGTTCACCGCCGTGTGCCTTGATGATGCCTTGCGAGATGTACAGGCCCAGACCGGTGCCGGTCGGGTTGCCTTCCTTGACGGTCCAGTAGCGCTCGAAGATGTGTGGCAACTGCTCGGGAGGGATACCCTCGCCGGAGTCCCGTACGGTGAACACGATTTCAGCGCCGTTGGACATTGCCGCCACACCGATTGTGCCCATTTTCGGGGTGAACTTGATGGCGTTGCCGATCAGGTTGGACAGCACCTGGAAGAGACGCTCCGGGTCGGCCTGGACCTTGAGGTCAGGCTCGGCGTTGAAGGAGATCTCGATGGACTTGTCCATCGCCAGGGGGGCCAGCAAGGTGTAAGCCTCCTCGAATATCTGGCTGACTTCCAGCGGCTGCGGCGTAATGGTGTAACGGCCTGCTTCGATTTTCGAGGTGTCGAGCAGGTCTTCGAGCAACACATTCATGCGGCTGGCCGCTTGCTGCATGGTATCGATTGCCGTGGAAATACGTCGCGAGGTGTGTGGCCCATCGGAGCTGAACGACTTCTGCATCATCCCACACAGCATGGAAATGACCGTCATCGGGTTGCGCAAGTCATGGGACACAACCGCTACCAGCTCGTCGCGGGCGCGAACGGCCTGCTGCTCCCTGCGCACCTGGCGGGCGAGGTCATTTTCCAGAGCGGAGCGGCGCAGGTCATTGGCGGCGAACACATCGCCATAGCTCCACTTCGTAGCGATCCCGGTCATCTCGACTTTCCAGATCTCAAACGAGGTGCGCGGCCGAAGACGCATGCCGCCTGCCGAGCTCTCCATATCCAGTGGTTTTTTCGGATTACCGCTCCACTGAACCGTTTCCTTGACCTCGGGGCGAAACCAGATAACGCCGTTGTCGACCGGCTTTGGCAGGCTCATCGCCAATACGCCGCTGGCAATTGGCTGATAGGCCTCGGCAGGCGGATAGACACTGGATAGATGATGACTGGCATACACTGGTTCGCCACCAGCAATCATCCACGCATGCAGTGCACGTACCTCAGAAGGCTCCGGGCAGGTGCCGAAACAATGCGTTTGCCGGTCTTCGATGATGGCGACGCCGCTCGCGCCTACCAGATCCATCAATAACTGTGGTTGCTGCGCCAGACCGTCAAAGACGTTTTCTTCGGACTCGGCCATGGCCAGATTCAATTGCTCGAGCGCCCTGACTTTCGCCTCTCGCTGACGGCTTATTTCCAGCGCTTCCATGGCACTGATCTGCAGGGAAAGTACCTGACCTATCGCCTGGCAGGCACTGCGCAGTTCGTGAGTCACGTACAGCGGCGTGCGGTTGCCGCAACTGATCAATCCCCACAACTTGCCGCCCTGAATCAGCGAAACACTCATGGATGACAGCACGCCCATGTTCTTCATGTACTGGCAGTGGATCGGTGAAACACTGCGCAACGTCGAAAAACTCAGATCAAGCTGCTCCTGAGTGTCCGGACGCAGTTGAGGCAACAAGGGCACAGGGATGTAATCGGCATCGGGAATAATGCGCAGCCAGTTGCGGCGATACAGCTCGCGCGCCTGCTCGGGAATGTCCGATGCCGGGAAAAACAGTCCATTGAAAAGCTCCATGGAGGGCGACGACGCTTCAGCGATCACCTGACCATGGCCTTCCTCTTCGAAACGGTAGATCAGCACCCGGTCGTAACCGGTCATTTTCTGGATCTCGCGGACACTGACTTCATACAGGGTCTGCAGATCACTCGCAGCATGCAACTGGCGCAACATGCGGCCCATGTTGCCGGTGCGCTCGGAATAACCGATCGCTTGCGCATCCTTGTCCTGAATCTCCAGTTCCAGAATCAGAACGCCCTGGCTGCGGTGCAGCAAGGCTTCAAACTCGATGCCGTTGATCGACATCAGCAGGCGTTGCGCGTCGATGAACGAGTCATGAGCACTGGCGCTTTTAATCACCTCGGCCCAGCCAGCGCCCAGCACACAGTCCAGCCCCTTGCCGAGCACCTGCTCGGGCACATGGCCCAGCACAGAGTGCACGTTGGCACTGACTTGCAGGATAGTCAGCTCGGGCTCTTGCAACGTGAACAGCAGGCCGTGGGGTTGAATGGCGCCAGGGAACTGAATGGGCTCATCCGCACAATTGGCCAGAAGGACTTCAAAGGCGTCTTTGTCGAGTTGGCTCATAGCAGTACCTCTTGACCCTCGAGCCAGTGCTCGAAACATGCAAATGTGGAGTGCGCTGCAAACGCGGCGGCATCAATAAGAACAACTTCTCGCGGCACGTCGTCCAGATGATTCAGAAACGCCTTCCAGCGAGGTCCGGTGAGGGCACCGTACACATCGAGAAAGGCCGTTCCACGTTGCTCATCCAGGCCCAAACGCCGGTTTATCTCACGTCGCAACACCTGCCCGCCCAGTGTCGCCCCTTCCAGCACATACATCACACCCAGGCATGCACCGGCAGAATCAACAGTGGGCAACCGTTCGCAGCGGGGCAATTGCCCGATGTCGTGATCGGACAGCCCCAGCGCACGCAGATCCTCGACCAGCACAGGAGTTTTGACCCTCTCGACCGGAATAAGCTCCGCAGGTATCAAGGCACTGCCATGCAGTATCGCTTCAAGCGGTGCATAAAAACCGTAGTAGGCCTGAAGCAGACGGAGGTAAAGAGCGTGATCCAGAGCGGGTGAAAAAAACGGCATGCGTTTTTCAAGCTTGACGTGCAACTGCCTCGTTTCAGCACGCAGTGCATCAAGCAGTTTCGGCGGGTTAACACATGAAAAACTTGCCGGCATCCAGTAAGGCTCTTGAGTGTGCAATGGGCAAAAAACGCATCCGAGCGAAAACAGGCCGCCAAAATACAGATTCAGAGCAAAATCTGACAGTTTTTTCATGTGTTTGCGATGAAATACCGCAATCCATAAAGATAAAAGCCAGCGTGACAGGACGACGGTTTACAACTCCCCGCAAAATACGCGCTCAACTAACCAAGATAGTCGAAAACCGAGCCCTATATGCGTTTCGTGCGTGCGTGGTTCACAGGCGCAAGCACTTTAACATCATCCAATAAATATGCCATCCTCAGGCAAGCCGCTGACTCGACCAGCGGCTTGCGTAGCAACGCTGACAAAGGCCGGTTCGCTTCGTCAACGCACGTTCTGATACAGCATCATTCGCGAGGTTTCATGCAGACCGCGGGTGAGGTCGCGCAGCCGTTCGAACTCTTGCGGGTTCTTTTCGGCGACGTTGTCCAGCGGCGTGGGTGAAGACAGGTCATGGAGCGTTGGCGAACTGCCGTCGTGCTCCATTTGCAGCAGGTAGTTGCGCGTGACACCGCCGATCAGCGGGAACGTACCTTCGCGCAGTACCAGCGGCACCACACGTTCACCTTCCGGAGCCGCTTGCTGAATGTCACGACCCATGGTGCCGCTGGTGAAGTCCATTCCGGCCATCCCCGCCAGTGTCGGCAGCAGGTCGGCGAGACCGACCGCTTCGTCGACAACGCGTGTGCCCAGCAGGCCGGGGGCGTGAATCAACAGCGGAACGTTGTTGCTCTCCAGGCCCAGTTGCTCGAACGCCGGCGCCATGTGTGGGATCTGGCTGATGCGCGTGTTGTGATCGCCAAACAGCACGAAGATGGTGTTTTCGTAGTAACCGCCCGCCTTGGCCAGTTCCATCAACCGTCCAATGTTGAAATCCAGCAGGCGCACGGCGTTGTACTGCTCCACGCTGCGCGAACCGGCGGCCTGGACCTGCTCCACGGTCTTGTCGCTGACCTGAAAACCATCGTTGTCCTTCGGAATGGTAAACGGCCGGTGATTGCCCGCAGTCTGCACATAGGCAAAGAACGGTTTGTCGGCTGGCAACGCACGCAGGATCCGGTCGCTCTCCTTGAACAGATCCAGGTCGGAAATCCCCCAGACATCCACCTGCGGTGACTTCCAGTCGCGCTCGTCGTACAGCCGTACGTCGTTGATACTGCGACGGATCAAGGCGTTCATGTTGGCCCAGCCGGAATTGCCACCAATCATGTACAGCTTCTCGTACCCCTTGAAGTCATTGATGATGGTGTTTTGCCGTGTGAGCAGCGGATGGCGCGTGGCGGTCTCCTGCCGTGTCACGTCGGGAACACCGGTGATGCTCGCCCAGACCGTTTTCGCAGTGCCGGTCACCGGTACGTAAAAGTGTTTGAAGAACCAGCTTTGGGTGGCCAGATGGTCCAGGTTTGGCGTCGGGTTCAACGGGTTACCGTAGGCACCGACAGCACTGGTGCCCAGCGATTCGAGCATGACGAACATGACATTCGGCGGCCGCTCGCCCGGCAGCCGGTAGGGCTGCACGGTCTGGTGACGCTTGAAACTCAATCCCTGTACATCTGGCTGCCGGACGCCCAGATAACGCGCGACCCGCTCATAATGCTTGCGCACCTCGGGTTCGTCGAAGTTCGACTGGGAGACCTTGAGCGTGTCGTACAGGAACAGCGCCGGGTTGAGCCCCAGTGCCGCCACCTGGCTGTTGCCTGAGAAGAATGCATCGCTCCAGCGCAACGGTACCGGGTTTTCCAGATTGAGATTCTCGACCCGGCCCAGCAGGCCGAGGAAGGTTGCACAGACCATCAGCGCCGAACCCCAGACCGCGGACCCGCGTTTGATCGGTCTGGCCTCACGGTCCAGGGTGGCACGTTCAAGCCTGATCAATGCCCAGCCGAGCACTGCGACAGTGAGCAGCCAGCCGACAGTGATCCAGAATACTGGATAAGTCTGCCAAAGCATGTCCCGGGAAATCTGCGCATCCTCCAGATAGCGCAGCACGCTGGCGTTGAGCCTGACCCCGAGATAGGCGTAATGGCCGAAGTCGACGATGTAAATCATTGTCAGAATCGCCAGCGCCACGATCAGATAGCCCCGCGCCAGCCAGCGCAGGGCACGCACGCTGATCAGGTTACAACCCGGCATCCAGAGCAGCACCGCGACCGGCAGCAGTATCAGCAGCGCCAGGCGCAGGTCGAAGCGCAAGCCGATGCCGAGCGTCTTTGCGACCTCGCCATGCGTGAACAGCGTGCCCGGTTCGATACCGGAAAACCCGTAGAAGAACACGCCCCTCAGCAACGCCGACAGCAGGAACACCACCATGACCGCGCCCAGCCAATAATGCAGGCGTCGCGATTGCAACCAACTCATCGTCATTCCTCTAGACATTGCCGACAGACAGAGCCGCCGGACGGCGCGTCTCCATTGTGCGGCGATAAACAAACCGGACAGCCAGGACCAGCAAGGCCCCACAGCAGTAAAGGCCAAGCAGCGGGTCGATCAGGTAATCCCAATAATTTTCCGATGGCTTGATGCGGAAAGTGAAGGCCAGCGTCGCTGCGCTGAGCATCACGACGGCCAGCGCATTGCGCATAAAGACCAGCCCCAGCGCGATGACAGCGACAACCATGATCATCGGCCGCGGGTTGTAGCCCCAGCGGTACGGATCGAAATACGTCAGGCCCAGCGTGGCCGGGTACAAAGTCAGTGCCAGCGCAGCGAACACCAACAGCATCAGCCCGCGCCTGGACACTGCCATCGGCCTGAGCACACCCAGTCGCTGCAGGGTCAGCCAGCCCAGCAGCACCAGGCTGCTGATGGCCAGGTCATCGGTCAGGCTGCGGGCATAGGACGCCATCGACAGCCCGTCGATCGAGATCACACTCACTAGCGAGACGGCAGCCAGCAGGCCGCAGCGCCACCATAACGATGCGGTCAAGGGCGCCAACAGCACAAACAGGGTCCAGGCAAATGCCAGATGAGCCAATCCCAACGCGATCATAAAAGTTGCTCCGCCAGCCAGGCCTCGTTGAAGCTGACATGCTTGATGAAGGTGTTATTCCATGAGTAGACCAAGTGATACAGGCCGTCCGGGCTGCGGATGAAGTACGGGTATTCGTATTCGAAGTCGCAGCCCTGGGGCGAGCAGACGCGCTGGTCCAGATTGCTCAGAAACGCCTCTTCCATCGGTTGACGCAGGGCGCCACTGGAACTGCGGAAGCCCTCGCCGATCACCTCCTTGTATGCTTCGAGGGTAAACGGTGTGCCCAGCGGATCGGGCGACTTGTCGAAATCCATCAGTGGCCTCCAGACGTTCATCTCCTCGTCAGTACCGTACAGACTGAGTTTAAAGCGCCCCTCGCGCAGGTCGTTGAGCGCCACGAGCAGCCCCTTGCCTGGCACACCGACCGCAGCCAGCGAAGAATTGGGGTTGCTCGGGGTCAACGGATACGGCTCGCTCCAGCTCTGCCCGCCGTCTTCGGTGCGGCTGGCCAGCACCCGGTGGAACGTCTCACCGGCATAGCGCAACAAGGCCACGGCGCGCTGCCCGTCCAAAGGCACGACGGTGGGCTGCAGGGAATTGTTGCCACGGCTGATGCGAAACTTGTCGATCACTTCACCGTCGGCGCTCAGGTACAGGTATTCGGCAAACTTGCCGAGAAACTCATGATAGACCGGCAGGCCGATCGAACCGTCGGCATGAAACACCGGCGCGCCGCGCACCAGCGTACTGATGTTCAGAAACGGGGTTGTCACCAGTTGCCACGGCGGCGACCAGCTGGAGCCCATGTCGCTGGAGACCATGGCGTTGACCGTACTGCCCGCCCAGCCGCCGACCGAGACTGAAACGTAGAACAGCCACAGGCGATTGTCCGGAGCCAGGGCGATCACCGGATTGCCCAGTTTGCGGATGTATTTACCAGTGCCCGACTGGGTGGAATCACGGGTTGCCAGCACCTGCTCGCCGCCCCACTCACCACTGGCCGCGTCGAAGCGCGAGGTGCGTATTTCAACGTCGCCCGCGCCCTCGCGAGAACCGGCGAACCACACCGACATCAGGTCGCCGCCGGGCAATGCCGTCACGGCCGAGGAATGCACGAAGTCGTCCAGATCGGAAGACGCGAAACGCGAAATGTAGGACGCCTTGGGCGCCACGCTTTCAGCGCCAACCGGCGCGGGGCTGAGCGCGAACGGCGCAATACGGTGCTGTGGATGGCTGAGCCACGCACTGAGAAAAATCGCCACAACAATCAGGCCTGCGCTCCATGCAGCCAGGTTTCGGGAAATAACACGCATCGGGAGGCATCACTGTAAAGAGGAACAAAGGTGTGGTTTCAGCGATGGCGATCTTCGGGCAACGGGCGTCGCTTGCCTGTCAGCATCGACAAGGGCAGGTTGTCACGCACCTGAACGCTTTCGAAGATGGCGGCGGCCATGTGCAGCACCACCAAGGCACACAAAGTGTTGGCGAGAATTTCGTGGATGTCCTGCGGCCAGTCGACGCCCCACAGGGCATCGACTTCTTCCATCAGAAAACCGGTCAGGCCCATGCCGAAGATCAGCACCATCATGAGTACCATGACCAACGCGCCGAGCGGGGAATGGCCGAGCCGATGCATCGGCCGCCGGTCGATCAGCGAGCGGATGTGCGCACGCAGGCGCGCCGGATGTGGCCAGAAATCGCTCCAGCGTGCGCTGCGCGGCCCGATGAATCCCCACACCACGCGCACCGCCAGCCAGGCAACCGCGTAATAGCCCAGCCAGATGTGCCAGTCGCCACCTGCTTCATTGAAGAAATAATTGGCAACGAAGACACCCGCGATCGAGACGTGAAACAGCCTGACCAGCGGGTCCCACAGGCGCAGGGAAACACGGCTCATTACTTGGTCTCGGTCTTCACCGCTTTACCCGTCACCGGATCGTGATAGATCTCGACCTTGCGCTTGTCCTTGTCGAAACCATAGATTTCGTAGCAGTTGCCGTCAGTCACCTTGAACTTGCTGATCTCGTAACCCTGAGCCTTGAGCTGCTCCTGGAATTTGGCCTGATCCTGCCATTGGGATTTGTCAGCCGTGGTGCATTGCGGGCCGGCAAGTGCCAGCGGGCTGGCCAGACACAAGGAAATCAGCAGGACTTTACGCATGACAGATACTCGCAAGCAGTTAAGGAGCGCCTACTGTGCGAAACGAATCTTAGGAAAAGCTTAATACGTAATAGCTCGTAACATCTTCCCGGACACACGGCACTTCGCGCTGCTGCCTGCTGACGGCATCATGGCGCCCTTCCCCACACTCACCGGTCAAAGCCCTATGCGCCTGCTTCTCGTCGAGGATGATCGAGCCATTGGTCAAGGCATTCGCGTGGCCCTGAATACCGAGGGCTATACCCTCGACTGGCTGGAGGACGGGCTGAGCGCGCTGCACGCCCTGCGCAGCGAGCCATTCGACCTGTTGCTGCTCGACCTTGGACTGCCGCGCATGGATGGCCTGGACCTGCTGCGCCAGTTGCGCGCCGAAGCACTTACCTTGCCGGTGCTGATCCTGACCGCACGCGACGGGACTGCCGACCGTATTGCCGGTCTGGATGCCGGCGCGGACGACTACCTGATCAAGCCATTCGACGTCGATGAACTGAAAGCCCGGGTCCGCGCCCTGCTCAGGCGCAGCCAGGGCCGTGCGCAACCGCTGCTGGAACACGCCGGCATCAGCCTCGACCCGGCGTCGCAACAGGTCAGTTTTCAGGGCAGCGAAGTACCGATGACGCCGATGGAATACCAGTTGCTGCATCAACTGATGATCCGTCCCGGCAAGGTGGTCACCCGCGAGCGCTTGTCCAATACCCTGTACGGCTGGCAGGACAAGGTCGAAAGCAACACGCTGGAGGTGCTGATTCACAACCTGCGCAAGAAACTGTCCACCGAGCTGATCCGCACCGTGCGCGGTGTCGGCTACCTGCTGGAGCTCAAGGCATGACCTCGGTACGCGCGCGTATTCTGATCCCGGTACTGATGCTGTTGCTGCTCGGCGACCTGACGATCAGCCTGCTCGCCCTGCGCGACAGCCATCACGAAATCGAAGAAGTCTACGATGCACAACTGGCCCAGAGCGCGCGTCTGCTGCAGGGTGTGCTACGTCAGCGCGCAGCGGGTGAGCAGGATCTCGACAAGCTGTATCAGGCGTTCGATCAGGCCATGAGCCGGGTTGGCACCAGCGGCGTGGCCCACCCCTACGAAACCCGGCTGACCTTTCAGGTCTGGCGTACCTCGGGCGAGCTGCTGGTGCGCTCGGCCGAAGCCCCGCTGCTCAGCGCACCTCCCGCAACCGAAGGCTCCCACGACTTAGTCGAAAACGGACACGAGTGGTGCGGCTTTCTCCTCGCCGATCCACAGCAGGGTTTTCTGATCTGGGTGGGTGAGCGCGATGACGTACGCCAAGACCTGATTCAGCGCATTGTCAGTCACACGCTGTGGCCGGCGCTGATCGGTGTGCCGCTGCTGGTGGTCGCGATCTGGCTGGCCATCGGCTGGGGCCTGCGCCCGCTGCAATCAATGGCCAGAGTTATCCGCAAGCGCGATGCCGAGAGCCTGGAACCGCTTGATGTAACGCCCCTGCCCAAAGAACTGGAGCCCATGCAGTACGCGCTCAACCGCCTGCTGACCCAGATCGAAAGTGTGCTGGAACGCGAGCGACGTTTCATCGCTGACGCGGCCCACGAATTGCGCACGCCGCTGACCATCCTGCGTATCCACGCGCAGAACGCGCGCCAGGCCGAAACCCCGGAGCAACGCCTGGAAGCGCTGGACTTTCTCGTGCATGGCGTCGACCGCGCCGCCCGCCTGGCCAGTCAGCTATTGACCATGGCACGCCTGGAACCGCGCCTTGAAGTCAGTCAGTTACAGACCTTCGAGCTGAACACGCTGGTACGCGAGGAAATGGCCGAACTCACGCCGCTGGCACTGGAGAAGCGTGTCGATCTGGTATTTGAAGAAGGCGAGGATTGCGTGATCCGCAGCGACCCGGCAGCCATCACCATTGCCCTGCAGAACCTGCTGACCAATGCGCTGAATTTCGCCCCGACCGCCAGCGAGATTCGCGTTGCCCTGCACGCCCAGGAAGATGGCAGCGCGCACCTGTCGGTCGAAGACGCTGGGCCTGGTATCGACGAACAGCAGAAGGCGCGCCTGTTCGAACGCTTCTACAGCCAGGGTCACAGCAACGGCGCAGGACTGGGGCTGGCGATCGTCGACATGATCGTGCGCAAACTGGAAAGCAGCCTGCACCTGCGCAACTCGGCGCAGGGCGGACTGTGTGCAGAGCTGCGCATCAAGAGCAGGACGAGCTGAACCCTGCTCGGCTCAAAGCACCACGCGCAGGCATTGCCCGGCGTGATACAGGGTGAAACCCGCGTCGTAGGCCAGGCTGCGCAGCGAACTGCCCGAAACCTTTTTACCGCTTGAAAAGCTCACCGGCAGCGCAGCCGCGTCGTTGCTCAGCAGGTAATCGGCAAAGCATTTGCCCACCAGTGTCCCGGTGGTCACCCCCCGGCCATTGAAACCGGTCGCCGCCAGCAAGCCTGGCGCAGGTTCGAAGAGGCGCAGCAAGTGGTCCGGCGTAAAGCCGATGCGCCCGGTCCAGGTGCTCTGCCACTCGACCCGGCCCAGTTGCGGAAAGTAATGCTGCTGGACGCGATCCGCCCACTGACGAATGAACCACAGCGGATAATTGCCGGCGTTACCCAGGCTGCCCAGCAGCAGGCGCCCATGAGCGTCGCGACGAATATTGCTGAGCACCGTGCGCGTGTCCCACGAACCCTGCCCGCCGCGCAGAATCTGCGCCTGCTCGGCACCGCTGAGTGGCTGCGAAGCGACCTGATAGTAATAGCCAGCGAAGATGTGATCCTTGATGTCGGTCCACTCGCCCTCGGTGTAGGCATTGGACGCGATGATTACTTTCTCGGCGCGCACACTGCCCGCAGCAGTAGAGACCTTCCAGCCATCAGCGGTGCGTTGCAAGCCGTTGACAGGAGAATCACCGAATACTTGCCCACCCTGCGCTACCACGTTAAGCGCCATGCCCGAGACATAAGCCATCGGGTTCACCGTGCCTGCGCGATGATCGAGCAAGGCGCCGCTGACCTTGTCGGTGCCACAGGCGTCTTCGCAGGGTTTGCCGGTCAGCAATTCAACGTTGGCACCACGCCGTTGCCACTGTGCGGCACGGCTGCGCAGATCAGCCAGACCCTTGGCGTTGTGCGCCATGTGCAGGTTGCCGGTGCGAGTGTCCTGACAATCGATGCGGTACTTGTCGATGGTCGCGAACACCAGTGCCGGCGCCGCGCCCAACGCGCCATTCAATCGGCTGGCCTCGACACTGCCCAGTACCTTGTCCAGTTGATCAGGCGCCACCCAGGTCCCGGCATTCACCAAACCGACGTTGCGTCCGGAACCGCCATGCCCGACCTGATGCGCTTCGACCACGCACACCGACTTGCCGCCTTCCAGCAAGCGCAACGCCGCCGACAGACCGGTGAACCCGGCGCCGATGATGCACACGTCGGCGCTCCGCTCACCGCTCAGGGCCGGGCTGACCGGACGTTGCGGAGTCAATTGTTCCCACAGACAGCCTTCAGCAAACTGCACCATCGAAAAGCTCCAGCAATGTCGGCAATAAGCGCCCGGTTCACATCAGTCGAAAACGATGCCCTGAGCCAGCGGCAACTCGCGGGAGTAGTTGACGGTATTAGTCTGCCGGCGCATGTAGGCGCGCCACGAATCGGAGCCGGACTCGCGCCCCCCACCGGTTTCCTTCTCGCCACCAAATGCCCCGCCGATTTCCGCACCGCTGGTGCCGATATTGACGTTGGCAATACCGCAATCGCTGCCCGCGGCACTCTGGAAAGCCTCGGCCTCACGCAGGTCGGTAGTGAAAATGCACGACGACAGGCCCTGCGGCACTTCGTTGTTAAGGCGCAAGGCCTCTTCGAAGTCGTCGTAAACCAGCACGTAGAGAATCGGCGCGAAGGTTTCGTGACGCACGACTTCGCTCTGGCCAGGCATTTCGGCAATGGCCGGCGTGACGTAGTAGCCGTTCGGGTATTTGTCCTGCAACTGACGCTCGCCACCAAACACTTGACCGCCTTCGTCGCGGGCCTTGGTCAGCGCGTTCTGCATGGCCGAAAACGCTTGCTGGTCGATCAGCGGGCCGATCAGATTGCCTTCGCGCGGATCACCGACGCGCACCTTGGCGTAGGCTGCCTTGACGCGGGCGACCACTTCGTCCTTGATTGAGCGGTGCACAATCAGGCGGCGCAACGTGGTGCAACGCTGACCGGCGGTGCCTACCGCACTGAACAGAATGCCGCGCACGGCCAGGTCCAGATCGGCGCTCGGGGCCAGAATCATCGCGTTGTTGCCGCCCAGCTCCAGAATGCTGCGCCCGAAACGGGCGGCGACACGCGGCCCGACTTCACGGCCCATGCGGGTGCTGCCGGTGGCGCTGATCAGTGGCACGCGAGGGTCGTCGACCAGCGCTTCACCGGCGTCACGATCACCGATCACCAGTTGCGCCAGTGCTGCCGGCGCATCACCGAAAATCTTCAGCGCCTTGTCGAACAGCGCCTGACAGGCCAGTGCCGTCAGCGGAGTCTTTTCCGAAGGCTTCCAGATCACCGGGTTGCCGCAGACCAGCGCCAGCGTGGTGTTCCAGGCCCAGACCGCAACCGGAAAGTTGAACGCGCTGATCACGCCGACCACACCCAGCGGGTGCCAGGTTTCGCGCATGTGATGACCGGGACGCTCGGAGGCGATGGTCAGGCCGTACAACTGACGCGACAGACCGACGGCAAAGTCGCAGATGTCGATCATTTCCTGCACTTCACCCAGACCTTCCTGAGTGATCTTGCCGGCCTCGACCGACACCAGTTCGCCCAGATCAGCCTTGTGCTCACGCAGCACTTCACCAAAGATCCGCACCAGCTCGCCACGCCGTGGCGCAGGTACTGTGCGCCACTTTAGAAACGCATTGTGGGCGCTGTCGATACGCGCCACGACCTGTGCCTTGTCTTCAAGCGTGACCGAGGCAATCCGGCTGCCATCAATCGGGGTGTAAACCGGATAGTCCCCTTGTGTGTGGGCACTGTTCGCTACGCCCAGACGTGCTAATAACTCGGCAACCATGTTGATTCTCCTGTCATGAACCCGGTGGAAATCATCGATGACCTCAGTATCAAGCTACTCAGGGTCGGGCTACAAACGACGTTTTTGAAAAACATGATTCCTTTTAGGAATGAACTCCTGATCGTTAATAGCCATAAAAGCCCTTACATCGGGAATTATTGGAATGACCCGGTGATTTTATTTCGTTTGCGAGCGCGGCCCGATGTTTGTTTGGATAAGGCCATCATGATCACCCGGAGTCAGGGCCAGGCCGATGAGCGAACACATCAGCGAATCCATTTCGTTTGTCCACAACATGACGCTTTCCCACGGCCGCAACGCCGAAGTCTGGGACACCACCGGCAAGCGCTATATCGACTTTGTCGGCGGCATCGGGGTGCTCAATCTGGGGCACTGCAACCCGCAGGTGGTCACGGCAATTCAGGATCAGGCGGCAAAGCTGACCCACTATTGCTTTAACGCCACGCCTCATGACCCGTATATCCGCTTCATGCAGCAGCTCACGCAGTTCGTACCGGTCAGTTACCCCCTCAGCGGCATGCTCACCAACAGCGGTGCGGAAGCGGCCGAAAATGCGCTGAAGATCGTACGCGGCGCCACCGGCCGCACGGCGGTCATCGCCTTTGACGGCGGCTTTCATGGCCGAACGCTGGCGACCCTGAACCTCAACGGCAAGGTAGCGCCCTATAAACAGAAAGTCGGCGTGCTGCCCGGTCCGGTCTTTCACATTCCGTTCCCCAGCAAGGACAACGGCGTGTCCACCGAGCAGGCGCTCAAGGCCATGGACCGGCTGTTCAGCGTCGAGATCGACGTCAACGACGTGGGCTGCATCATCTTCGAACCGGTTCAGGGCGAAGGCGGTTTTCTGGCCATGCAGCCGGACTTTGCCCAGGCACTGCGAGCGTTCTGCGATAAACACGGCATCGTGCTGATCGCCGATGAAATCCAGTCCGGCTTCGGCCGTACCGGGCAGCGTTTTGCGTTCAGTCGTCTGGGCATCGAGCCGGATCTGATTCTGCTGGGCAAAAGCATTGCGGGCGGCATCCCGCTGGGCGCGGTGGTAGGTCGCAGGCAGTTGCTGGACAACCTGCCCAAGGGCGGCCTGGGCGGCACGTATTCCGGTAACCCGATCGGCTGCGCAGCGGGCCTCGCGTCACTGGCGCAGATGACCGATGCCAACCTGTCCAGCTGGGGCGAGCAGCAGGAGCACGCTATCGTTTCACGCTATGAAGCCTGGCGGACGAGCAAACTGTCGCCGTATCTGGGCAGGCTGACCGGTGTCGGCTGCATGCGCGGTATCGAACTGATCACGCCGGAGGGCGAGCCCGGCACCCGACAGCTCGCCGAGCTGCTGAGCTTGGCCAGGGACGCCGGGCTGCTGCTGATGCCCAGCGGCAAGTCGCGGCACATCATCCGCCTGCTGATCCCGCTGACCATCGAGCCCGACGTGCTGCACGAAGGGCTGGATATTTTCGAGCGCTGCCTGGCAGCGCTGGCTTGAACCCGTACGGAGAAAACACCCTGATGAGCACAGCACGCTTTGCCGACCCGGACCAGATCCGCGCGGGCTTTTCTCGCGCCATGTCGCAGATGTACAAGCACGAAGTGCCGCTGTACGGCACGCTGATGGCGCTGGTGAGTGAAGTCAACGAACAGGTCATGAACCATGACAGCAGCGTGCTGGACAGTTTGCGCCAGACCGGTGAAATCCAGCGCCTGGATATGGAACGGCACGGTGCAATCCGCGTCGGCACGGCACAGGAACTGGCCACCCTCGCCCGCCTGTTCGCGGTCATGGGCATGCAGCCGGTGGGTTACTACGACCTGAGCGCGGCCGGCGTGCCGGTTCACTCCACCGCCTTTCGCGCCGTGCATGAGCAGGCGCTGCAGGTCAGTCCGTTTCGCGTGTTCACCTCGTTGCTGCGTCTGGAACTGATCGAAAGCGACAGCCTGCGTGAGTTCGCCGGTCAGGTGCTGGGCAAACGCAGTATCTTCACGCCCGGCGCCCTAGCGTTGATCGACAAGCATGAAGCAGACGGCGGCTTGAGCGAAACCGATGCGGCCGAGTTCATTCAGCAGGCGCTGGAAACCTTTCGCTGGCACAACATGGCGACCGTTTCGCTGGACGACTACCAGAAGCTGAACACTCAGCATCGCCTGATCGCCGATGTGGTGGCGTTTCGAGGTCCGCACATCAACCACCTGACGCCACGCACGCTGGACATTGATGCGGTTCAGGCCGGTATGCCCGGCAAAGGCATCACACCCAAGGCGGTGGTCGAGGGGCCGCCACGTCGCCAGTGCCCGATTCTGCTGCGCCAGACCAGCTTCAAGGCGCTGGAAGAACCGATTGCCTTCATGGGCCAGGGTGGCAGTCAGTCGGGTAGCCACTCGGCACGCTTCGGCGAGATCGAACAGCGTGGCGCTGCACTGACCCCCAAAGGTCGCGAGCTGTATGACCGGCTGCTGAACGAGGCCCGAGACGCGCTGGGTGAGTTCCCCAATGAGGCGAATGCCCTGCGCTATGCCGAGCTGCTGGAAAACACGTTCGAGGCGTTTCCGGACAGCCACGCTGAAATGCGCAGGCAGGGCCTGGCCTACTTCCGCTATTTCCCGACCGAATCAGGTATTGCCGAGCGTGCATCCGGCAGTCTGGAGCAGCTTGTCGAAGCAGGTCACGTGCGCTTCGAGCCACTGGTGTACGAAGACTTTTTGCCGGTCAGTGCGGCGGGCATTTTCCAGTCCAACCTGGGCGATAACGCACAGGCGCACTACGCGACGAATTCGAATCAGCAGGATTTCGAGCAGGCACTGGGACGCGGGACGCTCAACGAACTGGACCTGTATGCCGACACCCAGCGGCGCTCACTGGAGGAATGCGCCAGGGCGCTGGAACTGAGCAGTCCCGCCTACTGATTAGTGAGAGCGACAGGGGCTGCACGATAGTTGAATTATCCGTACACACCGACGCGGGACGTCAGCACGAAGTTGAGATTATCGTTCCTCACGCTCCAGCGTGGGAATGCAGTTCACGACGCTCTGCGTCGCCAAGAGGACGCGGAGCGTCCGGAGCTGCATGACGACGCGGAGCGTCGCACGATAATCGGATTGTCCGTGCATATCGACGCAGAGCTTCGGCACGGAGTTGAGACTATCGTTCCTCACGCTCCGCGTGGGAATGCAGGTCTCGACGCTCTGCGTCGCCAAGAGGACGCGGAGCGTCGGCACGATAGCCAACATCGTCTTCGCGAACGAGTTCGCTCCTACGGCCTTCGGCCAGAATCAAAAGCGGACTTGTGCATAATGATGAGCGCTCTGCGTCACATTCCCTTAGCGTTCTGCGTTCTGTTTAAAGCAACGATAAATAAAATTCGCAATATTGGTGTGCAACCTCGTGCTATGCATACTGCGGTTGCGTGTGGACAGCAAAGTGCCGTATTCAAAGGCTCATCCCTTCAAATAGCGCACCCGGTGATCCCCTTGCAAAGGCTCGAAGCAGCCTGGGTCTGGATCACATTCAGACCTCATAAAAATACCTGGCCGGATAACGGTCTCCATGACTTCATGGACTTTTCAACGCTGCCCTGGCGCTTCACCGCGCCGACCTGAAAAACAGAATAACGATTGATAAGGCCTGAAAAAGGCCATTCAGCAGGCAAGGGGATCATCATGCAAAACTCACACGCTGCAGTGTCGGGTGACAATCAGGCCGTTTCATCGACGGTGAAACTGTATGTCTGGGCCGCCATTATCCTCATCATTGCCGAAATGATCGGTGCCATCAGTATCCCGCTGGGCCCCGGCAAAGTGGTGCTGTTACCGATGGTCTGGGCGCTGCTGCTGGGCGCGATGATCGGCCTTGCCAGTCGCCGTATGCCAGGCACCATTGGTATCGACCACGGTACGCAATTGCGCTCGGCCTCCATCCTGCAACCTGCCCTGCTGATTTTCATCGCCAAGCTCGGCCTGGTGGTCGGCGGCTCGCTGCCGGTGGTGTTCGCTTCCGGATGGGCGCTGATGTTTCAGGAGTTCGGCCACTTCGTCGGCACCGTGGTGCTCGGTCTGCCGGTGGCGTTGATGCTCGGTATCAAGCGCGAAGCCATCGGTGCGACCTTCTCGGTCGGCCGTGAACCAAGCCTGGCAATCATCGGCGAACGCTATGGCATGGACTCTCCGGAGGGTCGCGGTGTATTGGCCGAATACCTGACGGGCACCCTGTTCGGCGCGCTGTTCATTGCGATTGTCGCCGGGTTTATCGCCAGCCTGGGGATCTTCCATCCCAACTCGCTGGCGATGGGCTCAGGCATCGGCTCGGGCAGCATGATGGCCGCCGCTGCCGGGGCGATTGCCGCGCAACAGACACCAGAAGTCGCCAAGGAAGTCATGACTCTGGCGGCAGCCTCGAACCTGATCACCACCACCATCGGCACCTACTTCACCCTGTTCATCTCCCTGCCACTGGCGGTCTGGGGCTACCGTGTGCTCGAGCCGCTGATCGGCCGCACCACCAAGGCGTCCATGAGCGAGGAAGGTCTGCGCCACAGCGACGTGTCGCTGGAGGTGCCGGAGCTGGGCTGGTCGGGCAAGATCAGTGCCTGGCTGGCGGCGGGTGCACTGGCGCTGATTGCCAACTATGTCGGCTACAAGACCCTGTCAGCCGATGCCCTCACCGGTATGGGCATCATGATTTTCTGCGCCTTCGCGGGTGAGGTGCTGTGCAACCTGCTTCGCCGCAAGATCCCCGCGGTGTGCATGGTGTCGCTGGTAGCAATGTTCCTGACCTCGCCGGCCTGCCCCTGGGCCGCCGAGATTGCGCGAGTCACCAGCTCGATCAACCTGCTGGCGGTCATTACCCCGATGCTGACCTTCGCCGGCCTGTCGATTGCCAAGGACCTCCCGGCCTTCCGCCGCCTGGGCTGGCGGATTGTGCTGGTGTCGTTCCTGGCCAACTTCGGTACGTTCATTGGCGCGGTATTGATCGCCGAGCTGTTTCATTGATTCGCACCGAATGATTCGGATCGAATCAGCCCAGCGCCTCGTTCACCAGCCAGTCATGCACTGCGCGACGTGACGGGGTGCTGAGCGCCCCTTCGCGATAGGCCAGCACGTATTTCTTTCTGGCCTTTATCGGATGGCCGAACGGCACGATCAGCAAGCCCTGCTCCAGCTCATCGGTGATCAGCGCCTTGCGTGCAATGGCCACGCCCATACCCATACGCGCGGCGTCGATGGTCAGATGATTACGATTGAACGTGTGGCCGCGACGCACGTCGATGCCATCGGCACCGATGGCCGTCAGGTAGAACTCCCACTCCGCATATTCATAGCTGCCGCGCCAGGCGGTGATGTCGTGCAGCAACGGGAAGTGCACCAGCTGACTGGGCGTATCCAGCGGCGGCTTGCCCACCAGCAGGTCTGGCGAGCAGACCGCAAACAGCTCCTCCTCCAGCAAGGGCGTAGTCGACAACCCCGGATAGCTGCCGTCGTTCAGGTCGATGGCCAGATCGAAATCGTCATCACGCAACGACCCGCTGCTGTCCTCGGCAATGATCCGCAACTGGATGTCCGGAAACGCTGCCTGCAAGCGTGGCAGGCGCGGCATCAGCCATTTGCTCAGGAATGATGGAATGCAGCGCAGCTTGAACACCCCGCCGATACGCCCGGAATACAGCAGGCGCAGTTCTTCGCTGATACGGCTCTGCACTTCGTTGGCGACCACCGCCAGACGCTGACCTTCCGCGGTCAGCTCAAGCCCGCGCCCGACCCGGTGAAACAGCGCAAAGCCCAGGCGCTCCTCGAGCTGGCGCATCTGCTGACTGATCGCGCCGGGGGTGACGTGCAATTCTTCCGCGCAGCGGGTGAAGGACAGGTGACGGGCCGCGCAGGCGAACACCTGTAGCCAGGCGTGCATCTGTGCGTTGAAGATTCTGCTCATTGAAGAGTTCCGCTAAAGCGTTGCATAGCAACAATCGTTTGTCGTTTCGACAGCCGAAGCCAAAGATGAGTAACAGAAAAAGGGGAATACCAAATTCCCGTGCATCATCTCACCTGAAGGACCTTCGTGATGGCTATCAGCGTCTTCGACATGTTCAAAATCGGCATCGGGCCGTCCAGTTCCCACACCGTAGGGCCAATGCGCGCCGGTGCGCTGTTCGTGACCGAGCTGCGCAACCACAACCGGTTGCACAGCGTAGAACGGATCGAGGTGCGATTGTACGGTTCTCTGTCGGCCACGGGCATCGGTCACGGCAGCGATCGCGCAACAGTCATGGGCCTGATGGGTGAGTGGCCGGATCAGATCGACCCTAGCCAGGTCAACCAGCGCATCGACGCACTGCGTGCCGATAACCAGCTGATGCTGGCGGGCGAACAGGCCATCACCTTCGTCTGGGAGCGGGACATGTGCCTGCTCGATGAAAGCCTCCCCTACCACCCCAACGGCATGACCCTGTGTGCCTACGGCAAGAACGGCGAACTTTACGAGCAGACCTACTATTCGGTGGGCGGCGGTTTTGTGATCGACGCCGAACAGGCCGCCAGCGGCGTGCTGGACAACGACACAACCGTCCTGCCCTATGATTTTTTCAGCGGCGCGCAGTTGCTCAAGCTGTGCAAGACCCACGGCATGAGCATTTCCGAACTGATGATGGCCAACGAGAAGGTCTGGCGCAGCGAGGAAGAAATCCGCGAGAAGATCATGGTGATCTGGGCCGCGATGCGCGCCTGCGTCGACAAGGGCCTGGTGGAAACCGGCATCCTGCCCGGTGGCCTGAACGTGCGGCGGCGTGCCTACCGCCTGCATCAGAACCTGCAGAACCTCGATAACCCCAACGTGATCGGCTCGACGCTGAGCGCCATGGAATGGGTCAACCTTTTCGCCCTCGCGGTCAACGAAGAAAACGCCGCAGGCGGGCGCATGGTGACGGCGCCCACCAACGGCGCGGCTGGCATCGTGCCCGCCGTGCTGCACTACTTCATGAAATTCAAACCCACGGCCAATGACGATGACGTGGTGCGCTTTTTCCTGAGCGCCGCTGCGGTCGGCATTCTGTGCAAGAAAAACGCCTCGATTTCCGGTGCCGAAGTCGGTTGTCAGGGTGAGGTAGGATCGGCCTGCGCGATGGCCGCCGCCGGTCTGGCAGAGATCCTCGGCGCAACGCCCGAGCAGGTGGAGAACGCTGCCGAGATTGGCCTGGAGCATAATCTGGGGCTGACCTGCGATCCTGTCGGCGGGCTGGTGCAGATCCCCTGCATCGAGCGCAACGCGATTGCTGCCGTGAAGGCCATCAATGCCGCCCAGATGGCCCTGCGCGGCGACGGCGAGCATCACATCTCGCTGGACCACGCCATCCGCACCATGCGCGACACCGGCGCCGACATGCACGACAAATACAAGGAAACCTCACGCGGCGGCCTGGCGGTCAACCTGATCGAGTGCTGATGGGCGCAGGCGTTTACTGATTCAACAGTGTCGAGCCCGAATAGAGGATCCCGCCCAGCGCGATCAGCAGCAAGGTCACGCTGGAGGCGACTTCGATCTTGCGCTTGTACTTCAAGGCCAGTTTCTGGCGCATCAGGAAGATATAGGCGAACAGGATAGACAGATCAATGATGATCCACAGCAACGACAACAAGGCGATGCTGCCCTTGAACGATTCGGTGACGTGAATGAACTGCGGGAAAAACGAGACGAAGAAGATGATGTCCTTCGGATTGGAAATTCCGACCAGAAAACCGGTCACCAGCCCGCTGTGCCTGCTATGCGCAGGCATCGGCGCTGGCGCTGTTTCAGGCCGCGACGGGGCGTAACGCAACGCCTGTTCCAGCGCCTGCACCGACAGGTAAGCGATGAAGAAACAGCCCACCAGGCTGATCCAGTTGAGCATGCTTACGCTCACCGACAGTGTTCCCGTCAGAATCAATGCCGCGACCAACACCAGCACCAGTGACGCCCAGTTGGTGCCCAGCGCCGTCAACATCGCGCGTTTCGGCCCGCACGCCAGGCTGGTGTTGACGATCAGTGCCACCACCGGACCAGGGGTGATGATCAGCATGAACACGCTGAACATGTAGATCAGCAGCAACGATATATCCATGGGTACTCAACGCTCGTTCAAATGGTCAGTCTTGTCGACTTTGATGTGCAGAGGACAACGGGACAGTGAAAGCCCGCCTTCTTCATACAGTTGATATTGCTTCCATTCCAGGCTGCTACGGTCGCCGAAAAAACCCAGCGTGTCGGGTACCACGCCGTTGTTGTAATCGGCGATTCGCTGGCGAATCTTTTCCCTGACCTTGCGACCACTTTCCGTCTCGGCGCTTGCCACCTCGTCAAAGTTCTCCCGAGGGTTGACCACAAACACAATGTGCCCACCCAGCGAACGGCTTTTCATCGCGCTGTGACGGGGGAAAGCTCATGTTGATGAACATCGGCAGTCCGGCGAAGTGATAGGTCCACTCGAACACTTCAGGGTCTGTGCAGGCGTTGGCCGGCCAGGGTGATCGGTCACCTTCATGTAAATGTTGCAGGGTGGCCCAGGCATAGGCCTGTTCTTCGGCCAGGCTGTTGAAATCGGTTTTCTCGAAAATGACAATCAACGGGTTGAACAGGCGATCTTCAAGTGGTGTGTCATTAACGAACTTCACGTACGCTTCCATGCCGTCACGTAGCGCTTGTTGCTCATTCTCACAGGGGATGAACAGCAGCAGACAACTTCCGGACTTGTTGGCACGGCGTCCAAACAGACAAGGGAAGCCCTTGTCACTCAGCACCTGCTCGAACTGCCTGTAAGCCTGAACCCGCCAGCCCATTTCCAGGGCGGTGTCACTTTCCAGCAAATGTCTTACAACAGATTGGCGCAACAGCTTTTCGGACTTGGGCAGCATATTCCCTCACGCACGCAGCAGATAAGAACACCGCCTTATTGTTTGATTTTTACGACAGTGGACGAGCCGGCGATTCTGACCGGAGACGCGTGCGCGGAAAAATGGAAAAAGGTGTAACCTACTATGACAAATAATCATGGTTAGTTATCACATGACTGAACGTATACCGCCTCTTTACGCGCTGAGAGCCTTTGAAGTAGCGGCCCGATCATGCTCATTTACGCGTGCTGCGCAGGAGCTATCTCTTACCCAGAGTGCCATCAGCCGTCATATTCGTACCCTGGAAGAAACCCTTGGCTGTCGATTGTTCGAGCGCAATGGCCCGCGGCTTTCGCTCAGTGACGAGGGCCGGAGGCTGTCCAGCCAGCTCAAGATCGGCTTCCGGATTATCGAGGACGCTTGCCAGCCCTTCCGGGGTCAGGGCGCGAATCTGCGCCTCAAATCACCGTCCACCCTGACCATGCGCTGGCTGCTGCACGCGCTGGAGTCCTTCAAAAAGCCTGCGCCCGCCCTGCCGGTTCAGCTGTCCAGCGTGTGGATGGACTTTGATAGCGTGGACTTCTATTCGGAGCCTTTCGACTGCGCGATTCTGCTGGGCAATGGCAACTTTGGTGCCGAGGTGGAAACCTGCAAGCTGTTCGATGAGTGGCTGATCCCGATCTGCTCGGCAGACACGTTAGGCGACCAGCCGTGGGGAACAGAGAGGCTGCAGGCCGCTGAACTTATCCATCCGTCCAGCGACCGCCGCGACTGGCGGCGCTGGCTGAACCGGATGGACCTCTCCGGTCAGGTGACGTTGAGCAAAGGCAAGGTGTTCGACACGCTTGATCAGGGCATTACCGCCGCGGTCAGAGGGCACGGTGTGTCGATTGGCGATCTGTTTCTAGTCGCTGATGACCTGAACGAAGGCCAGGTTTTTCTGCCGTTCAACTCGGCGGTTGGCACCGGAGATGCCTATTACCTGGTCTGGCTGCAGGACAGCTTCAAGCGCCAGCGAGTACTGGAACTGCGCGACCACCTGCTGACCTGCCTGCCGGACATATCCGGTATTGCAGTGGAATTGCTCGCGGCACCTTGACGGAGTCCGTTCCCGGTGGGAGTGAGCTTGCTCACGAAGAGGCCAGTAAATCCCATAAAAAAGGGCGTCTGGACCATTGCTTTCGTGAGCAAGCTCACTCCTACGACATATGTATGCGAGCCATTCAACTCAGCGGCAAACACTGCTCCACCAGCGAGGTCCAGACCGCAACGCCGGGCTCAATCACTTGGTCGTTGAAGTCGTAGTACGGATTGTGCAACGCCGCCGACGGCTTCTCGCCGTCGACGCCCATCCAGATGTAGGCACCCGGACAGGCATGCAGCATGAAGGCGAAGTCTTCGGAGGCCATCGACGGGTTGCAGCCCCACTGCACGTTGGCCTCGCCCACTGCAGCGACCGCTGCACGACGGATCGTGGCTGCTGCTTCGACGTGGTTTTCGGTCACCGGGTAGCCGACGTTGTAAACCAGTTCGCCGCGCACGCCGAAGGCCGTCGGCAAACGCTCGACGAACTCGCCGATCAGTCGCTGGACCTTTTCCCGCACAGGGGTTTGCAGGCAACGCACGGTGCCACGCAGCGTGGCGGTTTCCGGGATCACGTTGATCGCCTCACCGGCATTGAACTGAGTGATGCTGACCACCGCCGAGTCGAGCGGTGACAGGCGCCGGGAGACAATGGTTTGCAGCCCCAGCACCAGCTCGGCTGCGGCCACGATCGGATCATTGCCCTTGTCCGGCATGGCCGCGTGGCTGCCCTTGCCGGTCAGGGTGATTTCAAAGGTGTCGAGCGAGGCCATCATCGGACCCGGATTGATCACAACCTTGCCCGCAGGCACACCCGGCCAGTTGTGCAGGCCGTAGATGGCTTCCATCGGAAAGCGCTCGAACAGCCTGTCTTCGATCATTCGCTGTGCGCCGCCGAGGTTCTCTTCGGCAGGCTGGAAGACGAAATGCACTGTGCCGCGAAAGCGGCGAGTCTCGGCCAGATGCCTGGCGGTGGCCAGCAGGATCGCGGTGTGGCCATCGTGACCGCAGGCGTGCATGCAGCCCTTGTGGGTCGACTTGTGAACGCTGTCGCCCAGCTCCTGAATCGGCAAGGCATCCATGTCGGCACGCAGGCCGATGGTCGGCCCGTCACCATTACGCAGGGTGCCAACCACGCCAGTGCCGCCCAGACCTCGGTGGATCTCGATGCCGAAACCGCTCAGCAACTCAGCCACCTTGTCAGAGGTTTTCAGCTCCTGGAACCCCAGTTCCGGCGCGGCGTGGAGGGTGCGGCGCCACACGGTGGCTTCGTCAATCAACGTCTTTGAAATGGACATGTGCTTACTCCAGACTCGCGCCATAGCCAAAGCTGGCGGCTGGCTTGGCGGCGGTTTCGACCCAGACGCTTTTCACTTCACTGTACTCGCGCAGGGCATCCAGACCGGAAGACCGGCCATAACCACTCTCACCATAGCCGCCGAACGGCGAACTGACGTGAATCGTCTTGTAACCGTTGACCCAGAAGGTCCCCGCTCGCACTTGCTTTGCAACGCGGTGAGCGCGGCCGACATCACGGGTCCAGACACCACCGGCCAGACCGAAACGACTGTCGTTGGCGATGCGGATCGCGTCCTCTTCGTCCTTGAATGGAATCGCCACTACCACCGGGCCGAAGATTTCTTCCTGCGCGCAATACAGCGCGTTGGTGCCCGCCAGAACGGTCGGGTTGATGTAGTAACCGGGCTTTTCCGGGATCGGATCAGCGTGCTCGCCCACCAGTTTTGCGCCGTCCTTGAGCGCCTGCTCGACCATGTTTTTCACATGACTGTATTGCTTGGCGTTGTTGATCGGGCCGATCTGGGTTTCCGGATCGCTCGGGTCACCGACCTTGAACTGCGTCGCAGCCACCGCCAGGGCATTGGTGAACTTCTCGAAGATCGACTCCTGCACCAACAGGCGCGAACCGGAAACACAGCTCTGCCCGGCACCGGAGAAGATCGCAGCCTGGGCACCGCGCAAGGCGACTTCCAGGTCGGCATCGTCGAACACGATATTGGCCGACTTGCCGCCCAGTTCCAGCACCGCAGGAATGCAACGCTGCGCCGCTGCCACAGCGATATGCCGGCCAGTGGCGGGTGAGCCGACGAACACCACCTTGCGAATGTCAGCCTTGGCAATGAACGCCTGGCCGATGGAATGACCGAAACCGGCAATCACGTTGACCAGCCCTTTCGGCACGCCGGCACGCTCGATCAGCACGCCGACCATCAGCGAGCTGAGCGGGGTCAGTTCCGACGGTTTGAGAATGACCGCGTTGCCCGCTGCAATCGCCGGGGCGATCTGCCAGCCGCAGGTGAAGATCGGCGCATTCCAGGGCGTAATCTGCAACACCGTGCCCAGTGGTTCGTAGGTCACATAGTTCAGGTGCGTGGTCGGCACCGGGATGATGTCGCCGTGCAGCTTGTCCGCCCAACCGGCGTAATACTCGAACATCTCGGCCACTTTGAGCACTTCGACACGCGCATCGCGGATCGGCTTGTTGGCGGTCAGGGATTCAATCTGAGCGAGGTTTTCCAGCTCGTCACGAATCAGATTGCCCACCTGATACATGGCGCGGCCACGCGCCTGAGCGGTCAGTGCCCACCATTGTTGTTGTGCAGCCCTGGCGGCCTTGTCGGCCACTTCGACCAACGACTCGTCGGCATCCGGGAAACTCAGCAACAGGCTGTCGTCGTGGGCATTGCGCACTTCGACGGGCGCGCCGTGACCTTCGATGAACTGGCCGCCTACGTAGCTGGCGATGACACTGCGATCGCCCCAGTAAGGACGCATCAGTTCGAGGATTTTTGCAGTGCTCATCGCTTATTCTCCATGACCGTAAAGTTTGCCATCGGTGCGTTGCACGATGGCGCAGAAGTCTTCATTGTCCGCCAGGGTTTCACTGCTGGCCTGCCACAATTGTGCGACGACGCGCGACAGCGGCAGGTCCATGTCCAGGCTGTCCGCCAGATCGCTGGCCAGGCCAACGTCCTTGCGCATCAGGCCCATGGTGAAACCCGAGTCATAGGCCTTGTTGAGTACCCAGGTCGGGAACATCACTTGCGTGGCACCGCTGCGTCCGGAACCGGCATTCAGGCCCTGCAGAAGTTTTTCCGGATCGACACCTGCACGCGCGGCCATCGCCACGGCTTCGGCAGTGCTGATCAGGTGACAGGCGGCGAGCATGTTGTTGGCGATCTTGGCGACATTGCCTGCGCCACATTGCCCGACGTGCACGCGTGTCCCGCTCATGCCTTCCAGGATTGGCATGGCGCGCGCCAGGTCGGCGTCCTCGGCACCGATGACCATCGACATGGTGCCGGTGGCTGCGCCTTTCGGGCCGCCAGACACCGGCGCGTCGATGAACGCGATACCGTTCTTCGCCAGTTCGGTGGCGACCTTGCGGCTCATTTCCGGCGTTGAAGTCGTGGTATCGACGACGATAAGGCCCTTGCGACCCACCTCGTTGATGCCACCCTCGCCGAGGCACACCGATTCCACATGCTCGGCCTTGGGCAGCGAGAGGATCAGAATGTCCACGCCTTGAATCAGTTGCGTGCGATCGGCAACCGGCTTGACGCCCTTGCTTTCGGCCTGGGCCAGTGCGGCCTGCGACAGGTCGAAGCCGCTGACATCAAAGCCCTTGCCCGCCAGCGTCGCAGCCATGCCGCCGCCCATGTTGCCCAATCCGATCACACCTGCTTTCAAAGTCATGTCTGCATCCCGATCAAAGATTTTGTACGAATTAGAGGATGACGCTGCGGGCCCTTTCGGCCTGCAATGTGCTGATGATTCGAGTATGGACAGCGCTCTCCCCTCTCAGCAATAATCCAAAAATCGAATTTATGTTGCCTTTAGCGCAACACTGGAAGCCCATGAGCCTCGTTCAAGATCGACGCATCCTGTATTTTTTCGAAGCCGTACGATTGGGCAGCGTCCGGGCTGCTGCCGACTTCCTCAACGTTGCGCCTTCGGCGGTCAGCCGTCAGATCGCGCAACTGGAACAGGAGCTGGGCTCTCCACTGCTCGAGCGTCATCGACGCGGCGTCAAACCGACCGAGGCGGGCGACAAGGTGTTGGCCTACTACCGCCAGCGACTGACGCAGCAGGAGGTCCTGCTGGATTCGATTCAGGCTCTGAAAGGCTTGCACAGCGGCTCGGTGACGCTGGTCTCCGGAGAGGGGTTTCTGGAAAGTCTCGCGCAGCCGCTGGCCCGGTTTTCCGAGCTGTACCCCAGGATCGAACTGATCGTGAACGTGTGTGGCAGCAACGAAGTGATTCGCCAGGTGGTCGAGGATGAAGCGCACATCGGCCTGGTCTTCAACCCGGCTGCCGACCCGAAAATCCGCTCGCATGCGCATCAGCGTCAACCGGTCTGTGTGATCACCGCGCCGAATCATCCGCTGGCGGAAGAACCAGGCCCGATAAAGCTCCAGGCACTTGAAGACTACCGTGTCGCCCTGCCCGCAGTGTCTTACGGTATCCGCCAGATTCTGCTGCAAGCCGAGCACCAGTTGGGCATCACTGTGCAGCCGACGCTGACCTGCAGCACTTTCGCCATGCTCAAGCATTTCGCCATGCAGGGTGGCGTCACGCTGCTGCCGACCTTTGTCGTGGAGGAAGAAATAAAGGCCGGAACATTGCGGGCCCTGCCCTTGCAGCATGAGGTGTTCAGCACCCCGCAGACCCACCTGATCAGCCGCCTGGGCCGTCAACTGAGTGTCGGCGCCAACCGCCTGATGGGCATGCTGTTGCAGGATATGACGGCGTTCCGCAACTGACCTACCGTTAGTCCCACGTCAACCAATCGCGCTGAACCAACAAAAATCTCATGGTTCATCTTCAGTAACGGAGCGGAATTCCTGCTGCCATTGAGGATTAACCATGAGAGCCTTGACTTACCACGGTGCGAACAATGTGAAGGTCGACACGGTGCCGGACCCCGTGATCGAGCAAGCGGATGACATCATTCTGCGCGTAACCGCGACGGCTATCTGCGGTTCCGACCTGCACTTGTATCGCGGCAAAATCCCTACGGTTGAACATGGCGACATTTTCGGTCACGAGTTCATGGGCGTCGTGGAAGAAACCGGCTCGGCCGTCACGGCCGTGGCCAAAGGCGATCGCGTGGTGATCCCGTTCGTCATCGCCTGCGGCAGCTGTTTTTTCTGCAACATCGACCTGTTCGCGGCCTGCGAAACCACCAACACCGGACGTGGCGCGATTCTTAACAAAAAGTCGATTCCACCAGGAGCGGCGCTATTCGGCTTCAGCCATCTGTATGGCGGCGTCCCGGGCGGCCAGGCCGAATACGTGCGCGTGCCCAAGGCCAATGTCGGTCCGTTCAAGGTGCCGGGCACGCTGGCTGACGAGAAGGTTCTGTTCCTCTCCGATATTCTCCCCACCGCTTGGCAGGCTGTACTCAACGCCGGGATAGGCCAAGGCTCGACTGTTGCCATTTATGGGGCTGGCCCGGTCGGCCTGATGAGCGCAGCGTGCGCAAAAATGCTCGGTGCGGAGAAGATCTTCATGGTTGATCACCACCCGTACCGTCTGGCCTATGCGCAGAAAACCTACGGCGTGATCCCGATCAACTTCGACGAAGATGATGATCCGGCCGACACGATCATCCGCCAGACTGCTGGCATGCGTGGCGTGGACGGCGTTGTGGATGCGGTGGGTTTCGAGGCCAAGGGCAGCACCACTGAAACCATCCTGGCCACGCTGAAGCTGGAAGGCAGCAGCGGCAAGGCATTGCGTCAGTGCATCGCGGCGGTAAGACGTGGCGGCGTGGTCAGTGTGCCAGGCGTATATGCCGGTTTCATCCACGGCTTCATGTTCGGCGATGCGTTCGACAAGGGCCTGACCTTCAAGATGGGCCAGACCCACGTGCATCGCTTCATGCCTGAACTGCTGGAACACATTGAGGCCGGCCGCCTGGAGCCCGAAGCTATCATCACGCACCGGATGTCACTGGAGGATGCGGCGAAGGGCTACAAGCTGTTCGACAAGAAGAAAGAGGATTGCCGCAAGGTCATCCTGACGCCGGGCAACAATACGATTGTGGTGCCCGACGACACGACCGAAGCCTTGGTCGGGGGTGGCGTGCCGGCTATGTGAGATACAAGTTCGCTTTTGATTCTGGCCTAAGGCCGCAGGAGCAAACCTGTTCGCGAACGGTATTCAGACGATGAATGTTCATCGTTCATGCCGCCCCTTTCGCGAACACGTTCGCTCCTACGCCCTTCGGGCAGAAGCCATCAACGGCTCAGGTAGGCAAACCGGCCTTTGAACGGTTTGCCGATGGGGTCGGCCAGGTCGCCGTGTTTGCTGGTGGTCAGGCCCAGATCCACCAGCGATTCGGCCAGTTTCACCGCCGCAGCCACGCCGTCGATGACCGGCAGGCCGATCGCTTCGCTCAACTGCCTGCCCAGATCCGCCATCCCGCCGCAACCCAGCACAATGGCTCCCGCCCCTTCGTCATCACGGGCGCGACGGGCTTGTTCGGCCATGCATTCGATGAGCTCCGGCCCGCTTTCCTCCAGCGCCAGCACCGGCAGATCGATACAGCGCACCGATGTGCATAATTCACTGAAGCCATAACGCTGCAGCAGATGTTCGGCGATGATCCGGGTGCGGGTCAGTGTGGTGACCACGGCGAAACGGGTAGAAATCAGGCTGGCCATGTGAAAAGCCGCTTCGGCGATACCGATCACCGGGGCGCTGGCGTACTCGCGTGCCGCCAGCAGGCCGGGGTCGCCGAAACAGGCGATGATGTGCGCGTCGACCTGCTGCTCACGGCCTTTGCGTATTTCTTCCAGCACGCCAAGGGTCGCGATCGCCTCGTCGAAATGGCCTTCGATGGACACCGGGCCATCCGCCGGACTGCAGGCGATGATCTGTGTGCCAGGGCGCGCCACGGCTTGCGCGGCCAGACCGATCTTGTGGGTCATGGCTTCGCTGGTGTTGGGGTTGATTACTTGAATACGCACCGGAACTCCTTCAGCGCCGTTTGAAAATGCTATGAAAATCCACTGTCTCGCTGACCGGCGCATCCACATTCAGGCTGGCACGGATGCGCCGTAGATGCTCGGCCATCCATTCACGTGCCTGTTCGCCGTGCCCGCTTTCGAGCAAGGTCAGCAAGTCAACATGCTGGCCACAATCACAGCCGACACTGCGTCGCGAGCCGTACACCGCCACAATCAACGAGGACCGCGTGGTGAGTTGCGCAACCTGCTCGGTCAACACCTGATTACCCGCCAGCGCGCTCAGTTGCACATGGAAACGCGCCGACAATTGAATCGCTTCGCTGTGGCGCCCGGCGTGTTGCGCCTCATGCTCCTGATCGCAGAGCGCGCGCAGGGCTTGCAGGCACTGACCGGCGACTCGCGTGGCGATATCGGCCATCAGCGCGGGCTCGATCAGTTGCCTGGCACCCAATACATCCTGTGCCTCCTGAGCCGACGGTTGCGCAACCTCTGCACCGCGCTTGGGGCGCAGGGTCACCAGTCGTTCCAGCGCCAGACGCTGCAAGACCTTGCGAATACCGGTACGGCTGATCTCGAATACGTCGGCCAAAGCGTCCTCGGGCAAGCGCGTCCCCGGAGCGAGCCGATGTTCGACGATAGCTTCCAGTACATGCTGGTAAATCTGTTCATCACGGCCTTTTTCATCGGCAGAAGGCGTGAGAAACAACGGGGCACTGTCAGATCGGATCATGGCTTCACATCACATTGGCATTACAGATCGTATACAAGAATAGTGCCTGATGCGGAACATGATGAGTAGCGCAATTTAGCAGCGCGCCAAATGGCTTCTCAGTTGAAAACGTATGAATCGCACCGTAAATGAGCAAAAGCGCCCTGTTTACGTGCACTTCAAGCGCAGGTTCGAACCTGTCTGATTTACCCACCCGTCTCGGTACAAGCGCCCTGAAACAAGACTCGCGACCATTCCAGGCCGAATGATAATCGTATGGCACATTTTTTGCGTACACGATCGTATACAAAAAAATCGCCGATCGTACTCCGATCCCGTCACGACACACCGAGGGAGTCACGCAATGACAGATCAACGCCCGACCGGGTACAGCCCGCGCTTGCACAACCACGATCTGGGGCCGGTGCCGCAGAAGTGGACCTGGTACAACATCCTGGCGTTCTGGATGAGCGACGTGCACAGCGTCGGCGGCTACGTTTTCGCGGCCAGTCTGTTCGCTCTGGGCCTGGCCAGTTGGCAAGTGCTGATCGCGCTGCTGGTGGGGATCTGCATCATTCAAGTGATCGCCAATCTGGTGGCCAAACCCAGTCAGCAAGCCGCCGTGCCCTACCCGGTCATCTGCCGCCTGGCCTTCGGCGTCTTCGGTGCCAACATTCCCGCCATCATTCGCGGGCTGATCGCGGTGGCGTGGTACGGCATTCAAACCTACCTGGCGTCCAGCGCGCTAGTGATCGTGGTGCTGCGTTTCTTCCCGGAACTGGCTGCGTATCAGAATGTGACCTTTCTCGGGCTGTCGTGGCTTGGCTGGTCCGGCTTTCTGGCGTTGTGGGTGGTTCAGGCTGCTGTGTTCTGGACCGGCATGGAGTCGATCAGACGTTTCATCGACTGGGCCGGTCCTGCCGTTTACGCGGTGATGTTCGCGCTGGCAGGCTGGATTGTCTGGCGCGCCGGCTGGGACAACATCAGTTTCACCCTGGCTGAAAAAGAGTTGTCCGGCTGGGCGGCGTTCGGGCAAGTGGTCATGGCCATCGCGCTGGTGGTCTCGTATTTCTCCGGGCCGACGCTGAACTTCGGTGATTTCAGCCGCTATTGCCGCAGCATGGCCGACGTGCGCCGCGGCAATTTCTGGGGCTTGCCGGTGAATTTTCTGGCGTTTTCACTGGTAACGGTGGTGATCGTCTCGGGCACATTGCCGATTTTCGGTGAGATGATCCACGACCCGATCGCGACCGTCGCGCGCATCGATAACACCACGGCCGTGCTGCTCGGCGCCTTTACTTTCGTGACCGCGACGGTCGGTATCAACATCGTCGCCAACTTCGTTTCCCCTGCCTTCGACTTCGCCAACGTGGCGCCCAGCCGCATCAGCTGGCGTGCAGGCGGCATGATCGCTGCCGTAGCGTCGATCTTCATCACCCCCTGGAACCTGTTCAACAACCCGGAAGTGATCCATTACACTCTGGACGTGCTGGCGGCCTGTATCGGCCCGCTGTTCGGCATCCTGCTGGTGGATTACTACCTGATCAAGAAACAGCAGATCGACGTCGACGCCCTGTTCAATGACACGCCAAGCGGTCGTTACTGGTACACCAACGGCGTCAACTGGATCGCGGTCAAGGCACTGCTGCTCACTGCACTGGTCGGTCTGTGCTTCACCTTTGTCGAGTGGTTCAAGCCGATTGCCAACTTCGCCTGGTTTACCGGTTGCATCCTGGGCGGCGCAGTGTTTTATGCGCTAACCCGCTGGTCGCCGGTGCAGGCTGCCAACCTGCCTGCGCCCGTCGGCCAGCATTGAGACGTTCGCAGGACGCTGAATACTTGAATGAAACCAGCGCTTTCAGGTGACTCGCCGAGCCCGGCATGACCTGAAAGCGCTGCCCTGCCTGCTCCGCTGAAAATAGCGCGCACCTCAAATGATATTAATTTAATATCACCCTATCCAGAATCATGGAATGATCGAGTGTTACTGATCGCTCTGTGAGGCATCAGGCACAAAATAGAATAAATTTTGTACAACTTTCAGGCCGCTGCGCTGCCCTATGACTGAGTCTTTGTGAACCAGGCGTTCAAGTGGGTCGATAGTGATGAGCAATGATGTTTCTGGCGGCAGGCCATTTGCCCCCCAGCCACCCCCGCCTTCGGAGCAGGAAGCGGCCGAGCAGCTACAACTCGCCCTGGATTCAGGGGCAGTTGTCGGCACTTGGGTGTGGGACATCATTGCCGATCAGTTGACCGGCGATGAGCGTTTTGCCCGGACCTTCGGTTTGTCCCCGAAGCTGTGCGCCAAAGGCTTGCCACTGGAACTGGTGATTGCCTCCATTCATCCCGACGACTCGGCCAGAGTCGACAAGTCAATCGAGGACGCGCTTCAAAGCAGCGAAACCTACCGATGCGAATACCGGGTTCTGCATGAAGACGGTCTTTATCGCTGGATCGAAGCCAGCGGACGAATCGAGCGCGATAGTCGCGGCAAACCTGTTCGCAGTCCGGGCGTATTGCTCGATATAGACAGCCGTCGCACGGCTGAAGAGGAGCGCGACCGGCTCAACGAGTTGCTGAGGATATTCACGGCTGCCGTTCCCGGCGTCGTCTACGCCAAGGATCTCGAGGGTCGCATGCTGGTCGCCAATCGTGGCACCGCTGAACTGATCGGCAAACCGCCCGCGTTTTTCATCGGCAAGACGGACCTGGAGTTTCTGGATGATCCGCAGCAGGCACGGGTGCTCATGGAAACCGACCGCCGGATCATGCAGAACAATGTCAGCGAACAGATCGAAGAACACGTCAACCTGCCTGACGGCTCTGCAGCGACGTGGCTCTCGACCAAAGCGCCCTTGCTCGATGAAAACGGCGAGGTGATCGGTCTGATCGGCTCGTCTGTTGATGTCACCGCCAGAAAAAAAGCCGAAGAAGCGGTCAGAGAACTCAATCAGACACTCGAACAGCGCATCGAACAAGCCGTTTTCGAACGCGAGCAGATCGAAGACGCCCTGCGCCACTCGCAGAAGATGGATGCCGTCGGGCAACTGACCGGAGGCATCGCTCATGACTTCAACAACCTGCTGGCCGGTATTTCCGGCAGCCTGGAACTGATCACCAAACGGTTGGCTCAGGGGCGCGTCGGCGATGTTGACCGTTACGTGTCGGTCGCCCAGGGTGCGGTACGCCGCGCGGCGTCGCTGACTCACCGTCTGCTGGCGTTCTCCCGACGCCAGACACTGTCGCCGAGAGTCACCGACGTCAACGGGTTGATTCATGACATGGAAGAGTTGATCGCCCGTACCGTCGGCCCGGAGATAGACATAAAGGTCGTCGCCCAGAATGATCTATGGCCTGCGCTGATCGATCATGCCCAGCTGGAAAGCTCGCTCCTGAACCTGTGCCTGAACGCCCGTGACGCGATGCCCAACGGCGGGCGCATTATCATCGAGACCGCTAACGCGTCTCTTGAAGAGTGCACCGATCCGGACCATGGCATTCCTGCCGGCGAGCACCTGAGCATACGGGTCACCGACACGGGCATCGGCATGAGTCCGGACATTGCCGCCAAAGCCTTCGAACCGTTCTTCACCACCAAGCCCATAGGTGCCGGCACCGGTCTCGGGCTGTCGATGGTGTATGGTTTTGTGCGCCAGTCCGGCGGGCAGATTCGCGTCGAATCGGTCGAAGGCCAGGGCACCAGCGTGGTCATGCACCTGCCACGCCACACTGCTGAAAATGCTCCCCGCCCCGTCGAGCCGGAAGTCATTGAAGAACCGCCGCATCACACCGGCGAAACCGTCCTGATCGTGGACGACGAACCCTCGGTGAGGATGCTCGTCGCCGAAGTCATCAGCGGTCTGGGCTACAACTGCTTGGAAGCGGCAGACGCACAGTCAGGTTTGCAGATCCTGCAGTCGGACACACGCATCGACCTGCTGATCAGTGACATAGGCTTGCCGGGCGGCATGAATGGCCGGGAAATGGCCGATGCGGCAGGCGACTGTCGACCGGGCCTGCCGACCCTGTTCATCACCGGTTATGCCAAAACATCCGTGCTGGACGATTGCCACCTGCGGCCTTGCACGCAAGTGCTCACCAAGCCGTTCGGGCTGGATGCGCTGGCCGGGCGAGTGACAGGCCTGATCGGCGCTGACGCGGTCGCGCGCGGGTTTTCGTAGGGTGAATCCGACCACGCCTGACGGTCGGTATTTTGTGGTCAGGGACCAACTCTGGCGGTGCTCCAATCCCTCTTTGAGCGACGACGTCCGCCAGCACCTGGTGGATGAGCTGATGGCTGCACGTCGTGCAGTCAAGGCCGCCAAGGCGTCCGAAGACCCCGAAGCCTTGAAGACGGCTCGGACCAGTGTGGACAAGGCCAAGGTTGCGCTTGGCGAGCGCGGTGAGGTCTGGTGGACCGATGGCGCCGAGGACTTCAATCAGCGCAAGGTGAAAAACACGCCTTATGCACAGTGGTATCTCGATTTGAATCACCCTGCCTACTGAACTGACAGCGTCATTCTGAACTGAAGGATGAAACCTTCAGGTGTTTTGTCATTTATATGACATATGACATTCATAAACATCGATTCCCGCCGATAACCACCCCAGCTTTACCCACTACCTATGACTCCTTGCGTAATACCCCTCTAAAGGCTCATACCGGCATGAGAACATCGTTAAAATTCAGTCATAAAATCCTCTTGGCAGCGTCCCTTGTGGTGATCGCCGCCTTCACACTGTTCACCTTTTACAACGATTATCTGCAGCGCAATGCGTTGCGCGTGCAGCTCAAGGAGAACCTTAACCAGACGGGCGAAAGCACCGCTGGCAATATCCGTAACTGGCTTTCAGGGCGAATTCTTCTGGTAGAGAACCTGGCGGAAAACGCCTCTTCGCCTCAGTCCGCGCAAGAGCAGAATCGGGTGCTCGGCCAACCCACGCTGATCGCCACCTTCATGAGCATTTACCAGGGCAGAAGTGATGGCTCCTTCGTCACCCAGCCGCCTGATGACATGCCGGCCGATTACGACCCGCGAACGCGGCCGTGGTATGTCGATGCCGTTCGCGCCGGCAAAACCATCCTCACCGAGCCGTATCTGGACGCGGTGACCAAGGGCCTGATCGTGACCCTTGCCACACCGATCAAGGGTGAGTCTGGCGTGGCCGGCGTGATTGGCGGTGACCTGAGCCTGGAAATCCTGGTAAAGATGATCAGTTCACTGCGACTGCACGGCGACGGATACGCGTTCCTGGTCGATGCGAATGGCCGCATTCTGGTTCATCCGGACACCTCGCTGGTGATGAAGACGCTGGCCGAAGTCTACCCGACGAACACACCGAAGCTGTCGCAAGACCTCAGTGAAAGCGAATATGCCGGCAAGACACAGATCCTTACCTTCGCTCACGTGGACGGTCTGCCATCGGTCAACTGGTACGTCGGCGTGGCGATGGATAAAGACATCGCCTATGCGGCGCTGGGCGAGTTCAGAAACTCGGCCATCGTGGCCACTGTGATTGCTGTGGTGCTGATCATCCTGCTGCTGGGCATGCTCCTGAGCGTCCTGCTGCGGCCACTGAACCTGATGGGCCGCGCCATGCACGATATCGCTGCCGGCGAAGGTGACCTGACTAAGCGCCTGATTATCGAGAGCCAAGACGAGTTCGGCTATCTGGGCAACGGCTTCAACCTCTTTGTAGAGCGAATCCATGACTCGATGCGTGAAGTCGCCTCCTCCACCGTGCAGCTCAACGAAGTTGCCCAGCGCGTATTGAACGCATCCAACTCGTCGATGCTCAATTCCGATCAGCAGTCTCACCGCACCAACAGCGTCGCCGCAGCCATCAATGAGCTGGGCGCCGCAACACAGGAGATCGCCCAGAACGCCGCGCGTGCATCGGGGCACTCCAGCGATGCACGGACGTTGGCATCTAACGGGCAGGACGTAGTCGGACAGAACATCTCGGCCATGAGCCGTCTCTCCAAACGCATCAGCAGCGCAAGCGAGCAGATCGAGACGCTGAATACCAAAACAGCCAACATCGGCCAGATCCTCGACGTGATTACCGGCATCTCCCAACAGACCAATCTACTGGCCCTCAATGCGGCCATCGAGGCCGCGCGTGCGGGTGAGGCCGGCAGAGGTTTTGCCGTGGTCGCCGATGAAGTCCGCAGCCTGGCGCACCGAACCCAGGAATCAGCGAGTCAGGTGCAGGAGATGATCGAGCAGTTGCAATCCGGTGCTCGTGAAGCCGTGGCGATCATGAACGACAGCCAGCGCGAGAGCGTTGAAACGGTCGAGATTGCCAACAAGGCCGTGACAAGTCTGGAAAACGTCACCGAGCGTATCGGCGAAATCGACGGCATGAACCAGTCGGTGGCGACTGCCACCGAAGAGCAGACCGCCGTCGTGGAAGCGATCAACGTGGACATCACCGAGATCAATACGCTGAACCAGCAAGGCGTAGAGAACCTGAACGCGACCCTGCGCGCGTGCACTGACCTTGAACAGCAGTCCACTCGATTGACGCAGTTGGTGGGCAGTTTCCGAATCTGACGTGGCAAGGCAGCTGCCGGAAAGCGTTAGGCAGCGGCCTGCTCTGCTCGACTGTTCCATTCAGCCCATCCGGCAGCTCGCCTACACCAAAAGCAAGAAACGGCACCGTCGATCACACGTAAAAAAGGTCAGCCTGAAAACTCCGGTCTTCCAGTACGGCCGCACCTGTTTCGGTAACACCAAGAACAATGTGCTGGACATAGGGAAACGAGATGTCGTGCTCCAGCACAGCGGCTGAAACCAGCAGACCCTCTTTGACCAGCTCATCAATCATTGCCATAAAATCCCCGGCCGCCGGAACGTCTGATTGAAGGCGTATCAACGCGAGATAAATTTGACCGGACGTCAACTTTCCAGGGCGGACGAAGTTGGCGCTGCGGACGATTTCAAGCACCGCCAATTCATCGGAAAAATTATTAAAACCCATAGCGGCCTCCCACTTCTGAAGACGCTGACTCGCCTGTCCGGCCGTGTCAGGACTTTTAAAAGAAGCTCAGCTCGTGATGAGCGGAAACGCATCTGGCTTCCGTTATTCATCTTGCAATTAAACGAGCCAGATTCATCTTGCAATTAAACGAGCCAGATCCAACTGGCACATACGGATTTCATGAAGCTGCGTATAGACGCTTCAGAGTGGAACCGTCGGAAAGGCCATCCGTTGCGGATGCCGTTAACGATGATCCGGTTTCAGAAAGTTCATCGCTTCCGCAATCACCGAAGGGTGATCAATCAGCCGATTGTGACCAAGCCCTTCAGTGGTAAACAGACGCGCCCCCGGCCATAGTTCTGCAAAACGAGCGCCCTTTTCCCACGGTGTTTCACGGTCACGGCGGTCATGAATGATCAGGGCGGGACGATCAAGCAGCGGCAGTCGCGAACTGGCGTCGTAGTCTGCAAAGCGGCGACCGGTCAGCGAGTGCAGGACGCCCTCGAAAGGTTTGAATACTGTGTGGGCAACACCGACCGAATCGAATAGTTGAAGTACGCTGTCCGTAGGTGCAAGGAACGGCGCAATCAGGATAAAACGATCAGGGCACCACGACTGTTCCTGAGCGAAAACAATCGATGAAGCGCCCAATGAATGCGCTATCACCGCCGCAGGTTTTCCGAAATGGCGTCCCACGTGCTGCTGCACAGCCACGAACTGGGTCATGTGGCTGATATTGCCTGCGCTCAACCCGTGCGCGGGCTGATCGAACCCCACCACGGCGTAACCCATCGAGCGCAGTAACGGGACCCATCCGATAAAACGCATTGCGTAACTTGACCAGCCGTGGGCCAGCAACACATACGGCTGGCTGGAGGGATCGCCCCAGACATAGGTGGCAATTCTGATGCCGTCCAGTTCAAGGCTACCGGTTTGCACATCCGTCGCTGTACTCAGGATTTCGGCAGCCTTGGCACGTCCGGACGCCTGAGGAGTCACAAAACGTTGAGCGAGGTATCTTCCAGTGATGCCCGGTAGAATACGGCTGCTCAGCGTGAACATGCCGCGCAGCGTCAATAGTCGAAGCCTGTTGATGATGTCGCTCATCGCTATTCCCCACGCCCGTCAGATGATCTGGCGCCATTAGAACAGCCTATCTTGTCACCGACAAGATAGGCTGAACCGATGGGAATATAACTTTTGTTTCATGATAGGGAGCCTTACATGTCGACTTCAGACGCCCCACGGACCTACCACCACGGCAATCTGCCCGCCGTCCTGCGTCAGGCCGCCTGGGATATCGTGGGGGAAGCGGGAGTCCGCGGCATGTCACTGCGCGAGTGCGCCAGAAGGGCAAATGTCTCTCATGCCGCCCCCGCCCACCATTTCGGCTCTCTGGAAAATCTGCTGGCGGAGGTGGTGGCCGATGGGTATGAGCGCATGGCCGACGTCATCGTTGCCGTGCAACAGGAACTTGACGACACCCTCCTGGGTTGCGGCATTGGTTATGTAAGTTTTGCCAAAAGTTACCCGGAGCACTTCCGGTTGATGTTTGGCGCGGGTGTAAACCGCACGTTGCCCAGGCTTCTCGAATCGGGTGAACGTGCGCTGCAAGTCCTCCGCCAGTCGATACGCAACGCCTGGATAACAAAATACGGTAGCGAGCCCGACCCGGAACTGCTTGAACAGCGCACCTTCCTCGCCTGGAGCACCGCGCATGGCTACGCTTCCCTGACCATCGACAGAAAGACGAATACCCCCCCTATTCCCTCTGCCGAGTCGGTACTGCAATTGATGACATGCGCCGTGCTTATGCCGTCAGACTGAAAACAGACGCACTGACCTCCATCAGATCGATACACAACCGCCGTCGTGACTGCGCTTGCGCAGAAGCGGTTTTGGCGGTGTGCATGCAATTTGCCCGCACGTCTTCCCATGATGTTCCCCACGTCCCCTTCCGAAACCCGAGCAGGATCAGCACGGCCTATTTTTGATGTCGATCAACATCAATACGTTGACATTTTAGATTTTGATCGTAATCATAACTGCCATCTCCTCCACGCAGTTTACGAGTACATCCTCCATGACAACGCCATCCACTGTTCTCATTACCGGTGCTTCCAGCGGCATCGGCGCGGTATATGCCGAACGATTTGCCCGTCGCGGTCACAATCTCGTAGTGGTCGCTCGTGACAAGGCACGTCTTGATGATCTGGCAGCACGCCTTCGTGAAGAAAACGGCGTTGCCGTTGAAGTCATTCAGGCCGATTTGACTCAAGCTGCCGACCTCACAGCTCTGGAAACCCGCCTGCGTGAGGACGCCAGCATCGGTGTGCTGATCAACAACGCGGGCATTGCTCAATCCGGAGGGTTCGCGCAACAGAACGCCGAGTCCATCGACAAGCTTGTCGCCCTCAATATCGTCGCCCTGACACGCCTTGCGGCCGCCGTGGCCCCACGTTTCGCGCAGTCCGGCTCGGGCTCGATCGTTAACCTCGGTTCGGTGGTGGGCTTTGCGCCAGAGTTCGGCATGTCGGTCTACGGTGCGACCAAGGCCTACGTGCTGTTCCTTTCCCAGGGAATGAACGTGGAATTGGCGCCCAACGGCGTCTACGTCCAGGCGGTGCTTCCGGCGGCCACGCGCACCGAAATCTGGGAGCGTGCGGGGATCGATCTGAACACGATTGCAGAGGTGATGGACGTCGACGAACTGGTTGATGCGGCACTGGTGGGCTACGACCGCCGCGAACAGGTGACCATTCCGCCGCTGCATGTAGCGGGTCGTTGGGACTCGCTGGATGAGGCGCGGCAAGGGCTGTTGTCGGACATTCGACAGGCTCAGGCGGCCGAGCGCTATCGCCCGCAAGCCTGAGGCGGGTCAAGCCGCGGCAGATCCACACCCTTGTTCGACGACACTGGAATCAGAGCGTCATGAAAGCACTGACATTCGAAAAGTACGGCAAGTCGCCTGAGATTGCGATTACCCACGTCCCCATACCGGCCATCAAACCTGACGAACTGTTGGTGGAAGTTCACGCGGCCGGGTTGAACCCGATCGACAACATCATCACTACGGGGGTCTTCAAGCCTGTAGTGAAGTTGCAACTACCGGCCACCATGGGCAGCGATCTGGCAGGCATGGTCATTCAAGTAGGCAGCGCAGTCACTCGTTTCAAGGCAGGCGACGCAGTATTCGCGAGCCTGTTCGAACTGCGTGGGGGCGCCATCGCCCAGTTCGCCGCCGTACCGGAGCACGCTGCCGCATTGAAACCCGCCAATCTGGACTTTGTTCAGGCCGCCTCCATCCCGATGGTCGCGCTTACGTCGTGGCAGGCATTCAAGGAACGCGCCCCTCTTAAAGCGGGCCAGAAGGTGTTCATACCGGCCGGGTCTGGAGGTATCGGCACCTTCGCCATCCAGCTGGCCAAACACCTGGGCGCCAAAGTGGCCACGACCACCAGCGCGGGGAATATGGAGCTGGTTCGCAGCCTGGGCGCAGATGAAGTCGTGAATTACAAAGAGCAGGCATTTGAACAAGTGCTGCACGACGTTGACCTGGTGCTCGGCACCACCCGGGGAGACGACCTTGAAAGAGCTGTCGGCATCCTCAAGCCCGGCGGCAGGATCGTATCCCTGGTCGGCCCGCTGGATAAGGCATTCGCCAGGGCTCGGCGGATGAATGCCTTCTTCACCTTCGTATTCGGGTTGATGAGCCGCAGAATCACGCGCCTGGCGAGGAAGAAGAATGTGTCGTACTCGTTTCTGTTTGTTCGCGCGGATGGCGCTCAACTTGGCGACATCGCCAGGCTGCTCGAAAGTGGCCACATAACACCGGTGATTGACAGGGTCTTTGCGTTTGAACAGGCCAGCGAAGGGCTTGAATACCTGGGCCAGGGCCGTGCCAAAGGCAAGGTCGTCGTGAAGATCAAGTAAGCGTTTATTCAACGTCCACTCAGCCACCATTCAGGCCCGCATCTGTCGAGCATTGGAGTATCAAATGGACACCTCTTCCGAAAGAACCGCCATCGTCACGGGTGCCTCATCGGGCATCGGTCGTGCCACCGCAGAGGCGCTGGCGCGCGCGGGGTATACCGTGTTTGGCACAAGCCGCAAAATTGGTGACAGTTATGCAAAGGTCTCCATGCTGACCTGCGATGTCACGAATGACGACTCTGTCCGCGCGCTCGTTGCCACCGTGCTTGCGAAAACCGGGCGTATCGACCTGCTCGTCAACAATGCCGGCATCGGTATGCTGGGCGGGGCCGAGGAGTTCTCGATCCCGCAAGTGCAGGCACTGTTCGACGTCAATCTGTTTGGCGTCATGCGCATGACCAGCGCAGTACTGCCGTCGATGCGCCAACAAGGTCGGGGACGCATTATCAATATCGGATCGGTTCTGGGGCTGATACCCGCGCCCTACTCGGCTCATTATTCGGCGGTCAAACATGCTCTGGAAGGCTATTCGGAATCGCTCGATCACGAAATTCGCGCCTTCAACGTCCGGGTTTCGATCATTGAGCCGGCATTCGTACGCACCGTCTTCGATCAAAACGGCATCGAGCCGGACTCACGGTTGCCGGAGTATGATCAGGCGCGAGCGGGTGTCCGTGCGTTGCTCGCCGATGTGATGCCGACAGCCGACCTGCCCGAGGTTGTCGCAGCGGTGGTACTGAAAGCGGCGAGCGATGTTCGCCCACGGCATCGATACACCGCCGGCAAGGCCGCCCGACAAATCAGCCTGCTACGGCGCTTCGCGCCTGCCGGAGCGTTCGATAAAAGCTTGCGCAAGCAGTTTCGCTTGCCGGTATAGATGCCATAGTCTGGACGTATCAGCGCCTTTCCATACTGACTTGGCTCGGCAATGGCCCGCAGGCGCGATAGGTGTCGATCAACGTGTCAAAAAGGGAAATGTCCGACCTGCTTCTGGCAACCAGTTGAGCGCCCGCCACAGCGGAAAAAATGGCCTGCGCCCGCACCTCGCTGTCCGCAGGCGGGCAAATGTTCGCTGCCACCAGAAGCTTGCTCAGCCAGGCAATGTTGACCTGGGCGAATAGCTGCATTTCTTCAGTCATCTCCGGCGGCAGGTTGTCGGTTTCAGCGCCGACGAAAGTGCCCAGGCAAAGGCGGTTTTCAACCTCCAGCGAGCGCCGGAAGATCTCCGGAAAGCGCTGTAATGCTTCGCTGGGATCGGGGGTTTCTTCGGCGATCGTCTCAAGTACAGCGGCACCGTCCTGCCAGTATCGCCTGGCAACAGCGACACCCAGATCAGCCTTGCTGGGGAAGTGGTAGTAAATACTGGCCGGCTTGATTCCGACCTGGGCGGCCAGATCGCGAAAGTTCAGGCCGTTGTAGCCCTGGGACTGGGCGATATTTCTCGCAGCAAGCAGGATCGCCTCACGGGCGTTGATGGTCATCGTAGTGCCTTGTACTTCGGACGCGTTTCTGGAGACCGGCACATGCTAATTCAAAAACCTGCCTTTTGTTAGGTAGAAAGACGGTGTGGCGCATGGCAGCAGCCATACGCTGCTGAACGGCCATCGTCGGTTTCTCACAAGCTGAAACGGCTATCGCCGAGAACATCCCGCATGACGTTCCCGGCGATAAGGTGAGCGTAAAAACAGCTCAATCACTCGGCCGGCGAGTCCAGCTCGGGAATACCGCTGCTGCGATCAGCATAGGCCGCCTGAAAAGCCGGACGTTTCTGCCAGCGCTGCCAGTACAGGTCCAGAAACTCGAAACGCTCATCCAGTGGCGTGGCGTTGACCGGAAACTTGGAGAAGGCAATAGCAGTTGCAAGCGTGATGTCCGCGAACGTTGGCGCATCGCCGCCCAGCAGCCATTCGCGACCATCGGACAAATGACGATTGACCAATGCCGCGTGGCTCAGCGCTTCTTTGCGGCAGTGCTCGCCCCATGCTTCGTTCTTGGTCAGTTCAAGCTTGAAACCGAGTCCGGTGTGCAGCACGTGAAAGGCCGTAACGATCCGATAGAGGATATGCACCCAGATGCGGTTGTCCCACATGCTATCGAGGCCCTGCTCCAGAGCGCCCTCGCCCATGATCTTGCGGCCCGGATAAGACTGATCCAGATAGCGAGCGATAGCGGCCGTCTCGGATATGAAGCTGCCGTCTGCCAGTTCCAGGGTCGGTGTTTCACCCCACGGGTTCATGTTCAGATGACGCCAGCCACGCTGCTCTCCACCCGGCGTCATGTCATAAATGGTTTCTTCGAACTGATCGGCAATGCCTTTTTCGTGGATGAACAAACGCAGGCGTTGAGGATTCGGAAAAGCCGAAGGAGAGGTGAAAAGTCGCAATTTAGAGGTCATGGTCAGGCCTGTGAGGTAGGGTAAAACACCTACCTAACTATCGTTAGGTAGCCACACCGTAGCGGTACTTTTGTTCTGAGTCAACGTTTACCTAACACTTGTTAGGCCAGTAGTATCCACTCGGCTGATCAGCAAGCCTGGCAATCGGAGAAGATTCTGCTGAAAATGCAGCCTTCAGGCATGGGTTGGCCCGCATTGACAGCGCTCAAACGTGAGCGCCTTGATATCCTGTGCGCCGATCTCGGGCGGCCAGTGAATGCCGCTCAAAACCATACAAAACTCGGGCTCGAACCACAGGCCTCGCCTGGCCGCATAGCGCAGAGAAAGAAGGAAAAAGAATGCAGCACGCTTCGCTGAACCGTTTTCGTACCGGGTTGCTCGCCTTGCTTTTGCTCTGCGTGACCTTGCCGGCCCTGGCCCAGAATGCTCCCGCCCCCCAGGCCGATAGCGCCAGCAGCGCGACCCCTGCCGTGGATGCCCCGAGCCTGGATGATCTGAGCCAACAGCTCGATCAGATCCGTCAGAAAGTGACGGTCAGCGCTAACGACGACCTGCTTTCAAGCCTGCGCCAGGCGGCTTTGCAGGTCCAGAAACAAGCCGACAATCTGATTGCTCAGCAGGCTGTCGATATCGAACACCTGAATGATCAGCTCAACATTCTCGGGCCGGTGCAACCGGACGAAGCGCAAAGCCTGACCAGTCAGCGCAAGACGTTGACCGCGCAGAAAAACGCGCTGGTCAATGATGAACGTCAGACCAATGAGCTGAGCCAGTCAGCCCGGGATCTGGCTACGCAGATATTCAACCTGCGCCGCAGCCTTTTCGATTCACAGATCAGCACGCGCACGGCGAGCCCGCTCAGTTCGGCATTCTGGTCCACGCTGATTCGCCCGACCGATGACGACCTGGGACGCCTGAACAGGCTTCTGGTGGACGTGCGCCAAGTACTCAACAACGCGATGGCACCGGACAACCGTGTGCAATTCATCAGCGTGGTGCTGGGCGCGTTGTTCATCTGGGTGGTTGTCCGGCGCCTGCTGGAGCGCCTGCTGATCTGGGCGATGATTCGCTGGCTGCCCGAAGGCCGCCTGCGCCGCAGCGCCCTGGCCCTGGCGGTCGGGCTGTCGACCATTCTCACCATCACCATTGCCACTTCCTTGCTGCGCTGGGGAATCGTCCACAACGCGGTGCTCAGCAACGACGTGGTCAATCTGCTCGATCAGGTGCAGACGCTGATTACCTTCTGCGCCTTCATCGTCGGTCTGGGCCGCGCGCTGTTGATGCTGGCACATGCCTCGTGGCGCCTGCCGCAAATTCCTGACCAGATTGCCACCGCACTGGGCCGCTTCCCCCCTGCCCTGGCACTGGCACTGATGGTCATCGGCACGCAGGAACGAATCAACAGTGTGATTGCCAGCAGCCTGGCACTGACGGTTGCGGTCAATGGCCTGACGGCACTGGCGGTTTCGCTGGTGTTCTTCTACGCCCTGTTGCGCTACCGCCGTACCCGCCGCCGCTTTGAACTAGAGCGGCCGGCAGGCTTCGCCGGGCTGATTCCGTTTATCGTTGCGGTGTGGGTCGGCCTGAGTTTGCTGGCGTTGTTGAGCGGCTACCTGACGCTGGCTTACTTTCTGGCAGTGAAACTGCTCTGGATCAGCGTGGTGGCGTCCACTGCATACCTGCTGATCGCCTGCTTCGGTGACATCTGCGAAACCCTCCTGTCACCCAAACAACCTGGCGGCCTGGCGCTGGGCTCAGCGCTGGGCTTGTCCACTCGCCATCAGGCGCAGGCAAGTACCGTACTGGCCGGCATAGGCCGCACCTTGCTTCTGCTCACCGCTGTACTGCTGGCGTTCATGCCTTCAGGGTCGAGCCCGGGCGACCTGCTCGCCAGCTTTACTCAGCTGGATGTCACGTCCAAATCCATGGGCAACCTGAACATTGTCCCCAGCGACATTCTGGTGGCATTGGTCTGCCTGGTCGTCGGCCTGCTGAGTGTGCGTGTACTCAAGGAGTGGTTTGGAGAACGCCTGCTGCCCGAAACCAACATGGACGCAGGCATGCAGGCCTCGCTGGTGACCCTGATCGGTTACATCGGCTTTGTGCTGGTGGTAGCCGTGGTGATGTCCACGCTCAATATCAGCCTCACCAATCTGACCTGGGTGGTCAGTGCGCTGTCGGTGGGGATAGGTTTCGGCCTGCAAGCCATTGTGCAGAACTTCATCTCCGGCCTGATTCTGCTGACCGAGCGTCCGGTCAAAGTCGGCGACTGGGTAAGCCTGGCGGGGGTCGAAGGCGATATTCGCCGGATCAACGTCCGCGCGACCGAAATCCAGATGGGCGACCGCTCAACAGTGATCGTGCCGAACTCGCAGTTCATCACGCAGAACGTCCGCAACGTGACTATGGGCAATGCGCTGGGCGTGGTCGGAATCACCCTTACCCTGCCCCTGGAAACAGACGTCCTGCAAATACGCGAACTGCTGTTGCAGGCCTTCACCGAACACGAAGCGATACTCGATGCACCAGCGCCTTCAGTCACCTTCAAGGACCTGACCAATACCGGTTTGATCATCAGCGCCAGCGGCTACGTGAACAGCCCACGCTCGGTGGGTGGCGCACGGAGTGATCTGTTGTTTACGGTCTTGGGGCGTCTGAGGGAATTGGGTGTAGCGCTGTCTGCACCGCAGAGCATGGTGTTGATTAATGAGGGGGCTGGGAAGGAGGCGGCGGCGGAAGAGAGTCAGTGATGCTTGTTTGTGTGGTGTCCCAGGCGGGGTTCGAACCTGCAACCTTCCCCTTAGGAGGGGGATGCTCTATCCAATTGAGCTACTGAGACACTGCGTGCCGACACACCGATCGGTGCCAGCGAGGACGGCGTGCATCTTAGCGGCATGTGGCGCTTTTGTCATGTCGTCATTGTCCTTCGAACCTGTAGCCGATGTCGCCTGAAAACACGGCCTGATAAACCGATCATGCAATTTGCAATCCCCCAAAAAGCCATCATTGCAAAACGCACTGTAGAGCACTTTTTTTAATTTAATAAGTAATTGATTTTAAAGGACTTTTTATCATTTTCCGATTGGCATGCAGACTGCATTATTGATATCTGTGGAACACATCTCATCCCAAACGGTCGGGCACAGGTACTGGAAAATGAACAAGACTCTCTCAGTGTTGAATGCGGCAGCTCTGGTGGCTCTGGTAGCATTTCATTTCCAGGATTCTGGTATCAAGGACGCTCAGGCCATCACGCCTGCTCCTGTCCACCACCAGATCAGTCAGGCGCCAAAGCTGGCAATCATGACCGAACGCGTTGCGAGCGCAGCGGTGCTGGCCAATGACGATGATGAGTCACTTCAGTTTCCACGCGCTGAACAGCGCTGGGTTTTCTGATAACGCCCGCAACGACCCTTCCAAGAGAGAGTAGCCATGTCAAAATCCGCGTTGTCATTTCTGGTCCTGGCGATCATGGCTGTCGTCGCCGACCTTTTGCTTCCTGCTAATGCACAGGCCATGAGTATCGCTGCAAACATCGCCGCAGGCGTGTTCGCCAGTCTCTTTGTGGTTGCGTTGTTCGTCGGTCGCCGCTTCAAATTCGACCCGGTGCTTCGCTGACAGCGAAGCTACCTGCGGTAATTTGCCCGGTCGTCTGACCGTTCGCATCCAGAATCTCCCCTCCTTCGAAAGAACCTTCCTGCACCGCAGCCAACCCTTTGTCGGCTAACCTCGGTCACGCTGAATTTAGACGCATACTCAGAGTCAAATGGCCATGACAGCAAAAAAGCTCAATGGCGTGCCCTTTTATCCGGGGACAAATGTGATGAGTTTGCAAATTCGCTCGCATTTCTGATAATTGGTGCTGGCAATACGCCGCTACCTGAGTCAATATTTGTCACAGAATTGACGCCAAGGATTCGACGTAATACGGCATGATGTCGGCCCCTTGGAACCCCGGTTGAACATTTGGCCAAAATGATTGTCTGACTGTGACAATCTTGCGGCCACTTGCTAGAACCGCTTCCCCTGAACTAACCGGTTAAATATATGAGCCCTATGAAACAGGCTACTTATTCCAGCCGCACGGCTGACAAGTTCGTCGTTCGCCTACCAGACGGCATGCGTAATCGCGTGCAAGAGGTAGCCAAGAATCATCACCGCAGCATGAACTCGGAAATCATCGCTCGTCTCGAACAAAGCCTGATTCAGGAAGGTGCTCTTGGTGATGAACCAAGCCTGCGCCTCGATAGTCCTGAGCTGTCCTTGCACGAACGCGAGCTGCTGCAGCGCTTTCGTCAGCTTTCACATCGTCAACAGAACGCTCTTGTTTCGCTGATTGCTCATGACACGGAACTCGCTTCCGAAGAGTCCTGAGATTTGACGTAACAGACAAAGGCCAGCGAAAGCTGGCCTTTTTCGTTGTAGCCTTTTTCTTTATTAGTCGTCGGCTTATTGCGTTACACAGCGACCTGAAGACTTGGCGAAAGCATAAAAAAACCGCCTGATCATGGCGGTTTTTTTATTTCAATAGACTCTAGCCGTCGCGAGCCTTAGAGCAGAAAGATCGTCGCCAGCCCGAGAAAGATGAAGAAGCCGCCGCTGTCGGTCATCGCCGTAATCATGACGCTCGCCCCCATCGCGGGATCTCGCCCCAAACGTGCAAGCGCCATAGGAATGGAAACACCCATCAGCGCTGCCAGCAACAGGTTGAGCGTCATGGCTGCGGTCATGACCACACCCAGCGACCAGCTGTCATACAGGAAGTAGGCGACCACGCCGATCACACCCCCCCAGATCAGACCATTGATCAAGCCGACAGCCAGCTCCTTGCGCAGCAATCGCGCCGTATTACCGGTATTGACCTGATCCAGCGCCATCGCGCGGACGATCATGGTGATGGTCTGGTTACCGGAGTTGCCGCCAATCCCGGCCACGATAGGCATCAGCGCAGCGAGCGCCACCAACTTCTCGATGGAGCCTTCGAACAGGCCGATCACACGCGAGGCCAGAAACGCGGTTACCAGGTTGACTGCCAGCCAGGACCAGCGGTTGCGCAGCGAACGCCATACCGACGCGAAGATGTCTTCTTCTTCACGCAGACCCGCCATGTTGAGGACTTCGCTCTCGCTTTCCTCACGGATCAGGTCGACCATTTCATCGATGGTCAGACGGCCGATCAGCTTGCCGTTCTTGTCCACGACCGGCGTGGAGATAAGGTCGTAACGCTCAAACGCCTGTGCCGCATCGTAGGCATCGTCTTCAGGGTGAAAGCTGACCGGATCGTTGGCCATGACTTCGCCAACCTGCTTCTCCGGATCATTGACCAGCAGACGCTTGATCGGCAGCACGCCCTTGAGCACACCCTCGGAATCGACTACGAACAGTTTGTCGGTGTGACCAGGCAGCTCTTTGAGCCTGCGCAGGTAGCGCAGCACGACTTCAAGGCTGACATCCTCACGGATCGTCACCATCTCGAAGTCCATCAGCGCACCGACCTGATCCTCGTCATAGGACAAGGCCGACCGCACGCGCTCACGCTGCTGTGAATCCAGTGTTTCCATGAGCTCGTGAACGACGTCGCGGGGCAACTCGGGAGCAAGGTCGGCCAGTTCGTCGGCGTCCATGTCCCGTGCCGCCGCGAGCAACTCATGATCGTCCATGTCGGCGATCAGGGTTTCACGAACGGAATCGGATACTTCAAGAAGAATGTCGCCGTCGCGCTCGGCCTTGACCAACTGCCAGACGGTCAGGCGGTCTTCCAGGGGCAAGGCTTCAAGGATATAGGCGACGTCGGCAGAGTGAAGGTCTTCGAGCTTGCGTTGCAACTCGACGAGGTTCTGCCGGTGAACCAGGTTTTCTACACGGTCCTGATGCTGACCTTCCTGACGGTGGGTCAGGTCTTCAACAATACGCTGGCGCTGCAGCAGATCGACAACCTGAGCCAGGCGATCCTGCAAGCTTTCCTGCGTTTTTTTTACTTCTCTTTCGGTCATAGGCGAACTCCACTCCCAGCAGCGGAGCACGCCGGGAGATCAATCAGTTAATTCATGATTGTTGAAAAACATTATCGAGTAACGACTGGGTATGTCCATGGAGGTGTTCCACAAGCCCCGGCGGAGCTGACGGGCGCAATGATACACCGCTTTGAGCGAAGCGCACGCGAGAAAATTCAGCTCATAACAACCGTTTGCAGCGCAAACCTGCACAACTCCGTAAGCCAGCCAGGGTTCGACGTCACATTCAGCCAATAAAACACGCTCGCCCCTTTCAAAGACCGCAGTTAGCCTTTGCCGACACCTGTCACGGAGGACCTTGAGCATGCGACCTGAAAATCATCTGCTGCTGTGGAGCGCCCTGCTCTGCCTTCCTGCCGCTGCAACCGCCAGCAACGTTCATCGCTGCGAGGATGCATCCGGAAAGATTACGTTTACCACCCTCGGCTGCCCGGATGGGCACAGTACCCGCCTGCAGAGAGCCTTCAACGCACCACCGGGAACCCGTATCGATGTGCTGCCGCCCGCCAACACTGCGCAAACCGCGCGTGGAAAACCGGCAGATCAGACACTGGTCGTGGTCGGCACACGCGATGATGGCTGTGGAAACCGCTTGAGCGCCGAACAGCGCCGGGCTGCGATCATCAACCAGCGCACCCCTCCCGGTATGACGCAGCGTGATGTCGAGAGCCTGCTGGGACGCCCCGACAAAGTCACTAACCGCAATGGAGAATTGCATTACGTGTACAACCAGAAAAAAGGCCGCAGCAATAAGGTGACATTTGACGAGAACGGATGCGTTAAAGGAAAACGTTAGAAAGCAAAAAGCCCACATCTTTCGATGTGGGCTTTTCGTTTGTATGGTGCACTCGACAGGATTCGAACCTGTGACCGCTCGGTTCGTAGCCGAGTACTCTATCCAGCTGAGCTACGAGTGCATTGGTGCTTTAAATGGTGCACTCGACAGGATTCGAACCTGTGACCGCTCGGTTCGTAGCCGAGTACTCTATCCAGCTGAGCTACGAGTGCATGTGTTGGTGCCGCGCATTATAGGTCGTAAAATTGTTTAGTCAAGCACTTTTTCTAGTAAATTCAACAACTTACAGATCAAGCCCAATCTTACGCACTACATAAATAATGGCGGAGAACGGGGGATTCGAACCCCCGACACCCTTTTGAGGTGTACTCCCTTAGCAGGGGAGCGCCTTCGGCCACTCGGCCAGCTCTCCGCAACACGGGGCGTATAATAACCACCCTTTTCCCCGTTTGCAAACCAAAAATTCAATAAAAATTAATGGCTTGGTTCTTCGTCCTTCTCTTTCTTGATACGCAGGTAAATCTCTTCACGATGAACCGCGACTTCCTTGGGCGCATTGACACCAATACGCACCTGATTACCCTTCACTCCGAGCACGGTGACGGTGATCTCACCATCTCCAATGATCAGGCTTTCCGCGCACCGACGAGTCAGAATCAGCATACTTTTCTCCTTACGCCTTTATTCAGGGACAACAGTCTGCAAACCTATAGGCAGTGACAGTAGCAAAGCGCCATAACCACTACCTGTATATCGACTAACGCAAAGAAAACAAAAGCCCTTCTGCGCAGCACCCGAAAGACGCGGTCACGCCGCGCCCTTCGATGACAGGGTCATTCACCCTGCCGCGGAGCATCCAGCTCAAAGGCCGTGTGCAGTGCGCGCACAGCCAACTCCAGGTATTTCTCTTCGATGACCACGGAAACCTTGATTTCCGATGTGGAGATCATCTGGATATTGATGCTCTCCTTGGCCAGCGCTTCGAACATACGACTGGCAACGCCGGCATGCGAGCGCATACCAACGCCGACGATGGACACCTTGGCAATCTTGGTATCGCCGGAAACCTCACGCGCGCTGATTTCACGCGCGGTAGCCTCAAGCACCTGCAAGGCCGCCTGATAGTCGTTGCGATGGATCGTGAAGGTGAAATCGGTGGTGTTATCGTGCGAGACGTTCTGCACGATCATGTCCACTTCGATATTGGCCGCGCTGATCGGGCCGAGAATCTTGAACGCCACGCCGGGGGTGTCTGGCACACCACGGATGGTCAGCTTGGCTTCATCGCGGTTGAAGGCGATGCCGGAAATGATCGGCTGTTCCATGGATTCCTCTTCATCGATTGTAATAAGGGTGCCCGGCCCCTCTTTGAAGCTGTGCAGAACGCGCAGCGGGACATTGTATTTGCCGGCGAATTCGACCGCACGGATCTGCAGCACCTTGGAACCGAGGCTGGCCATTTCCAGCATCTCTTCGAAGGTGATCTTGTCGAGGCGCTGGGCCTGCGACACGACGCGCGGATCAGTGGTGTAGACGCCATCGACGTCGGTGTAGATCTGGCACTCGTCCGCTTTCAGCGCCGCCGCCAGGGCAACACCGGTCGTGTCCGAGCCACCACGCCCGAGGGTCGTGATGTTGCCATGTTCGTCGACACCCTGGAAACCGGCGACCACCACCACACGACCCGCTTTCAGGTCGGAGCGGATCTTCTGGTCGTCGATCTGCAGGATGCGCGCCTTGTTGTGCGCGCTGTCGGTGAGAATACGCACCTGATTGCCGGTGTAGGACACCGCCGGAACGCCACGCTTCATCAAGGCCATCGCCAGCAGCGCGATGGTCACCTGCTCGCCCGTGGAGACAATGACATCCAGCTCACGGGGAACCGGCTGATCACTGATCTGCCTGGCCAGCTCGATCAGACGATTGGTTTCACCGCTCATGGCCGACAGCACGACCACCAGGTCGTCACCCGCCTCACGGAATTTCTTGACCTTGTCGGCCACCTGCTCGATGCGCTCTACAGAGCCCACGGAGGTGCCGCCAAATTTCTGTACGATTAAAGCCATCTCAAAGCCGCCTCAAATCCCGTTAAGAGCACCCATTAACATTCGAGTCCAAGTAAGGCCTGCCGGTGTGCGGCAGGCCTGCTGACCCGACTCAGATACCCTGCTCTACAAAAGGAACGGCCAGTGCCAGCGCTGAATCCAGCGCACCGGCATCGACACCACCGCCTTGAGCCATATCAGGACGGCCACCACCTTTACCACCTACGGCGGCAGCTGCCTGCTTCATCAAATCACCGGCTTTGAGTTGGCCAGTCAGGTCCTTGGTCACGCCTGCGACCAAGACAACCTTGTCCTCATGAACACTGCCGAGCAGGATCACTGCGCGGCCGAGCTTGTTTTTCAACTGATCGACAAGCGCCAACAGCGCCTTGCCGTCCTGACCATCCAGGCGCGCGGCCAGAACCTTGACCCCTTTGACATCCAGCGCAGCTGATGACAGGTCGTCACCGGCGGCACTGGCTGCCTTGGCTTGCAGTTGTTCCAGTTGTTTTTCCAGCAGACGGTTGCGTTCAATCACCGCCGTCAGCTTGTCCAGCAGGTTGTCGCGATTGCCTTTGACCAGCGTCGCGGCTTCCTTAAGTTGATCTTCGGCCGAATTCAGCCAAGCCAGGGCCGCAGCGCCGGTGACTGCCTCGATACGGCGCACGCCTGCTGCGACACCGCCTTCACTGACGATCTTGAACAGCGCGATGTCACCGGTGCGGCTGGCGTGAATGCCACCACACAGCTCGACGGAAAACTCGCCGCCCATGCTCAGTACGCGAACGCTGTCGCCGTACTTCTCGCCGAACAGCGCCATGGCGCCCTTCTTCTTCGCCGTGTCGATATCGGTTTCTTCGGTCATGACCTCGGTGTTCTTGCGAATCTCGGCGTTGACGATATCTTCCAGCGCGCGCAGTTGCTCGGCCTTGATCGCTTCGAAGTGGCTGAAGTCGAAGCGCAGACGCTGACTGTCGACCAGCGAGCCTTTCTGCTGAACGTGCTCACCCAGCACCTGACGCAATGCGGCATGCAGCAAGTGAGTGGCCGAATGGTTCAATTTAGTTGCATCGCGAACTTCATCAGCCACTTGTGTTTCAACCTGCGCGCCAACGCTCAGGCTGCCGGACGCCACAACGCCGTGGTGCAGGAAGGCGCCGCCGGTCTTGGTGGTATCACTGACGTCAAAGCGCGCGTCACCGGCCTGCAGGAAACCACTGTCACCGATCTGGCCGCCCGACTCGGCGTAGAACGGAGTGACGTCGAGAATCACCACGCCCTCTTCACCTTCATTCAGGTGAGAAACCGACTGGCCTTCCTTATAGAGGGCCACGACGCTGGCGCTGCCAGTGGTCGCCGAGTAACCGGTGAACTGGGTGGCCACATCGACCTTGACCAGGCTGTTGTAATCCATGCCGAACGAACTGGCCGAACGGGCGCGCACGCGCTGGGCGTCCATTTCACGCTCGAAGCCTGCTTCGTCCAGGGTCAGATTACGCTCACGGGCGATGTCGCCTGTCAGGTCCATCGGGAAGCCATAGGTGTCGTACAGCTTGAACACCACTTCGCCCGGAACCACGGTGCCTTTGAGGTCGGCCAGATCCTGTTCGAGGATTTTCAGACCTTGCTCGAGGGTCTTGGCGAACTGCTCTTCTTCGCCTTTGAGTACGCGTTCGATGTGCGACTGCTGCTGCACCAGCTCAGGGAACGCAGACCCCATCTCGGCAACCAGCGCGGCAACGATCTGGTAGAAGAAGCTGCCCTTGGCACCCAGCTTGTTGCCGTGACGGCAGGCGCGACGAATGATGCGGCGCAGCACATAACCGCGACCTTCATTGGACGGCAGCACGCCGTCGGCGATCAGGAAGCCGCACGAGCGAATGTGGTCAGCCACGACCTTCAGCGAAGCCTGGTTGTCATTGCTGCAACCAATGGCCTTGGCAGACGCAGCCAGCAGGCTCTGGAACAGATCGATTTCGTAGTTGGAGTGCACGTGCTGCAGAACCGCACTGACACGCTCCAGGCCCATGCCGGTATCGACCGAAGGCGCTGGCAGCGGGTGCAGCACACCATCTGCAGTCCGGTTGAACTGCATGAATACGTTGTTCCAGATTTCGATGTAACGGTCGCCGTCTTCTTCCGGCGAGCCTGGCGGGCCACCCCAGATTTCCGGGCCGTGGTCGAAGAAAATCTCGCTGCAAGGACCGCACGGGCCGGTATCGCCCATGGTCCAGAAGTTATCGGAGGCGTACGGTGCGCCTTTGTTGTCGCCAATGCGAACCATGCGCTCGGCTGGCACGCCGATCTCCTTGGTCCAGATGTCATAGGCTTCATCGTCAGTGGCGTACACCGTGACCCAGAGTTTTTCCTTGGGCAGGTTGAGCCATTTTTCGGAGGTCAGGAACGTCCAGGCGTAGGTGATGGCATCACGCTTGAAATAGTCACCGAAGCTGAAGTTGCCCAGCATCTCGAAAAAAGTATGGTGACGGGCGGTATAGCCGACGTTTTCCAGGTCGTTGTGCTTGCCACCGGCACGCACGCATTTCTGACTGGTAACGGCGCGGGTGTAGGCGCGCTTTTCCTGGCCCAGGAAGCAATCCTTGAACTGGTTCATGCCTGCGTTGGTGAACAGCAGGGTTGGGTCGTTGCCCGGAATCAAGGAGCTTGAAGCGACACGAGTGTGGCCTTGCTCTTCGAAGAAGCCAAGGAAGGCTTCACGGATTTCTGCGCTTTTCATAGGTTCTTCCACGGAGACTGCGGCCAGAGGCAAGTGCAAAACGTCAAATGACGTAGCGACGGCAAAGGGCCGCATTATATAGGCGTTGCGCCCTCGGTACAGTGTGTTTGTGCGATAGAAACAAGTAACTGGATTATCGGCATGTCATGAGTGTTCAAAGGCTGCGAATGCGGCGATGACCTGTTCGATCTGAGCGCGCGACACGTTCAGGTGGGTCACCATACGCAGCCGCGGTGCGGCCGTGAGTACGATGCCCCGCTCGGCGCAGAACGCCTTGAGCGATGCCGCGCGCTCGCCGATCGGCACATAGACCATATTGGTCTGTACCGGCTCGACAGCGTAGCCGAGCCCGCTCAGGCCTTCAGCCAGAAACGCCGCGTTGGCATGGTCATCCGCCAACCGCTCGACCTGATGATCCAGCGCGTAGAGCCCTGCCGCAGCCAGCCCTCCAGCCTGACGCATGCCACCGCCCAGCATCTTGCGCAAGCGGCGGGCCTTGGCGATCAACGGGTGCGAACCGCAGAGCACCGAGCCGATCGGCGCGCCCAGCCCCTTGGAGAGGCAGACCGAAACAGAATCGAAGTGCCGGGTAATCTCGCGAACATCGACACCCAGCCTGACCGAAGCGTTGTACAGCCGTGCGCCGTCCAGGTGGAGAGCGAGCCCCTTTTCCAGGGTCAGGGTACGCGCGGCAGCCAGGTAGTCCAGGGGCAGCACTTTGCCCTGCATGGTGTTTTCCAGAGCCAGCAGGCGCGTGCGGGCGAAGTGAAAGTCATCGGGTTTGATGGCGTCGAGCACCTGCTGCAGGTCCAGAGAACCGTCGGCCTGTACCTCCAGTGGCTGCGGCTGAATGGAGCCCAGCACTGCCGCACCGCCACCTTCGTACTTATAGGTGTGGGCCTGCTGGCCGACGATGTACTCATCGCCGCGTTCACAGTGCGCCATCAGCGCCAGCAGATTGCTCATGGTGCCAGACGGCACGAACAGCGCGGCGTCGAATCCGAGACGCCCGGCGAGCGTTGCTTCGAGCAGATTGACCGTAGGGTCCTCACCGTAGACGTCATCGCCAACGGGCGCACGTGCCATGGCATCGAGCATGCCGGCCGTAGGCAGAGTCACTGTGTCGCTGCGCAGATCGATGACAGTCACGAAAAAGCTCCCTGAAGTTGAAGATCGATAATGCATGCAACCTTTGGCTTGCAACAAGGCATTACTGAGGCCGCGGTACATGATAATCAAGCACCGCCGCTCTCGATACTCCGTGCCCTTATAAGAAAAAGGTAGGTGTACCGTACGAAAGTGTCCATGCATGATCCAGCGAACTATGATAAAAATCTCGCGCCGGCCACGTAAAGTGACGGCAACGTTCTCAGGGCGGGGTGCAATTCCCCACCGGCGGTAATGATGCGCAATGCGTCTAGCCCGCGAGCGCTTGGGGATCGCGGCTTTGGCTGCTATCTGCAAGGTCAGCAGACCCGGTGTGATTCCGGGGCCGACGGTCATAGTCCGGATGAAGAGAGAGCGGGATTGGTGTCAGCAAGAACGTCTGTAAAACCTATCCATGAACGACATCGTTCAGGAGGCTTTCCTACGCAGCTTGAATCCCTTTCGATCCAAATGCCCTGTTTTTTCCATAAACAGGAGTCAGAACACGTGCAACCAACTGCAATCGACAGCAAAAGCAAAAGCCACGCAAACGAGCGTGTCGCGTTCATCCAGGCCTGCTGGCACAAGGATATCGTCGACCAGAGCCGTAAAGGGTTTATCGCCGAGATGGCCAATCAGGGCTATGCCGAAAGCGATATCGACATCTTTGAAGTGGGCGGCGCCTTTGAAATCCCGCTGCATGCAAAACTGCTGGCCAATACCGGCCGCTACGCTGGCATCGTCGGCGCCGCACTGGTAGTGGACGGAGGCATCTATCGTCACGAATTCGTCGCGCAGTCAGTGGTCAGCGCATTGATGCAGGTCCAACTGGAAACCGAAGTACCGGTGTTCTCCGTGGTCCTGACACCGCATCATTTCCATGCAGGCGAAGAGCATCAGAAGTTCTTCTTCGATCACTTCGTGCACAAGGGCGAAGAAGCAGCCAAGACCTGCGCTGACACCCTGAACAAGGTACGCAGCCTGCGCCGTCTGGATGCACAGCAGAAAGCGGCCTGCTAAGACGAAGCATCGGTAGGTGTTCTCCCGGACACCTATCGTTCCTTACGCTCCAGCGTGGGAATGCCGTTCTGGACGCTCTGCGTCCGGTCTTGAGGGTGCCGGGCGATCAGCCGAGGCTATCCGCATCAGTGGGTACGATCAGAATCCCCGCCCGCAGGCCGTTTTTGACCCTGGGGTTGGGAAAGATGATCCTCGCACCCTCCTCTTCCACTACCCAGCGTGAACCACCCGCGTCTTCGGCCAGCACGTAGCCTTTTTCCAGCGGCGAGAAGTTTTCGACGTCATCGGCTAGGTTGAACGTGAACGCATCGGTACGCTTGATCACTTCCCGCGCCACGCTGAACAGCTGCAACCCTTCAAGATCGTCATCCCGCTCGGGCTCGGTGCCCTCGATGAGCTGCTCGAGACACAAGCGCAGTGGCCCAAGATTGACCTGCTGGTTCTGCCCGAACGGCCGCGCCTTGCCCAGTTCCAGAGTGAAGGCCTCGGCACCCAACTGATCGTAGGTGTAGGCGCTGAACACAATGGACGGCTTGTTTTGCAGCAACACCGCACTCATACCCGCAGCCCGCAGCCGGGCCAGTTCAAGCCGCGAATGATTACGTCCTTCCTTCCACGGGTACAGCGCAAATTGCTCGATCGTCGAGCCACGAATGGCCGTGTGCAGGTCGTAATGCAGGCGGTAGCGGTCCGGCAGGCTGAAGAAAGTGGCTGCCAGTCGCTCCAGCTCGCAAGCGCGCAAGGCCTCGGCGCCACCACTTTGCTCGTGCCGGCCATTGAACAGCCGATTGACATCCTGCTCGACAAAACGCGTCCCGCGTCGCATGGCGTCGGGATTGCCGAACAGGAACAGAATACGTGCGCGCGGTTTCAGGTCGCCGCGCGCGATGCTGCGGATCAGTTCATCCAGCAGCTCGATGGGCGCCGTCTCGTTGCCATGGATACCGGCAGACAGCAGCAGATCGGTGCCATTGTCACGAACTTCTGGCGGGCGGACTTCCAGCGCGCCCTCGCCCATCCAGCGCATGCGCACGCCTTCGACGGTCAGTTGAGTCTTCTCCGCTGGCTCACGTCCAGCCAGGGTCAGTTCAAGCAGTTTGCCGAGGGCGAGCATGGCGCGCTTCCTTAGTGGTTGCAGTCAGGGCCGTGAACGTGACCGTCTTCCTCGACACCCATGTCGGCCGGCTCCATTTCCAGTTGCAGGCTGACCAGGTTGGTCGCCAGCGGACGCAGCAGCAGGTTGGCGTATTCGGCGTCGTCTTCTTCGACGTCAACGCCGATCAGCAACTGGCCACGGCCATCCTGCTGAATCCACAATTCCTTGCCCTGCCAGATGACGGCAACGCGGGTGCAGGACGTTTCCAGCTGGGTGCCATCAGTGTCTTCAAGGATCAGTTGCAGGGCGTCGCTCATGTAGGAATGCTCTCTATAAATGAAATAGTGCGCAGGACAATTGCCCGACGCGCAGGGTGCTTCAATTCAGTTGAAACGGATAAACCGCGCCCAGTTTAAGGATTTGCGTCAGTTCATCCAATGCCGTGCGACATTCGTTGAGCAATCGGGGGTCGGCCAGATCGCTTTCACTCATGCGGTCCCGGTAGTGCCTGTCGACCCACTGCGTCAACGTTTCGTATAACGGCGCGGTCATGATCACCCCCGGATTCACCGCCGCCAGCTCGGTGTCATTGAGCGCCACACGCAAGCGCAGGCAGGCCGGACCTCCGCCGTTCTGCATGCTTTGCTTGAGGTCGAACACCTTGACCTCGGCAACCGGGCTGTCATCGGCAATCAGCCGCTGCAGGTAAGCCCAGACGCTCGCATTAGCCTGGCATTCCTGCGGCACGATCAGCAGCATCGAGCCATCGGCCCGCGACAACAGCTGGCTATTGAACAGATAGGAGCGCACGGCATCCTGAACCGAGACCTCGGCACGCGGTACGCAAATGGCCCGCAATTGCCCGCCGACACGACTGAGTTTGTCGCGCAGCTCATTGAGCATCGGCTCGGTATTGAGGAATGCGTCCTGGTGATAGAACAAGACCTCACCGTTGCCGACCGCAATCACATCGTTATGGAACACACCCTGATCAATGACCGCCGGGTTCTGCTGACTATAGACCACGCCGGCCTCGCTCAGACCGTGCAGCCGCGCAACGGCGCGTGACGCCTCCAGGGTCTGACGGGCCGGGTACTTCTGCGGCGCCGGGTAGCGCGTGTCGAACGCACTGCGGCCGAATACGAAAAACTCGACCCCAGCCTCGCCGTAATCACGACAGAAACGGGTGTGGTTGGCAGCGCCCTCATCACCGAACTGCGCGACAGCCGGTAACGCAGGGTGATGAGCGAAATGCTTTGCATCGGCGAACATGGCGCCCAGCACGCGAGTGGTGGTCGGATGCTCGATGCTGCGGTGGTATTTGCAGTTGAGGTTGGCCGCCGTGAAATGCACGCGCCGATCGGCAGTGTCGGCACTGGGGCTGACCGTGGCCGCGTTGGCCACCCACATGCTGGATGCCGAGCAACTGGCGACCAGCAGCGGCATGTCCTGACGGGCCGCCTTTTCAATCACCTGCTCATCGCTGCCGGTGAAGCCCAGACGGCGCAGGCCGGACACATCAGGACGTTCCTGCGGTGCCAGCACGCCTTGGGTAAAACCCAGGTCCATCAGCGCCTTCATTTTTGCCAGGCCTTGCAGCGCCGCCTCACGCGGGTTAGCGCTTTGCTGGCTGTTACTCTGGGAGGCAACGTTACCGTAGGACAACCCGCCGTAGTTGTGGGTTGGCCCGACCAGACCGTCAAAATTCACTTCACAGGACTTCATCGGCAAGGCTCCGTGGATCTGTTTTTATAAGCAATCGTGCGCACTGTCAGCTCAGCCTGATACCGGGGGTCAGTGTCGCAGGCAGCGTCAGGCTGTCCGCCTCCAGCGAAGCCACCGGATAGGCGCAATAATCGGCCGCGTAATAGGCGCTGGCGCGGTGGTTGCCCGAGGCACCGACCCCGCCGAACGGAGCGCTGCTGGCGGCTCCGGTCAACGGCTTGTTCCAGTTGACGATCCCGGCACGGCTGTGCAGCCAGAACTGCTGATAACGCGCTTCGGAGTCCGAGAGCAAACCTGCGGCCAGGCCATAACGGGTGGCGTTAGCTTCGGCGATGGCGGCGTCAAAACCGGAGTAGCGAATGACCTGCAGCAGCGGGCCGAACAGCTCTTCGTCGGGTCGATCCGGCACCGCGCTGACATCGATAATGCCCGGTGTCAGCAGCGCGGCGCCGGGCTGCGGCTGGCGCATTTCCAACAGGGTCAGCGCGCCGTTGGCGAGCAGCTTGCGCTGCGCGTCGAGCAAGGCACGTGCGGCCTCCAGCGAAATCACCGAGCCCATGAACGGCGCAGGCTGTTGATCGAACGCCCCGGCTTCGATAGTCGCGCTGACGCCAACCAGTCGTGCCAGCAAGGCATCCCCCCAGTGGCCTTCGGGCACCAGCAAACGACGCGCACAGGTGCAGCGCTGGCCGGCGGAAATAAAGGCCGACTGAATGATGGTGTACACCGCTGCATCGATGTCCTGAACCTGATCGACGATCAACGGATTGTTACCGCCCATTTCCAGCGCAAGAATCTTGTCCGGCCGACCGGCGAACTGCTGGTGCAGCGCATTGCCAGTCCGGCTCGACCCGGTGAAGAACAGGCCGTCGATGCCCGGATTGGCCGCCAGCGCGATACCGGTTTCGCGACCGCCCTGCAGCAGGTTCAGGACACCGGCAGGCAGCCCGGCTTCGATCCAGCAGTTGACGGTCAGCTCAGCGACCTTCGGTGTCAGCTCGCTGGGTTTGAACAGCACCACGTTGCCCGCCAGCAAGGCCGGGACGATATGGCCGTTGGGCAGATGCCCCGGAAAGTTGTACGGGCCGAACACAGCGACCACGCCATGCGGCTTGTGGCGCAGTACCGCAGTGGCGTCGCCCAGTGGCCCGCTCTTTTCACCGGTTCGTTCGCGATAGCTCTGCACCGAGATGGCGATCTTGTTGACCATGCTGGTCACTTCGGTCGCCGACTCCCACAACGGTTTGCCGGTTTCTTCACCGATGCAGTGCGCCAGCGCGTCGGCATGATGCTTGAGACGTGCAGCGAAGGCTTCCAGTACCGCGATGCGCTGATCCAGAGACAGCAGCGCCCAGCCGGGAAATGCCTGACGCGCCGCCTGCACCGCTTGCTCGACCTGCGCGGAGCTCGCACCACGCCCGGACCACAGCACCTGCTGAGTCATGGGGTTCAGCGACTTGACCAGCTCACCCTGCCCTTCCTGCCAGGCACCTGCGATGTAAAGGCTATTCATCAAACGCCCTCCCGCGCCGCAGACAAGGGCACCGCGCGTACGTTGTCGCCGGCACTCATGCGCAGCCGCCTGGCGGTTTGCGGAGCGACGACCAGCGTGCCAGCGGCAAAACGCGCAGCGCCTACGGTCACGCGGCAGTCTTCACGCTTGCGGTTGTAGATCAGAAACTGTGGAGCATCGTCACCGGGCGTGCCGATGGCCAGCACCAGCGCCTGGCTGTCCTTGATTGCGCGAATCTTGCCGGTCTCGCACTCGATGGCCGGGCCGGCATCGAAGATGTCGACATAACCCTGATACGAAAAGCCCTCGCTCTTGAGCATGGTCAGCGCAGGCTCGGTGTCGGCGTGCACCCGACCGATCACGTTGCGTGCGTCTTCGGAAAGAAAGCAGCTGTACAACGGAAACTTGGGCATCAGTTCAGCGATGAATGCCTTGTTGCCCACGCCGGTCAGGTAATCGGCCTGGCTGAATTCCATCTTGAAGAAGTGCCGCCCCAGGCTTTCCCAGAACGGCGAACGGCCCTGCTCATCTGACATGCCGCGCATTTCGGCAATGATCTTGTTGCCGAACAGCCTGGGGAATTCGGCGATGAACAGCATGCGCGCCTTGGACAGCAGGCGGCCGTTGAGGCCGGTGCGCGAATCGCTGTGCAGGAACAGCGAGCACAGCTCGGAATTGCCGGTCAGGTCGTTGGCCAGGAACAGGGTCGGAATTTCCCGGTAGATGTTCAGCTCCTGTGAAGCACTGACGGTCAGACCAACCCGGTAGTTGTACCAGGGCTCGCGCAGACCGACCGCTCCGGCGATGGCGGAAATGCCCACCACCCGGCCGTCATCATCTTCCAGCACGAACAGGTAATCGGCGTCGCCGCGCTCGGCTTCGCCGCGAAAGGTCTTTTCGGCCCAGCCTACCCGGTGCGCCAGACGCTGCTCATTGGCGGGCAGGGTCGTCAGACCGGCGCCGGTGCTGCGCGCCAGCTCGATCAACGCGGGCAGGTCGCTGCTGCGTACAGGACGAACGATCATGTTATCTCCTCAGCGGCTCATCAAGAGCCTTGAAACTCGCTAATCAGCTATCGAACGTCCGGTTCAGACCGCGACGATCCGCACACTGGCACCTTCACCAACACCCAGGGCATCGGCAGCCTGGAGGCTCAGCACCACCGGCCTGCCGGGCGCCCAGTCCAGCTCCAGGAGCACCGCGCGGTAGTCCTGCAACAGGCCATTGGCGATCAGATACAGACGCCCGCCCTTGCCGACATCGCTGGTTTGCCCGGGCTCGACCTTGACCGGAACCAGACGGCTCTGGGCAATCGAACGGATCCCGGATACCCGCGCGTGCAGCGTCGGTCCACCGTCGAAAATGTCGATGTAGTGATCGGTTTCAAAACCTTCGCGCATCAGGATGTCGAAGGTGATCTGCGCGCGCGGATGCACCTGCCCCATGGCTTCCTGCGCCGCGTCGGGCAGCAGTGGCACGTAGATCGGGTAATGCGGCATCAGCTCAGCGAGGAAGGTCCGGCTTTTCAGCCCGCACAGGCGTTCGGCAGCGGCGTAATTGATATCGAAGAAGTTGCGCCCGATGGCATCCCAGAATGGTGAGTCGCCCTGCTCATCGCTGTAACCGACGATCTCGGTCACCACCGAATCGGCAAAGCGCTCGGGGTGACTGGCGACAAACAGCAGACGGCCGCGCGAATTGAGCTCCGACCATGCCGTGCCGACCAGCTCCGGGACCACGTAGAAACTGGTCAGCAGACTGTTGCCGGTCAGGTCATGACACTGCGACAGCACGTGAATCTTGTTATGGATCTTCAGCTCACGGGAAGCATGCACGAAGGTTTCGTTGCGGAAACTGTAGAACGGCTCGGAATAGCCCGCCGAGGCCACGATGCCCGAGCAGCCCACCAGCTTGCCGCTTTCGCTGTCTTCGAGCACGAAGAAGTAGGTTTCTTCGCCGTTGAAGCTGACCTCGGCGGCAAACGACGCCTCCGACGAGCCGATCTTGTCGGTCAGGCGGCCAGCATCGTCGGGCAAGGACGTGACACCGATAGGGCTGTCGGCAGCGAGGCGTTGAACCTCGGCCAGGTCAGCCATTTGCGCAGGGCGCATTACCAGCATGGTGCCACTCCTTGTAGATCGACCAGCCTTTACGACCGGCGCTAGTAAGAGCACCACGCGGCGTCAGGCCGCATGGCGCAGGAAACAGGTTCGGCACCCGCCATCAGGCGGGCACCGCAAGGTTGCAATCGAGTCAGGATGTCAGTTTGGCGATGGCGCGTTCGAAGCGGTTCAGGCCCTCTTCGATGTCTGCGTCTTCAATCACCAGGCTCGGCGCGAAACGAATCACGTCAGGGCCGGCCTGCAGAATCATCAGGTCCTGGGCCTCGGCCGCATTGAAGATGTCCTTGGCCTTGCCTTTCCAGGCATCGGATAACACGCAACCGATCAGCAAGCCCAGACCGCGCACTTCGCTGAACACGCCGTACTGCTGGCCGATGCTTTCCAGACGGGTCTTGAACTGTTGATGCTTGCGCTGCACGCCAGCCAGCACTTCAGGCGTATTGACGACATCGATGACCGCTTCACCGACCGCGCAAGCCAGCGGGTTACCGCCATAGGTGGTGCCATGGACGCCGACCGCAAAGTGCTTGGCGAGCTTTTCAGTGGTGAGCATGGCCGCCAGCGGGAAACCGCCGCCGATGCTCTTGGCGCTGGAAAGGATGTCCGGGGTCACGCCGTAATGCATGTAGGCGAACAGATGGCCGCTACGGCCCATGCCGCTCTGCACTTCATCGAACACCAGCAGCGCGTTGTGCTCGTCACACAACTTGCGCGCACCTTGCAGGTACTCAAGCTGACCCGGCAGCACACCGCCCTCGCCCTGGATCGGCTCCAGCACCACGGCACAGGTCTTGTCGGTAACGGCAGCCTTCAGTGCGTCGAGGTCGTTGTACGGCACATGGCTGATGCCGGTGATCTTCGGCCCGAAACCATCGGAGTACTTCGGCTGCCCACCCACGCTGACAGTGAACAGGGTACGGCCATGAAAACTGTTCAGGGCCGCGATGATTTCGTACTTTTCCGGGCCGTACTGATCATGCGCCACACGACGCGCCAGCTTGAAAGCGGCTTCGTTGGCTTCAGCACCGGAGTTACAGAAGAACACGCGCTCGGCGAACGTCGCATCCACCAGTTTTTTCGCCAGACGCAGGGTCGGCTCGTTGGTGAAGACGTTGGACACATGCCAGAGGTTGTTGGCCTGCTCGGTCAAGGCACCGACCAGCGCCGGGTGGCAGTGGCCCAATACGTTGACGGCGATCCCGCCCGAGAAATCCACCAGTTCGCGCCCCGCCTGATCCCAGACCCGGGAGCCCGCACCGCGCACGGGGATGAACCCGGCCGGGGCGTAATTGGGGACCATTACCTGGTCGAAATCGGCGCGTTGCACCGCAGCATGCTCAACGGACATCGGAGTCTCCTGATGAGGAACGCCCGCCTGAAACTGGCGAGCGATGGAAAGATTGTAAGGACTGAATTGTGTTCGGCCTTGCCGCCAGGCGACAACTTGTTACAGCGCAAAACCGGGTTTTTTCAAGGTTTTCGGCAATGCGACAATTTGCGTCACAAAGGCGCAGTTTAAACGGATTGAGGCTGGCCTGTCTGGACCAGAGCTGTCGCGGCAGCACTTCTATCGCGACAAGGCAATCAACCGCGTTCGGCAGGCACGGGGGAAAGTTCGAACGGGCTGCTGCTGCGTCGCTGATTGCGGTCTTCACGCGGCGTGGCACCGAAGAAATTGCGGTAAGCGCTGGAGAAGTGCGGCCCCGAGGAAAAACCGCACGAAAGGCCGATCTGAATGATCGACTTGCTGGTCTGCATCAGCATCTGGCGCGCCTTGTTCAAGCGCAGCTCCAGATAATACTGACTGGGCACACGGTTAAGGTACTGCTTGAAGATCCGTTCCAATTGACGACGAGACACGCACACGTGCTGGGCGATTTCGTCGGTGGTCAACGGCTCTTCGATGTTGGCCTCCATCAACAGCACCGCCTGGGTCAGCTTGGGATGGCTGGAGCCCAGACGGTTCTGCAGCGGAATGCGCTGACGCTCGCCGCCTTCGCGAATGCGCTCGACCACCAGCTCCTCGGAAACCGCCCCGGCCAGTTCGGCCCCATGGTCACGGGACAGCACCGCCAGCAGCAGGTCGAGCACCGACATGCCACCACAGGCAGTCAGGCGATCCCGGTCCCAATCGAACAAATGGCTGGTGGCGATGACCTTGGGGAAGCGCTCGGCGAAGTCGTCCTGCCAGCGCCAGTGCACAGCGGCCCGGTAGCCATCCAGCAGGCCCAGTTGCGCAAGCGGGTAGACGCCCGCCGACAGCCCGCCAATCGAACAACCGGCACGCACCAGTTGCTTGAGCGCGCTGCCCAGCGCCGGGGCCACACCAGCAGGAGGCTCGTCAGCCAATAAAAACAGCTTCTGAAAGCCTTCCAGCCGCCCCGCCCAGGGCTCACCCGGCAACTGCCACGCGCCGGCAACCGCCGAAGGCTCCGCGGCCTCGGCCTGCAGGAACGACAGTTCATAGACCACTTCGGGATGAACGCGCTGCGCAACGCGCAAGGCTTCCTCGGCCAGTGCCAGGGTCAGGGCTTTGGTGCCAGGCCAGACGAGGAAACCTATTCGATGGGCAGTCATTGGGACATCCGATACGTATCGCCGCAAAAGCCGAGTCTGGAAAGATAGCTCGGTCTGGAACATCCAGGTCGTGTCGCGCGTCGCGCAGCATGCCCTGTTCTGGCATAAAAAGGCATCGTCATGCGCTGCCGATCGTCACTTCAGGCTACCGGACAGGAATTGCTGCAAACGCTCGGTCTGCGGATTGGCCAGCACTTCGCGCGGATCGCCACGCTCCAGGACGACACCCTGATGCAGGAAAACCAGCTGATTGGAGACCTCACGGGCAAAACCCATTTCGTGAGTCACCACCACCATGGTGCGACCTTCCTGAGCCAGGCCCTGCATGACCTTGAGCACATCACCGACCAGCTCCGGGTCCAGCGCCGAGGTCGGCTCATCGAACAGCATCACCTCGGGCTCCATCGCCAGTGCGCGGGCAATCGCCACGCGCTGCTGCTCACCGCCGGACATGTGCCCAGGGTAAGCGTCCTTGCGATGGGACACGCCGACTTTGGCCAGATAGTGCTCGGCCTTCTCCAGCGCTTCCTTTTTCGACACACCCAGCACATGGACCGGCGCTTCGATGATGTTCTGCAGTGCAGTCATGTGCGACCACAGATTGAAGTGCTGAAACACCATCGACAGACGCGAGCGCATGCGCTGCAACTGTTTGGCGTCGGCAGCCTTCAGGCCGCCGTCCTTGTTCGGCACCAGCTTCAACTCTTCGTTGTTGAGCAGGATCTTGCCGGCATGGGGCTGTTCGAGCAGGTTGATGCAGCGCAGAAAGGTGCTTTTGCCCGAGCCGCTGGAGCCAATGATGCTGATGACATCGCCGGCTTTTGCGGTCAGGGACACGCCCTTGATCACTTCGTGACTGCCATAGCGCTTGTGCAGATCCTGCACTTCCAGTTTGTTCATGCTTTGGGTTTCCACAGAACGGTCAATCACTGAGCAGACGTCCGTGACGCAGCGCCGTGCGCCCCGCCACCTTGGCCAGCCAGAAACCGGGTTGAGCGTAACGAAGCCGCTCGATGGCGAACAACACCCCGGCAGTATTCGCACAAATGGTACTGACCTGATCGGACAGTGGGTCGATCACTTCGAACAGCGGATCGCCCACCTCGACCCTGTCGCCTGCAGCGCGCAGGTACGTCACCACGCCAGGGTGCGGCGCATAGAGCAATTCGGTGCCTTCGAACGGCAAGCCCTCGCAGGCTTCGTGCGTCGGCTGCGGCCAGTCGCCGCTGATAAAACCCTGTTCGGCGAGGAACGCCAGAATACCCTCGGCGTGCGCGAGTGCCTGCGGCTTGCCGGTGTCGGCCTGACCGCCCAGCTCAAGAGTGGTCGCGAGGCAGGCCAGCGGGATCTGCGCCTGCGGGAAAATCCGCGAAAGACGCAGCCACGGCAGCGAGCAGGCCTCATCGAAGGAGCTGCCACCGGAATCTTCGGCAAGCAGCGCCACCTGGATATTCAGATGCGCCGACAGCGAACGCCATTGTGGCCAGTGCTGCGGCAAGGCGTACATGTGCAGCGCGGCATCGGCATCACAGTGCAGATCGAGCACCACATCAGCGACACAGGCATGACTGAGCAGGATGCGTTGCATGCCTTGCAGTTCGCTCTGCGGCGCAGGCAGAGCCTCGAGCGCAGCGCTCATTGCCTGACGAATCAGCCGGGTGTTGGCACGCGGGTCATCGCCCAACTGTCCTTCCAGCAACTCGGCGACCGGTTCGCTCAGCTCGGTGAAGTCACGATTGAAGTTCTTGCCACTGCCGAACTCGAAACGGCCCTGATGCGCGCCTTGCAGCAACTGCCCCAGGCCCAGTGGATTGGCCACCGGCACCAGTTCGACGACACCTTTGAGAAGGCCTTGCTGCTCAAGTTCGGTCAGACGCTTTTTCAGCTCCCAGGCTGTGCGCATGCCGGGCAGTTCGTCGGCATGCAGGCTGGCCTGAATGTACGCCTTGCGCTCACCGGTGCCGAAGCGAAAGACACTCAGCGTGCGTTCGGTGCCGAGGGTACTCCACGGCAATACATGATCGGTTCTTTGCATTTCAGACCTTCCGTGGGGCGAGGTAGCCCAGCCAGCGACGTTCGGCGATCTTGAACAGCCGCACCAGAATGAATGTCAGGCCCAGATAGAAAACGCCTGCGGTGATATAAGCCTCGAAAGGCAGGTAGAACTGCGCATTGACCGTACGCGCCGCGCCGGTGATGTCGATCAGGGTCACGATGGACGCCAGGCTGGTAGTCTGCAGCATCATGATGACCTCGTTACTGTACTGCGGCAGCGCCCGGCGCAAGGCCGAGGGCAGCAGAATGCGCCGGTACATCTTGGCTTTCGACATGCCCATGGCCCGCGCGGCCTCGATTTCACCGGCCGGTGTTGCCTTGAGGCTGCCGGCGATGATCTCCGCCGTGTAGGCGCTGGTGTTGATGGTGAACGCCAGGCAGGCACAAAAGGTAGCGCTGGACAGCCAGGGCCACAAAAAGCTTTCGCGCACCGCGTCGAACTGGGCCAGCCCGTAGTAGATCAGGAACAGTTGCACCAGCATCGGCGTGCCGCGAATCACGTAGGTATACAGCCAGGCAGGCATGTTCACCCAGGGGTTTTTCGAGACCCGCATCAGGCCCAGCGGCAATGCCGCCAGCAGCCCGAACGCGAGCGAAATCGCCAACAGCTTGAGGGTGGTCAGCAGGCCGCCGAAGTACAGCGGCAGGCTGTCCCAGATCACGTTGTAGTCAAAGATCATAAGTCAGCCGCCCTCACGCCTACCGAGTAGCGTTTTTCGAGGTAACGCAAGGCGAGCAGCGACACACTGGTGATCACCAGGTACATCGCCGCAACCGCCAGAAAGAAGGTGAAAGGCTCGCGGGTGGCATCGGCCGCCTGCTTGGCCTTGAACATCATGTCCTGCAGACCGACCACGGAAATCAGCGCGGTGGCCTTGGTCAGCACCAGCCAGTTGTTGGTGAAGCCGGGAATCGCCAGACGAATCATCTGCGGCACCAGAATGCGGAAGAACACCTTGCCACTGCTCAGGCCATACGCCATGCCTGCCTCGGCCTGCCCCTTGGGGATGGCCATGAATGCGCCGCGAAAGGTTTCCGAGAGATACGCGCCGAAGATGAAGCCCAGCGTGCAGATGCCGGCCATCAACGGATCAAGGTCGATGTAGTCGTCAAACCCCAGCAGGGGGACAACGCGGTTGAGCAGGTCCTGGCCGCCGTAGAAGATCAGCAGAATCAGGACCAGATCGGGAATGCCACGAATCACCGTGCTGTACAGATCGCCCAGCCAGGCAATCCAGCGTACCGGAGACAGCCTCAGCGCCACGCCGATCAGACCGAGAACGATCGCCAGAGCCATCGACGACAGGGCCAGCTGCAACGTCAGCCAGGCACCTTCGAGGATGACAGCTCCGTAACCTTTCAACATGATGTGCGGTCCTCAAGCGTGGAATAAAAATGGCGCAATCCAGGCAATTCTGTTTGCGCCATTGGTCAGGGTAAGGACGACGACTTATTTGCCGTAGATGTCGAAATCGAAATACTTGTCCTGGATGGCCTTGTACTTGCCGTTGGCACGAATCGCGGCGATGGCGGCGTTGAGACGGTCAAGGTTGGCCTTGTCGCCCTTGCGCACAGCAATGCCGATGCCGTCACCGAAGTATTTCGGATCGACGAACGACGGGCCTACGAACGCATAGCCTTTGCCAGCGTCGGTTTTCAGGAAGCCATCCTGCAACAGCGTGGCGTCGGCGACAGTACCGTCGAGGCGGCCTGCACCGATGTCCAGGTAGATTTCGTTCTGCGAACCGTACGGCGTCACTTCGACACCCTTGGGAGCGAGCACTTCGCGGGCGAACCGCTCGTGGATCGAGCCACGCTGCACGCCGATCTTCTTGCCCTTGAGTTCTGCCAGGCTGTCGCTGACCGTAGTGCCGTCCTTCATGACCAGACGCGCCGGGGAATTGTAATACTTGCCGGTGAAGTCCACGGACTTCTTGCGGTCGTCAGTGATGGACATCGACGACAGGATCGCATCGATCTTGCGCACTTTCAGCGCCGGGATAAGGCCGTCGAACTCCTGCTCGACCCAGGTGCACTTGACCTTCATTTCTTCACACAGCGCATTGCCGATGTCGTAGTCAAAGCCGACGATGCTGCCGTCCGGGGCCTTGGACGCGAACGGAGGGTAAGCCGCTTCGATACCGATTTTCAGTGGTTTTTCATCAGCAAAGATCGGCTGGGCGAGCACGGACAACGCCATCGCGCCAATAAGCATGAGCTTTTTCATTTCCAGGGACTCCATCGGTAAAGCACGACAAGTGGCAAAGTGAGCAAGCGCCCAATGTGCGAAAGGACAACCTCGGGGAAAAGCGACGCCGGGTACGTGACACCGCGCAGGCGGCTCACAGCCCTTCGGCGAATGAGGGGCATTTTAACGACAGGCTCGAAGTCGATATTTCTTCAATGCGACAACTAGTTACAGAAGCGCATGAAAACCCACTACACGGTATTGACGGGGCCTGTATCTGCTGATCCAGCAACACAGACTCAACCTGTCATAACAGCAAAAAGCGCGCCCATTATTGGCAAACCCTTTTAATCCGGCAAGCCCAGCGTGTCACATGGGGGTTTAAAAGCCCTGCGGTGTCGCACCTTCTTACATAGAAAGCTCGGACGTGTCCTACAACGAAGCAACGTTCGACAACACCGTGTAGACCGGTAACAACCCGATATATATCCCGTTTTCCAAGTCAGACACTTGAAACAAAAGCGCCCCGTTCGGCTCTCACCGAACGGGGCGCTTCAGTCACAGGATCGCTCAGGCAGCATTCATGGTCTTGTGCGTGTCGATCAGATGCTGCACCACGCCCGGGTCAGCCAGGGTGGAGATGTCACCCAGCGCATCGTACTCGGCAGTCGCAATCTTGCGCAGGATACGGCGCATGATTTTGCCCGAACGGGTCTTCGGCAGGCCCGGCGCCCACTGAATGAAGTCAGGCGAGGCAATCGGGCCGATCTCCTTGCGCACCCAGTTGCGCAATTCGGTACGCAACGCGTCGCTTGGTTCTTCACCGCCGTTGAGGGTGACGTAGACGTAGATGCCCTGCCCCTTCAGGTCATGCGGCACACCGACCACGGCCGCCTCGGCGACTTTCGGGTGCGCAACCATCGCGCTTTCGATTTCCGCGGTACCCATGCGGTGCCCGGAAACGTTGAGCACGTCGTCCACACGCCCGGTGATCCAGAAATAACCGTCCTCGTCACGACGGGCACCGTCACCGGTGAAGTACATGCCGCGGAAGGTCTTGAAGTACGTATCGACGAAACGGTCGTGATCGCCGTACAGCGAGCGCGACTGACCCGGCCACGAATCGAGGATTACCAGATTACCCTCGGCAGCACCCTCGATGAGGTTGCCCAGGTTGTCCACCAGCGCCGGGATCACGCCAAAGAACGGACGTGTCGCCGAGCCCGGCTTCAGGGCGGTCGCGCCTGGCAACGGGCTGATCAGGATGCCGCCGGTTTCGGTCTGCCACCAGGTATCGACAATCGGGCAGTTCTGCTTGCCGACCGTGTTGTAGTACCAGGCCCAGGCTTCCGGGTTGATCGGCTCGCCCACCGAACCCAGCAGGCGCAGGCTGGAACCGTCGGCGCCTTCAACGGACTTGGTGCCTTCAGCCATCATGGCGCGGATCGCGGTCGGCGCGGTGTAGAGGATATTGACCTTGTGCTTGTCGATGATTTTCGACACACGGGTGATGTCCGGATAGTTCGGCACGCCCTCGAACAGCAACGTGGTCGCACCATTGGCCAGAGGGCCGTAGACAATATAACTGTGCCCGGTCACCCAGCCGACGTCAGCGGTGCACCAGTAGATTTCGCCAGGCTTGTAGTCGAACACGCGCTCGTGGGTCAGCGCCGCATACAGCAGATAACCTGCGGTGGTGTGCAACACGCCCTTGGGTTTGCCGGTCGAGCCCGAGGTGTAGAGAATGAACAGCGACTCTTCGGCGCCCATCTCTTTCGGCGCGCAGGTGCTGGACGCCACTTCCAGAAGCGAGTGGTACCAGATATCACGGTGACGGTTCCATTCGATCTCGCCCCCGGTGCGCTTGCAGACGATAACCTTCTGCACGCTGCTGGTTTCCGGGTTGGTCAGGGCGCGGTCGACGTTGGCCTTGAGCGCAGTCTTCTTGCCGCCACGCAGGCCTTCGTCGGCGGTGATAACCACTTTGGAACTGCAATCGATGATCCGGCCAGCCAGCGCTTCGGGCGAGAAACCGCCGAACACCACCGAGTGAATCGCACCGATCCGGGCGCACGCCAGCATGGCGACCACAGCCTCGGGGATCATCGGCATGTAGATCGTCACGACGTCGCCACGGTGCACGTCCTGGCCACGCAGCGCGTTGGCGAACTTGCACACTTCGGCGTGCAGTTCGCGGTAGGTGATTTCCCGGTGCTCGGAAGGGTCGTCGCCCTCCCAGATGATGGCGATGCTGTCGCCGCGTTCTTCCAGATGGCGATCCAGACAGTTATAGGCGACGTTCAGCGTGCCATCGGCGAACCATTTGATATCGACACGGTGATCATCGAACGAGGTCTGCTTGACCACGGTGAAAGGTTTGATCCAGTCGAGGCGCTGAGCCTGTTCACGCCAGAAACCATCAGGGTTGACCACCGACTGCTGGTACATGGCCTTGTAGGTCGCTTCATCCGTCAGCGTAGTCGCTGCGACTTCTGGGCGGACGGGGTACAGGGAAGCTGCACTCATCTTGGTTACCTCGGTGGATAGTTGTTGTTTTATGCCCCTGTTGTATCCCGCCCCACCCGCAGGGGCCATTCGACGTTGGTCTTACCGGCGGGACCGGGGCCATGACGACAAGCCGCACGCGTGAAGCAGTACGTCAGATTATTACCATTTTGATAAAAGCGCTTATCCAAAGTCTTTATATATGCGCTGTTGCAACAGGCATAGAATTCGATCCGCCAACAAGGCAAACATCAACTGCCCCCACGCAGTGTTGTTCCAACTCGAAAAACGCATCAGACCGCCTGAGCCCATGACGTCAAAAACGTGATGCGACGGCGCTCACTTTCAAAAAGGTAAACGACAATGAAAGCTTTATTAATGGCCCTGGCCCTGTGCGGCATCAGCAGTTTCGCCATGGCCGAAGAATCGCAGACCAAAGTGGCGGCGCAACAGGCGCGTGTCGAGCAATATACCTACGGCACGCATCTGGATATCGCCCGGGTTATCTCCATCAGCCAGATCCCCAATGTCTGCGAAGTGGTCCCGGCACGCATGGTGTATGAGGACTCGCAAGGCGCACGCCACATTATGAGCTATCAGGTGATGGGCAACGGCTGCAGCAACGGTTGAGGCTTTTCGCTGTCACAGCCTGTGCACGACGCCTCGCCGCTCTATAAGGTGCGAGGCGCATGCACGACGTTAAGTTGCAGAGTCATCAATCAGCGAGTTATTTATCGACTGAATGCGGATCTGATTCGCGCCCCACTTCATAGTCGCGCAACTTGTTGGCAATCGTTGTATGAGACACCCCCAGGCGTTTGCCTAATTGGCGACTGCTGGGATATTGCGCATACAGTTGTTCCAGCACCGACTTTTCAAAGCGCCCGATAATTGCGCCCAGCCCGCCCTCCAGCGACACCTCACTCAATCCCTGTCGCACGCCGTAATCCGGCAAACGAATGTGTTCGGCCTGCACCTTGCCGCCGTCACACAGCGATACAGCCTGAAACAATACGTTTTCCAGTTGCCGCACATTGCCGGGCCAGTGGTACTGACTCAGACGCTTGATGGCCGCAGGTGATATGCCGGGCAGCGAACAGCCGATCTGCCGGCTGGCCTGATCGAGAAAATGCTCCACCAGAGGCTCAAGACCGTCCAGACAGTCGCGCAGTGGCGGTATATGCAGCGACAGCACGTTAAGGCGATGATAAAGGTCCTGCCTGAACATGCCTTTGGCGCACAGCTCCGACAGATCGACCTGGGTCGAACACATCACCCGTACATCGAGAAACATGTCCTCGTCACTGCCGACCCGGCGAAAGCTTCCGTCCTGAATGAAGCGCAGCAGCTTGGCCTGCATGCGCGCGCTCAGCTCACCCACGCCATCAAGAAACAGCGTGCCGCCCGCAGTCAGTTCCAACAGCCCCAGCCGCCCTTCCGCACGCGCGCCTTCGAACGCGCCGGGGTCATAGCCGAACAGCTCGATCTCGGCCATGGACTCCGACAACCCGGCGCAGTTGAGCGCCATCAGCGGTGACTGGCCGCGTGGGCTGGCCAGGTGACAGGCGCGGGCCAGCAATTCCTTGCCGGTACCGGTTTCCCCTTCGATCAGCAGCGGCGCATCCAGGGGCGCCATGCGCCGCGCCTCGCGAACCACAGCAGCCATGACCTTCGAGCTTTGAAAAATGCTGTCGAAGCCACGCAGCTCTTGCTTGCGCACATGGTAAATGCGCTCACCGACCCGATCAGCGCGGTGCAGCGTCAGCACGGCCCCGGCCATCGCCTCGCTGTCGTCATGTTCCGATTGCAGAGGCGCGATGTCGGCAAGAAACACGTCGCCGCATACCTTGACCCGCAGGCCATTGATCCGCGACTGGCTGGCGCGCACCAGCTCAGGCAGGTCGAAATCTTCGGCGTAACGCGACAAGGGCATGCCCGGCACTTCATCGACCCGCACACCCAGCAACTGCGCGGCGGCACGATTGGCCGCAACGATGGCCCCGCCCATGTCGATGGACAACACCGGGAATTCCAGCGCGCCGAGCAAGGCATTGAGCTCCATGTGCCGGCGTTCGCTGGGCATCAGCCCGACACGCTTGATGCCGAACACCCCGGTGATCGCCTCGAACTTCGGGCGCAGGGCCTGAAACTGAAGGTTGATCAGGTTCGGGCAATGCAGATAGATCGCATCACCGTGCTCGCCCCCCACTTCACCGCGCGCCACGTTGACGCCGTAAGCCACCAGCAGATCGAGAATGTCGCGAAGAATGCCGATGCGGTTCTGGCAGTGCACCTTGATGCGCATGAGTCATCGCCCCTGTGAGGGTAGTTTTTTGTGAGGCAGCAAAATTAATGTCAACAATACGTTACGCATTCACACTTCGCGAGCGACAGAATGGCTGATTTCAGGCCCCGCCTATCGTAATCGTAAACTTTTCGTTACGAACCAGTGATCAAATCCTCGCGCCACCCCGCTCACAGCCGCTGACGTACCTTCGAAACCGGGTTATTCCTGACCACAGGCTTTGACAAGAACACTTTAAAAACAGCAGCCTTTCGAGGACATCAGCATGGCCCAGACGCTTTACGTGGCACGCGAGCCGGACGCTTCGGGTTTCATCGATTACACGGCGGACGAACATGCGGTTTGGAACACCCTGATCACCCGGCAGATGAGCATCATCGAAGGGCGTGCCTGTCAGGAGTATCTGGACGGCATCGAACAACTGGGCCTGCCGCTCGATCGCATCCCGCAGCTAGGCGAAATCAACAAGGTTCTGGGCGCGACCACTGGCTGGCAGGTCGAGCGAGTGCCCGCGCTGATCCCCTTCCAGACGTTCTTTGAGCTGCTGGCCAGCAAGCGTTTTCCGGTGGCGACGTTCATTCGTACCGCAGAAGAACTGGACTACCTGCAGGAACCGGACATCTTTCATGAAATATTTGGCCACTGCCCGCTGCTGACCAATCCATGGTTTGCCGAATTCACCCACACCTACGGCAAACTCGGCCTGAGCGCGAGCAAGGAACAACGCGTGTACCTGGCCCGGCTGTACTGGATGACCATCGAGTTCGGCCTGGTCGACACACCACAAGGACGGAAAATCTACGGCGGCGGTATTCTTTCTTCGCCAAAAGAGGCGGTTTACAGCTTGTCGTCAGCCCCCGAACACCAGCCTTTCGATCCGCTTGAAGCGATGCGCACACCGTATCGCATCGACATTCTGCAACCGCTGTACTTTGTCCTGCCGGATTTGAAGCGTCTGTTCGATCTGGCGCAGCAAGACATCATGGCGCTGGTCGGGCAAGGCATGCAGTTGGGCTTGCACGCTCCCAAATTTCCACCTAAAACCAAAAGCCACGCCGCCTGACCCTCGGCCCGCTATCCGAAAAGGACCCTCTGCTTATGACCACCTTGAATCAAGCTCACTGTGAAGCCTGCCGTGCCGACGCGCCGCAGGTCAGCGAAGCCGAATTGCCGGAACTGCTCAAGCAGATCCCGGACTGGAACATCGAGGTCCGCGACGCAGTGATGCAGCTGGAAAAAGTGTTTCTGTTCAAGAACTTCAAATGGGCGCTGGCGTTCACCAACGCGGTGGGCGAAATTGCTGAAGCGGAAGGCCATCACCCGGGCCTGTTGACCGAGTGGGGCAAAGTGACCGTGACCTGGTGGAGCCACTCGATCAAGGGCCTGCACCGCAACGATTTCATCATGGCCGCGCGCACTGACGAAGTGGCAAGGGATGCAGAAGGCCGAAAATAAAATGTTCAACGGGCCGCGGACCCTGCTCACGCGGTCCGGCCCAATGAAATCAAGCTCGTCAGCGCCTCGCGAGATAAAAAGCAGGACAGTAAAAAAGCCATTTTGTTTCACAATCAGGGCAATCGGGGTAAAAAAATATCCTGATTGTCATTTTCGGTGGGTTATCCTGCGCAGGCTTTTTAAAGCACGGTTCTATCTGCAACCCCTTGCGAGGAGCGACGACGATGCATGAAATCCCTAACTTCCCACCAGGCCAACAGGAACCACAACAGTCGACTCTGGCTCAGCAAGAGCTTGGTCAACCTGTCGCAATGAAAGCAGCACCCTCGGCTAAAGACAGCCAGAAAGCCGGACGCAAAGACTGAAGGCGATTGTTTTCAGGCGTATCGAAAAACGGTTTTGCCGGTTTTCAATACGCCTGGAAAACCAGCAACAGGCAAACAGCAGATTTTTATGAGCGACTTCACTGAAACGCAAGCCAGCGCCCTGATTGGCACCGCCGAGAAAATGATCGAAATCTGGTCACGCCTCAGCCCGGAAAAACAGAGCGCCCTGCTCGCCCGCTTCGGTACTCAGGAAAACGCCCTGGCCGCCCTCGTGACCACACACCTTGTGGCACCCAGGCACGAATAACCTTCCATTCACGTTTATTTCAATCTGTTGCACCTGCATCACCCGATGCATCGGTATGATGAGCACTTCGAGAGCTTGCTAAGGGTTTTTCCCTGCCCGCTCGAACGCCATGCCCGCACAGAATGAAAGCCCGCCCCATGTCCGAGACACCGAAAAACACACCGCAAACCCCGATGGCCGTTACCCTGACCGTCGTTTCCATTGTGATGTTCACCTTCATCGGCTACCTGAACATCGGCATTCCCCTCGCCGTTCTGCCCGGCTACGTCCACAGTGATCTGGGCTTCGGTGCAGTCATCGCAGGACTGGTCATCAGCGTGCAATACCTGGCCACGCTGATCAGTCGGCCCTGGGCAAGTCGCATCATCGACAATCTGGGCAGCAAGAAGGCCGTGCAGATCGGGCTGACCGGCTGCGGGCTGAGCGGTGTGTTCATGCTGGTGCCGGTATGGCTGGACAGTTGGCCGATGGCGAGCCTGGTGATTCTGCTGATTGGCCGGGTGATCCTCGGTGCCGCGGAAAGCCTGGTCGGTTCGGGTTCGATTGGCTGGGGCATAGGCCGGGTCGGCGCGCAGAACACCGCCAAGGTCATTTCCTGGAATGGTATCGCCAGCTACGGCGCGCTGGCCATTGGTGCGCCATTAGGTGTGTGGATGGTTGACGAACTCGGCCTGTGGACAGTGGGCGTGAGCATCATGCTGCTGTGCGCGCTGGGGCTTTACCTGACGTGGCACAAAGAGCCCGCGCCGATTGTGCAGGGTGAGCGACTGCCGTTCATGCATGTGCTGGGGCGAGTGTTTCCGCATGGCATGGGCCTCGCGCTGGGCGGTATCGGTTTCGGCACTATCGCGACGTTCATCACCCTGTATTACGCCAGCAACCACTGGCCGAATGCCGCGCTGTGCCTGACGCTGTTTGGCGGCAGCTTCATCGCCGCGCGCCTGCTGTTCGGTAACCTGATCAATCGCCTGGGCGGCTTTCGAGTGGCGATTGTCTGTCTGTCGGTGGAAAGCCTGGGCCTGTTGCTGCTGTGGCTGGCACCCACTCCAAACCTGGCACTGGCTGGCGCGGCGCTGACCGGTTTCGGGTTCTCGCTGGTGTTCCCGGCGCTGGGTGTGGAAGCGGTCAATCTGGTCCCGGCGTCAAGCCGAGGCGCAGCAGTAGGCGCTTATTCGCTGTTCATCGACCTGTCACTGGGCATCACCGGGCCACTGGCAGGCGCGATTGCTGCCGGCTTCGGCTTCGTCTCGATCTTCCTGTTCGCGGCACTGGCATCACTTACCGGGCTGGCGTTGAGCGTTTATCTGTACAAGCAGGCGCAGGTGTTGCGCCAGCGATGATCGGTGCTCATAGCTATACAGGTCCTGAATAGCCCGGAAAGCGGAGTTTTCAGGCTTCTGCCCGCAGGGCGTGGGAGCGAACTTGTGAGCTAAGACATTGTTTTGAAAGCTAAATTTTTTGCGACGGCACGGGCCCTTTCGCGAACAAGTTCGCACGGCCTGCGGCCAGAATCAAGAGCGGACTTATGTATAGCGATAAGCGCTCCGGCGTGGCACGAGACTGAAAAACACTTCAGAAATCCACTTTCCCGCGTCCGGCCTTGATCGAGCCGCGTTTGCTCTTGGACTCCAGGCGTCGGGTCTTGGAGCCGAGAGTCGGGCGGGTCGGGCGGCGCTTCTTTTCGACCTTGGCCGCGTTGACGATCAGCTCACTCAAACGCAGCAACGCATCGGCACGGTTCTGCTCCTGGGTTCGATACTGCTGGGCCTTGAGCACGATCACGCCGTCACTGGTAATCCGGCTGTCACTCAACGCCAGCAGCCGTTCCTTGTAGAACGGCGGCAGCGACGAGGCATTGATGTCGAAACGCAAATGCACGGCGCTGGAGACCTTGTTGACGTTCTGCCCTCCTGCGCCCTGGGCACGGATAGCAGTCAATTCGATCTCGGCGTCAGGCAGATGGACGTTGTTGGAAATCACCAGCATCGGGTTATCTTCTTCTCGGCAACGGGCAAGGCTACTTGCCGGACTGGGCAGGCACGATAACGCTACGCCTGTTTTTGGCCCGATAACAGACCCACATCACCGCCAGCCAGACCGGTATCGCGTACACCGATATGCGGATGCCGGGGATCATCAGCATGATGCCGAGGATAAACACCACAAACGCCAGGCACACATAGTTGCCGTAGGGATACCACAGCGCCTTGAACAGCGGCACTTGCGCGGTCCGATTCATGTGCTGGCGGAATTTCAGGTGCGAGTAGCTGATCATCGCCCAGTTGATCACCAGCGTAGCCACCACCAGCGACATCAACAGTTCCAGCGCCTGCTGCGGCACGAAATAGTTGAGCAGCACCGCAACCAGTGTCACCGCGGCAGAGGCGAAAATCGCCTTGACCGGCACCCCGCGCCTGTCGACCTGGGCCAACGCCCTGGGTGCATCGCCCTGCTCGGCCATGCCCACCAGCATGCGGCTGTTGCAGTAGGTGCCGCTGTTGTACACAGACAGTGCCGCTGTGAGCACCACGAAGTTAAGAATATGCGCCGCCGTGTCGCTGCCCAGCATCGAGAACACCTGCACGAACGGGCTGCCGCTGTAGGAATCGCCAGACGCATTGAGACTGGCCAGCAGGCTGTCCCAGGGCGTCAGCGACAACAGCACCACCAGCGCGCCGATGTAGAAAATCAGGATGCGGTAGATGACCTGGTTGATTGCCTTGGGGATCACGGTCTTCGGCTGTTCGGCTTCGGCAGCGGTGAAACCGAGCATCTCCAGCCCGCCGAAGGAGAACATGATGATTGCCAGCGCCATCACCAAGCCGCCGACGCCGTTAGGGAAAAACCCGCCATGCTCCCAGAGGTTAGTCACCGAGGCCTGCGGGCCACCGCTGCCACTGACCAGCATGTAACTGCCCAGCGCGATCATGCCGATGATCGCCACCACCTTGATGATCGCGAACCAGAACTCGGTCTCGCCGAACACCTTGACGTTGGTCAGGTTGATGGCATTGATCAGCACGAAGAAGGCCGCTGCGGATACCCAGCCCGGGATGTCCGGCAACCAGTAATGGATGTATTTGCCGACGGCGGTCAACTCGGACATGCCGACCAAAATGTACAGCAGCCAGCAATTCCAGCCCGACAGGAACCCGGCGAAACCGCCCCAGTAGTTGTGCGCGAAGTGGCTGAACGACCCGGCGACCGGCTCTTCGACGATCATCTCGCCCAGCTGGCGCATGATCATGAAGGCGATGAAGCCGCAGATGGCATAACCGAGAATCATCGACGGCCCGGCTGATTTCAGCACGCCCGCCGAGCCGAGAAACAGGCCCGTCCCGATGGCACCGCCCAAGGCGATCAACTGGATGTGTCGATTCTTCAGGCCGCGTTTCAGTTCGCCCGAGGGTGAGGTTGTTTCACTCATTCAATAGCCACCTGATCGATCTTGTGCTGTGACGAAATAGAACCTGCTGCGCTTGTGACGCAACAGAATTGCAGCGTTCGAGGCGGATGGCCCGGAGCGTTGAACAGCACTGTTTCACAGAAAAAAGCGCAGCATTGTACACGGGCATTCCGGCTGAGGTTCAAAACCGGAAGGTCGATGCGTGACCGCAGTGTGACAGCGCTTTTCAGAGCGCCGAAAACGACAACGCCAGCCCTGTGGACTGGCGTTGCCATTCATTCACACCGAGCGATCACTCAGGCTTGCGACGACCGAAGCCTGGACGCTGACCTGAACCTGCCGGTGGGCCACGGCGTTTGCCTGACGGCGCATCATCGTTGACCAGCTTGATGCCGACACGCTTCGGGCCTGGTTTGGCCGGACGCTTGTTCATGTCGCTCGGACGCTCGGCGACCGGCGTACCACGGCTGTTGTCGGCCGGACGCGGCGCGCGTGAACCGGGCTTGCCCGAATCCTTGCGCGGCGAAGGACGCTGAGTCGAATCGCCACCGCGCGGACGATCGCGCTCGCTGCCGGTGATCTGCGGCTGACGCGGTGCGCGTTCGCCGCCGGTCGCCGGAGCACCCGCCGCCGGACGCAAGGTACGAACACGCTCGCCTTTGCCCAGAGGGCGCGACGATTGACGCTGCAGACGCTCCATTTTGTCTTTGGTCTTGGCATTCATCTGCGGCTGGGCCACAGGTTGCAGACCAACTTCAGCTGCCAGAATATCGACTTCGTATTGGCTCATTTCGCGCCAGCGGCCCATCGGCAGGTCGGAGTTGAGGAACACCGGTCCGTAACGCACGCGCTTCAGGCGGCTGACCACCAGCCCCTGGGATTCCCAGAGACGACGCACTTCGCGGTTACGGCCTTCCATCACCACGCAGTGATACCAGTGGTTGAAGCCTTCGCCGCCCGGTGCCTGCTGGATATCGGTGAAGCGTGCAGGACCGTCTTCGAGAATCACGCCATTCTTGAGGCGCAGCAGCATGTCGTCATCGACTTCGCCACGCACACGAACCGCATATTCACGGTCCATTTCAAACGACGGGTGCATCAGGCGGTTGGCGAGTTCACCGTCGGTGGTGAACATCAGCAGGCCGGTGGTGTTGATGTCGAGACGACCGATGTTGATCCAGCGACCTTCCTTCGGACGCGGCAGACGGTCGAACACGGTCGGACGGCCTTCCGGGTCGTCACGGGTGCAGATTTCACCATCGGGCTTGTTGTACATGATGACGCGACGGACCGTTTCGGCCGCTTCTTCGCGCTTGATGACGCGACCATCGACACTGATGGCGTCATGCAGGTCGACGCGTTGACCGAGGGTCGCGTCCTTGCCGTTGACCTTGATACGGCCTTGGGTAATCCAGGCTTCCACGTCACGGCGTGAACCCACGCCAATGCGCGCCAGAACCTTCTGCAGCTTTTCGCCTGCGGGTCCGATTTCCTGGCTGTCCTGCTTGTCTTTTTCACTCATCTGGGCACCTCCCGGTGTGTCGAATCAGGGCTGGCCGAGAACCGGCAAGACCTGTGCCCGGCGCGCTGTGGATAGCGGCAAGGCGAAATACTTGAAAGCCCGGGCGACACTTGATCGCCGAGGGTCGGCCATCATACGCCCCTGCGCCGGTTTACGCATCCGGCGTCAACGGCAAATGCCCGAATCACTTCTTCTTTTTACGACCGGCGGTCTTGAGCTTGGCGAGCCGCTTGGCAGACTCCTCAAGCACCGTGCGCTTGTCGTCCTTGTCGAGTTTCTTCCAGGCCTTGATTTCGCGCTTGCTGCGGCCGCATCCCAGACAAATGTCATCATCGAACTTGCACAGGCTGATGCAGGGGTTCTTGGTCGAACTCATGGGCAGCGAATCTCATGGCGAGTGGTATCAGATGTGACCCTGGGCTGGCGTATGAATTCGACCGAAATGCGCTGGGCGTTGGCACGACAGTCCTGATTATCGTTCTGCACGCCCCAGGACGAGGTATCAATAGGACGCAGAGCGCTCATGGCTACATACAGGTCATGTGGGAGCGAGCTTGCTCGCGAAAGGGCCCGCACAGAATCCGAAAATAGCGAGCCTGCACCATCGCCTTCGCGAGCAAGCTCGCTCCCACGAGACTTGTGTACCACGCTGAACGCTTCAGCGTGGGAGCGCGAGTCAATCAGACCTCATTTTCGCCTTTGTCGTCTTCAGGCTCTGGCTCCGCGCGCAGCAGGTCGTCGAAGTCGGTCTTGAGGCCCTGCTCCATCGAGTCCAGTTCCACCAGCAGGCTGCGGAAGCTGGTTTCGTCACGCGGGGCTTCCGGCTCTGCGTCCGGGTCGAGGCTGGCGTCGGCCAGGGCTTGCAGGTGCGCAGGCACCGGTGCCTCTTCGAAATCCAGCACCGGCTCGGTTTCCATCTCGCGCAGGTCGGCCAGCGGCGGCAGCTCGTCGAGGCTTTTGAGATTGAAGTGGTCGAGAAAGCCTTTGGTGGTCGCGAACATGGCCGGTTTGCCGGGCACATCCCGGTAGCCCACCACACGAATCCACTCGCGCTCGAGCAGAGTCTTGACGATGTGGCTGTTGACCGCGACACCACGGACATCTTCGATCTCGCCCCGCGTGATCGGCTGGCGGTAAGCGATCAGCGCGAGGGTCTCCAGCATGGCTCGGGAGTAACGCTGCGGCCGCTCTTCCCACAACCGCCCGACCCACGGCGAGAAGCGGTCACGAATCTGCAGGCGATAACCCGATGCCACTTCCTTGAGCTCGAAGGCGCGCCCCTCACAGGACTTGCGCAACACCTCGAGTGCCTTTTTGAACACCGGAGGCTCAGGGCGCTCACCTTCCTCGAACAACTCATAAAGGCGCTCCAGCGTCTGCGGTTTTCCGGAGGCCAGCAGAAATGCTTCAAGCAGCGGGGCCAGTTCGCGGGGTTCGTTGAGGTTCATGGGTGTGTTCTTGCTCTACTCGGCTCGCGCCCGGACATGGATCGCCGCAAAGGGCTCGTTTTGGACCAGTTCGACAAGTGACTCCTTGACCAGCTCAAGCACCGCCATGAACGTCACGACCACACCCAGACGCCCCTCTTCGGCGGTAAACAGCTCGGCGAACGGCACAAAACCGCCGCCCTTGAGACGCTCCAGGACATCGCTCATGCGCTCGCGGGTGGACAGTGCCTCGCGGCTGACCTGGTGGCTTTCGAACATGTCGCCACGGTGCAGCACTTCGGCCATCGACATCAGCACTTCTTCAAGGCTGACATCCGGCAGCAACTTGCGTGCGCGGGCTTCGGGAGCGTCCAGTTTCGGCACGATGACATCGCGGCCCACCCGGCTCAGCCCGTCAATACCCTCGGCGGCGACCTTGAAGCGTTCGTATTCCTGCAAGCGGCGAATCAGCTCGGCGCGTGGATCGCCTTCTTCCTCTTCGACTTCCGCCGAGCGCGGCAACAGCATGCGCGATTTGATCTCGGCCAGCATGGCGGCCATGACCAGATACTCGGCAGCCAGCTCCAGGCGCACAGTTTTCATCAGCTCGACGTAACCCATGTACTGCTTGGTGATCTCGGCAACGGGAATATCGAGGATGTCGATGTTCTGTTTGCGGATCAGGTACAACAGCAGGTCAAGCGGGCCTTCGAACGCTTCGAGAAAGACCTCCAGCGCGTCGGGCGGGATGTACAGGTCTAGCGGCATCTGCGTGACAGCACGCCCGTAGACCAGCGCGAACGGCAGTTCCTGCTGGGCGTCTGCCTGGCTGTCCACTGCCTCGACGGCTGTCATCAGGCACGTTCACCGAACGGCGTCGGATCACCACAGCCGACCCGAACGACCTGAGGTTCACCCTCGGCCAGGTTAATGACCGTGGACGCCGAAATACCGCCGATCCCGCCGTCGATGATCAGGTCGACCTGATGCTCGAGAATCTGGCGCATCTCGTAGGGATCGCTGAGCGGCACGCTGTCGCCCGGCATGATCAGGCTGACGCTCATCAGCGGCTCACCCAATTGCTCCAGCAGGGCCTGGGCGATGGGATGGCTTGGCACCCGCAGGCCGATGGTGCGGCGCTTGGGGTGCAGCACCAGGCGCGGCACCTCACGGGTGGCATTGAGAATGAAGGTGTACGGCCCGGGCGTGTGCGCCTTCAGTGCACGGAACGCGCCGGTGTCGACCTTGGCAAACAGCCCCAGCTGCGACAGGTCGCAGCACATCAGGGTGAAGTTGTGCTTGTCGTCCAGCTGGCGCAGGCGGCGGATGCGCTCGATGGCGCTCTTGTCACCGATCTGGCAGCCCAGTGCATAGGACGAATCTGTCGGGTACACCACCAGCCCGCCGGCCTTGATGATTTCAGCGGCCTGTTTGATCAGGCGCGGCTGCGGGTTTTCCGGATGGACCTGGAAAAATTGACTCACGATTACTTCCTGTTCAGACGGCGGCAGTAGGCTGTTCATGTTTGAATCTGCACCACAAAGGCGGTAGATCTTCAGGCACGGGACGATAAGTACCGATCTCGCCCCAGGTGCCAGGACCGTGGAAGTCGCTGCCGGCAGAGACCAGCAGACCGAACTCGCGTGCAAGGATGGCCAGGGTTCCGACCTGATCGGCAGGCTGCATGCCATTGACCACTTCTATGGCGTGCCCACCGGCCTGGACGAAATCGCCGACCAGTTTACGCCGTTTGCTGCGGGTAAAGTCATAATGTGAAGGATGCGCAAGGCTGACCCACGCACCCGACGCCCGCAAGGTGGCGACCGTGTCCTCCAGCGTCGGCCAGTGCTGCTTCACATCGCCCAGTTTGCCCGCCCCCAGCCATTTGCGAAATGCCTCGGCGCGATCCTTGACGAAACCCGAGCGCACCATGAAGTCGGCAAAGTGCGGACGCGCAGGCGCATTACCGCTGTCACCCAGCCCCTGCTGAATCGCGCGAGCGCCTTCCAGCGCGCCAGGCATACCTTTGATCGCCAATTTACGGCTGATTTCTTCCGCACGCAGCCAGCGTCCTTCATGCAAACGGCCGATGGCTTCGGTCAGCGCCGGGGCCTGGGTATCGAATCCGTAACCCAGAATATGGATGGTCGCGCCGCCCCAGGTGCAGGACAGCTCCACCCCGTTGACCAGTTGCATACCCAATGAATGCGCCGCCGCACGGGCCTCTTCAAGCCCTTCGAGGGTATCGTGGTCGGTCAGCGAAAGGACGCGCACGCCGTTTTCATGAGCACGCGCAACCAGTGCCGTAGGCGAGAGCGCCCCGTCGGAAGCGGTGCTGTGGCAGTGCAGGTCTACATTCATAGTGATGCTTTCGTGTTCATTGATGTTTGTTATTATGCCGCCACATCCTGCTTCTGGCTGCCATTGTGAAACAATTCATCGACTTCATCCCGCTGCTCCTGTTCTTCATCGTTTACAAAACCGAGCCGCGTGCCGTGGATATCCTCGGCAATACCTATATGGTAGGCGGCATTTTCAGTGCAACGGCGATGCTGATCATCAGTTCGGTGGTGGTCTACGGCATTCTCTACGTCAAACAACGCAAGCTGGAAAAAAGCCAGTGGCTCACGCTGGTGGCGTGCCTGGTGTTCGGCAGCCTGACCCTGGCCTTCCACAGCGAAACCTTCCTGAAATGGAAAGCCCCGGTGGTCAACTGGCTGTTTGCCGTCGCCTTCGCCGGCAGTCATTTCATCGGCGACCGTCCGCTTATCCAGCGCATCATGGGTCATGCACTGACCCTGCCGGCAGCGATCTGGACCCGGCTCAACATCGCCTGGATCATATTCTTCCTGTTCTGTGGCGCAGCCAACCTGTATGTAGCCTTCACTTATCAGGAATTCTGGGTCGACTTCAAAGTATTCGGCAGCCTGGGCATGACCCTGATCTTCCTGGTCGGCCAGGGAATCTACCTGTCACGCCACCTGCACGACACCGCTCCCAATACGACCAAATCCGAGGACTGACATGCTCTACGCAATCATCGCCACCGACGTCGAAAACTCGCTGGAAAAACGCCTCAGCGTTCGCCCGGCGCACCTCGATCGCCTCAACGCGCTCAAGGATGAAGGCCGTCTGGTGCTGGCCGGTCCACACCCGGCAGTCGACAGCAACGACCCCGGCGCTGCCGGTTTCACCGGCAGCCTGATCGTTGCCGAGTTCGAATCACAAAGCGCCGCCAAGACGTGGGCCGAAGCCGATCCATTTGTTGCCGCTGGCGTCTATGCCAACGTCGTGGTCAAGCCGTTCAAGCAAGTCCTGCCCTGATCCCCGCCCTTCGACAACACCTGCACGCCCTGCTTCCAGCGAAGCAGGGCCGTCCTGCCGCCCCGCCCTTCATTCATCATTCCCGCCTGCCTGCCGATAACCTGCTCAATGTGCGAATTTACACGGCTCGGTAAAAGGGAGTTCAGATGCGTTCAGCGACGTGGTGTCTGTTGGCGATATTGATGACGGCGAGTGTGCAGGTAAACGCCGAGACGGTCGGTGAAGGTGGCGCAGTACAGCCTTTGCATCAGCCAGGCACCGCCAGCCAGATGGCCGACCTCCAGGTGCGTCTCAAGGACAGCGAGCGGCAGCGCGAAGAATTGACCCGGCAGTTGCAGAACGCCGATCCGGAACGCAACAACGCCTTGCTGACACGTTTGCGTCAGGAGAACCAAAAGCTCAAGTTGCAGCTCAAAGAAGCACTGTCCGCAGCGCCCCCGCGCCTGCTGACCGAGCAGCAACAATGGTTCATCGCAGGCGGTGGCGTTGCGATGTTCGCCCTTCTGTGCGGTATATTGGTCAGCGGTTGGCGTAGGCAACGTCGGCAGTGGCTAAATTGAGTGAGTCATGAGCGAGCTGTTACTAATTGATGATGATCAGGAACTGTGCGAACTGCTGAGCAGTTGGCTGAGCCAGGAAGGCTTTCAGGTGCGCGCCTGTCACGACGGGACCAGCGCGCGTCAGGCATTGGCCGACGCCGCACCCGCTGCCGTGGTGCTGGACGTGATGCTGCCTGACGGCAGCGGTCTGGAGTTGCTCAAGCAATTACGTGCCGACCACCCCGACCTGCCGGTGGTCATGCTCTCGGCACGCGGCGAGCCGCTGGACCGCATTCTGGGTCTGGAACTGGGCGCTGACGATTACCTGGCAAAGCCCTGCGACCCTCGCGAACTCACTGCCCGCCTGCGCGCCGTGCTGCGCCGCAGTCATCCGGTCGCATCATCCAGCCAGATCGAACTGGGCGACCTGACCTTCAGCCCGATGCGCGGTGTGGTCAGTGTCGACGAAAAGGAGCTGACCCTCACGGTGTCCGAAAGCCGCTTGCTGGAAGCGCTGATGCGCCAGCCCGGCGAACCGCTGGACAAGCAGGAACTGGCGCAACTGGCCCTGGGCCGCAAACTGACCCTGTACGACCGCAGTCTGGACATGCACGTCAGCAACCTGCGCAAGAAAATCGGCCCGCACGCCGATGGCCGCCCACGCATCGTCGCGCTGCGCAGCCGCGGCTATTACTACGCGCTTTGAGTCGCTTCACGTGGCAAGCCTGACGCAGCAAGTTGAAAGCCCGGCGCTTCTGGCGTGTAGCCTTAAGCTGACAACTTGCAACGGTCTCCTTACACAAGCTTTACCAAGCGCTGACTGCGCTTGACCTTGATCTCCCTAAACTGGGCTCATCGGCATCGAGCCGCACTAGAGACAAGGAGATACACAATGCGCAAGACCCTGATCGCTTTGATGTTTGCCACTGCCCTGCCGACCATTGCCATGGCCGCACCACCAGCGCCACCTGCCGGTGGCCCGGATGCTGACGCACCTGCCATGCACATGGATCGCGATGACCGCGGCCCTGGCCCTGGCCCACGTATGGATCGCGGCCCTGGCCCGATGGGACCGATGGCCGAGCTGGACCTGACACGTGAACAGCGTCAGCAGATCGAACGCTTGATGCGCGAGCAACGGCACGAGCGTCGCGAAATCACTCAAAGCTACCTGGAAAAAATGCCTGCTGCCGACCAGAAAGCAATGCACGACGAAATCGAAGCCAAACGCTCCAAGACCGACAGCGAAGTTCGTGCACTGCTGAGGCCTGACCAGCAGAAGCTGTTTGACGAGATCAAGAAGAAAGAAGATGAGCGTCGCGCCGAATGGGCCGAGTTCAAGGCCTGGAAAGCGGCAAAAGCAGCAAAAGCGCTGTAACCATCAGGCCTCGCGGCCGATGAGCTGAACACAACCCGGCATGCACGCGCATGCCGGGCTTTTTTACTGAGACCGAGGAAATCCCGTGCGTTCATTGTTCTGGCGAATCCTGGCCAGCTTCTGGCTGGCCATCGCTCTGGTAGGCGGCCTGTCGGTGCTCATGGGGCACATGCTCAATCAGGATGCGTGGATCCTCAGTCGTCACCCGGTGCTCAACTCGTTACCCGAACAGTGGACGCAACGCTTCGAGGACAAGGGCGCGGATAACGCTCAGGAATTTCTTCAGGACATCAAACGTCGCAATCGTATCGACACACAAGTGCTCAGCGACAGCGGCGAGCCGATGGTGCGTGGCACCTTCCCGCCGCGCGCCGCAGCTCTGGAAGCGCGGCAGCGGGAAGACGACGATCAGGGGCGCAAACTGCCCTGGCGCCGTCTGGCCACCGAATACAGCAGCCCTAAGACCGGCGAAACCTACCTGTTCATCTACCGCGTTCCGCACCCGGAGCTCGACGAATGGCACCGTCAGAGTCTGATGTGGCCGCTGAGCGCGCTGGGCATTGCGCTGGTGGTGCTGACCCTGTTCAGCCTGTTCGTGACGCTGTCGATTACCCGACCGCTGAGTCGCCTGCGCGGTGCAGTACACGACCTGGGGCAAACCAGCTATCAACAGCACAGCCTCGGACAACTGGCCAACCGGCGTGACGAGTTCGGCGTGCTGGCCAAGGACTTCAACCGCATGGGCGCGCGCCTGCAAAGCCTGATTGGCAGTCAGCGTCAGTTGCTGCGCGATGTGTCTCATGAATTGCGCTCACCGCTGGCCCGATTGCGCATCGCCCTGGCGCTGGCTGAACGTGCGGAGCCTGCCGAGCGTGAAAAGCTCTGGCCACGGTTGGGCCGTGAGTGTGACCGGCTGGAGGCGCTGATCAGCGAGATCCTGGCCCTGGCGCGCCTCGACGCCGAGCTTCGCGGCCCTGAGCCTGTCGACCTCGAAGCGCTGCTGCAGCGCCTGAAGAACGACACCCAACTGGACGGTATCGACCAGAACATTCGCGTCGAGGTGCAGGACAACCTGCAGTTCAAAGGCTGGCCGGACATGATCGAACGTGCGCTGGACAACCTGCTGCGCAACGCGCTGCGCTTCAACCCCTCCGGTCAGCGCATCGATCTGCAGGCAACTCAGGTCGGCGATCACGTCCGTCTGAGCGTCCGCGATCATGGTCCGGGGGTTGCCGACGAACATCTGGCACAACTGGGCGAGCCGTTTTACCGCGCCCCCGGCCAGACCACGCCCGGTCACGGCCTGGGGCTGGCGATCGCCAAACGCGCAGCGGAGCGACATGGCGGCACCCTGATGCTGGGCAATCACCCGGAAGGCGGGTTTATCGCCACGCTGGATCTGCCCAGAGAGCCGCTCAGTTTATCGTCTGTCTGATCAGCCCTGCCACTCGCTGACAAACCCGCCCACATCGACTTTTGGCGCTTCGCGCGGCGGGTTCAGCGGGGTGCCCAGGTACAGAAAGCCGAGCACTTCTTCGCCGGCTTCAAGGCCGAAGCCCTTGGCCACCTGCGGCGCATAGGACAGCTCGCCAGTCCTCCAGACCGCACCGACACCCAGTGCATACGCTGCCAGCAACACGCCATGTGCGGCGCATCCGGCGGTGATCCGCTGTTCCGAGTGCGGGACTTTGAAGTGGTCCTGCAAGCGCGCGATCACGACCACCACCAAGGGTGCACGCAATGGGCCAAGACGGGCCTTTTCCAGCGCCTGCGGGGTAACTTCAGCGCCACTCTCCTGCAGCGCCTGCGCCAGCATCTCGCCCATGCGGTCACGGGCCGCGCCTTCGACCGTCAGAAAACGATACGGCTTGAGCTGTCCATGGTCCGGCGCGCGCAATGCAGCACCGAACAGGATTTCCCGCTGCGCAGCGTCCGGGGCCGGGTCGACCAGTCGTGGAACCGATACACGATTGAGCAAAACGTCGAGCGCCTGCATGGACTGTCTCCTTGAAAAGTGATCGAGCATTCTAGAGCCTGTTTAGCGTCAATAACGAGTGCGACGGACAATTCGTTACCTCTGCGCTCGCAGCCGGTCCTCGGCGGCGCCGGTTTACATGCCCTCAAGCGCAGGTAGAATGGCGCCTTTCCTCACACCAGCCAGAGCCTGTCATGTCGTTGCCGACCTTGCGTATCATCGGTTTCATTATCGGCATCTTCCTGATCACCCTGGCTGTCGCCATGATCGTGCCCATGGCCACGCTGGTCATCTACGACCGTTTCGAGGACCTGCGCGAATTCCTGTGGGCCAGCGCCATTACCTTTATCGCCGGCCTGGCGCTGGTGGTGCCCGGACGCCCCGACAACGTTCAGTTGCGCCCGCGGGACATGTACATGCTGACCGTCTCCAGCTGGATCGTGGTGTGCATTTTCGCCGCCCTGCCCTTTCTGCTGACCCAGCACATCAGTTACACCGACTCGTTTTTTGAAAGCATGTCGGGCATTACTGCCACCGGTTCGACAGTACTCAGCAACCTGGACAGCATGTCACCGGGCATTCTGATCTGGCGTTCGATGCTGCACTGGCTGGGCGGCATCGGCTTCATCGGTATGGCCGTGGCGATTCTGCCCTTGCTGCGCATCGGCGGCATGCGTCTGTTCCAGACCGAGTCCTCGGATCGCTCGGAAAAGGTCATGCCCCGCTCGCACATGGTGGCCAAGTTCATCGTGCTCGCCTACGTCGGCTTTACCGCGCTGGGCAGCCTGGCCTTCTGGGCGGCGGGCATGAGTCTGTTCGACGCGATCAACCATGCGATGTCGGCGATTTCCACCGGCGGCTTCTCCACGTCCGACCAGTCGCTGGCCAAATGGCCGCAACCGGCGGTGCACTGGGTGGCGATCGTGGTGATGATCCTCGGCAGTCTGCCCTTTACCCTGTATGTCGCCACCCTGCGCGGCAATCGCAAGGCGTTGATCAAGGATGAGCAGGTTCAGGGGCTGATCGGGCTGCTGTTGATCACCTGGCTGGTCATGACGGTCTGGTACGCCAACACCACGGACCTGCCGTGGACCGAGGCGCTGCGCCATGTCGCGCTGAACGTGACCTCGGTGGTGACGACGACGGGTTTTGCACTGGGTGACTACAGCCTGTGGGGCAATTTCTCGCTGATGCTGTTCTTTTATCTGGGCTTTATCGGCGGCTGTTCCGGCTCGACAGCGGGCGGCGTGAAGATCTTCCGTTTTCAGGTGGCCTACATTCTGCTCAAGACCAACCTCAATCAACTGATCCATCCGCGCGCGGTGATGAAGCAGAAATACAATGGCCATCGACTGGACGATGAGATCGTGCGCTCGATCCTGACCTTTTCGTTTTTCTTTACGATCACTATCTGTCTGATCGCGCTGATGCTGTCGCTGCTCGGGCTGGACTGGATGACGGCGCTGACCGGCGCTGCCAGTACGGTATCGGGTGTAGGGCCAGGGCTGGGTGAGGTCATCGGGCCAGCGGGCAATTTCTCTACCCTGCCGGATGCGGCCAAATGGATTCTGTCCGGCGGCATGCTGCTTGGCCGTCTGGAAATCATTACTGTGCTGGTGCTCTGTGTACCGGCATTCTGGCGGCATTGAGGTCTGGCTGGGTGTCGGAGCGGACCGAGCGACGCTTCGCTTATTCGCGAAGACGGCATTTGATTTATCGTTCCCACGCGGAGCATTGGCACGATAGTCGTAAACATGAGCAGGACTCGAATACTCCACACCGGCACGACAGCCGGCTAAATTTGTGTATAACAATAAGAACCCACACGAGGACAGGCACCGTGGATACCATCAGGCGTTTTTCGAGCTTTGCCGAGTTCTATCCTTTCTATCTTGCCGAGCACAGCAGCGCTACCAGTCGGCGTCTGCATTTTGTCGGTACATCGCTGGTGATTTTCCTGCTGGCGTTTGGTGTGGGCAGCGGCCGGTGGGGGTTGTTGTGGCTGTTGCCGGTCGCGGGTTACGGCTTTGCCTGGGCCGGGCATTTCTTTTTCGAGAAGAATCGTCCGGCCACGTTCAAGCATCCGTTTTACAGCCTGCTCGGCGACTTCGTGATGTACCGCGACATGCTCCTGGGCAAGGTGCCGTTCTAGGCCGCTTGCTTCAGGCAAGCGTTTCGCTGGCGGGTTCCTCGACAGCAACCTGTTGCGCCTTCAAATGCGCATCCGCCAGACGGAACAGTTCGATGTTGCCGTCCAGGTGTTCGATCAGGGCGGTACAGGATTCGACCCAGTCGCCGCAGTTGAGGTATTCCACGCCGCCCACCTGACGGATTTCCGCATGGTGGATGTGCCCGCAGACCACCCCGTCCAGCCCGCGCTTCACGCATTCATGGGCGATGGCTTCCTCGAAATCGCTGATGAAATTCACCGCACTCTTGACCTTGTGCTTGAGGTACGCCGACAGCGACCAGTAGCCATAGCCGTACTTGGCGCGCCAGTGGTTGAGCCAGCGGTTGAGGGTCAGGGTGAATTCATAGGCCGAGTCGCCCAGAAAGGCCAGCCAGCGATGGTAACGGGTGATCACGTCGAACTGGTCGCCGTGAATGACCAGAAAGCGACGTCCATCGGCCGTCACGTGTTCGACTTCGTCGACCAGTTGGATGTTGCCCAGCACCAGCTTGGAGTAGCGGCGCAGGAATTCATCGTGATTGCCGGTGACGTAAATGACTTCAGTGCCGCGCTTGCTCATGGTCAGCAAGCGGCGAATCACGTTGGTGTGTGCTTGTGGCCAGTACATGCCGCCGCGCAGTTTCCAGCCATCGATGATGTCGCCGACCAGATACACCTTGTCAGCCTGATAGCGCTTGAGAAACGCGGAGAGGTGCTCGGCCTGGCAATCGCGCGTGCCCAGGTGAACGTCGGAAATCCACAAGGTGCGCACGCGTTGTTTGCGGCTGGGTGTGGCGAGCTGAGCACTGGTCATGTGACGACCTCCGGCAGGGTTTCCAGAAGAGTGGAGCATGCCGGTTAACCGAATGTGACACGTGCGTGGCGATGTCGTGACAGTCGCCTGTATTACTGAGCACTTTCCGGAGTATGGCGGTCGTTGTGGCCCAGATCGCGGGCCGGGTCGATCTGGTCACGCAGCCGCTGCTTGAGCACTTTGGCTTCGGGAAAGCCACCATCGGCCTTGCGTTCCCAGAGTTGTACGCCGTCGCAGGTAATGTGGAACACGCCGCCGGTGCCTGGCTGCAGCGAGACTTTACCCAGATCGTCGCTGAACGTGCTCAGCAGTTCCTGGGCCAGCCAGGCAGCGCGCAATAGCCATTGGCATTGAATGCAATAAGTGATGATGACTTCAGGTTTTTCGGCAGACATGGGCGTCCCCTTCGGAAATTCAGACGACCATGATACGCAGCGTGCGCCGAATCAACGAGCGTTGGCGAAGCGACGCAGCGCACTGAGGGTCACGTCCTGTTCCGGCGCTTGCGGAGCAGTATCGGCAGCCGCGTGCACCTTGACGCCCAGCAAGCCCAGCAAGCGGCTGCGAATCAGCTGGAACCCGGCCTGCCCGCTGTCACGCTGGCGCGGCAGGTCGACGCGAATGTCATCGGCAATCCTGCCATCGGCCAGCACGATGACACGGTCCGCGAGCAGGATCGCCTCATCGACATCGTGCGTCACCAACAGCACCGCCGGGGTGTGCTTGCGCCAGAGGTCGATGATCAGCTGATGCATGCGAATGCGCGTCAGGGCATCGAGTGCAGCGAAAGGCTCGTCGAGCAGCAACAGTTTTGGCTCACGGACCAGCCCCCGCGCCAGCGCCACACGCTGCGCTTCGCCACCGGACAAGGTGGCCGGAAAGGCATTCAGCCGATGCGCCAGGCCAACTTCGGTCAAGGCCGCTTCGGCCCGAGCCTTGGCATCGTTGATGCGCAGGCCGAGAACCACGTTTTTCCAGGCGCTTTTCCACGGCATCAGGCGCGGCTCCTGAAACACCGCCGCCCGCGCCACCGGCACACGCAGTTCGCCACTGTCGATCTCGTCCAGCCCGGCCAGGGTGCGCAGCAAGGTGGTCTTGCCAGAGCCACTGGCGCCGAGCAAGGCGACAAATTCACCTGGAGCAATGTCCAGATTCAGCCCGTCGATGACCCGTTGCCGGCCAAACTGACGCACCACGCTGCGCAGTTGCACAGGTGCCTGCCCTGCCTCGGGCGCGACAGTTGAAGTGTTGCGCAAATCGAGAGTCGCCATGTTTTCAATGCCTCACGAAGGTCGGCCGCCAGGCCAGCGCATAGCGCTCCAGCGTACGAATGATGCCGTCGATCACCAGGCCAAGGACGCTGTAGATCAACAGACAGATAACGATTACATCAGTGCGCATGAAGTCCCGCGCATCGCTGGCCAGATAACCGATGCCAGCGGTGGTGTTGATTTGCTCGACAAAGACCAGGGCCAGCCACGAAATCCCCAGTGAATAACGCAGCCCGACAAAAAACGCAGGCAACGAGCCGGGCAGGATGACGTGCCAGATCAGCTCGCGGCGGCTCAGCCCGAGCGTGTTGGCAGCCTCAATCAGTTTCGGGTCGATATTGCGGATGCCGGAGAACAGGTTCAGGTACACCGGAAAGGTGGTGCCCATGACGATCAGCGCCACTTTGGTGAACTCGCCAATGCCGAACCAGAGGATGAACAGTGGCACCAGTGCCAGCGAGGGAATGGTGCGCATCATCTGCATGGGCGAGTCGAGAACGATTTCGCCGCGTCGGGAAAGCCCGGTCACAAGCGCAGCCACCACGCCAATACTGACGCCGATGCTCAAGCCCAACAGCGCCCGTTGCAATGAAACCCACAAGTGGTGAGCCAGTTCGCCCGAGACGATCATCGACCAGAGCGTACCGCCGATCTGCGACGGCGCGGCAATCACGCGGACTGGCAGCAGCCCGGTGTGTGAGGCCAGTTCCCAGAGCAGCAACAGCGCCAGCGGGCTGAGTAGGCGCAAGACAGAGCCCGGCACTTGCCAGCGCGGGCGACCCGGTTGCGAGGCGCGGCCCTGTGCGGGTTTATTGACCACCAGAAAACCGGGTTCCGCGGGGATGAGTGTTGTGTCAGACATGGGTACATCCTTCCTGGACAAATCGGGCAAGGCGCACCCGATGCATTATGAAGGCCATATTATGAGCATAAGAACGCCGCGTGAAATTCGATTTAGAACTAAGCTAATAATTAAAATATTTGATCACCAACCGATACGATAATGCATATTTTTTATAATTAACTTAGACCGAAATCGAATTTCACAGCGTCTGCTCCTTGCCTTTATGGTGCCTCTCGACAAGGTCGAACGGACCTCAACCATTGGCAGGAGTTTTCATGAGCATCGAATTCATTGGCTATATCGCCACGCAACCCGGTTCTGAAATCCACCCGCGCAGCGGCGCGACCATCCAGCCCGACTACGTGAAGACCGTGGCCAAGGCTCATGAAGATGCCGGTTTTGATCGCGCACTGATCGCCTACCACTCCAACAGCCCGGACAGCACGCTGGTCGCAGCGCATGCCGCCAGCGTCACCACCAGACTGAAGTTTCTGGTCGCCCATCGCCCGGGCTTCATCGCCCCTACAGTGGCGGCACGGCAGTTCGCGACGCTGGACGTGTTCAATGGCGGGCGCACTGCCGTGCATATCATCACCGGCGGTGACGACAAGGAACTGCGTGCCGACGGCAGCCACATCGGCAAGGACGAACGCTACGCACGCAGCGACGAGTACCTCAGCGTGGTGCGTCAGGAATGGACCAGCGACAAGCCGTTCGATCATAACGGCACCTACTATCAGTTCGAGGGTGCGCACTCACTGGTCAAATCCCCGCAGCAGCCACATATCCCTCTGTACTTCGGCGGTTCCTCGGCAGCGGCAATTGCTGTGGCCGGTAAACACGCCGATGTTTATGCATTGTGGGGCGAGACATACGAACAGGTGCGTGACGTGGTGAAACAGGTTCGCGCCGAAGCCGCCAGACATGGGCGGACCATTCGTTTCAGCCTGTCATTGCGTCCGATTCTGGCCGAGACCGAGGAACAGGCCTGGGCACGCGCCGACAGCATTCTGGAAAAGGCCAAGGCCCTGGCAGACCGCAACGGCTTCGTACGTCGCGAACCACCGAATGAAGGATCACGCCGTCTGCTGGCCGCCGCAGCACAAGGATCGCGCCTGGACAAGCGCCTGTGGACAGGCATTGCCGGCCTGCTCGGCGCCCAGGGCAATTCGACCTCGCTGGTCGGTACCCCGGAACAGGTCGCTGAAGCGCTGCTGGATTACTACGACCTGGGCATTACCACTTTCCTGATTCGCGGCTTCGATCCATTGGAAGATGCCATCGACTACGGCAAGAAGCTGATCCCGCTGACTCGCGCATTGGTGGCGCAGCGTGAACAGCAGGCTCGTGAACAGGTCGCCTGATTCAACCCATACCCTGCGGGCCGGTCTGACGCCCAGCGCCAGACCGCCTGCCCGCGTTGCGGTGTTCAGGCGGCGGCCGAGACAGGCTTGAGCGACCGGGCCACCAGTGCGCCAAAGGCTTCGACCGGCGCTTGCAGGTTACCCAGGAAGCGCGGGTAGAACAGCCACAAGTCCATCACCGGCTTGAAGTCCTTGAGCGGCAACGCCACCAACTGCTCGCGGTGCGCGCTTCGTTCCAGCAACGGCCTGGGCACCAGGCCAAGTCCCATGCCATCGGCCACCAGCCCCAGTTGCAGCTCGGTGCCGAAGGTTTCCAGATTGACCTTCATGCTCAGGCCCTGATCGGTCAGCGTGCGCTGCAAACCTGCACGAAAGCCGCAACCGTCCGGATTCAGCACCCAGCCCTGCTCATAACAGTCTGCCAGCTTGCCGGGCTTTTTCGGCACCAGGCCCTTGGCGCAGACCACCACCAGCTCCATCTTGCCAATCGACTGACCAATGATGTTGTCCGGAAATATCTTGCCTGCCGGAAACAGTGCAGCCGCCGCATCCAGCTCGCCGTTTTCGATCTTGCCGATCAGGTGGCTGCCCCAACCGGTGCTGACCTGGGCACGCAGATCGGGAAATTCCCCACGCAACTGCTTGAGCGCATCGAGCAGCACCACGTCACCGATGGTTTGTGGCACGCCCAGACGCAGTAGACCGCTGGGCGGCGTGTCACTGGCCACCAGCTCGCGCAACGAATCCATCTCGCGCAGAATCGCCAGGCACTTCTGGTACACCTGAAGACCCATCGGAGTCGGCTTGAGCGGCTTGGTATTGCGGTCGAACAGCTCGACCCCGAGGGCTTGCTCGAAATTCTGCACCCGGCGCGTGATGGCGGGCTGGGTCAGGTCCAGCGATTCAGCGGCGTGGCTGATCGACTGGCAGCGGATGACTGCAACGAACGCATCGATATCATCAATCTTCATTCGGACCGCACATAAAGAAGAGATTAAACATAGGCAAAAAGCATAGTACCAGCAGGCGCTCATGGATAGCCCGAGCGTAGATTTCGCGGATTACCACAAAGAAGTAAAAGACGTTTTCGTTATAACCTAATCATTAAAAAATAGCATATTAAATATCCATATTATGCTTACATCAAACCATTGCCCGACCTTGATCTGGAAATGGACATGACTCAGAACCGACACCCGGAACGACTCGGGGCCTTTATCGATGCACTCACCGAACTGCTTGGCAGCGAACCGCACGAAGGCGATCTGTTGCGCCGCGGCGGCAAGCTGCTGGCGCAACTGGTCAGCCACGATGACTGGCTGGCAGAAGAGTTCGCCGTACCCGATGCCAATCGCTACCAGCAATTTTTGCTGCATGTCGATCCACAGCAGCGCTTTTCGGTAGTCAGTTTCGTCTGGGGGCCAGGGCAACGCACGCCGATTCACGACCATCGCGTATGGGGGCTGATCGGCATGTTGCGCGGCGCGGAAGATTCCCAGGGTTACCTTCGCAACGCGCAAGGACGCCTGGAAACCAGCGGCCCGGCGATTCGCCTGCAACCGGGCCAGGTCGAGGCGCTGTCACCGCACAGCAACGATGTTCATCAAGTCAGCAACGCCTTCAGCGATCAGGTGTCGATCAGCATCCACGTTTACGGCGCCGATATCGGCACCGTAAAGCGTGCGGTCTATGACCTCGACGGCACCGAAAAACTGTTCATTTCCGGCTATTCGAACGCCGTAGTCACTGCCCATCAGGATCAGCCAACAGGGAGCCCGACCCCATGACCACATCTGCCACCCGATCATTCGCCGATATTCGCCAGGCCTTGCTGGACCGCCAGGAGCTGGCCTTGGTAGATGTCCGCGAAGAGGCCCCCTTTGCCCAGGCTCATCCACTGTTTGCCGTGAACATCCCGCTGTCGAAGCTGGAGCTGGAGGTTTTCTCCCGCATTCCGCGACGCGACACTGCCGTGACCCTGTACGACGATGGCGAAGGCTTGGCGCAGGTCGCCCTGCAACGCCTGCAGACACTGGGCTACAGCAACATGAAGCTGCTCGACGGCGGCCTGCAGGGCTGGCGCACGGCTGGCGGCGAACTGTTCATCGACGTGAATGTGCCGAGCAAGGCGTTTGGCGAGCTGGTGGAGCATCACCGCGCCACCCCGTCGCTGGCCGCAGAAGAGGTCAAGCGCCTGCTCGACAGCAATGCCGACGTGGTGGTGCTCGATGCCCGGCGCTATGACGAATACCAGACCATGAGCATTCCTGGCGGCATCAGCGTACCGGGTGCCGAACTGGTGCTGCGGGCACGTGAGCTGGCACCGGATCCCACTACTCGAATCATCGTCAATTGTGCCGGTCGCACGCGCAGCATCATCGGCACCCAGTCACTGGTCAACGCGGGCCTGCCCAACCCGATCAACGCGCTGCGCAATGGCACGATTGGCTGGCTTTTGGCCGGTCAGACGCTGGACCATGGCCAGAACCGGCGCTTTGCGGCAGTCAGTGAAGAGACCCGCGAAACCGCCAGTGCCGATGCACGCAAAGTGGCCGATCGCGCCAGCGTCAAACGTGCCAGCCGTGCTGATCTGCAAAACTGGCAAGCCGATGCGTCACGTACCACTTACCTGTTCGATGTCCGCACCCCGGAAGAGTTTGCCAAAGGCCATCTGCCAGGCGCGCGCTCTACACCGGGCGGGCAATTGGTGCAGGAAACCGATCATTTCGCCAGCGTCCGCGGTGCGCGAATCGCTCTACTGGACGACGACGGCGTACGCGCCAACATGTCGGCGTCCTGGCTGGCGCAATTGGGTTGGGACGTGTCGGTGCTCGATGACCTGGATGCAGCAGACTTCAGCGAACAGGGCGACTGGGACGCGCCCTTCCCGACGCCACCGCAGGTGGAGGCGATCAGCGTCGAGACCCTCGCCCACTGGCAGACACAGGTCAACGTGGCGGTGCTGGATTTCACCGCCAGCGCCAACTATGTCAAACAGCACATTCCCGGTGCCTGGTGGACCTTGCGCGCCGACCTCAAACAGGCGCTGGGCAAGCTGCCACCCGCTGACCGTTATGTTCTGACCTGCGGCAGCAGCCGTCTGGCGCGCTTTGCCGTAGCCGACCTCGAAGCGTTGACCGACAAGCCGGTGTTTCTGCTCGAAGGCGGCACCGCCAGCTGGATCAAGGCCGGTCTGCCGCTGGAACACGGCGAAAGCCGACTGGCCTCGCCACGCATCGATCGCTACCGCCGCCCGTACGAAGGCACCGACGCACCGCGCGAAGCCATGCAGGCGTATCTGGACTGGGAATTCGGCCTGGTGGAGCAGCTGGGACGTGACGGCACACACGGGTTTTATGTGATTTGAGCGGACAAACGACCATCGTGCCAATGCTCTGCGTGAGGAACGATGGGTGTCTGGACGACCAATCAACTCAATGGAGAAACACCTCGATGCTGCCTTTTTTCAAATCCGCCCGCCCCTTTAAAAGCCTGCTGCTGGGCGCACTGCTCAGCCTGCTGGCAGGTCAGCAGGTGCTGGCTGCCGAGCAGGCGCCGCTGCTGGTCGCCAATCAGAAGTCGCTGCTGAAAATCCTGCTGCAGGTCTCCGGAGAGCTCAAAGACGTGCCTTACGAGATCCAGTTTTCCGAATTCCCCTCGGCAGCCCCGCTGGGAGAGGCACTGAATGCGGGCGCGGTGGATATCGGTGCGCTGGGTGATGCGCCTTATGTATTCGCTCTGGGCGCGGGTGCCCCCCTGAAAGTGGTCAGCATCACCCATGCCCGGGGCCGCTTCACCACCGCTGTGCTGGTGCCCAAGGACTCGCCGATCAAGACCGTTGCCGACCTCAAGGGCAAGCGCATCGTTACCGGACGCGGTTCCATCGGCCATTATCTGGCGATCCGCGCCCTGCATGAGGCCGGGCTGAAAACCAGTGACGTCACTTTCATCAATCTGCTACCCAGTGAATCGCGTCTGCTGCTGGACAGTGGCGATGCGGACGCCTGGGCGACCTGGGACCCGTACACCACGATCTCCATCACGCAAAGCGACGCGCGGGTGCTGGTCAGCGGCAGCGAGCTGCTGAGCAACCACCTCTACCTTGCCGCAACCAGCAAGGCCATCGAAGGCAAGCGCGCGCAACTGGACGATTTCGTTGCGCGTGTGGAACGCGCCTTCAATTGGTCCAACGCCCATCCCGAGGAGTACGCAGCGGCCCAGGCGAAAGTCACCGGCCTGCCCCTGGCGGTGCATCTGGCGGTAGCCAAGGCGACGAAAATGCAACGTACGCCGATTGACGATCAGATTGTCCAGGGCCTGCAAAACACGGCCGACACTTACCTGGCTGAAGGCATCCTGAGCAAACGGATCGACGTTTCGACAGGCTTCGACAAAAGCTTCAACGCATCGCGCGCGCAGATCGCGCAGGCCACCGCCCCATAAACGCTGCGACAAGGACACCGCATGACACTCTCGCCCCTGCGCCCTATCCAGCGCCAGTTGCATAACGCGCCCGAGTCCGACGAGGACTTCAGCAAACGGCTGGCGGAACTGACCGCAGCACTGGCCGAAACCGCCGAGCAATACGACATCAGCGCGCAATTTCCCCATGCCAACTTCCAGTTGCTGCACGCTCACGGCCTGCTTGGCCTGACCGTTCCGACCGAACTGGGCGGCGGCGGTGCCGACTTGCCCCGTGCTCAACAGGTGATCAGTGCGGTGGCCAGGGGAGAGCCGTCGACGGCGCTGATTCTGGTCATGCAATACCTGCAGCATTCAAGGCTGCAGGAGAACCGCAACTGGCCAAGCCATCTGCGCGTGCAAGTGGCCGAACAAGCCGTGCGCGAGGGCGCGTTGATCAACGCTCTGCGCGTCGAGCCCGATCTGGGAACGCCCGCGCGGGGTGGCCTGCCAGGCACCATCGCGCGCCGCACCGCTCAAGGCTGGCGCATCAGCGGCAGCAAGATCTACTCCACCGGCAGCCACGGTCTGACCTGGTTTGCCGTGTGGGCGCGCAGCGATGACGATGACCCGCTGGTGGGCAGCTGGCTGGTCCACAAGGACACGCCGGGCATCACCATCATTGAGGACTGGGATCATCTGGGCATGCGCGCCACCAGCAGCCACGAAGTCAGATTCGACAACGTGCTGGTGCCACTTGATCACGCCGTCAGCGTCAGCCCGTGGAGCGCCCCACAATCCGAACTGGATGGATCGGGCCTGCTGTGGATGTCGGTGCTGCTGTCGTCGGTCTACGACGGCATCGCTCAATCCGCCCGCGACTGGCTGGTGCACTGGCTGGAACAGCGCACGCCCTCCAACCTCGGCGCGTCGCTGTCGACCTTGCCGCGCTTTCAGGAAACCGTCGGGCAGATCGATACCCTGCTGTTCGCCAATCGCAGCCTGTTGCAATCGGCTGCCCATGGGCACACACCTGCCCAGCACGCCGGGCAGATCAAATACCTGGTGACCGGCAACGCCATCCGCGCGGTAGAGCTGGCCATCGAGGCTTCGGGGAATCCGGGACTGTCACGCAGCAACCCGTTGCAGCGCCACTACCGCAACGTCTTGTGCGGTCGGGTGCACACCCCCCAGAACGACGCAGTACTGACGGGCGTGGGCAGGGCGGCCTTTGCGGCGCGCAGCAAAGACCATTAACCCCCTGTCAGAGCAGTGACGGCGGTTCGAACGCCGTCACCGGCGGCAGATCCTGGTCCCATTTGACGATGTCCACCGATGCCGTCTGCGCTGCACAACCCTGTGACAGGCTGGAGGCGCCTACATCTTCGGTGATCACATTCGGGTTGCCGTGTTTTTCCAGGCTGCCCCGTCCGCCGTGCACCAGCGGGTCGAACCAGGCCCCGGTGGCAATCTGCACTACGCCGGGGCGAATGCCGTCCGAGACGATCACCCCGGCCAGAAACGCGCCCCGCTCGTTGAACACCTTGACCACATCGCCATCGACCAGTCCGCGTGCGCGAGCATCCAGCGGATTAAGGGTCAGCGGCTCGCGCGCCTGAATTTTCGAGGAGCGACTGTAGCTGCCGTGGTCGTACTGGCTGTGCAGACGGGTTTTCGGTTGGTTGGACAGCAAGTGCAGCGCGTGGGCTGGCCGAGGCTTCTCCAGCCACACCGGGTGACCGGGGCAATCGGCATAGCCAAAGCCTGCGATGCGCTCGGAGAAAATTTCGATGCGCCCGGACGGTGTCGGCAACGGATGCGCGTCTGGGTCTTGGCGAAAGGATTCGAGCAGTATGTTGTCGGTGTGCGGGTAGTCTATTTCCAGTACACCGTCACGCCAGAACTGCTCGAACTCCGGCAGGGTGATGCCAAACGTTTCGGCCCGTTGCCGAGACTCGTCATAGATAAAGTGCAGCCATTCCTGGGCATCCCGGCCTTCGGTAAACGCCTGTGCCACCCCCAGTCGCTCGGACAGCGCGGCCAGGATCGAGTAGTCGTCACGCGATTCGCCCACTGGCTCGATCGCCTGCTGCATGGCGATCATGAAGCGGTCGGAGGCCGAACTGCCGATGTCATTGCGCTCCAGAGCCGTGGTGGCCGGCAATACGATGTCGGCATAGCGCGCCTGGGCGGTCCAGAACTGTTCGTGAACGATGATGGTTTGCGGCCGCTGCCACGCCTCCAGCAGCCGATTGAGGTCCTGATGGTGGTGAAAGATATTGCCACCCGCCCAGTACACCAGGCGAATGTCCGGGTACGTGCGCTGCTGTCCGTTGTAATCGAAGGGTGTGCCGGGATTGAGCAGCATATCCGTCACCCGCGCGACCGGAATGAAGTCCGTGACCGGGTTGCTGCCTTGGGAAAAGCGCGGCCCCGAGAACGCCTTGCGGCCACTGCCGGTGTTGTTCATGCAACCATACCCCAGGCCGAAACCGGCACCGGGCAAACCGATCTGCCCCAACAGCGCGGCCAGGGTTACCGTCATCCAGAAGGGTTGCTCGCCGTGTATCGAGCGCTGCAATGAATAGGCGACGTTGATCATGGTGCGCTTGCTGGCCATGCGTCGTGCCAGCTCGACAATCTGCTGCGCAGGAATATCGGTCAGCGCCTCGGCCCAGCGCGGGTCTTTCGGCTGGCCATCGGTGTGGCCCAGCAGATAATCGCGAAAACGCTCATAGCCCACGGTATAGCGCTGGACGAAATCCTCGTTGTGCAGCCCTTCGCTGATCAACACCCAGGACAGCGCCATCATCAACGCCGTGTCGCTGCCGGGACGTACCGCCAGCCACTGGTTATGCGTCGGGCCAACCAGATCGTCACGCAGCGGGCTGACATTGACGAACTGCACGTCCGCGGCGGACATGCGTCGCAGCGCGTCGCCCAACAGATGGTCGCTGGCACCGCCAGGGCTGGTCTGCGCATTCTTGGCGGGCAAGCCACCGAACGCGACGAACAGCTGACAATGCTCGGCCAGGTTCTTCCACGAGGTATGCGCCGCCAGCAGCCAGTCCATGTTGCCGACGATGTGCGGCATCAGCACCCGCCCGGCACCCAGGCTGTAGCTGTCGGTGCTGAACACATAACCGCCGATGCAGTTGAGGAAGCGATGCAACTGGCTTTGTGCGTGATGAAAGCGCCCCGCGCTGCCCCAGCCGTAGCTGCCGCCAAAAATAGCCTGATTGCCGTGTTCGTGCCTGACTCGCTGCAACTCGCTGGCGACCAGATCCAGCGCGACGTCCCAGGAGACCTCGACAAACGGCTCCTGACCACGCAGATCGGGTCGTCCACCGGCCTGCTGAAGAAAACTGCGGCGTATCGCCGGGCGCCTGATGCGGGTCGGTGAGGTAATGGCGTCGGCAACCGAATCGCCTATCGGAGAAGGGTCCTTGTCCCATTCTGCGGGCAGCAGCCCGGCCAACTTGCCGTCCTCGACTTGTGGACGATAAGCGCCCCAATGCAGTGATGTGAAACTCATGGTGAAGGCCCCCGGATAAGCGCAGTGGCAGGCGCTCGGTCAGCGCGCTGCCTGCGCCTGATCGGCCAGCGCTGCACTGAACGACTCGTCAAACACGCTGGCAGCAGGATAACGCTTGGTGAGCCCCGCGTTGTTGAAAAAATCGATGGTCTGCTGCGCACCGGCAACTACTTGTGCAGTGATCGGCACGACCACCACCTGAGCACGGGAAAACCAGCGCCGAGCCACCTCGGCATCGGCCTTGGTCAGCGCGGCCCAGGCGTTGGCATAGCGTTCATTGTGCTGCGGATCGCTGACCGACCAGGCGCGGGCGGCCTGCAGGCGCTGCAGGAAATCGCTGATCTGCGCACGCTTGTCCTTGATCGCCTGATCGTTGGCGACGATGAAGCTTTGCGCAGGAATCAAGCCCTCGGCAGTGGCGATAATCCGCGCGCCCTGCCGCTCCTGTTGAGTCACATAGGGTTCCCAAGTGGCAATCGCATCCACCGAGCCGCCATCCAGCGCGTGGGAGGAATCCAGTGCGCTGAGGTAGCGATATTCAACGGCATCGCGGGCGACACCTGCCTTGTCCAGTGCAGTGAGCATCAGTTGCTGGCTGAACGAACCTTTCCAGATGGCGACTTTCTTGCCCGCCAGATCCGCCACGGTCTTGATCGGCGAGTCCTTGCGCACAACGATGGCAACGCCGTCGAGGTTCTGCCGTGACACTCCAATCACCTTGATCGGAGCGCCCAGCGCGCCCATGAAGAGCGCAGGCGAATCACCCAGCAAGCCGATGTCCAGGCTGCCGACGTTCAAGGCCTCGGCGACCGGCGAGCCTGCGGTGAACTGCTTCCATTCCAGTTCGTAAGGCAAATTCTCAAGCACCCCGGCGGCTTCCATCACGGTACGCGCGCTGTAGCTCTGATCGCCGACGATCAGATTGGCCGCCTGGGTATTGAGCGAGGCCACAAGGCCCAGCGCCAGCCCCTTCAGCAAGCGTTGGCTCCAAAGGACGAGGGTCGTTGGCACAGGTACGTTCTCCACAGGCATTGGGCAAATCGAAATGATCGGCAACGACCCTAACACCCAAACAAAAATTAGCTAAATTCATTTTTGTTCTAGCCTAAGATGCAAGTTAATCATCAACAGATCGGCCGCCAGCCTGCTTCAAGCTTGCCGATCATTCAGCTCAATGCCTGACTCCAGACGCTCGCGCAGGAACTCGATGAATGCCTGCACCGGTCGCGACGCCTGACGGTGTTGCGGGTAAACTGCTGACAGCGTCAAGGGCTCGGGGCGCAGCTCGTCCAGCACCCGCACCAGGCTGCCGTCGCGCAACGCCGCGCCAACAATGAAGGTCGGCAAATAGGTGATGCCCAGCCCGGCAATCGCCGATTCCCTCAGCAACTCGCCATTATTGGCACGCATGCGCCCGCTGACATTGAGGGTCAAAGGCTTGTCGTGCCCCTGAAAACGCCATTGCGCCTGACGGCTGTGGCCATAGGGCAGGCAGTCATGGGTGTGCAGGTCTTCGGGCCTTTGTGGTGTGCCGCGCTCGGCCAGGTACGCCGGGCTGGCGCAATACACCCGGTCGATCGAGGCAATGCGCCGGGCGATCAGGCTGGAATCTTCCAGCACCCCGATACGCAGCACCACGTCGTAGCCTTCGCTGATCACATCCACCGGACGATCACTCAGGTCCACTTCCACCGCCACGTCGCGATAGCGCTGCAAAAACAGCGGTAGCAGGCATGCCAGGTGCGTAACGGCAAACGACAGCGGCGCACTCACGCGCAAGGTGCCACGCGGTTCGTTGTTCTGCCCGGCGATGCCCTGCTCCACCTGTTCCAGCTCGGCCAGCAGGCGCAGGGCGGATTCGTAGTAACTCTGCCCCAACGGCGTGACATCCAGACGTCGCGTCGAACGGTTGAGCAGGCGTACGCCCAGCCGCTCCTCCAGTTGCATCAGGCGCCGGCTGACAAACTGCTTGGACAGGCCCAGCTTGTCGGACGCGGCGGTCAGGCTGCCTGACTCCATCACCTGGCAGAACATCCGCATGTCTTCGAAAGGGTTCATATGTTACGACCTGATCAAGCGCTAATGGCGTTCGGCAAAGCGTAACGCAGCGCTGGGTACTGTCAACCTCAGCGAGACAGTTATTCATATTTCAGCTACTTATTGCGACAGTCGATAAGCCGTACTCTTGCTCCTACGTGATCGATTGCTGAATGTGCAGCGTCGATAGATGGAGAAAGAATCATGCTGACTCTTCGCAAAGCCTCTGATCGTGGTGCAGCCGACCACGGCTGGTTGAAATCCTTTCACACCTTTTCCTTTGCCGGCTATCGCAATCCGCAGGAACAGGGTTTTTCCGACCTGCTGGTGATCAACGACGACCGTGTCAGTGCAGGCAAAGGCTTCGGTCAGCATCCTCACCGGGACATGGAGATCTTTTCCTATGTGCTGGAAGGCGCGCTGGAACACAAGGATACACTGGGCACTGGCTCGGTGATTCGCCCTGGCGACGTGCAGTTGATGAGCGCCGGCACGGGTGTGGCACACAGCGAGTTCAACCATTCGCAGACCGAGGGCGTGCATTTTCTGCAGATCTGGATCGTGCCGAATGTTGCAGGCGCGGCGCCCGACTATCAGGAGAGGCATTTCAGCCCGGAGCAGAAACGCGGCCGCTTGCAACTGATCATTTCGCCCGAAGGCGAGAACGGTGCGCTCAAGGTGCGCCAGGATGCTCGAGTGTATGCCGGTCTGTTCGATGGCGATGAAAGCGCGACCCTGAAGCTGGCAGCCAACCGCTATGCCTACGTACACGTTGCCCGTGGCAGTGTGGTGCTCAACGGCGAGCAACTGGGTGAAGGGGATGGCGTGCGTGTACGCGACGAACAGATTCTGAGCCTGAGCGCAGGGGTTGACGCAGAGGTGTTGGTGTTCGACATGCGAGCAAACGAATTGCCGCAGATGCCTCGAGCCTGAAATGAAAAAACGCCGCTCTTAGAGTGGCGTTCCTTTATATAACGTTAAAACATATGGCTTAAAACGCACAAACAAAAACGCCGCTCTGTTGAGCGGCGTTTTTGTGAATTTGGAGCGGGAAACGAGACTCGAACTCGCGACCCCGACCTTGGCAAGGTCGTGCTCTACCAACTGAGCTATTCCCGCAATATGGCGTCCCCTAGGGGACTCGAACCCCTGTTACCGCCGTGAAAGGGCGGTGTCCTAGGCCACTAGACGAAGGGGACACTGCCTGAAACACAATGGTGTGTGTTTCAGTTCCAGACATCATCCGAAGACGTGTTCTGGTTTCACTCAACCCTGCCCTAAGGCAAAGCTGCTTAAAATTGGAGCGGGAAACGAGACTCGAACTCGCGACCCCGACCTTGGCAAGGTCGTGCTCTACCAACTGAGCTATTCCCGCAATGGCGTCCCCTAGGGGACTCGAACCCCTGTTACCGCCGTGAAAGGGCGGTGTCCTAGGCCACTAGACGAAGGGGACACACGTACAACATTCACTACTTATTTGCGCTACGCTGTGTGCTTTACGCTGTAAGTGGCGCGCATTCTATGGATGGATTGAGGGGTCGTCAACCCCCATGTGAAAATTTATTGAAATCAATAACTTCGATGCCGTTCTGACGCTGACCGGCTGTCGCCAGGCGCCCGGCTGATCAATCTCCCCTAATCTATATAGAAGAGAGGCCGACAAACTCCGAGAGGGACATCTATGCGCAGTAGTGCTTAGCCACTACACTCGCACTAAAACTAATTGAACGAATGAGGTTTGCACAGTGACTCCACTCATGATCACGCTGATGGTAGTAGCAGGTATCGCACTGCTCATCGCGATCGGCTACCTGAATCACGTCGCTGAAAACGGCAAACTGGAGAAGGCTCGCACCAAGGTCGAACTCGGGGATCGCCTGCGTCGCTGCAGCGAGATCACCGAAGTGTTCCCGGGTCAGCTGATGTCACCCGCCTTGAAGCTGTTGCTGACGCGGCTGGAGCTGAACGTTGTACAGCGCATGCTGAACATGGAGAAAGGCAACGCTCAGCTCAAGCACCGCATCGGCGAACTGGAACAGCAGATTGCCAAGGGCGAAGGCATCGACATACCCAACCCGGTCACACCGATCCAGACCGAAGCCAAGGCCAAGGACGTGCGTTTTCTGCTGGAAGCCCTGCATGGTCAGGTGACGCGCGCTGCACATGACGGTTTCCTGCAGACCAGCGAAGCGAAACACTGGATCCGTGAAATCCGCACGATTCTGGTCAATCTGCACATCGAGTTCTTCAACAACCTTGGCCAGACCGCACTTTCTCAGGATCAGCCAGGCCAGGCACGTCTGGCGTTCGAGCGCGGCGTACAGTATTTGCGCAACCAGCCGGACCCGGTTACTTATCAACAGCAGCTGCTGGCGATGGAAAAACAACTGGCCCGTGCCAACTCGGTAGTGCTGACCAACACCGCACCGACCGAAGACGACGACAACGCACTGACCGAAGGCCTGAAGCAGGACGACACCGAGTCGGAATGGAAGAAGAAAGTCATCTACGATTGATGACTGACCCGCCGCTGCCGGAACTGTGCTCCGGCAGCGGCAGGCCGACTGGCTCAGCAGTCGGTCGATGCCAGAAAGATAGCCGCGAGACGCTCGATCCCTGCCTGATCCCCCTCCTTGAAACGCCCCACGCTTGGACTGTCCAGGTCCAGAACGCCGATCAGACGCCCGTCCTTGATCAATGGCACCACCAACTCGCTGTTCGATGCGCTGTCGCAGGCAATGTGTCCGGGAAACTCGTGAACGTCCTCAACGCGCTGGGTTTGCCGACTCTGCGCGGCCGCCCCGCAAACGCCGCGACCGAAAGGAATGCGCACGCAGGCGATCTGCCCCTGAAACGGCCCCAGTACCAGTTCTTCATTGCGATTGAGGTAAAAGCCCGCCCAGTTCAGATCGTCGAGCTGGGTATAGAGAAACGCCGAGAACTGCGCCGCATTGGCGATGAAATCGCGCTCGTCGGCCAGCAGGGCTTCGAGCTGGGCGGCCAACAGACCGTAGCCGTCCAGGCCCGCACCGGTGTTTTGCAAATCAATCATGTGTGTTGCTCCAACAATTCAAGTCCTACCCAGTAACGTGCAAATTGATAGGCGCAGCGGCCGTTGCGATTGCCGCGCGCGGTTGCCCAGCGAATCGCGGCTTTTTCCAGGTTTTCGTCACGCTGCCACTGCAATCCGGCTTTTTGCGCCAATTGCGTGATCCAGTGTTCGACCACGTTCAGATAATGTTCCTGAGTGAACGGATAAAACGACAGCCACAGCCCGAACCGGTCAGACAAGGCGATCTTGTCTTCGACGGCCTCACTGGGGTGCAGTTCGCCGTCAACGTGCTTCCAGTCAACGTTGTCACTTTCCTTCTCGGGCACCAGGTGACGACGGTTGGAGGTCGCGTACAGCAGCACGTTGTCCGGTGCCTGCTCCAGCGAGCCGTCGAGCACACTTTTCAGTACGCGATAATCGCCCTCGCCCGACTCGAACGACAGGTCATCGCAGAACAGTACAAAGCGCTGCGGCAGCTTGTGCAGTTGTTCGACCACACGCGGCAAGTCGCCCAGATGATCACGCTCGATCTCGATCAGACGCAGGCCGGCCGGGGCGTACTCGGCCAGCAGCGCGCGGATCAAGGACGACTTGCCGGTACCGCGCGAACCCCACAGCAAGGCATGGTTGGCAGGCAGCCCATCGATAAACTGACGCGTATTGCGCCCCAACTGATCACGTTGCAGGTCGACGCCGATCAGATCGGTCAGGCGTGTATCCAGGCTCACCTGCAAAGGCATCAGGTAACCGCTGCGGCCTTCTCGCACCCAGCGCGCGGCCAGTGCCTGCGACCAGTCGACCGGCTCGCGCAGCGCTGGCAGCAAGGGTTCCAGTCGGGCCAGCACGGCGTCGGCGCGCTGCAGAAAAGCATCCAACCGAGAATCCACGGGATCTCCTTATATTTAACTGATTAGTCAGCGGTGCCGATCAGCTATGCTTGGCCGGCACCGGGCACCAGAAGTGGCAGTACTCATGGATATATCGCTCAAAAACAGGCTGTCGTTCAAGCAGGCGCGCCTGGCTGTATCGATCGGCTTCGTGCTGGGGACCTTGCTGAGCCTGTTTCAGATTGCAATCGATTATGCCAGCGAAGACGCTTCCATCAATCGTGAAATCAAGTCACTGCTGGAAATCATCCAGAACCCGGCGTCGCGCATCGCCTACAACATCGACTCCGAACTGGCCCAGGAACTCACACTCGGCCTGCTGCGCTCCCCTGCCGTGGTCAGCGCCAGGCTTACCGATAACAACGACGCCGTGCTCTCCAGCGTCGAGCGTCCGATGGCCACCGGGCGTTATCGGGTGTTCAGCGACTGGCTGTTCGGCGAAAGCCGGCAGTTTCAGGAAAAGCTGCACCTCAATCACCTGCCCAATGAAACCATCGGCACACTGTACCTGACCGTGGACACCTTCGCGTTCGGCAGCCATTTTCTGCAACGCGCTGAAATCACCCTGCTCAACGGCTTTGTCCGCAGCCTGGCGCTGGCCGGGATTCTGACCATTCTGTTTTACGCGACCCTGACCAAGCCACTGGTGAGGGTGATCCGCGAATTGAGCAGTCGCGATCCGCGCAACCCTGACCAGGGGAAAATAACCTGCCCGCCCTACCATGCCCAGGATGAAATCGGCGTGCTGGTCGAGACGTTCAACCGTCAGTTTGAAACCATGAGCAGCGAGTTTTCCAGGCGACGCGCGGCCGAGGACCGGCTGACCGACCACCTCAACGAACTGGAAAACATCGTCTCGGCGCGCACCAACGAGCTCAAGGCCAGCAACCTGCGCCTGCGCGAGTCCAATGAAGAACTGCAGATAGCGCGCAGTACCGCACTGGACATGGCTCACGCGCGCTCTGCGTTTCTGGCGCACATGAGCCATGAGATTCGCACCCCGCTCAACGGCCTGCTGGGCATGCTGGCACTGTCGCTGGACAGTCCGCTGAGTGCCGAACAGCGCCAGCAACTGATGATCGCCCACGACTCCGGCAAGGTGCTGGTCGAGCTGCTCAACGATATTCTCGACATGTCAAAGTTCGATGCCGGTCACCTGGAGATCGAACGCATTCCTTTCGACCTGGGGATGTTGATCGAGGACACCGCCAACCTGCTGTCGCAGAACGCAGCGCCCAGCGTGGAACTGACCTGCCTGATCGCCCCCGACTTCCCGGCCATGGTCACCGGCGATCCGACCAGGGTGCGACAAATCGTCAGCAACCTGCTGTCCAATGCCCTCAAATTCACCCGTTTCGGGCGTGTGGATGTGCGTCTGACTCACCATCGGGACGCCAGCTCCGGTGAAAACCGGGTGCGCATCGAAGTCCGCGACACCGGCATCGGCATTGCGCAGGACGCGCAGACCCGAATCTTCCAGCCGTTCACCCAGGCTGAAACCGCCATCACCCGCCAGTACGGCGGCACCGGACTCGGCCTGGCGCTGACCAATAACCTCTGCGAGGCCATGAATGGCACGCTGAGCATCCAGTCACAGTCCGGCTTCGGCAGCCAGTTCTGCGCCGAACTGCCGCTGCCGGTGCACGTGGCCGCGGTCACTCAGACCCCGCTCAAAGGCCGGGTGACCGTGGTCAGTTCGGCAGGCAGCGGCCTGGTGGAGCTGCTTGGCAGTCTGCTGCCGTTCTGGGGCGTCGACCTCAAGCGACGCAGCATCGACGATCGCCCGGAAGCCGTGGATCTCGACAGCAGCCCGGACCTGGTGATTACCGATTGCCCCGAGTGCCTGTTCGCGATTCGCCCCACCACGCCCGTGCCGATCCTGCTGGTAACCGCCTATGGCAACTTCATGCCTGGCGAACAGGTCGCCGCCCTGGCCCCGCTGCAACAGCAGGCCCGGCCATTGGCGCGCAACGCGCTTTACCACACACTGCGGCGCATACTGGGCCAGGAAGAAACGGGCCTCAAGGACACACAGGCGCTCGAACACACTGCGCCACGTCTGGCGCGGGTGTTACTGGTGGAGGACAACCCGGTCAATCAACTGGTCGCCAAGGGCATCCTCGGCAAGCTGGGTTGCGAAGTGATCATCAGCAGCCACGGCGGCGAAGCCCTGGAACAGCTGGAGCAGGGCCATTTCGACCTGGTATTGATGGACTGCAACATGCCGGTCATGGACGGCTATGAAGCCAGCCGCCAGATCCGCAGCAGTGGCCGCTGGCCGAACCTGCCGATCGTCGCCCTTACCGCCAATGCCATGCCCGATGAACGCGAGCGCTGCAAGGCGGCGGGCATGAATGACTATCTGGCCAAGCCGTTCCGGCGTGCCGAACTGGTCAGCATTCTGGATCAGTGGATACCCATTACCGGCATCGACTGAAGACTCAACGCAACAGCGCCTCGATGTCTCCCGTCAGTTCCTCGGGCTTGGTCAGTGGCGCAAAACGTTTGACCAGCCGGCCATCCTGGCCAATCAGGAACTTGGTGAAATTCCACTTGATGCGCTCCGTACCCAGCAAACCGGGAGCCTGCTGCTTGAGCTGCACGAACAATGGATGGGCCTGCTCGCCGTTCACATCAATCTTCTTGAACAGCGGGAAGCTAACGCCGTAGTTCAGCTCGCAAAAGCCGGAAATCGCTCCCTCGTCGCCTGGCTCCTGCTTGCCGAACTGGTTGCAGGGAAAGCCCAGCACCACCAGCCCCTGATCCCGATAGTCCTGCCAGAGCTTCTCCAGCCCCTTGTATTGAGGGGTAAAGCCACATTTGCTGGCGGTATTGACCACCAGCAACGCCTTGCCGGAAAAATCAGCGAGGGTTTTCTGTTCGCCCTTGATCGTCGTGACCGGGATGCTCAGCAGGTTTTCACTCATCAAAGGAGGCCTCGATACTGAAATTGGAACAGGGCGGTGACTGAATCTGCAAGGCGTCTAGGTGCGTGGCACCAGATCCAGGCATACCGAATTGATGCAATAACGCAGGCCGGTGGGTGGCGGTCCATCCGGAAACACGTGGCCCAGGTGCGCATCACATTTGGCGCAGACCACTTCGGTACGAATCATGCCGTGGCTCATATCGCGAACCTCGACCACCGCACTGCCCTCGAGCGGCGCATAGAAGCTGGGCCAGCCGCAGCCTGAATCGAACTTGGTGGTGGAATCAAACAGCGGCTCATTGCAGCAAATGCAGTGATAGATGCCGTCGGTCTTTGTCTCGTTGTACTTGCCGGAGAACGGCCGCTCGGTGCCTTTCAGACGGCAGACGTTGTACTGCTCCGGGTCGAGCATCTGTTTCCACTCTTCCAGCGTTTTCTGCAACTTTTCCACAGGTACACCTCCGAATTCGAAAAACCCTGATCTGTACCTTTTCCGCAGATCAGGTGGCACGTATCATTGCGCCAGGTCAGACGTCAGTCTGGCACCCGCGTTTGTCGTACACAAACCCATTTTCATGGCGAATGTAGCGACCTTCATTGCAAGCCGGCGACAGCTCGTCCATTTTCGGGATCATCACCATGCAGTTCAACAAATCGAACAAGCTCGCAAACGTCTGCTATGACATTCGCGGGCCAGTGCTCAAGCACGCCAAACGCCTGGAAGAGGAAGGCCATCGCATCCTCAAGCTGAACATCGGCAACCCGGCACCGTTTGGTTTCGAGGCGCCGGACGAAATCCTGCAGGACGTGATCCGCAACTTGCCGACTGCGCAGGGCTACAGCGACTCCAAGGGCCTGTTCAGCGCCCGCAAGGCGGTAATGCAGTATTACCAGCAGAAGCAGGTCGAAGGCGTCGGCATCGAAGACATCTACCTGGGCAACGGCGTGTCCGAGCTGATCGTGATGTCGATGCAGGCGCTGCTCAACAATGGCGACGAAGTGCTGGTTCCGGCCCCCGACTATCCGCTGTGGACCGCTGCTGTCGCCTTGTCCGGTGGCAGCCCGGTGCATTATCTGTGCGACGAGCAGGCCAACTGGTGGCCGGATCTTGAAGACATCAAGGCCAAGATCACCCCGAACACCAAGGCGATGGTCATCATCAACCCGAACAACCCGACGGGTGCGGTGTACTCGCGCGAAGTACTGCTGGGCATGCTGGAGCTGGCTCGCCAGCATAATCTGGTGGTGTTCTCCGACGAAATCTACGACAAGATCCTCTATGACGACGCAGTGCACATCTGCACCGCCTCGCTGGCACCGGACCTGCTGTGTCTGACCTTCAACGGTCTGTCCAAGTCGTATCGGGTTGCGGGCTTCCGTTCCGGCTGGATCGCCATTTCCGGGCCGAAACACAACGCGCAGAGCTACATCGAAGGCATCGACATTCTGGCCAACATGCGCCTGTGTGCCAACGTACCGAGCCAGCACGCCATTCAGACTGCACTGGGCGGCTATCAGAGTATCAACGACCTGATTCTTCCTCCTGGCCGCCTGCTGGAACAGCGCAACCGCACCTGGGAACTGCTCAACGACATTCCCGGTGTCAGCTGCGTGAAGCCGATGGGCGCGCTGTATGCGTTCCCGCGCATTGACCCGAAGGTCTGCCCGATCCTCAACGACGAGAAGTTCGTCCTCGACCTGCTGCTTTCCGAGAAGCTACTGGTGGTTCAGGGTACTGCGTTCAATTGGCCGTACCCTGACCACTTCCGCGTCGTGACCCTGCCCCGCGTCGATGAGCTGGAGCAGGCCATTGGTCGCATCGGCAATTTCCTGAAGGGTTATCGGCAGTAAACAGCCAGAGCCCTCTCGCCTGACCTCTCTGCCCCGACCCGCTCGGGGCAGTTTATTTCTGTCTGCCCGAAACAGTATGAACCTCCTGCCGTAACCGCTTCAGGCATCGACCACTCTGGCTCAGGCGCCGTTCAGCCTTGCGGGATTAGCATTGATTGCGACCAGAGGACACAGTTTGAAATAGTCCCTCTGTTGAATAGCAGCAAGCATCACCTTATATACCCGGCATCGAGTTACATATTTACCTGAGGAGAACGTTTCGACCATGATGCGCATTTTGCTGTTTTTGGCCACTAACCTTGCGGTCGTGCTGATTGCCAGCATCACCCTGAGCCTTTTTGGCTTCAATGGGTTCATGGCGGCCAACGGGGTTGATCTGAACCTCAATCAGCTGCTGGTTTTCTGCGCTGTGTTCGGTTTCGCGGGCTCGCTGTTCTCGCTGTTCATCTCCAAGTGGATGGCGAAGATGAGCACCGGTACTCAGATCATCAGCCAGCCTCGCACCCGCCATGAGCAATGGTTGCTGCAGACCGTGGAACAACTGTCCCGCGACGCGGGCATCAAGATGCCGGAAGTCGGTATTTTCCCGGCGTACGAAGCCAATGCGTTCGCCACGGGCTGGAACAAGAACGATGCACTGGTCGCGGTCAGCCAGGGCCTGCTCGAGCGCTTTTCGCCGGATGAGGTGAAAGCCGTACTGGCGCACGAAATCGGCCATGTTGCCAACGGCGACATGGTGACGCTGGCGCTGGTGCAGGGTGTGGTGAACACCTTCGTGATGTTCTTCGCCCGCATCATCGGTAATTTCGTCGACAAGGTGATCTTCAAGACTGAAAACGGTCAGGGCATCGCTTACTACATCACGACGATCTTTGCCGAGCTGGTACTGGGCTTTCTGGCCAGCGCCATCGTCATGTGGTTCTCGCGCAAACGCGAATTCCGCGCTGACGATGCCGGTGCGCGACTGGCGGGTACGGGTGCCATGATCGGTGCGCTGCAACGCCTGCGCTCCGAACAGGGCGTACCGGTGAACATGCCCGACAGCCTGACTGCCTTCGGTATCAACGCCGGCCTCAAGAAAGGCCTCGCCGGCCTGTTCATGAGCCACCCGCCGCTGGAGCAACGCATCGAGGCCCTGCGCCGCCGCGGTTGAATCAGATGGTCGCACCCACGCTCCGCGTGAGACGCTGGTTTTTCTTTGTCAGGGGAAATGAGGCTCGACTCAGGTCACCTTTTCGCCCCTCGGCGACCTACTTTGATGGGGCCAAAGTAGGCAAATCCCCTCGCTCCTGTTTCCGGCCCGACTTCGTCGGGTTCCTTCGCCCTGTCACTGATCCGGGGGTCGCCGCAACGGGCCATCCATGGCCCGGTGCGGCTAACTCGGCGTCCTGCCGAGTTACCCCCGGATCAGCGCCAGGACTCAGCCGTCACTAACGTCGCAATTTGCGTCGTCAGTGCGATCGCGATAAAAAAGCGCTTTTGTGTGCAGTGACTATGGACAAGGCATGACGTTGTGCTGCCTCCAAGAATTGACTCAACGCACAGCAACGGAAGTGAGAGTCGGGAGGCCTGCGCTCTCAGAGTCACAGACGCTCCAACACATAAACATGCTCATCCATACGCTCCAATCCGGCCTTCAACCCCCTGGCACTGCTGTGCAGCGTATCCTGCCCACCAACCTTGGTGACCTCCCAGTTCCCTGACATGACCCTGTGCAGCCATGTGTGCGGCACGGAGAAGGGCGGGCCTTCGAGCAGGGTCTGATCGTATTCCAGGGTGATCAGCAAACCACTGCACGTCTGCGGCATCAGCGCTTCAAGCTGCCGCACATAGCGTTCACGCATGTCCGCTGGCAAAGCGATCATCGCGGCGCGGTCGTAAAACGCCGCGCAGTGACCGATATCGCGCACAGTCAGCGCGAAGAAATCACCGCACCAGATTTCGATACCCGGCGCAGCGTAGACCTTGAAGTCGCCATGTGACGTAATGTGCGGCCGCTCACTACGCTCAGTGAAATAGCTCTCTACCGCCGCCTCGGAGAGCTCGGCGCCCACCACATGATACCCCTGCCCCCTCAGCCAGCTCATGTCCTGGCTCTTGCCACATAACGGCACCAGAACCCGCGCTCCTGGCGCAACATTCAACGAGGACCAATATTGTTGCAGGTCCTTATTGACCTCTGACTGGTGAAAGCCGATCTGCCCGGCACCCCAGCGCTGCAGCCAAAAATCCGCCTGCATGAAACCTCCTGAAAATTCGATAAAAAAGCGCCAGAACTTATATTAGATTTAGATCATAAAAATGACCGACTATGAGTCATCCCTCTATTCTGGAGCTTTAAATGTTCCCCAGCCTGTTTATTTCCCATGGCTCCCCCATGCTGGCGCTGGAACCCGGCGAAAGCGGCCCGGCCCTGAAGCGACTGGCTGCCAGCCTGCCGCGGCCTCGCGCCATCGTGATGGTGTCTGCCCACTGGGAAAGTCATGAACTGATCGTCAACGGCAATCCACAACCCGAGACATGGCATGACTTCGGTGGCTTTCCGCCCGAATTGTTTGCAGTTCAGTACCCGGCGCAAGGGCTGCCGGAGCTGACGCGCGAGGTGGTTGAACTGCTTGCCGCCAGTAACCTGCCTGCACGCATCGACAGCAGACGTCCCTTCGACCACGGCGTCTGGGTGCCGTTGTCGCTTATGTACCCGGACGCCGATATTCCGGTGGTGCAGGTTTCGCTGCCCAGCCGCCAGGGGCCGCAATTGCAGACCCGCGTGGGCCGGGCACTGGCCAGCCTGCGTGAACAGGGTGTGCTGATCATCGGTTCAGGCAGCATCACGCATAACCTGCGCGACCTTGACTGGAACGCCGGCCCCGAAAGTATCGAGCCCTGGGCTGCAGCCTTTCGTGACTGGATGATCGACAAGCTACAAGACGACGATGAAGCCGCACTGCACGACTACCGCAGCCTGGCTCCTCATGCGGCCAGAGCGCACCCCAGTGACGAACACCTGCTACCGCTGTATTTCGCACGCGGCGCTGGCGGTGCCTTCGGCATTGCCTATCAGGGCTTCACCATGGGCGCGCTAGGGATGGATATCTACCGCTTCGATTGATCCCGAAAGCATCCGACTGCCCGAATTCGAAGCAAAAAAATCCCCGAACCAGTCGGGGATTTTTTATTGGCCGATCAGCTCAAGAGCCGATCAGTCTTCGCGATAGCGACGCAGCTTGAGCTGCTTGCCAGCAACGCGGGTGTCCTTGAGTTTGGTCAGCAGACGCTCAAGACCATCTTCCGGCAGTTCGACCAGGCTGAAGCTGTCACGAACCTGGATACGGCCGATCGCTTCGCGGGCCAGGCCGCCTTCGTTGAGAATGGCACCCAGCAGGTTCTTGGCAGCGATACCATCACGCGCACCCAGCGCGGTACGGCAACGAGCACGGCCTTCGGCCAATGGAACCGGCGCACGACGCTCACGCTCAGGACGATCACCACGGTCGCTGCTGCGCTCTGGACGATCACCGCGCGGGGCGTTGTTCGGAACCAGTGGACGCTCGCGCTCGATGGCTGCCAGGGTCAGTGCCTGACCGTTGGTAGCCTTGCGCAGCAGTGCAGCGGCAAGGGCACGAGGGCTGCAGCCGATGTCGGCAGTCAGACGATCGAGCAGATCACCGTGAGTCGATTCGGCATCAGCGACCAGTGGCGACAGGCTGTTGGTCAGTTTCTTGATGCGTGCATCCAGAACGGCCTGGGCATCCGGCAGGCGGACTTCCGCAACCTTCTGACCGGTAACACGCTCGATCACTTGCAGCATGCGGCGCTCACGAGGCGTCACCAGCAGCAGTGCGCGACCTTCGCGACCGGCACGACCGGTACGGCCGATACGGTGAACGTAGGACTCTGGATCGTACGGCATGTCCACGTTGAACACGTGGGTAATACGCGGAACGTCAAGGCCACGGGCAGCAACGTCGGTCGCCACAACGATGTCCAGACGGCCATCCTTGAGGGATTCGATAACGCGCTCGCGCTGGTTCTGGGCGATGTCGCCGTTCAGTGCGGCAGCCTTGTAGCCTTTGGCTTCAAGGGCGCTGGCCAGATCCAGGGTCGCCTGCTTGGTGCGGACGAACATGATCAGGGCGTCGAAGTCTTCGACTTCCAGCAGGCTCAGTACGGCCGAGGTCTTCTGGTCAGCGTGAACCAGCAGGTGAGCCTGCTCGATCGCGGTAACGGTCTGGGTCTTGGTCTGGATCTTGACGTGCTTCGGATCGCGCAGATGGCGTTCGGCGATGGCACGGATCGACTGTGGCAGCGTGGCCGAGAACAGTACGGTCTGACGGGACTCAGGCATGGCCTTGAAGATGACTTCGAGGTCGTCCATGAAGCCCAGTTTGAGCATTTCGTCCGCTTCGTCGAGAACCAGATGGTTCACGGTCGCCAGGACTTTCTCGTCACGACGCAGGTGGTCGCAGAGACGGCCCGGGGTAGCGACGACGATTTGTGCGCCGTTGCGGATAGCCTTGAGCTGAGGGCCCATCGGCGCGCCGCCGTAGACCGCTACAACGGTCACGCCCGGCATTTGTTTTGCGTAGGTCTCGAACGCGGTGGCAACCTGAAGTGCCAGTTCGCGGGTCGGGGCCAGGATCAGTGCTTGCGGCTCGCGCTTGCTCGGGTCGATACGATGCAGGATAGGCAGTGCGAACGCGGCGGTTTTACCCGTACCGGTTTGCGCCTGACCAATCATGTCGTGACCGGCGAGAATAATCGGGATCGATTGCTGCTGAATGGCCGAAGGCTCTTCGTAGCCAGTGGCGACGACTGCTGCAACGATATTGGGATGAAGTTCGAGAGCGGCGAAGCCGCCGATTTCCTGGGTCATGGGTCTGCCTCTAGTGCATCCGCAAAGACCCATGCTTCAAAGCTGCGCGTGCCGTGTACGACCTTGAGGTCACCCTGGCTGCTTTGTCGGCGGGGATTTGCGAAAACGTTTGATGAATGGATCGTCCAGGCTAGTCCGTTGTGCGAACAAGCAACCGAAGCTGGCTTCGGGGAACTGCAATACCTTGACGAGGGCCGTGTTAAGGCCGGCGCGCACTATACCGGAAATACGCACCTTAGTGAGTCTTTTTTTACGAAACGTTGCGCCATTCTTGAGCGGCGACAGGCCCTGAGGCCGGGCAGAAGGCCGCCTGATCGGGGCGCGGGCCCGAGATTGCGGGCATTACTGCTTAAACGTTTAACCTATTCCTGCGCATCGCCAGCATCCCGACCTTCGAGGTGTGGCGAATTGTCCCACCCCGTTTTCGGCACAATCGCCTCACTTTTCGCCTGCTCAGGTCGCGGAACGAATCGCCCCGATCAACGACGCCAGCGAGTAACCCAGATGCGCCGCAAGTGCCTCGGCTCGCCCGCTCAACGCGTCGATATCCAGCGTCTGATCCAGGTCGGCCGGCACGAGCAGAATGACGTTGCCCTCCTTCACCGGCAGCTCCCAGTAATGACGGTGGTACAAGCCGCGCAGCAGGGCAGCTCCGAGCGGCTTGCCGTCGTCGGTGGCCCACTGATTGATGATCAGCCAGCCGCCCGGATTCAGCCGCTGCTGACAGCTCTGCAGGAAATTCCAGGCCAGGTGCCCGACCCCAGGCCCGACATCGGTGTACAGGTCGACAAAGATCAGGTCGGCAGGCTCTGTACTGTCCAGCAGGTCCAGCGCATCGCCGATGCGAATATACAGACGCGGATCGTCGTCGAGCCCCATGAACTCCATGGCCAGACGTGGCACATCCGGGCGCAGCTCGATGACCTCCACGTCTTCAAGCGGCAGGAACTTCATGCAGGCCTGGGTCAGCGTGCCGGCACCCAACCCCAGAAACAGCGCGCTTTCCGGCGCGTCATGGCACAGCGCGCCGATCAACATCGCCCGGGTGTAGTCGTACTCCAGCCAGCTCGGATCGGCTGTAAAGGTGCAGCTTTGCTCGATGGCATCGCCAAACTCCAGAAAGCGGTAGTCCTCCACTTCCAGCACGCGAATCATGCCGAAGTCGTCGTGGACCTCGGCCAGGATCCGCTCTACGCGCTCACGCTCTTCCGTCATCACCGTTCCTGGTTGTCTGCGCTGAGCGCAAAATACGAATTGTCGGGCAAGCGCGCGGCTTTGTCACACGTTGTGGCGTGCGGCGCCGCTCCAATGGTCCGCCCCAGACTGGCAGAGCAACGACGAACTGCTAACATGCCGATCCGATTGCACAACCCTAGAGCCAATAATGAGCCAACCCTGGAGCCCCGACAGCTGGCGGGCACTGCCGATTCAGCAGCAACCTCACTACCCTGATGCCGAGCACCTGCACAGGGTCGAACAGACGCTGGCCAGTTATCCGCCGCTGGTATTCGCCGGCGAGGCCCGGGAGTTGCGCCGTCAGTTTGCCGAAGTAACTCAGGGGCGTGCGTTCTTGCTGCAGGGCGGCGACTGCGGGGAAAGCTTCATGGAGTTTTCCGCCGCCAAGATTCGCGATACGTTCAAGGTTCTGCTGCAGATGGCAATCGTGATGACGTTTGCCGCCGGCTGCCCAGTGGTGAAAGTCGGACGCATGGCCGGGCAATTTGCCAAGCCACGCTCGGCCAACGACGAAATCATCGACGGCGTGACGCTCCCGGCGTACCGCGGCGATATCGTCAACGGTATCGGGTTCGACGAAAAGAGCCGTGTACCGGACCCGGAGCGCCTGCTGCAGGCCTATAACCAGTCCACCGCCACCCTGAACCTGCTGCGCGCCTTCGCTCAGGGCGGTTTCGCCGACTTGCATCAGGTCCATAAATGGAACCTGGACTTCATCGCCAACTCGGCGCTGGCCGAGAAATACAGCCAACTGGCGGGGCGTATCGATGAAACCCTGGCGTTCATGCGCGCCTGCGGCATGGACAGCTCGCCGCAACTGCGCGAAACCAGCTTCTTCACCGCTCACGAGGCGCTGCTGCTCAATTACGAAGAAGCCTTCGTGCGACGCGACAGCCTGACTAACGATTACTACGACTGCTCGGCGCACATGCTGTGGATAGGCGACCGTACCCGCCAACTGGACGGCGCGCATGTCGAGTTCCTGCGTGGGGTCAACAACCCGATCGGCGTCAAGGTCGGCCCGAGCATGAACACCGACGACCTGGTTCGCCTGATCGACATCCTCAACCCGGACAACGACCCGGGCCGCCTGAACCTGATCGCGCGCATGGGTGCCAACAAGGTGGGTGATCACTTGCCGCAGCTGATCCGCGCCGTCGAGCGCGAAGGCCGAAAGGTGCTGTGGAGCTCGGACCCGATGCACGGCAACACGATCAAGGCCAGCAGTGGCTACAAGACCCGTGACTTTGCGCAGATCCTTGGCGAAGTGAAGCAGTTCTTTCAGGTGCATCAGGCCGAGGGCACTTACGCCGGAGGCATCCACATCGAAATGACCGGACAGAACGTCACCGAATGCATCGGTGGCGCCCGTCCGATCACTGAAGACGGCCTTTCGGATCGCTATCACACGCATTGTGACCCACGCATGAACGCCGATCAGTCACTGGAACTGGCCTTCCTGATTGCCGAGACCCTCAAGCAGGTCAGGCGCTAAACAAAAAACCCCAGTGCAACGGCCCGCTCAATGCTTGAGCGGGTCGTCCCAGAAAGGACGCTCGGCTTCCTGTTGAATGTCGGCCCGACTCAGACCCAGATCCTTCAGCGTGTCATCACTCATCTGCGCCAGATAGCGGCGCTGAAGGTGCAGCTCCAGCCAGCGCTGCAAGTGATGCTTCAACCACACCAACGCCTTGCCAGGCTGAGCATGCCCGGCAGGTCTTGCGATCAATACACACTCTTTTTGACCATTCATCATCTTGCCCTCCGTGTGAGATGACTAAAGTCTCGCGCCTGACATAAGATCAATCCAACGAATGTTTCTTATGCAATACATCCTTAAAATTGATGCATTGATCAACCCAAATGTGCTGCCGCTCACACCGCCAGTCGATAACTATTTAATTGCCCACTTGCCCCGACAGACATATAACCAATATATAAAACCCAAGCGAGACATGCAGCAACCTTACAGCAAGCCAAACGCTTTCGTTATTACAGAATAGACTAGCGTTTCGATTGACAGGCCCCGTGAACGTTCTAGAATTCTGAAAACAGCATCTTGAGTAACTACTGTAAAAATCATTATACCAATACCGATTATAAAAACGGCTGACACCCGTCCATTGAAGATAATAGCTAACCGCTGAGGGTGCGGAGAGGCGCCCCCGAAACGAGAAGACGTGCATCGGTAATTAGGTAGCGTTCTGGAGAAACACATGGGCATGGAAGCCAATCGCATTTTATTCAACGCCGAACCGTTTGGATTCGGTCCCTCTGCGGCAATTGCCGCCATTGCACCTTACTTTATAGGCAGCGGCTGCCATGCCTACGCGGGTGAAGGGCACTCACTGGATCTGCAAAAGCACCTCCCCTATCGAAAAATCCATGACATGACCGGAAGCAGCCCGAGCGACTGGGATACTATAATCTCTGATGTCGATATCGTTGTAACAGCCATGGATCTCGACATAGCAACTCGATCACTGTCCTTAGGTAAACGCGTTGTTTTTTATGATGCCTTGACCTGGTGCTGGCAAGCAGAAACACGCTGGCCCCGCATCGAAGAACTTATTCACCGCCCTCGCTTACTTTATATTGCCCAGAACTTTATAGGCGTCGTTGAACGCCTCGCGGGCATAAAATCAAACAATCACTTTGTCGTCCCGCCCATCACATCCCGGGCCAGGTACGCACCTCGAAATAGCGAGTCCAACGTTGTCCTGCTTAATCTGGGCGGACTTAAGAACCCTTATACCGATGAGGCGATGCTTATCGACTTTGCCCGCGCGATTACGCTCGCCTTGCGCGCAGCACTCGATCAGGGGGTGAAGCTTCACATCGCCACCAGCCAAACAATCGCAGAAGCACTGGAATCAGACGATGCCACCACTTACCCCCTTACGGAGGTCGCCCGGATGATGCATGACTGCCAATTTGCAGTTTGTACACCTGGCTTGGGCAACATCTACGAATCGGCTGTTATGCAAACACCGGTCATATGGCTGCCGCCCGTCAACAATACGCAAGGCCTTCAGCTGGCTCATCTGCGCAACGCCGGTATGGTCGACGCGGAGCTAGGCTGGGAAACGCTGGGCGTCAACATTGATTACACAACATCCACACAAACCTGTCTGGCTAGCATCGACGAGGCGATTTCAACACTGGGAGACATTGAGCGAAGTGCCATTCTCAATGAAAAAATGGCAGTTGCAGTTGCCCGCATGCGCCAGTGCACAGGCGGCAAGACTTCTCGGCTGATCGAACGCTTCGGCAGCGGAGGTGACGCAGTGGCCGCTCAAAAAATCAGGGAATGGATAAACGTACCCGAAAACGGAGATCGCTTATGAAAATTGCCCAGGTTGCCCCTTTGTTCGAGGCGGTCCCGCCTCAACGCTACGGAGGTACGGAGCGAGTGGTGTCCTACCTCACTGAGGCACTTGTTGAACTAGGCCACCAAGTGACGTTGTTCGCCAGCGGCGACTCATTGACGTCTGCAGAGCTTGATGCAGTCTGGCCCGCCGCTCTGAGGCTCGATTACGGAAGCTTCGACGTCATCAGCCCGCACCTGGTCATGATGGAACGCGTGAGGCGTCGTGCGCAGGAGTTCGACATTATTCACTTCCACATGGACTTCTACCCCTTCTCCCTGTTCAGCCGCCAGCCCACACCGTTTGTTACCACCTTGCATGGTCGAGTCGATCTGCCCGCACTCAAACCGGTGTTCAACACCTTTGCAGACATGCCGCTTATTTCGATTTCCAACGCTCAACGCAATGATCTGCCAGCCGCCAACTGGGTGGGCACGGTGTATCACGGCTTGCCGCTACAACTCCATACACCCCGGCAAGTGAAAAGGACATACCTTGCTTTTCTGGGACGAATCACGCCTGTGAAGCAAGTCGATGCGGCCATTCGCATCGCCCAACAATGCGATATCCCCATCAAGATTGCTGCCAAGATAGACGCCGTTGACAGCGCTTACTTTGAACGAGACATACGTCCGCTATTGGATTCTCCGCTGGTCGAATACATAGGTGAGATCAATGAGCAGGAAAAAACCACTTTCCTGTCAGGCGCCTTGGCACTTTTGTTTCCTATTGAATGGCCAGAGCCTTTCGGTCTGGTCATGATCGAGGCAATGGCCTGCGGTACTCCAGTGATCGCATTTCCCTCCGGCTCAGTCCCAGAAGTCATAGAAGACGGAGTCACAGGCTTCGTTGTCCGCAACGAAGCAGAAGCGATAGCCGCCGTCCATAAGGTGGGCCAGCTATCTGCCATGCGAATACGCGAGCAGTTTCAAAAGCGTTTTTCAGCGCGTCAAATGGCCGAAAACTATGTCCATGCCTATCAGTCACTCATTGACCGGTCCTCACCCTGTTAAAAGTAGTCATCGTAAAAAACAGAGCTGATGCATAAGATCAGCTTGAAGAATGTTTCTTATGCAGTCCCTCTGGGAGATTGATGGTTTGGCCACCTACCCGAGCATTGATACCGAACTGTTGCGCACCTTCGTGGCGATTGCCGATCACGGCGGTTTTACCCGTGCAGGCGAAGCCGTCAATCGCACGCAGTCGGCGGTCAGCATGCAGATGAAGCGTCTTGAGGAAGACGTCGTGCAGCGCCCGCTGTTTCAGCGTGAAGGTCGGGTTCTGAACCTGACTGCCGAGGGCCAGGTACTGCTCGGTTACGCACGACGGATCCTCAAGCTGCACAGCGAGGTGTTCAACACCTTGCGCGAGCCGCACATGATCGGCGTGGTAAAAATCGGCTCGCCGGACGATTACGTGATGCGCTTCCTGCCCGGCATTCTGGCGCAGTTCGCCCAGGCCTATCCGCTGGTTCAGGTGGAAGTGCATTGCGAGCCATCGGACCTTCTGCTGCAACGCCGCGACCTTGATCTGACCATCGTCACGCGCAAGCCCGGCACTGAGATCGGCACACTGCTGCGTCAGGAGCGTCTGATGTGGATGGAAGCCATCGGCTTTGCCCCACATGAGCAAACGCCCATTCCGCTGGCGATGTTCAACACCCACTGCTTCTGTCGTGACTGGGCCTGCAATGCGCTGGACGGTGCGGGGCGCGATTATCGCATCGCCTACAGCAGCTCGAGCATGGCAGCGATCACCGCAGTGGTCAGTGCGGGCCTGGCAGTCACCGCACAGTTCCAGAGCCTGGCCACAGCGGATTTGCGTATCCTCGGCGAGGCGGAACAATTGCCACAGTTGCCGACCGCCAGCATCGTCCTGCTGCGCAACCCTGAAAATCCCTCGCCCATCACCGAATGCATGGCCGATTACATCATCGCCGGCTTCAAACCTTGAGCGCGAGAATGACCGCACAGAACACCAGAAACACGCAGAACATCAGGCGCAGGGTTCGCTCGGGTAACGAATGCGCCAGTTTCACGCCCCAACTGATGCTGGCCAGGCCGCCGATGGCCAGCGGAATGCCCATCGACCAGTTGACGTGATCGTGCAGCGCGTAGGTGACCAGCGTGATGCCGGTGCTCGGCGCAGCCAGGGACAGCGCCAGCCCCTGGGCCACGACCTGGGTCGTGCCGAAGACGCTGGTAAGGATCGGCGTCGCCACTACTCCGCCGCCAACGCCAAACAGGCCACCGGTCACGCCGGACCCGACGCCCAGCAGCCATAACCACTTCTCATGACGCAACCCGCCAGCGGCCTGCTTGCTGCGCCAATACATCTGCGCAACGTTGAACACGGTCAGCACCACCAGAAAACCGACGAAGCCCAGGCGCATGCCCTGCGGGTCGACGCGGACCGCCAGCAGTGAGGTCAGCCAGGCAAAAATGAAACTGGGGATGATCAACATCAGCGCATTACGCAGCAGAATCCGGTTGCGCTGGTTGTAACGCCACAAGGCAAGCAACACATTGGGCAGGACCATCAACAAGGCGGTCCCTTGAGCGAGTTGCTGATCCAGACCGAACAGCACCCCGAGCGCGGGAATTGCCACAAGACCACCACCGATGCCGAACAACCCTCCCAGGGTGCCCATCGCTGCACCCAGCAATACAAACATCACAATTTCAATCACACTGCGTCCCCACCCGGTCAATGACCAAATGCTACGCAGTCCTGCTCTGGACCGACACCCGATGACGCCGTTTTTTTCACGCGTCACGCACAATGCCGGCGCTTCGAGCATGCACGAGCGAAATTATCTGGCGCATTAAAGAGTGCAACACTAAGTTAAACTCATTCGACTGAGTTTGAGGACCTGATATGAGTGCCGACGAAAGCCCGACCCGCTCCGCACCTGCCGATTGCGATTCGCTGCTGCTGGATAACCAATTGTGTTTTGCCCTGTATTCCACCTCGTTGATGATGACCAAGGTTTACAAGCCGCTGCTGCAGGCGCTCGGGCTGACCTATCCACAGTATCTGGCGATGATGGTGCTGTGGGAAAAGGACGGGCTTACTGTAGGGGACGTCAGCACGCGTCTGCTTACCGATCCGGGCTCATTGACGCCGCTGCTCAAACGCCTCGAAGGCGAAGGCTTCATCAGCCGTACGCGCAGCAAGGAAGACGAGCGGGTGGTGTTGCTTCACCTCACCGCACAGGGACGCGAATTGCAACAAAAGGCCTTGAGCGTACCTGGTTGCATTCTCTCGTCGAGCGGGCTGACCATGGAAAAGCTTCGCGACCTGCAGGCCCAGTTGCTGGAGCTGCGCGAGCACCTGCACCATAGTCTCTAGAAAAAGCGTTACCCGGCTCTCGTCATGCCCGGCCACTACGCGTGAGGTCTGGCAGGCCCTTCAAGCCTGTTGCCTCGCCCGCCAACGACCAGCCTCGAACTTTTTTGCAAAATTAGCTTGCGCGCAAACTATCCCTGGACTACCCTTGTCCTGCGATTAGTTAGCGCGCAAGCATTTAGCGCAATCAAACCTTCATCGAACGAGGAAAGATCATGGACACTCTTTACACCGCAGTTGCAACCGCCACCGGCGGCCGTGATGGTCGTGCTGTCTCCAACGACAAGATTCTCGACGTCAAGCTGGCCACCCCGAAAGAGCTCGGCGGTGCTGGCGGCGCAGCCACCAACCCTGAGCAGCTGTTTGCTGCCGGTTATTCGGCCTGTTTCATCGGTGCATTGAAGTTCGTGGCCGGCCAGAGCAAACGCAGCATTCCGGCAGACACCTCGATCACCGCCCATGTAGGCATCGGCCAGATCCCGGGCGGTTTCGGTCTGGACATCGATCTGCATGTCAGCCTGCCAGGTCTGGAACAAGCCGACGCTCAGCAACTGGTCGATGCCGCTCACGTGGTCTGCCCTTACTCCAACGCCACTCGCGGTAACGTCGATGTGCGCCTGCATGTAACGGTCTGATCCTGTCGGACGCCTGAGTGACCGCTGTCCGGCAAGAATCCCAGGCACAAAAAAACCCGCAGCGATGCGGGTTTTTTGCGTAACGGGGTTACAAAACCATGCTTACTTCGCACGGCCTTTGTAGGAACCGCCTTCACGGGTATCGATCTCGATCATGTCGCCGATTTCGATGAAGTCAGCAACGCTCAGCTCGGTGCCGTTTTTCAGTTTGGCAGGCTTCATGACCTTGCCCGACGTGTCGCCACGAGCGGAGCCTTCGGTGTAGTCGACCTGACGCACGATAGTGGTCGGCAGTTCTACGGAAACCAGACGGTCTTCGAAGAACACGGCTTCGCAGACGTCGGTCATGCCTTCTTCGACGAAAGGCAGAACGCTTTCGATGTCTTCGGCGTTCAGCTCGTACATGGTGTAGTCAGTGGTGTCCATGAACGTGTAGGTGTCACCGCTGATGAACGACAGGGTGGCTTCCTTGCGATCCAGGATCACGTCGTCCAGCTTGTCGTCGGCGCTGTAAACGATCTCGGTCTTGTAACCGGTCAGCAGGTTTTTCAGCTTGGTCTTCATGATCGCGCTGTTACGACCGGATTTGGTGAATTCAGCTTTCTGAACCAGCCAAGGATCGTTTTCGAGACGGATCACGGTACCGGGTTTCAGCTCTTTACCAGTTTTCATTGCATATATCCGAATTTGGATGGAATTAACCAAAGGCTCTGTACGAGAAACAACCTGCGCAGGCCTTTTTCGTACAGAGCCTTGTATCAAGGCCGCGTATCATAGCGAATTTACATAAAACTGCACCAGCGCCGTGGCAAGATCAGTCTGTGCGGCTTGTTGCTGGCACCAGCGTTCGGCATGTCGCTCGATCTGCGGCCAGTGTTCTGCCAGCGCCGTCCAACACTCGCCAAGGTCGCCGCCGACATTCCAGCGCTGCCAGAACTGATTCACCGCTTGAGCGGCCGCCGGGGAAAGACCCGCGAGGTAGAGCGTTAAAAACGCATCGAGCTTGGGCAGATGCGCGTCTTCTTCCTGCTGATAGATGTGCCAGAGCATCGGCCGCCCCGCCCACTGCGCACGCACGAACGAGTCCTCGCCGCGCACAATGTTGAAATCACAGCTCCAGAGCAGTTGGTCGTAAAGCTCCTGACGGATGAACGGCAGGACCTGAACCGTCAGCCCCCCGCGGACCTGAATGAACCCGGCGTACAGCGGATCGTCGATACCCAGCCAGCGCTGCAGGTCGCCGAGAATGCGTCCCTCCGGCACCAGAAGATGCGTCGGCCGGCTGTCGCTGGCCAGGACGTCGAGCCAACTGCCGAGCGCGGGGTTTTCATAGGCAAATACCGAGATCAACCGTGCCTCGGCCAACGCTTCGATACCCAATCCCTTCAGAAAGCCTTGTTTCGCGGCCATGTCTCGCTGAAATACCTGACGCTGCTCGATCAGGTTTGCTTCGCGGAGCAACCCACCCGTGGCCTCGGAAAAGCCCGGGAAGAAAAAGAACTTCTTCAAACCGTTCGACTGTGGCGAAGGCAGGCCGTGGCAGCCGGACACCCAGTCTTCGGCGCTGAGGTAATCGAGATTCAGCCACAGCGGCCTTGGCGAACGCTGCAGCATCGATTCGGTATAGCGCGTCGGCAAGCGGCAGGCGAAGGCTTCGATGACCACGTCAGGAATATCGGTGCTCACCCAGTCGGTCGGCCACTGGCAGACGCTCACGCCCTCTTGCCACTGTTGCCGGGCCTGTGGATCTGCACCGGGGCACAAGCGAACGAAAGCCGACAGATCATCGATCCATAAACGCACCTGCAGGCCGTGCTCGGCAGCCAGCTGGCGCGCCAGCCGCCAGGTCACGCCCGCATCACCGTAGTTGTCGACTACGCTGCAAAAAATATCCCACGAGGCTTTCATCCTGACTCCCTGAGGCTGGATGGCAAAAAACGCTGATTGTCGTTCAGAACGGCACGTTGTCACCAGCCTGGTGCTGCCAGGCAAACATGCTGCACAGTTTTCATGCCTGGGCATCAGGCATGGCACAATCACATCTGTTGGCCTGCAAGGAGTTCAGCCATGTCATTTCCCACCCGCCGTCGCGACCTGTACGTGTCGTTGAAATTGATCGTGTGCATTGCGCTGGGCATCTGGCTGGGCGCCCTGGCGGTGTTTCTGACCGCCCTGCTCTACTACAAAAGCCTGCCACCGACCCAGGCCCAGGCCCAGGCGCTGGACAATGCCGCCGCGCAGTTGACTGCACCGCCCGCACAAAAGGCCGCCTCCCCGTCTGCGCCGGAGACCGAGATGTTTCGCAAATATGAGCAAAGCCTGCGTGAAAGCGAGGCCCGCCAGGCGCGTGAACAGGCTCAGGAGCAACAACAGCGTACCTTCAACCGTTCGAAGTGTGATTTCTGGATACAGCAGGATCGCACCGCACCAAGCGAGAAAAGCCGTGCCAGCATCGATCAGTACTGCGGATGAACCATGAATAAACGGGATGTACTGCAACTGATCATCGATAAACTGAACATCGATCTGGACATCGCCGAACGAGCGGCGCAGACCGCCTACGAAACGGCAACCCACGAAGAGAACATCGCCGAGAACAAGTACGACACGCTAGGGCTGGAGGCCTCTTATCTGGCAGCCGGACAGGCACGCCGCGTCGAGGAAATTCGTCAGTCGCTGGCGCTTTATCGAAAATGGTCGCTCAAGCCATTCGATGAATCGCGCGGTATTCAGACCGGTGATCTGATAGTTGTCGAGGATGCGGGCGGGCAGACACACTATCTGTTCCTCGGCCCCGATGCTGCCGGGCTGAAGGTCAGCGCAGGCGATCAACTGGTCACCGTCATTACTGCCAGAGCCCCCCTCGGGCAGAACCTGCTGGGCAAATTCGAAGACGATGCTGTACAGATTGTCATCAACGGCAGCCGACAATCCTACGAGATCACACAAACGTTGTGACACACCCGGCATCTACAGGGTTGATCGCATCAAGTTTTTGTGGGTAAGGTGAACCGTCGCCATCACCACCGCAACCGGGGCAACATCAAAGCAAACAAGGACTAAAACCCAAGGAGATTTTTCATGACGAACGTCATCGCATTCCCTGACGCCCATGAACGTGATCGCCTGAAGTCCAGCCAAGATCCGGCGTTGAGATACTTGAACAAGAAAGAACGACAACTGATCGACCAACTGCGTTCGACCAGCCATGCGGGACGGCAGTACGTTTACGACTATGCGAGCATCATGCACTTGTCCAGGCCGCTGTATCCCGAGCCAGTAGATTGATCACGATCGCATAACCTGATCAAAGTCTGCGCCGTTGAATCGGCGCAGACCAGGAGGTTTCGCTTGCCGGATTCAGCGGGCCAGCGAGAAGATCAGTGCTGAAATCGCCACCACACCGGCGGCAACCACAAAGTAGTTGGACCATGCGCCAGCGTATTTGCGCATGGCCGGGACTTTGTGGATAGCGTACATCGGCATCAGGAACAGCAGAGCCGAAATCACCGGCCCGCCCAGGGTTTCGATCATGCCCAGAATGCTTGGGTTAAGCGTTGCCACCAGCCAGCACACCACCAGCATGAACGCCGCGGTCATACGGTCCAGCGCCTTGGGTGCAGGACGACGACCCGCTTTCAGAACCAGGCCTTTCAAGCCCTCGCTTGCACCGATGTAATGACCCAGAAACGACTTGGAAATAGCCACGAACGCAATCAGCGGTGCGACAAAGGCGATGGTCGGGTTATTGAAGTGGTTGGCCAGGTAGGACAGGATCGAAATGTTCTGCGCCTTGGCCTCGGCCAGTTGAGCAGGTGACAGTGTCAACACGCAACTGAACACGAAGAACAGCACCATCACCACCATCAGACCGTGGGCGCGGGCCAGAATCTGCGAGCTGCGTACCTCTGCGTTTTCACCATACTGGCGCTTCTGATCAACGGCAAAGGCCGAGATGATCGGTGTGTGGTTGAAAGAGAACACCATCACCGGGATGGCCAGCCACAGCGTAGGTATGAACGCCGATAGCTCGGGGAACGTCGTAGCGGTACTCAGAATGCCGCCGGTCCAGTGCGGGATGAGGAATACCGCGAGAAACAACAGAGCGACGATGAACGGGTAAACCATCAGGCTCATGGCCTTGACGATGAACCGCTCGCCGCAACGCACCACGGCCAGCAGGCCCATGATCAGCACGAACGCCAGTGCGGCGCGTGGCGGTGGCGTGATGTGCAACTGATGCTCAAGAAAACTGCCAACGGTGTTGGTGAGGGCCACGCTGTAGATCAGCAGGATCGGGAAGATTGCGAAGAAGTACAACAAGGTGATCATCGCACCGGCACTCTTGCCGAAATGCTGTTCGACCACATCGGTGATGTCGGCACCTTCACGCCCTGACAGCACAAAGCGCGTCAACCCGCGGTGGGCGTAGAAGGTCATGGGAAACGCCAGCAGCGCCAGCGCCATCAATGGCCAGAAACCGCCGATACCTGCGTTGATTGGCAAAAACAGGGTACCCGCACCGATGGCGGTACCGAACAATCCGAGCATCCAGGTCGTGTCATTACGATTCCACGACGCGATGCTCTCGGGAGCTACATCCAGACGTTCTACGACGCCATTAGCCTGATCATTCATCCGGTCGACTCTCCGTGGCCGGTTTATCAAAAAGGGAAACGCATCGAAAAAACCGGCAGTTCAGCGCCCCCCTCGAAAACAGCGGGCGAGATTCTCCGGGATTGACGCCAGAAGTCAAAGGCTTGTAGGACAATAGTTTCTTCCACAACAAGTCGGCATTCGAGCGCACGCCTTTTGTACAAAGGGCTGGAGGACGGTCGACCTCTTGTCGAGGAATTAGTGTTTCAACAGCTTACAGGCTCAATCAAGCCGCCCACGCGGCCTGACATCCGGGAACAGTTCTGCGTTTTCCTGGAGGGGCCGGCAGCGATACCATGCCGCGCCTGTGCAGTGCGCAATGGATGGTCGTCAGGCAGATAAGCGCACCGGCAGCTGAATGTGATCCCGGCAAAAACCCCTTCAAGGACCCAAAACGATGTTGAGCATCAACGCCGGGCCGTTCGCCCTCGCGATACCCCACCTGTTGTTGTGGGGCGCCTTGATGACGGCCACCTGGATAGAGGCGCGGCTTGTCCGGCATACCCTGTCCAGAAAGACCGCCGTGTTCGGACTCTTCATTCTGGGTGTCGCCAGCGCACGTATCGCGTTCGTCCTGACCTATTTCGCACAGTACAGCGACACTCCCTGGAAGGCACTGGACATCCGTGATGGCGGCTTTCTGGTCTGGCCCGGGGTTATCTGCGCCCTGCTGGGCGCCTTGATCATCGGCTGGCGCCGTCCCGAACAGCGTCGCGCCCTGACGTTCGGGATGGGCATCGGACTGGCGATCTGGGTATCGGGCGGCTTGATTCTGGATCATTATCAAAAGCGTATTTCACTGCCTGATACAACACTTCGGACGCTGGCTGGCGAGCCGGTCAGGGCGTCCGACTACCGGGGCAAATCGGTGGTCATCAACCTGTGGGCCACCTGGTGCCCTCCGTGTCGCCGCGAAATGCCGGTGCTGCGCGACATGCAACGGGAACGCAAGGACATTACATTTCTGTTCGTCAATCAGGCCGAAAGCGCCGGGACAGTCAGCGACTATCTGTCCAAACAGCAACTGGTGCTGAGCAACAGTTTTCTGGATCCGGACGGCGAGTTCGCCCGCCAGGTCGGTTCGGCGGCGCTGCCCACCACTCTCTTCTATTCGCCGGACGGACGCCTGATCGGTAGCCATCTGGGCGAATTGTCCAGAGCCAGCCTCACTCATTATCTTGATAAATAGTCAGGTATTCACCTTACTGATTGAGCTGAAGTTCTCATTGCGAGCGAAAGCCTGCTGCAACGTTTCATCTATCCATGTATAAATGCGCTGACACATTGGCCCTCTCTGGAGACTCAGCGCATGCGTTACGCGCTCGATCATAAGGCCCAAACGCACCAACGCATTGTCAAGGAAGCGTCCATGCGCTTCCGTCGTGACGGCATTGGTGCTACGGGCTTGCAACCTTTGATGAAGGCACTTGGCTTGACCCATGGCGGGTTCTACGCGCATTTCAAATCCAAGGATGATCTTGTTGAACAGGCATTGAGTCACGCCCTCGACAATGTAAAAGGAATCACCAGCGACGTTTTCGCCAGACAGGACTCGCTCAGTGAATTCATTGATCTCTACCTATCGATAGCCAGCCGCGATGCGGAGGACGGGGGGTGCCCGTTACCGACCATGTGCCTGGAACTGGGCCAGCGCGATCAGCCCAGCATGACGACGGATAAAATCATCCTTCACCTGCTGGAGCAGTTCGACAAGCCCCTCGCGGAGAATGGAATGGAGTCCAAAAGCCTGCCGGTGCTGTCCGCACTGGTGGGTGGTCTGGCACTCGCCCGCAGCGCTTTTGACGAGGAGCTGTCACAGCGCATTCTGGACACGACCCGCGACTATCTCAAACAGGAGATAAAAAAGAGCACCAACTGACCCTCTGGTACAGACACTTTCGCGGGGAGCGTCTCAGCGAGAGTTTATAAAAACACAGGCCAATCATTGATCGGCCTGTGTTTTTACTGGCTGAAACACTGTTCAGTCGATCGCAAGTTTTTCGCGATTCCTCTCCAGAATGGCCTTGCCGATCCCCTTGACCTCTATCAACTCATCAATCGACGTGAACTCACCGTTGGCTTCCCGGTAAGCCACAATGGCATCGGCCTTGTTCTTCCCGATACCCGCCAGTTCTTTCTGCAGTGTTTGCGCATCGGCAGTATTGAGATTGACCCTGTCCTTGCGTTGCTCAGGCGCCGCAGTGGACGCGGTGTCCTCCATCATCGGCGAATGGGATACCGAGGGCGCCGATGTGGCGGGCTGAGACACAGGGGCGGCATTGACCGCAACCGAGGCACTGGTGAGCAAGGCAAAGATCAGGGCACTGAAAATAGGGGTTCGCATAGATAAAGCTCCATAGCAGTTCAAGGCAGCATCCACATGCTGTGCCTGAAACTTAGACCAGCGTCCCCTCCTGGAAAAGCACTCGAGCGTTGCTGCCTGTTGCCGGATCGTTCAACGTATTTCCGCCTCAGCCCAGAGCCCCGGCGGTGCTGGTGAAATCACGTTTCGCCGCTGCGTTCCTGATACATCCAGTCAACGATTTCGCCCTCTGGCGTATAACCGTTTACCGTTTCGCGCAGCAACTGACGCACACTGGTGTAATCGTCGCGGTCGACCGCGTCCAGCAGTTTTGTCAGGCGGCCTTTCAATACATCCCACGGCAGGCAATCTTCGTTTGCACTCATGATCATGGGGTGCTCGGTGGCAACCACGTTGTCGCCGATCAACAGCTCTTCATAGAGTTTTTCGCCAGGACGCAGCCCGGTGAACTCAATGGAGATATCACCGTGCGGATTTTTCTCCGAGCGAATGGCCAGACCGGACAGGTGGATCATCTTCTCGGCCAGTTCGACAATCTTGACCGGCTCACCCATATCGAGAACGAACACGTCGCCGCCATGCCCCATGGAGCCCGCCTGAATGACCAACTGAGCGGCTTCGGGGATGGTCATGAAGTAGCGGGTGATTTTGGGATGCGTCACCGTCAGCGGCCCGCCTGACTGGATCTGCTTGTGGAACAGCGGGATCACCGAACCGGACGAGCCAAGCACATTGCCAAAGCGAACCATGGTAAAGCGGGTCTTGTTGACCTGATAGACATTGGCCTTGTCGCCGAAGATCACTGGTGCGGTTTCGCGGCTCAGTGCCTGCAATATCAATTCGGCGAGACGCTTGGTACTGCCCATTACATTGGTCGGGCGGACCGCCTTGTCGGTAGAGATCAGGACAAAGTTGGACACGCCTGCCTGCAACGCCGCCTGGGCGGTATTGAGCGTGCCCACAACGTTGTTGATGACGCCTTCGGCAATATTGTGCTCGACCATGGGCACATGCTTGTAGGCCGCAGCGTGATAGACCGTGTCGACCTTCCAGGTTTTCATGATCGACAGCAATTTGGGGTGGTTGCGCACCGAACCGAGTATGGGCAGCAATTTCACCGAAAGTGACTCACGGGCCGAGCGCTGTTCAAGCTCGGAAAGAATGCTGTAGAGATTGAACTCGCTGTGGTCCAGCAACAGTAACTGGGTAGGCTGCAGCAGCAATATCTGTCGGCACAGCTCGGAGCCGATCGAGCCGCCAGCACCGGTCACCAGCACCGTTTTGCCCTTGATGCAGTGCTCAAGCAGGTTATCGCGGGCCGGGACTGCATCGCGCCCCAGAAGGTCTGCAATGTCGACTTCCTGAAGGTCATCGACCTTGACCCTGCCAGCGGCCAGATCCATGAAGCCCGGAACGCTTCGTACGTGCAGCGGAAAGCCTTCCAGAAAACCGAGGATTTCCCGACGACGTCCACGCGACGATGAAGGGATTGCCAGGAGGATTTCCTGAGCCCCCGTGGAATCGATCATTCGCTGGATGTTTCGCGGTTTGTAGACCTGAAGACCGGAAATAACCCGGTTGGAAATCGATTCATCATCATCGATGAACGCCACCGGATGCATCAGACGGCCCATGCGCAATGCGGCGACCAACTGGTTTCCCGCAGCGCCAGCGCCGTAGATGGCAACCTTCTGCAAACCGTTGTCGCTCTTGGCGAAAGGTACGTGCTGCGCCGCAGCGAACCAGTCGCCGAGAAAATACTGCCGCATGGCCAGTCGCAGACCGCCGATCATGACCATGCTCAGCCACCAGTAATTGAAGATCACCGAACGCGGGACCAATTGCTGGTGGTTACTGTAAACGTAGACCATGCACCCAAGGATCAGCGACGACATCGTCACGGCCTTGATGATGGCAATCAGCGCATCATTGCCGAAATAGCGCATCACTGCGCGATACATGCCGAACCGGATGAACAGCGGGATAGCCGCAACGGGCGCACTGATGAACAGCCACGTGTGCTTCTCGAGCGGATTGATCAGCTCATCGATACCCAGTCGTACGACAAACGCCATCCATAGAGCCAACCAGACCAACAGGACGTCGGCAGCCACCTGAATTATTCGTTTTTTGCGGCGTGGTAGAGCCAGTAATCTGGTCCGCAACCTGCTCATCAATTTTTTAATGCTCCGTTATGCTACCGGTTGCAACATGATCTGAAATCGGTACCTGTGAAACAGCTACGTGTCTGAGACAACCAGAAAAACACTTCGTTACCTTATTCTGCCTTGCCGGCGCGGAACCTCAGCGCCAGTAGAATCAGCGGGCAGTAAGCAACTACCGCCCATATAAGCCCTTCTCCATCGCCCAGCGCAACCCATAGTGCAATCGGCAGCAACCAGACAAGATTGATCAGCCCCACTGCAAGCGTAACCGGCACATGCCGGCCGTAATGACGCGACGCAAACTGATACGCGTGGCTGCGATGTGCCTCGTAGAGCTTTTCCTTGCGTAACAGGCGTCGCACGAGGGTCACGGTCGCGTCGACGATAAACACTCCCAGCAGAATCAACCAGGACCAGAATAACTGAGGTGAGGCCCAGGAACCCTGAATGGATAGCACACCGAGCACTATCCCGAGGAAGCCGCTGCCCGCGTCGCCCATGAATATCTTCGCCGGCGGGAAGTTCCAGTAGAGGAAACCTGCTGCGGCAGCGCCCAGCATGAGCACTTCCCAGGACAGCCCGGCGTGGCCATCCAAGGCATAGATGATGCTCATGCCCAGGCATACAGTGACCGCCTCGATACCGGCGATACCGTCTATTCCGTCCATGAAGTTGTAAAGGTTCAGCATCCACACCAGATAGAACGCCGCGAGTACTTGCCAGAATGGCCCCAGGTCGACCGTCCAGCCCATGACGTCAAGCGGGGCAAGACCGTCCAGCCAGAACAAGGCCCATGCAGCCGCAGCAAAATGCCCCAGCAGGCGCCATCGTGCGGCGATATGCCCGTGATCGTCCATGAAACCGATCACCGCCACCAAGCCGCCCGAACCGACGATGGCAACAAGCGCAGAGCAAGGCAGATAGCCGGCCCACCCCAGCAAAGCCATCGCCATGACGAAAGTGATGACGATGGCAACGCCGCCACCTCTGGGCGTGGGTATGGAATGCGAACTTCGAGCGTTTGGAATGTCGATCAGACTTTTGGCGAGCGCATACTTGCGCAACAACGCCGTTAGAATCAGAGACAGAAAGGCAATAGCGATGACCGACAGCCACTCAATCATGCTTGTCGTGTTCCAGATAATATCGAGCGGTGTCCTGCATGGCGTGTTCAATACTCACAGGTGGAAGCCAATCCAGCATCGTACAGGTTTTACTGATATCGACCTGCAGCGAGTTGCACAGCCGTTGTGAAAAAGCCTTCTTGCCCAACAGTACTGCAGCCGCGTTCAACAGCACAGTCGGCACCCGCAGCAGCCGGGCAGGTTTGCCCAGGGCCTTGCCCATTTCGCGCAGCAGCCTGGCCGTGGACAGATCATCACCGTCACTGACCAGAAACGTCTGGTCAGCCGCAGCAGGATGATCGACACAGACGGTCACCAGGTCTGCCAGGTTATCCACCGCCACCAGGCTTCTACGATTATCGATGGCCCCGAGCGGCAACGGCAGCCCTTTGTCCAGCCAGCGCATCATGCTTCTGAAGTTCGCCTTGACCCCCGGACCATAGACCAATACCGGTCGAATGATCACCACCTGCATACCGGTGCGGGCAGATAACTCGCGCAAGCCCTCTTCGGCCCTGTGCTTTGACACGCCATAGGCATCCAGCGGATTGCACGGGTCGCTCGCACTGAATGGCGCGCCCGGAAGCGTAGACTCGCCATTGGCCTTGATGGAACTGATAAAGATAAAGCGTCTGACGCCTGCCGCTGCGGCCTGCTCGGCCAGATTCAGCGTTGCGGTGACATTGGCGCGGAAGTATTCCTGGTCCGGTGCGTCAGCGGTCTCGTTGAGTACATGCACCCGGGCAGCACAATGAATCACCACGTCCGCGCCGGTTACAAAACTTGCCCATTGATTGTCCGGCGCCAATGATTGCGCACTGACAACATCGATGCGCGAGTCGGAAGCAGCATAGGCGCCCCGGACCGCAACCCGCACAGAGCAGCCTGTGCGTTCGATCAGTCGGCGAACCACAGCACTGCCCACGAAACCTGTCGCACCTGTTATTGCAACCAATGCAACATCACCGCTCATGCAAACACGCCCTTCCAAATCGGCCAAATATTGCTTAAGTAACCCGTTTTGACAACTGAAATATGTTCAAGCCATTTTATAACTTTCACGATGACGCTCAACGTACCCCAGGGACAATGCACGATAATCATGCATTGGCACTCACTTGCAAGAATTCGATTACCGCATCAGCCGACAACTAACGTGCTCATCGCGCCTTCAAGGGATAAACATTTCCAACGGGCGTTTCTTGAGCGAGTACTTGCGACTCAGAATATTGCCCAGAACCTTTTTCGCGGCCGCCTCGCCATGCACCAGCCTGATCTGCGTCGGCCACTCTTTCATCCCCGTCACGAACTCGACCAGTTCGACCTGATCAGCGTGGGCAAAATAGCCTTTTGCGGTATGGACCCCGGCATTTATATCGAAGCGCTCGCGGTCCAGCTCTACATAGCCGCCCGACGGGCCGTGCAACTGAATGGCCTCGCCCGGCGTTCCCTTGCCCTGATAGCCGACAAATACCACGTTATGCCGTGTGTCACCGAGCATGGCTTTCAGGTAATTGACGATCCTGCCTCCGGCACACATACCGTTACCGGCAATCACGATGGCCGGACGCGCCGTACTGGCCAGGTAATTGACAGTGCGCAGATGTTCCTCATGGGTGTCGACGGTAACCAGTTGTTCGAAGCCCAACGGCTTTCTGCCGACGTCGAGCCTTAACCGCGCGCCCTCATCCCAGTAGTCTTCAAACGACTGATAGACCTTGGTAAAGCGACTCGCCAGAGGCGAATCAAGGATGATCGGCAACCTCGACCAGTCCGGATCACCGTCACCCGGCTGCCTACCGTTTTCGACGGCATGATTCGATGGCATCTTGCGTCGCAGTATGTCTTCCAGCTCGTAGAGCAATTCCTGGGTTCGGCCGATGCTGAATGCCGGTATCAGGACGGTGCCGTTATCCTCCAGCGCCTTGTCTATGATGCGCTCAAGCCCTTGCTGACGAGTGCTGCGATCTTCGTGAACACGATTGCCATAGGTGCTTTCCAGCACCAGCACATCCGCGCGCTCGGGCGGCTTCGGCGCAGGCAGAAACGGCGTATGACTCGCCCCCAGGTCACCGGAAAACACCACGCGCACAGAACGCGTTTGTGCAGGGTATTGAAGATCGCATTCTATATAGGCAGATCCCAGTATGTGCCCGGCACGCTGCAAACGGACCCGGCAATGCAGGGATTCGTTGTCGACCAGGCTGAACCATTCATCGAATGGTAGAGCGATGATTCTCTTGTTGATGACATCCAGGTAGCGTCCGACTTGCCCGGGGTCGTGTGCAAATTCGATTTTCAGAAGATCTTCCATGACCAGTGGCAACAGGTGGGCACTGGGCTCACTGCACAGTATCGGCCCCTTGTAACCGGATGCCAGCAACTCGGGAATACGCCCGACATGGTCATTGTGCACATGGCTGATCAATAACGCTCTGACAGCCTCCGGGTCGAATCCGAATAAAGCGGTCCCGGACTGCCTGCCGCGCTCCTGCACCGCCCCGCAGTCAATCAGCAGGCTGCTCGATGCATCCATGTGCAATTGATGACACGAACCCGTGACTGTATCGACAGCGCCGTGATGAATGATTTGCGGATAAGACATGCAGTCACCTTTTCTTGCCAGCCTGCTCTGAATACGCGGTACATCCGGCAGCAGGTCTGAACATTAAGTTTCGGCGCATTCTGCACTTGAACGATTCATTTTCAAGCCTTGACACAAGGCAGTCAGGGCAGCAGTAATCAACACTGAAAATGAATATAACCCGCACCCCCTTTAAAATGGGTACACGAATTAAAAAAGCGAATATTCCTACACGCCTGAGCAACTATTCTCTATATAAGCGAAGAATAAACTGACAGAACTATAAGGCTCTTTTTTCGATAAAAACGCGCGAAGGCACAACGAAGCACGCCAGCCCCGAAGCATCGCATGCGGCTTTATTGAACAGAAAGGGGTAAAAAACGCGCGCTATCGTGTCGCCAGATCAATCTCCGACGACGCATGATCGACGCTGCTCAGACAGAGCGAGGGGAAGGTGTGCGCTTTTTACGAAGACTGGCTATCCATGCCAGTATCGGGCCGATCACCATGCCCAAGAGCAACGCAAGGACAACAGGCAATGCCAGAGGAAGCTGAGGCGCCGACAAACCGAAAAACGTCACGGCAACAGACTGCCGGTTCTCAAGCACAAACACGGTTGTTGCCAAAACAGCGAGCAACACGGCGACGATCAGAATGACTCGTTTGAAGATACGCATCTGGTAATCCTGTGGTGGATGGCTTTAAAGGCCCTCTTCTTCATCCTCGTTGACCCGATCCCGCAGCTCCTTGCCCGGCTTGAAATGCGGGACAAACTTGCCATCGAGACTGACCGACTGTCCGGTCTTCGGGTTGCGCCCTACCCGTGGTGCACGGTAATGCAGCGAAAAGCTGCCAAAGCCCCGAATCTCGATTCGGTCACCGGTTGCCAGGCACTGGGACATTTGTTCAAGCATGGTCTTGATGGCCAGCTCGACATCCTTGGATGAGAGCAGCCCTTGATGGGTGACAATTCGTTCGATCAACTCCGACTTCGTCATATTTTTCCCTTCTTTTTCAAGCAGCTAGATCAGCGCTTGGAAGGTTTTAGCATGACCGGATGAATTTGAACAGCCCATCTATTGACTTATGTTCAATACCGTCTAACCAGGCATGAACAGATTACAGCGACATGACAGGAGACAGATATGGGAAGGGAGCTTGAGCAATAGGCGAAACGAGACGGCCTGAGAGGCTACTGGAGACGTTTAGCGACTCACACTGTGCGTGAGAGCAAGCCAGGCGCATCCGAACCTGTAGGGCCTGAACGGCAGAAACGAAAAAGGACGACCGAAGTCGTCCTTTTTTTGGTCAAGCAGAACTTAGTTCTGTTTTTCCATTTGCGCGCGCAGCAGGTCACCGATAGTGGTAGGACCAGTGCTTTCAGCGACTTCAGGCTTGCTACGCAGGCTCTGGATCGCTTCTTTCTCGTCTTCAACGTCTTTCGACTTGATGGACAAGCTGATTACGCGGCTCTTGCGGTCAACGCTGATGATCTTGGCTTCGATCTCTTCGCCTTCCTTCAGAACGTTACGCGCGTCTTCAACGCGGTCACGGCTGATTTCGGAAGCCTTGAGGGTCGCTTCGATGTCGTCGGCCAGAGTGATGATGGCGCCTTTGGCGTCAACTTCCTTAACGATACCGCGAACGATCGCGCCCTTGTCATTGACAGTGACGTACTCGGAGAACGGATCGCTTTCCAGCTGCTTGATACCCAGCGAGATACGCTCACGCTCAGGATCAACCGACAGGATCACAGTGTCGAGCTCGTCGCCCTTCTTGAAGCGACGTACGGCTTCTTCGCCCACTTCGTTCCAGGAGATGTCGGACAGGTGAACCAGACCGTCGATGCCGCCGTCCAGACCAATGAAGATACCGAAATCGGTGATCGACTTGATGGTGCCGGAGATTTTATCGCCCTTGTTGAACTGGCCAGAGAAATCTTCCCATGGGTTGGATTTGCACTGCTTGATGCCGAGGGAGATACGACGACGCTCTTCGTCGATGTCCAGAACCATGACTTCCACTTCGTCGCCAACCTGAACGACTTTCGAAGGGTGGATGTTCTTGTTGGTCCAGTCCATTTCGGAAACGTGTACCAGGCCTTCCACGCCTTCTTCCAGCTCTGCGAAGCAGCCGTAGTCGGTCAGGTTGGTAACACGCGCGGTAACGCGGGTGCTTTCCGGGTAGCGAGCCTTGATAGCAACCCATGGGTCTTCACCCAGTTGCTTCAGACCCAGGGAAACACGATTGCGCTCGCGATCGTACTTCAGGACCTTGACATCGATCTCGTCGCCAACGTTGACGATTTCCGATGGATGCTTGATACGCTTCCAGGCCATGTCGGTGATGTGCAGCAGGCCATCGACGCCACCCAGATCGACGAATGCGCCGTAATCGGTGAGGTTCTTGACGATACCCTTGACTTGCTGACCTTCCTGCAGGGACTCGAGCAGAGCTTCGCGCTCGGCACTGTTCTCGGCTTCCAGGACACTGCGACGGGAAACGACAACGTTGTTGCGCTTCTGGTCCAGCTTGATGACCTTGAACTCGAGCTCTTTGCCTTCCAGGTGAGTCGTGTCACGCACAGGGCGGACGTCAACCAGAGAACCAGGCAGGAACGCACGGATGCCGTTAACGTCGACAGTGAAGCCGCCTTTAACCTTACCGTTGATAACGCCCTTGACCACTTCTTCAGCTGCGAAAGCCGCTTCCAGAACGATCCAGCACTCGGCACGCTTGGCTTTTTCGCGGGACAGCTTGGTTTCGCCAAAGCCATCTTCGACCGCGTCCAGCGCAACGTGAACTTCATCACCGATCTTGATGGTCAGCTCGCCAGCGTCGTTGTGGAACTGTTCCAGCGGGATGAGGCCTTCAGATTTCAGACCGGCGTGAACCGTAACCCAACCTGCCTGGTAATCGATATCAACGATGATCGCGGTGATGATCGAACCGGCCTGAAGGTTGAGGGTCTTTAGGCTTTCTTCAAAAAGTTCTGCAAAGCTTTCGCTCATTTTAATTCCTGTTGATCAAGGGCGAAGGATACGCCCATCTGCCACGCTCCAGACAACGTGGGTTTCGTTCAAGTAAAAGAAAGCCTGCGGGACTATGACTGGTCTCCCACACGCTTCTTCGTCATCCGGCAATACCGCGAAGCGCGATTTCACTCAGAATGCGTTCCAGCACCTGTTCGATGGACAATTCAGTGGAATCCAGCTGTATGGCGTCATGCGCCGGCTTCAGCGGGGCTACCGCTCGCTGGGTGTCACGCTCGTCGCGTGCACATATCTCATCTAGCAGACTCGACAGACTAACATCATCGCCCTTGGCCTTCAACTGCAAGTAACGTCGACGCGCACGCTCCTCGGCACTGGCGGTAAGGAATATCTTCAGCGGTGCATCCGGGAAGACCACGGTGCCCATGTCGCGACCGTCCGCGACCAGACCCGGCTCTTCCTGAAACGCGCGCTGGCGCAACAGCAACGCATCGCGCACCGCCGGCAGCGAGGCCACCTGCGATGCGCCGCTGCCGACCTGCTCGTTGCGAATGGCGTGAGTGACGTCCTCGCCTTCAAGAATGATGCGCTGCCCCTGCCCTGCCGCAGTCGCCTCGAACTGAACATCCAGATGAGCGGCCAGGAGCTTGAGCGCTTCTTCATTGGTCAGGTCGACACCGTGATTGCGCGCCGCGAAAGCCAGCAGGCGATACAACGCACCGGAGTCGAGCAGGCACCAACCGAGTTTCCTGGCCAGCAATCCGGCGACCGTGCCCTTTCCGGAACCGCTGGGTCCGTCGATGGTAATAACAGGAGCTTTGATTTTCACTTTTTGTCCTCTTGCGCTACACGCATGCCAACTTGAGCGCACAGCGCCAGAAAATGGGGAAACAACGCGGCGGCATCCGCGCACGCCTGAATACGGATGGGCGCCGAAGCCCTCAACGATGCAACGCGAAACGCCATGACGATACGCTGATCACCGCGAGCATCAACCTCGCCGCCACCCGGCACACCGCCTTCGATAATGATGCCATCCAGCACGGGCTCGGCCTCGATGCCGAGAGCCAGCAAACCGTCAGCCATCAGCCTGACGCACTCCGACTCATCGGCTTGCAGGGCCTGCGCGCCGCGCAGAATGGTACGCCCTTCTGCACAGGCTGCGGCAACCAGAAGCACCGGAAATGCATTCAGTGCCAGCGGCACCAGCGCTTCGGGGATGTCAGCGCCTTTGAGCCGGGTCGAGCGAACGTGCAGATCAGCGACCGTTTCACCCGCCAGTTTGCGGACGTTCTGCAGCACGATATCGCCGCCCATCAGGCGCAAAATATCGATTGCACCCTCGCACGATGAACTGACGGGAACGTCCTCCAGCAACAGGTCGCAGCCTTCACTGATCGACGTCGCGACCATGAACAGCACCGCAGACGTCACATCCACCGGCCCCTTGATGCGATGACTGACACCCTCCGCAGACCCGCCGTGAATGGCACGAGGCTCGCCGGGTGCGGTGTCGACACGGGCACGGCTGGCGAGGATTCTGCCGAAGTGCTCCCTCGCTGCGCGCGCACGGGTAAATACGTCCATCAACTGCGCGCCGTCGCCAGCATCCACAGCGTCGCGCAAGGCGTCGAGATCGGTGCGAAAGCTGTCCAGAGTGCGCAGTACGGCATCACGATTGGCCATGAAAATGTCATGCCACATGGTCGGATCGCTGCCTGCGATGCGCGTGAAGTCACGAAACCCGCCTGCTGCATACCTGAATATGTCCAGGTTTTCATTGCGCTTGGCCAGCGAATCGACCAGACCGAATGCCAGCAGGTGCGGCAGATGGCTGGTGGCAGCCAGCACCTCGTCGTGACGCTCAACCTGCATGTGCTCGACATCGGCCCCCAGGGCTGACCACAACTGGTCGACAATCGCCACCGCGTGAGGATCGGTTTCAGCCAGCGGCGTGAGAATGACCTTATGGCGACGAAACAGCGCCGCATTGGAGGCCTCGACGCCGCTCTGCTCGGAACCGGCAATCGGATGGCCGGGCACGAAGCGCGACGGCATGTGCCCGAACGCCTGACGCGCAGCCCTCACCACATTGCCTTTGGCGCTGCCGACATCGGTCAGAATGGCATGACCCAGATCGATCGGTGCCAGCAGGGCAAGCAGCTTTTCCATTGCCAGTATCGGCACCGCCAGCTGAATCACATCAGCGCCACGGCAAGCGGTGGCAAGGTCTGCCTCGCAACGGTCCACAACCCCCAGCTCGACCGCCAGGTGTCGCGAATGTGGATCAAGGTCGACGCCGACGACCTCGCGGCACAGGCCGCTTTCGCGCACACCCTTGGCAAAGGAACCGCCGATCAGCCCGAGCCCGACAACCACCAGACGACCGATCACCGGCCGTACCGACTGTTCTGCAATCACATCAACCACGCGAACACACCTGACAGCCTGCCAAGGTAAAAAACAAACGAATCATGGACCGCACCTTCAGAGAACCGCCTTCGGGTAGGAGCCCAACACCTTCAAGGCCACGGCTTCGCTGCTGATTTGCTCCAGCACGGCCTTGACCAGCGGATCCTTGTGATGGCCGACGAAGTCGATGAAGAACACGTAGGTCCACTTGCCACTGCGCGAAGGACGGGTCTCGATACGCGTCAGGTCCAGGCCATTCTCGTGGAACGGCACCAGCAACTCGTGCAGCGCGCCCGGCTTGTTGCTCATCGACACAATGATCGAGGTCTTGTCATCGCCGGTCGGCGGGACTTCCTGATTGCCGATAATGAGAAAGCGTGTGGAGTTGTCCGGACGATCTTCGATCTTTTCCGCCAGACGGGTCAGGCCATACAGACCTGCAGCCATATCGCCAGCGATGGCCGCCGAGTTCCACTCGCCCTTGACCCGCTTGGCGGCTTCGGCGTTACTGGCAACGGCGACGCGCTCGACATTCGGGTAATGGGCATCCAGCCATTTACGGCACTGGGCCAGTGACTGGGCATGGGAATAAATGCGCGTGATGCTTTCCGTCTTGGTGCTTTCGCCCACCAGCAGATGGTGATGAATGCGCAGTTCGACTTCGCCGCAGATCACCATGTCGTGTTCGAGGAAGCTGTCGAGGGTGTGATTGACCGCGCCTTCGGTGGAGTTTTCCACCGGAACCACACCGAAATTCACGGCACCAGCGACCACTTCGCGGAACACTTCGTCAATTGCAGCCATCGGCAGACTGATGACGGCGTGACCGAAATGCTTCATCGCCGCGGCCTGGGTGAACGTCCCCTCAGGCCCGAGATAGGCGACCTTGAGCGGCTGCTCCAATGCGAGGCAGGAAGACATGATTTCGCGGAACAGACGCGCCATCTCTTCGTTGCTCAACGGACCACGATTGCGGTCCATGACTCGCCTCAGCACCGCAGCTTCGCGCTCCGGACGGTAGAACACAGGCACTTCGCCTTCCGCCAGCGAGGACATCTTGACCCTGGCCACTTCCTGGGCACAGCGGGCACGCTCGCTGATCAGTTCCAGAACCTTTTCATCGAGGCTGTCGATACGGACGCGAAGCGCCTTGAGTTCTTGCTCGGACATCAGCCGTGCTCCTTCTCGAAGTCTTTCATGTAGGCCACCAAAGCGTTGATGGCGTTGATATCGATCGCGTTGTAGATGGATGCACGCATGCCGCCTACCGAGCGATGGCCCTTGAGGTTGAGCAGGCCGTTTGCATCGGCACCGGCGAGGAATGGCTTGTCGAGACGATCGTCAGCCAGACGGAACGGTACGTTCATCCACGAACGATCAGGCTTGTTGATCGGGTTGCTGTACAGTTCGCTGGCGTCGATGAAGTCATACAGCGCGCGCTGTTTGATTTCGTTGCGCTTGCCGATCGCTTCGACACCGCCCTGCTCTTTCAGCCATTCGAAGACCAGCCCGGACAGGTACCAGGCCAGGGTCGGCGGCGTGTTGTACATCGAGCCATTGTCGGCAGCGACCTTGTAGTCGAGCATGGTCGGGCACAGCGAGCGCGCGCGGCCCAGCAGGTCTTCGCGAATGATCACCACCACGATGCCGCTGGGGCCGATGTTCTTCTGGGCGCCAGCGTAGATCATGCCGAAACGCGAGATGTCCACTGGACGCGAGAGGATGTCCGAAGACATGTCGGCAACCAGCGGAACGTCGCCGGTGTCCGGAATCCAGTTGAATTCCAGACCGCCAATGGTTTCGTTCGGCGCGTAGTGGACGTAAGCCGCGTCCTTGGACAGCTTCCACTCGTTCTGGCCGGGAATGGCAAAGTAATCGTAGGCCTTGGCGCTGGCCGCGACGTTGATTGCGCCGTAGCGTGAAGCCTCGTCGATAGCCTTCTGCGACCAGATGCCGGTGTCGATGTAATCGGCCTTGCCGTTTTCAGGCAGCAGGTTCAGCGCAATCTGGGCGAACTGCTGGCTGGCACCGCCTTGCAGGAACAACACCTTGTAATTCGAAGGAATGGACAGCAGGTCACGCAGATCCTGCTCGGCCTTGGTGGCAATGGAGACGAACTCATCACTGCGGTGGCTCATTTCCATGACGGAAAGGCCTTTGCCGTGCCAGTCGAGGAGTTCCGCCTGGGCACGCAGCAGAACAGCTTCAGGAAGCGCAGCAGGACCTGCGCAGAAGTTAAAGGCTCGCTTGCTCATATCCACTCTCGTCAAATACGTTGGGTCTGTACGCGCTTGTTTCTGGTTGCTTGCCACGAGCAGACAGACGCCGCAGCGACTGGCAGCTCCTTGCGGGAATCTTGCTCCGGCCGCAGGGCTGGCCGAATACCGCAAGGGCTGGACTTGCCTGGAATGCAGATGCATGCACAGACGAGCCAGCCCTTACCTGATTTACGTTACCGCTTAGTTCTGTGGTTCGTCTTCGTCTGACGCAGCATCTGCCTGCAGGTCTTCACCGGCATCGTCCACTTCAGCTTCAGCGGCATCGACGATCACGCCATCGATAACTTCTTCGCCTTCAAGCTCTTCGCCTTCGACTTCCGACGGCTCCTGAACACGCTCCAGACCGACCAGCTTCTCGTCGCTGGCCAGCTTGATCAGGGTAACGCCCTGGGTGTTACGACCCAGACTGGAGACTTCGCCGACGCGGGTACGAACCAGCGTGCCCTGGTCGGAAATCAGCATGATTTCTTCGCCGTCGAGCACTTGAACCGCACCGACCAGACGGCCGTTACGCTCGTTGCTGACCATGGCGATGACGCCCTGACCACCACGCTTGTACTCGGGGAACTCGGAGATGGCCGTACGCTTGCCGTAGCCGCGCTCGGAAGCGGTCAGAATCTGGCTGCCCTCTTCAGGGATCAGCATCGAAATCAGCTTTTGCCCTTCTGGCAGACGCATGCCACGAACACCGCGAGCGGTACGGCCCATGGCGCGCACGTCGGATTCCTTGAAGCGGGTCACCTTGCCACCGTCGGAGAACAGCATGATTTCCTGCTCGCCATCGGTAATGGCCGCAGAGATCAGGATGTCGCCCTCGTCCAGCTCAAGGGCGATGAGGCCCGAGCTGCGCTGACGGCTGAATGCAACCAGTGGGGTCTTCTTGACAGTACCGTTGGCGGTGGACATGAAGATGAACGGAGCCTTCTTCTTGTCGGCAGCCTTGATACGGGCCTTGCGCTCCTCTTCGGTCTCGCTGCTGTTTTCCGCGTCGTCCAGCTCGCCTTCCAGGGCCTCGCCTTCTTCATCGGCACGCTTGCGCATGGCTTCGAGATCGACCGGCAGCATGGTGGTGATGTATTCGCCGTCGCTCAACGGCAACAGGTTGACCAGCGGACGACCACGGGCAGCGCGCGACGCTTCCGGAATCTCGTAGGTCTTGAGCCAGTAAACTTTACCCTTGCTGGAGAACATCAGCAGCGTGGTGTGGCTGTTGGCGACCAGCAGGTGAGCGATGTAGTCCTCATCCTTGATGCCGGTGGCCGACTTGCCCTTGCCGCCACGACGCTGAGCCTGATAGACCGCCAGTGGCTGAGTCTTGGCATAACCGCCGTGGGAAATGGTGACCACACGCTCTTCTTCGGTGATCAGGTCACCCAGCGTCAGGTCCAGACGCGCATCGAGAATTTCGGTGCGACGGGCATCGCCGTATTCGGAGCGGATCAGTTCCAGCTCTTCGCGGATCACTTCCATCAGGCGCGTCGCGCTGTTGAGGATGCGGATCAGCTCGCCGATCTGATTGAGGATTTCCTGGTACTCGCCCAGCAGCTTCTCGTGTTCCAGACCGGTCAGGCGGTGCAGACGCAGTTCCAGAATGGCCTGAGCCTGTTCCGGCGACAGGAAGTACTTGCCTTCACGCAGACCGTATTGCGGATCGAGGTTCTCGGGGCGGCACGAATCGGCACCGGCACGCTCGACCATCTCGACCACTGCGCTCGACTCCCAAGGCGTCTTGATCAGCGCTTCCTTGGCTTCGGCAGGTGTCGGTGATGCCTTGATGAGGGCGATGACCGGGTCGATGTTGGACAGCGCAACCGCCTGACCTTCAAGGATGTGGCCACGTTCGCGCGCCTTGCGCAGTTCGAACACGGTACGACGGGTCACCACTTCGCGGCGGTGACGAACAAAGGCTTCCAGCAGGTCCTTGAGGTTCAGGATGCGCGGGCGACCGTCGATCAGGGCAACGATGTTGATGCCGAAAACGCTTTGCAGCTGGGTCTGGGCATACAGGTTGTTGAGGATAACCTCAGGCACTTCGCCACGGCGCAGCTCGATGACCACGCGCATACCGTCCTTGTCGGACTCGTCGCGCAGTTCGGTGATGCCTTCGAGTTTCTTTTCCTTGACCAGCTCGGCGATCTTCTCGATCAGACGCGCCTTGTTCAGCTGGTAAGGCAGCTCGGTGATGACGATCTGCTGGCGACCGCCAACCTTGTCGATGTCTTCGACGATGGAGCGGGCACGCATGTAAATGCGTCCGCGGCCTGTGCGATAGGCCTCGATGATGCCGGCGCGACCGTTGATGATCGCCGCCGTCGGGAAATCCGGGCCGGGGATGTATTGCATCAACTCGTCGACCGTCAACTCGGGGTTGTCGATCAGCGCCAGGCAGCCGTCGATGACTTCACCGAGGTTGTGCGGCGGAATGTTGGTCGCCATGCCCACGGCGATACCGCTGGAACCGTTGACCAGCAGGTTGGGAATACGGGTCGGCATGACCGCCGGGATCATCTCGGTGCCGTCGTAGTTCGGCACCCAGTCCACGGTTTCCTTGTGCAGGTCGGCCAGCAGCTCGTGCGCCAGCTTGGTCATACGCACTTCGGTGTATCGCATGGCGGCGGCGTTGTCGCCGTCGACCGAACCGAAGTTGCCCTGACCGTCTACCAGCAGGTAGCGCAGCGAGAATGGCTGAGCCATACGAACGATGGTGTCGTACACCGCCGTGTCGCCGTGCGGGTGATACTTACCGATCACGTCACCAACCACACGGGCGGATTTCTTGTACGGCTTGTTCCAGTCGTTACCCAGCTCGCTCATTGCGAACAACACGCGCCGGTGCACGGGCTTCAAGCCATCGCGTGCATCGGGCAGTGCGCGACCGACGATTACGCTCATTGCGTAGTCGAGGTAGGACTGCTTCAGCTCGTCTTCGATATTGACCGGGAGGATTTCTTTGGCCAGTTCGCCCATGAGAAGCCTGATTCCTTTTTCTGGTGAAACCTCGCAAACCCATTCGGGGTATACGAAGCTCGCCGCTGCCAGCATGTGCAGGGCAGCGACTTACGACAAATCAACGAGTTATGCCATGAATCTACGCAGCATGGGCGACCACAATCAGTGTCCCCGATAACCGCCGGATATTACCACAATCGCCGAGGCGCTCACATCCTTTGCAGGCGCTGAAAGCGAGCCGCACACGCATAACACGCCTGAGAAACGCTTACAGGCCCGTCCAGCCGCATTGCACAGAGGCGACCGGTCGGGCCTGTCGGCCTCAGTGAAGGTGTTTACGGCTCATCAATTGAGCCATGCGCGCGGTATCGGGACGTTCGACAATGCCCTTTTCGGTCACGATGGCGTCGATCAGGTCTGCCGGCGTCACATCGAATACCGGGTTGAAAGCCTCGACCTCGGCGCCGACCCGCTGGCCGCCCACTTCGAGCAATTCGCGGCCGTCGCGCTCTTCAATGATGATGTCGTCGCCACTGGCCATTTCCATGTCGATGGTCGAACTCGGCGCGACCACCATGAAGCGCACCCCGTGATGCATGGCGGCAACGGCGAGCTGATAGGTACCGATCTTGTTCGCCACGTCGCCGTTGGCCGTGATGCGGTCGGCGCCGACGATGACCCAGGTGATGCCCTTGGTGCGCATCAGGTGCGCGGCGGCGGAATCTGCGTTCAGCGTCACCGGGATGCCCTCGTTGGCCAGCTCCCATGCGGTAAGCCGCGAGCCCTGCAGCCAGGGCCGGGTTTCATCGGCGTAGACCCGTTCGATCATGCCTTCCAGATGCGCCGCACGAATCACGCCCAGCGCCGTGCCGAAGCCGCCCGTGGCCAGCGCCCCGGTATTGCAGTGGGTGAGCACCGTCTGCAGATTGCCCTGGTGCTTGCGGATCAGGTCAGCGCCCAGCTGCGCCATGGTCAGATTGGCCTCGCGGTCGCTCAGGTGAATCGCCACGGCTTCGGCCTCGAGGGCCGCCAGCGGGTCATCGCCGTCCTTCACGCGCATCAGACGATCACGCATCCGGTTCAGCGCCCAGAACAGGTTCACTGCAGTCGGGCGCGAATCGGCCAGCAACTGCATGTCCTCTTCCAGCGCCGGATACCAGTCTCCACCTTGCGCAATACGCGCACGTGCGCCCAGCACCGCACCATAGGCGGCACTGATGCCGATAGCTGGCGCCCCGCGCACGACCATCGTGCGAATCGCTTCGGCGACTCCCTCGGCGGTGGTATAGCGGTGCCAGACTTCCTCGAACGGCAGTACCCGCTGGTCCAGCAGGTACAGAGCGTCGTCCCGCCAATCGATGGCCTTAACCTTCTCCGCAGCCAACAGTCGATCGCGCATCGCCAACTCCATCTTGAACATCCGAAACCCAGCATCAAAAGCCGCTGATTATAGCGAGCCGCCTGCGAAGACGCTCGGGTATACTTCGTCATCAACGTAATAAACGATGGAAACCTTCTCATGCCGAACGCTACAGCACCGCTCGACCTTTTGCTCCTGCCCGCCTGGCTGGTGCCGGTCGAGCCCGCAGGCGTCGTGCTCAAGGACCACGGCATCGGCATCCGCGATGGCTGTATCGTCTATATCGGTCCACGCGCCGAAGCGCTGCGGCAAAACGCCGTGCAGGTGCAGGAACTGCCCGGCATGCTGCTCAGCCCCGGCCTGATCAACGCCCACGGCCATGCGGCGATGACGCTGTTTCGCGGGCTGGCCGACGACCTGCCACTGATGACCTGGCTGCAGGACCACATCTGGCCCGCCGAAGGCAAGTGGGTCGATGAAGACTTCGTGCGTGACGGTACAGACCTGGCCATCGCCGAGCAGCTCAAGGGCGGCATTACCTGTTTCTCCGACATGTATTTCTACCCCAAGGTGGCCGCCGAACGTGTCCACGCCAGCGGCATGCGCGCGCAGATCACCGTCCCGGTGCTGGATTTTCCGATTCCAGGTGCCCACACCACGGCTGAAGCCCTGCACAACGGCATCGAACTGTTCAACGACCTCGCTCATCATCCACGCATCAAGATCGCCTTTGGCCCGCATGCGCCCTACACCGTGGGCGACGAAAACCTGGAGAAGGTCCGGGTGATCGCCGACGAGCTGGACGCCATGATCCAGATGCACGTCCACGAGACCGCATTTGAAGTCGAGCAGGCTGTCGAACAGCGCCAGGAACGCCCCCTCGCCCGCCTCAACCGGCTGGGTATGCTCGGGCCGCGCTTCCAGGCCGTGCACATGACGCAGATCAACGACGACGATCTGGCCCTGCTGGTGGAAAGCAATACCAACGTCATTCATTGCCCCGAATCCAATCTCAAGCTGGCCAGCGGTTTCTGCCCGGTCGAACGATTGTGGCAGGCCGGTGTGAACGTTGCGGTAGGCACCGACGGTGCCGCCAGCAACAATGACCTGGACCTGCTCGGCGAAACCCGCACCGCCGCCTTGCTGGCCAAGGCTGTTGCCGGCTCGGCCACGGCGCTGGACGCACACCGCGCGCTGCGCATGGCGACGCTGAACGGCGCTCGCGCCCTGGGTATTCAGGCCGAGACCGGCTCGCTGGAGATCGGCAAGGCGGCGGACATGGTCGCGTTCGACCTGTCGGGTCTGGCCCAGCAACCGATCTACGACCCGGTATCGCAGCTTATATATGCCACTGGCCGCGATTGCGTGAGCCATGTCTGGGTGGCCGGCAAGCAATTGCTCGACGCTCGCCGGCTGACTCGCATGGATGAACCCGCACTGCGCGACACCGCGATTGCGTGGGGCCAGCGTATTTCCGGTAAAGCCGAATAATTCGATTCGAACCGAACACATGCCAGTCAGGCTTATCTATAAGCCTGACTGATGAAAAAGAATTTTGAGTTCAAGAGGGACACCCATGAGCAACGTCGACCGCGCAGAAATCGCTAAATTCGAGGCCCTGGCCCATCGCTGGTGGGACCGCGAAAGCGAATTCAAGCCGCTGCATGACATCAACCCGCTGCGCGTCAACTGGATCGACGAGCGTGTCGGCCTGGCAGGCAAGAAGGTGCTCGACGTCGGCTGCGGCGGCGGCATTCTCAGCGAGGCGATGGCCCTGCGCGGCGCAACGGTGACCGGCATCGACATGGGCGAAGCGCCGCTGGCCGTCGCACAACTGCATCAGCTCGAATCGGGTGTCAGCGTCGAGTATCGGCAGATCACCGCCGAGGACATGGCCGAAGAAATGCCCGAGCAGTACGATGTGGTGACCTGCCTGGAAATGCTCGAGCACGTGCCGGACCCCTCCTCGGTGATCCGCGCCTGCTACCGCATGGTCAAGCCAGGCGGCCAGGTGTTCTTCTCGACCATCAACCGCAACCCGAAAGCGTACCTGTTCGCCGTGGTCGGCGCCGAATACGTCCTCAATCTGCTGCCGCGCGGCACCCACGACTTCAAGAAATTCATCCGCCCTTCCGAGTTGGGCGCCTGGAGCCGTGACGCCGGTCTGCAAGTCAAGGACGTTATTGGCCTGACCTACAATCCGCTGACCAAGCATTACAAGCTGACCTCCGACGTCGGCGTCAACTACATGATCCAGACCCTGCGGGAGGCATGACAGATGCGCCTGAGAGCGGTTTTATTCGACATGGACGGCACCCTGCTCGACACCGCACCGGACTTCATCGCCATTGCCCAGGCAATGCTTGCCGACCGCAACCTGCCTGCGGTACCGGACAAACTGATCCGTGACGAAGTTTCCGGCGGTGCCAGAGCCATGGTGGCGGCCACCTTTGCAATGTCCCCTGAAGATCCACAATTCGAGGCATTGCGCCTGGAGTTTCTGAAGCGCTATCAGCGTGACTGCGCCGTTCACAGCAAACTGTTCGACGGCATGGACGAACTGCTGACCGACATCGAGAAGGCGGGTCTGATCTGGGGCGTGGTCACCAACAAGCCGGTGCGATTCGCCCAGCCCATCATGGAGCGGCTCGGCCTGGCGGAACGCTCGGCGCTGCTGATCTGCCCTGACCATGTCACGCACAGCAAGCCACACCCGGAGCCGATGATTCTGGCCTGCCGGATGCTTGACCTCGACCCGGCCAGCGTTCTGTTCGTAGGCGACGACCTGCGCGACATCGAGTCCGGACGCGACGCCGGCACAAAAACCGCCGCCGTGCGCTACGGCTATATTCACCCCGACGACAACCCCGATCATTGGGGTGCCGACGTGGTGGTCGATCATCCGCTGGAATTGCGCAAAGTGCTGGATAACGCACTGTGCAGCTGCTGAACGAGGCTTTACATGTTTGATTACTCCGCGCACCCGGAACTCCTCGAGGGCCGGGTCATTCTGGTCACTGGCGCCGCTCGCGGCATCGGTGCCGCAGCCGCCAAAACCTACGCAGCGCATGGCGCCACTGTCCTGCTGCTGGGCAGGACCGAGGCCAGCCTGGCTCAGGTCCATGACGAGATAAAGGCAGCAGGTCACCTGCAGCCACTGGTCATACCCTTCGATCTGGAAAGCGCCGACCCAGCGCAGTATCACGACTTGGCGACCACGATCGAGCGCACGGTCGGCCATCTGGACGGACTGCTGCACAACGCCTCGATCATCGGACCGCGCACTTCAGTGGAACACCTGCCAGGCGAAGACTTCATGCAGGTCATGCACGTCAACGTCAATGCTACCTTCATGCTCACCCAGGCACTGCTGCCCCTGCTGCAGCGTTCGACGGATGCATCGATAGCCTTCACCTCCAGCAGCGTGGGCCGCAAGGGACGCGCACAGTGGGGAGCTTACGGGGTGTCGAAGTTTGCCACCGAAGGCTTGATGCAAACCCTCGCTGACGAGCTGGAAGGCGTCAGTACGGTCCGCGCCAACAGCATCAACCCCGGCGCAACCCGCACCGGCATGCGCGCACAGGCCTACCCGGATGAAAATCCGCAGAATAATCCGACGCCAGAAGCTATCATGCCGGTGTATCTGTACCTGATGGGACCGGACAGCAAAGGCATCAACGGACAGGCGTTGAATGCCCAGTGAAGGGAGAAGGCCGTTGTGACGGAAAACCGTCAAAAAGGCTGTTTCGAGCGGCTTTCCAAGTCAAGGAATTGCCGATCCGGCGCCACTGTCAGAGAGATGGCGTCAGCTAAACCACTGATTTTAATAAGTCTGGCCAAAAATGAACCGAATGGCACCACGTCCCCTCTAACCCAGCCAAGCCAGCAATATGTGCTGAGGAGCGAAGAGATGAATTTTCCTACCCAGACCCATGCAATCGACTTCGATACGGCTGAACTGCAACGCCTCGGTTTTAGAAATCGACCTGACGCAGTACTTCCACCCCCGTCACTGCCCGAGCTGGTCTATCAGCTTGGGCGACAACTGCAGACCAGTCTGGAAGCCGAGCGGATACTGACCCTGTTTTTTCAGGGCGTACAACGCTTCCTGCCATTGAGCGGCTTGATGTATCGGCATATCGAGAGCGACTTGCATCTGCGTCTGGGCGAGATGTCATCCGACAGCGCCAGTTTTCATCTGCGTCATGAAGGCAAGTGCATCGGCGAACTGGAGTTTCAGGGCGCCAGGCCATTCGACACCCGACAACTGAGCGACCTTGAGTCGCTGCTGGTCTGCCTGGTGTACCCGCTGCTGAATGCGCTGCTTTACCGCATTGCCACACAGACTGCCCTGCGTGACCCACTGACCAGCACCGGCAACCGCATCGCCATGGATCAGGGCCTGGCCCGTGAAATCGAGATTTCACGTCGCCACAAACAGCCCCTGTCCTTGCTGATGCTGGATATCGACCACTTCAAGAAAGTGAATGATGAGTACGGTCATCACACCGGCGACGATGTGCTAAAGACCGTCGCGCAGAGCCTGAAGGCGCAACTGCGCAATATTGATCGGGTATTCCGCTATGGCGGTGAAGAGTTCGTGGTGATTCTGTCCAACACTGGCGCAGAGTCCGCTGAACTGATTGGTCAGCGGCTGTGCCAGGCCGTGCGAAACCTCGAGTTTCGCGAGCTCAGCCCGGCCTTGACCATGACCGTCAGCCTGGGTTGCTCGACACTGCTGCCGACTGAAACAGCCGACAGCCTGCTGCGCCGTGCCGATAATGCCCTGTACGTCGCCAAACGCGAAGGCCGCAATCGTATCGCCATGGCCAGCTAGCACTCTTCCTGCCTTCTCGCCCGCCCCTACGCTTCCAGCGCGGCAACACGTCCTCGCGGCTTGACCCTGTCCAGCTGCATGCAACGCTCAAGAAACAGGTACATGTAGTCGTAGCTTTTGGTAACGGCCTGACGCAGCTCGGCCTGCAATTGCACACTCGGCTTGTTACCCACCAACGTACAAATGATCTCGAGCGCCTCCCAAGGGTGCGCATCGTCATACTGTGCATGCATCTTGAGCCACTTCATGGCTTTCTTGCGGGTCTCTTCAGGAAACGCTTCGGCGTATACACCGCTGGAGCAGACCACGGCCGACCATTCGCCGGTCGCCCCTTCAATGGCATAGTTGGTAGCCGCCATCGCCACGGCCAGCGAATCCGACGAGCTGGTCTGCCAGCACCAATGGCTCAGCGCATGCAACTCGGGCGCTACCCGCTGATCATGCAAGTCCTCAAGCGTCACGCCATGGGCCGCACACCAGTTGACCCAGTAGTCGGCGTGATTGAGTTCGACGCGGATATTGCGCATCAGCCAGCGGCGCGCCATGTCTTCACCAGGGTGACGACCGAAGCGGGTCTTGGTGAGGTTCTTGGCCATGTACACCGCGAATTGCTCGACCACTGGCCAGCCGCCGATCAGGTAGTGGCGCATGATCTGCGGACTCAACTTCGCGTCACGCATCTGCTGGTACAACTCGTGCTCGACCACGCGTGCTTTTGCAGCGCTGCAATCCTTGATCAACTGCTGCGCCCAGGCCGGATAACTGCTGGCTTCCATGAGCGGACCGGTTCTATCGAAAGCGTCGATCACTGGGTATCTCCTTATGAGGGTTTCAACTGATTAACGTAGCGTTCCTGGCGCGCCGAACATCAGGGGGTCAGGCCGTACGGGCTGAATATAAAGACTCTCGCAAGTGAACAATTCAGGGCGGGAAATCAGATAGCCCTGTGCAAAATCCACGCCCATTTCCTGCAATGCAGATTCGATCTGCGGCGTTTCAACGTACTCTGCAATGGTGCGTTTGCCCATGACATGGCCGATGTTATTGATCACCTCGACCATCGCCTTGTTGATCGGGTTGTCGAGCATGTCCTTTACAAAACTGCCATCAATCTTCAGGAAATCCACCGGCAGGTGCTTGAGATAGGCAAAAGACGACATACCCGAGCAGAAATCATCAAGGGAAAACTGACACCCCAATCCCTTCAACTCGTTGATGAATCTGATCGCACTTTGCAGGTCGGCAATCGCACTGGTCTCGGTGATCTCGAAGCAGATCATCCCGGGCGACACGGCAAACGTGCTGAATTGCTGTTTCAGATATTCGAGGAACGTATCATCACCGATACTCGATCCAGACAAATTTATAGCACATAGTGCCTGCGGTACCTGATGCCGATCATCACTCTGGCACTGGGCTATGACTTTGAACACATTGTGTACCACCCAGCGATCCAGCGTGGTCATGAGTCCGTAGCGCTCGGCGGCCGGAATGAAATTGTCCGGTACGACCATTCGCCCAGACTCATCGCGCAGACGCAAGAGGATTTCAATGTGCCTCACCTCGCCCACTTCGCCCTTTATCGACGCGATTTCCTGCGCGTAAAGACAAAAGCGATTCTCGTCCATTGCCATGTGCAGCCGCTGTATCCAGGCCATTTCGCCGAAACGCATCGACAGCGTGAGATCATCCACACTGTAGGCCTGAACCCGATTGCGCCCCCTTTCCTTGGCCATATAACAGGCCATGTCAGCGGCAGACAATGACCCCTCCAGAGAAGCAGGCGTGTCGCCGAGGTGCACCAGGCCAATACTGACGGTAGTCATGAATGGCCGACCTTTCCACATGAAATGCAGATGCTGCACCACCTCGCGCAACGCCTCGGCAATATCCAGCGCTGTTTCGGCGGGACAATCAACCAGCAAAACACCGAACTCGTCACCTCCCAGCCGGGCCAGCGTATCCCCGTCACGCAAGCCCTGCGGCAAGGCCCGGCACAGCTGACGCAGCAGTTCATCACCCGCCGCATGGCCACCGGTATCATTGACCAGCTTGAACTGATCCAGATCGAGAAACATCAGGCAGTGGCTGCGGCCCTGACCGCAGTCTTCGTCGAGCACTCGCTGCAAGCGGCGTTCGAATTCACTGCGGTTGACCAAGCCCGTCAGCGGATCATGGGCAGCCTGCCACGACAGATCGGCGATGTATTGCTGCTCCTGGGTCATGTCATGCAACACCAGCACCGCACCACTGATCACGCCTTCGGTGTAGATCGGCGTGCCGACCAGCGCGACCGGCACCGTGCTGCCATCAAGCCGCTGGATCAGCTTGCTGTTGGCGCTGCCGCCCTTGAGCTTGCCGGTGATGATCTGCTCGACCAGCGTTGACTGGTCCTTCTGATCGTTTTCATCCAGCAGATTGAACAGCGCAGCCAGCGGAAGCCCGCTGGCCTGAGTGCTTTTCCAGTGGGTAAGACCCTCGGCGGCGGGGTTCATGTAGACGATGGCGCCGGCCACATCGATAGTGATCACGCCGTCGCCGATGGACTCCAGCGTGATCTGCGCGCGCTCCTTTTCGAGTTGCAGGGCATCGGCAAACACACGTCGCTGGACGATCAGACGACGCACACGCAGCAGCGCCAGAAGAATCAATACCACAGCGGTGACCAGGTTGACCGCTATCAACAGGTTGAGAATCAGTCTGGAGCCTTCGCCCAGCGCATCACTGAACGCTCGCGCAGCAGGCGTTACGCCTTCATTGATGACATTGATCTGCTCGCGCCATTGATCGACTTCGGCGGCGCTCACAGCGCCCTGCCCAACCCGCTCATGGATGCGCCGGGCCAGTTCGTCGAGCTGCATGAGGTAGCCGTCACCCACTTCCCAGAAATGAATGACCTGCTTCATGAAACTGAAGTTGTGGAAATTCAGGTACATCCAGATGATGCCGTTTACGTCATCCGGGTGATTGCCGCCCTGAATGATTCCACTTCTGGCCTCGGCCAGGGACGGATTGGGCTGATCGAGAGCCTTGCGCAGCGCATGGCCGCCCTGGGGGACGGAAAAGGCTTTTTGATACTTGAGGTAGTCACGCTCATCATGCCGGTTGGCGTACAGGCTCAAGTAGTGGATGGCGTCCTTCTGCCCCTTGGACCAGAGACTCTCCCCCGCCACATAGCTGCGCACGGCAGACATGGTGTAGAGACTGACGCATCCCAGCAACGCCTGAAACAGCGCGACGGCAATGAAAGGCCATACGATGCCCAACAGACGGGGCTTGGAGAAGATCCATGGTTGCTTCATGGGTTTCACGTCACCACATGCCTGAATAAACGTCTAGCGCAGAGACTAGGCTAAATTCGCCCATGATGGCAGGTGATTCTCCCGCAATCGAGCCAACCTGTGCGCTGATAGAGGCTTCGCGCATCAGATTTGTTGCAAATGTCCGTACAGTTTGGCGTACAGACCTCCATCGGCAATCAACTGCTGATGGTCACCATCTTCCACAATACGCCCGCCATCGAACACCAGTACCCGGTCGGCCTGCTTCACGGCCGAGAGGCGGTGGGCAATGATCAGCGTCGTGCGACTGCGCAGAAAACGTGCGAGCGCCTGATGCAGGTTGTATTCGGTGGCAGCGTCCAGCGCCGAGGTGGCCTCATCGAGGATCACTACTTTGGGGTCGGACAGCACCATGCGCGCGATAGCCATGCGCTGGCGCTGGCCACCCGACATTCTGACCCCGGAGCGTCCGACCACGCTGTCCAGACCTTGTGGCAGATCGCGGATCGCAGAATCGAGTTGCGCAACTTCCAGCGCACGCCAGCAGGCTTCATCGCTGCAGTCGCGGCCCATGGTCAGGTTGGCGCGCACGGTGTCATTGAACAGCGCCGGATGCTGCAGTACCACGGCGACGTTCTCGCGCACGGTTTCCAGGCCGATATCCTGCTGGCTGACACCGCCAAAACGGATCACCCCGGTGCGCGCTGTATAGAGCCCCAGCAGCAACTGCACCAACGTGCTCTTGCCGCCACCACTGGCACCGACAATGGCGACCTTTTCTCCCGGCGCGATGTTCAGGTTCAACTGGTCCAGGACCAGGTCTTCGCCATAACCGAAAGTCAGGCCACGCACTTCGACCCCGACGGTTTCCTTACCCTCGAACGGATCAGTACCGCCGGCATATTGCGGCTCGTCGGCGCGCGCCAGTAACTCATTGACGCGTGTCAGGGCAGCGCCTGCCGCATAGTAGGCGTATTGCAGGTTCAGCAATTGCTCGACTGGCGTCATCATGAACCACAGGTAGCTGAACACCGCGAGCATCTGCCCGATGGACAGGTCCGAGAACAGCACGGTAAGCATTGCTGCGGCGCGGAAGATATCGATACCGAACTGGAACAGCAGCCCGCTGGCACGGCCCGAGGCGTCGCTTTTCCATTGTGAATTGATCGCGTAATCACGCACTTCCTGCGCACGTACGCCCAGGCGTCCCAGAAAGAAGCCTTGTCTGTTACCCGCCCGAACTTCCTGAATCGCATCCAGCGTCTCGCTCAGTGCCTGGGTGAACCGCGACGTACTGTCGTTCTCCAGCTTCTTGAGGTGCTTGACACGCTTGCCCAGTTTCACCGTGAGCAGGATGACCAGCGGGTTGAACAGCATGATCAGCAGCGCCAGCTTCCAGTGCATCCACATCAGAATGCCTGCAGTGCCTGCCAGCGTCAGCGTGGCCACCAGAAGACGACTGAGGGTTTCACCGACGAACTTGTCCAGCGTATCCAGATCGGTGACCAGGTGTGTGGTCACCGTGCCACTGCCCAGGCTTTCGTATTCACGCAGGGAAATACGCTTGAGCCGTTCGATCAGCCGCAGCCGGATACGATAGACGATGTCCTTGGCCAGCCCGGCGAACAGCCGCGCCTGCAGCACGTTGAACACCAGCGCCCCGACCCGCAGCACCAGTGTCAACGACAGCATCAGACCAATGTAGCCCGCCGCCTTTTGCCAGTTGCCAGGCAGCAAGTGATCCATGACCTTGAGCGCAGCATCGCCACGGCCCAGCAACACCTCGTCGACCAGCAACGGCAGCAGCAACGGGATAGGCACGCTGCACAGCGTGGCCAGCACTGCGACACCATTGGCCAGCCACAGGGCTTTTTTATGCCGCAGGGCGAGACGACGGATCTCGGCCCAGCTCAGCGCATCGCTGCGCGTGGTGTGCGACTGTCGGGCAGCCTCAGGCACTTCATCATGCACTGGCTGCACGCTCCAGCCATCGACCCAGCAAGGGCGAAAGGCTGCTCAGTGGCTGATAACCGTTGGTCAGCAGCGCCAACTGACCGTTGCGCTCGGCCAGCAGGGTGGGGAAGCCGGCGATGCCCAGATCCTGTGCCCAGGCGAAATCGGCGGCGGTGGCCGCCTGCCGCTGCGGACTTTCGAACTCATCGGCAAATGCCTGACGCGACAGCCCTGTCTGCTCGGCGAGTTCGGCCAGCAATGACGGACGCGTCACGTCCCGGGCCTCGCTGTAGAAAGCACGCTGAATGAGCCCGACCAGTGCCCAGGCGCGGTCAGGGTCCAGCTGCCTCGCTGCAGTGACGGCCAGACAAGCGGGTGTGGTGTCATAGACAAACCCTTCCGGCAGCGCACCTTCACGAAGAAACGGCTGGCCGGTGGCCTCTTCGACCGCCTGCCAGTGCTCAAGAATGTAACGACGCTTGGCCGGCTCCAGCGCAGCACCTTCGGAGCGCAGACCGCCCATGACCAGATGCAGCGGCACACCCGCCGCCCGAGCCTGTTGCACCAACGCGTCGGCAACCGGGGCGAAGCCCCAGCACCAGGAGCACATCGGGTCCATGACATAGATCAGGCGGGCAGACATGGCTCAGGCCTCGGAGGGTAAACGATAGTTGCGACCGATCGGATGAGGCTGGTTACGTGCCTTGGCCAGTTCGATCTGCTTTTGCCGGTCGATGGCGCTACGTCGCGTCTTCTCGCTCAGCGAATCCCAGCAATGCGGGCAACTGACGCCAGGCGAGTAATGCTCGCTGGCGCGGTCCTCGGCACTGATGGGCGTGCGACACGCGTGGCACTGATCATAATCGCCTTCGGTCAGGTCATGACGCACCGTGACCCGATTGTCGAACACGAAACACTCGCCGCGCCAGTGACTTTCCTGCTCGGGGACCTCTTCCAGGTACTTGAGAATGCCGCCCTTGAGGTGATAGACCTCTTCGAAGCCTTCGCCAAGCATGTAACTCGAGGCTTTTTCGCAACGGATGCCGCCGGTACAGAACATAGCGACCTTCTTGTGTACTGCCGGGTCGAAATGCGCCTTGATGTATTCCGGGAACTCTCGAAACGACGTGGTCTTCGGATCGATGGCGCCCTCAAAGGTGCCGATCGAGACTTCGTAATCGTTGCGAGTATCGATCAGCAGCACTTCGGGATCGCTGATCAGGTCGTTCCAGTCCTTGGGCTCGACGTAAGTACCGACGCTCTTGTTCGGGTCGACGCCTTCGACACCAAGGGTCACGATCTCTTTCTTGAGTTTGACCTTGGTGCGATAGAACGGCTGCTCGTCGCAGTAGGATTCCTTGTGATCGATGTCGATCAGACGCGGGTCGTTCTTCAACCACGCCATCAAACCATCGATGCCTTCGCGGCTGCCGGACACGGTGCCGTTGATGCCCTCGTCGGCGATCAACAACGTGCCCTTGATGCCATTGTCGACCATCGCCTGCAACAGCGGCTCGCGCAGCTGCACGTAATCGCTGAGGGTGACGAACTTGTACAGCGCGGCCACGACGATCGGCTGAGTCATCGGCTCTTGAGTCATGTATCTCTCCAGTGGCGACCCTCGCAAAGGGCCTACCGGGTAAAAAATTGCGGACCAAAAAAACGCACCGGCCAGGCGGCGCGGTGCGGATTCTAGCAAAAACCGGAGTACAGCAGACAGCTCGGCGGGGCAATCGCCCCCGGCAAAGGGGCCGGATCAGTAAAAAGCCCTGATCAGTGCCCGCCGGCGCAGGTCGGCGAAGCGGGCGCTGCACCGACCTTCGACCATTCTTCAGGCGTGTAAGTGTGCAACGCCAGCGCATGAAACTCGCCCATGAGCGGGCCCAGCGTGGCGTAGACCTTCTGATGCCGCTTGACCGAGTTCAAGCCATGAAACTGATCACTGACCAGAACAGCCTTGTAATGGGTCTGCTGGCCACGACTGTGCATATGACTCTCGTCGAGCACTTGCAGATGATGCGGTTGCAGCAGCGCAAGCGCCGACTCGATTCGTTGTTGCATGGTCATGATGGAAATCGCCTGTCAGGGCTTTTTGGCCGGAGCCGGAGCAGCTGCCTTGGCAGGTTCCAGTTCGGCAGTCATGTCAGCCAGCAGCTTGTTGACGACCGGAACAGCGCTTTCCAGCTTGCTCTGGGTCAGCTGGGCCGACTGCTGAGCCAGCTCAGGCATCTTGGTCATCACTTTCTTGCCCAGTGGCGACTGGTAGAACGCAACCAGATCCTTCAGCTCGCTTTCGGTGAAGTTGGCGGTGTACAGCTTGACCATCTCGGGCTTGAGCTTGTTCCAGCCAATGGCTTGGTCCAGAGCGGTGTTGGCCTTGGCCTGATAGGTTTCAAGCAGGGCTTTTTTCGATGCAGGTGCCTTGGTTTCAGCAAAACGCTGAGCGAACATCTGCTGAACCTGAGCGTAGACCGGAGCGCCCAGGCGATCGGCGTTGGCAAGCTTCAGGAACGTTTCGGCGCTCGCGTTGTGACTGGCGGTGTCGGCGAAGACCTGGCCGCTGGCACAGACCAGGGCTACCGCGGTACAAATGGCACGAAGACGGGTCATCGAGTTTCCTTATCTAGCAAACGAGGCATTACCCCAGGGCCGACCATTCTGCGCTTATCTGGGCTTTTGGCTCAACCCCCGGTTCACCCAGCGGTTAAAAAGCATTGCGCGGGAACCCTGTGGGCATATGGACACCTAACCCTGCAACGCACTTAAAGGAGTAAGACCAGTGAGCCGCACCGAAACCGATAGCATTGGCCCGATCGAAGTCCCCGAAGATGCCTACTGGGGCGCGCAGACCCAACGCTCACTGATCAATTTTGCGATTGGCGACCAGCGAATGCCGTTGCCCGTCCTGCACGCGCTGACCCTGATCAAGAAAGCCGCAGCACGTGTCAACGATCGAAATGGCGACTTGCCTGCCGACATCGCCCGCCTGATCGAACAGGCCGCCGATGAAGTGCTCGATGGTCAGCATGACGCGCAATTTCCGCTGGTGGTCTGGCAGACCGGCAGTGGCACGCAAAGCAACATGAACGTCAACGAGGTGATCGCAGGCCGCGCCAACGAACTGGCTGGCCAGGGTCGTGGCGGCAAGTCGCCGGTCCACCCCAACGATCATGTCAATCGCTCGCAAAGCTCCAATGACTGCTTCCCGACGGCCATGCACATCGCCACAGCTCAGGCGGTCAAGGCGCAGCTGCTGCCCGCCATCGCCGAATTGTCCAGCGGGCTGGCCGAACAGGCCGCGCGGCACATGAAGCTGGTCAAGACCGGGCGCACGCACATGATGGACGCAACGCCGATCACCTTCGGCCAGGAGCTGTCCGGGTTTGTCGCGCAACTCGATTACGCGGAAAAAGCCATTCGCGCCGCCCTGCCCGCCGTTTACGAGCTGGCTCAGGGCGGGACAGCAGTCGGCACCGGACTCAATGCGCCCAAGGGCTTTGCCGAGGCCATTGCAGCAGAACTCGCCGCCCTCTCCGGTCTGCCGTTCGTCACGGCGCCCAACAAGTTCGCCGCGCTGGCCGGTCATGAGCCGCTCGCAGCGCTGTCCGGCGCACTGAAGACGCTGGCCGGTACGTTGATGAAGATTGCCAACGATCTGCGCCTGCTGGGCTCAGGCCCGCGTGCAGGGCTGGCAGAAGTCAGACTGCCCGCCAACGAGCCCGGCAGTTCGATCATGCCCGGCAAGGTCAACCCGACCCAGTGCGAGGCTTTGTCGATGCTGGCCTGCCAGGTCATGGGCAACGACGTGACCATCGGTTTCGCCGCCAGTCAGGGTCACCTGCAACTCAACGTGTACAAACCGGTGATCATTCATAACATTCTGCAGTCGATTCGCCTGCTGGCCGATGGCTGCAGCAATTTCAACGAGCACTGCATCGCGGGCATGGAGCCGGATGGCGAAAAAATGGCTGAACACCTGGAGCGCGGCCTGATGCTGGTCACCGCACTCAATCCGCATATCGGCTATGACAAGTCGGCGCAGATTGCCAAGAAAGCCTACACCGAGGGGCTGACCCTGCGCGAAGCGGCATTGGCCCTCGGCTACCTGACCGATGAAGAGTTCGACGCCTGGGTGCGGCCGGACAAAATGCTCGAGGCAGGCAGTAATGGCTGATGCCAGAAGCGGCGCAACGCCTCTGGAGGGCAATGGCAAACGAATCCTGATGGTCTACGGCACGCCGAAGACCATCAGTTTCTGCCACGCGCTGGGTGACGCGTATGCGCAGACGGCACGGGGCGAAGGGCATGTAGTGCGGGTTATCAAGCTCGGCGAACTGGACTTCGATCCGATTCTGCACAACGGCTACGATCAGACTCAGACACTTGAGCCCGACCTGCTCGAAGCCCAGCGCCAGATCCACTGGGCCGAGCATCTGGTCTTCGTCTATCCGGTCTGGTGGGGAGGTTTGCCGGCATTACTGACGGGCTTTTTCGACCGAGTGCTGACACCCGGTTTTGCGTTCAAGGTGCATGGTCGCAAGCATTCATCCAATGAGCTGCTCCGAGGCCGGACGGCGGAGCTGATGGTCGCCATGGACACGCCGCCACGCTACTTTCACTGGATATACGGCGCGCCGGCTCACCGGCAGATGGTGCGGGCCATACTCGGCTTTTGCGGGATAAAGACCAAACGTCTGACCGAATTTGCCCCGGTACACAGCGCCAGCGAACAGCAGCGTCAGGAGTGGATTATTCAGGCGCAGGGGCTGGGCAGACGCTGATCTGCCCCACCACCCGCAAGTCAGGCCTGCGCCAGCCGCGCCTTGCGGGCCCTTAGACCGGCGACCAGCGAGGGGCCAAGCGCCGTCAGCGCCGATCCGGCCACCACCAGCAGCGCACCGCCATAACCCAGCATGTTCAACTCTTCAGCCTGCACGTAATCCGGCCACAGCCAGGCGGCAACCGCCACGGCGGTCAGCGTGACCAAGGGCGTCAGCGCGAGCGTCGCACTGACCCGCGAGGCCTCCCAGTGCGCCAGCGCTTCAGCGAACGCACCGTAAGCCACCAGCGTATTCAGACAGCAGGCCAGCAGCAGCCAGCCCTGTAACGGGCTCAACAGCAACGCCTCAGCAGGGTGCGCCCACGGCGTGAGCAACAGGGCGCAAAACAGGTAGATCACCATCATCACCTGCAGCGAATTCCATACCGTCAGAAGCTGCTTCTGACTCAACCCGTAGAACGTCCAGATGGTCGAGGCCAGGAGCACCACCAGTACGCCCAGGGTGTAATCGCCCAACGAGGTGAAAAGCTCCACCAGCCGCTGATTGAAAAAGAACCCGAAGCCCACCAGCAGCACCGCCAGACCGATGCCCTGCCCCAGACTGAAACGCTCCTTGAACAGAAAGATGCTGCTGATCAACAGAAAAATCGGACCGACCTGAACCAGCAATTGCGTGGTACCCGGGCTCAGCAACCGCAAGCCAATGAGATAGAGCACATAGTTGCCGACCAGACCGAACACGGCCAGCCCGACCAGCACCCTGCCCTTGCGTCCCAGCACCTTGAAACTGGGCAGGCGTTTGACCGACGCCAGCCAGATGAACAACAGCGCCCCGGACACAGCCAGACGGAACCAGGTCACGGTCACCGGATCCATCACCTGCAGCACCTGCTTGAGCTTGATCGGCAAAATCCCCCACAGCAGCGCGGTCAACAGTGACAGACAGAGGCCATAGACCCAGCGACCAGACGAGATGTGCATTGCAACTTCCGCATGAGACAGAACAGAACCCCCATTCTAGGCGCTGATCGGCAAAGCAACAGTTACAGCTGGGTGCAGTTAACGGCGCAAATTGTGTTCCTTACCGCTGGCCGCCGTGATTGCGCTGGTAGGTCTCACTGCCCATGGCCTGAATCTGACCTTCGATCAACGCATCGAACGGCTTGAGCAACGCCTCGAACGAGGTGGGTGCTTCCAGCATCTGCAAGGTATGCGCGATGGCCTCAAGTGTCGACAAGGCCTCAGGGCCGGGCGCCTTGCGCAAGCGATAACGCGAAACAGGCACGTCGCCCGGCGTCACCCTTGGCAGCTCGGCGAGCAAGGGGTTGAGGTGCAGCAGTTTGCGCGCCTTGCGCCACGTGCCATCCGGCACGACCAGCAGCATGGGCAGTGAATCCTGCGCATAAGGCGTCAGCGCCTGCGCAGCCTCACCCGGAAACAGCAATCGAGGCTGATAGCCGGGCGGATTCAGAATCTGCTGCAGATCGTCGAACACTTCGCCCACCAACAACTGCGCATTGACCAGACCGAGCGCGGCCAGTCGGGCGGTGTTCAAGGCATGGCCGACTTCATCGGGATGCTGCAGGATCAACACTCGCGTGCGGCTGTCCAGCTGCGGAATCAGGGCGCACAGACAATGCGTGGCAGGACGCAGACAACGCTCACAACGGGCGCGGGACATGGATCAGTACTCGGTCAATCTCACAAGGTTAAAGGTGCTGCACAGCACAACGAATCAGCGTTGCCACCAACCGCCTGTCGAACAGCCCTGCATTTTAAACAAATCGGCACCATAACGGCGGGGCAATCCACAGCCGCAACGGCGATTTGAGCTAGCCTCATGGATCTGGGCTGGATAAATGAAGTACGCCTGTTGTATCTGACAAGATCCACATCAGGGGCTTTCATGAATCGCGAAGAGATCAGGCAAAAGGTATTCAACGCTCTAGGCATCATTCTAGTGGACAAGAGCGCGATTCAGGATGACGCCACGCTCGCCGATCTGGCCCTTGATGACGATGATATCGAGCTGTTTTTCCTCGAACTGAAGGAAGCCCTCGGCTTCACACTCACGGAAACCATCAGGACAGCGGTGATCGCCAGCCCCGGACAGTTTGCGTTGCACAGGATCATAGGACTGATTTTATTGCAGGAGACGGAAAAGGGCTCGATAGAGCCGAAGAACGAGCCCGGGCATCAGCATTAGCGCCGGCTCTTGTATCGGGACGCCCTGTGCGCCCCGACGAAACTCAACATGCGCACTACCCTGTGGCCAGGATCAGGCGAGAGGCTTACCGGCGTTGACGGCGACGATCGTCGTCGGCACGAACCGGAATGGGTTGCAGTTTTGGGCGTTCTATCAGACCCAGTGCAACGCCTACATCGTGGAGCCATTCTTGCAGTTTGCTATTCATAGAGCCCCCTTGAGGGAAATACTCGGCAGTCGATCCGTACTCATCACTCACTAGAGATCATAGAAGCAAATGAACTGTTAGCCGAGTGCAACGAGAAACAATTTTCCCGATGGAGCCAATGTGACATTTGTGCAGGATCGCTTCTAGTCTTTGCGACGGACGGCCTGTTACTGAACATTACGCCGACGATTCGAGCAGCTCAGTCCGGCGGGCTGATCAGGCCATCATTATCGGTCATCGCCCGCTCCAGTAAATCGGCGGGCAGACTCTTGCTGGCCCGCGCACCGAGCAGTTTGAGTTGTTCGCTGCGGCTGATCAGGTTACCGCGCCCTTCGGTGAGCTTGTTGCGCGCTGCCGAATAGGCCTTATCCAGCTGTTGCAGGCGGTTGCCTACCTCATCCAGATCCTGGATGAACAATACGAACTTGTCGTACAGCCAGCCTGCCCGCTCGGCGATCTCACGGGCGTTCTGGCTCTGACGCTCCTGCTTCCACAAGCTGTCAATCACCCGCAACGTGGCAAGCAAGGTCGTGGGACTGACAATCACGATGTTGCGATCGAAGGCCTCCTGAAACAGATTCGGCTCGGCCTGCAAGGCGGCAGAAAAAGCCGCTTCGATCGGCACGAAGAGCAGAACGAAATCCAGACTGTGCAGCCCTTCGAGACGCTTGTAATCCTTGCCTGACAAGCCTTTGACATGGTTACGCAGCGACAGTACGTGCTGCTTCAGCGCAGCCTGTCCAATCACCTCGTCATCGGCAGACACATATTGCTGGTAGGCCGTCAGGCTGACCTTGGCGTCGACCACCACCTGCTTGTCGCCCGGCAACATGATCAGCACGTCAGGCTGAAAGCGCTCACCGTCCGGCCCCTTGAGGCTGATTTGCGTCTGGTACTCACGGCCCTTTTCAAGCCCGGCATGCTCCAGCACGCGTTCCAGGATCAACTCGCCCCAGTTGCCCTGGGTCTTCTGCCCCTTCAAGGCGCGTGTCAGGTTGGTCGCCTCATCACTCAAACGCTGATTCAACTGCTGCAGACGTTCCAGCTCCTTGGCCAGGGAGAAGCGTTCGCGCGCTTCGTTCTGGTAACTTTCCTCGACACGCTTTTCGAACGACTGGATACGTTCCTTGAGCGGCGTGAGCAATTGGCCCAACTGCTGCTGGCTGGTCTCGGCGAAGCGCTGCTCGCGCTCATCGAAAATCTTGCCCGCCAGTTCGGCGAACTGCGCGCGCAGTTCATCCCGGGAATCCTGCAAATCGTTCAGGCGCTGCTGATGGCCATCCTGCTGTTCGCGCAACTCAGCGTTAAGCGCGGCACACTGCGCATCAAGACGGCGCAACTCCGCCTCTCTGGCGGCACGTTCATGATTCCAGTCCTGCGCCGTTTCGCGCGCGTTATCGCTTTCCTGGCGCAGCAACTCGACCTCGCGGCGCAATGCCGCAAGGTCAGCCTGCTTGGCCGCATTGGCCTGACTGAGGTCGCTGACCTCGTCACGGCACGCATCCAGCTGGGCATTGAGACCCTCCTGCGCCATTTGCGCCATGCTCAGACGCTCGTCGAGCAGGGCGCTCTCAGCCTGGCGAGCGGCCAGACGGCGCTGCAAATGCCAGAGCAGGCCCAGCAAGGGCAATGCTGCTGCGCCAAGCCCCAGTAACAGGCTGTTCAGGTCCAGTGCCATAAAGACTCCATGCGGGCTGAATAATAAGGGCCAGCGGCAGTTTGGGTAGAGCGTGATAGTGCAGCAGAAACATCGTCTCGGGTGAGACGGGATCAACAGGCGGGGGTAAATCGGGGGAACGGATTGTACGCGTTTTCAGCGCGGCACACAGCCCCTATTAGGGGGACATTTTGCGCGGGACAATCCACAGAAGCTGTGGATAACTCAGTGGACAACCCCCCTTTAACTTCCGCAAACGCAAGCAGCATGGGGCCTGCGCTCAAACTGACGATTTTTTCACCAGCTAAAAAAAACGATGTTTTTCATTGACTTAATAATTCACCATCATAAATCAAACCCTTAGCTTCGGTTGTGACAGTGATGTGGCAGCTTGTGCCGCTAATGTGCACAACTCATGAGCATGCCCCTTTTTCATCATTTCACGCGTCATGTAATGTTTGCTCAATTGCAACGTATTCTCAATGAATACAAGGCTTTCAGCAGGTTTTCAGGTGCTGGATCGACAGGGCTGACGACGCATTTCGAGCATTATTCGGGGCGATGAAAGCGACGCAGGCGACAAATTGCACAACCCGCGGTCCAAGCACTGGCAAAAATGCACCTCACCCTAATTCACCAACGATTCAGTGAAGGAATCCATGAAGGAGATCGCCAGGTTCTTCCTGCTGTTGTTGGCCGTCTGCCTCGTCGCCCTGGCAGTCAGTATCGTACTGCCACCCCCGGACGGCGGCGTGTTCGCCTACAGCGTGCTGCTGTCGGCGATTGCCCTGATGCTGATCATCTGCAGCGATCTGAGCAACGGGCGTATCAACGCGACAGGCGATATCATGCGCGCCATCGAAAGCCGCAGGTCACTACGGCTGACCGTAGCCGCCTACCTGCTGGGCTGCTCGATGGTTGCATCGGTTACTGTACTGATCTATCGACTGGTCGGGCACTGGTGAAGATTCATTCACTGCCACTTGCAATGTTTCGATGAGGCGGGTAATATCGCCGCCGTTAGTACCAAGCTGAAAATCAATTCCGGTCGACAAGTCCCCCGACAGACACTCCTCCATGCGACGAGAATGTTGGCAACAAGGGATCGACCACCTCGATGGTTTCCAGACATGAACCTCTCGCGCTGATGCACCATTTGGGGTGACAGTGCAGTTATGGCTCTCATGGTCTGCTTCAACCAGCCTGCAATTGATCAGGATCTTCACCCGGAGCGTAGAACCTTTGCTCCTGTTGTGTTGCCTGCCCTCCTAAGTACCTACCGGTCAGCCAGAGCGCCATACGATAAAGCGCGCTTCAACTGCCTGTCTTTGTTCCAGTCAGGTTCTCCGCCCAGCCAGGCTTTTGTATCAAATGTCGGCCCGCGTTTACTGGAATCTTTATTTTTGCACGGTATTGTTCCGTGTTGCTTCAGGAAACACCTTGAATATGAATACTCAGACTCAACATGCAATTCACACATTGACCAATGCTTTTGCCCCGATGAACTGCCTGATCATGGCCGCTCGCAAAGGCTGCTTCAGCTTCACCATCGTCAATGAACACGGCATCGCCCGCCACAGCGAACGCCTGTACCCCGATCAGTACGCCAGCGCCGAGCCGCTGCAGGCCGTGATCGAGCGTACCCGTCAGGCCCTCATCGCCTGACGAAAACGCTGCACCGCAAGCCGAAAGCCCCGCACTGCAAAGGCGGGGTTTTTTTATGCGCGCTTTGTATCGTCTGCATCACACAATGCCTGCAGCACTGGAACTTGCTCTAAATTGCAATTCCTACTCCCTTGATGGGATTGTCCTACAAGAATAGCTCTAAATCGGGCTCCTCAGCCTATAGCGCGCCGTCGAAAATGTTGGTAATTTTCGACCGGTGAACAACAAGGAGTTCTAATAATGAAAATAATGACAAAAGCACTGAACCGGACAACGCTTGGACTCGCACTGGGTCTGGCCTCTTCTCAACTGCTCGCTGCCGGCTTTGCCCTCAACGAACAAAGCATCAGCGGCATGGGCACCGGCTTTGCAGGTCGCTCCTCGTCAGCCGATGACGCAAGCACCGTATTCGGCAACCCTGCCGGTATGTCCCGCATCAAACGCGAACAAATCAGCGTCGGCGCAGCTGCCGTGATCGCCAAGACCGACATCGACAACGGTCGTGGCACATTTGGCGGCAGCAACGACGGCGATATGGTTCCGGTGGTCGGCGTACCCATGGGCTACTACGTCAAACCAATCGATGATCACTGGGCATTTGGTCTGGGCGTGTACGTACCGTTCGGCCTGGTCACTGATTACGAAAAAGGCTTCGCTGGCCGCTATTTTGGCGACAAGAGTCACGTCCAGGTCGTGACCTTCCAGCCGACCGTCAGCTATGCATTCAACGACAAGGTCTCCATCGGTTTCGGCCCGACGATCAACCGTATCGACGGCGAGCTGACCTCTGCGACCCTGAATACTAGCTCGCTTGGCCGTAACGACGGCAAGGTGAAGATCGAAGGCGATGACACCGCAGTCGGCTTCAATGCCGGCATTCTGGTCCAGGCTACCGACACCACCCGCCTGGGCCTGACTTACCACTCCAAGGTCGATTACAAGCTCAAGGGCAAGACCAAGATCGAAGGTTCGGGCTTTGGTCCGTTCGGCGGTCAGAAGTATGACGCTTCGCTGGACATCTCCACGCCTGAGTCCGTGGACTTCTCCATCACCCAGCAGATCGACGAGAACTGGACGGTCTACGCCGGCAGTACCTGGACTCGCTGGAGCCGCCTGCAAGACATCACCGTCAACAACGATGGCGTCCCTGCCCTGCTGGGCGGTTCCGCAGGCCCAATCGGCACCATCACCGAAGAACAGAACTGGCACGACACCTGGGCACACGCCATCGGTGCGTCGTATAAGGTCAATAAAGAGTGGACGCTGCGCACCGGCTTCTCCGTTGATCAGTCGCCGACCAACAACGTCAACCGCTCCCCACGCATCCCGACCGGCGATCGCAAGATCATCAGCTTCGGTGCAGGCTGGAGCCCGACCGACGACCTGACCATCGACGTGGCGTATTCGTACCTGCGTGAAGACGAAACCAAGATCCGCGACAGCAGCCCGTCTAAAGGCTCGTACAGCGCCGACTACCGTAACACTGCTCACGGCCTGGGCACTTCGGTTACCTATCGCTTCTGATAGCAACTGCCAGGCTGAAAAAAGCCCGCAACCAGTGATGGTTGCGGGCTTTTTATTGCGTACCTGGAGCGCTCAGACCTGCATTGATTGACTAGCGTGCCGATGCTCCACGTCGGCATGCAGTTCTGGACGCTCTGCGTCCTCTTTGTGGCACTCCGCGTCACACAAGGGTGGTCGATTCAAACAAGACTCAAACCGCCCTTTTTTGCCCCTAAGGCTTCGACGCAATCGCCTTCTCAATGGCTGCGATCAGCTCCGGATCATCCGGCTTGGTCATGCTGGAGAAGTTGGCGATGACCTTGCCCTGGCGATCAACCACGTATTTGTAAAAGTTCCAGCGCGGCGCACTGCTCTGCTCGGCCAGCACCTTGAACAAGTGGGTCGCATCATCACCGCGTACCGCCTGCGGCTCGGTCATGGTGAAGGTCACGCCATAGTTGACGTAGCAGACCTTGGCGGTCTCCTCACCATCCTTGGCTTCCTGTTTGAAATCATTGGACGGCACGCCCAACACCTCGAGCCCCTGCCCCTTGTAGCGCTGACTCAGCTCTTCAAGACCTTTGAACTGCGGAGCGAAGCCGCAGAAGCTGGCAGTATTGACCACCACCAGCGGCTTGCCGGCGAAGCGTTTGCACAGGTCGATGTTTTCCTTGGCGCGCAGCTTGGGCAATTCGCCTTGCAGCAATGGCGGGCAGTCGGCAGCCATCGCTGCACCGCTCACGGCCAGCAGCAAAAGAGGGATCGAAAGAAAGCGAATGTTCATCATGGCGGCCCTGAATATTGTTGTCGTCTGCCGACACGCTACCCCATGCCGGAGCGTCTGCCTAGCAAGCGCCCATTCCCAATTGCAGAGCGGCCAGCCCGACATGCTGCCAGGCCCACCAGAGCAATCCCAGCACCACCGCGCCCACCAGCAGTGCCATCAGCAAAGGCCATCGCCGACTCATGCCAGACTGCCCTGCGCCTGCAAGCGCGCCACCGGGCGCTCGCGCACCGGCCAGTTGAGCGCCGCCGCGAGCAGGCTCAGCAGGATCGAGACTTGCCAGATCAGGTCGTAGCTGCCGGTGCGGTCATACACCAGCCCGCCCAGCCAGCCACCGAGGAAGGCGCCCAACTGGTGAAACAGAAAGACGATGCCGCCCAGCATCGACAGGTTACGCACACCGAACAGTGTCGCAACCGTACCGTTGGTCAGCGGCACGGTCGACAGCCACAGCAAGCCCATCGCCACGCCGAACAGATACGCCGTGGTCTGGCTCAAGGGTATCCAGAGAAACAGCACGATCACCACCGCGCGCAACAGGTAAAGCACAGTCAGCAGCCGGGGTTTGGACATGCGCCCGCCCAGCCAGCCTGCGGTATAGGTGCCGAAGATATTGAACAGGCCAATCAGGGCCAGCACTGTAGTGCCAACCTTGGCGGGCAAGTGCTGATCCACCAGATAGGCCGGTAAGTGCACGCCAATGAAGACCACTTGAAAACCGCAGACAAAGAACCCCAGCGCCAACAGCCAGAACCCCGAATGCGAGCACGCCTCGCGCAGCGCCTCGCCGAGGGTCAGTTCGACGCCGGTGGATACACTCGGCGTATCCTTGAGCATGCCCACCAGAGGCAGGATCAACGCCACCATCACACCCAGCACCAGCAAGGCGCCGGACCAGCCCAGCCAACTGATCAAACCCAATGTACCGGGCAGCATGGCGAACTGACCGAATGAGCCGGCGGCGCTGGCGATCCCCATGCCCATACTGCGTTTTTCCGCAGGCAGCGCACGCCCCACGACCCCCAGGATGACCGAAAACGATGTGCCGGACAGACCGATACCGATCAGCAGACCGGCGCTCAATGAAAGGCTGAGGGAAGAATCGGCGGTACTCATACACAGCAGACCTGCTGCATACAGCACACCGCCGACGAAGACAACTTTCGCCGCCCCGAATCGATCTGCCAGCGCCCCGGCGAAGGGCTGCGCCAGGCCCCACATCAGATTCTGCAGGGCGATGGCAAAGGCAAAGACTTCACGCCCCCAGCCAAACTCGGCACTCATGGGTGCCAGAAACAGACCGAAGCCGTGCCGCGTACCCAGCGAAAGCGCAAGAATCAACGCACTGCCCAGCAGAACCCAGCCACTGGTACGCCAGATCGATGTCATGGTTAAGCTCCCTGCGCTTTGTGTTACATGGTTTGACCCGCAATTCGCGAAGCTACGCGCTGCCGGTAAAAGCTGTCAACAAAGCGTTGTGCAGGGTCTCAAAGCAGCGCCAGCGTCAGCAGCACCGCCAATTCCAGCAGCTCAAGCAATGCCCCGGCCGTATCGCCGGTGCAGCCGCCCAGACGGCGCATCATCAACTGCCGCAGCCAGAAGAAACAAACGGCGCAGACCAGCAATACAGCTACCCCTGACCAGCCGGCGAGCAGCACGCACACAATGGCAGTGGCGGCCAAAACCTTGCGTCCAGGGCCACGCGGCAGGTGATCGGCGAGCGCCTGCCCCAATCCCCCGGAACGCACATACGGCGTTCCCAGAAACAGCCCAAGCATGGCCGCGCGCCCGATCACCGGCGCCAACAGCAGCCAGACACTGGCATGGCTCTCGATCAGCGCCAGAATCGCAGCAAACTTGAGCAGCAGCACCAGGACCAGTGTGACCACGGCGATAGGCCCGCTGCGTGGGTCCTTCATGATCTTCAAGGTGCGTTCACGGTCACCGAAGCCGCCCAGCCAGGCGTCAGCACTGTCGGCCAGACCGTCCAGATGCAGGCCGCCGCTTAGCAATACCCAGGCACTGAGTACCAGCGCGGCGTGCAGAATGAGCGGCGTACCACTGAGCAAGGTGTTGAAGCCCAGCAGCAGCGTGCCGAACACCGCCCCGACCAACGGGTAGTACAGCAAGGAGCGTCCTAGCTCTTCAGGGCGCGGCATGCCGGGCAGTCTGATCGGCAGGCTGCCGAGAAATTGCAGGGCGATCCAGAACGGCAGCATCTCAGATCTCCGTGAGTACGCGATCAGCAGCGACCTGAATCGACAACAGCGCGCCATGCCCGACCACTACCTGCAACAGTTGCTCACGCGGCAAACCACGCGCCTGCGCCACCAGCAAGCGCATGACACCGCCATGACTGACCAGCAACACGCGCTCACCGGCGTAAGCCTGATGCAGACGCTCAATGGCACTCAATACCCGGCTCGAGAAATCCAGCACCGGCTCGCCGTTGGGGGGGGTGAACGCGTAGGGGTCCGCCCAGAACAGACCCAGGCCCTGCGCATCGGTTTCCATGAGTTGCGCAGGGCTGTGCCCTTCCCAGTCGCCGAAATGCAGCTCCTGCAAACCTGGCTCCAGGTGCAGAGGCAACGACAAGCGCTGCGCCAGCTCTTCGGAGAAACGTGCGCAACGTTGCAGCGGCGAGCTGACAATCCGCGTCCAAGGGCCGCAATCGACCACCGCCGCACGCATCTGCTGCCAGCCAGACTCGGTCAGCGCGTCGTCGAGACTGCCGCGCAGGCCGCCGCCCAGTTCGGTTTCGCCGTGCCGCAACAGGTCCAGGTGCAAGGTCATGCGGGGCGATCCGCCACAGCCGCTTCGGCAAACGTCGCCATGCCGCTGTGCAGCTCGCACGCCAGGCGTACCAGCGGCACAGCCAGTGCGGCACCGCTGCCCTCGCCCAGACGCAAACCGAGGTCCAGCAGCGGTTCGGCCTGCAGCGTTTCCAGCAGATGCCGGTGGCCCGGTTCGGCGCCCCGATGACCGAACAACAGCCAGTTGCGGCAGGAGGGATTCAGGCGCACCGCTACCAGCGCGGCCACGCTGCAAATGAAACCGTCGACCAGTACCGCAATACCTTCCTGCGCGCAGGCCAGGTACGCACCGGTCAGCGCGGCGATTTCGAAGCCGCCCATGCAGAACAGGCTGTTCAACGGGTCTCCCGCCTGATCGACGTGCAATGCCAGTGCGCGCTCGATGACATGAGTCTTGTGCTGAATGCCCTCGGCGTTCAGCCCGGTACCGGGTCCGACCAGCAACGGCGCAGCGCACTCCAGCAACGAGCAGGCGACTGCGCTGGCGGCTGTGGTGTTGCCGATGCCCATCTCGCCGCCGATGAACAGTTCAGTGCCGACAGCCTTGGCGCGCAATACGCTGTCACGCCCGGCCTGCAGGGCAGCGAGCCCCTGCTCGACACTCATGGCCGGCCCATAGGCAAAATTAGCGGTGCCCGCGCCAATGCGCAGATGGCGCACCCCGGGCAAATCCATTGGCGACACAGTGCCCAGATCGACCACGTCCAGTTGCGCGGAGAGCTGACGCGCCAGCACGCTGATCGCGGCGCCGCCGTTGACGAAGTTGTGCAGCATCTGCCCGGTGACTTCCTGTGGATACGCCGACACACCTTCAGCGACGACACCATGATCAGCGGCAAAAATCGCGATCCACAGTTGATCGGCGGCCGGACGCTCACGCCCTTGCAAACCGGCCAGCTGTACCGCCAGGCGCTCCAGTTGCGCCAGCGAACCGGCGGGTTTGGTCAGTTGCTGCTGACGGGCCAGTGCCGCCTCGCGCATCGGTACATCAATGGCCTGTGCAGGCTTGAGCCACCAGGAATTACTCATAGCGCGGTTCCTTTCAACGTCAGGGGCAAGCCGGCAACGGTCAACACGACACGCTGGCAACGCTCGGCCAGCGCCTGATGCAACAGGCCGGCTTCATCGACATAGCGACGGGTCAGTTCGCCGAGCGGCACGACGCCAAGCCCGGTTTCGTTGCTGACAAAAATGATTTCACCCGGCAGCCCGGCAAGGCTGTCGAGCAGGGATTCACGTTCTTGAAGCAGGCGCTCGGGGTTGTCGAGCATCAGCAGATTGGTCAGCCAGAGGGTCAGGCAATCGACTAGCAGGCAGCAATCGGGCGCCGCATTTTCGCGCAGCACCCGCGCCAGCTCGATCGGCTCTTCGACCAACCCCCAGTGCTCGGGACGGCGTGCGCGATGGCTCGCAACACGCTGATTCATTTCGCCGTCCAGAGGCTGACTGGTGGCGATGTAGGTCACCTTCAGCGTGCTGTCGGCGGCCAGTTTTTCCGCCAGGCGACTCTTGCCGGAACGCGCGCCGCCGAGGATCAATTGCAGCATTCAGTTCGCCTCCAGGCCACACAGTTCGCGAAGCAATGGGCCGTCCAGGTGTTTTTCCACCAGGTCCGCCAGACGTTCGATGTCGCGCTCGCGCAGGGCGTGATAGTCGACGGACTGCACGTTCGCCAACCCCGCCCAGCGCAGTAACGCGCTACAGGCCGCAGGTGATTCGAACAGGCCGTGCAGGTAAGTCCCGAGCACCTGCCCGTCGACACTCTGCGCGCCATCGCAACGCCCGTCGTCCAGTTGCACGGCAGCCTGCTCCAGCGCCGGCCCTGTCGTTACCCCGGCATGAATTTCGTAGCCGCTGACCTCGGCGTCTTCCAGGGTCAGACGACCGCGCACATTGCGCAGTTGCTTTTCCGCTTCCAGCACCGTGCTCATTGCCAGTAGGCCAAACCCGGCGCTGGACCCGGCTGCGCCTTCCAGCCCGAGAGGATCGTGCACCTGCTCACCGAGCATTTGCAGGCCGCCGCAGATCCCCATCAGCTTGCCGCCATAACGCAAATGCCGCTCGATGGCGGTGTCCCAGCCATTGTTGCGCAGGTAGTTCAGATCACTGCGCACGCTTTTCGAGCCGGGCAGAATGATCAGGTCCGCAGGAGGAATCGCCTGGCCGGGACCGATGAACTGCAGATTGACCTGAGGGTGCAGGCGCAGCGGGTCGAAATCAGTGTGATTACTGATGCGAGGCAGCACCGGGACCACCACGTTCAGCACATGCTCGACCTTGTCGGTCTGGCGCTGGTCCAGGCCGTCTTCGGCTTCGAGGTGCAGGTCCATCACGTAGGGCAGCACGCCAACCACCGGCTTGCCGGTGCGTGCTTCCAGCCAGTCCAGACCCGGCTGCAACAAGGCGATGTCACCGCGAAAACGGTTGATGATGAAACCCTTGACCCGCGCCTGCTCACTGGGCGACAGCAGCTCGAGGGTGCCGACCAGATGGGCAAACACCCCGCCACGATTGATATCGGCAATCAGCAGCACCGGGCAGTCGACCGCCTCGGCAAAGCCCATGTTGGCGATATCGTTGGCGCGCAGGTTGATCTCGGCCGGAGAACCCGCGCCCTCGACCACGATCACCGGGTAGCTTTCACCCAGGCGCCGATGGGATTCCAGCACCGCCTGCATGGCGATCTCTTTGTAGCCGTGATAAGCCACCGCGTTCATGGTGGTCACTGCACGGCCGTGAATGATCACCTGCGCGCCCGTGTCACTGTTGGGCTTGAGCAGCACCGGGTTCATGTCGGTGTGCGGTTCGAGGTAGCACGCCTGCGCCTGCACGGCCTGCGCGCGGCCGATCTCGCCGCCGTCTGCAGTCACCGCGCTGTTGAGCGCCATGTTCTGCGGCTTGAACGGCACGACCCTGACGCCCTGACGAGTCAGCCAGCGGCACAGGGCCGTCACCAGAGTGCTTTTGCCGGCATCGGAGGTGGTGCCTTGTACCATCAGCGTGCTCATGGGTATTCCTTGCGGTATTCAAGCAGAACATCGTGCAGCCGCAGCCAGTCGGCCTCGTCGCGGGGCAGACCGAAACGCAGACTGGACGACTCGGAGGTGTCACCCTTGAACAGACGCAGCAGCACGCCGCGCCGCGCACAAAACTCATAGAGCGTCTGCGCCTCAGGGGTCACCAGCCATTGGAACAGCGCACAGCCGCCTTGCGGGGTCAGAGCGTAGCGGTCGAGCAACGCCACCAGCCGGTCGCGGGCCTGGTCACAGCGCTCACGTTGACGCGCCTGCCCCTGCTGATCACTGAGGCACACCTGACCGATGATCCGGGTTGGCCCACTGACCGACCAGGGGCCGATTTCCTGCGCCAGCATCCTCAACAGCACCGGCTCGGCCATGACAAAACCGAGCCTCACGCCAGCCAGGCCGAAAAACTTGCCGAACGAACGCAGGACGATCAGCCCGCTGCGCCCCGTTTCGGCCGCCAGGCTCATGCCCGGCGTGTTATCCATGAACGCTTCATCGACGACCAGCCAGCCACCGCGCTCGGCCAGTCGTGCATGCCACTCCAGCAAGCGCTCGGCGCTCAGGTGCAGACCGGTCGGGTTGTTGGGGTTGACCACTACCAGTATGTCCAGGCTGTCGAGGAAGTAGTCGACCTCCTGCTCACCCACCTCACGGACCACGAAACCGTTCTTGCGCCAGGCATGCGCGTGCTCTGCGTAGCAGGGCGACAGAACGCCAACTCGCCCCCCGCTGCGCACCCGCGGCAGTGCCTGAATCGCGGCCTGCGAACCAGACACCGGCAATAACCGGGACACACCGTAATACGCGCAGGCCGCCGCTTCCAGACCATCGTCGGTCTCGGGCAACCGCGCCCAGGCACGCGTCGGAATCTCCGGGATGGGCCACGACCAGGGCGCGATCCCAGTGGACAGGTCCAGCCAGTCGGCTAGCTGAATACCGTAATGCTGCGCCGCCGCGCGCAACCGCCCGCCGTGCTCAAGCATAAAATTCAGCCGCCACGCAGATGACCAGCAGCCATAACCAGACGCCGCGCTGCACCAGTTGCCAGCCGCGATCGATCGAGTCCGCGTCGGCAGGCGCACCCTCACCCAGTTGCGGACGCTGATGCAACTCGCCGTGGTAGATCGCCGCGCCACCCAGTTCGACACCCAGCGCGCCTGCGCCAGCGGCCATCACCGGACCGGCATTCGGACTGTCCCAGGCCGGAGCCTGTGTGCGCCAGCAACGCAGCGCCAGTCGGGTCTTGCCCAACAAGGCGTAAGTCAATGCCACAAGACGTGCGGGAATATAGTTGAGCAGATCGTCGATCTTCGCCGCAGCCCAGCCAAAACGCTCAAAGCGCTCGTTGCGATAGCCCCACATGGCGTCCAGCGTATTGCTCAGCCGGTACAGCACCACGCCGGGCGCACCGGCCACGACAAACCAGAATAACGCTGCGAACACCGCATCGCTACCGTTCTCCAGCACCGACTCGGTGGCTGCGCGGGCGACTTCGGTAGCGTCCAGCTCAGTGGTCTGGCGACTGACCAGATAACCGACCCGCTGACGTGCTTCAACCAGATCATCACTGCGCAGCGCTTGCGCCACCGGCTGAACGTGCTCGCCCAGACTGCGCATGCCCAGCGCGCCATACAGCGCCAGAATCTCGAACAGCCAGCCCACGCCAGGCAACCAGCTCAGCAGCGTGGCCAGCAGCGTCAGCGGCACAACGGTGATGACCCAGGCGGTAACGCCGTGACTGCGCCAGCCACGGCCGCCACTGTTGAAACGCTGCTCGACCCGATTGGCGAAGTTGCCGAACGCCACCAGCGGATGCCATCGTTTTGGCTCACCGAGCAGCGCATCCAGCGCGACCCCGGCGACGCTCAACAGCGCCACACTCATTGATTCACTCCCCATTGATTCTCGTACAGCAGCTCGTGCAGCGGACGCGCCTGCGCCCAGCCTTCCATCACCAGCATTGGCGCAGGATAGAATTCCTTGACCGGCCCCAGGCAAATGATCGCCAGCGGCTTCGCGCCGTCAGGCATGCCCAGCAGTTCGGCCAATGCCTCGGGGTCGAACAGCGACACCCAGCCCATGCCCAGGCCTTCTGCACGCGATGCCAGCCACAGGTTCTGGATCGCGCAGGACAGCGATGCCATGTCCATTTCGGGCAAGGTGCGACGCCCGAAAATGTGTTGCTCACGCCCTTCCATCAGCGCGGCGACCAGCACTTCTGCGCAGTCGTTGATGCCTTCGACCTTGAGCTTCATGAACTCGTCGGTTCGCTCCCCCAGCGCCTCGGCGGTACGAACACGCTCCTCCTCTACCTGCGCCTGCATCCTGCCGCGCAATAGCGGATCGCTGATGCGGATGAAGCGCCACGGCTGCATCAGCCCGACGCTGGGAGCCTGATGCGCAGCTTCGAGCACGCGCGCCAATAGCTCGGGCGCGACCGCACCACCGATGAAGTGGCGCATGTCGCGACGTTCGGCGATAGCGCGGTACACCGCAGCCCGCTCTTCGGGGCTGAACGCTTGCTCGGTCATGGTTTGAACAGCGCCGCAATCGCCCGGGGGCAGGAAGGAAAATAGAAATGCACGTAGGACGCGGTCAGACGACCCAAACGATAGACCGCTTCTGCGCCGCGCCCGCCATTGGGGCTGACGCCACGCGCAATCGGCTGCAGCTCGGTGCTGGTCAGCGAGTGGTGATAGGTATGGCCGTGCAGCGTGCCCTCGGGCAGCTCGACGGCCTGCAAGGCCAGCGCCGCCAGACGCTTCTGCATGACCGCTTCACCGGACAGCAAGCCGACCAGTTCGGCGCGCACGCCCTCGACATCGGTCAGGGCTTCGAGCAAATAGAGCATGCCGCCGCACTCGGCAAGAATCGGCTTGCCGGCAATATGGTGAGCCCTGATCGAAGCCTGCATTGTGCCATTGGCGGCCAACGCCACGTGGTGCAGCTCCGGGTAGCCACCGGGCAGGTACAGGCTGTCGGCCTCGGGAAGCTCGCGATCATGGACCGGCGAGAAGAAACTCAGCTCGGCGCCCATGTTCCTCAGCAGTTCCAGGCTCGCGCCATACAGAAAGGCAAAGGCTTCATCGCGTGCGATGGCAATGCGTACGCCGCGCAGCAGCGGTTCGACATGAACCGGGTCGGGCGCGGTAAAGGTCACGGCCGGCGGCAAAGCCACTTCACAGGTGCTGGCCAGCGCCGCAGCAGCCATGTCCAGACGCACGTCCAGATCATTGAGCTCACTGGCCTGGACCAACCCCAGATGACGGCTGGGCAATTCGAAGCCGACTTCCCGGGACAGTGCGCCGTACCAGCGCAGGCCTTCGGTCAGGCTGTTCTCCAGCAACTGCGCATGGCGTACCGTGCCGACGCGATTGGCCAGCACGCCGGCGAACGGCAGATCAGGCTGATAGCGCGCCAGGCCCAGCGCCAGTGCGCCAAACGTCTGCGCCATGGCCGTGCCGTCGATCACACCGAGTACCGGCACGCCAAAATGCCGGGACAGGTCGGCGCTCGACGGCGTGCCGTCGAACAGCCCCATGACCCCTTCGATCAGAATCAGGTCCGCCTCGTCAGCCGCCTCCCACAACAGGCGACGGCTTTCATCGGCACCGACCATCCACATGTCCAGTTGATAGACCGGCGCACCACTGGCCCGCTCAAGAATCATCGGGTCAAGAAAGTCCGGGCCGCACTTGAACACCCGGACCTTGCGCCCCTGGTTGCGGTGCAAGCGTGCCAGTGCAGCGGTCACCGTGGTTTTGCCTTGCCCGGAGGCAGGCGCAGCGATCAATACCGCCGGACAATCACGCGGGGCTCTCATTGCAATGCGCTCAATGATGAAGGGTTCACAGCTCGATACCTTTCTGCGCACGAATACCGGCCTGAAACGCGTGCTTGACCACGCCGATCTCGGAAACGGTATCGGCCAGGTCGATCAATTCGGCTTTGGCACCGCGGCCAGTCACCAATACATGCTGCATCGGCGGACGTGCCTGCAGGTCGCTGAGCACTTGTTCAAGGTCGAGGTAGCCATGTTTGAGGGCGATGTTCAGTTCGTCGAGCACCACCAGACCAATGGCCGGATCGCGAAGCATTTCCTGAGACACGGCCCAGGCGGCTTCGGCGGCGGCGATGTCGCGCTGGCGATCCTGGGTTTCCCAGGTGAAGCCCTCACCCATTACGTGATAGCGCACCTGCTCGGGGAAACGGCGGAAAAACATTTCTTCGCCCGTGCTGTTGCGGCCCTTGATGAACTGCACCACACCACACTGCATGTCGTGGCCCATGGCGCGGGCGAGCATGCCGAATGCCGAGCTGCTCTTGCCCTTGCCATTGCCGGTCAATACCAGCAGCAGGCCGCACTCGTTGGGCGAGCTGGCGATACGCTCGTCCATGACGGCTTTCTTGCGCTGCATGCGCGCCAGATGGCGTTCGTCGCGTTCGGGGGATTCGTTCATCTGGGTTCTCCGCTCGGGGCAGGCGACAACAGACGGAAGGACAGCACTGGACAGCACGGCAACGCCCTGCACAGAACATCACCCTCCGTGATGTCATTGAGTGATTCAGGCCGGTCTCCGGGCTCATGAGCGGGTCACCCCGGCTGCGCGCCTTCCCATGTCGAAACACAGTGGCGTCAGGCACAGCCTTGACTCATTTACCGTTGCGGGGGCAGCGCCGGGATCGGATCTGTCGACCCACACCGGCTTCCCTGTTTCACTCTGCCAATCGGGGATTGCAGAGCACCTGAAACAAACCGCGAAGGGTAGAGGGTTGGACCGGGAGCGTCAATCGACACCGTCGCCGCGGAACGTGATTGAACCTAGCGGGTTGGCGGTGCCTCTATCAGTTACTGGACCATGCCCTTGTTAATGGAGATCGACAATGTTCAAACTCAGCCCCCACTACGCAGTGTTGCTTCTGGTCGCCGGCGGCCTCGCTGCCTGCGGCGAGTCTTCGAGACTGCAAGTCTCGGATGGAACAGGCCCCTCGCCCAAGCTGCCGGAGCCCAACAAGACGCTGATCCCGACCGTCAACATCGCCCCTGCCGTAGGCTGGGAAAAAGGCGCCAAGCCGGTCGCCGCGCCGGGCACACAAGTGGCTGCGTTCGCCGAAAACCTCGACCACCCGCGCTGGCTGTATGTGTTGCCCAACGGTGACGTGCTGGTCGCAGAAACCAATTCGCCCGCCAAACCGGATGACTCCAAAGGCATTCGCGGCTGGGTGATGGAAAAAGTCATGGGCCGCGCCGGTGCCGGTGTGCCCAGCGCCAACCGCATCACGTTGCTGCGCGACGTAGACAAGGACGGTGTGGCAGAGACGCGCACGGTTTTCCTGCAAAACCTCAATTCGCCGTTCGGCATGACCCTGGTGGGCAACAAGCTGTATGTCGCCGATACCGATCGCCTGATCAGCTTCCCGTATGAATCAGGGCAGACCTCGATCAGCGCGCAGGCGACCAAGGTGGTCGACCTGCCGGGCGGCACGCTCAATCACCACTGGACCAAGAATGTCATCGCCAGCAAGGATGGCAGCAAGCTGTACGTGACCGTGGGCTCCAACAGCAACGTGGCCGAAAACGGCATGGACAAGGAAGAGGGTCGTGCGGCGATCTGGGAAGTGGACGCGGCCACCGGCAACCACCGGATCTTCGCGTCGGGCCTGCGCAACCCCAACGGCATGGATTGGGAGCCGAAGACCGGCAAACTGTGGACGGCGGTCAACGAGCGCGACGAGATCGGCAGCGATCTGGTGCCTGACTACGTCACCTCGGTGCAGGACGGCGCATTCTACGGCTGGCCTTACAGCTACTACGGCCAGCATGTCGACGAGCGCGTCAAGCCGCAGAACCCGGCACTGGTCGCCAAGGCGATTGCCCCGGATTACGCAGTCGGTCCGCACACCGCTTCGCTGGGCCTGGTGTTCGCTGACGGCAAGACACTGGCTGCACCGTTCAACGAAGGCCTGTTCATTGGCCAGCACGGCTCATGGAACCGCAAACCGCACAGCGGCTATAAGGTGGTGTTCATTCCATTCAGTGGCGGCAAACCCAACGGCACACCGGTCGATGTGTTGACCGGCTTCCTCAACAAGGATGAAAAAGCCATGGGCCGTCCGGTTGGCGTGGTCAATGACCAGCGCGGCGGTTTGCTGGTGGCCGACGATGTCGGCAACAAGATCTGGCGCGTGACATCAACCAAGACTGCTCAGTAACGCCGAGCGGTGATTCCTGTGGGAGCGAGCTTGCTCGCGAAGAGGCCGACACAGCTACGGCGATCCCCAGCGTGCCACGCTCCAGCGTGGACACGCCTTTCTGGACGCTCTGCGTCCGATCCTGAGGCTGGAGCTGGGGGGAGCCGCTGATCAGCGGTTCCTGCCTAAGGCCGATTCTGCGCCAGACTGGACGGCTGAATCACGCGCTTGGCGTTGAGGTAGGCTCTCTGCCAGTAAGGCTTGTCGAGGCTGTCGAGCTTGACCGTGCCACCGGTGGCCGGCGCATGCACGAAGCGGCCTTCGCCCACGTAAATCCCCGCATGCGACACCTGCGAACCACCTGACGTGGCAAAGAACACCAGATCACCTGACTGCAGTTGCTCGCGGCGAATATTCGGTGCGCCCATCACGATCATCTCGCGCGTGGAACGTGGCAGGGAAATGCCAGCCGCGTCACGATAGACATAACCTATAAGACCGCTGCAATCGAAACCGGAGTCAGGCGTGTTGCCGCCCCAGCGATAAGGCGTGCCAACCAGCCCCAACGCACGAAACAGCACGTCTTCGGCAGCTGGAGAAAGAATCTGGGGAGGAGCAGTGACCACCGGACGCTGAACGATCCGGGGCGCTTTGGGCGGGGGCGGCGCGCTGGCGCAGGCACCGAGCAACGCAGCAACAGAAATGACTAACAGGCGCAACGCAATCGACATAACCACAACAACCTATCCGGATGCGGCTTACGCTGCCGAGAAGCTCAAAAACGCAGAAAGACCCGAAGGTCTTGTACTGCGCGTTCTATTTATTTACGCCGCTTGGGCGCGGTCTTGACTGTAGTCGAAGTCATCGCCGTTGTCTGCGTTACTTCAGGTGTCGATTTTACTGCAACAGTACCCGGGGCCATCGCCAGCGGCCGCTTGGCCTCGATGAAGGTCTTGCTCCAGTAGGCGTCATCGAGGCTGTCGATGCGCACACCGCCGCTGCGGCGACTGCTGGAGTGGATGAACTGCCGATTACCGGCGTAGATCGCTGCGTGGCTGACCTGACCGCGACCGCGAGTACTGAAGAACAGCACATCGCCCGGCTGAAGCTTGTTGCGCGCCACCAGAGGTGCGTTGACGTTGATCATTTCACGCGTGGAACGTGGCAGGCTCATGCCGGCCTCTTCGCGAAACAGATAACCGATGAAGCCGCTGCAATCGAAACCCGAAGAAGTCGACGTGCCGCCGAACTTGTAGCGTGTGCCGATCAGCGACTTGCCACGCTCCAGGATGCTGTCGGCCAGGGCCGGCAGTTGGTAAGACTTGTTATCAGCGAACTGGGCCAGTTCGTCTTCGGTAGCGAGCTCGTCCTGCAGGACTGCCGCGTCGGCGCGACGGGCTGCGGACTGGGCATTGGCATTGATCGCGCTCTGATAGCGTGGAACTGGCTGGGCCTGTTCCTGCTGTGCGACCGGCATATTGGCCGAGCAACCGAAGAGAAATGTAACGAGTGCGAGAGGCACGAGGGGTGCGAAGCGAACAACTTGCATGGGCACAACCGTGGCTGACTAGTTAAGATGGCGAGACTATGCCTTTTATGAAGGTGATTTGCAAATTCAATCGAACTAGATGTGACTTATGAGTTCGGCCATGACATGTGCCGCGCGGTACGGCAAAAAGACGTCCATCTGCGCGCTGTGGTCCGTCGGCTGCGGATTGATTTCTGCGGTAAAACCCCCGGAAACCCTGGTGCGAATGACCGGTTCGTGAATGTAGGGGAAGCTTGCGGTGGTGCCGATACTCAGCACTGCGTCATAGCCTTTAGCCAGCTGTTCATACAGTGTTTCCAGGGCTTTTTCGGGAAGCATTTCCTGAAAAAGAACGACGGACGGTCGCAAAATGCCACTACATGCCGGGCATAAGGGGGGCAAAGGGCGCTGCAAGTGCTCACTCAATTGCGAATCCTCAGCACCGCAGGATTGGCAAAACAGTGGCGAGAGTTGCCCGTGAATTTCGATCAGGCGCTCCGGCGGACTGCCCGCCGCACGGTGATAACCGTCGACGTTCTGGGTCAGCACCCAGCACTCGGGTTTGATGCGTTGCAACTGGGCGATGGCGTAATGCGCGATATTCGGTTCGCCACCCAGACACGCCCTGCCCAGTTCAGCGATGTACTTCCAGCACAGCTCGGGGTCACGGCGCAGCATGGGCCCGGACAGGGCCATTTCGATAGGCAGGCCATCATCGGTCTTGCCATTGTAAAGCCCGCCCACACCACGGTAGGTCGGCAACCCCGAATCGGCAGACAAACCCGCCCCGGTGATCACCAGAATCCGTTGTGCATGGCGCAAGGCAGCCGCCGTCTGCATCAACAGCGCCTGATCTACCACCCGAGGGTCTCTTTAAGGAAGGGAATGGTCAGCTTGCGCTTTTCCTGGAGTGACGCCTGATCGAGGCGCTCGAGCAATTCGAACAGCGCGCTCATGCTGCGTGTACCACGCGTCAGGATGAAATGCCCGACATCGTCGGTCAGGTGCAGACCACGCCGAGAGGCACGCAGTTGCAAGGCGCGCAGCTTGTCCTCGTCGGACAGACCGCGCATCTGGAACACCAATGCCATGGTCAGGCGCGATTTCAGGTCGGGAAGCTTTACCGGCAATTCGCGGGGCGATTTGGACGCGGCAATCAGCAGACGACGCCCGCTGTCACGCAGACGATTGAACAGATGAAACAGCGCTTCTTCCCAGTCGGGCTTGCCGACGATCGCCTGCAGATCGTCCAGACACACCAGCTCGTACTGCTCCAGATGATCGAACAGCTCGATGCCTTCATCTATGACTTCGGCCAGCGGCAGATACACTGCAGGCTCGCCCAACTGCTCGAAACGCAGGCAGGCAGCCTGCAGCAGGTGCGTGCGCCCTACTCCGTCCTTACCCCACAGATAGATGAGGCTTTCGGTCCAGCCAGCGTCGGCTTCGCACAGCCGCTCGACATAGCCGAGTGCAGCGGCGTTGGCGCCTGGATAGTAATTGACGAAAGTGGCGTCATCACGCAGACGCACACTCAGGGGCAGCTGAATCGGTTTCATGCTGACTAACGGCTCATGCAAACCGTCAAGGGCCTCTGTGTAAAGAGCGCAAAGTTTATACCCGTGACGCTGGTCGCACAATGCGACAGACCTCAAGCAAAATCAAAGGTTTGCGTCAGGGAGAGTAAAGCGCCGTCCAGGCGCTGTACGAAAAGTCGGCGAGCGAAGGTCAGGCAAGGCAAAAACAGGCGAGGAACGGCCGGGGTCGCGCTCGACTCTACGTGTTGTAAATGAGCATTCCGATTGGACTCGCATCCGAGCCTGTTTTTAACGAAGCATCACCGAGCGCAGCCACTTTTCGTACAGAGCCCAGGACAGGGCGTTTGCAGGGGGCATGCACTCAAGGCATGAGCCTCTTCACCGGGCGGCGAAGAGGCTTGCATCGATATTACAGCTCCGGATCTTCCGCGCCTGCGTAGATTTCCGAGTCCTTGTACAGATCATGCATGTGGCGCACCAGCACCATGATCACCGCCGCCACCGGCAGGGCCAGCAGAATGCCGGTGAAGCCGAACAGCTCGCCACCCGCCAGAATCGCGAAGATGACGGCGACCGGGTGCAGGCCGATGCGATCACCGACCAGCAACGGCGTCAGCACCATCCCCTCGAGGGCCTGACCGATCATGAACACCGCCACAATCCCCATCATCGGGTACAGGTCACCGCCAAACTGGAACAGCCCGGCCACCAGCGCCGAACCGATACCGATCACGAACCCCATATAAGGCACGATGGCCGCCAGACCGGCAATCACGCCGATCAGCAGGCCCAGCTCCAGCCCGACCAGCATCAGACCGGCCGCATAGATCACGCCAAGGCCGACCATCACCAGCAACTGACCGCGTATGAACGCGCCCAGCACTTCGTGGCACTCGCCCGCCAGCTTGACGATTTGCCCTTCACGCTGACGCGGCAGCAGGCCACGGATCTTGCCGGTCATGATGTCCCAGTCACGCAGCAGGTAGAAACACACCACGGGGATCAGCACCAGATTGGTCAGCCAGCCGATCAGCGCCAGGCTGGACGCCGTAGCCTGGGACAGCACAATAGAGACGATGTCCCCGGCCTGGCCCATATGCTCGGAGATGGCTGCCTTGATCTTGTCGAACTTCCAGAACCCGTCTGCCAGCCCGAACTTGGCCTGGACCCACGGCAACGCCGAGTGCTGCAGCCAGTCAAGAATCTGCGGCGCCAGCTCGTAAAGACGGAACAACTGCTTGGCGAGCATCGGCACCAGAACCAGCAGCAACGCCATCAGCACCAGCGTGAACAACCCGAACACGACCACAACGCTCAGGGTTCTGGACAGTCCGGCGCGCTCCAGACGGTCCACCAGCGGATCACCCATGTAGGCCAGCAGTAACGCCACCAGAAAAGGAGTGAGGATCGTGTGCAACAGCACCACGAATGCAACCAGCAAGGCCAGGCCGCCGATCCAGAACCAACGCCGCGTATCAGTCATCAACATCCCTCAAGCCAGTGGAAAAGCGTTCTTGCCGGGTTACCAGCGGAAATAGAGCTGTGGCGCAGACGCCGGAACAATCATCGGTGCGGGCGCAGGTGCCGGAACAGCAGCAGCTCCATTGGCTGGCGCAACCGGCGCAGTCGCATCGACAGGCGCAGCAGGCGACGTTGCGGTAGCGGCTGCTTCGGCTGCGGGCACTTCCTGCAATTTGGCCAGCGACAACTGCGAGCGTAGCTGATCGGTGCTGCCACTGACCTCAAACACCACTTTATCGCCTTCGACAGAACTCAGACGCACGCCGAACGGTTCGAGTAACTGAAGCAGTTGCGCATAGCGCTCGAGTGTCATGCCTTGGACCTGGATCAGCATGCCGGTCGACGCACCGGGCTTGGCGACGAAGCGCGGAGCCAGACGCTCGCTGACCGACAGCAGCACCGCATCGACCAAGGCTTCGGATGTGGCACCGGTTGCGGTGCCCTGTTCGCGCTGATCACCCAGCCACAAGCGCCATTTGCCCTGCCACTGACCGCCATCTTCCCGGGCGTGCACGGCCAGTATCGCGTCAGCGCCATAGCGCTCGGAGGCTTCCTTGAGCGGCGCAGGGTCAGTGCCCTCCAGGGTTTTCGCATTACCGATACCCTGCTCGCTCAAATCAGCCAGCGGCAGACGCAGCGGCAGTCCGCGGTGCTGAGCGGCCTGGCGCAAGGGTTCGGCAGCGGCCTGACCGTCGCCGACCAGATTCGAGCCTTCCACCGAGTCATTCAGCCACCAGCCGAGAATCGACGGGCGATTGCTGCCCCAGATCGGCAGCCCCGCATCGTGCAAGGCACGGTCGGTGGTGGCCGGATCGAAGTCGACCAGCAGGGTTTCCGGCGGGCCGGCCTCGTAGCCGTACTGGCTGATGATCTGCTGCGGGTCCTTGCGCAGTGCGGCGATGGCCGAGCCCTGCACGGCCTTGGCGTCGCCGGTCAGGCGCAGCACCAGGGTTTCGACGGCGGCCTGCGTGGCCCGCGTGCGCTCATCGGGCGACTGGCCATTGACCGGCTCGCGAACCTGATAAAGGTTGCTGACCGTTTCGGCAAGGCTGGGAAGGCTGATCAGGGATAGACAGCCGACTAGAAGAATTCTGGAAAAACGCATGGACAGTTCCCGAACGGAAAAAAGTAAAAAGAAGCGGTTTCAGCAGGTGTACCAGTCTGGGACAGACGTGAGCCACCTATCATTCAGTTCGCGCATAAAGTACACCCTAAACGTCCAGGGTCGCACTGACAGGCCACCTGCTTGAGGTTAATTTGGTGCAACACCGCCCTGTTGTCGGCGCAAGGATGGCCCCTGATGAGCAAGCCTGATAAAATCGCGCGCCTTCGCAGACCGGCAATCGCCATGGCCCCAACATTACCACCGCATGACAGCGCGGTGCTGAACGGGTCCTAACGCAGCGGTCGATACCTCCGAATCCCCCCTAAAGGCCTGGATTTTCTATGAGCAAGCAACCCTCCCTGAGCTATAAAGACGCCGGTGTAGACATCGACGCCGGTGAAGCATTGGTCGAACGCATCAAGAGCGTCGCCAAGCGCACCAAGCGTCCGGAAGTCATGGGCGGCCTGGGAGGCTTCGGCGCCCTCTGCGAAATCCCGGCCGGCTACAAGCAACCGGTTCTGGTTTCCGGCACCGACGGTGTGGGCACCAAGCTGCGTCTGGCGCTGAACCTGAACAAGCACGACACCATCGGCATCGACCTGGTCGCCATGTGCGTCAATGACCTGGTGGTCTGCGGCGCAGAGCCACTGTTCTTCCTCGATTACTACGCCACCGGCAAGCTGAACGTCGACACCGCCGCTCAGGTCGTCACCGGCATCGGCGCCGGCTGCGAACTGGCCGGCTGCTCGCTGGTCGGCGGCGAAACCGCTGAAATGCCGGGCATGTACGAAGGCGAAGACTACGACCTGGCAGGCTTCTGCGTCGGCGTCGTGGAAAAGGCCGAGATCATCGACGGCTCGAAAGTCGCTGCCGGTGACGCCCTGCTCGCCCTGCCATCGTCCGGCCCGCACTCCAACGGCTACTCGCTGATCCGCAAGATCATCGAAGTGGCAGGCGCCGATATCGAAAACATCCAGCTGGACGGCAAGCCACTGACCGAACTGCTGATGGCGCCGACCCGCATCTACGTGAAGCCGCTGCTCAAGCTGATCAAGGAAACCGGCGCAGTCAAGGCCATGGCCCACATCACCGGTGGCGGCCTGCTCGACAACATTCCACGCGTACTGCCGGAAGGCGCTCAGGCCGTGGTCGACGTCGCCAGCTGGCAGCGTCCGGCCGTGTTCGACTGGCTGCAGCAGCAAGGCAACGTTGCGGAAAACGAGATGCACCGCGTGCTGAACTGCGGCGTGGGCATGGTGATCTGCGTCGCTCAGGAGCACGTCGAAGCAGCACTGAAGGTGCTGCGTGAAGCTGGCGAGCAGCCTTGGGTGATCGGCCAGATCGCCACCGCTGCCGAAGGCGCAGCACAGGTCGAGCTGAAAAACCTCAAGGCGCATTGATGCCAGCCATCTGCGAAGTCGTGGTGCTGTTGTCCGGCACCGGCGGCAACCTGCAAGCGATGATCGACAGCTTCAAGGACGGGGCCAGCCCCGTCCGCATCCGCGCGGTGATTTCCAACCGCGCAGATGCATTCGGCCTGCAACGTGCACGGGACGCAGGCATCGAAACCTGCGTACTGGATCACACCGCATACGAGGGCCGTGAAGCCTTCGATGCAGCGCTGATCGAACGGATCGACGCCTTCCAGCCACAGTTGGTCGTATTGGCCGGGTTCATGCGCATTCTCAGCGCAGGATTCGTTCGCCACTACCATGGCCGCCTGCTGAATATTCACCCTTCCCTGCTGCCGCGTTACAAAGGCTTGCACACGCACAAGCGTGCGCTGGAGGCCGGCGACACCGAGCATGGTTGCAGCGTGCATTTCGTTACCGAGGAACTCGATGGCGGCCCACTGGTCGTACAGGCTGTTATTTCGGTACAGTTGCACGACACGCCCGCAACGCTCGCGCAACGGGTCCATGTTCAAGAGCACCGTATTTACCCACTGGCCATTCGCTGGTTTGCCGAAGGCCGACTGAGCCTTGGTGAACAAGGTGCGTTACTCGATAGCCAGTTACTCCCGGCCAGCGGCCATCTGATTCGACATTAGGAGATACTATGCGTCGCGCTCTGCTCTTCGCTTTCGCTCTGCTCGCCTTGCCTGCCGTACAGGCCGCAGACCTTCAACCCTTCTCCGCCAGCTACACCGCCGACTGGAAACAGCTGCCCATGAGTGGCACGGCCGAACGCAGCCTGGAAGCCGGCGCCAATGGCACCTGGACCCTGAGCTTCAAGGCCTCGATGATGATCGCTAGCCTGACTGAAGTCAGCACCCTGAAGGTCGACAAGGACACCCTGCTGCCGCAGACCTACAACTTCGAGCGCAGTGGCCTGGGTAAATCCAAGAAGGTCGATCTGGCGTTCGACTGGAACACCAAGTTCGTCACCGGCACCGACCGTGGCGATGCGATCAAGCTGCCGCTCAACCGTGGCATCCTCGACAAGTCCACCTATCAGCTGGCGTTGCAACACGACATCGCTGAGGGCAAGAAGAGCATGAGCTATCAGGTTGTCGACGGTGATGAAGTAGACACCTACGACTTCCGCGTGCTGGGTTCGGAAAAAGTCACCACCAAGACCGGCCAGGTCGATGCGATCAAGGTCGAGCGCGTGCGCGACCCGACGCAAAGCAAGCGCACCACTGTGCTGTGGTTCGCCAAGGACTGGGATTACCTGCTGGTCCGCCTGCAACAGGTCGAAACCGACGGCAAGGAATACAACATCGTCTTGCTGGACGGCACCGTCAACGGCAAGGCCGTCAAAGGCAGCTGATTGCCCTGGCAGCACGCACCACAGAGCCCCGCTTTTTAGCGGGGCTTTTTATTGGCTGAAGGCATGCGACGCAGAGCGCCGCACGATAGTCGCGCCTGCACCGCCCCCTTCGTGAGCAAGCTCACTCCCACGCCCTTCGGGCAGAAGCGCGGAGCATCGGCACGATGTTGCGATGATCGTTCCTCACCCTCCAGCGTAGGAATGCAGTTCTCGACGCTCTGCGTCGTCAAGAGGACGCAGAGCGCCGCACGATAGTCGCGCCTGCACCTGCCCTTCGTGAGCAAGCTCACTCCCACGCCCTTCGGGCAGAAGCGCGGAGCATCGGGCACGATAGTTGAGATGATCGTTCCTCACGCTCCAGCGTGGGAATGCAGTTCTCGACGCTCTGCGTCGTCAATAGGACGCGAAGCGTCCAGAAAGGCATGCGACGCGGAGCGCCGCACGATAGTCGCGCCAGCACCTGCCCTTCGTGAGCAAGCTCACTCCCACGCCCTTCGGGCAGAAGCGCGGAGCATCGGCACGATGTTGCGATGATCGTTCCTCACGCTCCAGCGTGGGAATGCAGTTCTCGACGCTCTGCGTCGTCAAGAGGACGTGGAGCGTCCAGAAAGGCATGCGACGCAGAGCGCCGCAAGATAGTCGGGCCTGCACCTGCCCTTCGTGAGCAAGCTCACTCCCACGCCCTACAGACAGAAGCGCGGAGCATCGGCACGATGTTGCGATGATCGTTCCTCACGCTCCAGCGTGGGAATGCAGTTCTCGACGCTCTGCGTCGCCAAGAGGGCGCGGAGCGTCTGGAACGGCGTTTACACGCGCATTCGGACAGGCTAGAAGCACATGAAACATCCTTCATTTTGCCACCACTGCGCTGTAAGCCACGTCATGTAAGGGCTGCAGAGGATCGATGAGTTTATGACCACCGGGGAACCTGAACAGGCTATTTACTTAGGCAGCTAACAAATCCTATAAAAGAGTCCTGCGACACATCGCCGCAGTATCCAGAGGCCTAACCATTCAGGCCATCAAAGTCAGGAGCTTACTACTATGACTGTCAGAGTTACTGAACGCGACGACGCCCACCTCTCTCACGAAGCCGTTGCCGACGGCATCCAGATCTGGGACGTGCACCAACAGGACCAACTGGTAGGCATGTTCCACGTTGAGTCCGATGCCCTTCGCTATAAGGAAGAGCTGGAAGCGCTGGAAAGCCAGGGCAACCACTGAACAAATCCAAGAACAGGAAAAGACAAAACCCGCTGAATGCGGGTTTTGTTTTGATAACTCAATGACAGCGCCGTGGGCTTACCACATCAGATCGTCAGGCACCTGATACGCCGCATACGGGTCGTCTGCATCCGGCGCTTCGGTCGGGGTGTTGAGCAGCACGATACGACGCGGGTCACGCTCCTGGATCTTCAGCGCAGCCTCCCGCGGAATGATCTCGTAACCGCCGCCGTGGTGAACGATGGCCAGTGAACCGCTGCTGAGCTTGTTGCGCACCATGGCGTTGACCGGGATGCGTTTGACCTTCTTGTCGTCAACGAAGTTGTAGTAATCCTCGGTGATCAGCTTGGGCAGGCGCGACACTTCGATCAGTTGCTTGACCTGAGCGGCGCGGGCCTTCTGCTCGACCTTCTCCTGCTGCTGACGGTTCAGCTCCTGATCACGTTTGGCCTTCTCGGCCATGGCCTCCTGGGCCGCACGCTTTTGCGAGTCATCGGCCTGCGCCTGACCCTTGTGCACCAGACGCTGCTCTTTCTGCTTTTCTTTGCCGACCTGCTTGGCCTGCTTTTGGTTGACCAGACCTGCCTTGAGCAACTGATCGCGAAGGGAAAGGCTCATTGTCTACTCACTTATACCGTTACCGCACACTCAGCCGCAGCCGGGTGTGCTCTTTTCCTGACGTTTGGCTTCGCCCCACAACGCATCCATTTCTTCGAGCGAGCACGCTTCGATAGGACGCTGCAGGTGGCGCAAAGCCTGTTCAATGAATCGGAAGCGTCTGTCGAACTTGCTATTGGCCGAGCGTAGCGCAGTTTCCGGGTCGACCTTGAGGTGTCGGGCCAGGTTGACGACGCTGAACAGCAGGTCGCCGACTTCCTCGGCAATGCCCTCGGCGTCATTGTCGACCATGGCCTCGAGAATTTCATCGAGTTCTTCACGCACCTTGTCGACCACCGGCAATGCCGCGGGCCAGTCGAAACCCACCTGCGCCGCACGCTTCTGCAGTTTGGCTGCCCGACTCAACGCGGGCAAGGCCCGGGGCACGTCGTCGAGCAGCGACAACTGCTCGGGCACACCGGCCTTCTCGGCACGCTCCTCGGCCTTGATTTCGTCCCAACGAAGATTGACCTGCTCGTCGGTCAGGCGTGGCGTTTCTGCCGGCGCGTACAGCTCGCCAGTCGGAAACACGTGCGGATGGCGACGCAGCAACTTGCGGGTAATACCGTCGATGACGTCGTCGAATTCAAACCGGCCTTCCTCTTTGGCCAACTGCGCATAGAAAACCACCTGAAACAGCAGGTCACCCAACTCACCCTTCAGATGGTCGAGGTCGCCCTGTTCGATGGCGTCGGCCACTTCATAGGCTTCTTCCAGCGTGTGCGGCACGATGCTGGCGTAGGTCTGCTTCAGGTCCCACGGGCAGCCGAACTGCGGATCACGCAGCCGGGCCATTAGGTTCAGCAGGTCTTGAACTGTATGCATGGGGCTCCCTGTGAGCGCAGGCGACGCTTATGGCGTCCTGTTCCTGCGCGTTTCAATGATGTTCGGCAACTGGGAAATACGCCCCAGCAACCGCCCCAGCGCGTCCAGACCTGGAATCTCGATGGTCAGGGACATAAGCGCAGTGTTGTCTTCCTTGTTCGAACGGGTGTTGACCGCCAGCACGTTGATCCGCTCGTTGAGCAGCACCTGGGTGACATCCCGCAGCAAGCCGGAACGGTCGTAGGCGCGAATGATGATGTCCACCGGATAGGTGAGCACCGGCACCGGTCCCCAGCTGACCTGAATGATCCGCTCGGGCTCGCGACCGCCCAGTTGCAGCACCGAAGCGCAATCCTGACGGTGGATGCTGACGCCACGACCCTGGGTGATATAACCGACGATGGCATCGCCCGGCAGCGGCTGGCAGCAGCCGGCCATCTGCGTCATCAGGTTGCCAACGCCCTGAATCTGAATATCCCCCCGCTTGCCGGGCTTGTAGCCGGTGGCCTTGCGCGGGATCAGTTCCAGCTGTTCATTGACGCGATCAGGCTCGACCTGCTGCTGGGCCAGATTGACCAGTTGCGCCAGACGCAGGTCGCCTGCGCCCAAAGCCGCGAACATGTCGTCGGCGGTCTTGTGATTGGCTTTTTCCGCCAGCTTGTCGAAATCGACCTGAGGCAACGCCAGGCGCGCCAGTTCGCGTTCGATCAGGGTTCTGCCGGCGGCGACGTTCTGATCGCGGGCCTGCAACTTGAACCAGTGAACGATCTTGGCCCGCGCGCGCGAGGTGGTGATGTACCCCAGGTTCGAGTTCAGCCAGTCGCGGCTTGGCGTACCGTGCTTGCTGGTGATGATCTCGACCTGCTCGCCGGTCTGCAGGCTGTAGTTGAGCGGGACGATGCGGCCATTGATCTTTGCACCCCGGCAGTTATGGCCGATTTCGGTGTGCACCCGATAGGCGAAGTCCAGTGGTGTCGCGCCCTTGGGCAGGTCGATGGCGTGGCCGTCAGGGGTGAAGACGTAGACGCGGTCAGGCTCGATATCGACTCGCAGTTGGTCTGCCAGGCCGCCAATGTCGCCCAGCTCTTCATGCCATTCGAGCACCTGACGCAGCCAGGAAATCTTCTCTTCGTAATGATTGGAGCCGGATTTGACGTCGGTGCCTTTATAGCGCCAGTGCGCACAAACGCCCAACTCGGCCTCTTCATGCATGGCGTGGGTGCGGATCTGCACTTCCAGCACCTTGCCTTCCGGCCCGATCACGGCGGTGTGCAGCGAGCGATAGCCGTTTTCCTTGGGGTTGGCGATGTAATCGTCGAACTCTTTGGGAATATGCCGCCACAACGTGTGCACGATACCCAGCGCGGTGTAGCAATCGCGCATTTCCGGGACCAGCACACGCAGCGCACGGACGTCATAGATCTGGCTGAACGCCAGGCCCTTGCGCTGCATTTTGCGCCAGATGGAGTAGATATGCTTGGCACGGCCACTGATGTCAGCGGTCACGCCAGTAGCCTGCAGCTCGTTGTCGAGCTGGGACATGACGTCGCTGATGAAGCGCTCGCGGTCCAGCCTGCGCTCATGCAACAGCTTGGCGATCTGCTTGTACTGATCGGGCTCCAGGTAGCGGAAGGACAGGTCTTCCAGCTCCCACTTGATATGTCCGATACCCAGGCGGTGGGCCAGCGGTGCATAGATGTCGAAGACTTCGCGGGCCACACGGTTGCGTTTTTCGTCGTCGGCGTTCTTCACCGCACGAATCGCGCAGGTACGTTCGGCCAGTTTGATCAGCGCAACACGAACGTCGTCGACCATCGCCACCAGCATCTTGCGCAGGTTTTCGACCTGCGCCTGACTGCCGAGTACCAGAGACTGACGAGGGCTGAGGCTGGCGCTGATCGCGGCCATGCGCAGCACGCCGTCGATGAGTTTGGCGACCGTTGCGCCAAAGCGCTGCTCGACGTCCGGCAGCGCAACGAGGCCTTCACGCACACCACGGTAAATGACCGCAGCGACCAGTGAGTCCTGATCCAGCTTGAGGTCAGCCAGAATCTCCGCGATCTCCAGACCGGTCTGGAAACTGGAGGTGCCCTCTGCCCAATGATTCTTGTGGGCCTTGTCGGTCTGCTCGGCTTCCCGGGCAAACTCACAGGCCTTTTTCATGACTTCCCGGTCCAGGACCAGGTCGACGCTGACAATATGATCGAGCCACGCGTCGAGATTGATACTGCCGTCTGTGTTTATCGGCTGGTTCGCTCTCACCTGTACCATGCTGCTTACCTTCCCTAAGGCGCGATGAAAAGCGCCATCAGTCGCCAGCCTTCTGAGCGAATGCCACTTGCCGGGCAAGCAAGGACCGGCATTCGCGGGCCAGTCGGATTAAATGAGATTCCCTGTCAGCAACGAACTCGTTCCAGTGAACGCCGCTCACTTACTCATTTCAAATAACGCCATCGCCTCGACATGCGCCGTCTGAGGAAACATATCGAGGATTCCGGCACGTTTTAATCGGTAGCCCTGACTGATCAGTTCGACCGTGTCACGAGCCAAAGTTGCCGGATTACATGAAACATAAAGCAGTCGCCGGGCCCCCGTCTTTCTGATCTGGCGGACCACTTCAAAGGCCCCGTCACGCGGTGGGTCCAAGAGTACCGCAGAAAACCCTTCTGCCGCCCAGTCGGCATGTGTCAGCGGCTGGGAAAGATCCGCCTGAAAAAACTGCACATTGTGCAGATCATTACTCATTGCGTTGACGGCTGCACGCTCGACCATGGTCGCAACGCCTTCGACCGCCACCACTTCCCTGGCCAGACCCGCCAGCGGCAAGGCGAAATTGCCCAGACCACAGAACAGGTCCATGACACGTTCGTCTTTTGCAGGCGCCAGCCATTGCAGGGCCTGCTCGATCATCGCGGTGTTGACCGCCGCATTGACCTGAATGAAATCTCCCGGTCGCCAGGCCAGTTGCAGGTTCCACGGCTCCAGCCGGTAACCCAGCGTATCGCCGGGGCTGGCCGGTTGGGGCTCGCCCTCGCCGTGCAGCCACAGCTGCGCGCCGTGCTTGGAGCAAAACGCCTGCAACAGCGCCAGGTCGACCTCGGCAAGCGGCGCGGTGTGGCGCAACAACACGGCAGTCGCAACCCCACTGAACAACTCGACGTGACCCAGCGCCTGCGGTTTGCTGAAGTTTTTCAGCATGCCAGGCAACTCATTCATGATGGGTTGCAAGGCCTGTACCAGCACCGGACAGTGTTCGATGCTGACGATGTCCTGACTGGCGGCTGCGCGGAACCCCACGTCCAGCCTTTTGGCCTTGGCATCCCAGCGAACAGCGACCCGCGCGCGTCGGCGATAGGCCAGCTCGGCACCGCTCAAAGGTGCCGCCCATTCATCCGGCACAGCATTCGCCACGCGCAACAATTGCTCGGCGAGCATGCGCTGTTTCAGGGCAAGCTGTTCTTCGTGGGGCACATGCTGAACACTGCAGCCGCCACAGCGACCGAAATACTCACAGGCCGGAGCGCGACGCATGGTGCTGGCGGTGAAGACCCGCTCGGTGCGCGCCTCGACGACCTTGCCGCGCGCATTGAGCACGCGCGCTTCGACCTCTTCGCCGGCCAGACTGCCAGCGACAAACCAGGTTTTACCCTCGAGAAAAGCGATACCGCGACCGTCGTCGGACAGCCGCTCGATGGTCAACCGCTGCTTTTTACCGGCAGGAATCTGTACGGTTTTAACGCCGCCCGCAGGCTGAAAGCGCAAACCTCTTTCGTGCTTGGCCATCAGTTGGGCGAATCATAGACGCCGGTCGACAGGTAACGGTCGCCTCGGTCACAGATGATCGCCACAATCACGGCGTTTTCGACTTCCTGGGAAATACGCAACGCCCCGGCGACCGAGCCACCGGACGACACGCCACAGAAGATGCCTTCTTCGCGCGCCAGTCGGCGCATGGTGTCTTCGGCTTCGGTCTGGCCCATGTCGATGATGCGGTCGACACGGTCCGACTGATAGATTTTCGGCAGGTATTCATGCGGCCAGCGGCGAATACCGGGGATCGAAGCGCCCTCCATCGGTTGCAGACCGACGATCTGCACGTCCGGATTCTGCTCCTTGAGGTAGCGCGAGGTGCCCATGATGGTGCCGGTGGTGCCCATCGAGCTGACGAAATGGGTCACGGTACCGCCCGTCTGCCGCCAGATTTCCGGACCGGTGGACGTGTAATGCGCCTCGGGATTGTCGCCATTGGCGAACTGATCGAGCACTTTGCCGCGGCCTTCGGCCTGCATGCGCTCGGCCAGATCACGGGCGCCTTCCATGCCCTGATCCTTGCTGACCGAAATCAGCTCGGCGCCATAGGCAGTCATGGCGGCCTTGCGTTCGGCACTGGAGTTGTCCGGCATGATCAGAATCATCCGGTAGCCCTTGATCGCCGCGGCCATGGCCAGCGCGATTCCGGTATTGCCGGAGGTGGCTTCGATCAGCGTGTCACCCGGATGGATCTGGCCGCGCAACTCGGCGCGGGTGATCATCGACAAGGCCGGGCGGTCTTTTACCGAGCCAGCGGGGTTGTTACCTTCGAGTTTCAACAGGAGGGTATTGCTGGTGTTGCCCGCCATGCGTTGCAGACGCACCAGCGGGGTGTTGCCGACGCAATCGGCAATGGTTTGATACTGCAGGGTCATGGCGTCTTCGCAATCCAGACTGCGGGGGGTGCCTATCATAACGGCAAACGGCCAAAGCCCATATCACGCAAAGTGCGCTGCTTATTCCCAAAAAGAATAAACGCTGATTTTTCCACTGCCGCCCTGCTCAGCACAGAGAGTTAGGTGCCCATGCCGACGGTAAATGGCTAAACTCATCCCCTTGTGCCGATACAGCAAGGCAGCCGATGCCTGATATCGACGGACTGATACGTGTTGCCGGAGGAAGAGCGTGCTGACCAAGCTGGGTATAAAAGGCCGTGTGCTGCTACTGACTATTCTACCTGCCAGCCTGATGGCGGCGATGCTCGGTGGTTATTTCACCTGGATGCAGTTGAGCGAACTGCAAAGCCAGTTGCTGCAACGCGGCGAAATGATTGCCCAGGACCTTGCGCCGCTTGCCGCCAATGCACTGGGGCGCAAGGACAAAGTGCTGCTCAGTCGCATTGCCACCCAGACGCTGGAGCAGACCGACGTGCGCGCCGTGTCGTTTCTCGACACCGATCGCACGGAGTTGGCCCACGCCGGGCCGACCATGATCAGCCCGTCGCCGATTGGCAGCGGCTCGCAACTGCTCAGCTCGACCGGCACCGACGCCACGCGCTACCTGCTGCCGGTCTTCGGCAGTCAACGGCATCTGACCAGTCCGATCATTCCTGCCGAAGCCGACACCCTGCTGGGCTGGGTCGAGCTTGAAATCTCCCATAACGGCACGCTGCTGCGCGGTTACCGAAGCCTGTTTGCCAGCCTGCTGCTGATCCTCACCGGGCTGGCGTTTACCGCGACCCTCGCGGTACGCATGAGCCGCACCATCAACGGGCCGATGAGCCAGATCAAGCAGGCCGTGTCGCAACTCAAGGACGGCAATCTGGAAACCCGCCTGCCACCGCTGGGCAGCCGGGAGCTGGATGAGCTGGCGTCGGGCATCAACCGCATGGCGGCAACGCTGCAGAACGCACAGGAAGAACTGCAACTGAGCATCGATCAGGCAACCGAGGATGTCCGGCAGAATCTGGAGACCATCGAAATCCAGAACATCGAACTCGACCTGGCACGCAAGGAAGCGCTTGAAGCAAGCCGGATCAAGTCCGAATTCCTGGCCAACATGAGCCATGAAATCCGCACGCCGCTCAATGGCATTCTGGGCTTCACCCATTTATTGCAGAAAAGCGAGCTGACCCCGCGCCAGTTCGACTACCTGGGCACCATCGAGAAGTCCGCCGACAACCTGCTGAGCATCATCAACGAGATTCTCGACTTCTCGAAAATCGAGGCCGGCAAGCTGGTGCTCGATAACATCCCGTTCAACCTGCGCGACCTGTTGCAGGACACCTTGACCATCCTCGCCCCGGCGGCGCACGCCAAACAGCTGGAGCTGGTGAGTCTGGTGTACCGCGATACGCCATTGGCGCTGTCCGGCGACCCGCTGCGTCTGCGGCAGATTCTGACCAATCTGGTCAGCAACGCGATCAAGTTCACCCGCGAAGGCACGATCGTCGCGCGCGCCATGCTCGAGGATGAAACCGAAGAGCACGCGCAACTGCGCATCAGCGTGCAGGACACCGGGATCGGCCTGTCCAGCCAGGATGTGCGGGCACTGTTCCAGGCCTTCAGCCAGGCCGACAACTCGCTCTCGCGCCAACCGGGCGGTACCGGACTGGGTCTGGTGATCTCCAAACGCCTGATCGAACAGATGGGCGGCGAAATCGGTGTCGACAGCACACCGGGCGAAGGTTCGGAATTCTGGATCAGCCTGAAACTGCCCAAGGCCCGCGAAGACAAGGAAGAATCACTCAATATTCCGCTCGGAGGCCTGCGCGCCGCAGTGCTTGAACATCATGACCTGGCGCGCCAGGCGCTGGAGCATCAGCTGGAAGACTGCGGCCTGCAGACCATCGTGTTCAATAATCTGGAAAACCTGCTCAACGGCGTGACCGCAGCGCACGAGACGCCAGCGGCCATCGATCTGGCGGTACTTGGCGTAACGGCGCTGGAAATCTCTCCGGAACGGCTGCGCCAGCACATCTGGGACCTGGAAAACCTCAACTGCAAGGTCATGGTGCTGTGCCCGACCACCGAGCATGCGCTGTTCCAGCTGGCGGTCCACGATGTCTACACGCAACTGCAGGCCAAGCCCGCCTGCACCCGCAAACTGCAAAAAGCCCTGTCCGAGCTGATCGCGCCGCGAGCGGTGCGTGCCGACATCGGTCCGCCATTGTCGAGCCGCGCGCCGCGAGTGCTGTGCGTGGATGACAACCCGGCCAACCTGCTGCTGGTACAGACCCTGCTCGAAGACATGGGCGCTGAAGTGGTCGCTGTCGAGGGTGGTTACGCAGCGGTCAACGCCGTACAGCAAGAAGCGTTCGACCTGGTGTTGATGGACGTGCAAATGCCCGGCATGGACGGTCGTCAGGCCACCGAGGCGATCCGCACCTGGGAGGCCGAACGCAACCAGAGCTCACTGCCGATCGTAGCCCTCACCGCCCATGCGATGGCCAACGAAAAACGCTCACTGCTGCAAAGCGGTATGGACGACTACCTGACCAAGCCGATCAGCGAACGGCAACTGGCGCAGGTGGTGCTCAAGTGGACAGGGCTGGCGCTGCGCAACCCTGCGCCGGAACGCCAGAATGAAGCGCCTGAGGTCCACGTAGGGCCGCTGGTGCTGGATCATGAGGAGGGGTTGCGCCTGGCCGCGGGCAAGGCGGATCTCGCCGCCGACATGCTGGCCATGCTGCTGGCTTCACTGGACGCCGACCGCGAAGCTATTCGTGTGGCGCGCGCCAGTCAGGATGTACACGCCTTGATCGAGCGCATCCACCGTCTGCACGGCGCAACACGTTATTGCGGCGTTCCCCAGCTGCGCAGCGCGTGCCAGCGCGCCGAAACCCTGCTCAAGCAAAATGCGCCGCACACCGAAGCGGCTCTGGACGATCTGGACAAGGCCATCATTCGCCTGGAAGCCGAGGCGCGGGTCATGGCGTGAGCGCGCGACGGGACGCCTGTCGTGCCTGACACTCCAGCGTGGACAGAGCATGTTAGGATGCGCGCAATTTTGGAGGACCCATGGTCGAACACGATTTTCGCTACAGCATGCTCAACCCCCAGCACACGCTGACCGAATGCCGCACGCTGGCACCCGGTCGCTACCAGGTCACCGGCAACGGCGGCTCGATTCACGATAACGACCAGTTATTAGTGACCATCAAAGGCAGCAAAAGCCTGCACATGCGCCTTACCGTCGAAAAAGTCCGGCACCTGATCAACCCGCCCGGCCAGTGGATTGCGGTGGCCAAAGGCCCGGTATTCGACGAGTTGGCGATTCATCAGTGGAAAGTGAATTGCGACAGCTGCGCCGCCGAACTGAACTTCGAGTTCATGGTAGAGAGCAAACTGGGCGTCAAGGCGCAGAAACCGGCTGCTACCGCGCGCATCGCGGAGCTGGGCTGGAAAACCGAGGGCGAGAAGCATTTCTGCAAGAAGTGCCAGGAGAAAGCGGCATGAAACAGTATGCGCTCCTGAGCCTGATCGGCGGCGCGCTGCTGGCCGGTTGTACCGCTGACACGCTGCCGATCCAGCAGGATCACAGTTATGTAACGGAGTGGATAGGCGAACGTCCGCTGATCGATAACAGTCGCTTGACCATGACGCTGGGTGCCGATGGCCGTGCGTATGGCAATGCGGGCTGCAACCACTGGTTTGCGCCCTATACGCTGAACGATCACAGCATCAGTTTCGGTCCGGTGGGCAAGACGCGCAAGATGTGCGCGCCGGCGTTGATGGAGCAGGAACAGCGCTTTATCAAGGCGATCAGCAGTGTGCAGCGCTGGGATATCTCGCCCATCGAGCAGTTGCGTCTGTGGCCAACGCAGGGCAAGCCATTGCGTTTCTGGCTGGAAGACAGCTGATGTAACTATCGTGCCGAAGCTCAGCGTAACTTGCGACGCGTAGCGTCCAGAACTGCATTCCCACGCTGGAGCGCAGGGAACGATCACTATCGTGCGACGCTCCGCGTCGCATGCCGTTCTGGACGCTCCGCGTCCTCTTTCGACGCAGAGCGCCCAGAACCGATCTGATCACCCCTCACCGCGCAACGTCTTGAGCTTCTGGATCACGGTGGCGGCTGACTGCTCGCCGAGCAGTTGTTCGCGCATCTTGCCCTTGTCGTCGATGATGTAGGTCACCGGCAGTGCCTCGGAGGGCGGCAGGCTGTATTGCTCGGCCGGGTCCTGGGCGAGCACGGTGAATTTGATGCCCAGTGCATTGGCAGCGCTTTTCAGCTCGTCGCCCTGCAGGTTGTCGAAGTTGACCCCCAGCACGGTGACCTTCTTGTCCTTGAGCTGCTCGGACAATGCATTGAACTCCGGAACCTCGGTACGGCAAGGGCCACACCATTCGGCCCAGTAGTTGACCACCAGCCAGTGCCCTTTGATGCGTTCGCTGGCGACCTTCTGGCCATTCTGATCTGTGCCCAGGTCCACGCCACATCCGCTGAGCAGCAAACTGCTGAAAAGTATTACCGCTGCTGTTAATCGCCTTGCCATTTGCCTGTTTCCTCGCCCCGTTCAACCTGCAATTACTTATACCCAAGCCACGACTATTGACCATCTGATATGTCGGACAGTGCCATCGCTGGTTAGAATACGCCACCCCACACAAGATGCGACGTGCAAATGACCGATCTGACGCTGTATCACAACCCGCGCTGCAGCAAGTCCCGCGGGGCGCTGGAACTGCTTCAGGCCCGCGGCCTGACGCCGGACATCGTCCTGTACCTGGAAACCCCGCCCGACGCCGACCGTGTGCGCGACCTGCTCGGCAAGCTGGGCATCGGTGCCCGGCAACTGCTGCGTAACGGCGAGGACGATTACAAGCAACTCAATCTGGCCGACCCGAGCCTGAGCGACGAGCAACTGATCGCCGCCATGGCCGCTCACCCCAAACTGATCGAACGACCGATTCTGGTCGCTGGCGACAAGGCTGTCATTGGCCGCCCACCCGAGAACATTCTGGAGCTGCTGCCGTGAGCACACCCTACATTCTGGTCCTTTATTACAGCCGCAACGGCTCCACCAGCGAAATGGCCCGGCAGGTTGCCCGCGGCATCGAACTGGGCGGCATGGAAGCACGGCTGCGAACCGTACCTGCCGTTTCCGCCGACTGCGAAGCGACCGCCCCCGAGATTCCGGAAAGCGGTGCGCTGTACGCGACCCTCGACGACCTGAAAAACTGCTCCGGCCTGGCGCTGGGCAGCCCGACACGCTTCGGCAACATGGCCGCGCCGCTGAAATACTTCCTCGACGGCACCAGCAACCTGTGGCTGACCGGCGCACTGGTCGGCAAACCCGCGGGCGTCTTTACCTCCACCGCCAGCCTGCACGGTGGTCAGGAAACCACGTTGATGTCGATGCTGCTGCCGCTGCTGCACCACGGCATGCTGATCATGGGCCTGCCCTACAGCGAATCGGCGCTGCTGGAAACCACCGGGGGTGGCACGCCCTACGGTCCCAGCCATCACGCCGGTGCCGATGGCAAGCGCGCGCTGGACCGTCATGAAACTGACCTGTGCCGCGCGCTGGGCCAGCGTCTGGCCAAAACCGCAGTGCAACTGGACGCGCCGCGCAGCTGAATCGGCAGAGCGCCGGATGCTTTCAGTTAAATCGTAAACTTGCAGGGCAAGGGTCGGTCTGAACCCTTGTCCTGCCTGTTGAATTTCTTTGGAGAACCGATGCACGACTACAAATGGCTGAACGAGTATTGCCTGAATCGATTCGGCTCCGCCAAAGCTCTGGAAGCTCATCTGCCCTCCCCCAAAACACCCAAACAACTGCAAGCCATCAGCGCCGACCGCTATCTGTCGACAATGGCCCTGCGGGTTTTCCGCGCAGGCCTGAAACACAGCCTGGTGGACGCCAAGTGGCCAGCGTTCGAAGAAGTGTTCTTTCGCTTCGACCCGGAGAAAGTCGTGCTGATGGGCGCCGATCACCTGGAACGGCTGATGCAGGACGCGCGCATCATTCGTCATCTGGGCAAGCTCAAGAGCGTGCCGCGCAATGCACAACTGATTCTGGACATCGAGCAGGAGCATGGCAGTTTCGGCAAGTTCATCGCTGAGTGGCCAGTCGATAACATCACAGGCCTGTGGCAGTACATCGCCAAACACGGTAACCAGATGGGCGGCCTGTCAGCGCCGCGCTTTCTGCGCATGATCGGCAAGGACACCTTCATTCCGACCTGGGATGTGGTTGCCGCCCTGAATGCGCAGGATATCGTCGACCGTGTACCAAGCAGCAAACGCGATCAGGCGATCGTGCAGGACGTCTTCAACCAGTGGCACGCAGAAAGCGGTCGGCCGATGTGCCAGCTGTCAGCCATGCTGGCGTTCACCGTCAACCACTGAGTGCCGTCAGAGATTGACCACATTGACGAACCGCGACGCAGCGGTTTCGTCGATGCGCAGGTTGCTGAAATCGAATAGGTTGCGGTCGGCCAACTGCGAGGGCTGCACGTTCTGCAGGGCGCGGAAGATGCTCTCCGTCCGGCCTGGCGTCTTGCGCTCCCAGTCCTGCAGCATCTCCTTGACCACCTGACGCTGCAGGTTCTCCTGCGAGCCGCACAGGTTGCACGGGATGATTGGAAACTGTTTGAAATCCGAATAGGCCTGAATGTCCTTTTCATGGCAGTACGCCAACGGACGAATCACCACGTTGCGGCCGTCATCGGCCCGCAGCTTGGGCGGCATGGCCTTCAATGAGCCATTGAAGAACATGTTGAGAAAGAATGTCTCGACGATGTCGTCGCGGTGGTGCCCGAGCGCCATCTTGGTGGCACCGATCTCGTCCGCGAAAGTGTAAAGCGTGCCGCGACGCAGCCGTGAACACAGCGAGCAGGTGGTCTTGCCTTCGGGGATCAATTCCTTAACCACTGAATACGTGTCTTTCTCGACGATGTGGTACTCGATACCCAGTTCTTTCAGGTAGGCAGGCAGCACGTGCTCAGGGAAGCCGGGCTGCTTCTGGTCCATGTTGACCGCCACGATGTCGAACTTGATCGGCGCGACCTTCTGCAAGTGCATCAGCACATCGAGCATGGTGTAACTGTCCTTGCCGCCGGACAGGCAGACCATGACCTTGTCACCCTCTTCGATCATGTTGAAGTCGGCAACCGCTTCGCCGGCCAGCCGACGCAGACGTTTCTGCAGTTTGTTCTGATTGACTGAAAGGGTGCCCATGTATGGAAATATCCGCTGACGGTAGCTTGAGAAAAGCCGGACATTTTACCCGTAACCGACCATTGGTTAAATATGCTGCGCTCTTACTGTTCAGACAGGCGACCACACTGGATCAAAAATGACCACCGGGCGGCTGGCATGTTCAGAGCTTAGCCACATTGCGGCATACTTGGCGCACTGGAGAACCCCACAGCATGCCCGAACAACTCAATTCACGCGTCGAGACCTGTTACCAACAAGCCGAAGCCTTCTTCAAGCGCACCTTCAAACGCCCGGTGGTCAGTTTCCAGTTGCGCGGTCAGAAGGCCGGTGTCGCTCATCTGCATGAAAACCTGTTGCGCTTCAACCCGCAGCTCTACAAGGAAAACGCCGAAGACTTCCTGCGCCAGACCGTACCCCACGAGGTTGCGCACCTGATTGCCCACCAGTTGTTCGGTGGCAGCATTCAGCCGCACGGCGAAGAATGGCAATTGATCATGCGCGGCGTCTATGAGCTGCCGCCCAATCGCTGCCATACCTATGCGATCAAACGGCGCAGTGTGATCCGTTACATCTACCGCTGCCCGTGCCCCGACAGCGACTTTCCGTTCACCGCGCAGCGTCACGGCATGGTCCGCAAGGGCCGGCGCTATCTGTGCCGTCGCTGCCGCGAGCCTCTGGTGTTCAGCGGCGAGACGCGCACGGAATAATCCTCCGGCAAACTGCAGGCATAAAAAAACCCATCCGAAGATGGGTTTTTTATGGCCTGAAGGTTATCAGACGGTCTTGGTGGTGTTCACCGCAGCCGCTGGAGTCGGGCCTTCGGCAACGCCGAGGTCGTCTTCAGGGCGGGTTTCCAGAATGGCAGAGCCACCGGAAGCCAGCTCGGACTGCAGCTTGTCGGTGTCCAGCTCGCCGACCCACTTGGCAACCACAACGGTAGCAACGGCGTTACCGACCAGGTTGGTCAGGGCGCGGGCTTCGGACATGAAGCGGTCGATACCCAGAATCAGCGCCAGACCGGCAACCGGCAGGTGGCCTACAGCCGACAGGGTCGCAGCCAGCACGATGAAGCCGCTACCGGTTACGCCGGCAGCACCTTTGGACGACAGCAGCAACACCAGCAACAGGGTGATCTGGTGCGTGATGTCCATGTGCGTGTTGGTCGCCTGAGCGATGAATACGGCAGCCATGGTCAGGTAGATCGACGTACCGTCCAGGTTGAACGAGTAGCCCGTCGGGATAACCAGACCAACCACAGACTTCTTGGCACCCAGGCGCTCCATCTTGATCAGCATGCGCGGCAGGGCCGATTCCGAAGAAGAAGTACCCAGTACGATCAACAGCTCTTCACGGATGTAGCGAATCAGCTTGAAGATGCTGAAGCCGTGAGCGCGGGCGATCGCGCCCAGTACAAACACGATGAACAGAACGCAGGTGATGTAGAAGCAGATCATCAACTGACCCAGCTGCACCAGCGAGCTGACGCCATAGGCACCGATGGTGAAGGCCATGGCACCGAACGCACCCAGCGGGGCCAGTTTCATGATCATGTTGATGATGTTGAACATCACGTGGGCGAAGCGATCGATGAAGTCCAGAACCGGCTTGCCGTAGGCACCCAGGCGATGCAGCGCGAAGCCGAAGATCACCGAGAACATCAGCACTTGCAGGATATCGCCGTTGGCAAACGCGCCGACGATGGTGTTCGGAATCACGTTAAGGATAAAGCCGACGATGCTCTGATCCTGACCGGCAGTGACGTAGGCGGCGATCTTCGAAGCGTCGAGCGTGCTGACGTCGATGTTCATGCCGACACCCGGCTGAACCACGTTGACCACGATCAGACCGATCAGCAGGGCGATGGTCGAAACGATCTCGAAGTACAGCAGCGCGTAGCCGCCGGTCTTGCCGACCGACTTCATGCTCTGCATGCCGGCGATGCCGCTGACAACGGTACAGAAGATGATCGGGGCAATGACCATCTTGATCAGTTTGATGAACCCGTCACCCAGCGGTTTTAACGCCTTGCCGGTGTCCGGATAGAAGTGACCGATCAGGATACCGATGACAATCGCTACGATTACCTGAAAATAGAGGGATTTGTAGATGGGCTGACGAGTCGTCATTGCAGTTTTCCTCAAGGGCGTCGTCGGCATCTTCACCTGATGCACGCGAGCCTATAAAGCGCTAACCCTCCTGCACTGGAGGGATTTGTTTTGTCGAGCTGCGCAAGGCAGGCCTCTGCCATGTAGGTAGCAATACGCGTGCCATAGAATCATTTTGATATCAAAACCCCGCAATACAAGGCGCACACTGGTAACGGTAGTAGGGATTCCACAAGAGAGGTGGCGGTTTTCCGCCGTATGGTGGGAAAAATGCGCACACAGTGGCGGGTATCCGCCGCCTGACGAAGCCCTTTCTGCGCGTCGCTTGATCAAACTCCCGTTTGAGTACGCGTATCAAATGTCGCGCATTACTAAAATGTCGCAGGCCGAAGCGGTTTAAGCGGTCACTGCGCCAGAATAAGCGGCCTTCCCACACCGTTGTCTAACCTTGAATCCCGCACCCTTAAACGCTTTCGCTCAAAAATCATTGCCCTAGTCTCTTCATTATTTTAAAAAAATGGGGCACCCTTGATGCGTGTTGCGATGTCGTAATTATGAACCCCAAAGGAGTTCATATCGTCAGCCAAACCAATCCTGACGCACTCGCACGGCAAATTGCCATCACGCCTGCGAGATCTCGAATTACTGATGCAAGATTTTGTGAAATCCTTAAATCATAAATTTCACAGCACACGGAGTGACGTACATGGATGAAAGGCTTTTACCTCGTACTGCTGCAATGTTACGAGGGCCCAGCAGCCAAGCAGGTCTGCTTGGCCAAGGACAAAAGTCCTTTCCCAGCGAGCAGCCGACTCAGCGAACCTCTGCGCTCATGACGTTTGGTGGCTACTACGCTATTGACGATGTCAGCGCTGCAATGATTCTTATCAATGAGCTAAAGGATCCAGACGCCAATCTGAATGAAACAGAATCGAAGTCATCAGCCCTTTTTTTGAGAGATATTATTGCAAATCTGCGAACTGGATTGGATATTTCAGCTGAGGCATTAGCGAATCTTCAAAAAGAAGCGATGAGCATTCCTGTCGTTGGACCGTTATTATTTTCCTCCAGTAACCTACCTGGTACAGCTGCCAGTGTAGGCGGAATGATTTCCGCGGCCTCAAAGACAAAAAAAGTTTCGGACTTAATGGACCTTCCGTCCGGCCTACAAAAAAACTAAATGCCTGGGCGAAAACCAAAGGCTCAGAGAACTTCAGCAAAGTTAACAAAAAGTTCAAAGGCAGATTCAAGATTATCAGAATCAACGGAAAGCTTCATTTGGAAGTACCTCTAACCGCAGAAGCGATCAGGTATAGAATATTTGGCGCCAATGCGGGTCAGGCTGTGCATATCCCGACCACAGGTACTGCAAAAGCTTTAAACTCTTCTGCACGACTAAATTCGGAAGGAGCCCGAGGAGTCCCAAAACTTATCGGTGGTAACATAATAGGATTTGCCTTGGCTGTAGGCCCCCAAGCCTACATGGATGCTACAAGTTCAAGCTCTATGGGGGAGTTCTTAGATAAGTCCGCAGATACGCAGCCTACTAATCTCGCAGCCTTCGGCGCTGGATATATAGCCACTGTCATGATAGGAGCAAGCGCACCACTTGTAGTAATCATTGGTGCCGGGTTAATAGCCGGATTGGCGGCGCAGTACTTTATGGGAGACTCCGGCTGGGACAAATCTATCGCGGAGCGTTTAAAGCAGTGGAGAGCAGCAGCATGGTAGATACACAACCCAGCTCAATAAGAAAAGTACTTTACGCCAATACTATTTTACTTTATTTCTTTATATTTATTCTATCATCCAAATCCCCCTTTCTGCTGTGGTTTGCAGTGGGCTCTCTCTTTGTATTTCTGGGTCGCACGCTGTTTTTGATTTATGTCAACGAGCGCTTCTCTGCTTTTGCTGCGCAGTTTTATGCCGTCATACTGCTAACATTCACTATTATAAGCGTCGGAAGTACCTACACCGTATCAAAAAATGATTTCCATCAAGATACCGTCACTGCAGCGCTCTGGGCGTGCCTTCCTTTATTGCTTGTGCTGATTGGATTCCTGATAATCGTCAAAAGCCGCTTCAACCATGAAGCACTTCCTTTCAAGACCCACAATGGTAGAGTCATCACAGAGCACACTAGCTACAATGTACAAAGCGGAATAATAGCTGGCGTGACCACACTGATTTCCAGCATCATTCTCAAAACGTTCGGAGCGGCCAGCACAGGCCTTTTGGTCGGCTTCGCCTCAATAGTACTAACACTGTATCTGATGTTTCATTACCGATTCGCCATACGCGGTTTGATCGTACTCATGCAGAAAGAAAAAAATAATGCGCCTTACACGTTCGCAAATATTGAAGAGATTCGCGAAGCACGTAGCAAGTGGTGGCTAAGTCGACTATTTAAATGGCTGGCTTCCCATCGTAAGAAGCCAGGCAACTGATACGCAATTGGTGATGATTATCAGCGGTTCAGTGATGACAAACGCGGAGCTTTACTTCAGAAAATTGAAACGTCGGGCGAGATTCTTGACGCGCTCCTGCCCTCACTGCGCCAGAAAATGAATCCTGAACGCCGCGCCACCCAATGGGGAATCACCCAGCGTCAGTTGCGCGCCGTAGCTTTCGATGATGTCCTTGACCACCGCCAGGCCGATGCCTTGCCCGGGGTTCTGGCGGTCCAGCCGTTCGCCGCGTTCGAGAATGCGGGCACGCTGGCTCTGCGGGACGCCGGGGCCATCGTCTTCGACGCACAGCTCATCGCCGTCCACTGAGCGGGTAAAGCTCACGCGCACTTCGCTCAGGCACAGCCGATAGGCGTTTTCCAGCAGGTTGCCGAGCATTTCCAGCAGCGCGCCCTCCTCCATGTGCACCTGGCAGTGCTCGGGGAGGTCCAGCGTGGCCTTGACCTGTTTGTCGCGATACACCTTGTCCAGCGTGTTGCACAGGCTTTCGACCACAGGCCGCAACATCACGTGATGGCGCACCAGACCGCTTTTGCGCAGGCTGGCCCGCTGCAGTTGATAGCCGATCTGCTGGCTCATGCGTTCGATCTGCGATTGCAGCACCCACGCCTGCTCGACATCCTCGGGACGCTTGGCGATGTTCTCGCTTACGCCCTGCAAGACCGCCAGCGGGGTTTTCAGGCTATGCGCCAGGTCATCCAGAGAATCGCGGTAACGGATCCGTTGCTCCCGCTCGCTGCGCAACAGGCGGTTGAGCGAATCGGTCAGGCGCAGCAGTTCGCTGGGGTGTTCTTCGCTGAGGCTGTCGCGCGCACCGGCTTCCACTTGATCCAGTTCCTGGCTCAAGCCGCGCAAGGCCCGCAGCCCCCAGGTCAGGCCCATCCACAGCAACCCGAGCAGCACCGCCAGTGCTGCGCCAAAGCCCAGATAGAGCTTGCGGCGCAAACCGTCGATGGTTTCCTGATAGCCGCGCAACGGCTGCACGGCAACGATACTGAACGCGGCATTGCGCCCGCCGAGCAGCCGGATCTCGACGTCATAGACGAAATACTCATCGCCATTGATTTCCTTGATCTTGGTGAACTCGCTGCCCTGCCCGTCGTATTGCGGGCGGTAGTCGATGTTTTCGCCTTCGGTCGACAACGAGCGCCAGACCATCTGCCCCTGGCGGTTATAGATGTAACCCAGCAGTCGGCTGCCGGGCAGATTGAATTGTTCGCCCGGCAACACTGAGGGCATCAACAAATGGTCGTTTTCGACGCGAGCCGCCGAAATCATGGTCGTTACATCAGAAGCCAGGCGTTGCTCGATCGCTCCGCGCAGCGCCAGGCTGAACGCCCCCTGCAGTGCAGGCAGCATCAGCAGCATGAAGATCACCGCCAGCGTGGCGGCGCCCAGCATCAGGCGCAGGCGAAGCGAACGAATCACGTACAGCGCTCATTGAACAGATAGCCCATGCCGCGCACGGTTTCGATAGGTTTGAAGGCTACGCTGCTGTCCAGTTTGCGACGCAGACGACCGACCAGCACTTCGATCACGTTCGGGTCGCGCTCGTCGTCATCGGGGTACAGCTGCTCCATCAGACGCTCCTTGGGCACCACTTGCTGATGATGGAGCATCAGGTACTCGAGAATGCGGTATTCGTAGGCCGTCAGCGCCAAGGGCTGCTCGGCCAGGGCGGCGTGCTTGCGATTGAGGTCCAGCAACAGCGGGCCAGCGGTGATGGTTGACTGGATGAAGCCGCTGGAACGCCGTAACAAAGCGTTCAGCCGTGCCTCCAGCTCTTCGAACTGGAAAGGTTTGACCACGTAGTCGTCAGCACCGGCAGCCAGGCCTTCGACCTTGTCCTGCCAGTTGCCACGCGCGGTCAGAATCAGAATCGGAAACGCCTTGCCCAATGTGCGCAGCTGGCGAATCAGGTCCAGGCCGCCGATGCCCGGCAGGCCCAGGTCGATCACCGCCAGGTCGTGATTGAATTGCGCGACCTGATACAACGCCTCTTCAGCGTTGGCCACCGCTTCCACCACATGCCCGGCTTCGGTCAGACGGGTTCGCAGGTGGTGGCGCAGCAGCGCTTCATCCTCAACTACCAACAACTTCATGCAGCTCTCCCAGGCACAATCGCAGCCTCAAGACAAAGAATGAAACGACATCGTCGCATCAGTACTCAACAGGCGGGCGCTGACGGGCACGTGCTGTGTCACATCATAGCTGCCCAGCAGGATTTCGCGGCTGACAGGCGCACCATTGTGAGTGCCCGTCAGGCTGCCGTAAACCGGTGGCGAATAAAGCGTCCCCGCCGAGACGTTGGAATGCGCCTGCTCCCCGAGCGCGTGTCCCCAGCTGTTGGTATCGTCAAGCCTTTCGCTGGTCTTGCTGAACTCGATACGGGCCACGTCAAGCCGACCATCACCCGCCTGCACCGCAGCACTGCCGCCCAGAAAAGCCAGGGCCAGGAAAAACTTGTTGAGATTCAACATATCGACTCCTTTTGCGCTCGGGGACGCTGTCAAGGTATGGGCCAACAGTAATCGCGCCGGGCTGAACCCCGACTGAACACTGCATGAACCGGCGCTGAACAGTCATCCGCACCCTGTGCAGCAGAATCGGCTATCGTTGTTTGCCACTTCAAAACATCAACAAGGAGCTGACCATGCGTGTGTGGATTGCAATGATCATGATGGGCCTGACCGGCCTCGCCCAGGCGGCGATCAAGACCGAGCAGATCGATTATAAAAGTGCCGACGGCACCAAGCTGGTGGGCTATTACGCTTACGACGACGCGGTAAAAGGCCCGCGCCCTGGCGTTCTGGTGGTTCATGAATGGTGGGGCCTGAACGACTACGCCAAGCGCCGCGCTCGCGATCTGGCTGCACTGGGTTACAGCGCAATGGCCATCGATATGTACGGCGAAGGCAAGAACACCGAACACCCGAAGGACGCGATGGCCTTCATGCAGGCCGCGTTGAAGGACAGCGATGCCGCAGACAAGCGTTTTGACGCCGGGCTGGAGCAATTGAAGCAGCAGCCTCAGACCGATCCGAAAAAGATCGCCGCGATCGGTTACTGCTTCGGCGGCAAGATCGTGCTCGATGCGGCACGCCGCGATGAGCCGCTGCTGGGCGTGGTAAGTTTCCACGGCGCACTGGTCACCAACACCCCGGCGAAACCGGGTATCAAGGTGCCAATGCTGGTCGAACACGGCGCCAAGGACAGCATGGTCACCCCTGAAAACGTCACCGCGTTCAAGAAGGAAATGGACGACGCCAAGGCTGACTACAAATTCGTCAGCATCGACGGCGCCAAACACGGCTTCACCAACCCAGACGCCGACCGCCTCAGCCACGGCGAACACGGCGGCCCGGACATCGGCTACGACAAGGCCGCCGATGAGAGCTCCTGGGCGGACATGAAAGTGTTTTTCAAAAAGATATTTGGTTGAGCGATAACTGAAACTCCGCGTCCGCCCGAAACGGGGAGGACGCGGAGTGTCCGGAAAGGCATGCGACGCGGAGCGCCGCACGATAGTTGAGGTCATCGCTCCGCACGCTATGCGTCAATACCAGCGCTGAATATCGATCAAACCGCGCTGCCCCTCATAATCGCGAGCGCTGGAGTACCTCCAGTGCTCACCGATGTCCACGTAGCCTCTCTTTACCGGGTTGTGGTGAATGTAATCGAGCTTCTGCCGCATAACCTTTTCACTCCACACAAGCTCGGCATGAGCTCCTTCCTGCCAGACCTGATACACCCTGTCACTCTTGTGCAGACGCTTGACGAATCGCAGACGCTCCAGCGTGCTCTCGGCGTTGGCGTTCTCAAGTGCTTCGATTATCTGTCGAGCCGTAAACGACTTGAAACTGCTCACACATTTGTCCAAGGCGGGCGCTTGGGCCACGAAGTGCAAATGGTTTTCCAGTACGACATACCCGAAGAGCTGCAGTCCCTGATGAGCCTGTTGGTAGCGCCAGGCATTCAACAGAATGTCTACCAGAACAGGCCGGGTAAAAAGCGGTAACCACTCCACCACCGTGCACGTCAGGAAATGAGGTTTTTCAGGTTCGGTGATCGTGTATCTACTCCGGCCCATGTGTTCATCCTTGAATCATCAGAGCCGTGAAAAGTACCTTCCGACCGAGTACGTGGAAATAATGAAAGTGTGACCAGTTTTTTGCTATGCACCGCCAAGAGGACGCGGAGCGTCCAGAAAGGCATGCGACGCGGAGCGCCGCACGATAGTTGCGATGATCGTTCCTCACGCTCCAGCGTGGGAATGCAGTTCTCGACGCTCTGCGTCGCAAGAGGACGCAGAGCGTCCGGAAAGGCATGCGACGCGGAGCGACGCACGATAGTTGTGGTGATCGTTCCTCACGCTCCTGCGTGGGAATGCCGTTCTCGACGCTCTGCGTCGCCAAGAGGACGCGGAGCGTCCGGAAAGGTATGCGACGCGGAGCGACGCACGATAGTTGCGATGATCGTTCCTCACGCTCCAGCGTGGGAATGCAGTTCTCGACGCTCTGCGTCGCAAGAGGACGCGGAGCGTCCGGAAAGGCATGCGACGCGGAGCGACGCACGATAGTTACGATCATTCCGCACGCTCCAGCGTGGGAATGCAGGTCTCGACGCTCTGCGTCGTCAAGAGGACGCAGATGTTACCAGTGCCCTTCCCTCCAACCCATTCCCCCGGCAAAATGCCGCCCATGACTCGACTATCCGACCTCCCCATCTGCTGCCCGGAACTGATCCGGCATTGGCCGTTGCCACAAGCCTTGCCGGGAGCGGTACTGGTGAGTGGACATTTTGATCCGCTCAAGCTGGTCGACGGCGACTTTCAGCGTTGTGAGCTGCAAATGCCGGCCAGCATTCAGCGTTCGGTGGCCAAGCGTCAGACTGAATTCCTCGCCGGTCGTCTCTGCGCCCGTGAAGCCATGCGTCAGCTGGATGGCCGCTTACATGTTCCGGTGGTGGGGGAAGACCGCGCGCCAATCTGGCCCGCTGATATCTGTGGTTCGATCACTCACAGCACCGGCTGGGCTGCCGCCGTGGTGGCGCACAAGCAGCAGTGGCGCGGGTTGGGGCTGGACACGGAAAACCTGCTGAGCCACGACCGCGCCTCACGCCTGGCCGGGGAGATTCTGACGGCGGCCGAGCTGGCAGAGATGGCGGCGGGCCCAGAAGATCAGATCGCACTGCGCGTGACCCTGACCTTTTCAATCAAGGAAGCGCTGTTCAAGGCGCTCTACCCCATCGTGCACAAGCGCTTCTACTTCGAAGACGCGCAACTGCTGGAATGGTCCGCCGACGGCCGCGCACGGCTACAGCTGCTGATCGACCTGTCCAGCGAGTGGCATGCGGGCAAGGAGCTGGACGGTCAGTTCAGTGTGCAGGACGATCACCTGTTGAGCCTGGTTGCCGTCGAAGGTTGATCAGCCGGGCAGCGGACAATGTTCGCAACGCCCAACCCACTCAACCCGATGACTCAAACAGCACACACGCCGTTGCCTGCGTGGTTCGCCGCCCTGCGCCTGCGGCACATAACGCACCGCCTGAAACAGAGGATTGGCGCGCCCGTCCGGCCTTTTCCTCTCGCTTAACAGCGCCAGCCCCGCAGCCAGCGACACATCACTGCACGTGGCCAGTTGAGCAAGGCAGCCCTCCAGATAATCCCCGGCGCTGCTCCATAACACCGCGGCAGGCAGTCCGCCATAAGCGCTCAGCGATGCAATGAAGGGCTGAAGATTGTCATCGAGCAATCCGGCAAAGCGCTGAAACGGATCAACCGACATACCCCGCCAGACGCGTCCCTCCTCCGCCAGCCTGACGCCGTTCGGCACGCCGCGCTCATCCAGCGCCAGCGCTACCTGCTCAAGCTGCAACGGCCAATGCCAGTCATGCACCAGGCCGGCCACCAGCACCGGCGGAATCAGTTGCATGAAGTAAAACTTGGCCCACTGCGACACCAGCACCGGCAATTGATCGGGCATTAACTGCGGCCCGTAAACAGCCAGCAGCAGTTGATCGAGACGCTCGGGCTGCAGCAGATCAGGCAACGTCACTACCGGGCGCGCATCATCCGCCGTCAGCAACGTCCGCCCGAACTGCGCAAATGGCCCGACAAACAACGGCAATCTCAACGCGGCACCTGCATGCGCGGCCAGGACAGGCTGAAGCACGCCCCGCCCAGGCTGACGCTATGCCCGATCAGCGCACGACCTTCATGCCAATGGATGATCCGCCGCACGATCGACAAGCCCAGCCCATGCCCGCCCGAGGCTCGGGTGCGGCTGTCATCGATGCGCATGAACGGTGTGAAAATCTGTTCCCACGCCTGTTCCGGAACGCCAGGACCATCGTCGTCCACGTCGATACGGCACTGCTGCGCCTCCAGCCGATAGCTGATGCGCACCTCGCTCTCGGCATGGCGCAGCGCATTGCTCACCAGGTTCTGCACCGCGCGGTGCAGGTAGCGCGGCTCGCCCTCGACCCAGGCAGCCTCTCCCTCTTCGGCCCTCAGGCATTCGCCGCGCGAAACCCGTACGTCGGCGCGCAATGGCGCCAGTTCGGCGATCACCTGATCAATCAGCGCATCCAGATCGACACGCTGGAAATTCAGGATCGGCGCGCCCTGCTCAAGACGCGCGTAGGTGAGCATCTCATCGACCAGCTTGTCGAGGTCCTGGATATCGCTGTCCATGCCGCGCATGTATTTGCGCCGCGCCTCGGGAGTGGCGGCGTCGCTGACCATCTCCAGACCGAAACGCAGCCGCGCCACCGGCGTGCGCAGTTCGTGAGACACCGCGCGCACCAGTTCGCGCTGGATCATCAACGAGCGCTGCAGATGCTCGGCCATGCTGTTGAACGCCGCCGCCACACGCCCCACCGAGTCGGAGCCCTCGGTCGGCACGCGGGTGTGCAGGCTGCCCTGGGTAATCTGCGTGGCGGCCGCCTCCAGCTCCAGCACCCGTCGCTCCAGACGCCGCACCAGCAAGTACACCACCAGACCAATCAGACACAGGCCCATCAAGGCGATCAGCAACAGCCAATGCAGCGGATAAGGGTTCATCTGGTACAGCGGACCGATTTCCAGCACCCAGTTGGTGTCGACGATCCCGGCCAGCACGCGGATCGAATCGCCGCCCTTGCCCAGCGCCATGACCGTATCGCCCTCATAGACGCGGCGGCGCTGGTCATCGTCCAGATCCGCCTGATCCAGCGCCAGCAGGTGCAGGTCGAAACCGAATCCCTTGTCGCTGCGCAGGGCCTGCAGCCGCGCAGGTTGCTCGTCGACCGGAAAGCGCACCAGTTCATCGATCAGCAGGTAGATAGTGGCTCTCGCCAATTGTTCGGTGATCTGCTGCACTTCGCCGGTCAGCAACAGCGGCTCCTTGTCGCTCAACTGACGATAAACCCTGGCAGCGTGCGGCCCGATCTGTTCGACCACCACCTTGCCGCGCGCCAGTTGGCCCAGTGCGCTGCTGTCGAGGTGAGCCTGCTCAAGACTTTGCAGGCTCAGGGGAATCCCCAGCAGGCGCTCCCAGATCGCCAGGGCGCGGCGCCGTTCGATGCCATCGAGCGGCACCAGATTGTCGGCCATGATCGTAAAGGTGCCGTGAGCCAAGCGCTCGCGATACTGCTCGCCGCGCGACTGATTGAGCACATGCAGGGCCAGCACGCCGAGCAGCGCGACCAGCACCAACACGCCCAGTACGCCACCGTAGATGCGCAGAAAGATCGAATTCATCAGGTCATCCGCTGAACACGTGGCCGCTCATGTCCTGAGCCGCTTCGGGCACAAACAGATAGCCCTTGCTGCGCACGGTCTTGATCAGACGCGGATGAATGGGATCGTCGCCGATTTTCGGGCGGATACGCGAGATACGCACATCGATGGAGCGATCCTGCCCGTCGTACCCCACGCCGCGCAACGCGGTGAATATCTCTTCGCGGGACAGCGTGCGCCCGGCGTTGGCCACCAGCAGCCACAGCAGGTCGAACTCGGCACCGGTCAGTTCGATGCTCTGCTCGCGCAGCCAGGCCTCACGCAGTGCGTTGTCCACCACCAACGGACCGAACACCAGACGGCGCAGCTCGGCAGCCGGCACCTGCGGCGCTTCACTGCGGCGCAGCAAGGCTTTGATACGCGCCAACAACACGCGCGGATGCACCGGTTTGCAGACGAAATCGTCGGCGCCGGTGTCGAGTCCTTCTATATGGTCGGTATCATCGGTGCGCGCGGTGAGCATCAGAATCGGCCCGTCGTAGCGGTCACGTACGCTGCGGCAGATGCTGAAACCGTCCTCGCCGGGCAGCATCAGGTCGAGGATCACCAGATCCGGCTGCTCGGCGATGATCCGCGCCGCCGCCAGCGCGCCGTCGCCTTCGATGCTCACGCGCAGACCGTGGCTCTGCAGGTAATCGCTGGTCAGTTCGGCCAGTCGCTGGTCATCCTCGACGATCAGCACGTGCCAGGTATGTGGCTCCACAGCAATCTTCCTTGTCGTTATCGAGCGCTTTTTGTTTTTGAAATGCAGGGGTTGCGGCACCACGTCGCAGGCGAGTGTAGCAACCCTTGCGCGGATCACACGACACCGCACGCGGCATAGCACATGACATGCCAGAACGGCCTTTCAGCTGTGTTTTTTTGTGATAGGGTTCGCGCCCTTAAAAATCAGCAGTGCCTCACCAGTGCCTACAGAAAACGGTGACAAACGGTCACGATCCAGTAGTTATGCGGCCTACACGCAAGGTGTGCGATTCATACACAAACTACACACACTTTATCCACAAGCGGTGCGTTGCAATTCATGTCCAAAACGCATTATCTTGTAGCCCGGCGACGAGACACACCCTACATGTGGGGTTTTGAATAAAAACGCCAGCACAACTCAAATGGGAAATTCAAGCATTTTTGTTGCGTCTGAGGGGTTGAACTTCAAGCCAGTTTAGGCACCAAGACGCTCGCGCGTGAACCAGAGCCATCCCGTACACGTTTTGCAACATCGAACACGCACTTTTGATCAGATTTTCGAAGGATCGGGCATAGCCCGGTCCTTTTTGGCTTCAAAACCTGGAAGCGGCGACAGCACCCCGCTTTCACCTTCGTTTTGGAGCCCTTTGGTCGCCTTTTGCGACTGACTGCTCTAAACGAAATGGTGGGCAGCAATGCCCGAACAAACTTAAAGAACGTGGAGTCACACATGCAAACAGACACAACTCGCGAGAACTCGCCGACCGGCGCGCCGCAGGCAAGCCAGACCCAGCAGGATCTGTCTGCCACTGCCCCCGGTCAACTGCGCGTGATCAAGCGTAACGGTACTGTCGTTCCCTACACGGACGACAAGATCACCGTTGCCATCACCAAGGCGTTTCTTGCAGTTGAAGGCGGCAATGCTGCTGCCTCGTCGCGCATCCATGACACCGTTGCACGCCTGACCGAACAGGTCAGCGCCACGTTCAAGCGTCGCATGCCTTCGGGCGGCACCATCCACATCGAAGAAATCCAGGATCAGGTCGAACTGGCACTGATGCGTGCCGGCGAGCAGAAAGTGGCTCGCGACTACGTCATCTACCGTGACTCGCGCGCCAAGGAGCGTGCCGTTCGCGCCCCCGAAGAGCAGGTCCAGGCTCACCCGTCGATCCGCATCACCCGCGCCGACGGCAGCTTTGCGCCGCTGGACATGGGCCGCCTGAACACCATCGTCACCGAAGCGTGCGAAGGCCTGGCTGAAGTCGACGCCGACCTGATCCAGACCGAAACCCTGAAAAACCTGTACGACGGCGTGGCCCTGAAAGACGTCAACACCGCGCTGGTGATGACCGCCCGTACCCTGGTCGAGCGCGAGCCGAACTACTCGTTCGTCACCGCCCGCCTGCTGATGGACACCCTGCGTGCCGAAGGCCTGGGTTTCCTCGGTGTCGCCGACAGCGCCACTCACCACGAAATGGCCGACCTGTACGCCAAGGCGCTGCCTGCCTACGTCGCCACCGGTATCAAGTTCGAACTGCTCAACCCTGTGCTGGCCGAATTCGACCTCGAAAAACTCGGCAAGGCGATCAACCACGAGCGTGATCAGCAGTTCACCTACCTGGGCCTGCAAACCCTGTACGACCGTTACTTCATCCACAAGGATGGCGTGCGTTTCGAACTGCCGCAGATCTTCTTCATGCGCGTGGCCATGGGCCTGGCAATCGAAGAGAAAGCCCGTGAAGATCGCGCCATCGAGTTCTACAACCTGCTGTCGTCGTTCGACTACATGTCGTCGACCCCGACGCTGTTCAACGCCGGCACCCTGCGTCCACAGCTGTCCAGCTGCTACCTGACCACCGTGCCGGATGACCTGTCGGGCATCTACCACGCGATCCACGACAACGCCATGCTGTCCAAATTCGCAGGCGGCCTGGGCAACGACTGGACACCGGTTCGTGCGCTGGGCTCTTACATCAAGGGCACCAACGGCAAATCGCAAGGCGTCGTGCCGTTCCTGAAAGTGGTCAACGACACCGCCGTTGCGGTCAACCAGGGCGGCAAGCGCAAGGGCGCTGTCTGTGCCTACCTGGAAACCTGGCACATGGACATCGAAGAGTTCATCGAGCTGCGCAAGAACACCGGTGATGACCGTCGTCGTACCCACGACATGAACACCGCCAACTGGATCCCTGACCTGTTCATGAAGCGCGTCTTCGACGACGGCCCGTGGACCCTGTTCTCGCCATCCGAAGTACCGGACCTGCACGACCTGACCGGCAAGGCCTTCCAGGAGCGTTACGAGTACTACGAAGCGCTGACCGAATACCCAGGCAAGATCAAACTGTTCAAGACCATCCAGGCCAAGGATCTGTGGCGCAAGATGCTCTCGATGCTGTTCGAAACCGGCCACCCTTGGCTGACCTTCAAGGACCCGTGCAACCTGCGCAGCCCGCAGCAGCACGTGGGCGTGGTTCACAGCTCGAACCTGTGCACCGAGATCACCCTGAACACCAACAAGGACGAGATCGCGGTCTGCAACCTGGGCTCGATCAACCTGCCGAACCACATCGTCAACGGCAAGCTGGACACCGACAAGCTCAAGCGCACCGTCGATGTAGCAGTACGCATGCTCGATAACGTGATCGACATCAACTACTACTCGGTACCGCAGGCCAAGAACTCCAACCTGCGCCACCGTCCGGTCGGCCTCGGTATCATGGGCTTCCAGGATGCGCTGTACCTGCAGCACATCCCGTACGGTTCCGATGCTGCCGTGCAGTTCGCCGACACGTCCATGGAAGCGGTCAGCTACTACGCCATCCAGGCGTCCTGCGACCTGGCCGACGAGCGCGGTGCCTACGAGACGTTCCAGGGTTCGCTGTGGTCCAAAGGCATCCTGCCGCTGGATTCGCAACAGATCCTGATCGAGCAGCGTGGCGAGAAGTACATCGATGTCGACCTGAAGGAAACCCTGGACTGGGCGCCGGTTCGTGCCCGTGTGCAGAAAGGTATCCGTAACTCGAACATCATGGCCATCGCACCGACCGCCACCATCGCCAACATCACTGGCGTGTCGCAGTCGATCGAACCGACCTATCAGAACCTCTACGTGAAATCGAACCTGTCCGGCGAATTCACCGTGATCAACCCGTACCTGGTACGCGACCTCAAGGCCCGCGACCTGTGGGACTCGGTCATGATCAACGACCTGAAGTACTACGACGGTTCGGTACAACAGATCGAGCGCATCCCGCAGGAGCTCAAGGAGCTTTACGCGACTGCTTTCGAAGTGGACACCAAGTGGATCGTCGACGCGGCAAGCCGTCGTCAGAAGTGGATCGACCAGGCTCAGTCGCTGAACCTGTACATCGCTGGCGCTTCGGGCAAGAAGCTGGACGTGACCTACCGCATGGCCTGGTACCGTGGTCTGAAAACCACTTACTACCTCCGTGCCCTGGCCGCGACCAGCACCGAGAAGTCCACCGTCAACACCGGCAAGCTCAACGCAGTATCGAGCGGCGGCCACGGCCCGGACGACTCGGCGATCACCGCCCCGCGCCCAACCGAAGCGGCACCGGCCGGCCCGGCCCCAGTGCCAAAGGCTTGCGCAATCGACGAGCCGGATTGTGAGGCTTGCCAGTAAGGCAACCCACCTCGCCCCCACAGCGCGTTTAGAACTGTGGGAGCGAGCTTGCTCGCGAAGAGGCCGGTAAGGGAAACCTACCCTTACCGCCCGCCTCCTCACCCAAAGGCCTCAAAAACCAAAAATTCATGTTCCTTGCGCGCAACACCTTAAAAGCAAGCAACACCCCCTCTGGATCCAACAGGCCAGTCCACCCGACTGACCCTCAAGCAGGAGAAGTACACCATGCTGAGCTGGGACGAATTCGATAAAGAAGACGGCGAAGTAGTCGCCAAAGCGACCAACGCCGGCCACGCCAACGAAGCCAACATGGACCGCCTCGACAGCGCCGGTGGCCTCGCAGCCCAGGAAGCTCGCGCCGTAACCGCCGCCGACTCCGCTGCCCTGATCCGCGCCAAGAAAGCGCTGGACGCACTGGACGTCGCTGAAGGCCTGGCCGAGCTCGAAGGCGCCAGCGCCCGCGTCGCGGTTGACGAAAAAATGATGATCAACTGCCGCGCCGACCTCAACCAGCTCGTACCTTTCAAGTACGACTGGGCCTGGCAGAAGTACCTGGACGGTTGCGCAAACCACTGGATGCCGCAAGAAGTCAACATGACCGCCGACATCGCCCTCTGGAAAAACCCGGAAGGCCTGACCGACGACGAGCGCCGCATCGTCATGCGCAACCTGGGCTTCTTCTCCACTGCCGACTCGCTGGTTGCCAACAACCTGGTACTGGCCGTGTACCGCCTGATCACCAACCCGGAGTGCCGCCAGTACATCCTGCGCCAGGCCTTCGAAGAGGCGATCCACACCCACGCCTACCAGTACTGCATCGAATCGCTGGCCATGGATGAAGGCGAGATCTTCAACATGTACCACGAGATCCCATCGGTCGCTAAAAAAGCAGCCTGGGGCCTGAAGTACACCCGTTCGATCTCCGATCCGAAGTTCGAAACCGGCACCGTCGAAACCGACAAAGAGTTGCTGCGCAACCTGATCGCTTACTACTGCGTACTGGAAGGCATCTTCTTCTATTGCGGCTTCACCCAGATCCTCTCCATGGGCCGCCGCAACAAGATGACCGGCGTCGCCGAGCAGTTCCAGTACATCCTGCGCGACGAGTCCATGCACCTGAACTTCGGCATCGACGTGATCAACCAGATCAAAATCGAAAACCCACACCTGTGGGATGCCGAGATGAAAGAAGAAGCCACGCAGATGATCCTGCAAGGCACCCAGCTGGAAATCGAATACGCCCGCGACACCATGCCCCGCGGCGTACTCGGTATGAACGCTGCGATGATGGAAGACTATCTGAAATTCATCGCTAACCGCCGCCTGAGCCAGATTGGCTTGAAGGAAGAGTATCCAGGAACGACCAACCCGTTCCCTTGGATGAGCGAGATCATGGACTTGAAGAAAGAGAAGAACTTCTTTGAGACGCGGGTTATTGAGTATCAGACAGGTGGAGCTTTGAGCTGGGATTGATTTGCATCCCGCGGAGTTGCAATAAAAGCTGAACCCATCTCATCAAAAATGAAACGGGTTCTGAGAAAAGGGCTGCCAACTGGCAGCCTTTTTTATTTTTGTTTCGGCAAAAATGTGAGGTTTGACTCGGTTAAATCCGGTCGAATGCGACTCCGGCCGGGCCTCGCCTGTTTTTGCCTTGCTTGACCTTCCTCTCGGCCATCATCCCAGACGGCAAAGACCAGGACGACGGATGATGGCAAAGGGAAGGTCAAACGAAACTACACGGTTTCCAAAGGCAATCTGGTTTGGCTGGCCCTCCCCTTATTGGTGACCGCCTCAAGGATCGCCCGCCCCAGCTCACGAATGTCGGGCTCTTTCACAATGGAGTGATGAGTTCCCATGATGGAGATGACTTGCAGTTGCTCCTTGGGCATCAGCGCCTCCCAACCAATGCTGATATCACTACGGTTTTCTCCCATTGCTGAGAATAAAGTGACACGCACCGGTAGCGCGGGCGGCATGTAACGGTAGAGCGCCAGACCGATACTGCGGATCAGTGCCAGGTATCTTTTTGCAAGATCACTCTCTATACCTTCAGGAAGCAGACCTTGAACTTGCGTATAAGCCAACAAGGCCTCGAAATCCCGAGCAGCAGCCAAGTGTCTGACAAGCCCCTGACGTACATCAGGCGGCAGAAGTCTCAATAAGGCTTCGATCTCGTCGAAATCCGGCCTTTCATCGAGATGAGCGTACCCGCCCTCCTGCGCATCAAACAAATGCCGATAGTCGCTGGTGGTGTCGATAAGCCCGAGGAATTCTACCGTAGCACCGGCCCCTATCAGTTGATGGGCAATTTCATAGGCGATCGTTCCCCCGGCAGACCAGCCAGCGACGCGATACGGCCCCTGTGGCTGTATATGGCGGATCCCCTCAATGTAGCGTGAGGCCATTGCCTCGATAGTGGTGAGGTGTTCCTCCCCACTTTGCAGTCCGCTCGCCGAAAATCCATACACCGGAATGTCAGAGGGAATTTGCTTTGCCAACTGTTGGGCATAGCCGATATCCCCTGACCCTTCATGAATGAGGAACAAAGGATGTTGAGCCCCCTCTTTGCGAATGGTGGTCAGATTCGGATGCAGAGCCTTGCTCAGACCGCTATGGCAAGACGCGGCAAGTTCACAGATTGTCGGGTGCATGAACAGATCGCCTAGTGCCACTTCGACCTGGAAGCGCTGACGCAGGCACGAAACCAGTTGCACTGCCAGCAGCGAATGCCCGCCCAGTTCAAAGAAGTGGTCATGGCGACCCACCCGCTCCAGCCCCAGCAACGCCTGCCAGATCTCCGCCAGCGCATGTTCGATTTCACCTACCGGCGCCTCGTAACCACGACTGGCATAAGCGTCGTCTTCCGGCGCCGGCAATGCCCGTCGATCCAGCTTGCCGTTCGGCGTTAGCGGGAAACGCGTCAGCGTTACAAAGGCGCTCGGGATCATGTACTGCGCCAGCCCTTGCGACAGTTGCTCACGCAACTGCGTCGCCGACAATACGACGCCTTCCTGCGCCGTCAAATACGCCACCAGGCGTTTGTCGCCGGGACGGTGCTCGCGCGCCAGCACTACCGCCTCCCTGACCCCAGGGCAACCCGCAAGCTGCGACTCGATCTCGCCCAGTTCGATACGGTAGCCCCGGAGCTTGACCTGATCGTCGTTACGCCCCAGGTACTCGATATTGCCGTCTGCCAGCCAGCGCCCCAGATCACCGCTCCTGTACATCCGCGCCGCCGGCTCGGTACTGAACGGATCTTCCAGGAAACGCTCCGCCGTCAATTCCGGACGATTCAGATAACCTCGGGCAACCCCGATACCGCCGATATGGATCTCGCCGCTGACCCCGATCGGTACCGGCTGGCCGTGCGCATCCAACAGGTAAATCTGTGTATTCGCTATCGGACGGCCGATCGGAACGATACCGATATCCTGCTCTGCCACGTAATGCCATGCCGTGACGTCAATGGCTGCTTCGGTGGGGCCGTACAGATTGTGCAACTCGCTTTTCGGGAAATGTGCCTGGCCTTGCAATAGCAAAGCATGCGGCAGCGCTTCACCACTGCAAAGTACTCGCTTGAGCGTCGAACACCGCCCTGCTGGCGTCTGATTGACGAAGGCCTGCAGCATGGAAGGAACAAAGTGCAGCATGCTGATGCTTCGGCGCTCGATCACCTCCATCAGGTAGTGAGGGTCTTGATGCCCGCCGGGGCGGGCCATGACCAGTTGTGCCCCGGCCAGCAGAGGCAGGAAGATCTCCCAGACCGATACATCGAAACCGAAGGGCGTCTTCTGCAAGACACGATCTTCGGCTCCAATCCGGTATTCGCTCTTTGCCCACCACAACCGGTTGACGACGCCGTCATGCTGGTTGGCCACGCCTTTGGGTTTACCAGTGGAACCCGAGGTATAAATCACATAGGCCAGGTGTTGCGGTGTGATGGCCGGCACTACGGGATTATGTTCAGCCTCAACCTCCCAGTCGCCAGCTTGCAGGTCGAGCGTCGGCACCGCCAACTCGCCCAGCAACGTCCGGGTCTCGGCCTGCACCAGCACCGCCACCGGCGCGCTGTCTTCCAGCATGTAGCGTAATCGCTCGGACGGATACCCAGGATCCAGCGGCACATACGCACTGCCCGCCTTCAAAATCCCCAGCAAGCCCACCACCATTTCCAGGCTGCGCTGCGCACAGATCGCGACCCGATCATCCGGCTGGATACCCAGGCCGATCAGGTAATGTGCCAGTCGATTCGCCCGCGCGTTGAGTTCGCTATAGGTCAGGCTTCCGGCTTCATCGACCACCGCCAGGGCATCGGGCTGTTGTGCCGCCTGTTCCTCGAACAGTTGATGGAGCAACTTGTCCGCCGGGTAGGCCGCTGCCGTATCGTTGAACGACTCCAACACCTGCCGACGTTGCTCGCACGACAGCAGCGGCAGTTCTGCGACCGCTTGCTGGTCATCCGCCACCATGGCTTCCAGAAGTACCTGCAGGTGCCCCGCCATCCGCTCGATCGTCGCACGCTCGAACAGATCACTCGCGTATTCCAGAGAGCCGACCAACCCGCCATCCGCCTCGACCAGCGCAAGCGACAGGTCGAACTGGGCCGTCGTGTGCGGTGCTTGCAGCGGCTCCAGGCTCAGCTCCGGCAGGCTGAATTCGCCGCCGCCCGGGGTGTTGTTCAGCGCCAGCATGACCTGGAAGATCGGGCTATGACCCAGGCTGCGCGGTGGTTGCAGCGCCTCCACCACCTGCTCGAACGGCAGGTCCTGATGCGCATGCGCCGCCAGCATGACCGTCTTGACCTGCTCCAGCAACGCGGCCACGCTCAGGCCCCCTTCCGGCCTGATCCGCAGCGCCAGTGTGTTGACGAAGAAGCCGATCAGCGACTCCAGTTCGCTGCGCGGACGATTTGCCACCGGCGTGCCGATCACCACATCGTCCTGCCCGCTGACGCGGCTCAGCAGACTCGACCAGCCCGCCAGCAAGGTCATGAACAGCGTCGCACCGTGACGCTGACCCAGCTGTCGCAACCCTGCCGTCAATGCCGGGCTCAGGGCCAGGCTCACCCGTCCGCCGGCGTAACTGCGCAACGGTGGGCGGCGGTGGTCGGTTGGCAGCTCCAGCAAGGCCGGTGCACCACTCAGGTGCTGCCGCCAGAACTCGACCTGCGTGTGCAGCGTCTCGCCCTGCAACCACTGCCGCTGCCACGCGGCGTAGTCGACATACTGGAAGTCCAGTGCCGGCAGAGGATCGGCCAGCCCTTGGCTGAAGGCGCGGTACAACATGCCGATTTCGTGAAGCAGAACGCCCGTCGACCAACCGTCCGAAACGATATGGTGCTGCGTCACCAGCAGGATGTGCTCCGTCTCCGACAGTTGCACAAGCCGCCCGCGAATCAGCGGCCCCCTCGACAAGTCGAATGGCGCCAGCGCCTCCTCGCGAGCGAGCTGCTCTACGGCCTCGTGTTGCGTCTCATGTTGCGCCGCGCAGTCCAGCGGGCGCAGGTCATGAGTGACCAGGGCGAACCCTTGAGTCGCCGGCGCGATCACCTGGATCGCCTGGCCCTCGTGCAAGGCAAAATGGGTGCGCAGGGTTTCGTGGCGCGCCACGATCCGGTCAAGCGTGGCCTGCAAGGCGTCTCTGTTCAATCGGCCGCGCAAGCGCAGTCCCGCCGGGATGTGATAGGCGGCTCCGGCCGCCCGATCCAGTTGATCGAGGAACCACAAGCGCTGCTGCGCCCACGACAGCGGCAATGGCAGATTGCGATCGACCAGCGTCAACGGCGTCTGCGCCGAGAGCCGGGCGTTCGCCACCTGACGTGCCAGACCTTGCAGCGTCGGCTCGGCAAACACATCCCGCAGTGCCACCTCGACTTCGAAGCGCTGACGCAGACGCGACACCAGTTGTACCGCCAGTAACGAATGCCCGCCCAGTTCGAAGAAGTGGTCGTGGCGACCGACACGCTCCAGCCCCAGCAATACCTGCCAGATATCTGCCAGCGCATGCTCGACGTCACCTGCCGGCGCCTCGTAATCACGACTGGCATAAGCGTCGTCCTCCGGCGCTGGCAATGCCCGTCGGTCCAGCTTGCCGCTCGGCGTTTGCGGGAAACGCGCCAGCGTTACGAAGGCACTCGGAATCATGTACTCCGCCAGCCCTTGCGACAGTTGCTCGCGCAACTGCGCCGCCGACAATACGGCACCTTCCTGCGCCGTCAGGTACGCCACCAGGCGTTTGTCGCCTGGACGGTGCTCGCGCACCAGCACCACCGCTTCCCTGACCCCAGGGCAAGCCGCCAGCTGCGACTCGATCTCGCCCAGCTCGATCCGGAAGCCCCGAAGCTTGACCTGATCGTCGTTACGCCCCAGGTACTCGATATTGCCGTCCGCCAACCAGCGCCCCAGATCGCCGCTCCTGTACATCCGCGCCGCCGGCTCGGCACTGAACGGGTCGTCCAGGAAACGCTCCGCCGTCAGTTCCGGCAGATTCAGATAGCCACGGGCAACCCCCGCGCCGCCGATATGGATCTCGCCAATGACCCCAATCGGTACCGGCTGGCCATGTGCATCCAACAGGTAAATCCGTGTATTCGCGATCGGACGACCTATCGGCAGTGAATGACCCGCTTGAACAGCGCTGTCGCACAGGTAAAAAGTAGAGTCACCCGCCGCTTCCGACGAACCGTAGAAATTCAGTATCGTGGCCGAAGGTAACCAAGCACGAGTGCGAGCAAGCAGGGAGGACGAAAACACCTCGCCACTGCAAACGATCAGCCGCTTTTCTGGCGAAATTTGTCGGTTCTCTATCCTCGACAGTTCTTCCAGCAGTGAAGGGACAAGAACCAGACGGGTCAACTGATGCTCTGTAACCGCCTGCCACAGCTGTAGCGGATCCCTGGAGGCCAGCGGCGACACGATATGCAGTTGCGCGCCAAACAGTAAGGGCATCAGCGTTTCAGTCACCGAATCGAGAAAACTGATCGACGTTTTTTGTGCATGCTTTTCGAGTCGCTGACCACCGAAAGTGTTATGCATCCAGTAAAGACGGTTAACCATGGCCTGATGTGGACCGCCCACGCCTTTGGGTTTACCGGAGGAACCCGAGGTATAGATCACATAGGCCAGGTGCTGCGGCGTGATGGCCGGCACTACAGGATTGTGTTCAGCTTCAACCTCCCAGTCGGCATCTTGCAGATCGAGCGTCGGCACCGCCAACTCGCCCAGCAACGCCCGGGTCTCGGCCTGCACCAGCACCGCCACCGGCGCGCTGTCTTCCAGCATGTAGCGCAATCGCTGCTCCGGATACGCAGGATCCAGCGGCACATACGCACCACCCGCCTTAAAAATCCCCAGCAAGCCCACCACCATTTCCAGGCTGCGTTGCGCACAGATCGCAACCCGATCATCCGGCTGGATACCCAGGCCGATCAGGTAATGTGCCAGTCGATTCGCCCGGGCGTTGAGTTCGCCATAGGTCAGGCTTCCGGCGTCATCGACCACCGCCAGGGCATCGGGTTGTTGCGCCGCCTGCTCCTCGAACAGTTGATGAATCAACTTGTCCGCCGGGTAGGCCGCTGCCGTATCGTTGAACGACTCCAACACCTGCCGACGTTGCTCGCACGACAGCAGCGGCAGTTCTGCGACCGCTTGCTGGTCATCCGCCACCATGCCTTCCAGAAGCACCTGCAAGTGCCCCGCCATCCGCTCGATCGTTGCACGCTCGAACAGATCGCTCGCGTATTCCAGAGAGCCGATCAACCCGCCATCCGCCTCGACCAGCGCAAGCGACAGGTCGAACTGGGCCGTCGTGTGCGGCGCTTGCAGCGGCTCCAGGCTCAGCTCCGGCAGGCTGAATTCGCCGCCGCCCGGGGTATTGTTCAGCGCCAGCATGACCTGGAAGATCGGGCTATGACCCAGGCTGCGCGGGGGCTGCAGCGCCTCCACCACCTGCTCGAACGGCAGGTCCTGATGCGCATGCACCGCCAGCATGACCGCCTTGACCTGCTCCAGCAACGCCGCCACGCTCAGGCGCCCTTCCGGCCGGATGCGCAGCGCCAGTGTGTTGACGAAGAAGCCAATCAGCGACTCCAGTTCGCTGCGCGGACGATTTGCCACCGGCGTGCCGATCACCACATCGTCCTGCCCGCTGAAGCGGCTCAACAGACTCGACCAGCCCGCCAGCAAGGTCATGAACAGCGTCGCACCGTGACGCTGACCCAACTGCCGCAACCCTGTCGTCAATGCCGGGCTCAGGGCCAGGCTCACCCGTCCGCCGGCATAACTGCGCAACGGTGGGCGGCGGTGGTCGGTTGGCAGCTCCAGCAAGGCCGGTGCGCCGCTCAGGTGCTGCCGCCAGAACTCGACCTGCGTTTGCAGGGTTTCGCCCTGCAACCACTGCCGCTGCCACGCCGCGTAGTCGACATACTGGAAGGCCAGTGCCGGCAGAGGGTCGGCCAGCCCCTGGCTGAAGGCCCGGTACAACATACCGATTTCGTGCAGCAGAACGCCCGTCGACCAACCGTCAGAAACGATATGGTGCTGGGTCACCAGCAGGATGTGCTCTGTCTCCGACAGTTGCACAAGTCGTCCGCGAATCAGCGGCCCCCTCGACAGGTCAAACGGCGCCAGCGCCTCCTCGCCAGCGAGCCGCTCTACGGCCTCGTGTTGCGTCTCGTCTTGCGTCTTGTGTTGTGCCGCGCTGTCCAGAGCGCGCAGGTCATGAGTGATCAGGGCGAACCCTTGGGTCGCCGGCGCGATCACCTGGATCGCCTGGCCCTCGTGCAAGGCAAAGTGGGTGCGCAGGGTTTCGTGGCGCGCCACGATCCGGTCAAGCGTGGCCTGCAAGGCGTCTCTGTCCAATCGGCCGCGCAACCGTAGTCCCGCCGGAATGTGATAAGCAGCCCCCGCCGCCCGGTCCAGTTGATCGAGGAACCACAAGCGTTGCTGCGCCCACGACAGCGGCAAAGGTAGATCGCGGTCGACCAGCGTCAACGGCGTCTGCGCCGAGAGCCGGGCGTTCGCCACCTGACGTGCCAGACCTTGCAGCGTCGGCTCGGCAAACACATCCCGCAGTGCCACCTCGACTTCGAAGCGCTGACGCAGACGCGACACCAGTTGTACCGCCAGTAACGAATGCCCGCCCAGTTCGAAGAAGTGGTCGTGGCGACCGACACGCTCCAGCCCCAGCAACGCCTGCCAGATCTGCGCCAGCGCATGCTCGATGTCACCTGCCGGCGCCTCGTAACCGCGACTGGCATAAGCGTCGTCCTCCGGCGCCGGCAATGCCCGTCGATCCAGCTTGCCGTTTGGCGTTAGCGGGAAACGCGCCAGCGTTACGAAGGCACTCGGAATCATGTACTCCGCCAGCCCTTGCGACAGTTGCTCACGCAACTGTGCCGCCGACAACACGGCGCCTTCCCGCGCCGTCAAATACGCCACCAGGCGTTTGTCTCCGGGACGCTGCTCGCGCACCAGCACCACCGCCTCCCTGACTCCAGGACAAGCCGCCAGCTGCGACTCGATCTCACCCAGCTCGATACGGAAGCCACGGAGCTTGACCTGATCGTCGTTGCGCCCCAGGTACTCGATATTGCCGTCCGCCAGCCAGCGTCCCAGATCGCCGCTCCTGTACATCCGCGCCGCAGGCTCGGCACTGAACGGGTCGTCCAGGAAACGCTCCGCCGTCAGTTCGGGCAGATTCAGATAGCCACGGGCAACCCCCGCGCCGCCGATATGGATCTCGCCGCTGACCCCGATGGGCACCGGCTGGCCGTGTGCATCCAATAGGTAAATGCGTGTGTTGCCGATAGGGCGGCCAATAGGAATCGAGCGCGAATTGTCGGACAGCGCATGGATCTCATAGGTACTGGCAAAGGTCGTTGTTTCCGTTGGTCCATAGCCATTGATCAGATGCCTCGGGCGATGGGCGCGGGACAAAACCTTCGCAACGCTCACTGGATCGAGCACATCCCCACCGACCAGGAGATATCGCAGCTTTGAGAAGGCAGCGGCGAGTACATCGACATATTCATTGAACAATCCAGCAGTCAACCATAAAGCGGTCACGCCACCTTCAATCAATATATGGTTCAAGCGCGCGGGATTGAGCAGCGTCGCCTGAGACACAACCAACAGTTTCGCCCCATTGAGCAGCGCACTCCAGATTTCCCAGGTCGAAGCGTCGAAGGCCGTATTGGCGCCATGCGCAACACAATCCTCTGTGGTGATCCTGGCATAAGGATTATTGATAACCAGACGCAGCACACTGCGGTGCTCAATCAGCACGCCCTTCGGCACTCCCGAGGAGCCGGATGTATACATCACATAAGCCGGCATTCTCGACGTCAGCCCCAGGGCATCAAGATCCGGATTGCCACACGGCAGCCCACCGGTCCCTGAGGACAGGTCCACGCTGTCCAACACGACCTGCGGCACATTTACCGCCGGCAGGCATTCCTGCAGCGCCGCTTGCACCAGCACTGCTACCGGCGCGCTGTCTTCCAGCATGTAGCGCAACCGCTCCGACGGATATCCATGATCCAGCGGCACATACGCACCGCCCGCCTTCAAAATCCCCAGCAAGCCCACCACCATTTCCAGGCTGCGCTGCGCACAGATCGCGACCCGATCATCCGGCTGGATACCCAGGCCGATCAGGTAATGTGCCAGTCGATTCGCCCGCGCGTTGAGTTCGCTATAGGTCAGGCTTCCGGCTTCATCGACCACCGCCAGGGCATCGGGCTGTTGTGCCGCCTGTTCCTCGAACAGTTGATGGAGCAACTTGTCCGCCGGGTAGGCCGCTGCCGTATCGTTGAACGACTCCAACACCTGCCGACGTTGCTCGCACGACAGCAGCGGCAGTTCTGCGACCGCTTGCTGGTCATCCGCCACCATGGCTTCCAGAAGTACCTGCAGGTGCCCCGCCATCCGCTCGATCGTCGCACGCTCGAACAGATCACTCGCGTATTCCAGAGAGCCGACCAACCCGCCATCCGCCTCGACCAGCGCAAGCGACAGGTCGAACTGGGCCGTCGTGTGCGGCGCTTGCAGCGGCTCCAGACTCAGCTCCGGCAGACTGAGTTCGCCGCCGCCCGGGGTGTTGTTCAGCGCCAGCATGACCTGGAAGATTGGGCTATGGCCCAGGCTGCGCGGTGGTTGCAACGCCTCCACCACCTGCTCGAACGGCAGGTCCTGATGCGCATGCGCCGCCAGCATGACCGCCTTGACCTGCTCCAGCAACGCCGCCACGCTCAGGCGCCCTTGCGGCCTGATCCGCAGCGCCAGTGTGTTGACGAAGAAGCCGATCAGCGACTCCAGTTCGCTGCGCGGACGATTCGCCACCGGCGTGCCGATCACCACATCGTCCTGCCCGCTGAAGCGGCTCAACAGACTCGACCAGCCCGCCAGCAAGGTCATAAACAGCGTCGCACCGTGACGCTGACCCAACTGCCGCAACCCTGCCGTCAATGCCGGGCTCAGGGCCAGGCTCACCCGTCCGCCGGCATAACTGCGCAACGGTGGGCGGCGGTGGTCGGTTGGCAGCTCCAGCAAGGCCGGTGCACCACTCAGGTGCTGCCGCCAGAACTCGACCTGCGTGTGCAGCGTTTCGCCCTGCAACCACTGCCGCTGCCACGCGGCGTAGTCGACATACTGGAAGGCCAGTGCCGGCAGAGGGTCGGCCAGCCCCTGGCTGAAGGCGCGGTACAACGTACCGATTTCGTGCAGCAGAACGCCCGTCGACCAACCGTCAGAAACGATATGGTGCTGGGTCACCAGCAGGATGTGCTCCGTCTCCGACAGTTGCACAAGCCGCCCGCGAATCAGCGGACCGCTCGACAAGTCGAACGGCGCCAGCGCCTCCTCGCGAGCGAGCCGCTCTACGGCCTCGTGTTGCGCCGCGCTGTCCAGCGGGCGAAGGTCATGACTGGCCAGGGCGAACCCTTGGGTCGCCGGCGCGATCACCTGGATCGCCTGGCCCTCGTGCAAGGCAAAATGGGTGCGCAGGGTTTCGTGGCGCGCCACGATCCGGTCAAGCGTGGCCTGCAAGGCGTCTCTGTCCAATCGGCCGCGCAAGCGCAGTCCTGCAGGGATGTGATAAGCAGCACCCGCCGCGCGGTCCAGTTGATCGAGGAACCACAAGCGTTGCTGCGCCCACGACAGCGGCAAAGGTAGATCGCGGTCGACCAGCGTCAACGGCGTCTGCGCCGAGAGCCGGGCGTTCGCCACCTGACGTGCCAGACCTTGCAGCGTCGGCTCGGCAAACACATCCCGCAGTGCCACCTCGACTTCGAAGCGCTGACGCAGACGCGACACCAGTTGTACCGCCAGTAACGAATGCCCGCCCAGTTCGAAGAAGTGGTCGTGGCGACCGACACGCTCCAGCCCCAGCAACGCCTGCCAGATCTGCGCCAGCGCATGCTCGATGTCACCTGCCGGCGCCTCGTAACCGCGACTGGCATAAGCGTCGTCCTCCGGCGCCGGCAATGCCCGTCGATCCAGCTTGCCGTTTGGCGTTAGCGGGAAACGCGCCAGCGTTACGAAGGCACTCGGAATCATGTACTCCGCCAGCCCTTGCGACAGTTGCTCGCGCAACTGCGCCGCCGACAATACGGCACCTTCCTGCGCCGTCAGGTACGCCACCAGGCGTTTGTCGCCTGGACGGTGCTCGCGCACCAGCACCACCGCTTCCCTGACCCCAGGGCAAGCCGCCAGCTGCGACTCGATCTCGCCCAGCTCGATCCGGAAGCCCCGAAGCTTGACCTGATCGTCGTTACGCCCCAGGTACTCGATATTGCCGTCCGCCAACCAGCGCCCCAGATCGCCGCTCCTGTACATCCGCGCCGCCGGCTCGGCACTGAACGGGTCGTCCAGGAAACGCTCCGCCGTCAGTTCCGGCAGATTCAGATAGCCACGGGCAACCCCCGCACCGCCGATATGGATCTCGCCGCTGACCCCGATGGGCACCGGCTGGCCGTGTGTATCCAGCAGGTAAATCCGTGTGTTCGCGATCGGACGGCCAATTGGAAATACCGAAGACCGATAACAGTCGATATCGTCAACCAGTCTATGCCAGGCCACCACGTCGCTACACTCCGTGGGCCCGTAACTGTTAATGAATTCGGGCCTCGGCTCGGGAAGCATTTCCAGCCTGGCGACTTGAATAGGCTCTCCACCCAGTACCACCCGGCGAATGCTGTCAAGTTGCCTTGAATCGTTTGCGTCGATGAGCGTGTTGAACGCACTGGGTGAAAGATTGATATGGGTAATACGCTCGCGTTGAATCTGCTCCAGCAGCACCTCGGGAATGAAAGCCTCTCTGGCCAGGTGCAGTGTTCCACCGACCAATAACGGACCGAGAATATTTTTTTGCGTCAGATCGAAGCTATAGGAGGAAACAAGCAGTACGGCATCATCGGGCGCCAGTTTCAGCTCGGCCAGATACCAGTGCATCAGGTTTAGAAAGCCCCTTTGCTCGATCAACACGCCCTTGGGTTGGCCGCTCGAGCCTGAGGTGTAGATCACATAGGCCAGATGATCCGGCTTGACGGCTCGCGCCACTGGATCATGGTGAGCCTCAGCTTCCCAGCACCCGCCTTCCAGGTCCAGCAGTGGCACCGTCAACTCGCCCGGCAACGCCCGGGTCGCGCTCTGCACCAGCACCGCCGCCGGCGCGCTGTCTTCCAGCATGTAGCGCAACCGCTGCTCCGGATACGCCGGGTCCAGCGGCACGTAGGCAGCACCCGCCTTCAGGATGCCCAGCAAGCCCACTACCATTTCCGGGCTACGCTCGACGCAGATCGCCACCCGGTCATCCGGCCCGATGCCCAGGCCGATCAGATGATGCGCCAACTGGTTGGCGCGCGCATTCAGTTGCGCATAAGTGAATGTGTGCGCCTCAAATACCAGCGCAATCGCTTCTGGCGTTTTTTCTACTTGCGCTTCGAATAACTGATGGACGCAGGTGCCTTGCGGATAATCCACGGCCGTCGCATTCCACTCCTGCAGCAACTGACGCTCGGATCGCGGCAGCATCTCCAGACTGCGCAGCAACGACTCAGGTGAGTGTTCCAGCGCGTCGACCAGACTCTCCAGCGCCGTCTCCATGTAAGCACATACCCGCTGCGGATCGATCCCCGCCGTGGCTTGAACGGTCAGTGCAAAGCCCTCGCCCAGATCGTCCACAGCCAGTGTCAGTGGATAGTTGGTTCGCTCATTCCAGCCCAGGACCTCGATTCCGCCCCAGGCGCGGTCTCCCTGGTCCGAGACTTGCGGTTCGGCGCTGTGGCGGTAATTCAGCAGCGCGCTGAACAGCGGCAACGGCGGAGCAATGGCGCTGCAGCGTTGCGCCAGCGCCAACGACGCATGTTCGTGACCGAGCAGCGCGGTCAGGCGGGCATGCGTGGCCTTCACCCCCTCACGCACGCCTTGCTCACCGACGTTCAAGCACAACGGCAAGGTGTTGATGAACATCCCCAACGAGCGGTCGGCACCGTCGCCACCCTGCATGCGTCCCAGCAACACCGTACCGAACACCACGTCTTCCTGGCCCGATGTGCGCCCCAGCACCTGCGCCCAGGCCAGATGATGCAGGCTGGCAGCACTTACGCCCAGACTCCTGGCTTGCCGGCGGATCCTGCCCGCCAGCTCTGCGGCCACTGCCTGCCTGGCTTGCTTGATGTCCCGACCGTCACCCTGCACATCGTGCAAACCGAATGGCAGCGTCGGCTCCGTCACCTGACCGAGCATTTCCTGGAAGAACGCTTCATGCGCCGCTTGGCTTACGCCCAGTCGCGCCTGCGCCACATGGTTGCGATAGGGTACCGAATCCGGCAGTCCGGCTGCCTGCCCCAGCAGATCCGCCTGTACCTCATGTTGCACCACTTCCAGCGCCGTATGGTCCAGCACCATATGGTGAAACAGCAAAATCGCCACCCAGCGACTATTCGCTTCGTCGTAGGCGTAAGCCATCTTCATCAAGGGCGCTTTCGTCAAATCCAGCCGGTAATGCCTGGGGTCGAAGCGCTCTTGGAGTTGCTGTTCGATGTCTCCGTCGGCCGACTTCAGCTCCAACGCTTCAACGGCCAATGGCGCTTCGCGCCAGACTGTCTGAACCGGCTCGTCCAGCCCCTCCCACAGCACCGCCGTTCTCAAGATGTCATGCCTGGCAATCACACCCTGAAGTGCCCGGACAAACGCCTTCAGGTGGTCTTCGCTTGGCAGCGCAAAACGCGTATTTAGCAAATAGGGGTCACCCTCGACCGACGCAAGGTGGTGGAACAACACCCCTTCCTGCAGTGGCGCCAGTGCATAGATATCCTGGACGTTCGCCGTCCCGCCTGGCACAGCACGCACAATCCGCTCGATGGCATCCTCGCTCAGGTCCGCGAGCGGCAACATCGACGGTGTAATTCGTGTGCACCCGACCACGATTCCGTTGGCGGGCACCTCTACCTCATGACCGTTACCCAATACCTCGGCAAACGCCGAAAGGGTTGGCTGGGCAAACAGCAGCCGCACATCCGCCGACAGTCCCGCTTGACGCATCCGGCCCATCAGACTGACGGCCAGTAGCGAATGCCCACCCAGTTCGAAGAAGTGATCGTGGCGACCCACCCGTTCGACACCAAGCAGCTCCTGCCAGATGTCGGCAAGCGCCGTCTCCACCGTCCCGCACGGCGCTTCGTAGCCGCGGCTCACATAAGCGTCAGCCTCCGGCACAGGCAACGCCCGGCGATTCAGCTTGCCGTTAGGTGTCAGCGGCCACCCCGGCAGTTTCACATACGCGGCCGGCACCATGTACTCCGGAAGACTCGCCTGCAAGGCCGACCGTAGCGTCTGCACCGCAACGATCTCTTTCGCTTCCCGCGTCGTGTAATACGCGATCAGACGTTTGTCACCCGGCGTGTCTTCCCGGGCAATCACCACCGCCTCTCCGACACCAGGGCACCCAGCCAACTGCGCCTCAATCTCGCCCAGCTCGATACGGAAGCCACGGAGCTTGACCTGATCGTCGTTGCGTCCCAGGTACTCGATATTGCCGTCCGCCAGCCAACGACCCAAATCGCCGCTCCTGTACATCCGCGCCGTCGGGTCGTTGCTGAAACGGTCTTTCACGAACCGCTCTGCGGTCAGCGAATCACGATTCAAATAGCCGCGTGCGAGCTGTACACCCGCGATATAAATCTCGCCGCAGACGCCAACCGGGACCGGTTGCATGTGCGGGTCCAGCAGATACATCCGGGTATTGGCGACCGGCCGGCCGATCGGCACGATCCCCGCATGCAGGTCGGGCACACAGTGCCAGTAGGTGACGTCGACAGCGGCTTCAGTGGGGCCATACAGGTTGTGCAATTGCACATGTGCAAAGCGTTGCTCGAAGTGCTTTTGCAAACTATAGGGCAACGCCTCGCCGCTACAGAACACCTGCCGCAATGTGCTACAGGCCAGCGGGCCAGACTGATTGAGGAAGCTCTGCAACATGGACGGTACGAAATGCAATATCGTGACACCCGAGTCTGCGATCAACTCGGCCAGATACTCGGGGTCCTGATGGCCTCCCGGACGCGCGATCACCAATTGCGCACCCGCGAGCAAGGGTAGAAAAAATTCCCAGACCGACACGTCAAAACCGAACGGTGTCTTTTGCAAGACGCGGTCTTCGCGACTCAGCCGATATTGGTCCTGTGCCCACAACAGGCGGTTCACAATGGCGCGATGCTCGATCATCACGCCCTTGGGCTGACCGGTCGAACCCGAGGTATAGATCACATAAGCCAGGTGCTGTGGCGTGACCGTCGGCAACACGCGGTCATGCTCGGTTTCAGCCGCCCAGTTCACGCCTTGCAGATCCAGCACCGGCATCGCCAACGCACCCAGCAAGTCCCGGGTCGTACGCTGCACCAGCACCGCCACCGGCGCGCTGTCCTCCAGCATGTAGCGCAACCGCTCCGGCGGATACCCAGGGTCCAGCGGCACGTAGGCACCACCCGCCTTCAGGATCCCCAGCAAGCCCACCACCATCTCCACACTGCGTTCCACACAGATCGCCACGCGGTCGTCCGGAGCAATGCCCAGTGACAGCAAAATATCAGCCACCTGATTGCTGCGTTCGTTGAGGTCCGCGTACGTCACACGCTCGTCGCCGCACACCAGTGCAAGCGCTTGAGGCTGCTGCTGCGCTTGCTGTTCGAAAAGTTGATGGACCAATAGATCCTGTGGCCAGGCCTGATGTGTCGCGTTGAACTCGACAAGCACTTGCCGACGTTCGGTTTCGCCCAAAAGCTCGATCGCGCCCACAACCTGGCGCTCGTTCTCGACCATCGCACGCAGCACCCGTTCCAGATACGCCACGTAGCGTTGGGCCGTCTCGCGGTCGAACAGCGCCGTCGCATATTCCAGCGAACCGACGATCCGTCCCTCCACCTCCGCCAAGTCGAGGGACACATCGTACTTGGTGGTGCGTGCTACCGAATCCAGCAGCGTTAGCTCCAGCCCCTCCAACGCCAGTTCTGCGGGCGGCGTGTTCTGCCACGACAGCATCGCCTGGAACAGCGGGCTATGGGACAAGCTGCGCACCGGCTTGAGCAACTCCACCACCTGCTCGAAAGGCAGATCCTGGTGTTCATAGGCCGCCAGCGTGCAGGCCTTGACGCGACTCAGCAATGCCTCGACCGCCGGATCGTCCGACACATTCACCCGCAACGCCAGGGTGTTGACAAAAAACCCGATCAGGCCCTCGACCTCAGCGCTCATCCGGTTCGCCACCGGCGAACCGATCACCACCTCATCCTGCCCGGACAAACGACTCAATACCGTCGCCCAGCCCGCCAGCAATGTCATGAACAGGGTCGTGCCGTGCCGCCGACTCAGCGCCTTGAGCTCATGGCTCAGCGTCGCATCCAGCACCACGGGCACCGCATCGCCCGTATAGTCCTGTTGCGCCGGACGTACACGATCAGAGGGCAACATCAGCAATGCCGGCGCATCGAGCAGAGCGGTCTGCCAGTAGGTGCTTTGCTTGTGCAATACCTCGCCGCTCAACCAGCCTCGTTGCCACACCGCATAGTCAGCGTACTGGATCGACAACTGCGGCAACGGGTCTGCATCAGCTTGGCAACCGCTCGCGTAGAGTGCTCCCAACTCGCGCGTCAACACGCCCATCGACCAGCCATCCGATACGATGTGGTGCATCGTCAACAGCAACACATGCTCGTCATCGCTCAGCCGAACCAGACTCCCTCGAATCAGCGGTCCCTGCTGAAGATCGAAGCGCCCAATGGCTTCTTCGTCCATCAGTCGTGCCAACTCACTCGAGCTATCGGCATGCGTCGTGAGATCGTACTTGCGCAACGGGCAGCCTGTTTCCTCGGGATGGATGCAGAGCACTACGGCCTGATCCCCGGTCTGGACAAACGTTGTGCGCAGTACTTCGTGACGCGCCACAATCCGGTTCAACGCACGCTGCAAGGCCGCCTCATCCAGCGCGCCGACGATGCGCAGCCCCGCCGGTATGTGGTAAGCAGCGCTGGCACCTTCCATCTGCGCCAGAAACCACAACCGTTGCTGAGCAAACGACAGCGGCAGTTGCGCCTCTCGTGACGTTGGCACAATCTGCGGCAGTGTATTGTTTTGTGCCTGCGCCACCACGCAGGCAAGCGCCTCGAGCTGCGGATTCGCGAATAACGCGGCCAGTTCCAATTCCACGTTCAAACGCTGCCGGACCAGGGAGATAAGCCTCATCGCCAGCAGCGAATGCCCACCCAGCTCGAAGAAGTGATCGTTGCGCCCCGCCCGATCGACACCGAGCAGCTCCTGCCAGATCTCCGCCAGCGCACGCTCGACTTCGCCTGCCGGCGCCTCGTAGTCACGACTGGCATAAGCGTCGTCCTCCGGCGCCGGCAATGCCCGTCGATCCAGCTTGCCGTTCGGCGTCAGCGGCCATTCGGACACTTTCACATACGCCGCCGGCACCATGTATTCCGGCAGCCTCGCCTGCAAGGCAGCACGCAACGTCTGCGCTGTCATGGCCTGTGCAGCTTCCTGCATCGTGTAGTACGCCGTCAGACGCTTTTCACCCGGCGTATCCTCCTGGGCAATCACCACCGCGTCTCTGATGTCCGCGATCTGCCTCAGTTGCGCCTCAATCTCGCCCAGCTCGATACGAACTCCGCGGAGCTTGACCTGATCGTCATTGCGCCCCAGGTACTCGATATTGCCGTCCGCCAACCAGCGCCCCAGATCGCCGGTCCTGTACATCCGCGCCGCCGTTTCGGCACTGAACGGGTCATCCAGAAAACGCTCCGCCGTCAGTTCCGGCCTGTTCAGATAACCCCGGGCAACCCCCGCGCCGCCGATATAAATCTCGCCGCTGACCCCGATAGGCACAGGCTGGCCGTGCGCATCCAACAGGTAAACCTGCGTATTGGCTATCGGACGGCCTATGTGCAATACCGACTGCGTTGCATCGATCAGACCGGATGTGGCCACAACCGTGGTCTCGGTCGGACCATAGTTGTTGATCAGCGCAACCCGACTATCCGGATTGGGAAACTGACGCAACCGGTCTCCACCGATCAGCAACGTTTGCAGCGACGCCGGCTCGATCCCTTGGGCGAATGCAATCTCGGCAATCGGCGTAGGCAAGAAGCTCACATCCAGATCTTGCCGACGCCACCATCCCAGCAGCGCATCCACATCATTGCCAAGCGCTTGTCCAGGCAACAGCGACAGGCTGGCTCCCACGCACAGCGCTGGCCATAGTTCCCAGACGCAAGCATCGAAACCGACACCGGCCACGCTCGAAACCCGCTTGCGATGGGTCAGACCGAACGCCTCGCAATGCCAGGCCACCAGGTTCACGAGATTGCGATGCTCGATCATCACGCCCTTGGGCTGGCCGGTCGAACCCGAGGTATAGATCACATAAGCCAGGTGCTGTGGCGCGACCGTCGGCAACACGCGATCATGCCAGGCTTCAGCCGCCCGGTTCACGCTTTGCAGATCCAGCACCGGCATCGCCAGCGCACCCAGCAACTCCCGGGTCGTACGCTGCACCAGCACCGCCACTGGCGCGCTGTCCTCCAGCATGTAGCGCAACCGCTCCGGCGGATACCCAGGGTCCAGCGGCACGTAGGCAGCGCCCGCCTTCAGGATCCCCAGCAAGCCCACCACCATCTCAACACTGCGTTCCACACAGATCGCCACGCGGTCGTCCAGAGCAATGCCCAGTGACAGCAAGGCATGAGCCACCTGATTACTGCGTTCGTTGAGTTCAGCGTAGGTCACGCGCTCGTCGCCGCAGACCAGTGCAAGCGCTTGGGGCTGCTGCTGCGCTTGCTGTTCGAAAAGCTGATGGACCAATAGATCCTGTTGCAAGGCCTGATGTGTTGCGTTGAACTCGACCAGCACTTGCCGGCGTTCCGCTTCCCCCATAAGCGCAAGCTGGCCAATCGGCGTCGATTCATGAGCGGCAACCGACTCCAGGAGCAGCGTAATGCGGTCCCGAATCCGCTCAACTTCGTCCGGGCGAAAGCAGGCCAGATTGAAGTTGAAGTCAACGACTACGTCTTCATCCGAATAGTAATCACAGATAGCGATTGAGAGCGGCGTCTGATCGAAGCCGCTGTACATCCTGATCGCCTTCGAAGGGGCGCCGCCAAAGAAAAAGTCTGCGTCAAATTTTTCGAATGAAAGCGTGATGTCGAAGATCTGCTTGCGCCTGGAATGGCCAATATTCAGGGCGCGATTCAGTTCCGCAATCGGGAAGTGCTCGTGGCGGTAGCAGCGTCGCAATTCGGCGGCCACATCGCCCATCAATTCGAGCAGGGAGCGATTAGGGTCAACCCGTACGCCGATCGGGATGACGGAAGAAAACATCCCGATCGTCTGTTTCTGGCGGGCCGTCGTGCGGTTATGCAGGGGCATGCCAATGATGACTTCTTCTGCACCACCGACGCGTGAAAAATAGGCACTGACGACTGCAAAGAATACCGTGACAGGAGAAAGGCCATGCTCGGTGGCAACCGCGGCCACAGCATTGAACAGGTCACGCTTGATCGTCGAGCGAATATGACCGCTCTTGCACATCGAACCCACGGCATGGTCGCCGGACCACTGCAGCAGGGATGGCGGTATTTGTGCGTAGCGTTCGCGCCAAAACGACCGGTCACGCTCCAGGCGCGGCGAATTCAGATAGGCCTGGTCTTTGACCAGGAAGTCTCTGTAGGAAGGGCCTTCCTCGAGCTCGTCGATGCCCACCAGTAAATTGTTGTAGGCCTTCGCGACTGCATGGCAAAACAGCGTCGCCCCTGAGCCGTCCATGACCAAATGATGGTAGCGACCCAGCCAGTAGTGACGGGATGCACTGCACCGTACGAGCTGCGCCTCCCAAAGAATGCCTTCCAATGGATTGAAAGGTCGGGAAAATGCGTGTTGAAGGTATTCCTGCGCTCGCTCGACGCTGTCAACGTAGTCTGAAAAGTCGACGAGTTCGAGTGTGATATCGACAGATGGCAACACTCTCTGCCGGGCTATATCACCCTCTTGGAACAAGGCAAGTCGTAGCGCATCATTATGCCTGACAACGAGATTGATAGCCTTCTCGAACATTGGAATATCGAGATCACCCTTGATCTCCAGCTTCATGCCAATGTTGTACAGCGGTATGTCCGGGTTCGCTATCTGACCGAGCCAGATACCCTGCTGTACAGAAGATAGTTCATACGAGACATTGGAGTTGTTCGATACGTGTTGATGCGACGACGTCATGCGTAAACATCCCTGATTTTAATATCCTTTCGGGAGCCGAGTGACGATGTCCGCGGCCCTGCCGAATTCCTGGCGTGCTGGCCAAGTTCCATACAGAACTCGGCAGTTACAGCACAAGTTTGTCGCAGATAAACCGGATGTCAGAACCTGGCTTGCCCTGTCTGCATGACTGCGATAGGGACCTGGGAGAATGTCATTGATGTGCCGACAGTACCGGCTAGTAGCACCTTGATACTTCCGGACTGCGGGTTTCTCTATTTCCCCCTAAGTCGTGAACGGTTCGAACCGACGAAAAAAGACCCTGCCCCCAGATAAGCTGCTAGACCTGCAATAATAGCGTTGACACTTACAAAGAGAAAAACAGAAATGAGGGCTTGTCCCGTATTACCAGTGCACCCTCCCACATTCAATAAACCGTTTTCGCTTCATTTGCCAAGGCAAAACGCGGCATATCACATTATCTGGAGGCGCGGGACTGATCGATAGACGCGGGGTTTGAACTTTGCTCAAGGCGCTGCTCAATTGGCTGGCCAGTCAACAATTAGCATGGAACAAAGGAGATAGTAGACTAATGACTCCTGCCCCTCTGTCAGAGGCAGGATTTAAACATCAATCCCTTAATTTGGAAGCGTTCTCCACGCTTGCCGGGCTCCCACAGCTCATGACGCTTTAGGCAGGCTTGACCAAGGCAGCATACGTCTCAAAACACTGTCGCGGCGTACCAGGTGATGGAAGAGCGCAGCTAACACATGCAGGCTCACCACGACCCAGGCAACCCACTTCCCAAGGAAATGATGAACAGTATCTATCGGAGCCTCAAACGCTTCATAGCTTAAACTGAATGTGACACTGAACCAGGCGAATAGCTTGGTTTCATTGAAGCCTGTCATGCTGAACAGTCCGAAGTCAGTAGGTGCCCCCGTGCCCAAGTAGCCCGTTAGCGGCATCGCAATCATCAGACCATAGAGTCCCCCGTGTGCAACGTGCGCGAGTATGTGTTCCAACGCCGAACCGGGCGGGTTATCCGGCTGCATGTCCAGCAATCGCCATAGCAACCTGGGCAACACTAGAAAACCGACTAGCAGGCCAAGCACCCAATGAATATTGAGCACTGGCAAAGACTCCGGCGAGGTGTCATCCATGAACCAGATAACGTAATAGACGACGATGTAAGCCGCGATAAATGAAGCCGCGCTCGTCCAGTGAAAAAATTTGGCAAGGCCACCAAAACAGGTCGCGCTATTGCGCCATTGCATAGTAGGTATTCCTGAAAAGTGAGGTGGCAGCGGTTAGCTATTAAGCAGACCGCTTAGTAGCCGTTCCAAGCCTTCAAGTGCTTGGGCCAAACGTGCCTCAATGTCGCCATCAGGTTCTGCGATCCAGAACGATGCTTCGGTGACAGCGCCATAGATCATTCGGGCTGTCACGGTTGTGTGCAGCGGTGCCACGACACCTTCGGCAATCAGTCCGTCGAGCGCGGCTTGCAGTGCGGCAATGCCCAATGACTGAGCGGCTTGCGGAACATCACCGAAGATGGCTCGTGCATCCTGCAAGATAATCCGGCGGATTTCCGGCTCCAGTGCCAGTTCAAGATAGGCGCGACAACGTCGACGGAATGCTTCCCACGGAGAAGGTGCCGCATCCGAAATTGCCTGAAGGCGTTCGCCCACTTCGGTCTCGATCTGCTCGATGACTGCGAGTAGCAATCCTTCCTTATTGCCAAAATGGTGATAGATCGCCCCCCTCGTCAGACTGACTTCGGCGGTGAAATCATCCATTGAAGTATGAGCGAAGCCCTGGCTGGCAAATGCCTGCCGGGCGGCTGCTACCAGCTTGGCGCGAGTTTGCTCAATCATTCCGGCGCGCGTACGGCGTTGTTGCTGCATAAAAACATCCTTTTTAGCTCACATACGCCGCGTACGCTAATTGACATACCTCTCGAATGTCAATACGATTTGATTTTGCATGCGTAGCGTATGTGAATTCTCTTTGATGCGTTGCAAGTGCATCCTGAAGGTACGAGTCGGTCAAATTATGGATACCCCACAGCACACCGTCGGCTTCAAGGCAGCAGCCTCTCTGGCCTTGATCACAATACTTGGGCCCTCGGCCATCGATATGTACTTGGCGGCCATGCCCCAGATGACCAAGGACCTGAATACTGACTACGCCACCATGCAGCTGACGTTGACGGTGTTTTTATTGGCAATGGGCGCGGGACAGCTCGTGTTCGGGCCGGTTATCGACGCGCTAGGCCGCCGACGCCCTTTGCTGGCGGGCCTGGCGGCGTTCATCCTGGCTTCGTTATGGGCATCCTTAAGCGAGTCGATGGGCGCCATGCTGCTCGCTCGATTCTTTCAGGGGCTGTCTGTTGCGCTGGTGCTCGTTATCGCCATGAGCTCGGTGCGCGACCTCTCCAGCGGCATTCGTGCCACGCAGCTCTTCGCTCTGCTCGTGACCATACAGGGTGCCGCCCCGATACTCGCACCGGCATTCGGCGGCATCATCAATGTGCACTTCGGATGGCGAGCCGTGATGCTGGCGCTGGCCATTGTCGGTGTGTTGGCTTTGTTAAACTCCAGTGTTTGCCTACCGGAAACCTTAGCCAGAGAAAAGCGCACGCCGTTCAGGCCTGCCAGTGTGTTCGGCACCTATCGGCGTCTTGTTGCGGATAAGCGATTTATCCTTCCTGCTCTGGCCCTTTCATCCGTGTTTTTCTTTTTGTTTGGCTACGTCGGTGGTGCATCTTTTGTTTACCAAAGTGGCTACGCCTTGCGTTCAGACATCTTCGGCTTTGTATTCGGCGGCACGGGCGTGGCTATGATGTTGGGTGCAATGACCGGTAGCCGTTTGGCCAGCAGATGCTCGGCGAGCCTGATGGCACTGCTTGGAGTTGCCATGATGAGCGGCGGTTCAGCGCTGGCACTGCTCGCCGTGTACGTAGGTGCAGATCTTTATGGCATCGTCCCAGCGCTATTCATCGCTGTTTTCGGTTTTGGGATCGCCGAACCATCACTCATGTCCATTGCGATGGCCTCACAAGAACGAGCTTTAGGTGCCACTGCCGCTTTATTAGGTGCCAGCACGCACATTCTAGGTTCGCTTGCTACACCGTTGGCCGGCTCTCTCGCACAGATCGGCGCGCATGCATGGTTGGCTTTGCTGCTTGCGGCTGCGTTGGTGAGCCTTGCTCTTGTTTTCATTAGTGTCCGTAGCGTGAGCGAAAAAGTCATACCCGTACAGTGACGATGTGCGCTCATTTGCAGGGTGACCTGTTGTCGGCATTTACAAGAGCGAATGTTTAGCAGTTCTTTTGTATAGCAAACTCGCCCTTTATAAAGGCTGCTGTAGTTTACAGTCGGCGCGAGGGCGCTGAACGACAGGAATAATCGTATACGTCTGTATTTTTTTGTGATTTTTAGTCGCTCTTAATACTGGGTTAATCGAGGTGCATTAAATTATAGCTCATCCAAGCAGACGGATTAGCTCTGCAAACCTGCCCCGAGAGGAATGTATTAATGAAAACGCCGACGCTGGTTTTGGCTTCGTTTCTTAGTCTGTGTTGCTGCGCCGCTTTTGCTCAAGACGGCGCTGATATGTTGCAAAAACGCCAAGAAGCTAGAGCGCTTGAGCGTCAGCAAGCACGTGAGAAACTTGCGGAGCCTGAAGACAAAAAGCACAACGAGAAATCGGCTGTCACCTCATCAATCAAACATAAATATGTGTCAAAATCTGAAGAAAAGCCAATCCATTGAAAAATGTTTTCCACTGCCTAAGCCAACGCACTGACGTTGATGAGGGCTCGAATATTTAAAGTGATTGAAGATAACGCTCAGCCTGTTTTTTTGGGGCGGATGATATGAACATAGCTGTATCAATCATCTGCCTGTTGAGAAATAAACGTTCAGTCAGACAGGCAATCTGCAACATCAGGCATAGTTATTTTTCGTGAACGCAGACCGTAGCGGCTCCGATGCGTTCTATGTGTAATTCTTTCCTCCATTAGGGTCCACCAATGCACGTTCTGCTTTGTGAAGATGACGAGCTTATTGCCAGTGGCATCGTCGCTGGTTTGCATGCTCAAGGCCTTAACCTTGACCGTGTTGGCTCAGCCTCTGCGGCTCATGCGATCTTAGATGCGGCGCAGTTTGACGTGATGATTCTTGATCTGGGGTTGCCCGATGAAGACGGTATCAGCCTTTTGAGATCCTTAAGAAGTCGAGGGCATAACATCCCGGTGTTGATTTTGACCGCACGTGATGACGTGGATGATCGGGTCAAGGGGCTCCACGCTGGAGCTGATGACTACATGGTAAAGCCATTCGACCTTAGGGAACTCTTTGCTCGATTACATACGTTGGTTCGTCGCGTTGCAGGACGAACGGTAAACCACATCGAACATGGCATTCTCACTTACGACCCCAGTGCGCGGGAAACCTGGCTATCTGGCACTGCCATAGACCTTTCGCGTCGTGAACAAGCAGTGCTTTTGGCCCTCCTGAACAATCCAGGGCGTGTTCTCTCGCTTGAGCAACTAAAAGATAGCGTGTACGGGTTCACTGATGAGGTCGAGAGCAATGCACTTAATGTCCATATTTTTCATCTAAGGCGCAAATTGGGAGGGCAAATCATCGAGACGGTTAGAGGCTCAGGGTATCGACTAGGCGTTGCTTCTTCACTCCAGAGTTGCTGTTCGTGAGCCTGCGTTTACGCTTAAGTCTGATACTGGGTGTTGCTTTTGTCGCGGTCTGGACACTCGCTGCGACCTGGATGTTCCAAGATGTACGTAGCCAAATGATGTACTCACTGGATCAGCGACTTGTGGCATCAGCACGAATGGTTGCGGGTTTGGTCGCCCAGTTGCCTCAACCTTTGTCCAGCAAAGATCACGGGGCTCATTTCAGCGCCGATCAGTTGGGCATCCCCGATGGCATGGCGTGTGAGGTCAGTTCGTTGCGCGGGGAAATTTTGGCAAGTAACCGCAGCAATACTGGCACTGTCATCGCCAGTCCCAGCGGTGGTTTTTATGACCAAGTGATTGATGGAGAGCATTGGAGAAGTTTCACGCTTGTGCAGGACGACGTTCGCATCACGACGGCTGACCGCGAGCAAGAGCGTGAGCAACTGAATCACTCTGTCCTGCTATCAGCGTCAATGCCAGTATTGGTAGCGCTTTTGTCCTGCGTCGCAACGCTTTGGTTGGGAATAGGTAAGGGCCTGGCGCCACTCAATCGTATGCGCGACGAATTGAGAAAGCGCAACATCGACTCCCTTGAACCACTGCACCTTCAGATGCTTCCTTGTGAGTTAAAGCCTTTGCTGGAAACTCAAAATCACTTGTTGATGCGTATCAGCCGGGCAATCGAGCGTGAACGCCGCCTGACGGGTGATGCAGCACATGAATTACGTAGTCCATTGACGGCCATTAAGACCCATTTGCAGGTTGCGCAAATGACTTCAGGGGACGCGCAGTGCTTGGCGTTGAGCCGAGCCGAGCAAGGTACTGATCGTCTGCATAGCACGCTTGAGCAATTGCTTCTGTTGGCCAGGGTTGAAGGCAGTCTGTCATTTGATGATGGAAGTCAATGCGGTGTCGAACAGGTCGTTTCGTTAGCTGTTCAGGATGCAACGTCCAGCACAGAGCGGATAGTTCAGACCTTTCAGTTTGTAAGACCCTTGGCGTGCCTGGATATGCCGGCCGTACTTGCCGTGGCTGCGCTTCGCAACCTACTTGATAATGCGCTGCGCCACAGCCCAGCAAATACGCAGGTGGTCGTTAGTGTGACCGACGATAGCGGGTTCGCGTTGGTGACGGTTAAGAACGTGAGCGTTGAGATGTCACAAGATAATATTCATCTCCTGACCGAGCGATTTTGGCGCGGTAGCTCAAGTACTGGCTGCGGTCTTGGCCTCGCCATCGTGCAAGCTATAGTCGAGAGATGCGGGTGCACAATAAAATTCACAACCACCAGTCAGTATTTCGAGGTGGCGCTAGGCATGCCTTTGGTGCCCGCCAAAGGGGAAAGTTACGAAAAGACCTATAAATGCAGCACGCCTGATATCAAACATCCTGTCTCGATATCAAACGGTACCACCCACAACCGCAGCCCCTCCGAAAACTCAAAAACCGGCAACGCCTCCTGAAACGAAGCACGTTTCGGGTAAATCAGCACCAGATCCCCCTGCCCGTTCAAATACTTCTGCCCATACGCAAACAACTGATAAAAATCAGTCTGGCTCAGGCCATAATTTTTGCCACCCAGCTCGCTGTCCAGCCGCTTCCATTTGGTGTCCAGAACCCAGCTCTTCTCCCCCTGAGTAATCATCAGATCGGGCCGTAGCTGAAAGACCTTCTTGCCCTGATGAGTGCACAAGTACTCACCGCTACGCTGCGTATATAGCGTAGCGTCTGGCGGCAGTGAATCTCTAAGGCAAGCAGCCACGTAGCGCTCGAACAGCTTCTCCATCGGGAACAGTAAGCTCATGCCCTGCCATTCGCCTGCAACCGCCAGCGGTGTTTGCTGTTGGATGATGAGTTCGCACCACGGTTTTACAGGCTGGTAATGGGCCATGAGCCGGTCGTGACGCCACTGCTTGAAATCTTGAGTGGTGTCTCGGCTGTTTGGGATCTCTAGCAACAGTGAGCGCAGTTCGAGGGAAAGACGCCAGTTACTGGGGTCTTGAGTGGTTTTACAAACGGTATCTAACGCTGTTTTGAGAAGGCGGTTCTCGGCCCGATCGGGCAGGAATACGTCGTGACGAATTTGAAAGTGGTGCTGTCGGCCAGGAGGTTGGCGCATTTGGCGGGCAGTATTGAGCTGGCCACGCAGATAACGCTGCTCCTCTTCGACACGTTGGTAGTCGAAGCGAAGGCCGCGCTTGATGAGGTGGTCGAGCGCTTCCAGAAAGCTGCTCATTACCCATTCGGTCAACGGCGCATCGAAACGCTGTAATGCGGTTGCGCCGACCTTACGTGTAGGTAGGTCTAGTGACTTCTGAATCATGCGCCTGAGCAGCGCACGGCTTTGCTGGATGCAGTCGCCTTGTTCAAAATGCTTAGGCAGGATTTCGATACGCGTACCGCAGGGTGTCTCCAGCGCGCCAACGTAATTATCGAGCTTAAGCCAGCGGCGGCCTTCAACTTGAACCAGTGCCGCACCCGCTTTGCTAAAGCGAGAACTGATTTCACAGAGCCAGTCGAAAGCTGAAGGCGATACCTGGGCTACGTCGAGCGTCGGGCTAAGAACATTGCTGGTTGTCAGCCGAGCATATTCCCGGACCGTTACGGTGGTTTTCACCTTTGCTGTTCGCTAAGGAACTTGATGATCTTACGCCCGAGGCTCCGCGTGTTCAGCTTGATGCCCGACGCTGATGTAATAGATAGGCCATGTTTGCTGGCAATCTCTCGCAAATGTGGCTTGGCAGGTTTGACCTGCTGACCTCCACGATAGACCTCAATACTGCCATTAGCGGCTTGTCGTATGTCTACGCCTTCCGTTCTGACGCTCTTCGCTTCCAGCGGCGCACTGACGCTCAGGTTGTGATCGATTACACCCAGATATGACTCGATATTCTTGAATGCAGGCAGATTCAATTCCCAACGTTCGTTGTTCTGCCCCAAAGTGACAGCATCTCCAAACAGCACGCTGAGGTCTTGGCTCGGCTGGATCAAGAACCTATTTTCTGGAGCTTTGCGTTGGTCGTTGAGGACCCACTGGATACGCTGCCAATCTTCGAAGAAATACTCCTGAAGTAGCGGCAGGATTTGCTCTTGAAAAATGCCTGCCAGCCGCTCCAATGTCGGATCGCTCTCAAGAGGCATGAAGTACGCGTGCCCCAGGCAATGATCTTGATCAAGCAGGACGGCTATGCGCTGGTTCATCACACTGAGCAATTCATCAATGGCGATGCCATCAACCTCTATATCTTCAAGCAACTCCGGGTTAGGAGGCACCTCAATGAACGTGAAGCGACGACGCAGGGCAATATCAAGTGCGGCCAATGATCGGTCAGATGTGTTCATGGTGCCGATCAAGTGAATGTTGCTGGGGATGCTGAAGCGCTCTTTCGAGTAAGGCAGCGTAACTTCGAGAGCCTCTGATGCGCCCGCACGCTTGGAAGGTTCAATGAGGGTGATCAGCTCGCCGAAGATGCGCGAGACGTTGCCTCGGTTGATCTCATCAATGATCAGCACTTTGGCATCGCTATGCTGAATAGGGGCAGGCTCAAATAAGCCCTCCTCGCTTTTACCCAGCATGTGTTCGACCATCGACGGCAGAAAGTTCTTGTAGCCATTCACCAAGAACGGATCAAGGATGGAACCCGGCACTTTCTTGTCCCAGCGACCATTGCCCAGTTCTTCGATAGTGAAGGTGCCTGCGTCCACATAAGAAGCGAGCGTATTTAGCAAACTCATACCTATGGGAAGGTGCTTACCTTGAGGCTTCTCTATCTCAACGACGTCAGGTGTGGCGCGGGTCACTTTGTAGCCTGTGCCGTAGCGATCACCGACTTTGAATGCTCGGTATTTTCCGCTCAGTTCACTCGCAATTGACTCGCAGAGGCTTTTGAAAACGCCTGAGACCACTTCGTAACGGATCTGGCCTTGCTCATCAGTCGTAGCGCGAAGCCCTTCAACAAAGTCTTCGTAGCTGAAGCTATGATGAAAGGTCACAAAGCGCACATCACCTGCTGCAAGCAGCTCGTCAAATCGAGCTTTCAGCGTTGATCGGTTATCAAGGTTTCTAGCAAGAAAAGGCTGGTCAAGTATCTGCAATGTCGCTTCGACTGTGGCGTAGGTTTTCCCCGTACCGGGCGGACCGAAGAAAATCTGATTGAGCGAAGGCATTGCCGAACGTCCCTGTAGGAAAAGTCCGACAACAGTATCTAGATTGCCAGCATGGGTAAAGCGAAGCCTCGGTGATGTTGTGTTTATGTAGCAGCCCTGAGAATGCGACGCAGAGCGTCGCGAACTGCATTCCTACGCGGAGCGTTGGAACGATATGGGTTGCTGAGCCCGATACCTCGCCTGAAGATCGGAAACCCCTGACAGCCTCTCCCTCCCCGCTCCGATATCGACACGTTGCCAGGGCCAGTATCGTATGCGCCGGTGCCTAAGAAACACCCAACGTAGATGCAGTGAGTTCACGCATAGCTTCAGATTCCAATCGTTCTAATTGAACGGGGAATCTCGGCTTTGCTGATCCGCTCAGTTGGGTTTTCTTACGCCCGCTCTACGTTGGTCTTTAACGTCATTTCAGCTCATACGTAGAGGTCAGCATGTTAAGCAATTTATTTCGGGCAAGTGCCCGTCAGCGGCGCGAGGTGCGTATCGGTTTAATCCCAACCCCCTTCCACCGCCACAACCGCCAACTCCTCGCCCTCCTCCTCGAAAACCAACCCTGGTTCAGCGCCCGCGATCTGGGTCGCATGATCGGCTGGCCTTTGAACGAGCGGACGCTGCGCAAGCTGGACGCTGACCAGCACCGGATGATCACGCTCGACCTGCACGGCGAAGCACAGTCAGAGCTGATCGTCAGTGAGTCGGGGGCGTACGCGATGATGGTGCATCACTATCACGCGGAGAATCGTGGGTTACGACAGTGGCTTACCCATGAGGTGGTGCCTGCGTTGCGGGATGGGCAGGTGCCGTTCGATGACCGCACGCCGAACCTGAGCATGCTGCAGTGGCCGGGGTTGTCGGTGAGTCTGTTGCACTGGCACAGCGAGCCGTGGATACGGTTGCGGGATATGCCGATGCTGTTGGCGCATCCGCAGATGCAGGTTGAGGGGCGTCCGCGCAGTTTAGGCAGGCCTTGGTGGCGGGCGGTGTTGCCTGCTTCTCGGTTGGGTTGAATGCGGCGTGATGGCCGTGCCGTGTGGGTGACGGCCATTGTGTCTCGTCGGATCAGTCTTTCAGGCGGCGTCGGTAGTCGTTGATCATTTCTTGGGTGACATCGTCCTTGTAGCAGATGGGCGCGTAGCCGCCTTTGCGGCTGTACGCACTGCGCTTGCCACATTGACTACCATTGCGGGCAGAGTTGTAGGGGCATGGGCAGTTGCCGGGGTAGCTGTCGATGGATTCCTGGATGATGGCTTTGACGATTGAGGCGTCTGTTACCTGGTTTTCTCTAGCCTGCACGGTGAAGGCGCAGAGCAATGCGAGTATGGCGAAGAGGCCTGTCCCTGTCTTTTTCATGGCTATTCCTTAGCGAGTACAGACGAGCGTCTGTTGCAAGGTTTTACCATGATGGTATTGAGCCATCAATTTTTTGTTTGCAGACGTCCGTCAAGGCCATCTACCAAGTCAATTTGTACGAAACTGGCATTGGCTTGAGGTGGGCAAGAAGAAAGCTCGCAACGCTTCACCATGATGAAATTTATAGTTTTTCTCCAGCGCTATGCTTGGTGAACCTGCATCCCTTGATGCATGTAAAAAAACTAAAAACAGTAGAGCATTTAATCCAGTTGCCGAATCTGTTGCAGCGATGGCGACACATCGGCAGCATCATCTTTAAAAATCAGGAAATCACATCTATACGCCCACAGCTGAAACTGATCATATCCCCGAGGCTTATGTCTCCAGGCAAAGGATCATCCAACTCAACAATGAATGTACCCGCAACCACTAAAGATTTTTCTAGATTAGTCACCTCAGCCAAAAACTCATGTGCCAAACTATCTCTAAGACATCGTATGTATGGTTGAGAGTCCGACCTCATCTTGGCTATGTTTTTTATTGATACGGCGAGTAGAGGTTCAAGCAGCACATCTCCAGCACTTCTATAACATGGATGAGAAAAAGCTGCGCAATGCATTTTACCGTCACTAATTATCAGCATTGCCTCTTTAGCATCTTTAGAGATCCACTCACACTGCTTGACTATCATTTAGAAGTCTCCGCACCTCAGTATTTATACCTTCCAGGTCTGACTCAGTAACCTCATGAGAGGTATAGATTAAAAGAATGCCATTCTCAAATTCACTAGCAATCTCAACGCCACCTCTTAAACGCTCGATTATTTGACTTGGAGTCAAATTAAACTCTAAGCGACACAGTGCATCATCAAAATAGTTGACTGAGTTTATTCGATAAATCCCATCTCTACCATTCACGTCCTTACCCGTGGCCTCGCATGCATCAAGAACCTTGGGCCAGTCGCGCCTTGTCAAAGCCCAGTTATGCAGGGTGGCACGATAGCAGCCGAATGCTTTAACGTATGAAGGAAATAGTCTTTTCACGACACCCGAGAAATCAACTCTCTCCGATGAGAACTCTATGAAAAGCGTATCGTCGTACTGAGCGTTATTTTCTAGATAGCCTTCATGTCTATATTGATAACTCAACCGACCTCTGATGCCTGGCGGAAGGGAACTATCAAGAATCACGGACAGAACAAGCTCGGAGCCTATATCAGGCAACTTACCCAACTCCTTCAAATCCCAGCCGTTACCTAATGTAGAGATTTCTTTAATGAACCGCATATGGCGAGTTTCGATAGAATCGCCGTGATAGGCTCTATGACGAAATTCTAGCTTATGCATGGCCATTGCTGAGCAACCCTCGTTTTAACACTCTATTCAACCAAGGCATTTAGCGCCTTCCCAGCTTTCAACCGAAGCGGTCAAGTAGTTCCTTTTGAAGACTCTTATTTTTCAGGTATAAAGATTTCTGCATGACAAGCAACCTCTTCGATTTCGCAGGCTTCAGAAAGCAAAGCCAGACCGTTATCAAAAGTTTGGAAATAAATGCTCTCTACTTCATTAGCGCTGTCAAAAAAAATCGACATGTTTACCTGATTACTTATATACCTTCTGATGCCCGTATACTCCTCTATAAACTCAAGATTTAGAAGCTCAGCTAAATATCCTCCCGTACTTTCAGGAAGTCGCTCACCGCTATCAAACTCCCACCCATCATCACCTAAAACCTTGGATGCCCCAAGAGGGATTATGAAAGCAGCTTGGTAATTTCTCTTCATAAGGCCGCGCCCAAATTTTTATCGAAAGCTTGAAGCCCTGACTTAGATTTTTTCATCTAAGGATGCCCAGAGCACTCTCCTTATGTAAGCTTTGGCTTCCTGCTCGGTTTCGAAATTTAACACTTCATATTCATCATTCGCAAGCAGGCCCCGCCAAGATATATCCTGATCATCGAAGCAGTCAGCCAGCTCTCGCATCATCTCGTGTTTTTTGCTGCTGGAATTCAGGCTATTAATATATATGTTTATGGCAACATTTTCTGGCAGATTGAAGTCGGAGCAGAAAACTGTTTTTAGCATGTGTCGGATATTTTTATGTTTCACAGATATTTGACATCCTAAAATAGCAGAGCCTAAGCACCCAAGTCACCCCTCAAAACACATCACCAATTAAAATAAAACCTGCCTGCAATCTTACATACGCACTGAACCATCTAATAAAAACCCTTAAAGCAAGTCACTTACCCAATTTACAATCACGCCTATCGAACTTCATATCTACTTCCATCTCTGTCTTGAACCCAAAGATCAAGCCAACCTCCAATAGCTTTACCGATGCCCTCCCAGACAATTTAAATGGCAACCTCTCAAGCAGGGACACAATACTTTCGTAAACCAACCCATACTCTCCAGCATCGTGCAGCCACTCAGACAACTGTTCAACCTGATCACTATAGGAAAGCGATTCGCTCGAAGTATAAAAAGCAATTTCCGGCTGGCTTTTAATTTCGTTAAGCAGTAACACGAGATTATTCTCGATGAGCCTGTAATCAAATTTCATGGTTTAGGACACCTTAAAAAACCCAATAAACCTCGTGACTCAACACCTATCCGCTCTAACTCCGGCACATCAATCTGTGGGAGCACAGATTAAAAATAGATACTAAGCCACACAGAACATCATCAAAATAATTGATCCTATCTAATCGTTTTACATTGCATTAAAAATCGTACACTTCAAGGTCAGAAAGTTGAGATAGGAAAACAAGATGCTCTACTGACCTTACTTTCTTCAAATTATCTAGCGCATCACTCCCACCCAGCATAATAGCAGGAACAAAACCGTACATCTCATCGCGACTCAAAGTACCCAGCTTCTTCTTCGCAGGCTGAAACAGATCATCAAAATCGTTGTACTCCACTTCCGCCGACAATAAAAAATTTTGAAACCGTTTATCCATTTGATCTTTGGGCAGACTGGATACAAAGGTCGTGCAGCGGGAAACAATGCTAGTTATTTTAAGCGACGCTCCTGTCTCTTCTCCCCAAAAATAAAGTTCGCCAAACGCGCTTCGAGCGATCAAATGATAAGTGTCTTGATTTTCAAACTCGGTGCCTTGAATCCATGATGCTGTCACACCCTCATATTCCTGCGGGTTCACCATCCAGAAAATCCCCTCGCCGTAGCCGCACCAGCCGTGCTCGCTCCAGTAATGCAACAGCAGGTCAGGTAATTTCCCCTTATAGCGCTCGATACTAGATTTTGGCACTTCTTGTCGACCAACAGGTCCGCCGAATGTTTTTAGAAAAACTGAAAATACTTCGTCCATTGCCTTCCACCCTAACACTTATGAAGTTCGACATTAAGATACGTTTTACTGCGAAGATGCATAGGTATCGCTTCTACAGCCTCTTTCAAACTTGCAATTCTTGGTTTCCATTGAGGGCCGATGCTAGAATTAACTTGACGATCACCAAAGTCCCGGACTAAATCTTTCCCACCCGCACTAAGATCAGGATTATGGAGACCAGCTAAACTTGCCATAGTCTCTTTGGCTTTTTTCAAGCTCTCAGCCTTGGCAATCACTGGATCCATATATTGCGAATACTCATCTTGAAATCTTGATTGCAACTTGGCTTGAAAGTTTTTACGTGCGATTTTTGCAACTGTCCGGTTACGCTTAACTGGGTTGGCAATGTTTTCCAGATACTCATCCACGGTCAAACGATTCAGCCCGTTCTCCTGCCCTTTTAACTGCCGTTTGAACTCAACGATTTTTGATGCCGGCAATTTACCAGCTTCAAAGCAATCAACTTTAAAGAACGGCATGGTATTCGGCTTTGCGCCAGAAGGCTCTCTATCTTTTTCAGCTGGCCGGTGTGGCGACTGCGGCGGCTCCTGCGTATCAAGCGCCCCCCTACGCGGCTCCGGCCTCTGCAAATCAGGTCGCTTCTTCAGGTCATCTTCATGCTCAAGCATCCACTGGCCCAGTCGCTCGCCTTTGGCGCTGGCCCGCATTTCATTTGCCAAAACACGAGCGTTACCGCGGCCGCGTGTGATGTACTGAACCATCGCGCCCAATAGCAGAATCACTACTTCAACGTGCCCTTGTGCGATTTCCTGAACCGCGCTGTTCTGTGCGACCGGGTCGTCTCCCATGAAGGAGCTCCACCCTTGTTCGCGGGGGCCTTGCCATGCTGTGCTGATACCGCGAGTGTAGTAATGAATGATGCGCGGAAAGCCATCGATGACGGATTCAGCGATGGACTCCAGACCAAGAATCCCCAGTATGAAAGTACTGGCCTGCGCCCCTAATGTAGCGCCCATTAAACCACCGGGAGCAGCACCCACCCCGAAAAAAAGCGCGCCCGCGCTTGCACCGGCTACCCCTCCGACAAAAGCACTGCCCACGACGATCATGGCCATCTGGGCGACTACATCGATCAAGTCCTTGATGATGCTGGAGATGTCGAGGTCAACGAAACGTTGTCCCAGTATGCGACAAGCCTCCGATTCGGCGCGGTCGAACGCGGACCTGACACAATTGAAGCGGCGAATGATCAGCGCGGGCGACGGGACGGGTTCATTTCGATGCGTGCGAAAATGGCCACCTCTGTAGGGCGCGATATCACGGTCAAGCTTTCGCCGTATGTCATCCCATGAGGGCAGCATGTGAAAAAAGAACATTCAGTGTCTCCCTGACAACTCTTGATACAGCTCTGCCTGAGCAACTTAACAGAAGAAGTGTAAAAAAATCCGAGGGGTACATGAAGCCCGCAAAAATTCGGAAAATTCGTACAACCGCTTTGGCGGCTCAAAAGCAGCCGTTGACTGACTCCGGTTTCCCGCGTGTGGTGCAGGTGTGAAGCTGAACTTGGCCAGAATTTCCGCGCAGTCTGTATACGAGCCTTGGCAAGCCCGGAGAGCAGGCTTCTACCCCTCAAAATAGGGAGTTTTGGGAAGAAGTTACGACGGTTGCGAAGCGGCCCTGAAAAGGTCACCTCGGTTGTGCCTGATGTACCGCATGCACAGGTTTTTCTGCCGGTTCCCGGCATATCGCGAGCAATGCGGATCGCCGCCCCGGTTGCTCCCACGCCCTGCGGGCAGAAGCTTGGACTTATGAGTGATCCAGCATTCGCGTGATGGCTTGGATGTGACGCAGAGCGTCACGAGGTGCGTGCCAACGCGGAGCATTGTCACGATAGTCATACGGTACGTATGGGCACGATAGGTATTACCGAGTGCCTGCGGGGCTACTGCACCCCGCAGGCATCCCACATCAGAACTGCCAATCCAGCGACAGCCCCACACCGTGGGTTTTATCCCGCGCACCGAGCAAGCCGTTGTAGTCCAGGTTGATGCGTGCGTCCCTGCCCAAGGCCAGGCTGGCGCGGGCACCGACTACGGCGGCGTCGCGGTCCATTGAGACGCTTTGCACGTTGAAGCTGTTGCCGGCGCTGGCGAAGGCCAGGTGTTGTTCGGACGAGGTGTCGCTCAGGTTGTGCTGCCAGCCGAGGGTGGCGGAGACGTCGAGTTTTTGTGTGTCGTTGAGGTTGAAGCGGTTGCCGGCGCGCATGCCCAGGGTCGAGAGCACGGTGTCGCGGGTGTCGTCGCTGCCTTTGAGGGCCGTGGCGCCGCCTTTTTCGGTGAAGCTGTCGCTGTCGAAGTGGACGTAAGCCAGGTTGGCGAATGGCTCCAGTGCCAGCGGTTGCAGGTTCAGGCGGTAGGCGGCTTCGGTGAAGACCTGGCTCGACTGGGCGTCACGCTTGACCTTCTGACGGTCGGAAAACGCGCCGAATTGCAGATCGCGTTTCACGTCGATGCGGTGCCAGCTGTGCGACGCGCCTGCGGTCAGGCGCAGTGCGCCCTGTTCGTGGCCGATGTAGGCGCCCAGGTGGTAGCTGTCTGCCGAGGCCCGCGAGTGGGTGTCGTCGCCCAGGCTCAGCGAGGTGTCGCTGTAACCTGCCATCGCGCCCAGACGGGTGTGTTCGCTGATCAGGCCGTCGACGCCTGCCAGCAGGCCGCCCAGCGATGAGGTCGAGCTGGCGCTGTCACTGCTGCCGCTGTTTTTGCCCCAGGCACCCAGCGCTTTGACCCACACCGAGTTATCTTCAGTGCCCGCTGCTGGCTGGTCGTACAGCCCTTCGACGCGCAGGCGATCACCCACGGCGTCGCGCAGTTGGCGGCTGTCGTTGATCAATTGCGTGGCGATGGCCGGGTGCACTTCGCCGGACAGTTGGGTGAATGCGCGGCGGGCGCTGGCAGTGTCCTGGCTGAGGATGATGCTCTCATAGACGGAGTTGCCCGCACTCAGTTGCTCAATGGCCTGGGCCACGCTGCGTTGATTGGACGTTTGCGCCGCGCTGGCGAAGCTGTCGCCGTTACGCTCAAGGGCCAGTGTCACGCCTGTACCGGTGTAAGCCAGGTTGCCGTCGAGGAATGCGTAGTTATCCGTCACCGAGCCAAACTGACCCTGAATGCCGCCAGCCGCTTGCAGTACGTTGAACTGCTGACCCAGAACGCTGCGGGTCTGGTTGCTGCTGAGCAGTGCTGCGTTGTCGTTTTCCAGGGACAGGGCCATGTTGGCGCCGCTTACGGTCGCGGTGCCGCCGACCACGATGCGGTCGCTGGCAGTGGGCGAGAATTCAACCGCGTAGGTCGAGCCCGGTGTCAGGTTGAGGTTGCCCGCCACTTGCAGGGTGCCGATGGAGTTGCCCGGTGCAATTGTGCCGCCACGGTTGGCGGTCAGCGACGCGACGCTACCGTTGCCACCCAGAATGCCGCCATTGTTGACGGTGACCGCAGAGGCCAGCGAGCCGTTGATGGCCAGGCGTCCTTGATTGACCAGCGTAGGGCCGCTGTAGCTGTTGGCCCCGCTCAACACCAGGGTGCCGATGCCTTGTTTGGTCAGGCCGCCGTGGCCGGAGATGTTGTTGCTCCACACATCCAGCCCGCATTGCGGCCCGGTGCAGGTGCGCTGCGTCGGTTTGCCGGCATCGACGATCGCACCGACGCCAGGCAGGTCAGCCACGAACTGGCTGTCGCCGTAGGCGCCGTCGATACGAAACTCGGCAGGAATATCTGCCTCGGTCACGAACATGCTCGGGCCGTTGATAGCCTTGCCGAGGTTGATCATGCCCCAGCCGTATAGCGCGTCGACGCCCGGTGCGCCAAGGTCGGTGGCGGTGGTCTTCAGCACGTCGGCAACCTGCGCGCCGGTCATGTACGGGAAGCGCTCCATCAGCACAGCCATACTGCCTGCGACGTGAGGTGCGGCCATTGAGGTGCCGTTCTTGTTGGCCCAGCCGACGGTCAGGTCTGCAAGGCTGGTGCCGTTAAGGACCGAGCTGTAGATGCGCGTGCCCGGCGCCGAGACGCAGAAGCTGGCGGTGTAGCCGCAGCGCGACGAGAAGGTGCTCAGCGTGTAGGGCGTGGTGGCGGCCGCTGCGGCATCCGGGTTTTGTTGCAGGGCGGCGACGGTCAGCCAGTTGGGGGCGATCTCCGGTACGAAATAGCCGAGCCCGGCCATTGCGTCGGGGTTGTTGAGGTTGTAGTCGTTGCCTGCGGCGAAGATGGTCACCACGCCGCTGCGTGCCGCGTCGATGGCCCCCTGATACGCGCCACCCGGACGCGTGCCGAGGATCTGGCGGATCTGGTCGAACTGCACTTGTGCGTCCTGCACGGTGAAGTGCGGGAACGCCGGATCGCGACCGCCCTTGCTGAAACGGTCGGTAATGCCGATGCCCCAGCTGTTGTTGATGACCCGCGCGCCGCTGTTGACCAGCGCGTTCCAGCCAGCCTGATACACCGCGCCGTCGTTGCCCAGCACGATGCCGTCTTCCGGGCCCGGGTCGCCGTTGTCGGCGCTGATGATTTGCGCGTTGTAAGCCACGCCGTGCATCGGACCGCCATCGCGATTGCCACCGGCGATGCCGCCGACGTGGGTGCCGTGGTTACCGAGTTTGCCGCCGGAGTCCAGGCTCGGTGCGCCGTCGTAACGGAAAGCGTCGCCCGCCTTCACCGGGATATACGGGTCGGTGTATTCGCGGATGCCGCTGGTGACCAGATTGACCACCTTGTTGGGGCTGTCGAATTCCGGATGCGGGGCATAGACCGGCTGGTCGAAGATGCCCAGTTTGATGTCCTTGCCCGAGTAGCCTGCAGCGTAGGCCTGATCAGCATTGATCGCGCCAAGGCCCCAGTCGGCATTGAATTCGGCACTGCGCCAGCTGGCCGCATTGCCCGCCTGCCCTGCTTCCACATACGGTGCGGCATGCGCCACGCCCAGTGTCGCCAGGTAGCAGGCGAGCGCGCCGCAGGAGGCGCGATTGATCGCCCGAATGGCGTGGCCCAGGGGTTTGACAGAGGTGTGTCGGGTGTTGAATGCATCTTTCATCAAGCTACCGTCCTTAGTTAACGCGCACGAATCTCCGCGCGCATGCATTTGCATGCGCGTCGTTCTTTTGGTTTTAGGGTTGCGTACTGCTTAGAACTGCCAGTTCAGACTCAGGCCCACACCGTGACTTTTCTCACGACTGGCCAGTTGGCCGCTGTAATCGAGGCTGATCCTCGCTTCCTTGCTCAACGCCAGACTGGCATGAGCACCGACCAGCGCGGCGTCACGCACCAGCGGCGAGCTTTCGATAGCGAAGCTGCCGCCACCGGAGGCAAACGCCAGATGCTGTTCGGAATCGGTGTTGCTCAGGTTGTGCTGCCAGCCGAGGCTGCCGGACAGGTCGACCTTCTGGCGGTCGCTGATTGCGATGCTCTTCAGGGCACGCAGGCCCAGAGTACTGAGTACCGCATCACGGTTGTCGCTACCGGCAGACAGCGCTGCAGCGTCGCCCTTCTCGGTGAAGCCATCGGTGTTCAGGTGGACATAGGCCAGATTGGCGAACGGCTCAAGCGTCGCGGGTTGCAGGTGAATGCGATACGCCGCCTCGGTGAACACTTGGGTGCTCTGTGCATCGTGTTTGGTTTTCTCCTTGCCCGCTGTGCCGCCGACCTGCACGTCGCGTTGCGCATCGATGCGATGCCAGCTGTGTGCGGCGCCGAGGGTCAGGCGCAGTGCGCCGATTTCATGGCCGAGGTACGCGCCCAGATGGTAGCTGTCCACCGAAGCCCGGGAATGCGTGCCGGAGCCCATATTCAACGAGCTGTCGCTGTAGCCTGCGACGGCGCCCAGACGGGTGTCATCGGCAAGGTTGCCATCGACACCGGCGAGCAGCCCGCCTATCGAGGAGGTGTAACCGGCGGTGTCGTCGCGCGAGTCGGTCTTGCCCCATGCGCCCAGGGCTTTGAGCCAGACGTTATCTTGTGCGGCAGTGTTGCCATCGGTGCCGAACACGCTGGCGCCCAGGCGCTCACCCACCGCATCGCGGACCTGACGGCTGTCGTTGATCAGCATGCTGCCGATAGCCGGGTAAATTTCGCCGGACAATTGCTGGAAGCTATCGCGTGCGAAGGCAGCGCTCTGGGTAAGCAGCAGGTTTTCGTACAACGCGTTACCGGCGCCGAGTTGTTCGGCGGCAGTCGCCACGGCAGCCTGATTAGGGGTTTGCGCAACGCTGTTGAAAGCGGCGGTTTGCTCGACGTTCAGTGCCACGCCGGTGGCTGAGTAGTCGAGTCGGCCACCGAGGAAGGCGTAGTTGGAAGAGACGCTGCCAAACTGGCCGTTGATACCGTTGGCGGCTTGCAGCACGTTGTACTGGCGACCTACCACGCTTTGGATCGGCGCAGAACTCAAGGCCACTGGCGTTGTATTCTCCAGAGCCAGCGTCATGTTCGCGCCTGACACGGTAGCGCTGCCAGTGGCGACGATGCGGTCACTGGCGGTCGGTGAAAGCTCCACGGCGTAGGTCGAACCCGGCTCTAGGGTCACATCACCATTGACCTGCAATGTACCGATGGAATTGCCCGGCGCGACGATACCGCCGTTGCGCGCTGTCAGCCCGCCGATCTGGCCATTGCCGCCCAGTGTGCCGCCGGCATTGACCTGCACGGCTGACACCAGCGACCCATTGACCGACAGCACGCCGCCATTGACCAGCGTGTCACCGCGATAGGTGTTGGCGCCGTCGAGAATCAGGCGGCCTGCGCCGGATTTGATCAGGCTGCCCTGATACTGGCGTTGCGCAGCAGCAGCGGCGCGAGCGGTGCCGGTGGCGTAATCGGTCTGATCCTGCTGGCTGGCGGTGCCGGCAACGCCGTTCTGCCAGCCTCTGCTGATCAGGGTTTGCTGCCAGGTGGCCTGCTCGGCGCTGTCCTCGGCCTGACGCTGGATCAGCGCCTGATCGGAAATATCGTTGCTCCACACATCAGTCAAACCTGCGCCCAGATTGGCATCGAAGGTGCCGAGCAATTGGCCGGGGCCGCGCATCGCCCGTTCCAGATTCGCCACACCCCAGCCGACGCTATTGGTCGGTGCCTGGGTGATCGAACCGTCGAGCTGGGTGGCGGTGGTCAGCAGCACTTGCAGCGCCTGCTCGTTGTTCATGTACGGGAAGCGCTCCATCACCAGCGCCAGCGCGCCAGTGGCATGCGGCGCGGACATGGAAGTGCCGGATTTAATGCCGTAGCCACCGCCCGGCACGGTGCTGTTGACCAGCCGACCGGGCATGGTGATGCACCAGTATTTGGACAGGCCGCACTGGTTGTAGCGTTGACCGTTGCTGCTGTCGAGGCCCGACACGGCCAGCCAGTGGCCTTCGAGGTCCGGCTCGAAATACGGCAGCGACGCCCGCACGCTGGCATTGGCGTAACCGCTGTTGCCGGCGCTGAACACGTTGATCACACCCTTGCGCGAGACATTCGCCGCTTCGTCCAGCCAGGTGCCGCGGTTGTAGTGCTGTGCGTAGGCAGCGCGCACGCCTGCTTCGGTGGCGTAGGTCACGTCGGCCGGCTGGCTTCCCCAGCTGTTGTTGATGGCGCGCACGCCGGCATCCGCCAAGGCGCCGTACACCGCCTTGAAATACTGCGGGTCGGGGTTGGGGCCGAACAGGAAGCTGTCATTCTGGTTGGTGTTGCCGACGTAGATCTGAGCGTTATACGCCACGCCGTGCATGCCGACGCCATCGCGCGCCGCGCCCATGGTGCCGGTGACGTGCGTGCCGTGGGTGTCGTTGTTCGGGTTGATGGCACCGGTGATGCTGAACGGCGAGCCGTCAACGTAAGTACCCGTAGCGGTGACTGCGTGGTAGCGGGATGGCGTGGCTTCCGGGTGGGACGGGTCGAAACCCGAGTCCAGCGCACCGATCTTGACGCCGGCCCCGGTGATGCCAGCGGCGTAAGCCTGATCAGCCTGGATACGGCCCAGCCCCCAATCGCTTTGGAATTCTGCCGACCGCCAACTGGCCGCGTCTCCCGGCTTGCCCTGTTCGACATAGTCAGCATAAGCCGAGCAGCCAAACGTAAAAGACAGCGCACAAAGCGCGCCTGTTGCTACAGGCTTGAACGAATAACGGACAACACCCACGCACTTCGACTTTTGCATCCCTGCACACCTGATACTGGTTGGCTCTTGATTGAGCGATTCCAGAACATAGTCTGCAGTTATGCACTTGGCAACAGATTTATTTCAATTCTGATACAAGTTTAAGTACATAAGGATAATGCATTACTGGATATATAGTTCAGTGATATCCGTTTGAATGTATTGAGTTTTTTTTGATATGGAGGTAATTGAATTGAGTAGTGGCAATTTAATTGCACGCTCTCCACTTTTTCTAGTTTTCCAGCCCATATCTTCAACAACTTCAGTTAAGCGCCTTATTTATTCGGATATACCAATAATTGTCCGACAATAATTGATAATCACCCAAATGGAGTCTGCGTTACGGCAAACAGATGACGCGGAGCGTCATGAACTGCATGCCCACGCGGAGCGATGGGCACGATAGGTGGTGGGGTTGGGTTTTGCGTAAACGCACGCAGCCGCAATACCCCCGACTCTCGTTACCAGGCTGCGCGTGGTAATGCCGCTCAGGACGCTCTGTGTCCAATCCAGAGAGTGCGGAACAGCGCAAGATTCCGGGGTCTGCGATCAGCGTACATGGCCAAATCCAACGCAGATCATCGTTACCACGCTCCGCGTGGTAATGCCGTTCCGGACGCTCTGCGTCCTCTGCGCATGCTTAGCGACTGAACCGCTCGGCCAGGCTGTGCAGGTAATGCGCCATTTCTTCCAGCTCGCTGCTGATCTGCGAGCCTTGCTGCGCCTGGCTGGCACTTTCATCGCAGAGTTGCGCGATGCGGGTGATTTGCTGGCTGATGGTTTCCGCAACGTGGCTCTGTTCTTCAGACGCCGACGCCATCTGCTGGCTCATGCCGGTAATGCGGGTCACCGACTGGCTGATGCCATCCAGCGCCTTCTGCACGGCTTCAACACTGGCGACACTCTCCTGAGAGATCTGCTCGCCCTTGCTGGCGGTCTGTACCGCTCGATCGGCGCCATCGCGCAGCGAGGTGATGATTTGCTGGATCTGCTCAGTCGACGACTGCGTGCGAGACGCCAGTGAGCGCACCTCATCAGCCACCACTGCAAAACCACGTCCCTGTTCACCGGCACGCGCCGCTTCGATGGCCGCGTTGAGCGCCAGTAAATTGGTTTGCTGAGCGATCGAGGTGATCACATCGACCACACTGCCGATCGATTGGGTCGCGTCAGCCAGTTCCCCCACAGCGTTGCCAATGTCGGTCACCGAGGTGGCCATGTGTCGAATCGCCAACAGGCTTTCATCGGCCAGACCACGCCCCTGCTGTGCCAGCTTGTCGGCTTCTTCGGCAGCATGGGCAGTGTTCTGCACGTTGTGGGTGACTTCCTGAATGGTCGCCGCCATCTGATTGATGGCCGTGGCTGACTGATCGGCCTCACTGCGCTGCTGATCCAGCGACTCGGCCTGGCGCAGGGACAATTGCGCTGACCGCCCGGCATGCTGGCGCACGCTTTCCCCGGTATCCGCCAGACGCGTCAGGGCCGTTTGCAGGCGCGCCTCTTCGCTGAGCATGGCCAGGTCGAGCTGCGCCTGCGGGCCGCGATTGTCGCTGTAGGTCAACGCAATCAGTGCACTGGTGAAGGCCTTGGGGTGTTCTTCAAGGGTTTTGCGGATGCTGCTGCGCTGGCGCACTTCAAGAAAAACGCCCAGCACAACCATCACAATCGGGATCATGATGATCGACGGCAAATCGTCGAGCAGGTAGACACCCACAGCCAGCGCAAGCGCGCAGAGGATCATCGGTAACTGACGAATCAGGTGATAGGTCGCTGAGCTGCTGGCGGAAACTGCCGACTTGCCCGCCCGCAACCGCGCATACAGCGCTTCGGCGCGCCGCACCTGATCGCGGGTCGGCAGCGAGCGCACCGACTCGTACCCGATGATCCGGCCGTTTTCGTACACCGCCGTCACATAAGCGCTGACCCAGTAGTAATCGCCCTGCTTGGAGCGGTTCTTGACCACGCCCATCCACGGCTTGCCCTGCTTGATGGTTTCCCACATATGCGCAAACACCGAGGCTGGCATGTCCGGGTGGCGCACGAGGTTATGCGGCTGCCCGACCAGCTCTTCGCGAGTGAAGCCGCTCAGCGTGACGAAGGCGTCGTTGCAATAAGTAATGTGGCTGTTGAGGTCGGTGGTGGAAATGAGGCGTTCAGAGGCAGGGAAAGTCCGTTCAGTCTGCGTGATAGGCATGTTGACGCGCATTGATAATCGCTCCGTGATGATGCTGATACTCCGGGCAGCTGTTGAAGGTGTAGCACTGCCTTTCAAAGTGACAACCGATCGTCATGATGCACTGTTATCGCCCACACGACTCAGGGATTTAACAGCTAGCGGGAATACGCTGTTCAAGAAACGTCAGGCATGGTGGCGAAATCAAGTGTTTGCGCCACGACGAGGATGCCTGCACCATGCTGCCCTGATCGCGACCCGACCCAAGGCACTCCAATGGCACGCAACGCAGCCTCTGCGCTGAACGCACTGATCAAGACACTGCGCGAGTTATTGAGCCGGGTTGCAGGAGGCACGCCGCAGCGACAGCACCCGGAGCCCGCTGCGCCTGAAGCGCTCCCGCCTGAACCGCAAGTGCCTGTCAAAACCCGCCGTGCCAAACCCGGCAAACAGCCCCGCACACCTGCGCCGCCAACACCCACGGCAAAGCCGGCGGCGCCTGCGTGTCCGCATTGCCGGAAAACCATGGTGATCAAGGTGGCCCGCACCGGCAAGAACGCCGGAGAATTCTGGGGTTGTGTGGCCTATCCGAAATGTCGGGGGATCCGACCGATCTTTCGCTAAACGCCAGACCGGTCGCGCCTCGACAGCGTCGCTCAGGTAATGCTGGCCAGCAGCTCGCGCGCCATGCGCTGATGCTCTTCGTCGGACTCGTCAATGACTTGCTGGAGGATTTCACGGGCCGATTCGAGATCGCCGTCCTCAATCAGCACCTGCGCCTGATTGATCTGGCTGAGGGGCGGTTCTTCCAGATCCAGCAGGTCGAAATCGGCGTCATCGTTCATGAAGCTGTCGAGGAAATCGTCGCTCAGGCCGTCGGCGGCAGAAGGCGCAATGACCTCGACAGGCTCCACGATTTCGGGCTCGGAAAAATCACTGAGGAACTGTTCGTCCGAGAGTTCGAAGACTTCCGGCAGCTGGGTCAGGTCCGATGAAAAACCGGGGTCGACTTCAGCGGGCGCTGGCGCAGCGGCAGGCTTGGCACGCGGCGGCGGGCTGTCGAACGGGTCGACCAGATCCCAGTCGGCGTCCATCGACAGGTCATCCAGGTTCAACTGAAACTCGTCGGTATGCTGTGGATTCAGCGCCGCAGCAGCGCTTTCATCCAGCTGCGCGGCGGGTTTTGGCTCAGGCTCGGGCTGCAGGTAGAGCGCAGGCTCGGGTTCGGATTTGTCGAACGACAATGTGCTGGCCGCCACTGTGACAGCCGGGACGACCGCCGCCACGGGAGCGACCTCGGCAGCCTTGAGCTGTGGGAAGCGATCACGAATATCCTGAATGGTCTGCGGGTCGACACCATGCTCCAGCGCGGCCTGTTCTTCGCGAACGAAACCGCTGCCATCGCCCTGCTCCGCCAGCAACTCCAGCAGGCGGATGCGAATGTCATCACGCTCGGGCTGGGTTTCCAGGGCGCTGCGCAGAATGCCCATCGCCTCGGTGAAGCGTCCGTAGGCGATGTAAATGCTCACGCCATCCAGCGCATCCGGAGCAGAGCCTGGCGAGCGTTGCGCTGGCGACGGTTTGGCCGGTGCCGGTGACGGGGTCTGCACCACGGGTTGCGGCGCCACCGCAGGAACTTCGAACACAGGAAGCATGGCGGCCTGCGCGGGCTTGATCAACGGGTCATCCGGGGTAACGGCGGGCGCTGCTGAGTCCTTGCGCTGCTGACGTCGTTTCGAATAAGCAAACGCCACCAGCAGAAGCACGATCAATACGGCAGCGAGCAGTATCGGCAGGCTCAGGAATGAGTCGTCACCCGATGCAGCAACAGGCTGAGCAGGAGTGGCCGGCGCAGCCGCAGGTGTTGCGGGTGCAGGCGTGGCTGTTGCAGGTGCAGATGGCGTGGCAGCGGATTGCGCGGCGGCCAGATCGCTGCGCAAGGCGATGATCTGTTTGTCCTTGCCGCTCATCTGCTCTTGCAGTTCCTGAGTCTGAGCCTTGAGCGCCTCCAGCGACTGAGCCAATTGCTGGTTTTCGATGGCCGCAGCTGACAACTGCTCGGCGGTACGCTGCAATTCAGCAGGTTTTGGCGACGGCGCAGCAGCGCTTGCGGCAGGCGCTGCGGCGGTTGGCAATACGGCTGCGTCCGGCAGCAACAGGTCCTGACCGACTTTAAGCGCAGAACCGGCGCCTGCGGCAAATACCTGTGGGTTGAGCGAACGAATACCGTCCGCCAGCTGGCTTGCCGACACCTTATTGCCCGGCCCCTGCAAGCGGCTGGCGATACCATTGAGCGTGTCGCCACTGGCGACCGTATAGTGTTTGCCCTGCACGGCCGCCGGTGGCGCGATCGGCATGCGGCTTTCCGAAGCGGAGGTGGCCGAGCGCTGCTGGTTGCGACTGCGCGTGGCGGCCAGACCTTGTGCCGAAGTGGCAGGATCAAGCAACACCGTATACTCGTGCAGCAAATCGCCATTCGGCCGCGCCAACTGGACGAGAAAACTCAAGTAGGGTTCGGTAACCGGCTTGCTGGAAACCACCCGGATCACGCCGCGGTCACCGCGCAGTACCGGCGTGAAGCGCAGGTCATTGAGAAAGAACACACGTTCTATACCCGCCTTGGCGAACGCTTCAGGCGATGCGAGCCGGGCGATCACGTCTTCATTGCTCAGACCGCCGGTTTCCAGCAACTGGATCTCGGCATTCAATGGCTGGTTGAGCGCCGAGTGCAAGGTGATTTCACCCAGGCCCAACGCAGACGCCAGCGTAGAGCAGGTCAGCAACGAGACCGCCAGCACGCCCTTGCCCAACGCCATGCGCGCCCTGCGACCTGCACCTTCGACAGCAGCCAGTGAACTCTTCAGCATGCGAACCCTTATGGAAACCACGGCAGGCTTCTCACGTAATCAGATGGACGTCAGTATCCGTTGAACGATTATGGTTGAGAATGCGCAGCTTCGTCTCAGGATCTTTCCAGATTGGCGAGAATCTGCGAATGCACGCGCATGCTGACGCGCAAATCCTCTTCGCTCACGCCCTCGAACAGCTCGATGCGCAAGACATTGGCGATGTTTTCAATTTTTTCGATCAGGGGCAATGCCGTGTCACTGAGCAGGATCTTCTTCGCACGTCGATCCTCGAGCACCGCCTGACGCTGAACCAGGCCCTGCTTTTCAAGACTGTCGAGCAAACGCGCCAGGGTGGGGCCTTCTACGCCTACACTTTGCGCCAGCTCGCGCTGGGTGGGCGGCTCGGTGAAGCGCGCGAGGTGCAGCAGGACCAGCCAGCGAGCCTGAGACAGGCCAAGATCGGCCAGCCTGCGATCTAGCTCGGCACGCCAGCCTCGCGTGAGGTGTCCGAGTTGCATCCCGAAACGATGTTCATCAGTCATTGGCATAAGGAAACTCGTGATTCAAACTAATTATTAGCGAGCTAAGCATGGTCCTTATGTTCAAGCAAGCACGGGACGGTGACGCTCCGCCGCACGCTGTTATACCTCAAACTCCGATTGCAGCGCTGCACGCACGCAATACAGCACGCCCTCAGGCACCCGCCCGGCGAACTGCTCGGCAATCGCCGACACCGTCGGCAGTTCTCCTTCGCCATCGAGAAAGGCGTCCTGCACCTCACCCAGCAGGTCCTCCGGCAAGTCCAGCGCCTGCTCGATGGATAACTGCTGCTTGCCGATGGCCTCGGCCAGCAGGGTGTAGACATTCTTTTCCGAGCACTGCAACTGCCCGGCGATCTGCGTCGGGGTCATGCCCGCGCGCGCCAGGCTGATCAGTTCATGACGCACATCGGCGACCACGCGTGGAGCCTCGGCCTTGCCACTGAGCACTTCAAGAAAGGCTTCGCCATAACGCTCCAGCTTGCGCGCGCCGACGCCGCTGACCTTGGCCATCTCGGCCATTGATCCGGGCTTGCTGCGTAGCATTTCCAGCAGGGTCGAGTCCGGAAAAATAACGTAAGGCGGGACGCCGTGCTCTTCAGCCAGCTTGCGGCGCAAGGCACGCAGGGCTTCCCACTGCTCGCGCTCTTCGCCACGCACCAGTTGACTGGCCGGGCTGCCGGAGCTGCTTCGCGACGTGGTTTGTGGTTTGAGGTCCTTGCGCAGTTCCAAAGAAACTTCGCCACGTAGCAGAGGGCGGCACGTCTCGCTGAGGCGCAGGCCGCCATAGCCTTCAAGGTCGATGTCCGCCAGACCACGCGCAACCAGCTGGCGGAACAGCGAGCGCCACTCGGCCTCGGTGCGCGCCTTGCCCACCCCGAATACCGACAGGTGCTGATGGCCGAAGCTCTCTACCTTGTCGTTGGACTTGCCGAGCAGCACGTCGACCAGATGACCGACGCCATAACGCTGGCCGGTCCGGTAGATGGCCGACAGCGCCTGACGCGCAGGTTCGGTGGCATCCCAGGTCTGCACGCCATCGACGCAGTTGTCGCAATGGCCGCACGGGTTGGGCATGTCTTCGTCGAAATAGGCCAGCAGGGTCTGTCGACGGCAACGGGTTTCTTCGCACAGGGCCAGCATGGCATCGAGCTTGTGCTGCTCCAGCCGCTTGTGACGTTCGTCGCCTTCGGAGTTCTGCAGCATCTGCTTGAGCATCAGCACGTCTTGCAGACCGTAGGCCATCCAGGCATCGGCGGGCAGACCGTCACGCCCTGCCCGGCCGGTTTCCTGGTAATAAGCCTCAAGCGATTTGGGCAGGTCCATGTGCGCCACGAAGCGCACGTTGGGCTTGTCGATGCCCATGCCGAACGCGATGGTGGCGACCATGATCAGCCCTTCCTCGTTGAGAAAGCGCTTCTGGTTGGCCGCTCGGGTTTCGGACGGCAGACCAGCGTGATAAGGCAAAGCAGGGTAGCCGTTTTCACTGAGGAAGACGGCGACCTCATCGACTTTCTTGCGCGACAGGCAATAGACGATACCGGCATCGCTGCGGCGCTCGGAAAGGAAAGCCAGCAGCTGTTTGCGCGGCTGTTCCTTGGGCACGATGCGATAGAAGATGTTGGGCCGGTCGAAGCTGGACAGAAAGCGCTCGGCGTTCTGCAGGTGCAGACGCGTGACGATTTCCTCCCGGGTGCGCTTGTCGGCGGTGGCGGTCAGCGCGATGCGCGGTACATCCGGAAACAGCTCGGCCAGTTGCCCCAGTTGCAGGTACTCAGGGCGGAAGTCATGGCCCCATTGCGACACGCAGTGCGCTTCGTCGATGGCAAACAGGGCGATCTTGAGGTTTTGCAGGAATGACAGCATGCGTGGCTGGACCAGACGCTCCGGGGCGAGGTACAGCATTTTGACTTCGCCCAGACGAATGCGATTGGCCAGGTCACGCTGCTGCTCGGCGCTGAGGGTCGAGTTGAGTGCAGCGGCCGACACGCCCAGTTCATCCAGCGTCGCAACCTGGTCGTCCATCAGCGCGATGAGTGGCGACACAACCACGCACAGCCCGTCACGCAACAGCCCCGGCACCTGAAAACACAGGGACTTGCCGCCACCGGTGGGCATCAGCACCAGCGCATCACCACCGCTGGCTACACGCTCAATAATGGCATCCTGGCGACCACGAAAGCTGTCGTAACCGAAGATGTCTTTAAGTACGCGTTGTGCCTGCTCAAGCATAAAAAACCCCGGAATATCCTGCTGCACTGCAAAACGGAGGAGTATACCCGAGCGCTCGGGAGCAATGGATGACTGGGACATGAGCGGTCGAAATTAACTGCAATTGGCCTGCGCGCTGGCGCCACGGACGCTCAGGGCCTAGAATCCAGCATCGTTTATTTTCAAGGTAGCGCTTCCATGTCCTTCGCTGAGCAATTAACCCGCCTGCAAGTCTTCCTCGATGCAGATGAACTGCACGAAGAAGCACTGGACTACGTGGCCGCGCATGGCTACCTGACCGCCTTGTCCATCTGCGCTGAAGAGGTGCCGGAGCGCGAGTGGATCGACGCACTGTTCTCCGAGCCGCCGCAGTACTCCAGCGAAGCGCAACAGACAGAAGTCGAAGCGACGCTGATTGCCCTCAAGGCACACATTGCCCGCCAGCTGGCTTCGGACGAAGAGTTCGAGCTGCCGTGCGATCTGGATCTGGGCGACGACCCGGATGATTCCGATCTGCGCGGCTGGTGCATCGGCTTCATGGAAGGCGTGTTCCTGCGTGAAAACGCTTGGTTCGAAAGTGCTGAGGAAGAAGTCAGCGAAATGCTCCTGCCGATCATGGTCGGTTCGGGTCTGTTCGACGAGCAGCCGGAGTTCGCCGACATCGCCCAGGACGCCAACCTGATGGACGACATGATCGTGCAGATCCCCGAAGCGCTGACCGCCCTGTACCTGCTCTGCCAGGCACCCGACGAAAAGCCGGCGATCCTCAAGCCCCGCCATCACTGAGTCGGCGCCTATGGCGCAAGGCTCACCGCGCACCAGCCGTCACAGAGCGGTGCGCTATCTGCTTGTAGCGGTAGGCTGGCTGAGCGTGATACTGGGCGTCGTCGGTATTTTCCTGCCGGTGCTGCCCACCACGCCCTTTCTGCTGCTGGCCGCTGCCTGCTTCGCGCGCAGCTCTCCGCGCTTCTACGACTGGCTGGTCAACCACCCGAAGCTCGGCCCGTGGATTCGTGATTACCTCGAAGGCAACGGCATACCGCTCAAGGGCAAGGTGTACGCCATCGGTCTGATGTGGCTCAGCATCAGCCTGTCCTGCTACCTGGTTCCATCACCCTGGGCACGAGTCTTCATGCTGACCAGCGCAGTGCTGGTGACGATCTATATCCTCAGGCAGAAGACGCGAGCACCGGACAGTTGCAAGAGGTAGCGCCGAGCAACGCCGACGCCACCGTAACACTCAGACCATCACTTCTTCTTGTCCTTGTCGAAGGCCGCTTCCAGCGCTTCGTTGAGGGTGCGTAACACCTTGACCCTGGCCCAGCGCTTGTCGTTGGCCTCAATCAATGTCCACGGCGCGATTTCGGTGCTGGTGCGATCCACCATGTCGCCGACTGCCTGGCGGTAGTCAGGCCATTTCTTGCGGTTGCGCCAGTCGTCCTCGGTGATCTTGTAGCGCTTGAAAGGGATCTTTTCGCGCTCCTTGAAGCGTTCCAGCTGGGTCTGCTGATCGATGGCCAACCAGAACTTGACCACCACAACGCCTGCGTCGGTGAGCTGCTCTTCGAAGTCATTGATTTCCGAGTAGGCGCGCTTCCAGTCCGACTCGCTGCAAAAGCCCTCGACGCGCTCGACCAGCACACGGCCGTACCATGAACGGTCAAAAATAGTGAATTTGCCGCGCGCCGGTATCTGCCGCCAGAAACGCCACAGATACGGTTGCGCGCGCTCGTCCTGGGTCGGCGCGGCGATCGGTACGATGGCGTATTGGCGCGGGTCCAGTGCCGCCGCAACGCGACGGATCGCACCGCCCTTGCCTGCCGCATCGTTGCCTTCGAACGCTGCCAGCAGCGCGTGGCTTTTCATGCGCTTGTCGCGCATGTTGCCGGACAGCCGCGCCTGCTCGGCAATCAACTGCTGCTGATAGTCGTCCTTGCTCAGGTTCAGGCTCAGGTCGAGGCTGTCGAGCAGCGTCAGCTCGTTACTGTGAATCGCCAGCGGCCCGACCGTCAGCGCAGCGGTCTCGGGCTCGGCCTTGTTCAGCGCGGCCTGCATGCCTTCCAGCAACAGGCGGCCGACGGTCAGGCTACGGTAGTTGGCGTCCACACCCTCGATCACATGCCAAGGGGCGTATTCGCGGCTGGTGCGACGCAGGACCCGTTCGCCGAAGCGCACGAACTTGTCGTAGGTCTTGGACTGCTGCCAGTCCAGCGGGCTGATGCGCCAGCTGTGCAGCGGATCATCCTTGAGGGTCTTGAGGCGCAGCTTCATCTGTTTTTTGGACAGGTGAAACCAGAACTTGAAGATCAGCGCGCCTTCATCGCAGAGCATCTTTTCCAATCGCTCGGCACCGCTGATGGCCTGATCGAGTACCGCGTCCTTGAAGCGACCATGAACCCGGTCCTGGAGCATCTGGCTGTACCAGTTGCCGAAGAAAATACCCATGCGGCCCTTGGCCGGCAATTGCCGCCAGTAACGCCAGACGGGCGGGTGAGCGAGTTCTTCGTCGGTCTGCTGATCGAAGGTGCGCACCTCGATCAGGCGCGGGTCCATCCACTCGCTGAGCAGTTTGACGGTCTCGCCCTTGCCTGCGCCTTCTATGCCGTTGATCAGCACGATGATCTGGCGACCGGCCTGCTCGTGCAGGTCTATCTGCGCTTCCAGCAAGGCTTCGCGCAATTGCGGCAACGCTGCCTCGTAAGTCTCATCGTCAATGGCATGACCGATTTCAGCGGATTCAAACATGCACAGCTCCTGATTGATGTTGGCTCAGAGAACGCCTGATGGAGATTGTGACCATTGATTGCAGGCATCGGTCAATCCGCACGTCCTTGATAGCACTTTTCTCTGCGCAGACGGCTAAAATGCCGCCACTGCCTCTGCCGAGCCCGACATGACCATTACCCGCCACGCCCAGATCGACTGGGACGAACACGGCAACCCGCGTTCCCGCGAATTTTCCGACGTGTACTTTTCCACCGAGTCCGGTCTGGACGAAACGCGCCATGTGTTTCTGGTGCAGAACGACCTGCGCCGACGCTTCACCGAATTGCCGGACGACGGCCGGTTGATCATTGGTGAAACCGGCTTCGGCACCGGGCTGAATTTCCTCTGTGCCTGGCAGTTGTTCGACGAGTGCGCGCCCGCCAATGCGCGCCTACAGTTCGTCAGCGTCGAGAAATACCCGCTGAGCCGCGCCGACCTGCAGCGTGCCTTGGCGTTGTGGCCAGAGCTGTCGCCGTTCGCGGGTCAATTGCTCGATCAATATGTGGCTGTGCATGAAGGCTTTCAGCGTCTGGTGTTCGCTGGCGGCCGTGTGACCCTGACGCTGCTGATTGGCGATGCGCTGCAGATGTTGCCGCAACTGGACGGGCAGATCGACGCCTGGTTTCTCGACGGTTTTGCGCCAGCGAAAAACCCGGAAATGTGGACCCCCGAGCTGTTTGCCGAACTGGCGCGCCTGTCCACATCGAGCACCACAATTGGCACCTTCACCAGCACCGGCTGGGTGCGCCGCTTGCTGAATGCGGCAGGTTTCAAGATGAAGCGCGTGCCTGGCATCGGCCATAAATGGGAAGTGCTGCGCGGCACTTTTATCGCCTGGCCAGAGGACGTGGCGCACCCACCTGCCGCCAAGCCCTGGTTCGCCCGCCCCGCGCCGATTGGCGGCGAGCGCAAAGCGCTGGTGATTGGCGCGGGGCTGGCCGGCTGCGCCACCGCGCAGAGTCTGGCGCAACGCGGTTGGCAGGTCAGCCTGCTGGAGCGCCACGCCGCGCCGGCACAGGAAGCATCCGGCAACCCGCAGGGCGTGCTGTACCTGAAACTGTCGGCGCAAGGTACAGCGCTGTCACAGTTGATCCTCAGTGGTTTCGGTCATACGCGAAGGCTGCTTGAACGCTTGCAGCGCGGCGTCGACTGGGACGCTTGCGGGGTGCTGCAACTGACCTTCGACGACAAGGAAGCGCTGCGTCAGAAACAGCTGGCCGATGCCTTCCCCGAATCACTCCTGCACCTGCTGGACCAGCCTGCGGCCGAAGCGCAGAGCGGCGTTGCGCTGAACAGTGGCGGGCTATTTTACCCCGAAGGCGGCTGGGTTCATCCGCCTGCGCTGTGTCACGCACAGGCCGCGCACGCCAATATCCGCCTGATCGCTCATCAGCAGGCATTGGAGCTGAGACGCGTCGATGATCAGTGGCAGGTCTGGAGTAACGAACAGTTGATCGACAGTGCTCCGGTCGTGGTGCTGGCCGGGGCAGCTGATATCCAGCAGTTTTCGCAGAGCGCCGACTTACCGCTCAAACGCATCCGCGGACAGATCACCCGTTTGCCGCAGACTCAGGCCAGCAAGGCATTGCGCAGCGTGGTGTGCGCCGAGGGTTATGTGGCTCCGGCGCGTCTGAGCGAACATACGCTGGGTGCCAGTTTCGATTTCAACAGCACTGACCTGACGCCGAACCTGGCCGATCATCTGGACAATCTGGGGCTGTTGCGGGAGATCTCGGAAGACCTCACTTCGCGCCTTGGGGCCGCCGATTTGGCGCACGAGCAATTGCAGGGGCGCGCGGCGTTTCGCTGCACCAGCCCGGATTACCTGCCCATCGTCGGCCCACTGGCCGACCGCAAGGCGTTCATGCAGGCCTATGCCGCGCTGGGCAAGGACGCACGTCAGGTGCCGGATATCGCCTGCCCGTGGCTGGACGGCCTGTACGTCAACAGCGGCCACGGTTCGCGCGGGCTGATCACCGCGCCGCTGTGTGGCGAACTGATCGCCGCCTGGCTCGATAACGAACCCCTGCCCCTGCCACGCAGCGTGGCCGAGGCCTGTCACCCCAACCGCTTTGCCTTGCGCGGGCTGATTCGCGGCGGCGGGAAGTAGCTTTATGATTGTCGTTCGGGAATGCTGGTCGCGACGCTCTGCGTAGCAAAGAGGACGCAGAGCGTCCTGAACGGCATGACGACGCGGAGCGTCGCACGATAGCTGATATCTGGTCGCGACGCGCTTGCGCTCAGGCGCTACTCTTTGAACTCAGTCAAGCATATAGAGCCGCTCATGCTGCAAGTGCGAAACGTATTCAAGCGCTACACCACGGCACAGGGACCGCTGGATGTCTTGCGTGGTGTCGATCTGCATCTGGCACAAGGCGAAAGCCTGGCGTTGATGGGTGAGTCCGGCAGTGGCAAGAGCACCTTGCTGCATTTGGTCGCGGGCCTGGATCAGGTCGACGATGGCAGCATCGAGGTAACAGGCCAGCGTCTGGACCTGATGAACGAAAGCCAGCTGGCCAACTGGCGGCGTACCGAGATCGGTCTGGTGTTTCAGCAGTTCAACCTGATCGGCAGCCTGAAGATAGCCGACAACCTGGCGTTTCAGGCACGACTGGCCGGGCGCGTAGATGCAGCCTGGCAGGCGCATTTGATCGAGCGCCTGGGTCTGGCCGCACTGCTGGATCGCTATCCCGAACAGCTCTCCGGCGGACAGCAGCAACGAGTGGCAATAGGCCGCGCGCTCGCCTCTCGACCCGGCCTGCTGCTGGCTGACGAACCCACCGGCAATCTCGACGAAGCCACCAGCGACGAGGTGCTGCAACTGCTGCTGGATATTCTCGCCGACAGCCCCACCAGCCTGCTGATGGTCACCCACAGCCCGCGCGTCGCGCAGCGCCTGTCGCGTAAAGTGGTACTGCATATGGGGCGTCTGGCTGACGAAGGCGAACGCTGATGCGGGTTTTCTATTGGACGCTGCGCGCCCTGCTGAGCCATTGGCGCCGTCATCCGGTGCAGTTTTTCAGTGTGCTGACCGGCTTGTGGCTGGCCACCGCGCTGCTTACCGGTGTGCAGGCGCTCAATAGCCAGGCGCGGGAAAGCTACCAGCGCGCCAGCCAGCTGATTGGCGGCGAGCCGCAGACCCGTATCGCCGCCAGCAGCGGCGGGCTGTTCCCGCAGGCATTGTTTATCGAGTTGCGCCGCGAAGGCTGGCCCGTATCGCCCATGCTGCAAGGCCGTATCGTGCTTCAAGGGCGCGAAGACCGTCGCCTGCAACTGATGGGTATCGAGCCGGTAACCTTGCCGACCGGCTCGGCACTGGCCGGGCAGACGCTGAACGCTGAACAGGTCGTGGACTTCCTCACGCCGCCGGGCATGACCTGGATTGCACCGCAGACCCTGCAAGCGCTGGGGCTCGAAGAAGGCCAGCAGCCGTTGACCGAAACCGGTGTTCCGCTGCCCCCCTTGCACGCCAAACCCGACATGGCGCCCGGCGTTTTGCTGACTGACATAGGCTTTGCGCAACCGTTGCTGGGCCAGCCGGGGCAATTGTCCGGAATGCTGCTGGCCAAGGATTTTGCCCGGCAGAACCCTGCGCTGCCGGCAGCCCTGAATGACCTGCTGGTGATCAAGAAAAGCGGCGAAGAAAACAATCTGGAGCGTCTCACCGAAAGCTTCCACCTCAATCTGAATGCGCTCGGGGTGCTGTCCTTCATCGTCGGCCTGTTCATTGTCCACGCGGCCATTGGCCTGGCCCTCGAACAGCGCCGTGGGCTGTTGCGTAACTTGCGTGCCTGTGGCGTCAGCGCACGCCTGTTGATCGCTGCGCTGGGAGTAGAGCTGGGCGCACTGGCCCTGTTGGGCGGTATTTTTGGTGTGGTCAGCGGCTACTTGCTGGCCAGCCTGTTATTGCCGGATGTCGCGGCCAGCCTGCGCGGCTTGTACGGCGCGGAGGTCGCTGGCCAGTTGAACCTCAGTCTGTGGTGGTGGCTGAGCGGTATCGGCCTGAGTCTGCTTGGCGCGTTGCTGGCCGGTGCCAACAGCCTGTTGCGGGCTGCGCGCCTGCCGGTGCTGGCGCTGGCCGATGCACAGGCATGGCAGCAAGCCCATGCACGCTGGTTGCAGCGTCAGGCGTGGGTGGCGGTGCTGGGCGTTGTGGTTGGCGTGAGCGCGCTGTCGTTCGGCACCAGTCTGATGCTGGGGTTTGTGATGATGTCCGCCCTGCTGCTCAGTGCCGCACTGGCCCTGCCGGTTTTACTGGACGCCATGCTTGGTGGTCTGTTGAAGCGCAGTCGCTCGGTGCTCGGGCAATGGTTTCTGGCGGATTGCCGTCAACAGTTGCCCGCCCTGAGTCTGGCGCTGATGGCCCTGTTGCTGGCGATGGCCGCGAACATCGGCGCAGGCAGCATGACGTCGGGTTTTCGTCAGACGTTCAACAGTTGGCTGGAGCAACGCCTGACCGCCGAACTGTATGTCAGCCCGCAGAATCCGGAGCAGGCCGAGCCGCTGAACACCTGGCTGAGCCAGCAACAGGATATCCGCGCCGTGCTGCCCAACTGGCAAGTGCCGGTGCAAGTCCAGGGCTGGCCAGCGGACCTGTTTGGCGTGATCGATCACGACACCTATCGCCAGCACTGGGCGTTGCTGGAATCCGTCGCCGGTGATCCGTGGAATCTGTTGCGCGATGAAGACACAGTCATGCTCAGCGAACAATTGGCCCGCCGCCTTCAACTGGGGCTGGAAGATACGCTGAATATCCCGGTGCCCACTGGCAAGTGGACCCCACGCATCGTCGGGATCTATGCCGACTATGGCAACCCCAAAGGCCATCTGCTGGTCAATGCCCGGCACCTGCTCGCCCACTGGCCGCAATCGATGCCGGTGCGTTTCAACCTGAGGGTCGATCAGGCGACAATCCCGTCGCTGGTCACCCGGCTGCAAGCGCGTTTCAAGCTGGACGACAATCACATCATCGATCAAAGCCAGCTCAAGGGCTGGTCGAGCCAGGTCTTTGAACGTACGTTTGCCGCCACTGCCGCACTCAACAGCCTGACACTGGGCGTGGCGGGCGTGGCGCTGTTCATCAGCCTGCTGACCCAGAGCCAGAGCCGCCTCGGGCAGCTCGCCCCGTTGTGGGCGCTGGGCGTCACGCGACGGCAATTGATGCTGCTCAACCTGGGGCAGACCTGGCTGCTGGCGGTCCTGACACTGGTGCTCGCGCTGCCACTGGGGCTGCTGCTGGCCTGGTGCCTGGATGCGGTGATCAACGTTCGCGCCTTTGGCTGGCGCCTGCCGCTGCAGGTGTTCCCGCTGCAACTGCTGCAATTGATGGCGCTGGCGATGCTGGCGACTTTGCTGGCCTCGGCCTGGCCGTTGCTGAGGCTGTACCGTAGTCGTCCAGCGGATCTAATCAGGACATTCGCCAATGAACAGTAAATGGCTGGTGCCGCTGGTCATCGCAGCGCTACTCACCGCTTGCGACGACAAACCGCAGCCTGAAAGCGGTTTCGCCGGTCTGGGCAATACGGCCGACAGCTATGCGCAGGTGACACCCGGCAAGGTCTTTTCATTCCCACAGGACCACGGCCAGCACCCCGGCTTTCGTATCGAGTGGTGGTACATCACCGCCACCCTCAAGGATGACGCGGGCCAGCAGTTCGGCGTGCAGTGGACGTTGTTTCGCAATGCCCTGCGCCCCGGCCAACAGACCGGCAGCGGCTGGAATGACGGCACGATCTGGCTGGGCCATGCGGCGGCGACTTCAAGCAGCGGCCATTATGTGGCGGAGCGTTATGCGCGCGGCGGTATCGGTCAGGCCGACGTGACACTGGCCCCCTTCTCGGCGCGGATTGATGACTGGGCCTTTACCAGCAATGTCCGCAGCGGTGATCCGCTGACTGCCATGCAACTGAAGGCCAGCGGCAAGGACTTTCGCTACGACCTGAACCTGACATCCAGCAAACCGCTGGTGCTGCAGGGTGAACAGGGCTACAGCCAGAAATCGGAGGCGGGCCAGGCGTCGTACTACTACAGCCAGCCCTTCTTCGACGCCAAAGGCAGCGTGGAAATACAAGGCAAGTCCTATCAGGTCACCGGCCACGCCTGGCTGGACCGGGAATGGAGCAGCCAGCCACTGACCGCCAACCAGAGCGGCTGGGACTGGTTTTCGCTGCAACTTGCAGATGGCGATCGCCTGATGCTCTATCGCATCCGCCACAAGAACGGCGCCCCCTACCTGACCGGTAACTGGATAAGCGCCGACGGCACTACCCGGATGCTGCACGCCAACGAGATCAGCCTGGAGCCATTAAAGGAAACCGTGATCGGCGAGCATAAAGTGCCCACCCGCTGGAGAGTCAGGGTCCCGGACCGAAACCTGGACATCACCACCGATGCGCTGAATCCGGCCGCCTGGATGGGCGTGAGTATTCCCTACTGGGAGGGGCCGGTGAGGTTCAGCGGGAGTCAGGAAGGCGTTGGGTATCTGGAGATGACCGGGTATTGAGCACTCCGATTAGCCGTCATGCCCGGCCCAGTTTTTCCAGCGCCGCGTCGGCCAGGAAGGTGGAACGACTCTTGATGCTGTGATCCCGTACATAGCGATCGATCTGCTTGATCACGAAACCAGGCAGTGTGACGTTGACCTTCTCCGTCTTACCAAGATAAGGCGTTACGTCAATCTCGATCATGCCCCAGCCCATTCCGGCGAAATCGGCATTCCTGGCGTGCTCGGCAACAGTGCCGGCCTTGGGTATGGTTCCACCACCAGCTGCTATTTCCTGAAGCATGATATGAGCAATCTCCACCGCCGCGGCGTGGGCTTCCTCGAACGTATCCCCTGCGGTTACGGCACCTGGGATATCGGGAATCTGGATACCAAACGCCGTGGTTTCGCTTCCCCATTCTATGCACATTGGATATTTCATTTTTTTCTCCAAAAGGGTATCAGGGCAAAACTGGACTAAACCAGCCCGGCAAGCTTTTTGATGGCCCGCACCGTTCCGAATGGCAAGTCTTTCTTGGGATGCGGTACGGGGACTGTCTGAAGTTTTTCAGGATGCTTGAAAATATGGTGACTGCCTGAAACACGATCCAGAATCCATCCATCTGCTTCAAGCTCCTTTATCAATTGCCTGCTCTGCACCCCCACCTCCAGTCATTCGACTTAAAAAATATAACCCTGGGCGCATGTTAAGACAATACAAAAAAGGCACCCAGAGTTATCTTTTTTATTCCTTCACAACTTATTTCGCGAAGACTAGCCTGTGGTTGCCTGGCTCGACGAGGGAGCCAGCCAATGCAGCCAAACCAGCTGAAAACAAACGCTTATAACTTTTTGATCTAAAACTACCATGCCCTCACTGGGTCAGTTTCTGGGTGACTGCACTTTCTCAGTCACCTCCCCAACGGAAACCCGGTAAGGACTTATGTGCGGATTAGCAGGTGAATTACGTTTCGACCATCAACCAGCGGACCTAGCCGCTGTTGAACGCATTACCCATGAGCTGGCGCCTCGCGGCCCGGATGCGTGGGGGTTTCATAGTCAGGGGCCAGTTGCCCTTGGTCATCGTCGCCTGAAAATCATGGACCTGTCGGATGGCTCGGCGCAGCCGATGATCGACAGCAATCTGGGCCTGTCCATGGCCTTCAACGGCGCGATCTACAACTTCCCTGAATTGCGTGCCGAGTTGGAAAGCCTTGGCTATCAGTTCCATTCCGGCGGTGACACCGAAGTGTTGCTCAAGGGCTATCACGCCTGGGGCGCAGACATGCTGCCCAAGCTCAATGGCATGTTCGCCTTTGCCATCTGGGAACGTGACAGCAAGAATCTGTTCATCGCCCGTGACCGCCTCGGCGTCAAGCCCTTGTATCTGTCGAAAACCGACAAGCGCCTGCGTTTCGCGTCCTCGCTGCCTGCCCTGCTCAAGGGTGGTGACATCAGCGGGATGCTTGATCCGGTGGCGCTCAACCATTACCTCAACTTCCACGCGGTGGTGCCTGCGCCGCGCACCTTGCTGGCCGGCGTCGAAAAACTTCCGCCAGCCAGCTGGATGCGTATCGACGCCAGCGGCAAGGTCGAACAGAAAGTCTGGTGGACCCTGCCCTACGGCCCGCACGAAGACGAGAAAAATCTCACCCTCGAAGACTGGCGCGACCGCGTACTGGACAGTACGCGTGAAGCGGTAGCGATCCGTCAGCGTGCTGCCGTGGACGTCGGTGTTCTGCTGTCCGGCGGCGTCGACTCGAGCATGCTGGTAGGTCTGCTGCGCGAAGTGGGTGTCGAGGACCTGTCGACCTTCTCTATCGGTTTCCAGGATGCCGGCGGCGAGCGTGGCGACGAATTTCAGTATTCCGACCTGATCGCCAAGCACTACGGCACGCGCCATCACCAGCTGCGTATCCAGGAACGTGAGATCATCGAGCAGTTGCCTGCGGCGTTCCGCGCCATGAGCGAACCGATGGTCAGCCACGACTGCATCGCCTTCTATCTGCTGTCACGTGAAGTGTCGAAACACTGCAAGGTGGTACAGAGCGGTCAGGGCGCTGATGAACTGTTCGCCGGTTACCACTGGTACCCGCAAGTCGACGGCGCGAGCGATCCGGTGGCGGCCTACCGCGACGCATTCGTCGACCGCAGCTACGCGGAATACGCCGAGACTGTGCAGCCGAAGTGGCGCACTGCCAATGACGCCGCCGGTGATTTCGTTCGCGATCACTTTGCCCAGCCAGGCGCCAGCGCCGCCGTCGACAAGGCCTTGCGCCTGGACAGCACGGTGATGCTGGTCGATGACCCGGTCAAACGTGTCGACAACATGACCATGGCCTGGGGCCTGGAAGCGCGCACGCCGTTCCTTGACTATCGTCTGGTCGAACTGTCGGCTCGCATCCCCGGCAAATTCAAGTTGCCCGACGGTGGCAAACAGGTGCTGAAAGAAGCTGCGCGCATGGTCATTCCTTCGGAAGTGATCGACCGCAAAAAAGGCTACTTCCCGGTGCCTGGCCTCAAACACTTGCAGGGCGACACGCTTAGCTGGGTGCGCGAGTTGCTGACCGACTCCAGTCAGGACCGCGGCCTGTTCAACCCTGCCATGGTCGACAAGCTGCTGACCAACCCCGAGGGCCAGCTCACGCCATTGCGCGGCTCCAAGCTGTGGCAACTGGCAGCGCTGAACCTGTGGCTCAGCGAACAGGGACTGTGATCGATGAAACAGAACGCGACGACTTATAGCCAGCGCCTGTTGCGCGGCCAGTCGCCCTCGTACGAACGTCTGCAGGCACGACTCGCTGAAGACGGCAGCCAGATAGATGCAGACCCTCTGGCGCTGCATTGTGGCTGGGGACGCTTGCTGATCGGTCATACCTACCCTGATCCGGCCGCGCTGGCTCAGGACCTGCTCAACGAAAAACCCGGCGAGCGCGACATCGCCCTGTACGTGGCAGCGCCGCAACAGGTGTTGGCGCAGTCGCCGCAGCAGTTGTTTCTCGACCCGTCGGACACGTTGCGCCTGTGGTTCAGCGATTACCGCCCGGCGCACCGTGTGTTTCGCGGCTACCGCATCCGCCGTGCGCACAATGAAAGTGACTGGCAGGCCATCAACAACCTGTATCTGGCGCGCGGCATGCTGCCCATCGACCCCGAGCTGCTGACCCCACGCCACGAAGGTGGCCCGGTGTATTGGGTGGCCGAGGATGAGGGCAGCAAAACGATCATCGGCAGCGTCATGGGCCTCAATCATCAAAAGGCCTTCAATGACCCGGAAAAAGGCAGCAGCCTCTGGTGCCTGGCCGTCGACCCGCAATGCACGCGTCCGGGCGTCGGCGAAGTACTGGTCCGGCACCTGATCGAGCATTTCATGAGTCGCGGCCTGAGCTACCTCGACCTGTCGGTGCTGCATGACAACGATCAGGCCAAGGCGCTGTACGCCAAATTGAATTTCCGCAATCTGCCGACCTTCGCCATCAAGCGCAAAAACGGAATTAACGAGTCATTGTTTCTCGGCCCTGGCCCGCAGGCGGACTTCAATCCGTACGCGCGGATCATTGTCGAGGAAGCCCACCGGCGCGGCATTGACGTGCAGGTGGATGATGCGGATGCCGGGCTGTTCACTCTCAGCTACGGCGGTCGTCGCATCCGCTGCCGCGAGTCGTTGAGTGATCTGACCAGCGCGGTGAGCATGACTCTGTGTCAGGACAAGAGCCTGACACATCGTGCCCTGAAGGCCGCCGGCCTGCGCTTGCCCGAACAGCAAAGGGCGGGCAACGCAGACGATAATCTGGCGTTTCTCGAAGCGCACGGGCAAATCGTGGTCAAGCCGCTGGACGGTGAACAAGGCCAGGGCGTGGCGGTTGATCTGCGTACTATCGAGGACGTGCAAGCCGCCATCGAACAGGCTCGTCAGTTCGATACTCGCGTGATCCTGGAAAGCTTTCACGAAGGCCTGGACTTGCGCATCGTGGTGATCGGCTTTCAGGTCGTGGCTGCGGCGATACGCCGTCCGGCTGAAATCATTGGTGATGGTCGCCACACCATCAAACAATTGATCGAAGCCCAAAGCCGACGCCGCGCCGCTGCAACGGATGGCGAAAGCCGCATTCCGATGGATCAGGAAACCGAGCGCACGGTGCGCGAGGCCGGTTTTGACTACGCCGATATTCTGCCGATGGATCAGCGCCTGGCCGTGCGCCGTGCCGCCAATCTGCACACCGGCGGATGCCTGGAAGATGTCACGGCCATTCTGCACCCGGTGCTCAGCGACGCAGCAGTACGTGCTGCACGGGCGCTGGATATCCCGGTCGTCGGTCTGGACCTGATGGTGCCGGCCGCCGATCAGCCTGAATATGTGTTCATCGAAGCCAATGAACGCGTAGGCCTTGCCAATCACGAACCACAACCCACCGCCGAACGTTTCGTCGATCTGTTGTTTCCGCACAGCCTGCCTGTGCATATCTGATCGCAGCTGCGGGCACGGCTGCAAATGGCGCATCAGCCTTTGCAGCCCGTGGCTTGCAACTGTTCCATGAGGAGCATCCATGACCCCTGCAAATATCCCCGATCCGGATCTGAAATACCTGCAGAAAGTTCTGTTGGAAATGCTCGCGATCCCAAGCCCTACCGGCTTTACCGACACTATTGTGCGTTACGTGGCCGAGCGCCTCGAAGAACTCGGCATCCCGTTCGAACTGACCCGCCGCGGCACGATTCGCGCCACGCTGAAGGGCAAGCAGAACAGCCCCGACCGGGCCGTATCGGCGCACCTGGACACCATTGGTGGCAGTGTTCGGGAAGTCAAAGACAACGGCCGCCTGGCGCTGGCTGCAGTCGGCTGCTGGTCGAGCCGCTTTGCCGAAGGCAGCCGGGTCAGCGTGTTCACCGACACCGGCGTAATCCGTGGCAGCGTTCTGCCGCTGATGGCTTCCGGACATGCGTTCAACACCGCCGTGGACGAAATGCCGATCAGTTGGGACCACGTCGAGCTGCGCCTGGATGCCTATTGCACCACCCGCGCCGACTGCGAATCACTGGGCATCGGCATCGGTGACTTCGTGGCTTTCGACCCGCTGCCGGAGTTCACCGAGAGCGGACACATCAGTGCCCGTCACCTGGATGACAAGGCCGGTGTGGCGGCACTGCTCGCCGCGCTGAAATCCATTGTCGACAGCGGTGCCGAGCCGTTGATCGATTGCCACCCGCTGTTCACCATCACCGAAGAAACCGGTACGGGCGCAGCCGGTGTGCTGCCTTGGGATGTGAGCGAATTCGTCGGCATCGACATTGCACCGGTTGCGCCGGGTCAACACTCCAGCGAGCACGCCGTCAGCGTGGCGATGCAGGACTCGGGCGGTCCTTACGACTACCACCTGTCTCGTCATCTGCTACGGCTGGGCGTGGACAACGAGCTGCCGGTGCGTCGTGACCTGTTCCGCTATTACTACAGTGATGCGCACTCGGCGGTGACCTCGGGGCATGACATCCGCACCGCCCTGCTGGCCTTCGGCTGTGACGCGACGCATGGCTACGAGCGCACGCATATCGACAGTCTGGCAGCGCTGAGCAAGTTGCTCGGTGCCTACATGCTCAGCCCACCGGTATTCGCCAGCGATGCCAAGCCTGCGCAGAGCTCGCTGGAGCGCTTCAGCCATCAGATCGAGCACGATGCGCAGATGGAATCCGATACCCGCGTGCCACCGGTCGACAGCCTGATCGGGCAGAATCGCGAAGAGAGTTGAGGCCCTGTGAATTGCGGTGCATGGCACCGCAGTTCTATCATCGCCGCTCATCGACACGAGAACCGCCATGCTGATCCCCTACGACCAACTGGAACCTGACACCCTCACTCGCCTGATCGAGGATTTCGTCACCCGTGAGGGCACCGATAATGGCGATGAAACACCGCTGCAAACCCGGGTACTGCGCGTGCGTCATGCGTTGACCAAGGGCCAGGCGGTGATCTTTTTCGACCTGGAGAGCCAGCAGTGTCAGCTGATGCTCAAGCACGACGTACCCAAGGAGTTTTTTGAATAACGCCACGGTGCCTTAGCCGGGTTTTCGACAGGCCGAGTCAGGTCATCTGCCCATAAGATCGCTTGCTGACAACGCCGCTCACTGAAGCGGCGTCGTTGCCTGTTGCGAAAGCGTCCTGGCAATGCGCTTGTAGACCTCGGCGCGGTGCACCTTGACGTCTTTCGGGGCATTGATCCCGAGCCTGACCTGATTGCCGTTGATCCCCAGAATCTGCACGGTGATGTCATCACCGATGGAAAACGTTTCGCCAATTTCCCGCATCAGTACCAGCATTTTTCCCACCCTTGCGTTGCGCAAAAGAGGCAGGGTGCATGGCGAAACGTGGCGCTTCAATGCACTGATGGCAAATCAGTAACGTCCTGCAACAGCACCGGAAAAGACTGAAGGAAACGTCTTACTTTCCGGCCAAATCCGTGGGAAATTTCGTTCGCGGCGGTGGTTACTCAGGAGGCAGACCAACGTGGCCCCAGCAGAATGATGGTCGCACCGAGGACGCAGAACGCCAGACCCAGCCAGTCCGTGCCCAGCGGCCTGACCCGCTCGACCAGCCCCAACCAGGCGATCGACGCAACAATGTAGATCCCGCCATACGCCGCATAGGCACGCCCCGCGTAAGCCGCCTCCACACGTGTCAGCAACAGTGCAAACAGCGTCAGGCTGACCAGCGCAGGAATCACCCACAGCGCGCTCTTGCCCTGGCGCAGCCATAGCCAGAAGGCATAGCAGCCGAATATCTCGAACAGGGCGGCGAGGAAGAACCACAGATAATTGAGCATGAAAGGTTCTCAGGACAGGGCTGAAAGATGCGCGCAACCCTACCAGAAAACCGTGCGGTCATGACCTTGATAACCTTGAACAGGCAACGCCGTATCCCCAAGAGGACGCGGAGCGTCCGGAAAGGCATGCGACGCGGAGCGTCGCACGATAGTTGCGGTTATCGTTCCCTACGCTCCAGCGTGGGAATGCAGATCGCGACGCGGAGCGTCGCACGATAGTTGAGGTGATCGTTCCCTACGCTCCAGCGTGGGAATTCAGGTCTCGACGCTCTGCGTCGCAAGAGGACGCGGAGCGTCCGGGCTAGTCAGGCATGCCCCTTTTGCGCCTTGGCGCGCATCTTGGCGCACATGACGGTCATTTCGTCATACATCGCCTGTGGCTGTTTGCGCTTCAGGTCCCAGGCCATACGGCCCTCTTCGTGGGGCAGGATCATGAATTCGCCTTCGCCCACCTGCCTGAAGATGTAGTCGGCGATATCTGCGGCGGTGATCGGCGACTTCTCCAGCAACCTGCCGATCTGCGCCTTCATCGCGGGCGTAGGGCCACGGAAGGAATCCAGCAGGTTGGTTTGAAAGAACGATGGGCAGACCACATGAACACCAACGCCCTGGTCATGCAGTTCGACCAGCAGGCTCTCGGAAAGCGCGACGACCCCGGCCTTGGCGACGTTGTAATTGCTCATCGCCGGGGCCTGCATCAGCGCTGCCATCGAGGCGATGTTGATGATCCGGCCCTTACTGGCCAGCAGCATTGGCAGGAACGCCTTGCAGCCTTTGACCACGCCCATCAGATTGATCGCAATCTGCCAGTCCCAGTCCTCCAGCGACAATTCGTTGAAGAAGCCACCGGAAGCGACACCCGCGTTGTTGACGATGATGTCGATACCGCCAAAGCGCTGTTCGCACGCTTGGGCAAACGCGGTGAGCTGGCTGTAGTCGCGAACGTCGCAACGCTGCACAAAACCGTCACCACCCACCTCGCGTACCAGCGCAAGGGTCTCCTGCAGGCCTGCATCGTTGACGTCCGACAGTGCCAGCCGCCACCCTTCGCGCGCCCAGCGCAGTGCAATTTCACGGCCCAGACCTGAGCCGGCGCCAGTAATCATGATGCGGTTTTGCATAGCCGAGAGCCTTGTGATGTGCAGGAGTTGCCTGAGTGTAATCACAGCGGAAGCGCCACAACCCCACCATCAAGACGCTGAATGCCTGGTGCAAACCGCAGCCCTATGAACGCCTCGCTCGTGTCACATACCGCACCAGCAACAGGCCATACACCGACACATTGAGCAGCACGACAATGCCGCCCAGCCAAAGCTGTATGCCCGGCGTAAGCCCGGCCGGGTAAATCAGCGGGATCAGATAATGCTCCACGAAGCCCCCGGTGTAGCCCTGCCCTCCAGCGTTGCTGCGCAGGGTGTTTTCCAGCGGTGTCAGCGGGCAATACAGGTGCAGAAACTCGACCGCTGTCCCCCAGGCCGCAGCAGGAACGTGCAGCAGTGCCAGCCAGGGCCTTCTCAATACCAGCAGTCCGCCGAACAGGACGAACACAATGAACAGTAGATGAAACACGACCACGGCATCCGCCGCCACTCGATAAATCATCACGGTGTCCTCTTGTGGGCCATGCCTCAGGTAGAAAGTTCACGCCGCGAGGAGACTTTCCAGGGTGTTTAGTTCAATGATTTTTAAGACTGAATCAAACGCATCAGGTCAAAAAAGACTGAGTTATTGTCAGACAAAAATGCGACAAACCCATGATTTTCAATGATTTTCAAATATGTAATAAATTATTAAAAATAGATCGAACCTTTCTCCGACGCCCAGAGTCCGATGAGTCAAGCAGGCAACTTCATACCGTCCGGCATGACGTTTCAACTGCATCTGTTAATTAACACTAATGTAAAGAGGGAACTCACCATGGGCATCGGCACTATTCTTATCATCGTTCTGATTCTGCTGCTAGTTGGCGGTTTGCCAGTATTCCCGCACTCGCGCAGCTGGGGCTACGGTCCGTCGGGCATCATCGGTACGATCCTGGTGATCCTGCTGATTCTGGTGTTGCTCGGCAAGATATGACCTGCTGCTCCACGCAGCAGCGCATGTAGCCAATAAAAACCCCGCTTTTTCAAGCGGGGTTTTTTATCGGCCATGAAAAAGCAGCCCGAAGGCTGCTTCGTTCACAACAACCTGAACTTAGTGCGAAACCGCACCACTGGCACCCAGCCCCGTCTGCGAGCGGACGAATTGCGGGAAGAACAGCGCGCGCTCGCCCTCTGCCGCTTTCGACTTGTCGGTAATGGAGAAGAACCAGATACCTACGAAGGCGATGGCGATGGAGAACAGCGCCGGGTATTCGTAAGGGAAAATGGCTTTCTCGTGATGCAGGATCTGCACCCAGATGGTCGGACCCAGCACCATCAGCACCACTGCACTGATCAGGCCCATCCAGCCGCCGATCATGGCGCCACGGGTGGTCAGGTTTTTCCAGTACATGGAAAGCAACAGGATCGGGAAGTTGCAGCTTGCCGCGACCGAGAACGCCAGGCCCACCATGAAGGCGATGTTCTGGCTTTCAAAGGCAATACCCAGAAAGATCGCCACGACCGCCAAAGCGATGGTGGTAATTTTCGAGATACGGATCTCGTCCTTCTCGTTGGCTTTGCCTGCCTTGATGACGCTGGCATACAGGTCGTGGGAAACCGCCGAAGCACCCGCCAGAGTGAGACCGGCAACCACTGCCAGAATGGTGGCGAAGGCTACTGCCGAGATGAAGCCCAGGAACAGACTGCCACCGACCGCGTCGGCCAGGTGAACCGCTGCCATGTTGTTACCGCCCAGCAAGGCGCCCGCTGCATCCTTGAACGCCGGATTGGTGCTGACCAGCAGGATCGCGCCGAAACCGATGATGAAGGTCAGGATGTAGAAGTAGCCAATAAAGCCGGTTGCGTAGAGCACTGACTTGCGGGCTTCCTTGGCATCGCTCACGGTGAAGAAGCGCATCAGGATGTGTGGCAGGCCTGCGGTACCGAACATCAGGGCCAGACCCAGCGAGAACGCCGAGATCGGGTCTTTCACCAGCCCGCCAGGGCTCATGATCGCCTCACCTTTGGGGTGAACCTTGATCGCTTCGGAGAACAGCATGTTGAAGTCGAAGTTGACGTGCTTCATGACCATCAGTGCCATGAACGAAGCACCGGACAGCAACATCACCGCCTTGATGATCTGCACCCAGGTCGTGGCGAGCATGCCGCCGAACAGCACATAGAGGCACATCAGGATCCCGACCAACACCACCGCAACGGCGTAGTCCAGACCGAACAGCAGCTGGATCAGCTTGCCGGCACCGACCATTTGCGCAATCAGGTAAAACGCCACCACCACCAGCGAGCCGCAGGCAGACAGGGTACGAATTTCCTTTTGCTTGAGGCGGTACGAGGCCACGTCGGCAAAGGTGTATTTACCCAGGTTACGCAGGCGTTCGGCGATCAGGAACAGGATGATCGGCCAGCCCACCAGGAAGCCGATCGAGTAGATCAGGCCATCGTAGCCGGAGGTGTAGACCAGTGCGGAAATCCCCAGAAAGGAGGCTGCCGACATGTAGTCACCGGCAATCGCCAGCCCGTTCTGGAAACCGGTGATCTTGCCACCTGCCGAGTAATAGTCCGACGCGGTCTTGTTCTTTTTCGACGCCCAGTAGGTGATGTACAGCGTGAAGGCTACGAAGACCACGAACATGACGATCGCGGCGACGTTCAGGGGTTGCTTCTGCACTGCACCCGTCAACGCGTCTGCCGCCCAGAGGGTCGGCGCGAAGGCGGCCAGGCCAAGTGCTGCTGATAGGCGCCGGATCATTGCTGAGCCTCCTTCAGGATCGCGTTATTCAGGTCATCGAATTCACCGTTGGCACGGCGAACATAGATGGCGGTCAATATAAACGCGGAAAGGATCAGCCCTACGCCTATCGGCATTCCCCAGGTAATGGTCGAAGTGGGACTCAGTTTGGCCCCCAGAATATGGGGTCCGTAAGCAATCAAAAGAATAAAGGCCGCATACAGGCCAAGCATGATCGCCGAGAGAATCCAGGCGAACCGCTCTCTTTTGGATACCAGCTCCTTGAAACGCGGGCTGTTTTGAATCGAGAGGTAAATGCTGTCGTTCATTGTTTTTGTCCTCGCAGCACAGATGAGATGTCACGTAATGCACTTTAGTCGGGTCCGGCGCGCACTCCAGACGACCTTAGTATTAGAACGACATTAGCTGCAGATAGCTCTTCTCGCACGGCCTGGACCCGCCGGCAGTCGGTCGCACCGAAAACACTCCGGGGCAGGAAAACAAAAGGCCGTCTGGCGATAACACCAGACGGCCTCGAGAACGGCTGTTCAGACACTTTGAGACTATTTGGCAGTCCATGCAGCAACACGGTCCGGGTGCTTGGCTACCCAGTCCTTGGCTGCAGCTTCAGGTTTGGCACCGTCCTGAATCGCCAGCATCACCTCACCGATTTCATCCTTGGATGCCCACTGGAATTTTTTCAGGAAGGCCACGACCTCAGGGGCTTTTTTCTCCAGGCCCAGGCTGCCAACGTTGTCTACGGTTTCAGCCTCACCGTAGACACCTTTCGGGTCGTCGAGGAAACGCAGCTTCCATTTGGCGAACATCCAGTGCGGCACCCAGCCGGTGACGACGATGGATTTCTTCGCCTTCTCGGCGCGGGTCAGCTCGGCAATCATGCCTGCGCCGGAGCTCGCCTGCAGTTTATAGCCGTCCAGACCATAGTCCTTGATAGCCTGATCGGTCTTGAGCATCACGCCCGAGCCCGCATCGATCCCGGTGATCTTCTTGTTGAAGGAAGCATCGGTCTTCAGGTCTTCGATGGTTTTGGCCTTCACGTATTCAGGCACGATCAGGCCAATCTTGGCGTCCTTGAAGTTGGGGCCATAGTTGACGACCTGGTCCTTGTACTTGGCGTAGTACTCGCCATGCGTGCCTGGAAGCCACGCAGACAGCATCAGGTCGAGCTTGTCGGTGGCCACCGCCTGCCACATGATCCCTGCAGCGACAGACTGCAACTTGACGTCATAACCAAGCTTTTGCTTGATCACTTCGGAGGCCACGAAGGTGGTGGCGACACTGTCGGACCAGCCTTCCACATAGCCGATGGTCAGGGTCTTGGTTTCAGCAACCGCCAGCGTGGAGCTGACCGCAAGTACCAGAGCGGCACCCGCCCCCAGTATTTTTCGCATCATCATTGTCGCTTCCCCGGAAGTCTGCACCGACGGGTGTCGGGGCATGGTTAACGTTGTTCTCCAGACCGCCCCGCGCCCGACCTTGGGGCACGCGGCGCCTTGCACGTTTTTATCGCTGCCGCGCGCAATCAAACGCACTACAACGCCACACTGATCATCGACCTGCCGGACAGGCGGGCATGCTCTGTCTGCGACACCGGGGCAATGGGAAACGACAACATCGAGCCATCAACGACAACGCACAGCGAAAAACGCTTTGATCCAGCCATCAACGGCAGGAGACACACCGTTGTGTCCAATGGCGATCGCCGGCCCCCATACCATCGTCGTATAGACGACAGAGACTTGCGGCGCACCATTCCGGCTCATACTGCGAAGGAAACACGATGTGTTACCGCAGGTTTACGATCACCACCGTGAACGGGTAACACGGAAACATTTTTTCCGGCTCTATGACTAACCGACAACCATCAGAATTCATAAATAACTGATTTAAAAGGAATTTCAAAAACTGGCACGGGTCCTGCTATATCTCTGGTACAACAAAAACAAGAAATGATGCAGCAAACCAATAAAAATAAGACGTAACGGCTCTGACACAACAAGAACAAAACGGACAGAGGCGCAGCTAACAGATTTTTTTGGAGTGGACCCGCTTTACAGGGACCTTTCAATGGAAGGCCTCGCGACCGGACCGAGAACAATAAAACTACCGTCAGGTAGCTCCAGAACCGGTGGGATCAACCCGTTGTGCAGACAGGTGATTAAAGCGAATCAGCGCTCAAAAAAATACGTTTGCTCTTGACCCCGGATGGGGGTCGCACAACAACGCTGTAAAGGGACTGGCCGCCAACAACAATAACAGGCCGCCCTATAACAATAAAAAGAGCACGTGAACCACATTGGAGGAGAGCTACGGCTCTCCTTTGTGCTTTCCGCAAGCCGAAAAATTCGCCGCCAGGCCAGGGCCTGCCTACCGTTCCCAGCCCGTGTAAACGTCGCGCCGGGGCAGCAAATACACTAGCCATGCAAAAATAAACCGCATATCTGCATTGCAAAATCCAAAGAACGTGTATTGTTCCGTCATATTTACAGGGTTAACCGGTGGATGGGGCACTTTGGCACTACACCTTGGTCATAGCCTGCGTATCTCATCAGCACTTCTTTCCCAAGGGATTTAGTCATGCTCCGTTTTCTGCGCCTCGCCACCGTTATAGGTGGCTTGTGTTTAAGTGCGTCCGCTCTGGCAACCAATGTCGACTCCGCCACCTATGGCTACCCGCTGACTAATCCGTTTGAAGCGACCATTGCGACCACACCGCCCGATCTGCGCCCCGACCTGCCTGACGATGAAGATATCGATCAGGATGTCTACACCCTGAACCTGCATCCCGAGCGCGAGTTCACCCTGCCCGACAACTTCTGGGCAGTGAAAAAGTTGCACTATCGCCTGGCCAAACAGGACCACGCTGCACCGCTGATCTTCCTGATCGCCGGCACCGGCGCGCCGTATAACAGCACCATCAATGAATTCCTGAAAAAGCTCTATTACGGCGCGGGCTACCACGTCGTGCAGCTGTCTTCGCCCACCAGCTATGACTTCATGAGCTCGGCCTCGCGCTTTGCGACTCCCGGCGTCTCCACCGACGACGCAGAAGACATTTATCGCGTCATGCAGGCCATTCGGGCTCAGCAGGCGCAACTGCCGGTAACCGACTATTACCTGACCGGTTACAGCCTCGGCGCACTGAATGCTGCATTCGTCAGCAAGCTTGACGAAACCCGTCGCAGCTTCAATTTCAAGAAAGTCCTGCTGCTCAACCCGCCGGTCAATCTCTACACCTCGATCAGCAACCTCGACAAACTGGTGCAAACCAACGTCAAGGGTATCAACAACACCACTACGTTCTATGAACTGGTGCTGGCCAAGCTGACTCGCTACTTCCGCCAGAAGGGCTACATCGACCTCAACGATGCACTGCTGTTCGACTTCCAGCAGTCCAAGCAGCACCTGACCAATGAACAGATGGCGATGCTGATCGGTACCTCGTTCCGCTTCTCGTCGGCGGATATCGCGTTCACCTCCGACCTGATCAACCGTCGCGGTCTGATCACGCCACCGAAATTCCCGATCACCGAAGGCACCAGTCTGACGCCATTCCTCAAGCGTGCCCTGCAGTGCGACTTCGATTGCTACCTGACCGAACAGGTCATCCCGATGTGGCGCGCACGCACCGACGGCGGTAGCCTTCTGCAACTGGTCGACCAGGTCAGCCTCTACGCCCTCAAGGATTACCTGCACAGCAACACCAAGATTGCCGTCATGCACAACGCCGACGACGTGATTCTGGGCTCGGGTGACCTCGGCTTCCTGCGCAAGACCTTTGGCGATCGCCTGACCGTTTACCCGTACGGCGGGCATTGCGGCAACCTTAATTACCGCGTCAACACCGACGCCATGCTGGAGTTTTTCCGTGGCTAAACGTCTTTTACTTCTTGCCGCTCTGCTCTGTGCCGGCACAGTCCAGGCCGCTGACGCGGATACCAGCAACAAGGCTCAGCACCCGGCCACTGTGGCCCGTCAGACCGATGCTGACGGTTTCACCCAGCCGCTGAAGTCGCTGCAATTCAACCCGGGGCTGGATCAGCGTGAGTTCGAGCGCGCCTCCATCAACGCACTGGAAGTCTATGATCCGCTGGAATCCTGGAACCGCCGGGTTTACCACTTCAACTACCGTTTCGATGAATGGGTATTCCTGCCGGTCGTGGACGGCTACCGCTACATCACCCCTGGCTTCGTGCGCAGCGGTGTGAGCAACTTTTTCAGCAACCTGGGCGATGTCTCCAACCTGCTGAACAGCCTGCTGCAGTTCAAGGGCGAGCGCTCGCTGGACACCACTGGCCGTCTGCTGCTCAACACCACCATCGGCATCGCCGGTCTGTGGGACCCGGCGACCATGATGGGCCTGCCGCGTCAGAGCGAAGACTTCGGCCAGACGCTGGGCTTCTACGGTGTGCCTGCAGGGCCTTATCTGGTGTTGCCATTGTTCGGTCCATCGAACCTGCGTGACACTGGTGGCATGCTGTTCGACTACACGGCTGAAAACCAGATCAACTTCCTGAACGTGGCCGAAGTCAGCAACGACCATCCGGAAATCACCGTGTTGCGCGCCATTGATCGCCGTTACGTCACCAGCTTCCGTTACGGCCAGCTCAACTCGCCGTTCGAGTATGAAAAAGTGCGTTACGTCTACACCGAGTCGCGCAAACTGCAAATCGCCGAATAAGCGTAACGCAGCAAAACGACGGCCAGCCTGAGTGATCGGACTGGTCGTTTTTTTATGGGCACTTTTACCTGCCCGGTCACTCACATGCCTCAGGCGCAAACGCCTGTGTCATTAACAGACAAAAAAGGAATTTCCATGCGTTCTTTCGGTTTCAAGGCAATGGCTGTGTGTGTCGCACTGGCAGCATGTCAGAGCATGGTCAGCGTTCAGGCTGCCACCAAGCCGCAGGCTGCTGCGCCCACCGCTGCTGCGGTGCAAAACGCTTCACTGCTGGGCGGCAAACTGACCTTCACCATTCCTGCGGGCTACGTACAGGGTGAGATGCCCGAGATTGACGCAAAAGCCAAGGCCCAGGGTGTGACGGGGTCGCTGTACACCAATGCGGCTGAAAAGCGCGTGTTGATCGTTACCGAAACGCCGATGCCAATGGGCGTGCAGGCCAGCGATAACGACGGTGTAGTACTTGATGGACTGGTCACCGGCATCCTTGCCCAGCAGAGTACCGGCTACAAGGACTTCAAAAAACTGGGTGACAAGAAGATCGTCAAGAAGAACGGTCTTGGTGTGCGCCAGCTGGACACCTCAGCGACCATGAGCGACGCCCAGGTGCTGAGCACATCGATCGTCGCAGCATCGGGTACCCGCGCAGCGGTGCTGAACGTGGTCTCCAATGCAAAGAATCCGAAAGAGCATGCTGCGCTGGTGAAGACTGTCATCGGCCAGTGATCTGCGCGGACCGGTCAGCCGGTCCGATACGACTCAGTCCACCCGCAACGCCTCTGACAACCGCTCGACCAGCACCTGCACCTTGGGCAGAGACTCGCGGTTACGCGGCCAGGCCAGGTGCAAGGCCAGGCCATCGGTGGCCAGTTGCGGGAGGATCTCCACCAATTCGCCGCGCTGGAGCTGCTCCCTGATCAACCAGGTTGCCAGCTGGGCAATTCCCCATGCCGACGTCACCGCTGCCACCTGGGCCTCTGCGTTGCCGATAACCAGTCGTGCTTCTACAGCGCGTGCCTCTCGCTGCCCCTGCTCATCGACAAACAGCCAGGGGCTGGTACTGCCATCGCCACGGCCAAACAGAATGCAGGCATGACTGGCCAGGTCCTCGAACGTATGCGGGGTGCCGTGACGCTGCAGATACGCCGGTGCAGCGCAGAAGATCACCCGCTCGGTGCCCAGATACCGGTGCGCGACGCCTGCGGGCCAGACCCGTGGACCACCGATACGCACGGCCAGGTCCATGCCCTCTTCAAGGATATCGACGAAACGGTCGGTGAAGGTTATTCGCGGGCGCAACTTGTGATGCTGCCCGGTGAAGGCAAGAATCAACGGCAGCGCATGCAAACGGCCGAAGGTCGCAGGCAGATCGATGCGCAATTGTCCGGCGGGCTCTGTGCGTTGAGCCGCCAGCGCAGTTTCAGCAGCCTCCAGGTCGGCAAGCATCCGCACGCACACGGTGTGATAGGCCGCGCCCTCCTCCGTCAGCGCCAGACTGCGAGTAGTCCGCTCGAACAGGCGCATGCCGAGACGACTTTCCAGGCGCGCCACACTTTTACTGACCGCAGAATTGGTCAGGTTCAAGCGTTCAGCGGCTGCGGTAAAGCTTCCCGCGTTGGCAACGGCAACGAACGTTTCGATACCTTTGAGGCGGTCAGTCGACAGCACATGAAACCTCGATTGGTGAAATTCAATCCATAATGCAGGGAAAATTTACCAAAGATAGGAATTCTTTTCTGCAATAAGCTGGCGGACTTATTTTTTACGGGGTCTGTACCATGCCTTCTCTGGAAACCACTGCTGCCGGCACCCGCAGCGAAAGCTCGACCGGTGCCGGTTTGTCCATCGCGATTCTGGCCCTGGCCGGCTTCGTGATCGTCACCACAGAATTTCTCATTATCGGTCTGCTGCCTTCAATGGCCCGCGATCTGGGAATTTCCATATCAACTGCCGGTTTGCTGGTGACGCTGTTCGCCTTCACGGTGATGCTCTTTGGCCCACCGCTAACGGCCATGCTCTCGCACCTGGACCGCAAGCGCACGTTCATCGTCATTCTGCTGATCTTCGCCGCCTCCAACGCACTGGCGGCGGTGTCGAGCAACATCTGGGTGCTGGCGCTGGCGCGGTTCATTCCGGCATTGGCCTTGCCGGTGTTCTGGGGCACGGCCAGTGAAACGGCAAGCCTGCTGGCCGGACCCAAGCGCGCCGGCAAGGCCGTTGCGCAGGTGTACCTCGGCATCTCGGCTGCCATGCTGTTCGGTATTCCGCTGGGTACAGTATTTGCCGATGCCGTGGGCTGGCGCGGCGCATTCTGGGCGCTGACGCTGCTATCAGCGTTGATGGCCCTGTTGCTGGCACTGTCGATGCCCCGTATCGAACCTACTGCAAAGGTCGGCCTCGCCGAGCAGGCAAAAATTCTCCGGGATCCGTTTTTCCTCTTCAACCTGCTGCTGTCCATCCTGCTGTTCACGGCCATGTTCGGTGCCTATACCTACCTGGCTGACACGCTGGAACGCATCGCAGGCATCGAATCGGCTCAAGTGGGATGGTGGTTGATGGGCTTCGGCGCGGTTGGCCTGATCGGTAATGCACTGGGGGGACGTTATGTGGACCGCAGCCCCCTCGGCTCGACCATGGCCTTTGCGCTGCTGCTCGCACTGGGCATGACCGCAAGCGTACCCGCCGCAGGCTCCATGCCGCTGCTGGCCGTGGTGCTGGTGATTTGGGGCATCGCGCATACGGCGCTGTTTCCAATCTGCCAGATCAGGGTGATGAAAGCAGCGCCTCAGGCCCAGGCACTGGCAGGGACCCTGAATGTCTCGGCCGCCAATGCCGGCATCGGCCTGGGCTCGATCATCGGAGGCCTTACCATCGAGCATCTGGGCCTGGGTGCCGTAGGGTATGTCGCCGCTGTTGTTGCGCTGCTGTCCATTGCCGTAGCATGGATGACCAGCATTCAGAAAAACAAGGCACCGTTATAACCGCCTGACTGTCGCTTTATTGAACTCGCCGGGCAGTGTGTCTGCAAACACTCAGACACCCTGCCCCGGTTATTTACCGTGTGTTGAATTATATATCGTCATATTTTTGAACAGGCTTTAGCACTGTTTCTGTCATTTAATTGACTTTTAAACAGTGATCTTTCCTCACCATGTAGCTATTTGACACCTCCAGGCAAAATACACTTCCCTTGCCATTAGCGAACGCTCAAACTCCAGCCTTTCGGTCAGGTGGTGGCGGTTTCTGACCGATTCAAAAGTAATGTCCGGTAAGCACCTATGAGCACCTATCACCGCAAAGGGATGGCATTCGCCAAGCGGATCTACGCCCCGAGATCACTCGGTGTAAGCGTTGGTTTTGTGACGGTTGCTGTGTCTTTATATTACGTGAATGCTGCACACTGGCTGTGGTTGTTGGCGCTGTTCAACGCTCTGGTATGGCCGCATGTTGCCTACCAGATTGCAAGAAAGTCGCGCGAGCCCTATGAAGCCGAATGGCGCAATTTGCTATTCGATTCGCTGTTGGGCGGTTTCTGGGTGGGTGCGATGGGTTTCAGTGCGGTTCCCGGGGTCACCGTCCTTGCCATGATGGCCATGCATAACATGGCCGCCGCCGGGCCACGCCTGATGCTCCAGGGCTTGTGCGCACAGGCACTGGGCGTGCTGATTTCACTGGCCGCGCTCAACCCTGTGGTCAATCTGCACGGCAACATGGCGCAGATCTATGCCTGTCTTCCTGTACTGGTGATCTACCCCATTTTCATTGGCTGGCTGAGCCATCAGGTCACCCTCAAGCTGTGGGAACACCGCAACATCCTGCGCAAGGTAAGCCGCACAGACAGCCTCACCGGCCTGCTCAATCATGGCGCATGGAAGGACCTGCTTGACCTGAAGTACGCCAGTAACCAAGGCGCGTATCAGGAGTGCGTCATCGCGCTGATCGATATCGATCACTTCAAGGTCATCAACGACACTTATGGCCACCTGATGGGCGACACGGTGCTGCAGAGTATCAGCGAAGCACTGATAGAAAACCTGCGCGACTCCGACTTGATCGGGCGTTGTGGCGGCGATGAATTCTGCGTCATTCTGCCCGATACCAGCTTGTTTCAGGCAAAGGAAATCCTTGAGCGCCTGCGCCTGGCGATAGATGAAATGACCTATACCCTGCATTGCGATCTCAAGGTCAGCCTCAGTATCGGCATTGCCGCCTACTCCCCTGAAATGCAGGATGCCTCCTCGTGGCTGCATGAAGCAGACAAAGCCCTGTATCTGGCTAAAAGCACCGGTCGCAACCGCGTAGTCAGCCCTCAGGATGCACCGTCAGACCACCATTCGCTTGGCGCACAGGCCTGATCCGTCAACGCTTGTGCTTGAACAGCATGTCGAACAGGGATGAGAAACTCTTGACCCCCATCGCCTTGAAGAACGCCTCGCGCATATCGGCACGCAGGCTTTCCAGAGTTATTTCCTTGGGTTTGGTGGATTTTTTTACGGCGGCCGTTTCTCGAGAGTCGCCTTCGCCAGGCGTGTATTTTTCCTTGGACAGCGTCCTTACGTAGTCACTCTTCTGGCTTTTGTAAGTAGTGAAATCTGTCCCCAGTTGCTCGTCCCTTTCCCCTGCCGTTGAAAACCTGTTAATGACTTTTTCCATGAAATCAAAATTATTGTGACCTATGGACCCGTAGTCCTTGTCAGTGATGAAGCGAACAAACCCCTGATCCAGCCGCGTTGTTTTTAACCCATCGCTTTCGGTAATACGCTTGGCGGTGGCCGCGTGCGACTCGGTAAAACTGTAGAACACCTTGTGGCCTTCCATGTCATATGTTTTGCCCTGGTTCTGGCGGCCCCATATTCTTCCATCATCTTTCTCTCTGTACGAGGCCAGTCCAAAAGCCAGATCATCAACATAGCCTAGATCAGCTCCCTGAGCGCTCGCCCACTCGTAAACATCACCCAGCAGCCTGCGATCATCCCGGGTTAAAAAAAACGCCTCGGGCATGGACATTCCACATTCGGCTTTTCCCAGCATGGGCGCAGAACCAGCAGAGTCCGCGCCCCCAAATACCCTGTGTTTCAGGAGGGCCTGGCCGCTGATGGTCACCGCAGAGTCTGGAGAGGTTGATCGGAGGGGGGAATTGGCAATTGAGGGCATGTTTTTTGCCGCTCTTTTATCGTCAAGTTGTTGCGCGGCTATCAGTGCATCTGCTCCGGAACTTATGACTCGCATGACGTTGGCTCCTGCCCCGAAAGATCCCTGGCGGTTCTCGCCAGGGATTAACAATCAATACGTTAAATGAAAGGTGACTGTTTCTGGCCCGGCAGGCTTGCTTTGCCAAGGTCCACTTTCAGCGCTGTGCCTAATCATGACGTCGGAGGCATAGCTAAAACCAAGACTGTTGAACCTCTCAGTACTGCCAGGCACGCCTGGCGTTATAGAGATACAATCAGAATCATGTACACCGCCTCTCCTAAAACAAAGATTTGCGCGTTCGTTCACGCTTTCCGGAAAAGTAGTCGCGGTCCAGGAAATCTTTTGCAACCGAGAGTTATTCGCCGCGCCGCGGGGGTAGTCAGCCAATCTCAATTGGTGTCGAGAAAACGCACTGTGACCAGGCCCATTGATAAACGTCGGCGTTCGGGTAGTCGTAACAGAATAATCGCCCGCCTGGCTGGCAGCCGACACTAACAACACAAGCAAGGGTGCTATTTTTTTCATGGATATTACTCCAATATTTATAAATCAAATTCATCGACTGTGCGAAAGCCGCAGGCTTGAAAGCATCTGCACGAACCGTTATCTTTTATCATTCACCGAGCGCGCTAACGCGCACTCTGATTAAACATGTTTTTTTAGAAAAGACCTGAAGCGCTTGTAAAACCTCATCAACCGACTGGTATAAATACCCACGTCCGAGACCTGATTAGCCACACGCTTGATCGATGGAAAGTTCAAATGAGGACAGGTTATCCAACAGCCACTCAGGCGTATGCCTCTCAAGCAATGTGCCGATGGGCTGCTGCTTTATCAGCGCGCCATAGAGCGCTTCTTCATGATCGAGGTACGCTTGCTGAACAGCGCGATAGTTGAGCGGATAGATGCTCTTCTCGATGGGCAACAGCCGGTCGAAGTGTTCGAGCAGACCATGAAAGACGATTCGCCGTTCGACGGTATTGCGCGTGGTAGCAATGAGTTTGACGAAGTACTCACTGTCCTGAGCTCGCAGCGCTTCGCTGGCGGCATAACGCTCGACCAGCGTGTGCGGCGATGGCTCATCGAATACGATGCAGCACAGGTCTTCGCGCACCAGGCCCTTGAACGGGTTCTCGGCTTCTGACCGACGGCCGTGCAGGCCCAGTGCGAATTGTACGGCGCGCTCGGCCAGCCATTGACGCTTACGGCCCTCAAGTCGGGTAACCTCTTCGAGTAACGGTGCCTGACGCCCCTGCGAACGAAGCTGCCGACAGAGTTTGGCAAACAGGCCAACAGGGCCGGACAGCTTTGCCTGTTGCTCGGCAAGTTGCGTCACCGAAAGCGCGGACTGCCGGGTTGCCAGATGCTGGAAGTCCGTTGTCATATTAAAATCAGGCCGCTGCGGATCCAGCCGCAACGCCGTGTCGGCACCTGACTCGCCCCGAACAAAACAAACAGTCATGAGTGGCTCCTTTTTTATTGTTTACAGTTCGTCGTGCGAGCAGGTTTCGGATATTCCTTTCTGCAGACAGCCGGGAAACAGTGGCCGACAGCAGTCACAGAGCAGCACGGTATTATTGATTGCACCGCAAAACGTCAGCAGTGCTCATTGCATTAACACGTTACAGGTTGCGACAAGACACATTATGTATGTGCTGGCTCGCTACGCAATCCGACAGATGTAGGGGGTCGGGCAGTGTTCCCCGGAAGCAATAGAGATACGCACCTGGCCATGAGCTCGGCACGCGTCCTTACCTGATTCTTTCTTAGCAGCGAAGATACGTGATCGCGAACGGTGTAGTCACTGATACTGAGCTGCCTGGCAATTTCCTTGTTCGTACATCCCTGCAACAACAGGCCAAGAACCTCCTGCTCTCTCATTGTCACCCACATGATACTTCCCCTTGCCATCATTTTGCCTAATAGGCAAATTTGTAGGATGTTTCTTACATTCGTCTTCCATGGCCCAAACAGTCAATCGGCACAGAAATCATTTTATTTAGTCTTGTTTTGCATAAACACGAGATACACCTTAAAAGTCCTGCAATACAGCCGAAAGCTGTAAGAAAAATCTTTAATAATAAAATATTGAGGAAAGCTCCTACATGAAACGCGGAATAATTACGCCTACCAACGTATCGACACTGCGAATGATCCACCTGAAGAAACATTTTCCACAGGCACGACCCAAGAGCACATTAGATAAATAACGTAAACAGTATAGAGAGGCGCAAGATAGACTTGAGGAAACGGAATTACAATCACTTGTTACAATTGAAAGCGTCGGGTGCCAGGAACTTTGCGCTCATATTTGAACGGCTACTCACCCCACAGCAGAGGTGAGCAGCGGATGTCGCCGGTCTCTGCGAGAACGGCATTCGCCGTGTCAACCGGCCTGGTGTTATCCGGCTTTACCGCTTGCCAGGTCATCCACCACCACGCCCCGGCGCAGACCGAATACCGCAGCGGTCATCAGGCCCGTGGCGCCCATGATCAGGCTATACAGCACGCACACCCAGATATTCCAGGGCATCAGAGCAATCAGCATCAATGGCGTGGTGCTGGCCCAGAAGGCGTAGGCGATGTTGTAAGTGAACGAGATGCCTGACACCCGGATGTTCGCCGGGAAAAGTCCGACCATCACCGACGGCACCACACCGACAATCCCGCACGCCAGCCCGGCAATCGCGTAGGCGATGCCCAGTGGCATCCATTGCTCGATGAGGCTGGTGTAAAGCACGCCAATGCCCATCGGCATCAGCAGGCTGTAGAACATGATGCCGCGCCAGGCGCCGATGCGGTCGACCAGCATGCCTGCCAACACACAGCCTATATTGAGAAACACGATGCCGACGGCGCTCAGGGCAAAGGTATCGCTGGCGCTGATACCGAAGCGCTGCTGCATGACGGTCGGGGTGATCACCACCAATACCACCACTGCGGAGGTCAGCACAAAGGTCAGCAGCGCAGCAGGCAGCAAGGATTGGCGGTGCTCACGCAGGACCTGGCCAAGTGGCAGCGTTGTCAGATGTTCACGTTGGGCATGCATCGCGATAAATACCGGGGTTTCGTTCAACCAGCGGCGCAACCAGACGCCCACCACGCCGAATACGCCACCGAGCAGGAACGGAATACGCCATGCCCAGTCGAGGATTTCGCCAGGGCTGAAGACCCGTGCCAGCCATGTCGCGGTCAGTGCACCCAGCAGGTACCCGAACGTCAGGCCGGCTTGCAGTACACCCAGTGCATAGCCGCGGTGCCCCTTGGGCGCGTGTTCTGCCACGAATACCCAGGCGCTTGGCACTTCGCCGCCCACAGCGGCCCCTTGCAGGATGCGCAGCGCCAGCAGCACCAGCGGCGCCCAGTAACCGATCTGTGCGTAGGTGGGCATGATGCCGATCAGCAGACAAGGCAGGGCCATCATCAGAATGCTCAGGCTGAACACGCGCTTGCGGCCCAGCCGGTCGGCGAAGTGCGCCATGAGAATCCCGCCCAGCGGGCGCGCCAGATAGCCGGTCACGAAGATCCCGAAGCTTTGCAGCAGACGCAGCCACTCGGGCATGTCGGGTGGGAAAAACAGCTGGCTGAGGGTCAGTGCAAAGAATACGAAAATGATGAAGTCGTAGATTTCCAGCGCCCCACCCAGCGCCGCAAGACTCAGGGTCTTGTAGTCGCCTTTGGTAAAAGGTTGCGGAGTGGATTGAACGATGGCCGTCATGACGCCCCCGAAACATGGCTGAAAAAAGCGCCTGGCGCTCACAGGGCGCGAAGAATAGCAAAGCTTGCGGGCGCACTGATACGAAGCTGAGGCCTGTAGCGGGAACGATGATCGCAACTATCGTGCGACGCTCTGCGTCGCATGCCGTGCCGGACGCTCCGCGTTCTCTTGACGACGCAGAGCGTCGAGAACTGCATTCCCACGCTTGAGCGTGAGGAACGATCACTTCAACTATCGTGCGGCGCTCCGCGTCGCATGCCGTTCCGGACGCTCCGCGTCCTATTGACGACGCAGAGCGTCGAGAACTGCATTCCCACGCTGGAGCGTGAGGAACGATCACTTCAACTATCGTGCGGCGCTCCGCGTCGCATGCCTTTCCGGACGCTCCGCGTCCTCTTGGCGACGCAGAGCGTCGAGACCTGCATTCCCACGCTGGAGCGTGCGGAACGATCATCGCAACTATCGTGCGGCGCTCCGCGTCGCATGCCTTTCCGGACGCTCCGCGTCCTCTTGACGACGCAGAGCGTCGAGACCTGCATTCCCACGCTGGAGCGTGAGGAACGAGCACTTCAGCTATCGTGCGACGCTCTGCGTCGCATGCCGTGCCGGACGCTCCGCATCCTCTTGACGACGCAAAGCGTCGAGAACTGCATTCCCACGCTGGAGCGTGAGGAACGATCACTTCAACTATCATGCGGCGCTCCGCGTTCTCTTGACGACGCAGAGCGTCGTGAACTGCACTCCCACGCTGGAGCGTGTGGAACGAGAATCCCGACGTTCGTGCCAACGCTCCGTGCAGTAGAGCCCGTCCACTAAAAGTTGACGGTGGCCGACAATCTCGCCGTTCTGGGTGCGCCCATGAACAGGTAGTCGTCACCCAGATACTCCCCGGCATCACGCCAGTAGCGTTTGTCGAAGAGGTTGTCGACGGTCAGGCGCAGGACCGTGTCGTAGCCGCTGATTCGGGTGCTGTAACGGCTGCCGATATTGAACAGTGTGTAGTCATTGACCTGCACGGAGCCTTCACGGTCAGCGTACTTGCTGGCGCTGTACTGCATCCCGCCGAGTAAGGCGAGCCCGGGCACCGGCAGGCTGTAGTCAGCTTGCAGGCTGCCACGGTATCTGGGCACATTGAGGGCCTGATGATCGTCATAGGCCTCGGTGCCGCTGTCTTCAACGCGCGCCCGGATGGCCGCCGCACTGGCGGATATCTGCAGGCGGTCGGTCACCCAGCCACTCGCCCCCAGTTCAAGCCCGGTGTTTTTCTGCTCGCCTTGCTGCACATAGGTAAACGTGCCGTCATCGTTGGGCCTGGAGTACTGATACGCCTGGCGGGCCTGAAACACTGCGGCGGTCAGGCTCATGCGCTGCCAGTCATACTTGATACCGGCTTCCAGCTGTCGGGATACGGTCGGCGCAAGAATTTCACTGGCATTGGTGGTGAACCACGCCGCTGTCCCGCCCAGCGACAGGCCTTTGCTGTAGCTGGTGTAGAGCGAAACGTTGTCCACCGGCTTGTAGATCAGCGCCGCCTGAGGCAGAAACACATAGCGCTCGGTGTGTCGCGCATCGCTGCCTTCCTCGTTGAACGCCTGCTCATCGAGCCGCACCCCGCGTCCGCCCAGCACGGTTTGCCAGTGCTCGTTGAAACTGATCCGGTCGGTGGCAAACAGCCCGTACTGGCGGCTGTCCAGACGACGCTCGGTGTGCGCAAGCGCCAGAGTCGAGGGCGCCACTTGCTCGGGCGCCTCATTGATATTGCCCGAGCCGACGAATTCGTTGAAGGTCCCGCGCGTATCGACCGTTCGGCGGTAGGCACTGCTGCCGAAGGTCAGTTCGTGCCCCAGCGATCCGGTAGTGAATGTGCCGGACATGGCCGCTTCGACTTCATCGTTGCGACGCGTGTCGTCCGGGCTGCGGAAATCATAGATGTCATAATCACCCTCGGCACTGAAGTGGTTGGGCACCGCTTGCCCTGCGCAACTGGCCGAGCCGTAGCAACCCCACGCAAAGGCACTGTAGTCATCGATGACCACACGACTGCGTGAAGCGCTGAGACTGCCCTTCCAGCTGTCATTGAATCGATATTCGAAACGTCCGTTCATGTTCAGCGAGTCGATACCGACCGGATTGGACCAGTTCTGGTAGCCCAGCAGTTTACGTGGTGAGGCATCGTGAGGCAGCGCAGTACCGCCCAGAAGCTGATAACCGGGCACCGAGCGCTGTTCTTTGGTCTGGTACTCGACGTCGAGTTGCAGCAGCGCGCGCTCGCTGATGTTCCAGTCGAACGCCAGCGAGGCGAAATCGCGCTGACCATCGGCGTGTTCGACATACGAGCGAATGTCTTCGTGGGCAAGGTTGGCGCGCAAGCCAAACTGTTGCTCGCTGCCGAACCAGCCACCGACGTCGGTGGCGATGTAACGTTCACCGTGCTCGTTGGTCGAGACCGTGACCGACCGGACGTCCTGCGCCCGCTTGGTCTGATAGTTGATGACGCCACCGGGCTCGGCCACACCGCTCTGCAGGCCGGAGAGCCCTTTGAGCAACTCGACCTGCTGCTTGTTCTCCAGCGCTACATTCTGCTCACCGGCAATGCTGCGGCCGTTGATGCGATAACTGTTGGCGGCGTTCAACGAAAACCCGCGCACCACAAAGTTTTCGTAATAGCCCACTGGTGCATAGCCGTCGCCGACCGACGCATCGTTGCGCAGCAATTCACTCAGCAGCTTTGCCTGACGGTCCTCGATCAGCGCAGCGCTGAACACCGACACCGAGGCCGGCGTGTCCAGCAGAGAGGCCTGATCCAAGCCGAAGATCGACGCCCGCTCTGCTTTATAGTCGCCGGTGCTTTCCGGCTCGCTGAACCCAGTGACATTGACCGCATCCAGGCTGACCACTTCTGCGGCCAGCAACGGCGAGGCAACCGCCATACCCAACGGTAACAATCGCCAGGCGTGGCGCATGGCAGGTCGGTAAGGCGTTCTCATCGAGCAGACTCCGAAAGGACAGATGCCTGGACAGACGCGACGCAACTTCCGGCAGGGGGCCAACCTTTTACGTTCACTGCCGGTTTTTTTCAACCTTTACGTGACGCTCTGCCTGTAAACGAAGTGCAGGGGAAAACTTTACTTGCGAATCGGCAGAGCGAGACCGGCTTCATAACGTTTCGCACACTTGAATAATTAAGCGTGAATTAAGTAAGCGCGGATAATCTGAGTTCAACAAAACCGCTGAACCAATCAGCCTGTGATGAATCCATCAAGACAGATCAATCAGAAAGGAAATACCCCATGAAACTTATGCCTGCCGTTTTCGCCGCTGTTGCCCTCACTGCTGTTGCAGGTGCCGCCCAGGCTGACGTTGGTCCCGATGAAGTGATCCGCCTGTACAAGTCTCAGGCGCTGGGTGACTTTGAACAGTTCAACAAGAACGCTGTTGCCAAGCACCAGGGCTTTACGGTCAGCGATACCGAGCTGGAAAAAGACCGCACCGGCCGCCTGATCTACCAGATCGAACTGAAAGACGCCAAGGGTGTAGAGTGGAACTACGACGTCGATGCCAAGACAGGCGAAGTGGTACGTGACGCAAAGGATAATTGATCCGACGGCTTTAACGGTTACCACCGCAAGCAACTCATAAGAAAATTCCCACAACATTGTGGGAATTTTCTTTTTCAAACGATTAATAGTTTATTACTGAGCCAAGCCGACTTTCAGCAGGCTTCCCTTATCGTCGTCGGTCAACAGATACAAGTAACCGTCCGGCCCCTGACGCACATCACGTATGCGCTGTTTCATGTCTTTCAACAGACGCTCCTCATGAACGATCTTGTCATTCTCGAACTGCAGCCTGATCAACTCCTCAGTGGCCAGCGCACCGATGAATACACTGTGATCCCATGCCTTGAAAAGGCTGTGGTCATAGAACGCCATGCCACTCAAGCCCGGCGACACTTCCCAGACCTGGAACGGAATTTTGGTTCCTTCGACAACCTTGCCCTTGGACTCCGAAATCGGCTGACCCGAGTAGTCGATACCGTGGGTCGCGATCGGCCAGCCGTAATTCGCGCCACGTTCGATGATATTCAACTCATCACCGCCCTTGGGACCATGCTCGTTGGTCCACAACGTCCCGGTCCAGGGATCCAGCGCGGCCCCCTGCTGATTACGATGGCCATAGGACCATATCTCGGGGCGTACGCCCTTCTGGCCCACGAACGGATTGTCTTTCGGTACGCTGCCGTCCGGATAGATGCGCACAATCTTGCCCTGCAGCTTGTCCAGATCCTGCGCAGTGGGGCGCTGATTGTTCTCGCCCAGCGCAATGAACAGGTAACCGTCGCGATCGAAGACCATCCGCGCGCCGAAGTGGTTGCCCACTGACAGTTTCGGTTCCTGGCGGAAGATGACTTCGAAGTCTTCCAAGCGGGTCATGTCTTTGGACAGGCGACCACGCCCTGCGGCAGTGCCGGCGGTATCACCCTCGGCGGCGGTCTTGCCGCTGCCCTCGGAATAGGTCAGATACACCATGCGGTCCTTGGCGAAATCCGGTGACAGCACGACATCAAGCAGACCGCCCTGCTTCTGCGCCCAGACTTGCGGTACCCCGGAAAGCGGCGCAGACAATTTGCCATCTGCCGACACCACGCGCAGGTTGCCGGAACGCTCTGTCACCAGCATGCCTTGCCTGTCAGGCAGAAAGGCCAGCGCCCACGGATGATCCAGACCTTCGACAACAGGCGTCACCGTGACGGTGCCCAGTTCGCTTTTGTAGGTTTCCGTAGCGGCGCTGGCCGTCAATGGCAGGCTCAGAATGGCTGCAGTACACAATGTCGCGATCAGGGTTTTTCTAAGCATGAGCGTTTCCTTATGCATTGAGTCGACGTCCACACGGGTTCGCCGGGTTGAAAATTCAGTTGTTGCGCTTGGGGTCGATTGTCGGTGTAGAAGGACGTGGCGTGTTCTGGCGCGTGGGGTAGCCGTTGCCGATGCCACCGTTTTCCAGGGTAGGCTTGCGCACCGGCGGCGCGATGTTGGGGCCACCAGACGGGGGCACGCTGGACTCGGTGCCCTGGCGACTGTTGGGGTTGGCACGGTGGATCGGGCTGTTATACGGGTTGCTGCTGGCACCGTTGTTGAGGGTGCTGTTGGGCAGCGTCTGCGCCTGGGCTGCGCCGATGCTGCATGACGCAACAAGCACGCCCCCGACAAGATTGCGCACAAAACTGTTCATCACTACCTCTGGGCAAGGTGAAAACTTCGGAGTAACCGTGAAGGCTCAGGCCTTTGATGGCAACCCGAGCCTCAGGTTCGACGCGACACTGCCGATGAGCAAGCAAAGCGATGGACGAGTTTGTAACAAGGATGGTCAGGGCTGTCGCAACCGAACGACGCGACGGCCTGCAGCGCGAGGTTTTCCGGAGGCGGGCAGCCTGCGCTCAGGCGTTGGCTGACGCAGAATGCTTACGCAGACTTCAACGGCATGCTGAAGGTAAAGACCGTGCCCTGCTCACGCGTGGAGCACACCTCGAGCGTACCTCCATGAGCAATGGCGATCTCACTGGCGATGTACAGACCCAGTCCGAGCCCGGCTTGCGGCTCATCGGTGATGGGTCTTGAGTACGGCAGGAACAGTTGCGCACGAACCGATTCAGGTATCGGCTCCCCCTGATTGGTAACGCTGAGTACAAACAGCTCGCCATGCACACCTGCCGTCACTTCGACCGGGCTCTCGGCATCGCCATGACTGATCGCGTTGGACACCAGATTGGAGAGCAATTGCGCGATCCGCTCGTGATCGCAGCGGATACGCTCCAGCACGCCTATGTCCGAATGAATCGGCCGCGACGGATGAACACGCTGCACCTCGGAAATCACATGTTCCAGGGTTTTATCCAGGCCGTGCGCCTCATGGATACTGAGAGGAATGCCGTGGCCCATGCGGCCTCGGGCAAAATCGAGCACGTCATCGACCAACTGCGAAGCACGCTGGCCAGAGGTCAGGATGTGTTGCACAACCTGCAGGGCCTTTTCATCCAGCGAACGACGCAACAGCAATTCGGCACTGGCATTGATGGCAAACAGGGGGTTGCGCAGGTCGTGCCCCAGCACGGCGATAAACTGCTCGCGCAGCTCAGCCACCTCACGTTCGGCGAGCAGGTCTTCACGCGCCTGTTGCAGATTTTCCTCGGCCTCGATCTGCAGCGCCAGAAGACGTGCGAACGACACCATCATTGCCTCGATGGGCGTACCGGTCAGCTTTGCAGGCTTGGGATCCAGCGCGCAGATGGTGCCGAAAAAAGAGCCGTCGGAGAGAAAGATCGGCACCGAGATATAGCTCTGAAAGCTGTACAGACGTGGAGTGTCATGCGTACAGAACAGCGGATCCTCAGCGACATGATCAATCACCACAGCCTTGTGGGAGTTGCGAATCTCATGGCAGATGGTGCTGCTTACGTCCAGTTCGCCGCCAGGTTTCAAACCGAAATCGAGCTTGTCCAGAACCGCACAGGCCGTCCAGGTATTTTCGGTTACACGCGCCACGGCGGCGAACCCCAGCCCTGTGGATTCGGCAATGACCTGCAGGATGGCCGGCACCGCACTGATCCGACTGATCGTGGCCACATCATTTGAAATGGATCGCCGCATGTAGAACCTGTATGAGCCTTGATGTGATGACGCAGCACGCTAGTTTAGGACTGTAACGATTTTTCTGCACCCGTGAATAACACGGGTTGATCGGCAATCTGCATGAAACCTGATCAAACCTCGGATTTCGCCGGGGGACGCGGAAACGCCACCGTGAACGTCGTGCCCTCTTCAGCCGAAGAACGAACCGTCACATCGCCCAGATGGGCTCGAACGATCTCGCGCACGATAAACAGGCCGAGCCCGACTGTACGGGTCTCGTCACTGTCGCTGACCACGCGTACGACGGGCTCGTAGAGGTCGTCTACTTTTTCCATCGGTATCGGCTCACCGACGTTGTGCACCGACAGTTTGATCATCCAGGTGTCGAACGACGACGTAATCAAAACCTCACCGTCGTCGGTGCCGTAATTGATGGCATTGCTGACCAGATTGCCGAGCATCTGCAGCAGGCGGTCAGGATCAGCCGAACATGCGCCCTGCCCTTCGCTGCGATGGGTCAGCACCCGATCCGGGAAAACCTGGCGCAGCTCTTCGACGCCGCGGGCGACCACTGCGTGAAAATCGACAGGCTGAGGAACGACGGTAATGCCGCTGCCCACGCGGGCGTGAGTGAAATCCAGCAGATCGACAATCATGCGATCGGCACGGTCGGTGGAATGATTGATGTGTCCCAGAATCCGCTCCTGGCGCGACTCAAGCGATGTGCGCTCCAGCAGTCCGGCAGCCATCTTGATCGCGGCCAGCGGGTTGCGCAGGTCGTGGCTGACGATGCCAATCATCTGTTCGGCAAAAATAGCCCGGATCTCCGCCTCGGCATGCGCCAGACGCAAGCGATTGCGCGCCGAAGTCAGCTCGCTCTGCACGGTCATCTGCTGTTGCAGGAGCTCTTCAGCGATCTTGCGGGCCGCCAGCAGTTCGCGCTCGTACTTGTTGCGCTCTTCGGCCAGGAACACGGCCACTTCATGCAGATACCCCGACGGGTACTCGCGGCGTACGGCATTGAGCATCATCGGAATGGGGCGGCCATCGGCATGAATCAGCTCGACCTTGACCTCGGCAATTGAACCTTGCGACTGCAGCGTAGGCGCCCAGTGAGTCTGCAGAAAGGCCTTGCCTGCCAGGCTCAGCAGATCCTGAAAGCGGCGGCCCACAACAGCGTCGCGCTCCAGACCCAGCCATCGGCAAAACGTCAGATTGGCGCGTTCGATGGTGCCGTTGGGCAGCGTGATCAACAAACCACAGGGCGCCTGTTCATAGAGCTCTTCGGTGACGGGCAGGCTTACCTGTTCAACGGTCATGTGCGGCGCTCTCGTAAGAGGCCAGAAACTGATTCATCGCAGTAATGCATTCCTGTGCTGCGCTCATGTGCGGGTAATGCCCTACGTTGTCGATCATGTGCAGGGTGCTGTTGGCGATGACACGGTGCAGGTACTCACCCACCTCGACCGGCACCACCATATCGTCGCTGCTTTGCAGAATGAGTGTTCTGCTCTTGAGTTGCATGACATCGGCACGATGGTCGGATAAAAACGTCACGCGGGCAAACTGTCTGGCGATCTCGGCATTGGTGCGACAGAAACTGTTGGCGAGCTCTTCGCTCAGCTCAGGCTGGTCCGAGGCGCCCATGAGCGTCGGCGCGATGGTGCTGGACCATCCCAGATAATTGCTTTCCAGTGTTTCAAGCAACGAATCGACATCGGCGCGAGTGAATCCCCCCACGTAATCTGCCTCGTTGAGGTAATGCGGGGATGGGCCGATCATGATGTGGCCGTCGAAACGACCGGGTGACTGAAGCTCGGCAAGCACGGCAATCATGCAACTGACCGAGTGGCCGACATGCACAACCGGCCCCTGTGCGGCGAACTCGTTGACCACCTCCAGCAAGTCGGTTGCATAACCCTTGAGCGACGAATACTTGTGCGGATACCAGGCCGACACATCCGAATTGCCGTTGCCCACCAGATCGAACAGCACGACCTTGAAGCGCTCTGCAAAGTGCGGCGCCATAAAACGCCACATGTTCTGATCGCAGCCGAATCCATGAGCAAAAATCAGAGTGATCGGTCCGTCGCCCACAATGTTGACGTTGTTACGCTGCTGGACCGACATATCGGGCTCCGAAAATGGCCTGGTAAACGGCTGGGTATGCATACCGTGATAAAGATGGGAGGAGGTTATCACCGTTAAAGGCACATTAGTGGCACAAACCGCACTTTAAGGCAGGAGCCGGAGAAGATTAATGACGGGCAGTATTCTGATGCAAGCCTGAACGTTGAGGGTATCAGGGAGGTGTCAGGCGACGAAGAGCGTCACGAACTGCATGCCAACGCGAGCATTGGCACGATAAGCAGTTAGATTTCCGATGAGCGCGGAGCGTGGGGCTGATAAGACGCGGGATTCACTCGCCGATGTCTTCGTTCCACAGCTCGGGCTTGCTGGCGATGAAGCCCTGCATCATGTGCTTGCAATCATGGTTATCCAGCACGTCGATCTGCACGCCACGCGAGCGCAGCAGGTCTTCCTCGCCCATGAACGACTCATTCTCGCCGATGATCACTTTACGAATGCCGTAGAGCAGAATCGCACCGCTGCACATCGCACAGGGCGACAGTGTGGTGTAGAGGACCGAGTCACGGTAGACACTGGCCGGCTGGCGACCGGCATTTTCCAGTGCATCCATCTCGCCATGCTTCGTCGCACTGCCCTCTTGTACACGACGGTTGTGGCCTCGACCGATGATTTTGCCGCCGTGGACGATGACCGAGCCGATAGGGATTCCGCCCTCCTTCAGCCCGAGTTGCGCCTCATCGAATGCTGCCTGCATGAATGCGTCCATGTTTTTTGCCTCGTATCGTCAAAATAGCTGTCAGTGTTGCAGTGCTGCCTCGGCGTTGCCCAGCGCACGGCTGACAAATTGTCCCAGCAGTTCCGATGATCGGGCTTTCATATCGGTGCTGACCTGGGTGTTTCTGGCCCTGAATCTGTTCCCCAATGAAGGCGAATCCGCCCCCTGATTGAGCGAACGCAACTCCTCGGCGGTAAAGGAATGAGCATATGCGGCTGCCAGATTGCGGTCCCACTGCGCCTGATATTCCGGTTTCAGGCGCTGCAGTTCCTTCTGCACCAGTTCCTGGGCTTCAGTCTTGCCAACCGCCTGCACGATACCGGCAAACGTCGCAGTGCGCGAGGCGACCTGATACCCCAGCCAGGCGAGGCCTTCGCCCAGGTTTCGTTGTTCCACCAGCGCCAGCGCCATGTCGTCGGCCTCTTCGGCACTGGCCGGCTGCATCGCGTCCAGCGACAGACAGGCCAGCAATGCCAGGCAAGTCTGCCACGTGCCGCGCGAGCCCCGAACGTGACCAGTCATGACGCCTCCCGAGCATCGATTGACCCAGACATGAACTTATCAGCTCGGTGACGCTTTACCACTCGGCGCGTCGCATACCGGTCATCGATGCCGTTATCAGCTATGCGCCTCGTGTCATTCAGCAGGGCGTTAGTCAAAGACTGCTGCTGACCCGCTCGGCTACATCGGCAGGCAACCAGGCTTTCCAGACGTCGGGATGCTGCTTGAGAAAGCGTTCAGCCACGACCTTGGCATCCTCATGCTTGTCACTCATTTCACCCAAGGTCTTGTTCAGCAGGTCAATCGGGAAATCCACGCCTTTGAAGACACTCACCAGCTCAGGGTATTGCTTGCCGAATTCTGCCGACACGCCGATCGACAGGGTTGCCGCCAGCGAAGACGTGCCGCGCGGATTGGGGTTGCTGGCGTCGGTCAGGGTTTTCCAGGCTTCGGCATCAAAGGCTGGCTCGTCCAGTTTGATCAGCTTGTACTTGCCCAGCAACGGCGTAGGTGACCAGTAATAAAACAACACAGGCTTGCCGCGCCGGATAGCCGATGCGACCTCGGCGTCCAGTGCTGCGCCCGAGCCGGTGCGGAAGTTGACGAAACTGTCAGCCAGGCCATAAGCCTTGAGCTTCTGGGTGTTGACGATTTCCGAAGTCCAGCCGCTCGGGCTGTTGAGGAATCGGCCCTTGTCCGGCGACTCCGGGTCTTTGAAGACGTCCTTGTAGCGTGCCAGATCCGCGACAGACTTCAGGTCCGGCGCCAGCGGCTTGATACCTTTGGCGGCGTCGCCCTTGATCACGTACTCAGGCACCCACCAGCCTTCGGTCGCGCCTTTGACGATGTTGCCCAGGCCGAGCACCTTGCCTTCCTCTTCAGCCTTGACCCACACCGGGCTGCGCCCGGTCCACTCTTCGGCGATCACCTGAATGTCATTTTTCGCCAACGCGGTTTCCAGGCTGACGGTACTGCCGGGCAGGGTATCGGTCGGGTAGCCATAGCCCTTCTCGACGATGGTACGCAGGACTTCAGTAATCAGGCTGCCACTTTCCCAGGTCAGCGCGCCGAACTGGATAGGCTTGGTCTTTTCAGCCGCTGTCGCGGTCTGCCCAAGCAGGCCCAGCGCCAGAAGTGAACAGCCCAGTAGTCGTGTTATTGATTTCATGCTCACCTCAAATGGCGCGGAAGAAACGGGTCTGAAAGTATCGACACCAGCCAGCGCCGATTAGTTGTCACGGCTTGAGCCTCTGTATGATGCGAGGCCCCTGTTTAAAGCGCCGCCGCGATGTCCGAAATCCAGTTCTACCCGCTACCTGATGAATGTCGCCCGTTACTGGGCAAGTTCTACCGTGAGCACCAGTCGTCAATGCGCCCTGCCAGCAAGGGCCAGGCATGGGTTGCAAAGCGGGCAGAAATCATCGGTGCGTTGTGCCTGACACCTGTCGCAGAGGGGCATTGGCTGACCGGGCTGTTCGTGGCGCCGGCGCTGCGCGGACAAGCCGTGGCGCAGGGCCTGATCGAAGCGGCATTGCAACCGCTGAACGGGCCGGTGTGGCTGTTCTGCCATCCGGATCTGTTGGGCTTTTACCAACGCTCGGGGTTCGAGACGGCACAGCGTCTGCCACAGGCACTGGGCGAACGGTTCATGCGTTACAGCCGCAGCAAGCCGCTGGTCGCACTGTGCCGCGAAGCCTGACGGCTTCGCAACGAAACGCCACGATCACTCGTCGGCGTTGGGGTCCATGTCCGGAAACATCACGTCCATGAAGCCGAATTTGCTGAAATCGGTGATACGCGACGGGTAAAGCCGACCGATCAGGTGGTCACATTCATGCTGGACGACCCGCGCGTGAAAACCGTGGGCAACGCGCACGATGGGCTGGCCTTGAGGATCGAAGCCTTCGTAACGAATGCTCTGATAACGGTCCACCATGCCGCGCAATCCGGGCACTGACAGACACCCTTCCCAGCCCTCTTCCAGCGTCGGGCTCAGCGGGGTAATCAGCGGGTTGATGAGAATCGTCTGCGGAACCGCCTCGGCCTGGGGATAGCGCTCGTTGCGCTCGAAGCCGAAAATCACCAGCTGCAGATCGATGCCGATCTGCGGTGCCGCCAGGCCCACACCGCCGACGCTGTGCATGGTTTCGAACATGTCGGCGATCAGCGTATCGAGCTCGCTGCTGCCAAACATGTCTGCGGGCACCGGAGGGGCGATGCGCAACAGGCGCTCATCGCCCATCTTCAGGATGTTATGGATCATGACTGCCTGTCCCTCGCCGACTTAAAAGGCGATCTTGCCACAGAAAGCGATCAGGCTTCGTCCGCCTTCTGCAGCGGCACCGAATGGTCGCGGCCCAGACCGGAGACATGCTGCTTGCCTGTCTCGCTGCTTTCCTCGCCAAGGCCGTCGCCGGCTTCCTTCTCGCCTGCGTCCTTGCCTTCAGCGGACATGTGCTCGATCACCGCATTCATTTCCGCACCCAGCAACAGCACCGCCGCCGAAATATAGAAGTACAGCAACAGCACGATGATCGCGCCGATGCTGCCGTACATGGCGTTGTAGTCGGCAAAGGTCTTGACGTAAAAACCGAAGGCCAGGGAAGCGACGATCCACACCACCACGGCCAGCACCGAGCCTGGGGTGATAAAGCGAAACTCCTGTTTGACGTCGGGCATCACGTAATAGATCAACGCCACAGCGACCATCAGCAGGATAATGATCGCGGGCCAGCGCAGGATGGTCCACAGCGTCACGATGAAGTCTTCCATGCCGATCTGCGCGGCAATCCAGTTCATGACCTGCGGCCCCAGCACCATGAAGGCTGCTGCTGCCAGCAACATGCCGGCAATGCCTACGGTATAGAGAATCGACAGCGGCAAACGCTTCCAGATAGGGCGTCCTTCGACGACGTCGTACGCAGCGTTCATGGCGCTCATCATCAGGCGTACACCTGCTGACGCGGTCCACAGCGCGATGACGATACCGATCGACAGCAAGCCACCCTTGGACTGCTGCAACTGGTCGATGACCGGGTTGACCTGCTCGAGGGCCTGCGGCGGCAAGAGGAACTCCGATTGCAGTCGCAACCAGGAGAAAAAGTCCGGCAGGTGCAGAAAGCCGATCAGCGCGATCAGAAACAGCAAGAACGGAAACAGAGAAAACAGCATCTGGTAAGCCAGTGCCGATGCATAGGTGGACATCTCGTCATCGAGGAATTCGTTGACGGTTCTCACCAGCACCTTGCCGACTTTCAATTTACGCAAATGGGGGAAAATCATGGCGCTTCCTCTCGCTCCCTTACTGGAAAACCTTACATCCTGAAAACCGGCATGTCCTAGATGAAATATCGCGCTGACGGAGCCGATACGCGAATACCGATGGCACATTGACTGGACAGGCCATGAAAGGTTTCAGTCCCGCAGAGCAGAAAGCATAACGGCCATCCGTGGATGGCCGTTATCGGTAATGCCTGCTCCCGGCGCCAGGGCGCCGGAAACGATCGACTCAAGCCTTGTCCACGCCCTTCTTGATCGCGTCCTTGACTTCGCCTTTCGCCTGCTGGCCTTCGCCTTTCAGCTCTTGTACCTTGCCTTCAGCCCGCAGTTTGTCGTTGTCGGTAGCCTTGCCAACAGCCTGCTTGACGTTACCAACTGCTTCGTTGGCCATACCTTTGGCTTTATCGCTGGTGCTGCTCATCGGAAATCTCCTGGGTCTGAAGACCGCACTGGATCGGATGTCGTACTCGACAAAAGATTGACCTGTGCCGGTGGCGAAGAGTTTCAACTATTTTCCGGGCCGCTGTTGCCATTCATCTGCCGTGCATTGGGGCAGGTTTGCAGCAGAGTTTGTGCGAGAATGCGCGCCACCGTTGTCCGGCAGGGCCGACACGCTGAACACACCGATTCACAGGAACGTTATGAAACTCGATAAAAAGCTGGCCATTGCACGCAGAAACCAGGATCTGGGTGGCGCAGTGCTGGGCGTCAACAACACGCATTTCGCCGTGCTGGACCACAAACGAAACATCTGGTGGTTCGACCTGCCTGTCCCGCGCCTGCAAGTAGGTCAGTACGAGTGGCTGCACCTGCTGCTGCACACGCCTGAAACCGACCAGTTATTGCATTTGAAAGTGACCACGGTATTCATGCGCGACCACATGGAAGGCCTTGAAGTGCGCAATGCCGACAAGCGCAAACCGACCGTCAGCCTGGAACTGAGCGCCGACAAGGACTCTTTCCTCAAGGACATGCGCCCCAAGGGCAGCAACCTGAGTTTTGCCGGCTTCCTGCAGAAGTAGTGGCTGCGTTCCCGCACTGCACCGGGTGAGCGTCGCGCGCCGGCAACGCTCATTCCGGCACACCGCCGCTTCAGGCGAATCGATGTACCGCCAGATAGCCCGCCGTACCGGCCAGCGCCGACACCACCGTGCCCCATGCATGATCCACCAGCGCCAGTTGCGCAGGCCAGCCCTGCAAGGTGGCCCAGTTGGTCAGGTCATAGGTGCCGTAGGCAATCAGCCCCAGCAGACCGCTGCACAATGTCGCATGACTCAGTCGTTGCGCTCTGAGCGCAGGCATGACGCCGAAAAACACCACCCCCGCTCCGTACAGCAGATAAAACGCGATAGCAGGTCCCAAAACCGGCGTATCGAGCATCATCGGTCCAAGCCATTCACGGTAGGTCGGCCCCATCAAAACGCCCAGCCACACTCCGTCGAGGATCAGAAACGCCAGTAATGTGCCGAAGTAAGCGATCAGTATTTTTTTCATGGCGCGTCCTTGATGAAGTTCCAGGGCCGGGAAAGCCCGCTTGAGGGTATGACCGACCAAAGGTAGACATTGATCCATCCACCTTCAGGACTTTTAAAAGGTTAAGGGAGTCAGTGTTAACTAGCGTTATGGAGTTTCAAGCACATGAACACTGTTGGTCCCCTGAAAATAGATGTCTGGAGCGACTACGTCTGCCCGTTCTGCTACCTGCAACTGGCCGTCCTGGAACAGCTTCAGCAAACCTACGGTGAACGGCTCGAATTCAATTGGCATGCCTTTGAACTGCGTCCTGACCCGCTGGCACTGCTCGACCCGAGTGCCGATTACCTGCGTGAAACCTGGTCTCGGTCAGTACTGCCGATGGCCGACAGGCGTCAGGTGATGATGAAGATGCCCAGCGTTCAGCCGCGCAGCCGCAAGGTTCTGGAAGCTGCGGCGTTTGCCAGGAATGCAGGAGGTTTTGAGGCGTTTCACAAAGAGGCTTACCGGGCGTTCTTCGAAAAGGGGCTGGATATCGGCGAGACGCACACGCTGCTCGACCTCGCCACCTCCACCGGGCTGGATCGGCAAGCGATGGAACAGGCACTTAACGCCGGTCACTTCGAAAAGGACGTGATGGACGACCAGCAATTGGCGCAGAAGCTTGGGCTGAGGGCTGTGCCAGTCGTCCTGCTGCGACGCAGTGACGAGGCACTGGAAGACGCCCGGGTATTCAACGGCACCTTGCCGTTCGATCGCTTGAGCCAGGAAATAGACGCGCTCGCCACCTGGGCTTGAGGTGCCGCGAGCTGCGTCGATTGCAGCTCACATCGATGACCTCACGTGCACCCAGGCTGCGATGCCGTATCAGACCAACTCGATACGGTCGGCGTGAATCACGATCTGGCCCTGCTTGTACAACGCACCAATGGCCTTTTTGAAGTTGCCCTTGCTGACGCCAAACAGACCGCTGATGACCTGCGGATCACTTTTATCGCTGACCGGCAGCGTGCCGTCGTTCTCGCGCAACTTGGCGAGAATCTTCGAATTCAGGCTGCTGGCAGCCTCTGCACCGACGGGCTGCAGGCTCAGGCTGATATTGCCGTCGCTGCGGATTTCCTTGATGTAGCCCTTTTCCTGCTTGCCGGCGCGCATGAACTTGAACACTTCGTTCTTGTGAATCAGGCCCCAGTGCTTGTTGTTGATGATCGCCTTGAAGCCCATGTCGGTGGCTTCAGCCACCAGCAGATCGACTTCCTGCCCCACGCTGTAGTTGGCGGGGGTCTTGTCCAGGTAGCGGTCCAGACGCGCAGTGGCGGTAATACGCCGCGTGTGCTTGTCGAGGTAGACGTGAACCACGCAGTAATCACCGGCCTGCAAGGTGCGCTTCTCTTCGGAGTACGGCAGCAACAGGTCCTTGGGCAGGCCCCAGTCGAGGAACACACCGATGCTGTTGACTTCAACCACCTTCAGGCTGGCGAACTCACCGACCTGCACCTTGGGTTTTTCAGTGGTGGCGAGCAGCTTGTCTTCGCTGTCCAGATAGACGAACACATTGAGCCAGTCTTCATCTTCCGTAGGAACGTCCTTGGGGATGTACCGATTGGGCAGAAGGATTTCACCGTCCTGCGCGCCGTCCAGATACAGACCGAAGTTCGTGTGCTTGACGATTTGCAAGCTGTTGTAGCGCCCGATTAAAGCCATTTCCAGATACCCTCATTACGTGGGCGGCATTCTACCCGACTTTGAGTCCGGGTTCGCGTTGCGTGGCAGAAGGTGTCGGCACAGCCTCCACTCGTCAGTTTCCCGGATGCTCAGCGGCCTTCCCTGATGCGCAGCGGCGCAGCCTCTCATCGAAATTTTATACCTGAAAACAGTCGGTTAGCGCTGTGTCAGACAAATCCACCAAGCCGACGAGTACAGGCTCGGCTCAGGCGATTGCCACATTCACCAAGCAATAATCAAGCGTTTCCTGTACTCTGGCTGGCCGTATTACGTTTATGAAGGTAAATGGCAGCCATGCGTATCAAAGCATCCCACTCGAAAGCCAAACCCGCCCCAGCCGTTGAAACGAGCGACTCGATCAACGCGCAGATTGCAGCTTTCCTGAAGTCCGGCGGTGAAATCCAGCAAATTGCCAAAGGCGTGAGTGGCCAGACCTTCGCACCGTCCAAGCAGATCAATCTCGGTAAAAAGTAAAACCGCGCTCTGCCTGTCGATCTCTATGCGCCTTGACGCTCAAGGCGCTAGATTGACCATCCTTCGCTGGATATTCTTCCGGTCACGCTGCTACTCTCTCCTCTGATATCACTATGACCACGAGCTGGATCACGCTCTGGACGTTATCTTCTTTGTGGAATGCTCGAATGAAGAACTGGATGCTTTTCGGTGCACTTGTCTACCTTGGCGGCTGCGCGTCGCACCACTGCGAAAACGGCCCCAACGACAGTCAGCTCACCGACAGCCCTTGCCGGGCGGAGCACCTGCTCTATCAAAACGACATGCTGCAGGCCAAACTGCTGATCAGCGAAGACAACCGCGAAAACTATGAGCTGGCCGAAGCCATGCTGCGTCGTGCCGCACTTGACGACGCGTCGGGCGAAGCCGAGTTCTATCAGGCCGTGTTGCTGATTCGCCAGCAGGCCGACCAAAAGCAGATCATCGATTTGCTGCAAACCGCTGCTAAACACAAGCATCCGTTGGCCATTGCCCTGCTCTCCCAGCAACTGAGTGTCAGCGACCCAAAACTTGCTGAACGTTACCAGGCCGAATACGCCCAACTGGACGTCGCCAAGAGCGGCTACCCGTCGTTCGAGCAGGCGCTGGTGGTGATTCGCGGGCTGATCATTCCGTCTGCACGCACCACTGCGGCCAACTGACACACAACGGATCGACGAACGGTCCGCCCTCAGCTGATTTCGACGGTATGCTTGCGAGGCTCTAGCTCGCGGCTTGTGTCGGCTCCTGAGCCATTTTCGATACGCCATCCCTGACCACACTCCTCGCAGATCAAGGAGTGAGCCATGCTCAGCCATCGCTTACATGTGCTGTCTTTCAGCGCCATGCTTGTTTGTCAGTCCGTCTCTGCCCAGGTTCTGGAGCGGGATCTGGGCGATTTCGACCTGAAACTCGCCACCACGCCTACGCGCAGCATGGCCCAGGGTCTGGTGACGCCCACCGGCGGTTCCGGCTCCTTTCATGGCGGCCTGGACCTGACCCACGAGAGCGGTTTCTATTTCGGACAATGGGCGCCCGACATGGGCCTGACCTCCGATACCGGGATGGAGCTTGATTCCTACATGGGCTTCAAGAAGCCGTTCGATAACACCCTTGGCTACGAGCTGGGGATGATTCGTTACAGTTACCCCGACACCAGCCAGATCGACAGCCACGAGTTCTATGCCGGTCTGCGCATGCTCAACAGCCGCATCGGCGCGGCCTTCAGCAACGATGTCGGCAGCCGCGACAGCACGGTATTCGTTGATCTGGGTGCCATCGAGCAACTGGGGGTCGGAGTGCGCATGCAGTACGCCAATCACCAGTTCGATACCCCGCAGTCCTCAGCCGACGGCGGATTGATCAACGGCTTCAACGACTGGTCGCTGAACCTGTCACGCCCCTGGCTGGGCATCGACATGAACCTCATCTACAGTGGCTCAAGCCTGAGCGGCGGCGATTGCAGCGTCTACAGCGGCCACAACGCGCGCTGTGAAGGGACGTTCACGCTCAAAGCGGTGCGTTCATTCTTTTAAAGGCCCAAACCGGTTGAACTGCCAGACGCTACACTCCTCTACTGCACGTCAGTACGCCAAGGAGATGTCATGCAGTCTTTATTCAAAGCATTCGTCACGCTGTTGATGACCGTTGCACTGCTCGCAGGATGCAATCAGGTAGGACTGGCGTATCGCAACCTCGACGTGATCATTCCGTGGACGCTCAGCGACTACCTGGACATGAATTCGGAACAGAAAAGCTGGCTGGACGTGCGCCTCAAACAGCATTTGAGCTGGCACTGCAGCACCCAGCTGCCGGAATACCTGACCTGGCTGGACAAGCTTGAAGACATGGTCAAGACCGACCAGGTGACTTACGAAGGGCTGCAAGCCCGTACCAGCGAAGCCAAAGAGGCGATCGCCAAGATCTCGAAGGAAATCACCCCGTCTGCCGTGGAGTTGCTGTCGCGCTTTGACGACAAGCAAGTGCAGGAGATGCAGGAGTCGTTCGCCAAGGACCAGCGCAAGCGCGAAAACAAGTACCTCGACCAGCCACTGGAGCGCCAGATTGCAGAGCGTGCCGACCGGATGGAAAAACGCGTGACACCGTGGGTCGGCAAGCTCAATCAGGCGCAGAAGGACCGCATTCAGGTATGGTCTGCATCACTGGGCGAGCAGAACAAGGCGTGGATTGAAAACCGTACGCGCTGGCAGAACCTGTTCCTGGCCACGGTCCAGCAGCGTCAGGCCAGTGACTTCCCGCAACGCATCGCCGCGCTGCTGCAGGACCGCGAGACGTTCTGGACCCCTGAATACCGCAAGGCCTACGACCAGACCGAGAAGGCCGCGATATCGCTGATCGTCGACATCACCGCCCTGAGCACCCCGGAACAGCGCGCCAAACTGCTGAGCCGCATCGCCGACATGCGCAAGGACTTCACCGACCTGGATTGCCTGAAGTCGCAGAAGTAGTCCGCTAGCCCTATCACCATGACTATCGTGCCCATGCTCTGAAGTGGGCATGCCGTTCCGGACGCTCTGCGTTCTGCCTTGAGTGCGCGGCGCAGGATCGTGACGCAGAGCGTCACCCAATGCATTCCCACGCTGGAGCGTGAGGAACGATGGTCATTTCAGCACAACGATGACTATCGTACCCATGCTCTGCGTGGGTATGCCGTTCCGGACGCTCTGCGTCCTCAGAATCGGCATGTGCAGTGTCAGCGGTTTCAGGCGATCTGCGGCTTTTTGGCGATGGTGTCGAAGAGCGCGGGGTCAAGGGGGTCGCCGGCCTGCTCATTGAGCACCTGACGGGGGTGATCATTCCCCGGAATGCTGCTGTCGATCAAAGCCAGCAGACTTGCGCCGCGCTTTGTCAGCATGTACGTCGAGCCATCTCCGCCTTCCTCGCGAGGACGCGGTTCGATGTAGCTGCGATTCAGCAGTGTCTCGAATTCAGTGGATGTCGATGGGGTGCCGTTGTTCTGCACATCGTGCAACAAACGCTCGATAAGGTCCCAGTTATAAGTCATTTTTCTAAACCTCCGTCCAGCATGGAATGATCACCCATGACCTCCAGCCACGGGCATGTGACTCAAGGGTGTGACCCGCGAGGTGTGTGACGGTTCAGAGAAGCTGGCGGACGGTGTGACGAGGCGTTGTCAGTACTGCAAAGAGGTCGATCGCTCCCGAATGCTCGGGAGCGATCACGGCAATCACTCGGCAGCCGGGGCCGGAGTGCTGCGTTTTTTCAGCGGGGCCATGCCGTCCTGGCTGACCAGGTCGGACTTGGGACGGTTGACTGTCTTGCGTTTGGTCGGCCCTTTGGCCGCGACCTTCTTCTTGTCGCCCTTCGCGTCGGTCTTTTTCTTCTTGACGCCTACTGCCTTGCCGGAGGCCTTGACCTTCTTCGGCCCGCCGTAGGTGCCTTTGACTTCCTTGATGACGCGACGCTCGAAGCTCTGCTTGAGGTAGCGCTCCACGCTCGACATCAGGTTCCAGTCGCCATGACAGATCAACGAGATCGCCAGACCGTCGCTGCCTGCGCGACCGGTACGCCCGACGCGGTGGACGTAGTCATCGCCGCTGCGTGGCATGTCGAAGTTGATCACCATGTCCAGACCTTCGACATCAAGGCCGCGAGCCGCCACATCGGTGGCGACCATGACTTTCGCGCCGCCTTGCTTGAGACGGTCGATGGCCGCCTTGCGGTCCTTCTGGTCCTTGTCGCCGTGCAGCACGAACGCCTTGTATTCCAGCGCCACCAGACGGCCATACAGACGGTCGGCCATAGCCTTGGTATTGGTGAAGATAATGGCTTTCTGGTAAGTCTCGTTGGCCAGCAGCCAGTTGAGGACCTGCTCTTTGTGCACATTGTGGTCGGCAGTGATGATCTGGTGGCGTGTGCCGGAAGCCAGTTCGCTGACGCTGTTCACTTGCAGGTGCTGTGGATCCTTGAGCACCTTGCCGATCATTTCCCGCAGGCCAGCGCCGCCGGTGGTCGCCGAGAACAGCATGGTCTGCTCACGACCGGCACATTCGCCGGCCAGACGCTCGACGTCTTCGGAGAAGCCCATGTCCAGCATGCGGTCGGCTTCGTCCAGTACCAGCACTTCAACGTGCTTGAGGTCCAGATTGCCTGCGTTCAACTGCTCCAGCAGACGCCCCGGCGTGCCGATCAGAATGTCCGGCACCTTGCGCAGCATCGCGGCCTGAACCTTGAAGTCCTCGCCACCGGTGATCAAACCGGCCTTGACGAATGTGAACTGCGAGAAGCGCTCGACTTCCTTGAGCGTCTGCTGAGCCAGCTCACGGGTCGGCAGCAGGATCACCGCACGGATGTCGACGCGAACCTTGGCCGGGCCGATCAGACGGTTGAGGATCGGCAGCACAAATGCGGCGGTCTTGCCGCTACCGGTTTGCGCAGTCACCCGCAGGTCGCGCCCTTGCAGTGCGAGCGGAATGGCGGCCGCCTGCACGGGCGTAGGCTCGACAAATTTAAGCTCGGCCACAGCTTTGAGCAGGCGTTCGTGCAGGGCGAATTCGGAAAACACGGGTGCTACCTCGACGAAAAACAAAAATACAGCCGCATAGCGTAACGGTTTCGAGCGCCGGGGCCGAGTTTCTTTACCAACAAAGGCCGATTTTGTTTACCAACGGGCGCATAAAGGCCATTCGCAAGTTTGCCGGGCAACGCCGCAAACCCGCGCCTCGACCCTCTCTTCCCCCCCTCTTGCGCGCAAAAAACCGAAGGTCGTGATTTCTTTTTCTACCTTCAGATTCGGTTAAGAAAGCGCTTCGATACTCCACCCTACTCGCTGACCGGGGGAGGAGCCTCGCCAATGCCTGATATCGATTCGAACATTCGTCTACCGCTGAGTTTTGGCAATGCCGGGGCCCCCACCCTGACCCTCTTCCGCGCCTTGGCGCATGAACAGCCGCGTGAGCCTCTGGAACGGTTCGTTCAGCAACAATTTCGCAAGGCCCACAACGCCGACGTCAGGCAATTCATGCCGGAGCTTTTCGGGCTTCAGGACGGCAGCGGCGCGCTGTGTGCGGTTGCCGGCATTCGTCACGCCAGCGCCGGCACATTGTTTCTGGAGAACTATCTGGATGCGCCCATCGAACAACAGGTCAACGCTGCAGCAGGGCGACTGATCGAGCGCCAGGGCATTGTCGAAGTCGGCAACCTGGCGGCCAGCAGTCTGGGCAGCGCCCGGCTGAGCATCATCACAGTGACCTGGTTGCTGGCGATGGGCGGTTTCGAATGGGTCGCCTTTACCGGCAATGCGGCGCTGGTCAACAGCTTCAATCGTCTGGGCCTCAATCCGGTCACGCTGTGCACTGCCGATCCGGCACGCCTGGGTGAAGAACGTCACACCTGGGGCTCGTATTACGACTCACGGCCCAGCGTGCATGTCGGCGACATCCGTGCCGGTTTTCTGCACCTGAGCAGCATGGGCATCTTCGAGCGCTTTGGACTGCCACAGACACTGGAGCCTGATAGCCATGTCGCATGAACGTGAAGCCTTTTGGCAAAAACTGCAGACGCTGGCCGATGAGCAGCCCCGGGCCATCGCCCTGCAAGGCGAAGACCGGACGCTGGATTACACCGCACTGATCGAAGAGGTTACGCAGCGCCGCGAACAATTGCGCGTCGCCAATGCGCGGATCGTGGCGCTGCTGCTGGACAACAGCCCCGACGCCCTGCTCTGGGACCTGGCCGTGCTGTTCGAAGGCCTGAGCTGCGTGGCGCTGCCGCCGTTCTTCAGCGCCGCTCAACGACAACACTGCCTGGAACGAAGCCAGGCGGACACGGTGATTACCGGATCGATCTTCGCCCAAGAGCTGCAGGCCTCTGATTACAGGCAACACGGCGCACTCTGGCAACGCCGCGCTGCCGAGCAACCGTACATGCCGGCGGGCACCGCCAAACTGACCTTCACGTCGGGCACTACGGGCACCCCCAAGGGCGTGTGCCTGAGCGCCGACAGCATCCTCAGGGTAGCTCGCGGGCTTCATGAAGCCAGTCAGTCGGTACACCCCGTACATCATCTGAGCCTGTTGCCGCTGGCGATCCTGCTGGAAAACATTGGCTGCTACGCGGCCTTGTATGCCGGCGCACGCATCAGCCTGCCTAGCCAGCAGGACCTGGGTATCCAGGGTGCCAGTGGCGTCGATGCGTCGCGTCTGCTGATGTTTTTACAGCAGCGCCGCCCGGACAGCATGATTCTGGTTCCGCAATTGTTGCTGCTGCTGGTGACGGCCTGCGAAGCGGGCGCGTTCGATGCGTCGATGCTGAGCTTCGCCGCAGTCGGTGGCGCACGCGTCAGCCTTGATCTGCTGTCACGCGCTCAAGCGGCAGGCCTGCCGGTCTTCGAGGGCTATGGTCTGTCGGAGTGCGCCTCGGTCATCACCCTCAATCGACCGGACGCCCAGCGTGCCGGCAGTGTCGGTCGCCCACTGCCGCACATTTGGCTAAGGCTTGCGGCTGACGGCGAAGTGCTGGTGGCCGGCAGCCCGATGCTCGGCTATCTGGGCGACACGACACCCACACCGGCCTGGTGGCCTACCGGCGATCTGGGTGAGCTCGATGCTGACGGCTACCTGTACTTGAAAGGCCGCAAGAAACATCAGTTCGTGACCAGCTTCGGACGCAACGTCAATCCGGAATGGATCGAAGCCGAACTGACCCAGAACCTCTGCATCGCCCAGGCGTTCGTGTATGGCGAGGCTCTGCCGTCCAATCACGCCCTGCTCTGGCCATCGCGCCCCGGCACCACTGACCTGCAGATCGAAGAAGCCGTCAACAGGGCCAATCAGGCGCTGCCCGACTACGCCCGCGTCACGAGCTGGACCCGTCTCGACGAGCCTTTCAGCCCGGCAAACGGCTTGTCCACCGCGAATGGCCGGCCTCGCCGCGAGGCCATTCTTGAACGCTACCAAACCCTTTTCACGCCCTCCAACCTGACCCAAGGTGCCTTGTCATGAGCTTTTTTCAGACCCTGCAGGATGCGACCCAGGAACAACGCGAAACCCTGTTCAACCTGTCGATCATCCGCCAGGCAATGGCCGGCCAGGTCAGCCTGGAAAGTTACCGGGCGTTTCTGACTCAGGCCTACTACCACGTGCGCCATACCGTGCCGTTGATGATGGCTTGCGGCGCGAGGCTGCCGTCGCGCATGGAATGGCTGCGCGCGGCCGTCTGTGAGTACATCGAGGACGAATACGGGCATGAAAAGTGGGTACTCAACGACCTGCGTGCCTGCGGCGGTCAGGCTGACGCCGTGGAAAACGGCCAACCCGGCGCACCTATCGAACTGATGGTCGCCTACCTGTACGACCTGATCGCACGTGGCAACCCGGTGGGCCTGTTCGGCATGGTCAATGTGCTGGAAGGCACCAGCATTGCCCTGGCTACGCACGCAGCAGACAGCATGCGCAAAGGGCTCGGCCTTGGGCCAGAAGCGTTCAGTTACCTGAGCTCTCACGGCAGCCTGGACATCGGCCACATGGAAACCTTCCGAAAACTGATGGACAAGGTCGACGATCCGGACGACCAACAAGCCGTGATTCATGCGTCGCGCATGGTTTACCGCCTGTACACAGAGATGTTTCGCGAGTTGCCGGGCGCTGCGCTGACCGTGCACAAGGGGTCCGATCATGCGGCTGCCTGACGCGCACGTCGTTCTCACCGGTGCCAGCGGCGGCATCGGTCTGGCAATCGCCCAGGCACTGTGCAGCCAGGGCGCCAAGGTGCTGGCGGTGTCGCGGCACGTGCATCCGCTGCGTCAGTTGCTCGAGCTCTACCCGGCCAACCTGCACTGGGTCGAGGCGGACCTGTGCACGGCGCAAGGTCGTCAGCAAGTAGTCCGTGCGGTTGGCGCCGTGCCTGGCGTCAACCTGCTGATCAATGCGGCGGGCACCAACCATTTCGCGATGCTCGAGCAGCTGTCAGCCAGCGACATCGATTCCATGCTGACCCTCAACGTGCATGCACCGATCCTGTTGACCAGCCTGATGCTGCCGGTGCTCAAGCAGGCCAGCGAAGCCATGGTGGTCAACGTCGGTTCTACCTACGGCTCCATCGGCCATGCCGGGTATGCCACCTACTGCGCCAGCAAGTTTGCGTTGCGAGGGTTTTCCGAAGCGCTGCGTCGCGAGTTGGCCGACACCCGGGTGGGCGTACTGTACGTCGCCCCGCGTGCCACCCGGACCAGCATGAACAGCGCCGCAGCACAGGCCCTGAACGACGCGCTGAGCTCGGCAGTCGACGACCCGCAAGACGTTGCCCAAGCGGTGCTCCAAGCCATTGCAGGTAACCGCAGAGAGCTTTACCTGGGGTGGCCGGAGCGTTTTTTCGTCAGGCTCAACAGCCTGTTGCCGACCCTCGTGGACCGCGGCCTGCGCAAGCATCTCCCGTTGATCCGCCACCACAGTTCACCCATTGCGCAAGAGAAGCACATACCATGAAAAGAATCGCTTTCGTCGTCATGAGCCTGATCAGCCTGCCGCTCTGGGCACTCGATGCACCCGACCAGCAACGTCTGGCCGGTATCCAGAAAGAATGGGCGCATATTCAGTACGGCCTGCCCGAGAAGCAGCGTGTCGACGCATTCGAGAAGCTGGCCACGCAAACCACGGCCTTCACTCAGGATCGTCCCGACGCAGCAGAAGCGTGGATCTGGTCGGGTATCGTCACCAGTAGTTGGGCCGGGGCACAAGGCGGCCTTGGCGCGCTGGGCAAAGCCAAACAGGCAAAGGCCGACCTGGAAAAGGCCATGACCCTCGACGCCAATGCCTTGCAAGGCTCGGCCTACACCAGCCTGGCAGCGCTGTATGACAAAGTCCCCGGCTGGCCGATAGGCTTCGGCGACTCGGCCAAGGCCGGGCAATTGCTGGAGCAGGCGTTGAAAATCAACCCGAACGGCATAGATACGCTATTTTTCTCGGCGCAACATCAGTTCGATCAAGGCAACTATGCTCAAGCACAGCAAGCCCTGAACAAGGCGTTGCAGGCAACCCCCCGTCCGGGCCGTGAAGAGGCCGACGCCGGGCGCAGGAAAGACATTCAGTCGCTGCTCGCCAGCGTGAACAAGAAGCTCAACTGACGGAGAGACCATGCGTCTGCTGCTTATCGAAGACGACGTTGCACTGGGCGAAGGCATTCAGCAGGCACTCAGCCGGGAAGGCTACACCGTTGACTGGATCAAGGACGGTAGCAGCGCCCTGCATGCCCTGCTCAGCGAGAGCTTCGATCTGGCCATTCTCGACGTCGGCCTGCCGACGCTGAGCGGCTTTGAAGTGTTGCGTCGACTGCGTCACAGCGGCTCGACGCTGCCGGTCATGATCCTGACCGCACGCGACGCCACCGAAGACCGGATTATCGGCCTGGACAGTGGCGCTGACGATTACCTGGTCAAACCCTTCGATGTGTCCGAGCTGAAAGCCCGCTTGCGCGCCCTGCTACGCCGGAGTGCAGGACGCGCCAAGGTGCTGATCGAACACAACGGCATCCGTCTGGACCCCAGCACGCAACAGGTCAGCTATCACGATGCTGCAGTTGCGCTGACGCCCAAGGAATACCAATTGCTGTATGAATTGCTCTCGCCACCAGGCAGGGTCATGACCCGCGAACGGCTCATGCAACTGCTCTACGGCTGGAACGAAGAAGCCGAAAGCAACACCCTTGAAGTGCACATTCATCATCTGCGCAAAAAGTTTTCCAGCACCCTGATCCGTACCATTCGAGGCGTGGGTTACCTGGTGGAGGAGCGTTCTTGAAGTCGATACGCCGCCGCACACTGACCCTGATCATCGGCCTGCTGCTGTGTGGTCTTTTGGTCCTGACGCTGTTCAACGTGCATGACAGCAATCACGAAATCGCGGAAATCTACGATGCCCAGCTGGCGCAGAACGCAAGACTGCTGGAAGGCGTGATGCGCATGCCCATGGAGCGCAAGGAGCACGCGCAGCTCTATCAGGCCTTCAATCAGGCGCTCGCCCAGGCCGAACCGCGTGTGGACGGCCATCCTTACGAGGGCAAGATCGCCTTTCAGGTCTGGGACAAGGACAACAATTCGCTGGTACACACCGCCAGCGCACCGACCTTCACTCATCCGCCACAGAGCACCGGGTTCAGTGATTTCAATGACATGACCGGCCATCAATGGCGAGCCTTCGTGCTCAGGGACCAACAGCACGGGCTGCTGGTCTGGGTCGGTGAGCGCGATGACGTGCGCTCGGATCTGGTCAACCGCATTGTGCGTCACACGGTCTTGCCGAACCTGATCGGCAGTCTGGTGCTGATGATCGCCATCTGGCTGGCGATCCGCTGGGGGCTGAGGCCACTGGCCGATTTCGCCAATACCCTGCGTGGCCGTAACGCCGGCTCTCTGCACCCTCTGCAACTCAACGCCCTGCCCGCTGAACTGGAGCCCATGCAGGCCGCCCTGAACCGCCTGCTGGGGCAGATTCAGGACCTGCTCAAACGCGAGCGACGCTTCATTGCCGATGCGGCCCACGAAATGCGCACGCCTCTGGCGGTCCTGCGGGTGCACGCGCAAAACGTCCTGGAAGCGCACAACGAAGAGCAGCGGCAACAGTCGCTGGGCTACCTGATCATCGGCGTGGACCGTACGACGCGGCTGGTCAACCAGTTACTGACCATTGCGCGCCTGGAGCCCGGCCCTTCGCCAGCGGGCAAGGTAGCGGTGGATCTGGTCAGCGCCGTGCGCGACAGTCTGGTGCAGCTGACGCCGTGGGTGCTGAGCAAGCATCTGGAGCTGTCCTTTGAATGCACTGAAGCCAGCCGCGAAGTCATGGTCGACTTCCCCGCGCTGGACATTGCCTTGCACAACCTGATCACCAATGCCGTCAACTTCTCACCCGAAGGTGGCCAGGTCACGGTGGGGCTGACATTCAGTGAGCATTGCTTCCGGCTCAACGTCGACGATCAGGGCCCCGGTATCGATGAGCAGGAGCGCGAGCGCTTGTTCGAGCCGTTCTACAGCCGTGGCAACGATCAAGGCGTGGGTCTGGGACTGGCCATCGTGCAGAAAGTCGCGCTATTGATGGGTGGCAACGTGAGCCTCGACAATCGTCCGCAGGGTGGGCTCAGGGCCAGTCTGCAGGCGCCGCTGCGCTGAGCATTGAGCAACGCGCCGAGGGACGGTCATCGAGCGCAGTCACGACACCGGCAGCAGTACATCGACCACCAGACCGCCGCCCGGCCGATTGCGTGCGGCGATCTGCCCGCCGTGCATTTCGATAGCCCGCAGGGCGATGGCCAGGCCCAGACCAAAGCCCTGCGCGGCATTCTCCGGACCGCGCTCGAAGGGCTGGAAAATCCGTTGCAGACACGCCTCGTCCACACCTGGCCCCTGATCGATGACATTGACCATCAGGCACAGCGGCTGGGCCTGAACGTTGGCGACCACCACCACATCCGTGCCGACCGCCGTGTGGCGAACGGCATTGCGGATCACGTTTTCGAAGGCCCGATAAAGTAATTCGCTGTCGACCTGGGCGACGAAAGATCCGGGAGCCTGCAGCCTGACCCGACACTGCTTCAGTCCGGCCTCGAATTCGGCATCTTCGACGATGGCTGCCAGCAGGCTGATGACATCGACCTGGTCGCGGGTCAGGCTTTCGACATCGCTCTGCATGCGCGCCAGGGTCAGCAATTCTTCGATCAGCGAGTCCATTCGCTCCGATTCGCGCTCGATGCGTTCGAGCATGTCCAGTTGGGTCGGCTCCTGGCGCAGCAGGCCGATGGCGGCACTCATGCGCGTCAGCGGCGAACGCAGCTCATGGGAAATGTCATGCAGCAGTTGTTGCTGGGAGTCGGCCATGACCTTGAGCTGATTGGCCATGCGGTCGCAATCCTCGGCGAGGTCGACGATTTCATCGCGCCGGCGGCCCATATCAGGTTTCACCCGTGTGTCGAATCGGCCTCTGGCGACCTTGCCCATCGCCTCGCGCAATTTAATCAGCGGTGCCACCAGATAGCTGCTGAGAAACCAGCTGAACAGCGCACTCATGACCGTGCCGGTGATCAGCGGATTGAGGTGAGAGGGTTGATCGTCATGGTTGGGGCGCTGGGTAGAGCGGATATGCACGATTGCACCTTCGCGCGTACGCACGGCGAGTTCGAAGCGAGGGTTTTCCAGCAAATCGCCCGCCAGCAGCATCCCCTGGCTGTCGTACAGACCGACCTTGCTGTGACCCTCCGGCTGCCAGGCATCAAGCAACGCCTGCCCTGCGGCAATGCCCGAGCGCTGCAAAATGCGCACTTCGTTGTCGAGCACCGTGCTGAACGAAGGATCGCCACGCCCCGACTGGGTGAACATGAACAGGCCGGCACCGACCATGAAGGTCAGGCTGGTCGCCAGCCAGAACGCCAGAAACAGCTTCCAGAACAACCGGCTCGGTCTCATGGCGTGATCAACATATAGCCCAGATTACGCACGCTCTGTATCCAGCTCTGGTTATCGTTGCGCGGGCCGAGCTTGTGGCGAATGCTGCTGATGTGCACGTCGATACTGCGATCGTAGCGGGCCAGCGGCCGTCCCAGCGCGTTCATCGACAGGTTCTGTTTGCTGACCAGTTGCCCGGCATGCCGCGCCAGCTCTTCGAGCAGGCAGAACTCGTTGCCGGTCAGTTCAAGCGTCACGCCCTGCCAGCGCGCTTCACGCTTGCCTGGCCAGAGCATCAGCTCTCCGGCCTGAATCACCTCCCTGACCGTCTCGATCACCGGCACCGCACGCACCCGGCGCATGATCGCCCGCAGACGCGCCACCAGCTCACCCGGAGAGCTGGGCTTGGGCACGTAATCGTCGGCGCCCAATTCCAGACCGGAAATACGGTCGATATTGTCGCCGCGTGCGGTCAGCAGAATCACCGGCACCTGGCTTTGCGCACGGATCCGCCGCAGCACCTCAATGCCGGAGATGCGCGGCATCATGATGTCCAGCACGACGATGTCGTGACGCCCGGACAAGGCTTCAACCTCGCCCTCTTCAGCGCTGTTGGTGCAGGTCACGTCGAAGCTTTCACGGGTCAGGTACTGGCTGAGCATTTCCGTCAGTTCCCGATCATCATCGACAAGCAATACGGAAGTCATGGCAGGCCCTTGATTGGTGGTTGCCGATTATCCCGGCGCTGCTGCGGCGTGTCAGCCGGGCTCGTTGATCTTTACCTAACCTTACACGGCGTTAACCGTCCCCAACATGCCCTCCCCCTATGCTGCGCAGCCAACAGCGCCCGCCGGACCGGCCCTTTCTGGCGTGTCATCGGCAGCGCTCAAATGCCTTTGTCGCAGCTTTCTGGAAAGGGTTTGATGATTTCTTCGCGTCTGCTTCTATCGTTCTGCCTGTTATTCAGCATCCCGCTGGTACACGCCGATACTTTTGCCATCTCGGACATCCGCGTCAACGGCCTGCAACGCGTATCTGCCGGCAGCGTATTCGCTGCGCTGCCGCTCAATGTCGGCGATCAGGCCGATGAGCAGCGTCTGGCCGACGCGTCGCGCTCACTGTTCAAGACCGGTTTCTTTCAAGACATCAACGTTGCACGCGATGGCAATGTGCTGGTGATCAATGTAGTCGAACGCCCTTCTATCGCCAGTATCGAGATTGTCGGCAACAAGGTCATCAGCACCGACGACCTGATGAAGGGGCTCAAGCAGTCGGGGCTCAGTGAGGGCGAGATATTCCAGCGCGCCACGCTTGAAGGCGTGCGCAATGAACTGCAACGCCAGTATGTCTCCCAGGGCCGCTACAGTGCCTCGGTCGATACCCAGGCGCTGCCTGCACCACGCAACCGCATTGCCCTGAAAATCACCATCGACGAAGGGACGGTGGCGTCGATCCAGCACATTAACGTGGTCGGCAACACCGTGTTCTCCGATGAACAACTGGCTGATCAGTTTCAGCTCAAGACCAGCAACTGGCTGTCGTTTTTCAAGAACGATGACAAGTACGCCCGTGAAAAACTCTCCGGCGACCTGGAACGACTGCGCTCCTGGTACCTGGACCGCGGCTACATCAACATGGATATCAACTCGACGCAGGTATCGCTGACACCTGACAAGAAAGGCGTGTTCATTACCGTCAACATCACCGAAGGCGACCGGTACACCGTGGGCAGCGTCAAACTGGGCGGCGACCTGAAAGTACCGAAGGACCAGCTCGAACAACTGATTCTGGTCAAACCGGGGCAGGTGTTTTCACGCAAGGTCATGACTGACACCACCAACCTGATCACTCGTCGTCTGGGCAACGATGGCTACACATTCGCCAACGTCAATGGCGTGCCGAAAGCCAACGAGGCCAATCACACCGTCGATATCAGTTTCGTGGTCGACCCCGGCAAGCGCGCCTACGCCAACCGCATCAACTTTCGCGGCAACACCAAGACCGCCGATGAGGTGCTGCGCCGTGAAATGCGTCAGATGGAAGGCGGCTGGGCCTCGACCTACCTGATCGACCAGTCGAAGGTGCGCCTGGAGCGTCTCGGTTTCTTCAAGGAAGTGAACGTCGAAACGCCAGCGGTCCCCGGCACCGACGATCAGGTGGACATCAACTACGCCGTCGAAGAACAGGCCTCGGGCAACATCACCGCCAGCGTGGGCTTTTCGCAAAGCGCCGGGCTGATACTGGGTGGCTCCATCTCGCAGAACAACATCCTCGGCACCGGCAACTTCGCCAGCCTTGGCATGACCCGCTCCGAGTACCAGACCAAGTACAACTTCGCGTTCACCAACCCGTACTTCACGCCTGACGGGGTGAGCCTGGGCTACAACGTTTTCTACAACGCGACCGACTACAGCAAGTACTACGACGATGACGACGAGGTCTCCTACTATTCGCTCAACAGCGTGGGCGCCGGGGTCAACCTCGGCTATCCGATCAGCGAAACATCGCGCCTGACCTACGGGCTGTCGATCCAGCGTGACACCCTCGACGCCGGCAGCTACAGCGCTGACGAGATCTACGACTTCATCGAGCGCGAGGGGGATGCGTTCACCAACCTCAAGGCCAGCGTCGGCTGGTCGGAATCGACCCTCAACAAAGGCGTACTGGCCACCCGCGGTCACTCGCAAAGCCTGACCCTGACCAGCACCGTGCCGGGCAGTGACCTGCAGTTCTACAAACTCGACTACAACGGCCAGACCTTCCTGCCGCTCAGCGACACCACCTCGCTGCGCCTGCATACCAAACTCGGCTACGGCAACGGTTACGGCGATACCGACGGCCTGCCCTTCTACGAAAACTATACGGCGGGCGGCCAGGCCACCGTGCGTGGCTTCAAGGACGGCACGCTGGGGCCACGCAATACCCCCGCCACCGGCACCTACGCCAGTCAGGGGCAGATCTACTATTCCGACCGCGACACCGAAGCCCTGGGCGGCAACATCCTGATCACCGGCGGCATGGAATACCTGTTCCCGATGCCCTTCGTCAAAGACCAGAAATCCCTGCGCACCTCGCTGTTCTGGGACTTCGGCACGGTTTACGCGGACAAGTGCTACCTGACCACCACGCAGAACTGCGGCAACATCAATATCGACCAGATGGCCAGTTCGGTCGGCGTCGGCGTGACCTGGTACTCGCCGCTCGGCCCCCTGAGCTTCGACCTCGCCGTGCCGATCAAAAAGCCCGAAGACGCCGAGACCCAAGTGTTCCAGTTCTCGCTGGGCCAGACCTTTTGAGGCGGAGCTTTTACAGCATGAACAAGGCGGTCTTTACCCAGCATTACCTGGCCCGGACCGCGCTTTACATCCCGTCGTTGAATACTGCCTGCACTACTCATCAGGTCAGGAGTCGTTACATGAGCCGCGAAGTCAGACAGATCACCCCCGATGTGCAGGAAATCATCCAGCACGCCTTGCGCTCACTGCTGGGCAAAGGCTTCGTCATCGCGCTGTTCGGCAGCGAGGATGCAACCGGGGCCATGCACTACCACCTGCGTATCGACCACGACGCCACGGGGCTGGGCATCGAGCATCACGACAACGTCGAAGACGGTTTCATCGACGATATCTTCATGCTCGCCACCCGCATGAAAGCCATGCTCAAGCACCGCGAAACCCTGTCTCGCATGCACGGCGGCAGCCAGGCGACGGGTCAGGTGCGGCTGCTGACCTGGATCACCGAGGACAACAGCCAGACAGTCACGCAAACCGCCGAGGCTGCGGGGCGCGAGTGTTTGAGTGCGTTACGCGAACGCAGGCTGCGGGCTTGAATCATGAGCGCCGCACGGCTCAATCAATGGCCGAAGCCATCAGTTCTCGTAACCACATATGAGCCGGATCACGGTGCAAACGCTCAGGCCACAGCATGAGCATTTCAAACCCGGGAATCGAAAGCGGCGGTTCCTGAACCACGAGCGTCGGCTGGGCGCGCACCAGCCGTTCGGGCACCACTGCAACCAGATCGCTGCTGGTCAGTGCAGACACCAGCGAGCCGAAATGCGGCGCCGACAACACGACCCGTCTGCTTAACCCCTGCGCCGCCAGGGCCTGATCGGTGCTTCCGGCGAACCCGCCGCCGTTGGGAGACATGACCGCATGCTCCAGCTCACAGAAACGTGTCAGCGATACGGGCTGCACAAAATCCGGATGATCATGCCGGGCAGCAAGCACATAACGTTCATGGATCAACGACCGCTGACGCAGCTTGGGCGGCGCCTCATCGCGGGTGTGCAACGCCAGATCCAGTCGACCGCTTTCTAGATCCGCGGCAAGGCTGACCGGGTGCTTGTTCAACAGGGCCAGGCGCGTACCCGGAGCACTGCTGCGCAACCTGCCGAGCGACGGCCATATCAACGCGATGGTCGCGTAGTCGCTGGCGGCCACGCGCCAGGTGTGATCGGCCTTTGCCGGGTCGAAATCCCGGCCGGGCAGCAAAGCGGACTCCAGCGCTGCAAGCGCCTGCCTGAGCGGTTCGCGCAGTTGTTCAGCCCGCGCAGTCGGGGTCATGCCCCGCGGTCCCGGCAACAGCAATGGATCATCCAGTACCTGCCTCAGCCTGCCCAATTGCAGGCTGACCGTCGGCTGAGTCAGGTTCAGCCGATGCGCCGCGCGGGTCACGTTCTGCTCCGAGAGCAATGCATCCAGCGTGATCAGCAAATTGAGGTCGATACGCCGCAAGGTATTGTTCATGCACATACCCAGTGTTTGGGAGATTGATTTCCAGCATACCCGATCGAGTCTGTAGCGTTGCCTCATGACAGACAAACCGGAGCCCCTCATGAACGTACTTATTGTCTACGCCCACCCCGAACCGCGCTCGCTGAATGGGTCGTTGAAAGACTTCGCAGTCGATCATCTGCAGAGTAAAGGCCATCAGGTGCAGGTGTCCGACCTTTACCAGATGGGCTGGAAGGCGACAATCGACGCCAACGATGCACCAGGCCTTGAGAGCAGCAGCCGCTTTGACCCTGCCCTTGAGTCGCAACGCGTATTTGCCGCCGGTATTCAACCGCCGGACATCGAGGCCGAACAGGCCAGATTGCTCTGGGCAGACGCCGTCATATTTCAGTTTCCGCTATGGTGGTTTTCGATGCCGGCGATCATGAAAGGCTGGATAGAGCGGGTGTACGCCTGTGGTTTCGCCTACGGCGTGGGCGAGCACAGCGACCAGCACTGGGGTGATCGATACGGTGAGGGAACGCTGGCAGGCAAGCGCGCCATGCTGACGGTGACCATGGGCGGCTGGGAGTCCCACTACAGCGAGCGTGGCGTAAACGGAGCGCTGAACGACGTGCTCTTTCCTATCCAGCACGGCATCCTGTTCTATCCAGGTTTCGATGTGCTCGCGCCCTTCCCTGTGTACCGGGCAGGCAAGGTGGACAGCGCGACATTTGCCCGCATTTGCGCCGATTACGGCAACCGCCTGGATACCCTGTTCACCCTTGAGCCCTTGCCGTTTCGCAGGCAGAACGACGGTGACTACGAGATCCCGGCACTGACATTGCGTCCTCATCTTGCAGTGGGTCGGCAGGGACTGGACATTCACCTTCGTGATGAGGATGAGCCTGCATATCTTTAGGCAGATTTGAAACCACCAGTGACCGATAATGAAAAGGCCCTGATCGTGCAGGGCCTTTTCATACGTATTGTCTTCCGGCGGATTACTTCAGGTTGTTCTTGAAAAACTCGCCCAACTTGTCGAACGGGATCAGATCGACCCGATCATACAGATCCACATGCCCGGCCTCCGGCACGATGATCAGTTGCTTGGGCTGGCCGGCCAGTTTGTACGCTTCCTCGCTGAACTCCAGAGAGTGCGCCTTTGAGCCGGCGATGAACAACATCGGGCGTGGCGAGATGGTCGCGATGTCGTTGAACGGATAGAAGTTCATGAACTTGATGTTGCTGGTCAGCGTCGGGTGAGTGGTCAGTTCGGGGGACTGGCCTTCAGGCGTGAACTCGCCCCGTGGCGTGCGATAGAAATCATAGAACTCGCGTTCGATCGGGCCGGATGTGTCAGTCAGTTTGTGTACCGTGCCGCTGGTGTACGCGGTGTCGCCGCCGTTGTATTCCACGTCGCGCTGCAGTGCCGCCTGCTCGATGATCTTCTTGCGCTGCGCCAGCGTCTGCGAATGTTTCAGGCCGTTGCGGTTGGCGGCGCCCATGTCATACATGCTCACCGTGGCGATGGCTTTCATGCGCGGGTCGATCTTCGCGGCACTGATGACAAAGCTGCCGCTGCCGCAAATCCCCAGCACGCCGATTCGTTTTTTGTCCACGAAGGTCTGCGTGCTCAGGAAGTCCACTGCGGCGCTGAAGTCTTCGGCGTAGATATCCGGTGAAACGGCATTACGCGGCTGGCCTTCGCTCCCGCCCCAGAACGACAGGTCCAGCGACAAGGTGACAAACCCTTGCTCGGCCAGTTTCTGCGCGTAGAGATTGGCGCTTTGCTCCTTCACCGCCCCCATCGGATGGCCGATGATGATGGCCGGAGCTTTAACGTTCGGGTTCGAGCCTTTGGGTATAAACAGGTTGCCCGCGACTTTCATCTTGTACTGGTTGTTGAACAGCACTTTTTGCGCAACGACCTTGTCGCTTGTGTAGAAATTATCGGCACCTTGAGACATGTCTGCTCCTGTCGCAGCGTATGAGCTGATTAAAAGCCCAAGCATCAAAAGAATCTTTTTCATGGCGTGTTACCTCGTTGATAAATTGACCCGCGTTTATCTGCCCGGCCCTGACCGGTGTTGCTTTCCTGCAGGGACGCGTTGTCGCGTGCCGTCCAGGCCAGCGCGGCCGAACACGCCAGTAACACGCCACCGAATGCGAACGGGCTCCACCAACCGAGGCTGTCGAACAGCGCGCCGCCGATGCCGGCCCCGGCGGTGATCGCCAATTGAATGGTCGCCACCATCAGGCCGCCGCCTGCCTCGGCATCGTCGGGCAGCGTGCGGCTCAACCACAGGCCCCAGGCGACCGGTGCAGGTGTGGCAATCAGCCCCCAGACGGCAAGCACAATGGCGACGGACTGAGGTGAATGGCCCAGGCCGGTCAGCGCCACGGCCAGCACCGCCATCAGCAACGGAATGGCGATCAGGCAGGCATACAGGCCTGTGTGCAGCAGCCTGCCGATCAGGTAGGTGCCGACCAGCCCGCTGGCCCCCAGCGCCAAAAGCATCAGGGACAACGTGTTGACGCTGACCCCGGTGATCTCTTCCAGAAACGGGCGCAGGTAGGTGAAGACGGCGAACTGGCCCATGAACAGCAACAGGATCGCGCTCATGCCGACGGCCACTTGCGGGTTGCGCAGCAGGCGGAACGGATTGCGTGCCCGGTTGTTCGGCTGGCTGCGCATGGCCGGCAGGCTCAGCCACTGCCAGGCAAACGCCAGCGCCGCGAGCGGGATAACCAAGAAAAACGCCCCGCGCCAGCCGATGTACTGGCCCATGAAGCTGCCCAATGGCGCGGCGACCGTCGCCGCCAGCGCATTGCCGCCGTTGATCAGTGCCAGGCCCTTGGCGACCGATTGCTTCGGCACCAACTTCATCACGGTAGCGGTCGACATCGACCAGAAGCCGCCAATGGCAATCCCGAGCAATGCACGGCCTGTCATGAACAACCAGCCGTTGGAGGCCAGCGTGACGATCACGCCAGACACCAGCAGCAACAGGCTGAAGCCCAGCAGGACAGGCTTGCGATCCAGATGTCCGGTCAGCGGCGTGTTCAGCAGACTGGTCAGCACGGCAAAAAAGCCGGAGATCGAAATCGCCTGCCCTGCCTGCCCTTGGCTGATGCCGAGGTCCTGCGCGATAGGTGTCAGCAGGCTGACCGGCATAAACTCCGACGCAATCAGCACCACCACACACAGCGCCATCGAAAACACGGCGCCCCAGGCTGGCGAATGAGTGGTTATTTCGGACTGCTTCAGGGTTGAATCAAATGCTTGCATGCGTCCTGACCTGGCGACGTTAAAAATGAGTCGGCACAGGTTAGGGCAAAGGTATTAGGATGATTAGACACCACAATTTATACGCGCTTGTGAGAAGGATTCAGTAATGAGCACACCCAAACTCAATGACCTGCAAGCCTTCCTGCAGGTGGCACGCGATCAGAGCTTTACCAAGGCCGCGACCAGACTGGGCGTTACGCCTTCAGCCCTGAGCCACACCATGAGGGGCCTTGAAGAGCGCATGGGCCTGCGCCTGCTGGCGAGAACCACCCGCAACGTGGCCCCGACCGAGGCTGGCGAACGGCTGATGCGCTCGATCGGGCCGCTGCTGGATCAGATTGCCGCAGAAGTCGAAGTGCTGGGCGAACTGCGCGACAAACCCGCCGGCACCATTCGCATTACCTGCTCCGATGACGCCGCAGAAGGCATCATCCGCCCGATGCTTGCAGGGTTTCTGGCGCAGTACCCGGATATTCAGATCGAGATCTGCATCGACTACGGCTTCACCAATATTGTCAGCGAACGTTTCGATGCGGGCATCCGTCTGGGGGAGTCCATCAGCAAGGACATGATTGCCGTGCGCCTGGGGCCTGACTGGCGCTTGTCAGTGGTCGGCTCGCCGGCCTACTTCGAGCGACATCCCGTCCCGCTGCAGCCTCAGGACCTGACTCAACACACCTGCATCAACATCCGCCACTCGCCAAACGGCAGTTGCTACGCCTGGGAGTTCGAGAAGGACAGCCGCAAGCTCAACCTACGGGTCAACGGGCAATTTACGTCGAACAGCATGATCCATGTGCTCAACGCCGCACTGGACGGCGTGGGCCTGGCCTACGTGCCGGACTCCATGGCCGAGCCGCACATCGCCAGCGGCCGCCTGAAAGAAGTGCTGGTCGACTGGAGCCCTTACTTCGAAGGTTTTCACTTGTACTACCCGAACCGGCGACAGGCGTCGCCGGCATTCAGCGCGTTTGTCGAGGCGGTGAGGTATCGGGGCTAGCACCCCGCCGCCTGATTACTGCGCGGCTTTCAACGCATCCGCGACCTTGTTCAGCGAACCTTGAGCAGGCTCGGCAAGCAGCTTCAGTTCGGTGGTTTTGCCACGCACCACCACTTGCACGGCGGTGGGCGCACCCTTTGCGTCACCCACGATCCGGTAAACGGTGTCGCCGCGCACAAAGCTCAATACGTGACTGGCAGCGTCGTACTTCAGTTGCTCACCGTCAGCCTGCGGAAACAGCAGCCCGACCTGATTCTTGCTGTCCACCGCCGCGTAGAAGACCGGGCTTGCGTCCCCTGAGCGGAACAACACAATGCGCTTGCCGGACGGCGCAAGCCTGAACGACAGGAGAATCTCACGCGACTCGTCTTCCTCCCAGACGATGCTGGTGGTGTGCGTCATCTTGCCATTCTGATTGCGACTGACTGTTTCAGTCGGCAGTCCCGACCCGCCGGTATGGTCAAGGACCGTCTGCGTTTCCAGAACCGGCTCGCCATTACGGATGCTGTAGGTAGACGTCTGGTGCCAGCAGCAACCGTCCTTGGTCATGGTCTCGATCTTGCGGGCTTTCTCATCCACGCTGAACAGGCCGCAGTTGTTTTGCGCCAGTTCGGTAAACGAATCGCTGTGCCGGAAACCATCGGCCGTGCCGAGAAAGACCTGATACGAGGGGCCGTGATAGCAGCTGTTCTGCCCGTCCATCAAGGCCAGGTCCTTGATGCCGTCGAAGTTGAAATCCTGATAGATCAGTACGCTCTGTTCGCCATAGGGCAATTCGTGCACGTTGGTTTTGACCTTGCCGGTTTTCGGGTCAGTGCCAAGCACCAGCTCATCGGACTGCACGCGGATCAAGGCCGCACCGCTGGCCTTGTCGTACACGTTGATCACGCCGGGACGAAACACATCGTCTTTGGCGGAAATATCCAGCGTCGCACGGTATTTATCGGAAAAGTCCTGCAGGGCGTAGTTCTCCCGGGGCGAGCCCGCGAAACCTGCTGCGTCCATTTCACCGTAGGTCGGTAACGCGCCGGCGGCACTGACCAATGTCGACGAGGCCAGACCGACCAGTACCCACAAGGCCTGCAACCCGAGACGTGACGCACAGCGTTGAACGATGGATAGGTGCAAGACGCAACTCCTTTGATAATGAGCGATGAGTCTACTTCAGCGATCGATACAATTTTAAATCATTGCCCGACGTGCACTTCGTGCTCACGGGCCGCCCCGTCCGACCCGGTAAATGTTCTAATCACGCCCCCCTCTTCGCTCAACGGGCCCGATGCTTTTATGGATATTCACTCGCTTTGGCTCAAGACCCAGGAAATCTGGGACATGCTCGATCAGCACCCGTGGGTACGCACCGGGCTGGCGCTGATCCTGTTGCTGACCGCCGCACTGGTGCTTGGCCGCGTGGCGCGCTTTCTGGTGCTGTACGCCGTCAGGATGCTCGGCCGTCAGCCGTCCCTGCACTGGGTCAACGACTTCCGCCACAACAAGGTCTTTCACCGACTGGCGCAGATGGTGCCGTCACTGGTCATTCAGTTCGGCCTCACGCTGGTCCCGGGCCTGAGCACTGCGGGCCGGAACGTGATCGGCAACATCGCCATGGCGTTCACCATCCTGTTCATGACATTAGCCATCGGCACCCTGCTCAATGCCCTGCTGGACATCTACGCGCGCACCGAACACGCCCGCACGCGCTCCATCAAGGGTTACGTGCAACTGTCGAAGATGATCCTCTACGTCTTCGCCGGGATCATCATCGTCGCCACCCTGATCGACCGTTCTCCCCTGCTACTGTTGTCCGGCCTCGGCGCCATGTCGGCGGTCATCCTGTTGGTCTACAAGGACACCCTGCTCTCCTTCGTCGCCAGTGTGCAGCTGACCAGCAACGACATGCTGCGCGTCGGCGACTGGATCGAAATGCCGCAGGTCGGCGCGGATGGCGACGTGGTGGACATCACCCTGCACACCGTCAAAGTGCAGAACTTCGATAAAACCATCGTCTCCATCCCGACCTGGCGCCTGATGTCAGAGTCGTTCCGCAACTGGCGCGGTATGCAGCAATCAGGCGGACGGCGCATCAAGCGCAGCCTGTTCATCGACGCCAGCGGCGTGCGCTTCGTTCGCGACGATGAAGAACAGCAACTCATGCAAATCCACCTGCTCACCGACTACATCGGCCGCAAACAGGCCGAACTGCTGGCCTGGAACCAGGCACAAGGCAACGTCGCACAAATGTCCGCCAACCGCCGGCGCATGACCAACATCGGCACCTTCCGCGCCTACGCCCTGGCGTACCTGAAGAGCCACGTCGACATCAACCCGAACATGACCTGCATGGTTCGCCAGCTCGAACCCACCTCACAGGGCATCCCGCTGGAAATCTACTGCTTCACGCGCACGACGGTGTGGGTGGAGTACGAGCGGATACAGGGGGATATTTTCGATTATCTGATTACGGTGATGCCGGAGTTCGGGTTGAGTTTGTATCAGCAGCCGAGTGGAGCGGATATGCGGGTGGGGTTGCGGGGGGAGTCGGTTGGCGTTGATCCGAACAGAACTTAGCACTGTAGCGGCCAACTAATCTTGGAAGCGGCGTTAAGCTTTTTTAAAAATAGATTTCTCCTGCTCAAGCCGGACAGCTCAGCTTCCAGCTCCTGAGTTTTTTGCTGCTCGGTCGTAGGGGCTTTGCTCTGCGGGGTCACACCGTTGCGCTCCTATCGAAGCCGGTTGACCCCATTACATAACGTAGACTTGCCTCCAAAGCTAATGGGAAGCTTTGATATAATCATAGACTTGATCGAGCACGAAGCCCTGCAACCTCGCGTTTGAATTCAGTGGAAAAGGTGCGACGTTGTTTGGTCATCAGCCCCCCCTATCTGACAATATTCCTGCCTAAATGAGCGTCGGAAATAATTAGAACACTACAACAGATGTCTATTGACTTCCGCTCACTTCTAATGGCTCGATAGAAAATTATATTATCAATAGGCCATTTTTTCCGTGCTAACATTAAAGACTTTTACAGAAGAATCTGAGGTTTTGTTCAGGAGACGTCGTATCTAGACTTTAGCTATGCATGCATATAGCTCGTGTAAGCCAGACCCAATAAGCAGACATGGGAGGCTATTCACGTATTTAGCGTCTGGCGGCTTTTAGTCTTTTATTTCTTGCTGAACCTTCTGCCAATGTGCACGCAACTGTTGCCTGATAGTTTTAGAACCCATAATCTTGGCAGCACGATAGCCGTAAGTTATGAAATTTCGGCGTCCTAAGTGAGTATATCCTTTATAGATAGCACGTAAAAACAACCCTTTATCCGCCTCTCCTCGAGTACGCCGCAAAACATTTATACGGTCTTTAGATTTTTTAGCCAACCCCACCCGAGACTTCATTTTCTTATAATATCGAGTTAGGGAAGCGGGCCGAATAAAAATACGCTCTCCGTCAAACATGAACCCCAGATACTGTATAGGTTTTTCAGTGCGGAGATTCCCAAGAGCATCGCGAGAGAACTGCTGAATATGAGTTTTTTTGTGTTGAACGTCAAGCAACATTTTTCTAATCTCTGCTTCAACATACTCCTGTATATTATCCTGCGCGTGTACAGGACAGATAATCATAATATCATCACAATACCGATAATAGACAGACTCAGTCTCAGAGAGATAAAGGAGCATGGACCTGTCAAAATCCAGCATATACATATTGGAAAGAATCGCACTAATAGGCGACCCCTGAGGAATGCCATACCTTTCATTATTTGGCACTACAAGCTTATTCTCTCGAATAAGAGTTCTGAATTCTTTTGCACTGCATAGCCTATTATTGATCACAGCTGGATTGTGCACAGAAACACCCAAGGCTTTTAGGGCATCCAGCCTGTTTACGGAAGAATACTTTGTTATAGCCTTAAATACCGAATAATGATCATCAGGCAGACTGGAAACTTCTAGCAACTCTTGCCAAACTTTCTTGAGGAGTCCGTGATTCAGTCTATCGAAGAATTTCTCAATATCAAAACATAGCACGCTACTTTCTTCGCGAGCTTTTATTTCTTGAAATGCATTATGTGCATGATGAATATTACTCTGCCCGCCAAGAGATCGAAAGGCAAGCACAGATGTTTGAAGACCATGCGTCCTGAGCTTTTCCTCATACTTCGAAGACAAAATTGACGAGTAGTATGCATAGATATTAGAATCCATGTGAGCCGCATACGATATAGGCCGTACTTTTTCCGTCACTTCGAAAGTTCGAAACAATGTATTATATTTGGTCTTTTTTGTTATCGTCGCATTGCGAATAAAAGGATAGAACGAGTGCACGCATACCTTGGCCGGATCAGAAACGTACTGAAATGCGACTCGCAAACCGACTGGACGATCAAAATGCAAATAATGTCGAGGCTTATACCAACTATTTTCTTCCATGATTTACCTATCAAGCCAACCGGTGAGACTCGGATGGCGGCAATCCTGAGCGCCTCACCGGCTAATCTTAAATGTTCCCCACACTATCCATCCATACACGTATACAAGCTGTATGAACTAGGCCGCAACTGCTAGGGATGACGTATAATGTCAGTATCACTGTTTGTATAATGCTTGGAGGTGCTCAATGAAGAGTTTCCGCACATCATTGTTTAGTCTGCTGGTCGCTTTCGCGGCGAACCATTGCGAACTTGACAATCTGTGATTCACCTTATGGCCAAATGCCACAAGCGGTATTACGTTAGCACACATCGAATCCCGTTCCAAATCGATTTCAGCTTTACGGACTATTCTCATTGCAGAAACCATCCAAGCCTTATGCTTAACACCCTGATATTAAAGCTTTTTTCTACAAAACTTTAAGGCTGAAAGGAGCATACAACACCCGACTGAGCACCTCAGATGGACTCACACCTAGCAGGCAGGAGATTGGTCATGAGCACTCAGACTTTTCCAATTGTGTCGGAACTGAGGAACAGGCCGCCAGCTAAGACACGCGATTTCGTGCGCAGCCGAAGAATCTCGGCCCGGATGCCATCAAGCGGAATATGAATCGCGGGTAAATCCGTATCGACAGCTGCCACCATCAAATCACCGAGCACTCAACCTTCCAAGGCGACCGTTACGTGGAATGCCATGCGGTGAAAGACAACGTGTACGTTGCCCACAGCCGAATCATCGCGCCGATATGAATACTGTCGAAGTGCTTCAGGAGAAAATCAGCACTTGCGCAACTTTTTTGCGACAAAGCGTGCAAAGCACGGGTAAAAAACCAATGCTATACGCTATCGGCAACAGAAGCAGCTTTGAGGTAATATGCAGCAGAAAGTGTCGACGAGTTACACCAACTAATAAAGCGCTTCGACGGTAATGTTTTGTTTCGTGGCCCGACCTCCCGGTACGGCGAGGTCGGGCTACCCCAATTGGAACGTCCTTCGACAGGAAGGAATGCATGACCTACATAGCCACTGCCCACCAGGATGCTGGAATTGGCAAGGCGTGCTCTCGGAACGCTCACGAATTTACGATAACCGAGCTAGCTGCGAGCTATGCTTGAAGCCTTTTTGTCTGTACAAATCATCGTCATCAGAGCATCAAAAGCCATCCATAAAAAAAATGACAAATTGGGGGTAAGGATGAATCGCCTATTTCATGCTGCAGCGTTGGCAAGCTCCATGATGATCGTTGCAGCACCCGCCCAAGCCCGTACTACACAGCTGGAGATCCTGCGGACCGAACCCGCTTTCGGAGGCGAAAGCTTCGGGAATACAGGGGTTTACGAACGCGTATTTGCGCGCGCTCATGGTGAGTTAGACCCAGGAGCTTCTGGAAACAAGATTATTCAAGACATCGAACTTGCGCCCCGTACCATCGCGGGATGGTCGAATACACGACTGATGTCGCAATCCTGCGTCCCGCTGACGTGGCCAAATCGAATGACATTCTTCTATTCGACGTGCCAAATCGCGGCTCTAAGCGCGCGATGTTATTGTTCAACGCTGATATGCAGGGTAGTCCAGCAGCGTTCAACAACTTCGAAGTCGCCGGGGACGGTTTTTTACAGCGCCAGGGTACGACGCTGATCGCGTTTGCCTGGCAGGGAGACGTTGCCCCGGGCGACAACCGCATGATGGTGCAATTGCCGACGGCCATAAATACTGATGGGTCGCCGGTAACAGGTGTGGTGCGCAGTGAGTTGACCACGCTCTCACCGACCGTCAGCCTTAACCTGTCTGCAGGTTGGTTCACCTCCACCCCGCCTCATACCAGCTATAAATCGGTTGAAACCGACAATACCAAAGTGCTCTCGGATGGCTTTCGTCCGACGTTGACGGTGCGTTCGCGGGCAAATGCGCCCAGGCAGGAAATTCCAGTGAATGACTGGAAGTTTGGCGATTGCAATACGCCAAACGAAACCCAGATATGCCTACCCGCTGGTTTTCAGCCCGGCAAGCTTTACGAGCTGATATACCGGGCCAAGGAGCCGGCGGTAATGGGTATCGGTTTTGCGATCGCACGGGATGTTGGTGCGTTTTTCCAGCAGGCTGAGCATGACGATAAAGGTGTGCCCAACCCTGTCGTGCATGGGCCCAAGGTCAAGTCGATTATCACTGGCTCATCACAATCCGGCCGATTCATCCGCAGCATGATCGCACTGGGTTTCAACCGCAGCGAGGAAGGTCATCGGGTCTATGATGGTGCGATGCCGCATATCGGTGGCGGCCTGATGCCGCTCAACATCCGATTTGCTCAACCTGGTCGGGCGTGGGGCCAGCAGGTCGATCATGATTCCCCTGCTTACGATTTTCCGTTTACCTATGGCCGGGAAACCGACCCTGTTACCGGACGCTCGCAGGGTTTGCTGGATCGCTGCAACGATAACAACACCTGCCCTCTGATATTCCACATGGCAACGGCCCTTGAACTTTGGGAGGGACGCCAGTCGCTTGGCCTTACCGACCCACTCGGCTTGCGCGATACACATGAACCGGAAAACGTCCGCACTTTTATTATGGCAAGTACACAGCATGCCCCGCCGTCTTTGCCACTCCCGGCTAATCCACCCTTTGGGCTTTGCCAGGTCCAATCAAATCCCAATCCACACACCTGGACAATGCGCGCAGCGTTCATCAACCTCGTCGGTTGGGTACGTGATGAGACAACACCACCCGCTTCGATAAAGCCTTCTGTGGCGGACGGCACCCTCGTGCCGGCGGACAGGGTCAGTTTCCCGCTCATCCCCGCGACCAATTATGGTGGCGTTACGCGCCCCGCGCTCCGCTACACCGGTGCCGTCAACAGCCTGCAAGTGCTTGATTTTGGACCTGGTTTTCGTCCCGAAGACAGCTCTGGCATTCTCACAAACGAGCCGCCGAAATCGGGGGTCGGCAGTTACGGCCTCTTGGTACCTCAAGTGGATGCAGACGGAATTGATGTGGGTGGCGTTCGGGATGTGTATCTAGGCGCTCCCATCGGAACTTACACGGGTTGGAATACCTTCCGGCCCGAATTTTTTGATGGTGGCTTTTGTAACTTCCAAGGCAGCTTCCTCCCGTTTGCCGCGACGAAGAAAGAGCGAATCGTGGCCGGAGACCCTCGCCTTTCCCTGGAGGAACGCTACCCCACGAAAGAGGCTTATGTGTCTGCAGTGAGTAAAGCTGCAGACTCGCTGGTTGAGGCGCGGATGCTGCTTCCTGAAGACCGTGAGCGGCTTGTAAAGGAGGCGCAGGAGAAAGGTGTGCGTGTAGGGCCTTGAGCAGGGGTGATTGCAGCTGGCGGTAACTAACGGTACGGCGTCTGATCTGAATGTAGAGGCGTTTGATCATATGGTCGTTAACCCACCCTTCAACACCAAGATTAGCTGCAACAATCCCATCTGGCAGCAGTCCAAATCCGCACATGTGCCAGCGTTCAGAGGATGTACTGATGAAGGTGTTCATAAGCTCCGTGGTAAAAGGATTCGAGCATTTCAGGGCCGCAGCCAAAGACGCCGTGGAAACATTGGATATGAAGCCGATCATGAGCGAGTACTTCGGGGCGCGCACATATTCTTCGGAGCATGCCTGCCTGACAGAGGTCGACCAATGCGACGTTTATATTCTCATCCTCGGTGCTAATTACGGCTATGAACCCCAGCCAGCCCTCTCTGTTACGCAGCAGGAATTTCGCCAGGCGGTAAGCAAGCGTAAGCCGATTCTGGTTTTTATCCAGCAGACAGACTTTGATCCGAAGCAGGCTGTGTTCGTCAATGAGGTGTCCGACTACAAGCTAGGTTTTTTCAGAGCTTCATTCTCTGATCCCCAAGAGCTGTTGAAAGCTATCGTCCAAGGCCTGAGCAGGATGGAAAAATCCAAAAACTCACTTCCCGAGAAAGCTTTTCACGAGCGCATCATGGAGGCATCATGCGCTCGTTCGTACAGTGGGCACTCTTACACGCCAAAACTTGAGTTTGCCTTTTTGCCACAGCCCGTTGAGCAGCATGCTGTGCACGGGGCTACCCAACGCCGTGATGATATTTTCCAAAGCCTTCATAATCTGGGCTTAGCGAAGTTTAAGCAGGGCTATGAAGAATGGGATGACAGGTCGTTCACGGGTTTGAAGTCGGGAGAAACGTCCTGGCGTGTTTTCGACGACGGTCTCATCCTGTTGGAAACTGATGCAAGTGTGCCGGTGGAGGGGCGTACTGCTGGTCTCTATTTCGTTTCTCCAACCAGCCTGTCCAAGCTGATTATGTCCTGCTTCGAAGTGGCCGCATTCAACAGTGGCTGGTATCGCATTACGTTGAAGAACTTAGAAATGGCGAAGATAGAAGAGCCACCAGCGACTGCCTCCAACAGCTATACAATGCCGATGCGTCGTGAAAAGTTTGTCAGCGAGTCACGACTTTTCATACCTGCCACACGTCCCATGGTGGAGCAATGGACACAGGAAAGCATCGTAAGAATGGCCAGAAGCTTGGCCTATTGATCTGTGTACCCCAAATACGCGCCTCGGTCACCATGAGCCGAGGGAGTCCTGTTCAGCCTTCAATGTGCCATAGGCACCCAACAGCGTTTCCGCATAACTCCAACTGCCGACAGTCATTAAGGTTGCCTAGTGGTCCGCATTGACGTCATCTGGCTCTCCACCGAACCGATGGATACGCGTGCAGGTATGTCGAACGCGCTGGCTAGGTTGCCGACGTAGCGACCAGTGAGATTGGCCAATTACTATCGCATCGTCAGCCGATGCCTGCCTGAGTCACGCATGACTCTCGCGAGCGCCTAGCGCCAATGTCTTCTAGTCCCATAATCTCGGATCCAGCCTCAAAACGAGAACGCTATCGGCCAAGCACACTCGCGAACCAGTTACAGTCCTGAAACTGGGCAGTAAACTTAAGCAACTCTCGGTTGATCTGGTCAACTGTTCCAACTATACCGCTCTCAGCCAATGAATAAGCATCCTCGAAATAGCCGCACAGGCTAAGAGCGTCAGGAAAGTCGTAATTCGATCGAAACCAGGATTGATACATCCCCTCTGCTAAGACCTTTCCAAAATCAGGATCTGCAAGTAGTCTTTCATGTGCCTTGGCGAGCACATAGGGCAACACCTCTGCGCGGCTCAAGGAGGGAGTCCCGACTCGAAGTAACTGATTTGCGGTGTCGTACCGATTCGAGTCACTCATCAGCGCGAGCTCTATCAGTTCATAGGTAGGATTTCCCCGTGCAGTGATCTGATCGTCCGCCCATTGCACAATGTCCGAAACCTCAAGAAGACGTAGCTCTAACGCTTCTCTTAGGTAAGAGATCTGGTCATCAACACTAGGGCTATGAATGTTCCTTGCCATGCGTTCTTTCCGACTTTCCTATAAATAACTATATCCTAATTCAGTAGGAAAACATTGTCGTCTGCTCTCGAAAAATCGAAGGTAATGGAAACTCTAGAAATCGTGCCAATTGTAAGTTGCAGGGGGCGTCAGCGCTGCTCGGGGCTGATCCGGCGATAGAGCCGTTTCCTACAGAAAATTAGGCAGATAGGCGCAGATAATACGCCGCTGAGCACCTAAGATGGATTCACAACCAATAGGAGCTGAATCATGAGCGCTCGAATTTCTCCAATCGCGCCGGAATTTGAAACTGAGGAACAGGACACCCGCTATGACAAGTGGTTTTGTACGCAGGTCCAAGCCTCAATCAACTACCCAGCGCCTAATATTCCAAACGATCAGGTCATGGCCGAGATGCGGGCGCTTTTAAAGTCGAAGCAGCTCGCAGCCATTGACTTTGATTGAACAATCTCGCGGATCACTGTCCCGCCCTCCCCCAGAACTCTTCGACCGGTTGACTGGACAATGCTTTTGGCCGGGTCAGATGAATCTCCAGTGGTATATCCCAGCTTTCGTCCAGCGCTCTGACCAGGCGACCATCAAGAACCTCCTGTTCGGTGAGGCTCTTGGGTAACCACGCTACGCCTTTGCTTTCTAGGGCCATGGACATGAGCACCGCCGCAAGATGGCTGCTGAACAGTGGTTTGAGGTGCAGGTAATCTTCCTTGCCGCGCAGTCGGTGGGCGACGATACGGCCTAGTCCGGATTCGTGGGTGTACGCGAGGTAGGGCAACGCCGCAGGCGAGGTGCCGACGTTGGCGGAGGCGCTTGCAAGCGGAACGAGAACGTCCTCACCCACTTTCTTGCTGACAAACTGATCAGGGGCCAGTAGAGGCGGAACGTCGGGGTGGCGGTGGCAGAGCAGAAACTGCACCTGACCATGTATCAGCATCTGCTCACAAGCAGCCATGCTGTCGGAATGCAGTTGTACGGCCTCGATCGGGGCACCGTTTTCTGCGGTTCTGAGCCACTTGGGAAAGAACGTGAACGACAGAGAATGAGTGGCTGCAAACCGCAACGACCTGGCTGCCACGCCAGCGACTTCTTGAGCCTCACTGCGCATTCTGTACAAGTGCCGGGCAGCTTCCTGAGCACTGGGCAAAATCTGCCTTCCGGCCTCGGTGAGGGTGGCTCCTTGCGGTGTGCGGACAAATAACTCCACCCCCATCCAGTTCTCCAATGAACGAACTCTTCGGCTGAACGCCGGCTGGGTGACATGGCGTGCTTCAGCGGCACGAACAAAGCTGCCGTACTCCGCGAGCGCTGAAAGGTCTTCAAGCCAGACGAGTTCCAAGGGCCATGCCTCCTGTGCATAGGGTGCGGCATTAATAGCATTGGGCGGGTGGCGTCGCAACGCATAACGTGGCGCTCACAAACAACAAGAGGAGCCCGTCATGCGCATCGTAGACATTCGTGAAAAAACTGTTTCTATCGCCTCCCCTATTGCCAACGCCTACATCGACTTTTCGAAAATGACCTGCTCGGTCGTCGCTGTGATTACCGATGTGATTCGCGACGGTAAACCTGTTATCGGCTACGGCTTCAACTCCAATGGTCGCTATGGCCAGGGCGCACTGATGCGTGATCGTTTCCTGGCGCGCATCACGGAAGCTGACCCGGACACCCTTGTCGATCATGAAAACAACAACCTCGATCCGTTCGCCATCTGGAAAACCCTGATGACTAACGAGAAGCCGGGCGGCCACGGCGAGCGCTCGGTTGCAGTGGGCACGATCGACATGGCTGTGTGGGATGCTGTTGCCAAGATTGAAGGCAAACCTTTGTATCGTCTGCTGGCCGACCGCTATCGCGAAGGTGTCGCCGATGACAAGGTCTGGGTCTACGCCGCGGGTGGCTACTACTACCCTGGCAAAGACCAGACCAAGCTCAAGGCAGAAATGCAGAGTTATCTGGATCGGGGCTACGACGTCGTCAAGATGAAGATCGGTGCAGTGCCACTGGATGAGGATATCCGTCGCATCGAAGCGGTGCTTGAAGTGGTTGGGGACGGTCGTCGACTGGCGGTCGATGCCAACGGTCGTTTCGATCTTCAGACCGGAATCGCTTACGCCGAAGCCATCAAGAAGTACAACCTCTTCTGGTACGAAGAGGTTGGCGATCCGCTGGACTATGCATTGCAGGCCGAGCTTGCCAATCACTATGAACTGCCCATGGCTACCGGTGAAAATCTGTTCTCCCACCAGGATGCCCGTAACCTGTTACGCCACGGCGGTATGCGCCCTGATCGCGACTATCTGCAGTTCGACTGCGCTCTGTCCTATGGGCTTGTGGAGTACATGCGCACCCTCAAGGTAATGGAAGAAATGGGTTGGTCTTCCCGCCGCGTAGTTCCACATGGTGGTCACCAGATGTCCCTGAACATCGCAGCCGGCCTGCACTTGGGCGGCAACGAATCTTACCCGGATGTGTTCCAGCCTTTCGGCGGTTTTGCGGACGGGATCAAGGTAGAAAACGGTTATGTCGGCCTGCCGGATATTCCAGGTGTTGGCTTCGAAGCCAAGTCCGCCTTGTACGCAGTCATGCGCGAGTTGGGCGAAGGCTGATCTCCCTAGATCTGCGGCCTCCTTGAGAGAGGCCGCAGCATCAGGCGTCACCTACTGACGCCAAGCCACATGCCCATCACAAAAATAAAATGAGGTGCTTCCGTGGAAATCTCCAAAACCCGCTGGTATAGCCAGCTGTATGTGCAAGTGCTGATCGGCATCGTGATCGGTGCAGCCATCGGTTACTTCGTGCCTGATGTCGGCGCCAAGCTCCAGCCCTTTGCCGATGGTTTCATCAAGCTGATCAAAATGCTGTTGGCACCCATCATTTTTGGTACGGTGGTTGTAGGCATCGCAAAGATGGGCAGTATTAAAGAAGTCGGACGGATCGGTGTTAAAGCGCTGGTCTACTTCGAGATTCTTTCAACCATCGCGCTGGTGATTGGCCTGATTGTGGTCAACATTGTGAAGCCTGGCGCGGGTATGAATATCAACGCCAGTACGCTTGATGGCAGTGCTATCAGCAAGTACAGCCAGGCTGCCAGTGAGCAAGGAGGCACTATCGAGTTCTTTCTCAATATTATCCCGAATACCTTTCTTGGCGCGTTCTCCAATGGCGTGATGCTTCAGGTGATCCTGCTTTCGGTACTGATGGGTATTGCACTGGTGCAAATGGGCGAAACCAGCAAGCCGTTGATCAATACCATTGATTTGTTCCTGCAAGGTCTGTTCAGGATCGTTGCAATGGTCATGCGCCTGGCCCCTCTGGGTGCTGGTGCCGGCATGGCGTTCACGATCGGCAAATACGGAATTGGTACTCTGCTGTCACTCGGGCAGTTGCTGGTCGCCCTCTACGTTACCACCTTGATTTTCATCGTGGTGGTGCTGGGCTCGGTTGCCAGATGGTCGGGCATGCCGCTGATGCAATTCCTCCGCTACTTCAAGGATGAAATTCTCATCACACTGGGCACCTGCTCGACAGAAGCCGTGCTGCCGCGAATGATGGCCAAGCTTGAAAAGCTTGGCTGCAAAAAGTCGGTAGTGGGCATGGTGCTGCCAACGGGATACACCTTCAACGCGGACGGCACCTGTATCTACCTCACAATGGCCGCCATCTTCATCGCTCAGGCGACCAATACGCCACTGACATTTGTAGATCAGATGATTCTACTGGGGGTGTTTCTGCTGACGTCCAAAGGCTCGGCCGGAGTGGCGGGTGCGGGGTTTGTGACGCTGGCTGCAACGCTCACAACCATCCACTCCATTCCTCTGGTAGGTCTTGTATTACTTCTGGGCATTGACCGGTTTTTGAACGAAGCGCGGGCCGTGACCAACCTGATCGGTAACGGCATCGGCACCCTCGCCATTGCCAAGTGGGACAACTCGTTCGATGTCGAGGCCTGCGAGCGTGAAATCGCCGCGATGAAAGATGAAAAAACAGCGAGAAAAGCATTATTGGCGCAAAAGTAACCCTCGGAGCACCTTGGTCATGCCGTTCAAATACGGCATGACGGTTAGGGTTTGCGGCTTTAGAGCTGGACGTTCTTGTTCAAGCTTTCGGGGCTGCCTGCACATAAACCATCCATCACCAGGTTCAACAATCTGGTGATGCGTGAGCGCCATTCACTTTGAGAATCAACTTGCCATATGCCTGCAATGGCGAGAAAAAAGTCATCAGCAGTTACACCGCTACGAATCGTTCCAGCAGCTTCATTGGCCCGCAAAAGCAGCTCGGCGGCCGACTGAACGGGTGCGTATCCGGACTGCCCCGGAAATTCATAAACAGACGCGGCCTGCCGGATAGCGGTGGCGAGACCCGCCTTGGTCATTGCATATTCAACGAGGTGGTCCATCCACTCACGAAGGGCCTGCCTGGGGGCAGTAGTGGCGAGCAGTTGTTCCGCCAACGACGCCACTTGCTGCATTTCGAATTGATAAACCTCGAATACCAGTTTCTCTCGGGTAGGAAAATGGCGATAGAACGTTCCCTGCCCTACCCCGGCCTTCTTCGCGATTGCGCTTAGCGCCACAGCAGGATCGCTGGTCAGCTCCACCACTGCGACCTCCAGTATCCGTTCACGGTTCTTCCTGGCGTCAGAACGCATCACCAATTCGTCAGTCATGAGCAAAGATTTTCCTTGATTGGATTGATAAGCGGACACCTGTCCGGTAATGTCCTTCAAGTGGACAATTGTCCGCTTAAGCATTATTTCCGGAGTTTACTATGAACGGCACTGGCAATACGATTCTGGTTACTGGCGGCACCTCAGGCATAGGCCTCGGGCTGGCCCTCAGGCTTCAAAAAGCGGGCAACACTGTCATCATCGCGGGACGTCGCAAGGCTCTTCTCGACAAGATTGTGTCAGAACATCCAGGTATCGAGTCGATATTGCTGGACGTCTCCGATACACAATCAATCCAGCGCAGCAGCGAGGCGCTTGCGATCAGCCACCCGCATCTGAACGTTCTCATCAACAACGCAGGCATCATGCACTGGGAGGATCTGACTGATCCGCAATACCTGAGCACAGCCGAAGATATCGTGACAACCAACTTACTCGGCACTATTCGCATGGTGTATGCATTCACGCCACAGTTGATCAAGCAGCCCAGTGCAACGATCGTGAATGTCAGTTCGGCGTTGGCATTCGTTCCGCTGCCTGCGACACCAACCTACAGCGCAACCAAAGCGGCCGTTCATTCGTTCACTCAAAGTCTTCGAGTGCAGCTAGAGGGCTCGCCGATCGAGGTTATCGAGCTTGCACCACCGGGTGTACGCACCACATTGCTCGGGCAGGAAAATGACGAGCACGCGATGCCTCTGGAAGAGTTTCTGGATCAAATTTTCGACCTGCTCGAGACCTCTCCGACCCCACCAGAACTTATAGTGGAGCGCGCCAAGCCATTGCGCTTCGCCGAAGCAAGCGGTGCCCATGATGAGGTATTGAAAATGCTTGCAGGGTACAAACCACCGGCACAATGATATTAACCACGTGAGTGGCGACTGATGCCATCGCTGTCGGCAAATGCATTTGCTTGCCCAGCTACTCAGCTCGCCTCTCATGCTGAAACATTGTGCACAGGAGCATGCGGGGTGGCTGTCGACAGAGTTCGAACCAGCGGTGCTGGGCCTAACATGACCGCCACCACGTTCAATCGCTGATGGGTTCTTAATTGTCAGCAACCTAATGGGACCGGTGCGCGTACTGTGCCCATTTTTCTTTGTGCTAGAAAGTCGGCGGGCCTCGGCCTTTTTTGTAGTGCTGATGGCTGGCATTGGTTTGCCAGCGTGTCACCAAGCGCAAAGGCGCAACCGCGCACCTTATCGAATGGTCGGTCGAGTTATTCCGCAAAGAAAATAGTCAGCGATGAGAGACCTCCGCCAGCCCATTATCCGAATATAAGCAGCGCCATTTCCTACAAACAATTAAGGCCTGAAGGCACAGACAGGAAACAGCCTGGCAACTAAGATAGCCCTACCTAAATTGCATGTGGTCAAGTAACTGCTGAAATACAGACATCTTTAGTAACGAGACAACATGCAACACAGTTGCTGCCACGCATCCGATAGAAACATGTAACCCATTAGCGAATCCAAAAAGTTTACCGCCTAACCACGCAAAAAAACCGCACGCAAGCCTACACACATCAAGAATTGAGTTTTTCAATTAAAGGAATATCATGAAAAAAGTATTAATCAGCGCCGCAATTGCTACGTGCCTGCTGGGCATGTCCCTGACCTCTCAAGCGGCGGAAAACTGCCCTACCGTCGAGAAGATCGAGCAGGTCTCACCCGGTGTATACCGGGCGAGCGGCAATGACGGCGAGTGGACCGGCGTGCTGCAAGGCGTTGTAAAAAAGAAAATGCCTGTGCAGTCCTTTGAACTGGCCATCGCTATTCAAGAGAGCGCAGACGCGCCTCAGATGCTGCAATACTGTACCTACAACATCGGTGGGCGCGAGATGCTGGACATGCGCTTCACTGCTAAAAACAATAAGGATTTCACTGTAAAAACTGCAGGCAGTACCTGGAAAAAAGAAAATGGTTTTTTGGGTCTCGTCTATAACGTATGTGAAAAAACATCACCTGAAAACTGCAAGTTCACCGTTGTTAAGTAAAACAAGGTGAGCATGTCGCTCTTCAGCGGGCCTGCAATGGCCGGCTGAAGAGTCACTCACGTCAGATCATGCAAATCCTTGCCCAGTGCAGGCACGACCTCGAAATGAGAGAACACGACCTCCAGCCCTCCCCGCTCCGGACTGCAGCACATCGGCCCTACGGCATAAGACTCACTCACGGGAAATGGTGCCAGGCGCAGCAGCGGCCAGCGCAGGCCGTCGCTGGAGTGCTGAATGCGCAACACGCCCTTGGCGACGGTAACTCGCAGCCAGAGGCCGGATGACGAATCATCAAATACACCCGTGGCCCAATCGGATTGTCCGCAGGTTAGAACGCTGCCCAGCATCAGGGCTCCGTCACTGACTTCAACGCCGGTTTTGACCCAGTTGCGCTCGTCAATGCGGACCATCAACCCCGCCTGATCGTAAAGTGTCTTGAAGTCACCCTGCACATGCACTTGCGCAGTGAAATTACCGGTCACCGAAACACCCAGAAAATGGCCGGTGTCGCGACAGAAGCCGTAGTGCGTCTGCTGCCAGAAATCGGTTTGCGGGTCTGTGGTGACCGTCAGACACTCGTCCGTCATGCTGCAGTGCCGGGGTTGGTTCAGCCAGATGCCTTTGTCGAACATGTCGCCTCCTGTGTGGGGTTGTCGAGGGTGATGGAGGCGTTACCTCATCTAACCCATGCAGATGGGCGCGCTTCAATAATAAACATCAACCGACAACACACTATCTGAACACAACCTAAAATCTAACGCATCGCAGCCGCCCCAAAAAATGCCGTTTCCTACGCTTCAGCCCCACACCTTTCCCCCCACACACCCCATTTCGAAGCCACCCTCGTCCTCCGTCACAGCCATATGCTGCGTCAGTGGCTGACGCATGAGGTGCTGACGACCTTGCATGATCAACAGAACGTCACGCTGGATAACCCCAGAATGAGCCAGCTGCAATGGCCCGGCACGTCGCTGAGCGTGCTGCACTGGCGCAGCGAAACCTGGGTTCGCTTGCGCGACATGCCGAATGTGGTGGCCGAGGCATCTCCTCGTCCGAGGCGGCCGTTATGGCGCAGGGTGTTGAAGCGCATCAACACAATGCGCACTGCCGCCTGACCGGTACTGTCTGAACCCCGTTGACACCCCTCCCACCAAAAAACATGATGCATCCACCCTAAAAACCGGAACGCACTCATGAGCGACAAGAAAAAGCTTTTGCTGACTGGCGCAAGCCGGGGTATCGGTCATGCCACGGTCAAGCATTTCAATGCCGCTGGCTGGGAGGTGTTTACCGCGTCGCGGCAGAATTGGGTCGCTGACTGCCCGTGGGCTGAAGGTCTGCTCAACCACATTCACCTGGACCTGGAAAACATCGACAGCGTCAGCGAGAGCATGGCGGCGATCAAGGACAAGCTCGGCGGGCGGCTCGATGCGCTGGTCAACAATGCCGGCGTTTCACCGAAGACCGAGGACGGCGGGCGCATGGGTGTGCTGGAGTCGGATTACAGCACTTGGATCAAGGTGTTCAACGTCAATCTGTTCTCTACCGCGCTGCTGGGTCGGGGTTTGTTTGACGAGTTGAAGGCAGCCAAGGGCAGCATCATCAATGTCACCTCGATCGCCGGCTCGAAGGTCCACCCGTTTGCAGGCGTCGCCTACGCCACGTCCAAGGCGGCACTGTCTGCCCTGACCCGGGAAATGGCCTTCGATTTCGGCCCGCACGGGATACGGGTCAATGCCATTGCGCCGGGTGAAATCGATACGTCGATTCTGTCACCCGGCACCGCCGAGATTGTCGAGCGGCTGGTGCCGATGCACCGGCTGGGCAAGCCCGAGGAAGTCGCTTCGCTGATCTACTTCCTGTGCACGGCTGGCGCGTCCTACGTGAACGGTGCGGAGATTCACGTCAACGGCGGCCAGCACGTCTGACTCAACGTGTGCCGGAAACGCTCTCCGGCACGCGCCGCACGCCCAGGCGACTGATCCACACCGACGCCACGATCACCCCGCCGCCGATCAGCAGGCGGGTGAAGTCCTCATGCTGGTTCCAGATCAGCAGATTGATCAACAGCCCCAGCGGCACATGCAGGTTATTCATCACCGCCAGGGTGCCGCCGTTGACCATGCACGCACCTTTATTCCACCAATACATGCCCAGCGCCGTCGAACACAGGCCGAGAAATAGCAGCACGATCCATTGGGTCGGCGCTTCGGGCAGGTGTTGCGGGTTACCGAATATCAGGAACGCAGGCAGTACCACGGCCAGTGCGCCGAGGTAGAAGTAGCCGAAGCGTCGGTAATGCGGCAGGTCGCTCGGGTAGCGCGCCACCAGATGCTTGTACAGCACCTGCCCGGCGGCGTAGGTGAAGTTGGCCAGTTGCAGCAGCAGAAAGCCGCCAAGGAAGTCGCCGTCCAGGCCATCGTAACGAATCACGCCAGCGCCCAGCACCGCGACCGCCGCCGCCAGCAATGCCCAAGGGTTGAAGCGCCGGTTCAGCGCATCTTCGATCAACGTCACGTGCAGCGGCGTGAGAATGGTAAACAGCAGCACTTCCGGCACCGTCAGCACCCTGAAACTCAGGTACAGGCAGACATAGGTCACGCCGAATTGCAGCGCGCCGATCAGCAGCATGCTGCGCATGAAGCGGGGTTGGACCTGACGCCAGCGGGTCAGCGGAATGAATACCAGACCCGCCAGCACCACGCGGACCAGCACCGCGAAATAACTGTCGACGTGCCCGGCCAGATAGACACCGATCAGGCTGAATGAAAACGCCTGAATCAGTGTGACGAAAAGTAGATAACCCATGCCCGCCCCCCATTTTTGAAGGGCGCGACCATAGCGGTTGCGTCACTCACTGTCCACTCGACGGCCGCCAATTTTTGACGCCAACCCGTCGCCGCGCTCCGCGTTACCCGTCACAAATATGACAGTCGCATTATTGACGTACATGTCGTCGGTTTCGACGAAAATATAGCCTATATCGGCAACTTTTCCACAGAAAAAGGTCTTATCATCTCGACGCTGCAATATTGACTCATTTCATCCACATTCGTCGTCGCCTGGAGTAACACCATGATATTCAACACAAAAGACTTCGGAGCAGTGGGCGACGGCGTCACTGACGATACAGCTGCCATTCAGGCCGCAATCGATGCGGCGGCGGCTGCAGGCGGCGGTGAAGTGGTCATGGGGGCCGGCACATACATCGTGTCCGGTGGCGAAGAGCCTTCTGATGGCTGCCTGATGCTCAAGAGCAACGTCACCCTGTCGGGTGCAGGCATGGGCGAGACGGTCATCAAGCTTGCGGATGGCTCGGACACCAAGATCACCGGCATCGTGCGCTCGGCCTATGGCGAAGAAACCCACGACTTCGGCATGAAGAACCTGACGCTGGACGGTAACCGGGACGCCACCACCGGCAAGGTGGACGGCTGGTTCAACGGTTACATTCCAGGCTCTGACGGCAAGGATTCGAACGTCACTCTCGACAGCGTCGAGATCAAGGATTGCTCGGGCTACGGCTTCGACCCGCACGAGCAGACCGTCAACATGGTGATCAAGAACAGCGTGTCGCATGGCAACGGCCTGGACGGCTTCGTGGCCGATTACCTGAGCGACAGCGTGTTTGAAAACAACGTTGCGTACGACAACGATCGTCACGGCTTCAACGTGGTCACCAGCACCCACGACTTCACCCTGAGCAACAACGTTGCCTATGGCAATGGCAGCACCGGCATCGTGGTGCAGCGCGGCAGCGAGAACATCCCCTCTCCCGCCAACATCACCATCACCGGCGGCGCGGTGTATGGCAACGCAGCAGAAGGCGTACTGATCAAGCTGTCCAGCCAGGTTTCGGTCAGCGGCGTGGACATCCACGACAATGGCAACGCCGGCGTGCGCATTTATGGCAGTTCCGGGGTGGATATCTTCGATAACACCCTGAGCAACAACGCGCTGGGTTCAGCGGTTCCGGAAATCATCATTCAGTCCTACGACGACACGACGGGCGTGTCCGGCAAGTTCTTCAGCGGCAGCGACAACCTGATCCGTGGCAACACGATCACCGGCAGTGACAACTCCACCTACGGCGTCGCCGAGCGCAACGAAGACGGCACCGACCGCAACAGCATCGTCGGCAACACCATCAGCCACACCAGCAAGGGGCTGACCCTGGTGTATGGCGACGGCAGCTTTGCTGGCGATGCGTTCCCGCTGGTGACCGTCAATGGCACCGAGGCCAACGACGTCATCACCGGTGGCGCGGCCCACGAGCAGATCTTCGGTCTGGCGGGCAAGGACACCTTGAACGGCGGTGCGGGTGACGACATCCTGATTGGGGGGGCAGGGGCCGACAAGCTCACCGGTGGCGCGGGTGCCGACACCTTTCGCTTCGATCAGTTGACCGACAGCTACCGTACAGCGACCACCAGTTCCACCGATCTGGTCACCGACTTCGATATCAGCCAGGACCGCATCGACCTGAGCAACCTGGGCTTCACCGGGCTGGGCAGCGGCAAGGGCGGTACGCTGAACATCAGCTACAACGCCACGCTGGACCGCACCTACGTCAAATCACTCGACGCCGATGCCAGCGGTAACCGCTTCGAACTGGGCCTGAGCGGCAACCTGAAAGACACGCTCAATGCCAGTCATTTCATCTTCCAGCATGTCGTGGAAGGCACGGCGGGCGGCGATACCCTGACCGGCACCGACGGCAATGACGTGATCAACGGCAACGCCGGTACGGACCGTATCGATGGCGGCGCGGGCGCCGACACGATCACTGGCGGAGCCGATGCCGACACCCTGACCGGTGGCGCGGGCGCGGACCTGTTCATCTACAACTCGCGTCTGGACAGCTATCGCAATTACACCGCCAGCGGCACCAAGCAGAGCGACACGATCACCGACTTCAACCCGGCCGAAGACCGCATCGACCTGTCCAGCATCGGCCTGCGCGGCCTGGGCGATGGCAGCGCCAACACCATTTACCTGTCCGTCAATGCCGACGGCAGCAAGACCTACATCAAGACCGATGCGGTCGACAGCACAGGCAATCGCTTCGAGATCGCCTTGCAAGGCAATCTGGCCGACAAACTGAGCGCGTCCAACTTCATCTTCTCCACCGCAGCCGCCGCCAATCAGGCACCAGTGCTCAATACGCCGCTGATGGACCAGAACATCACCGAGCTGAAGGCGTTCTCCTACGCTGTGCAACCCGGCAGCTTCAGCGACCCGGACAGCAACACGCTGACCTACAGCGCGACCCTGGCCGATAACAGCGCCCTGCCCGACTGGTTGAAGTTCGACAGCAAGACCCTGACCTTCAGCGGCACGCCGGGTGGCACGGCATCGGGGCTTTACTCGGTATTGCTGACCGCAAGCGACGCCACCGGCGCGTCGGTGGCCGACAGTTTTGCCATCAATGTGGGCAACGTCACGCCGGGGACCCTCACCGGCACCGAGAACGCCGAGGCGCTGTATGGCACCGAAGGCAACGACACGATTCTGGGCCTGGGCGGTGACGACACGCTGCGCGGCGATACCGGCGCCGACATCATCAACGGTGGCGCAGGACGTGACGCCCTGTACGGAGGAGCCGATGCCGACACGTTCGTCTACAGCGCCCTGACCGACAGCTACCGCGATTACGACGCTGGCGGGCTGACCGCCACCGACACGATCTATGACTTCACCCCCGGCCAGGACAAGATAGACGTTTCCGCCCTGGGCTTTCTGGGGCTGGGCAACGGCGAAGATCACACGCTGTACATGACCCTCAACGAAACGGGCGACAAGACTTACATCAAGTCCGCTACGGCGGATGCCGACGGCAATCGCTTCGAAATCGCCCTGAGCGGCAACCTGATTAACACCCTGACCGATGCGGACTTCGTCTTCGGCCAGCGTGAGTCGCAGGAGATTCTCTACCTGCCGACGCTGGGCCAGTCCAATGCGCGCCTGCTGCGCATGACCGAAGACGATAACCAGTCCGGCACCTCGGAAATGGTCAAGGACCTGACCCGCTACACCGATTACGACGTGCGCAGCCAGTTCACCGACGCCAACGGCGATGGCATCGACCTCGCCGTGGGCGGCAGCACCGTGGTCGGCTACTCGACCGGCACTCAGGAAGAACAGCGTGTTTCCTGGTGGCTGGTCGACACCGATGAGCCGGGCCCTGCGCTGTTGCGCGCCACCGAGTTGCTCAAGTCGCAACTGGCGTCGCTGACCGCCATCGACAAAGTGACCACCGGGATCATCTGGGGTCAGGGTGAAGAAGCCGCTCAGGAAATCGCCCGCGCCACTGACAAGCAGGCGGCAGCCGAGCTGTACAAGGCCTCGACCCTGAAAGTGTTCGACTACTTGCATGCGCAGATCGGCGATTTCACCGTATACATCGCCGAAACCGGGCACTACCAGACCGACGCGGCAAAGGCCCGCGGCTACACCGATGAAAAGATCAACGCCATTGTCGAGGGTACCGGGTACGTCAGAAGCGTTCAGGAAGCCATTGCCACTGAGCGCGCCGACGTCAAGCTGGCGGTTGACTACACCGACCTGCCGCTGCGTTACGAGGTCAACCCGCTGGTTTACCCCGATGACGTCTGGCACTTGCATGAAGAGTCCGCCGAGATCGTCGGCCAGCGCCTGGCCGATTTCATCGCCGATGACCTGGGTTTCCACGGCAACGCCGCTGACAACAACGACCCGGCGGCCATTTTCGAGAGTGGCCAGAACGAAGGTGGCCACATCTTCGGCACCAGTGACGACGACACACTGGTCGGCAGTTCCGGCAATGACGTGCTGGACGGCGATCAGGGCGCGGATGACATGAGCGGCGGCGATGGCAACGACATCTATGTCGTCGACAACGCTTTCGATACCGTCACCGAAAGCAACGACTCGCCCTCGCAGGTCGACACCGTGGTGTCGTCTGTCAGCTGGACGCTGGGCGCCAACCTGGAAAACCTGGTGCTTATCGGCGTGTCTGCCATCAACGGCACCGGCAACGCCGTGAAGAACGTCATCATCGGCAATGCCAGCAACAACATTCTTGACGGTGCTGCAGGTGCCGACATGCTGACCGGCGGCGATGGATCGGACAGTTATTACGTCGACGATGCCGCCGACAGGGTGGTTGAAACCAATGCCGATGCACAGGTGGGTGGTGTGGATACGGTGTACAGCTCGCTGGCCAGCTACACGCTGGGGGCCAATGTGGAAAACATCGTCATCAACAGTACCGGGGCCGCCAACGCCACCGGCAATGCCCTGGACAACCTGATTTACGCGGGCGCTGGCGACAACGTCATGGACGGCCGCGACGGCAATGACACCGTGTCGTATCTGTTCGCCACCGCCGGCGTCACCGTTGCGTTGAACACCAGCGCCCAGCAAGCCACCGGGGGTTCGGGCCTGGACACACTGAAATTCACTGAAAACCTGATCGGCAGCCAGTTTGCCGACACGCTGACCGGCAACAAGAACGCCAACACCCTGAGCGGCGGCGATGGCAATGACACCTTGTCCGGCGGTGCGGGTGATGACGTGCTGATCGGCGGGTCAGGCGCTGATACGCTGATCGGCGGCACCGGCGCGGACCACTACGTGTTCAACAGCATCACCGATACGGGCCTGGGCGGACTGCGCGACATCATCAATGGCTTCAAGACAGTCGAAGGCGACAAGCTGGACTTCTCCGGCTTCGATGCCCGACCGCTGACCGATGGCCACGATGCGTTCGTATTCATCGGCAACGCAGCGTTCAGCGCAAACAACAGCGGTGAACTGCGTTTTGCCGACGGTGTGCTGTACGGCAATATCGATGACAACGTCGGCGCGGACTTCGAAATCCAGCTCACGGGCGTGCAAACGCTTCAGGCCGCCGACATCATTGTCTGACCGTCCCAAAGCACATAACTCATAAAAAGCCCTGGAAACGGGGCTGCCCCCTCAGAACATCAGCAAGAGCGACCGGGGTGAGTACCCCCCCGCAACCCCGGTCCCACACCAACGCGCTGCACAAAAACGCGAAGCCTCTGTGCTCCCCCCATAAATTTGTCTTATCCATAAGAGCGCTCTACTCTCAGGCGGGCTGACAGCTGAGCCTGATTCGCAACTTTATGATGCTGCGATTGAATCGGGATGAAACGTCGAGACTCTTGCCTGCGCCGACCTGCACATGTCGGGTGCGCGGTGCCTCCGGCCCGTTGATGAACACCACCGAACATTTGGCGTCTACTTCACCGTAGTTGTTGACGGTGATTGACCCGGTATCGTGATAGACGTCGTGGGCAACATAATCGATCTTCACGCCCTAGTACTGTTTTTCCACCTCGATGGGGTACGCCAGGGCCGTCAACGGCAACATGACCAGCAGCGCACAACACAGTCGACTCATTCGGCAATCTCCGAGTCGGGATTGTCAGAGTAGAACAATAAGCCCGTACTTTAAGAGGAGTTACAGCATGAAAGCGCCCCGCGTGACTCTCGACCAGTGGCGCACATTGCAGGCCGTGGTCGATCACGGTGGTTTTGCTCAGGCCGCCGAAGCGTTGCATCGCTCGCAATCATCGGTGAGTTACACCGTGGCGCGCATGCAGGAACAGCTCGGCGTGCCGTTGTTGCGTATCGACGGGCGCAAGGCGGTGCTGACCGAAGCCGGCGGCGTACTGCTGCGCCGCTCGCGGCAACTGGTCAAACAGGCCAGCCAACTGGAAGACCTCGCCCACCATATGGAGCAGGGTTGGGAAGCGGAAGTGCGTCTGGTGATCGACGCGGCGTATCCTTCGGCGCGTCTGGTCAGGGCGCTGACTGCGTTCATGCCGCAGAGCCGTGGCTGCCGGGTGCGACTGCGTGAGGAAGTGCTCTCCGGCGTCGAGGAGGTCTTGCTCGAAGGCGTCGCGGACCTGGCCATCAGCGGCTACAGCATTGCCGGGCATCTGGGCACCGAGATGAGCTCGGTCGAGTTCGTCGCCGTCGCTCACCCGGACCACGCCCTGCATCAGGCCAATCGCGAGCTGACCTTTCAGGACCTGGAAAGCCAGTTGCAGGTCGTCATCCGTGATTCCGGCAGGCAGCAACCCAGGGACTTCGGCTGGCTGGGCGCGGAACAGCGCTGGACCGTCGGCAGCCTGGGCACCGCTGCGACCTTCGTCAGCAACGGCCTGGGCTTCGCCTGGCTGCCTCGGCACATGATCGAGCGTGAACTGCGCGAAGGCCTGCTCAAGCCCCTGCGCCTGGACAAGGGTGGCAGCCGCAACCCGACCTTCTATCTTTACTCCAGCAAGGACCGACCGCTGGGCCCGGCCACGCAGATTCTGATCGATCTGATCCGCAGCTTTGACACGACCCCGCTCACCGCTGCACTCGGCACGCCGCAAAATGCCTGACCGGCGCAGGCACTTGGCGCTCTTCACTGTATGCAGCACGTCAATCGCACGCGGCTGGAATTCATCGCCAGCAACGCAGTCTGAAAATCCTGTGCGGTCCATGGACGTGCAGCCTGATCGTCTGAAGTGCTGCAAACCCGCCAATACGCTGGGCAAAAAAAGCCAAACGTGGTTACCTTGCCGGTCACAGTCGATATCTCTTAATGAAGGACGTGTTGCCACATGCTGAAAAAAATCGCTCTCGCCGCCTGCTCCGTACTGTTCGCCGCCAACCTGATGGCTGCTCCGGATAAAGCCACGCACGTGGTACTCGACACCAGCTTCGGCCAGATTGAAATCGAACTTGCAGACACCAAGGCGCCGATCAGCACCCAGAACTTTCTGGGCTATGTCGACAGCGGCTTCTATACCAACACCATCTTTCACCGGGTGATTCCGGGTTTCATGGTGCAGGGCGGTGGCTTCACCCAGCAACTGGTTCAGAAGCAGACCAAGGATCCGATCAAGAACGAAGCCCAGAACGGTTTGCATAACGTCCGCGGCACCATTGCCATGGCGCGTACTTCGGACGTGAACTCGGCCACCAGTCAATTCTTCATCAACACCAACGACAATGCCATGCTCGACAACGGCGCGCGCGACTTCGGTTACGCGGTGTTCGGTAAAGTCGTCAAGGGTATGGACGTCGTCGACAACATCGTCAACGCCCGCACCACGACTCAGAAAGGCATGCAAAACGTGCCAATCGACCCGATCCTGATCAAGTCCGCCAAACGCGTCAACTGATCGGGAAACCTGCACCGCATGGAGCCTTCGGGCTTCGTGCGGTCCGGACGGGAGAGCCTCCACTTATCAAGGAGAACCCACGTCGCGTGGGTGTGATAGCCAATGCTTTATCGTCGTTTCGAAAAACTGATCGATATCTTCAAAGACGCTCCTACCGCTGCCCCGCCCAATACTGTCTTCGCGTTCTACCTCTACTACCTGCGTCAGGTGTGGCCGACGTTTACCGCGCTGCTGGTGGTCGGGCTGATCGGTGCGCTGATCGAAGTGTCGCTGTTCAGTTACCTGAGCCGCATCATCGATCTGGCGCAAACCACGCCGCCGGAGAACTTCTTCAGCATTCACGGCTCCGAGCTGATCTGGATGGTCGTCGTCGCCCTGTTGCTGCGGCCGATTTTCGTCGGCCTGCATGACCTGCTGGTACACCAGACGATCAGCCCCGGCATGACCAACCTGATTCGCTGGCAGAACCACAGTTACGTGCTCAAGCAGAGCGTCAACTTCTTCCAGAACGACTTCGCCGGGCGTATCGCTCAGCGCATCATGCAGACCGGCAACTCGTTGCGCGACTCGGCCGTACAGTCGGTGGATGCGCTGTGGCATGTGCTGATCTACGCGATCAGCGCGATGGTGCTGTTCGCTGAGGCCGACTGGCGCCTGATGATCCCGCTGGGTACCTGGATCGCGGCGTTCATCCTCTCGCTGATGTACTTCGTGCCGAGGGTCAAGCAGCGCTCGGTGGATTCGTCCGATGCGCGCTCACGACTGATGGGCCGCATCGTCGACGGCTATACCAACATCACCACGCTCAAGCTGTTCGCCCACACCAACCACGAGCAGCAGTACGCTCGCGAAGCGATGCGCGATCACACCGAAAAAAGTCAGCTGGCCGGCCGCGTAGTCACGTCGATGGACACCACCATCACCACCATGAACGGCATACTGATCGTCACGACGACCGGCCTGGCCCTGTGGTTGTGGACCCAGTCGATGATCTCGGTGGGGGCGATTGCACTGGCCACCGGTCTGGTCATCCGCATCGTCAACATGTCCGGCTGGATCATGTGGGTGGTCAACGGCATCTTCGAGAACATCGGCACCGTGCAGGACGGCCTGGAAAGTATTTCGCAGCCCGTTACGGTCAATGACAAACCCGGCGCCCTGCCGCTGAAGATCGAAAACGGCGGTGTCAGGTTCGACGGCGTCGATTTCCATTACGGCAATGGCAACGGGATCATTCACAACCTCAACCTGGACATCAAACCGGGTGAGAAGATCGGTCTGATCGGGCCTTCCGGCGCGGGCAAGTCGACGCTGGTGAACCTGCTGCTGCGCATGTACGACGTGCAAGGCGGGAGGATCCTTATCGACGGCCAGGATATTTCCGAAATCACCCAGGAAAGCCTGCGGGCGCAGATCGGCATGATTACCCAGGACACCTCGCTGCTGCACCGCTCGATTCGCGAGAACCTGTTGTATGGCAATCCGCACGCAACCGACGAACAGCTCTGGGAGTCGATCCGCAAGGCTCGTGCTGACGAGTTTATCCCGCTGCTGTCGGACTCCGAAGGTCGTACCGGCTTCGATGCTCATGTCGGTGAACGCGGCGTCAAGCTGTCCGGCGGTCAACGCCAGCGTATCGCGATCACCCGCGTGCTGCTCAAGGACGCACCGATCCTGATCATGGACGAAGCCACCTCGGCACTCGACTCGGAAGTCGAAGCAGCGATTCAGGAAAGCCTGGAGACGTTGATGCAGGGCAAGACGGTGATCGCCATCGCGCACCGCCTGTCGACGATTGCACGCATGGATCGCCTGGTGGTTCTGGAGAAAGGCCAGATCGCTGAAACCGGCACGCACAGCGAACTGCTGGCGCATGGCGGGCTGTATGCGCGGTTGTGGCAGCATCAAACGGGTGGGTTTGTAGGCGTGGATTGATAGGGGGAATTTGCTGGCCTCTTCGCGAGCAAGCTCGCTCCCACAGGATCTTCAGAGGCCACAACATCTTCAGCGGCAGCGACGCAGCACTTGTGGGAGCAAGCTTGTTCACGATCGTACGCATGGATCGCCTAGTGGTTCTGGAGAAAGGCCAGATCGCTGAAACAGGCACGCACAGCGAACTGCTGGCGCATGGCGGGCTGTATGCGCGGTTGTGGCAGCATCAAACGGGTGGGTTTGTAGGCGTGGATTGATAGGGGGAGGCTGCTGGCCTCTTCGCGAGCAAGCTCGCTCCCACAGGATCTTCAGAGGCCACAACATCTTCAGCGGCAGCGACGCAGCACTTGTGGGACCCACCAGTCGGTCATGTGTACGCCGCACTTGTGGGAGCGAGCTTGCTCGCGAAGAGGCCGGTGCAGTCGCTGAATGAATGTCTGCTGTGTGGCTAACCCGCCTGTCGGTCATATGTACGCCGCACCTGTGGGAGCGAGCTTGCTCGCGAAGGGGCCAGTGCAGTCGCTGAATGTCTTCTGGCCGGTTACTCCACCTGCCGATACGGCAGCGCGCTGCGCGCTTCCTCGGCATAGGCCAGTACGCCGACTCGCTCCTGCTCCAGAAACTCGCTGACCGCGTCTTTCAGGCCTGGGTGCATCAGGTAGTGCCACGAACGGGTGATCTGCGGTTCGAAGCCGCGGATCAGTTTGTGTTCGCCCTGCGCGCCGGCGTCGAAGCGTTGCAGGTCGTGGGCGATGGCGTAGTCCATACCCTGATAGAAACAGGTTTCGAAATGCAGCCGGTCAAACTCGGCCAGACAGCCCCAGTAGCGCCCATAGAAACTGTCGTCGCCGATCAGGCTGAAGGCCATCGCCACCGGCCGTGAGCCCTGCAGCGCGATGACCACACGGATCGATTCAGGCATGCGCTCAGCCAGCAGGCTGAAGAACTCACGCGTCAGGTAAGGCGCCTGCCCGCGCACCTCGTAGGTATTGGAGTAGCACGCATAGACGAAGTCCCACAGCACTTCGCTCATCTGCGCGCCTTCGAGCCATTCAAACTCGATGCCCTGCCCGGCCACCTGCTCACGTTCCTTGCGCATCTGTTTGCGCTTGCGCGAACTCAATGCATCAAGGAAGTCCTGAAAGTCCCGGTAGCCGCGATTGTGCCAGTGAAACTGGCAGCCAAAGCGCTCCAGCCAACCCGGTTGCGTTTCAAGCAAGGCATCGGCCGCCGGATCGGTGAAGTTCACGTGGGCGCTCGACAACCCTTCACTCTGCAGATAGGCAGGCAGCTCGCTGAGCAACTCGATACCGCCCTGAGGCGTCGCCGACAAAATCCGCGAACCGCCGACCGGGCTGAAAGGCACGGCGATCAGCAGCTTGGGGTAATAGGCGATGCCGGCGCGACGGCAGGCGTCTGCCCAGGCGTGATCGAACACGTACTCGCCATACGAATGCCACTTTCGGTAAGCCGGCAACGCCGCCACCAACTGATCGTTTTGGTAGTGCAGCACGTGCTCGGCACGCCAGCCCGATCGTGGCCCGAGGCTGCCGCTGTCCTCCAGCGAGCTGAGAAACGCATGCCGCAGGAATGGCTGATTGCCAGGCACCAGCGCATCCCACTGGGCAGGCGCGACGGTGCCGAGGCTGTCGATTACATGAACAGGCATGCAGGTTCCCCGATAGGCAGACAGGGTTAAGAATATCCCTTATTGAGCCGTCATGTTCACCGCCTGGGCAATCTGCCTGGAAAGAGTGATCGCGAATTCGTTGATCGCCTGCTCACGCTGACGAGAGATCAGGCCAATCTGCTCGAGGTACTGCTGATCGGATCGCTGATCAGGCGGCAACTCATCCAGGGCCACCAGGCGCTGATTGAAAGGCTGCTTGACCGGCTCGAACTCCGGGGCGTAACGAATTTCCAGATAACTCATCCAGAATTCCCGGGCAATCATCGACTGGAAAAACTCAGGGGTGGCTTCGCGATCGATGATTTCGTTGTAAGCGGCCTGCAAATACGCTTCGCTCACCTTGGCAATAGCGCGGAACCACATGTTTCGCGGCTGGCCCGGCAGCTCAAGCCGCGCCTGCAGACCGACGCGGTAGGCCAGGCGTACTTCGGCCTCATCGACCGTTTCGCCGCTCGCCTGACGAAACGCTATATCGCGCAGGGCAATTTTCTCCACCTGGTCCAGACGGTCCAGACTGCGGGTCATCCTGAACAGCTTGCGTGGCTGCGCGGCCGCCGTCGTGGATGACATGATCGAGAAGATCTGGACGCGCACTTCCATATCGCCAAACACCATTGCCAGTCCATCACCACACGTCTGCGGGTGCGCGGCAACATCGAAGAGCTGGGCACGCAGCTCGGCGTTGACCGACGCCGATTCGATCATCGACCAGACTCGCGCAATCAGCTCATCGCGGTTACTTGAGAAGTCGGCCGATTGCGTCAGATCGCTCAGCATCTGAAAAAAATCCGTGGATCCGGCACAGGCGTGCAGGTCTTGCCACAGCCTTATGCGGGTATTCACCTGCTCACGATTCAGACCTGCAAGCCACGGCGCACTGCCAGGTCCGGCCTCGACCGGATTGCGACTCTGGCTGACACCCCACCGCGGGCGCAACCTGCCCTCGCGAAACAGCCTGATGCGTTCCAGCGTGGGTGAATTCAACGGATTGCCGCTCAGATGCAGGTGCAGGCGCGAGGAACTGAGGGAGCGCTCGATGTTATCGAGTTCATCGATGGATATTTCCGAGATGCGATTGTCACGCACATCAATCCGAATCAGCTCGGACCGCACCCAGTTCCATGCCGGCAATGTTCGAATGCCCGTGCCACGCAAAAACAGTAGGCGCAATGAGTTCAATGCGTGGATGGGGACGTCCTCGCCGAGCGAGCAAAAGTTGAGGTCCAGAATCTCCAACCGGTTCAGGTTCTGCAACGCCGCGTTGGCGGACTCTGTCCAGATCAGCGGGTTGTGGCTGATGGACAGCTCTGCAAGCTGAGGCATTTGCCCTATCGAGGTCGGCAAGGATCGCAGATCATTGAAGTCCAGGCTCAGCGAACGCAGTCTGTTGAAGTTTTTCAGTAATGCATTCGCTTGTGGATCGGTAAGCTGCATGGTGCGGGCTTTCAGCACCGCCACATGGTCGAAGTTAGCCGTGATATCCGGGAGTTCTCCGATACGCAAGTTATCCAGATCGAGCGCATACCCTAAAAAGTCACCCTGAAAGTTTCGGCACTGAAAGCTCAAGCGTTTCCAGCAGTCGCGAATGCGCGTCGCGGCGACCTCCCTCGGTCTGCGCAACGAAGAAAAGGGCGTTTCCGCGACCCAGTTGTCCAGGGTAACTTGAAGCGTTCGCAATTCATCGGCGAGGCTGCTCAGTCTTTGCCGGACGAAAGTCGACAACTCCCTCGCCGGTCCGGTGTGTTCGGCGCGCAGCGTGCTCAGGAAGTCGGACACTTCTGCATCGGAAAAACCCGGGTACAGACTTCTTACCGCAAGCTCCGGCGAGTGCCTGGACGCGCCAATGCCCAAGCGACGAAAGAAACCCCGCAAGCGTCCACTCAGGGGGTAGCCAATACCGCCATGAGGCAAGCGTTGCGGCCACTTGATACCCGGTTTGATCGGCTGCAATTGCAAAATGGCAGCCATGCGCTCACGCCGTTCGACTGCCATATTGCGCAACAGACTGCGCAGTTGCTGCTCATCCGCGCCAGCAGGCAGCTGAATGTCGAGGCGTATCTGTTCGGGAAGCGCCAGCAGCAACGCCCTGAAAAATTGCTGATCGACTTCACCGAGCGGCTCACCTGAAGGATCGAAGCACTGAACGCCCGCTTCGGTGCTGACCAGCAGCCGGTGCACTGAGGCCTGATCGCTGTCGAGACTGGCGATTTCGTCGCCCTCCAGCGAATCTTTCAGCAGATCGATGGAAACATCACCTCGCCAGCCTGGCACGTACTGCAGCATGCCCATCCCCGCCGCCTGGGTGTCCAGATTGTCGGTTACTGCCCGATAGAAGCCTTCGTTGGCGCGGTTTATCCGCAGTTGCTGCTGATACTCGCGGGCATGCTCGGCAAGTGTCAGAGGAATGCGTTCTTCCGTAGTCATCCGCGCTTTGTCCGCGTCGCTGGCCATGCCGATGAGTTCGAGCGCCACGCTGCTCGGCAAGCTGCCGAAGTCGCGCTGTATCAGTTGAACATGCGGGTCGTCGCTGCGACCTTTGAGCGCCTGCACGTCATCCAGCAGGCGCCCCACGTGCGTCTGGGCGCAATCGGCCAGATAGCGTTTGAAGCCGCGCAGTTGAACGGCCTTGTCGGCACTGTCGCTCCCGGTCAAACGAGTGACTTCATCGGCGGGCAGACCTTCCAGCAACTGGCCGAGCACTTGACTGAGGTGCCCGGTCGGCCCTGTGACATGGGACGACAGCGTCATCTGCGATCCCACGTTCCAGGATTCCAGCAGCGCCCCTTGGGCGTCGATGAGCAACAGGCCGCGGGGCTCATGCCAGCGCGGTGACGACACCAGCAGCTTCAGCCACGGCTCAAGATGAGAAACATGGACCTCAGACACATCGGCGGCCTGAAGAGCGCCGATGCAGACGTGCAGTTGCCGTTCTGTTTCAACGCGCTGAATGGCGTCCTTCAGCAAGGCCGGAGGCTGGAGGTTCTCGACATGTATCTGGCGCAGCAACGCCTCGTGGGTGCCGGTAATGCGCAGGACTTTCTGAATGTCCTCTTCCGGGAGTGCATGACAGGTCGGGTTGAGGCGTCTGAAAGCCGTTACCTCGTCCCAACCCATAGGGTTTTCCCATTCATGGCGCCAGGCACCGGCCCCATTGTGCTTGAGCTTCGGCGCGTAAGAACGCTCATTCAGCGGATGCCTGATGCGCCAGTTGGCGCCGGAGGCATCGGACTCGACGCGATACAGCTTGCCGTCCAGTGGCAGCCAGGTCCTGCCATCGTGCTCATAAAGTCCAAGGGCGTTGCTGCTCAGGTTGTCGGGCAACGAAACCGTATGCGCATAGGCGTCGATGCTCGGCTTGCCGAGACGTACGGCCCCGTCGACACGTCGTTGCACCAGGCTTTCGATGAACATCGAGGGTTGCAACCCGTTCACCGCGCCCACCACACCGCCTACCAGCAACATCTGTGCAACGTTTTCGCCGATGTTGTAGACATGTCGCATGGCGTCTTCGACTTCATCGTGCTGCCAGTCCTCGTAAGCCACGAACGCTTCGCTGGCGAGCTGATAGAGGGCGACCACTGACATGATTTCACCCAGCACCGGCACAAAGAACCCGGCCACGTTGAGCAGGTTCATGCCATTGTTTTCAAGGCTTTCGATCAGTGAATCATGAGCCTGCTGGTCCACCTGCGCGGAAGGCACCGCGATAGCCTTTGAGTCGTCATAGGTTTTGGCCAGCAAATGGTCGTACAGCAGTTCGAATGGCGGTTTCGAAAACGGCTGTGCCTGCACGACCAGGTCGGCGTCGGGGTCCAGCTTGCGGTCCCCGGCGGGATGCAGCCGTGCGTCCAGTTTGGTAAAAAATGCCGGAGCCTGGCCAAGGCTGACGAAACGGCTGAAGTAGCGTCGATAGTGTTCGCTGCCCAACGCCGTCACCAGCCAGGCGTTGAAGGCCCGCAATGACTCGAACTGCCTGATCGGATGCGAGGGCTCGGAAGGCAGGTAGACCAGACAAGGACTGTCATCGGGCCTGGCGCCGTCCTGTTGTATCAGCAAGGCACCCTGTAACAGCGAGCCTGAAAACGTGTAGGTGTCGAGCACGTGCAACTGGCAATAGCGCACGCCCTTGCCATCCCAGCGGGGCTGGTCAACGGACTTCACCATATCCAGCAGGGTCTGGTACGCCGCTTCAGTGATATCGCCTTTCATCACGGCAATATGCGCAAGCACCTCGACGGCGGCACGCTCGCTGTCCATGAACGCGCTGGCAACCGCTCGCGCAGCCGGGCCTGGCGGCTTGAACACGCTGTCTAGGTGAGTCTGATACTGACGGCCCAGATCCAGCTCATGGCAAAAATCAGCGAACTGCTCAAGATCGATCGCCTGACGGTCCCGGTATTCCACCTTGTAGCGGCGCTGGGCGCTGTCGATCAGCCAGTAGCGCAGGCCACCTGTCCGCAGGATTGCCGAGTAGGGATTGAAGCGGCTTCTGTTGCTCGGAGCGAAGTTCAGCAAGGCCGCCTGGAGCAAGGTCTGCTCGAGCGGGGCGGGGTTCCAGGCGCTGTCGTAGCGCCAGGTCATCAGTTGAAAGGCTTCAACGTCCAGGTCGAGCTGGAAACGTTCGACAAACGCTTTCGACAGCAAGGGCGCTGCAAATTGCTGTGGCGATAACAGGCGGTTGCGCACCGGCTCCAGCGCCTGCGCGTAACGCCGTGCACTTTGCTGGCTGGCGTGCAGTGCCTGGCGCAGTGCCGTGGGCGCACCCACATACCAGTCTGGCAAGTTTAGCCTGATGAATTCGGTGTTGGCGTGCTCCGCTTCGAACGGCGCCGCGTCCTGCGCTCGAGGCGTTACAGAGGCGTGCGCAATGGACGCTTCTATGGTTTCAAAGGGGTTGTAACGGAGGGTGAACATGGTCGATACCGCTAATGGCTTTGTGAATAGCCAATACGATAAAGACCCAAGGGCCTGCACATGACATAACGGGATATGACAGGTAGCGCCCGACTCCCGAGCGCTACCCGTCGAACGCGATCAGCGCTTGCGCAGAATCACGCTGCCGATCGAATAACCGGCGCCAAACGAGCTGAGTACCGCCAGCGCGCCTTGCGGCAAGTCATCCTGATAGGTGTGAAACGCAATCACCGAACCCGCCGAGCTGGTATTGCCGTAGGTGTCGAGAATCACCGGCGCCTCTTCGACCGTAGCGTCGCGGCCCAGCAGCTTCTTGACGATCAGATGGTTCATGCTCAGGTTGGCCTGATGCAGCCAGAAGCGTTTGACGTCAGTGATGTTGATGCCGTTATCCTGCAAATGCGCAGCGACCAGCTCGGCGACCATCGGGCACACCTCGCGAAACACCTTGCGGCCTTCCTGCACGAACAGCTTGTCCGGCGCATTCTGACCCTCGTCCGAGGTACGGTTGAGGAAACCGAAATTGTTGCGGATGTTGTTGGAGAACTGGGTCAGCAGGCGGGTGCTGACGATATCGAACTGGTAAGGCGAGGTTGCCAGGTCGGCGCGCTCGACCACCACGGCAGTGGCGCCGTCACCAAAGATGAAGTGGCTGTCACGGTCACGGAAATTAAGGTGTGCGGTGCAGATTTCCGGGCTGATCACCAGCAAGGCGCGGGCCTGACCGAGTTGCACACTGTTACAGGCTGCCTGAATGCCAAAGGTGGCCGAGGAACAGGCCACGTTCATGTCGAACCCGTAACCGGCGACACCCAGCGCTTGTTGAATCTCGATGGAGATCGCCGGGTAGGCCCGCTGCAGGTTGGAGCAGGCAACGATTACACCGTCGATATCGGCAGCGGTTTTGCCCGCGCGTTGCAGCGCCTGTCTGGCGGCAGCTACACCCATCTCACAGAGGATCGACCATTCGTCATTGCTGCGCTCCGGCAGGTTGGGCTTCATGCGCTGCGGATCGAGAATGCCCTCCTTGTCCATGACGAAGCGGCTTTTGATACCCGAAGCCTTTTCGATGAAAGCGGCGCTGGATTCACTCAGCGCCTGCACGTCGCCACGTTCGATAGCGGCGGCGTTATCGTTGTTGAACTGTGCAACATAGGCATTGAAAGACTGCACCAGCTCTTCGTTGGAGATGCTGTTGGCCGGGGTAAACAGGCCTGTGCCGCTGATGACGACGTTGTGCACGGTCGTTCCTCTCTTATTGAGTTGCAGGTAATGACCTGCTCAGGCACGGCAATTGAAGGCCCACTGTTTTTGGGACCAACGTACCAGTGCGACTGTAAAAGCTGCCCGTAACAGGGAGCAGCATTTCATGACACGGTGAAGACAGGCGCGGAGTGTGCCACAGAGCCCGGTTTTGGCGCTATCGGGCCAATGAATATAGGCACGATAGACGCCTTTTAATGGGTGACAGGAAGCAGTGGATCAGCTCTCCACCTGACTCCACTGCTTGCTCAACCGTTTGTCCGACACCGGCATTTTGGTGCCCAGTTGCTGGGCGAACAGCGAGACGCGGTATTCCTCCATCCACCAGCGGTACAGCGCCAGCTCCGGGTCGCGCTTGCCCTCTTGAGCATGCTTGTCGGCGCGTGCCTGATATTGCGTCCACAGACCTGCCAGCTCGATGCTCCATACTCTGTCCTTCTGCACCTGAGCCGGGAGTTTTTCCAGGCGCATCTCGATGGCCTTCAGGTAGCGCGGCAGCTCCTTGAGCCATACCGCCGGGGTCTCGCGGACGAATCCGGGGTACACCAGCTTGCTCAGTTGCGCCTTGATATCGTTGAGCGCCACCGCTTGGGACAGGTCGATCTTGCCTTTGAAGCGCTTTTGCAGACCGTGCCACAGCTTGAGGATTTCCAGCGTCAGCTTCGCGAGCCGCTCGGCATGCTCGGTCCAGTCGGCGCGCTTGCGCTCAGCCAGTGACAGCAGGCCGGCACCGTCGCGCGGCAACTCGGCCTCACCTTCCAGCACGCAGCTGTCGAGGCTGGCCAGCAGAATGTCTTCGATCAACGCATCGATGCGCCCCAGTTCGCGATGCAGCAAGGCCAGCTCGGTCTGCCCCGGCAATTTGTTGCGCAGAAACTTGGCGGGTTCGGCCAACTGCTGCAACAGTAAACGCTGCAAGGCGCGGCGATGCTGGTATTCGGCCTCGGCCTGAGTCGAGAACCGGCCTTCCTTGACCGCGCCGCCCTCTTCGACCAGCGCCGGATAGACCGTCATCGACAGCCCGGCGATGTTCTGCTGGGTTTTCTGCGCCACCGCTGCGAAGGCCTTGGCCTGCACCGGCTGCTGGCTTTTTGCGGTTTGCGGCACGGCCAGCGCGGCCTGGCTCGCCTCGGCAAAGCGCGCCGTCAGCTCGGCCAGATCACGTCCCTCACCAAGAAACTTGCCGCTGCCATCGACGATTTCCAGGTTCATCTTCAGGTGGCCTTCAAGCTGCTGTGCCGCCTCGGCCCAGGCTTCGTCACTGACCCGTACGCCGGTCATGCGCAGCAGCTCACGACCCAGCGCCTGAGGCAACGAGCCCTCGCCGAAAGTAATGCGCTGCAACGCCGCCTTGATGAAATCCGGGACCGGCACGAAATTCTTGCGTACCGCCTTGGGCAGGTTGCGGACCAGCGCAATGCATTTGGTCTCGAGCAACCCCGGCACCAGCCACTCAAGACGCTCGGCAGGCAGCGACAGCAACAATGGCGCGGGAACGCGCAAGGTCACGCCGTCACGCGGGTGGTTGGGTTCGAAGTGGTAGCTCAGCGACAGGCTCAGGTCGCCCAGACGCAAAGTATCCGGGTATTGCGCGGCGGTGACTTCGCTGGCCTCGCGAGCCAGCACGTCCTCTTCGCGCATGATCAGCAGCTGCGGATTCTTCTGGCTTTCGGTCTTGTACCAGCTGTCGAAGGTGGCCGTCTGATGAATCTCGGCCGGGATGCGTGCTTCATAAAAGCTGTACAAGGTGTCTTCGTCAGCCAGAATATCGCGGCGTCGAGCCTTGGCTTCCAGCTCGTCGAGCTGCTCCAGCAAGCGGGTATTGGCGCTCAGGCACTTGGCCCGCGACAGGATATCGCCACGCACCAGGCCTTCACGAATGAACAGCTCGCGCGAAACCACCGGGTCGATGGGGCCGAAATGCACAGGGCGACGGCCCACCACGATCAGGCCGAACAGCGTGATCTGTTCGAACGCCACAACCTGCCCGCGCTTCTTCTCCCAATGCGGCTCGAAATGATTTTTCTTGATCAGGTGGCCGGCCAGCGGCTCGATCCAGTCCGAGTCGATCTTGGCGACCATGCGCGCGTACAGCTTGGTGGTTTCCACCAGTTCGGCGGTCATCAGCCACTGTGGACGCTTCTTGCCCAATCCGGAGGACGGATGAATCCAGAAGCGCCGCTGCCGTGCCCCGAGGTAATCGCCCTCGTCGGTCTTTTGCCCGATCTGACTCAGCAGACCGGAAAGAATGGCCTTGTGGAATTTCGGGTAATCGGCCGGCTCCTTGTTGACCGTCAGTTGCAGGTCGCGACAGATCAGACTCAATTGCCGATGAGAATCGCGCCATTCCCGCAGGCGCAGGTAATTCAGGAAATTGCGCCGGCACCAGTTACGCAGCGGGCTGGCGGTCAGGGTCTGGCGCTGCTCTTCGAAGCCGCGCCATAGATTGACCATCCCGGCGAAGTCCGAGTCGGCGTCCTTCCATTGCGCGTGGGCCTGATCCGCGGCCTGCTGACGCTCGGGCGGGCGCTCGCGCACGTCCTGTACCGACATGGCGCTGGCGACGATCAGCACTTCCTGCAGGCTGCCCTGCTTCGCTGCTTCCAGCAGCATGCGGCCCATACGCGGGTCCACCGGCAGACGCGCCAGTTGACGGCCCAGCGGGGTCAGCTGATTCTCGCGGTTGACCGCCGAGAGCTCCTGCAACAGGTTGAAACCGTCGCTGATCGCCTTGCCGTCCGGCGGTTCGATGAACGGGAAGTCGGTGATCTCGCCCAGGCGCAGGTGCAGCATCTGCAGGATGACCGCAGCCAGGTTGGTGCGCAGGATCTCGGGGTCGGTGAATTCCGGCCGACCGTTGAAATCCTCTTCGCTGTACAGACGCACGCACAGGCCGGGTTCGACCCGTCCACAACGGCCTTTGCGCTGGTTGGCGCTGGCCTGCGACACCGCCTCGATCGGCAGGCGCTGGACCTTGGCGCGATAGCTGTAGCGACTGATGCGCGCCGTACCGGTGTCGATCACGTAACGGATGCCTGGCACGGTCAGCGAGGTTTCAGCGACGTTGGTGGCCAGTACGACGCGACGACCGGGGTGCGACTGAAAGATACGCTGCTGCTCGGCCGGCGAGAGGCGCGCGTAAAGCGGCAGAATCTCGGTATGCCTGAGCTGCGCCTTGCGCAGCACTTCGGCGGCATCGCGGATCTCGCGCTCGCCGGGCAGGAACACCAGCACATCGCCTGGGCTCTTGCGCTCGCTGCGCTCGAAGGCCGCCAGTTCGTCCAGCGTTGCCAGAATCGCCTGATCGACGGTCAGGTCCTCTTCAACGCTGTTGCCGTCTTCGTCCTGCTCGCTGGTCAGCGGGCGATACCAGACGTCCACGGGGAAGGTACGCCCGGACACTTCGATCACCGGCGCATCGTTGAAATGCTCGGAAAAGCGCTGCAGGTCGATGGTCGCGGAGGTGATGATGACTTTCAGGTCCGGACGACGCGGCAGCAGGGTTTTCAGGTAACCCAGCAGGAAGTCGATGTTCAGGCTGCGTTCGTGGGCTTCGTCGACGATGATCGTGTCGTAGCGCTCAAGAAAGCGATCATGCTGGGTTTCGGCCAGCAGAATACCGTCGGTCATCAGCTTGATCAGGGTATTGCTGTCGCTCTGATCCTCGAAACGCACCTGATAGCCGACCAGTGCGCCCAACGGTGTGCCGATCTCCTCGGCAACCCGGCTGGCCACGCTGCGAGCGGCGATACGGCGCGGCTGGGTATGACCGATCAGACCGTGCTGACCGCGACCGATTTCCAGGCAGATCTTCGGCAACTGGGTGGTCTTCCCGGAGCCGGTCTCGCCGGCAATGATCAGCACCTGGTGCTTGAGCAGCGCCTCCTTGATCTCGTCACGCTTGGCCGCAATGGGCAGGTTATCGTCATAACGAATCGCCGGCACACTTTCACGCCGCGCCGTGACCTGCGCACAGGACGCCTGCACCCGCGCAACCCACTGCGCCAGCTTCGCCTCGTCGGGCTTTTTGCGCAGGTCGTGCAACTGACGGCGCAGACGATGACGTTCGCTGATCATCGCTTGGTCGAGGTTTTTCAGAAGTTGGTCGATAGAGGGCGATTCGTCGGTCATCAGGCGCGCAGGGTCTTTTTTCAAATGGCAGGTGCGGATTGTCGCAGATTGTGGCGGGTCGTGACGAATGGCCTGAGTGTCAGGCTATCCATTGCGGTCATGGTTTGCGGCAGCAGTGCTCAATCACAATAAAGTATGAGGTACTCCATTCCTGACGCTTCGCGCCCTTTTTGCGACGCAGAGCGTCGAGACCTGCATTCCCACGCTGGAGCGTAGGGAACGATAATCGCAACTATCGTGCGGCGCTCCGCGTCGCACGCCGTTCCGGACGCTGCGCGTACTCTTGCGACGCAGAGCGTCGAGAACTGCATTCCCACGCTGGAGCGTGCGGAACGATAATCTCAACTATCGTGCAGCGCTCCGCGTCGCATGCCGTTCCGGACACTCTGCGTCCTCTTGCGACGCAGAGCGTCGAGACCTGCATTCCCACGCTGGAGCGTAGGGAACGATAATCGCAACTATCGTGCGGCGCTCCGCGTCGCATGCCGTTCTGGACGCTCCACCCTACTTCTTCACACCCAGCTTCTTCAATTCCTCGTCACGCAGCTCGCGACGCAGGATCTTGCCGACGTTGGTGGTTGGCAGCACGTCGCGGAATTCGACGCTGCGTGGCACTTTGTAGCCGGTCAGGTTGGCGCGCATGTGCTCCATGACCTTATCCTTGGTCAGGGTCACGCCCGGTTTGGCCACCACGAAAACCTTGATGGTCTCGCCCGATTTCTCGTCCGGTACGCCGATGGCCGCGCATTGAAGCACGCCGGGAAGTGTCGCCAGTACGTCTTCCAGTTCGTTGGGGTACACGTTGAAACCGGAGATCAGGATCATGTCTTTCTTGCGATCGACAATCCGGATGTAGCCATCAGGCTGAATGATCGCGATGTCGCCGGTCTTCAGCCAGCCTTCGCTGTCGATCATTTCATCGGTCGCTTCCTGGCGCTGCCAGTAGCCCTTCATGACCTGCGGCCCCTTGATGCACAGCTCGCCGGTTTCACCGAACGCCAGTTCGTTGCCCGCATCGTCGATGACCTTGCACAGGGTCGACGGTACGGGAATGCCGATGCTGCCCATCTGCACGTCCTGAGCGGGATTGACCGTGGCCACCGGGCTGGTCTCGGTCATGCCATAGCCTTCGCAGACCTGGCAGCCCGTCACCTGCTTCCAGCGCTCGGCGGCGGCCTGCTGCAGGGCCATGCCACCGGACAAGGTGACTTTCAACGCCGAGAAATCGAGGTTGCGGAAGCCTTCGTTATTGCACAGGGCCACGAACAGCGTGTTAAGGCCGACAAAGCCGCTGAACTTCCATTTCGAAAGCTCCTTGACCATGGCCGGCAGGTCACGCGGGTTGCTGATCAGGATGTTGTGATTGCCAAGCAGCATCATCGCCATGCAATGAAAGGTGAAGGCATAGATGTGATACAGCGGCAGCGGCGTGATGATGATTTCACAGCCTTCGCCAAGATTTGACGCCATCAGCGCGCGGCATTGCAGCATGTTGGCGATCAGGTTGCGGTGCGTCAGCATTGCCCCCTTGGCCACCCCGGTGGTGCCGCCGGTGTACTGCAGCACGGCAACATCGGCGCTGCCGGGCGACACGTCGGTCACTGGCTGACCACAGCCCTTGCCAAGCACATCGTTGAATTTGATGGCCTTGGGCAAGTGATAGGCCGGGACCATCTTCTTCACGTACTTGATGACGCTATTGATCAACAAGCGCTTGAACGGCGACAGCATGTCAGCCACTTCGGTGACAATCACCTGCCTGATCTGCGTCTTGGGTACGACCTTCTCGGCCAGATGGGCCATGTTTGCCAGACACACCAGCGCCTTGGCACCGGAGTCGTTGAACTGGTGTTCCATTTCCCGCGCGGTGTACAGCGGGTTGGTGTTGACCACGATCAGCCCGGCGCGAATCGCACCAAAGACGGCAATCGGGTACTGCAATACGTTGGGTAGCTGCACGGCGATACGGTCACCCGGCTGCAGGTCGGTATGTTGCTGAATCCAGGCGGCAAACGCGCCGGACAGCTCATACAGCTCGCCGTAGGTGATGGTCTTGCCCAGGTTGCTGAACGCCGGCTTGTCGGCGAAGCGCTGGCAGGACTGCTTCAGGACCGCCTGGACGTTAGGGTACTCGTCGGGGTTGATATCGGCAGGGATACCGGACGGGTACTTGTCCTTCCAGAAGTTATCAATCATTCAGTCGGCTCCGTAGCGATAGCGAATTCTTCACATCGCCTGAAGCGATGATTTTCTTGTGCTTGGAATTATGCAGTAGACGCTTTTTCGCTTTATGACTGATCAAAAAGCGCGCCGAGAGTAGCAGCTTTGCCAAAGGCCGACTAGAGGCAGAAGCAGGCCACACAGTCACGAATACGACCAGAAACTAACAAGCAGTCACTTTAAATTCATTTAATAAATTTTCATCATCACGTCGAAAGTACCGGAACAGAGCGGTCAATCAATATAATCGCCTGTTTCCGAAAAAAACCGACCCCGTTTACAGCGTTCTGCAAACGGGGCCAGGTACACACATGGAGACGATTAAAGGGTCAGGCGATGTCCCGAAGCTCGCGTCGCAGAATCTTGCCCACCGGAGTCATCGGCAATGAATCACGCAGAACGATCTGTCTGGGCACCTTGTAGCCGGTGAAATTCTCTTTGCAGAAGGCCTTGAGCTCTTCAATGCTCAGCTGCGGGTCTCGCGCCACCACGAACAGCTTCACGGCCTCCCCCGAGCGCTCGTCCGGCACGCCGATACAGGCGCAGTTGGCGACTTTCGGATGGGCCATGACCACGTCTTCGATTTCGTTGGGGTAGACGTTGAAACCGGACACGATGATCAAGTCTTTCTTGCGGTCGACGATACTGACGAACCCGTCAGCGCCAATCACGGCAATGTCACCGGTCTTGAACCAGCCTTCGGCGTCCAGGCATTCGGCCGTGGCATCAGGCTGGTTCCAGTAGCCTTTCATGACCTGCGGCCCCTTGATACACAGCTCGCCACGCTCGCCGAAAGGCAACTCGATGCCATCGTCATCAATGACTTTCATCGCGGTGCCGGGCACGGGAATGCCCACGGTTCCCAGGCGTGCCAGGGCGCCATAGGGATTGGCGCTGGCGACAGGCGACGTCTCGGTCAGGCCGTAACCTTCGACGATCGTGCAGCCGGTGATCTGCGCCCAGCGCTCGGCCGTGGCCTTGACCAGTGCAGTGCCACCGGAGTTGGTGCTTTTCAGCGCCGAGAAATCCAGATTCTTGAATTCCGGGTGGTTCATGAGCGCCACGAACAGCGTGTTGAGGCCGATCATGGCAGTGAAACGCCACTTGCCCAGCTCCTTGATGAAGCCGCCGATATCGCGAGGGTTGGTGATCAGGATGTTGTGATTGCCGCTGATCATCATGCACATGCAGTTCGCCGTGAACGCATAGATGTGATAAAGCGGCAACGGCGCAATCATCACCTCCTTGCCCTCTTCAAACAGCGATCCGCCTTGAGGTCCTTGCTGGCGCATGCAGGCATAGACTTGCTGCATGTTGGCGACCAGATTGCCATGGGTGAGCATCGCGCCTTTGGCCAGCCCCGTGGTGCCACCAGTGTATTGCAGAACGGCAACATCCTGCAGACCTCGCGGTACGACCTGCATGCGGCTCTCGCGCCCCAGGCGCAGCGCGCGCTTGAAGCCGACGGCCTGAGGCAGATGGAATTCGGGGACCATCTTCTTGACCTTGTCGACAATGGTATTGACCAGCCAGCCCTTGGCCGCCGACTGCATGTCGCCCATTTTTACTTCGATCAGGTATTCGATGGCCGTGTCCGGCAGCACTTCCTGCACCAGCTTGCCGAACAGGTTGAGGTAAACCAGCGCTCTGGCACCAGAGTCCTTGAATTGATGGCGCATCTCGCGTGCGGTGTACAACGGGTTGGTGTTGACCACCGTCAGACCGGCGCGCATCGCACCGAATACGGCGATCGGATATTGCAGGATATTGGGCATCTGTACGGCAATGCGATCACCCGGCACCAGTTGCGTATGCTGCTGTAGATACGCGGCGAAGGCGGCGGAGTGACGCTCGAGTTCCGCGTAGGTCAGCGTCACGCCCATGTTGCTGAACGCAGGTCGGTCGGCGAATTTCCTGCAGCAGCGCTCGAACACCTCGACGACCGATTGGTAGGTTTGCAGATCCACCTCGGCGTCGACACCCGCCGGACGCTTGTCATCCCAGAAGTCAGCTTGCATTATTTTTATCCTTTTTCCCTGCATGGTTCTGGGCGGACGTTAGCAGTTAAAGTGTCTCAGGCAAATGATCGTCCGGGCCTCATCAGCAGCATGAATCTTGTCTCTGTTCAGACTGAAATCTGTCGTCGGCGATACACTGCTCACGGCAATCGGGCTGGTAAAGATACTTGCCCGATCGCTCAGTAGCCTTATTCACATGGCGTTTGCTTATTATTTGCCTTGAATGTGATCCGGGAAGCGCCAGCAAGCGTCTGAATGATCTTGTCTGCGCATTGGCGGCGACAGGTCATCAAGTGTTACAAATCAAGGCCAGGTCGGATTGCACGAACCGGCACGCTTCAATTCATTTTTATTGTCAGGACAGCCACATGACTCAAGTCACCAACACGCCTTACGAAGCTCTTGAAGTCGGTCAGACCGCCAGCTACAGCAAGACAGTGGAAGAGCGTGACATTCAACTGTTCGCCGCCATGTCCGGAGACCACAACCCGGTCCACCTGGACGCCGAATACGCCTCCAAGACCATGTTCAAGGAGCGTATTGCCCACGGCATGTTCAGCGGCGCACTGATCAGTGCGGCGGTTGCATGCGAGTTGCCTGGCCCCGGCACCATCTATATCGGTCAGCAGATGACCTTCCAGAAGCCGGTGAAACTGGGCGATACCCTGACTGTGCGCCTGGAAATCCTGGAAAAACTGCCGAAATTCCGCGTGCGCATCGCCACCCGTGTTTTCAATCAGAACGATGAGTTGGTTGTAGACGGCGAAGCCGAGATTCTCGCCCCGCGCAAGCAGCAGACCGTCGACCTGACCGTATTGCCCGAGATCACTTTCGGCTGATACCCGGAACCGGCGCGCGCACCTGCGGCCGCGCCCGGGCTCCACTGCTGACCTGAACACAAATTCATGATGCCCTCGGAACTGTTTTGGCTGCGCTTTCCACTCAGGAAACCAGCGCTACCTTATCCGGATCACGAATCGTTCATTCCTGCAGGCGGGGCAATCACCCATGAATATGATCACCCGAAATTATTATCCCGTCTCCGGGCAACCAACCCAGGGCATAAACCCGCAAGCCGATAACAGTCCGCCACCTCAGGTAACGTCCGGCAATGGCAGCAAACTGGTCGACTTCGCCCCGCCGCAGCAGGCAACAGGGTTGCAGTCGTCGTTCAATGGCCTTGGCTCCAGGGCGCAAACGCCCGCTACAAACGCAGCCTCGGGTGCAACTGAAAACCCCGTCGAGTTGTTGCTGAACAAGCTGGTGGAAGCCATTCGCACCATCCTCAAGGATCTGTTTTCCAGATCACAAGGGCATCATCAGCAGGACGGCTCGACACCGGCACCTGCGCCGTCTGAACGGGAACAGGCGCCGACCTCCCTTCAGTCTTCATCAGCCCCCTCTTCAGGGTCGCCGTCATCGTCCGGCAACACAGAAAAGCCGTTCGTGGTGAAAAACGATTATCCGACCGACAAACCGGTCTCGCTGCAAAAGAACGCCACAGCAGCGCCGTCTGATACGACGCGCACTTCGGCGTCAGCCCAAGGCAATACGCCAGCCGCCAATCAGCCTGCGCCCGCCAAAACGTTGCCAACCGCCACAGACAGATCTGAGACCACAGAAAAAGTGGCGCAACCCGCGCACCGAGCGGGCAACGGTCCTGGGGCCGACATGTCCGGAATGGTCGGCTTCGCCAAACAGGCGAATACCACCGGCGGTAATGGTGGCGAAGTCGTCACGGTCAATACCGTAGCGGACCTCAAGAAGTACATGGAGGACGACAAAGCCCGTACCGTCAAACTGGGGGCCAACCTGTCTGCCGACAGCAAGGTGACCATCAACTTTGGCGCCAACAAGACCCTGCTAGGTACCGACAAGGGCAACAGCCTGCACAACATCTACCTGGCCAGCGGCAAGACCGCCAGCAATGACATCTTCCAGAATCTGAACTTCGACCACGACAGCCGTTATCGCGAAAACGGTGACATGCAGATGTTCATCAGCAGCGGTCAGAAATACTGGATCGATCACAACACCTATTCAGGCACCAAGGATCAGAACGCCAAAGGCCTGGACAAACTGCTTTATGTCGGCGGGACGGCAGACAACGTCAGTCTGACCAACTCGAAATTCCAGAACAACGAATATGGCGTGATTCTCGGTCAGCCGGACGACTCCGCTCAAGCCAAGGCCGAGTACAAGGGTTACCCGCGCATGACCATCGCCAACAATGTGTTCAGCAACCTGGATGTTCGGGCACCCGGCCTGATGCGGCATGGCGACTTTGACGTTTACAACAACTCGATCGACAACTTCCATCTTGGCTTCACCGCGACGGGGGATGCGACCATCCTCTCGCAGGCCAACTATTTCGCAAAAGGCGTGGATGTTTCCAACAAGGCCAGCAACTCCGGCGTGCTGGATGACTATGGCGATGCGCACTTCAAGGACATCGGCAGCAATGTCAGCTTCACCCAGAAGTCACTGGTGACCGCCTGGACGCCGAGCTATCAGCGCGACATCAAGACCGCCGAAGCCGCCAGAGCCTATGACTTGGCCAATGCCGGTGCCAAAACCGTGAGCTGATAGCGCCCGGCGTTCGATGCAGGGCGTGGCATGCAGAAGAAAAAAAGGGCGACCGAAGTCGCCCCAAGTGCCTTGCGTGCTCATTGAATGCATGCAGGCGCGTGTCCGCCCACAACGCATTCGATGGAACAAGATTAAGGCAGCGAACATAACGGCGAGTTGATCCAGATCAGCTGTTACTGAACCAGACTGATCAGATCAAGGGTGTGGCGGCTGGATCAGCGTTTTTTGGGCTTTTTCTTCGGTTTTTTGCTGCTCAATGGCATCGCCTGTTCGAAGGCGTTACGCACTTCATTGAGGCGCTTGTCATTCAGATCGTGGATACGCTTGGCGCGCTCGGCACCCAGGTCGATCAATTGTGCATCGTCGCTCATGGCTTGCGGTTCTCGAACACGGGAAATCAGGGCCAATAATGCTCAATCGCAGCGGCCCTGACCAGTCCCGTGACCAGTACAGCCCTGGGCGGTGCAGCGATCAGATCTGGATATCCACCCAAAGCCCCTGGCGCGGCTCGTCGTCGATGAGCGGTACAACGGGTACGGTGTTGTCGGCGTTCAGCGAATCACCCGGGACGACCAGCCCGACGTATTCCTCGGCTTCTCCGCCGCCATGAGCCTGCTGCTGTTGCTGCTGGCGCTGTTGCTCTTCACGCAACAGCAACGCGCTGCGTTCAGTATCTTCATTGCGCAGGTCGATGGAGGTCTCGCTGGAGCTCTCCTGTACCGGCGCTACAGGTGGAATGTCCGGCATGCGCTTGGCCGGATCCAGCTGTGATGTCACAGGCACCACACTTAACGGAAGCATAGGTTGCAGCATGGTTTTATCTCCTCTTACCGGGGTTTCGGCCGTGCACGAGGCAACTTGAACCGGGCTGAAAGAGCCAGTGGTGGTTTATAAGATCTTTTTTGACCCCTCTCAGTGAAATAAGTGTCATGGAACCAAAAATTCGATAGGTTCCGGCGCTGACCATGAGTTTTTTCACGCTGCCTTTGGCCTTCGGAGCGTGTTCCGTTAACATACTCAGCTTTTTCAAGCGGGAGACAGGCAGCATGGCGCAGCAGTATCAACCGGGGCAACGCTGGATTAGTGACAGCGAAGCCGAGCTGGGTTTGGGCACCGTTCTGGCACAGGACGGCCGCTTGTTGACCGTGCTCTATCCGGCCACTGGCGAAACACGTCAGTACGCACTGCGTAATGCGCCGCTGACCCGCGTGCGCTTCTCCCCTGGCGACGTGATCACGCACTTCGAAAACTGGAAAATGACCGTTCGCGAAGTCGACGATGTCGATGGTCTGCTGGTCTACCACGGCCTGAACGCGCAGAACGAACTGGTCACGCTGCCGGAAACCCAGCTGTCGAACTTTATCCAGTTCCGCCTGGCGACCGACCGTCTGTTTGCCGGCCAGATCGACCAGTTGTCATGGTTCTCGCTGCGCTACAACACGCTCGAACACACCAGCCGCCAATTGCAGTCCTCCCTGTGGGGCCTGGGTGGCGTGCGGGCACAGCCTATCGCCCACCAGTTGCACATCGCTCGCGAAGTCGCGGACCGTATCGCGCCGCGCGTTCTGCTGGCCGACGAAGTGGGTCTGGGCAAAACCATCGAAGCCGGTCTGGTCATCCATCGCCAACTGCTGTCGGGCCGCGCCAGCCGCGTGCTGATTCTGGTCCCGGAAAACCTCCAGCACCAGTGGCTGGTGGAAATGCGTCGCCGCTTCAATCTGCAGGTCGCGCTGTTCGACGCCGAGCGCTTCATGGAAAGCGATGCCGGCAACCCGTTCGAAGACACCCAGCTCGCACTGGTCGCCCTGGAATGGCTGGTCGAAGACGAAAAAGCCCAGGACGCCCTGTTTGCGGCAGGCTGGGACCTGATGGTGGTTGACGAAGCGCACCACCTGGTCTGGCACGAAGACAAGGCCAGCCGCGAATATTCGCTGGTCGAACAACTGGCCGAAGTCATTGCCGGCGTACTGCTGCTGACCGCGACGCCGGAACAACTGGGCCAGGACAGCCACTTTGCCCGTCTGCGCCTGCTGGACCCGAACCGTTTCCACGACCTCAAGGCCTTCCGCGCCGAGAGCGAGAACTATCGCCCGGTGGCTCAGGCCGTTCAGGAGCTGCTCGACAAGGGCAAGCTGTCTGCCGAGGCGCAGGAAACCATTCACGGCTTCCTGGGTGCCGAAGGCGATTCGCTGCTGGCCTCGGTGAATACCGGCGACGAAGAAGCCAAATCGCGTCTGATTCGCGAACTGCTGGACCGTCATGGCACCGGCCGCGTGCTGTTCCGCAACACCCGTGCCGCCGTGCAGGGCTTCCCGGAGCGCAAGCTGCATCAATACCCGCTGCCCTGCCCTGTCGAATACCTCGAACTGCCGGTCGGCGAGCACGCCGATCTTTACCCTGAAGTCAGCTTCCAGTCGCAGTCGGAAGTCAGCGAGGAAGAGCGCTGGTGGCGCTTTGATCCACGCGTCGACTGGCTGATCGATACCCTGAAAATGCTTAAGCGCGTCAAGGTGCTGGTCATCTGTGCCCATGCCGAAACCGCCATGGACCTGGAAGACGCGCTGCGTGTGCGTTCCGGTATCCCCGCCACGGTTTTCCACGAAGGCATGAACATCCTCGAGCGCGACCGAGCCGCGGCCTACTTTGCAGACGAAGAGTTCGGCGCCCAGGTGCTGATCTGTTCGGAAATCGGCAGCGAAGGCCGCAACTTCCAGTTCTCCCACCATCTGGTCCTGTTCGATCTGCCGTCGCACCCGGACTTGCTGGAGCAGCGTATCGGGCGTCTGGACCGGATCGGCCAGAAGCACACCATCGAGCTGCATGTCCCGTTCCTGGAAACCAGTCCGCAGGCCCGCCTATTCCAGTGGTATCACGAAGCGCTCAATGCATTCCTCAACACTTGCCCGACCGGCAACGCCCTGCAGCATCAGTTCGGCCCGCGCCTGCTGCCGTTGCTGGAAAGCGGTGATGACGACGAGTGGCAAACCCTGATCGATGAAGCCCGCAGCGAACGCGAGCGCCTGGAAAGCGAACTGCATACCGGTCGCGACCGTTTGCTGGAACTCAATTCCGGCGGCGCAGGCGAAGGCGAAGCGCTGGTCGAAGCGATCCTCGACCAGGACGATCAGTTCAGCCTGCCGATCTACATGGAAACCCTGTTCGACGCCTTTGGCATCGACAGCGAGGACCACTCGGAAAACGCCCTGATCCTCAAGCCGAGTGAAAAGATGCTCGACGCCAGCTTCCCGCTGGGCGACGACGAAGGCGTGACCATCACCTACGACCGTAATCAGGCGCTGTCCCGCGAGGACATGCAGTTCATCACCTGGGAGCACCCGATGGTGCAAGGCGGCATGGATCTGGTGCTGTCCGGCTCGATGGGCAACACCGCCGTGGCACTGATCAAGAACAAGGCGCTCAAGCCGGGCACCGTTCTGCTCGAACTGATCTACGTCAGCGAAGTGGTTGCGCCTCGCTCGCTGCAACTGGGGCGTTATCTGCCGCCTGCTGCGCTGCGCTGCCTGCTTGACCCCAATGGCAACGATCTGGCCAGCCGTGTGTCGTTCAATACGCTCAACGATCAGCTCGAAAGCGTGCCCCGTGCCAGCGCCAACAAGTTCATCCAGGCACAACGCGACCAACTGACCCCGAGGATCAACGCGGGCGAAGAGAAAATCACGCCGAAACACGCAGAGCGCGTCGCCGAAGCTCAGCGTCGCCTGGCAGCCGACACCGAAGAAGAACTGGCCCGCCTGACGGCATTGCAAGCGGTCAACCCAACCGTGCGCGACAGTGAACTGGTGGCTCTGCGCACGCAACGTGAACAGGGTCTGGCCATGCTTGAAAAAGCGGCCCTGCGTCTGGAAGCGATCCGGGTACTGGTCGCAGGCTGAGGGCTGGTCACACACCCGCCCGTCATGCCCATGCCCCGCATGGGCATGACGCTCTTGCTCACGCTATGACGCGGAGCGTCATGAAAGGCATTCCCACGCTGGAGCGTGAGGAACGATGTGTCCCGTAACCACGCCCCTGCTCCGCGATATCCGCAACAACCCCTATCGTGCCCATGCTCCGCGTAGGCATGCCTTTCCGGACGCTCTGCGTCCTCTAAACAATAAGCACCAAACACGCCAGCCATCACTTTGATGCCAAATTGGCACCTCGTGCATTTGCAGGTTGTAAACAGCTTCTATACTCAGCTTTGAACGCCAGGCTTTCGGCCTTGGCGGCCTTGCAGTGAGATAAGGGCAAGCTATGGATTGGCTGGGTTTGAACGTATTCGCTGGCCCACCAGCGGACGTGCAATTATTGATCGACTGCAGTCACAACCTGTTTCTGGTCGCGCTGGCTTACGGCGTGGCCTGTGCTGCGTGCTTTGCCACGCTGGACATTGCGGACCGTGTCATCCAGGTCGACGCCCTTAAAAGCCGTCGCCTCTGGAAGGCGCTGGGCGCGTTATGCCTGGCCGGTGGCGTGTGGGCGATGCACTTCATCAGCATGCTGGCGTTCCAGGCGCCGCTCAAAATCACTTATGACCTTTCCATCACGCTGATTTCCCTGCTGATCGTACTGGTTACCGCACTGGTGGCCATGCGGGCGCTGACCATCCCGGAGCTGACCCTGAGACGCTGCCTGACCAGCGCGGTGGTGATGGGGATCGGCATCAGCGTCATGCATTACCTCGGCATGTCAGCCATGCGCTCTACCGCTACGCAGTACTACGAGCCGCGGATGTTCGCCCTGTCGATCCTGGTCGCGGTTCTTTCCAGCATTGCGCTGCTGACCCTGTCCCGGCACTTGCGCCAGTACCACGGCATGTTTCATCAGATGTTCCGTTATGCGGTCAGCCTTCTGCTGGGCGCAGGCCTGCTGACCATGCACCTGATGGGCATGAAGGCGCTGCGGCTGGTGATACCCGAAGGCATTGAGCTGCACGTCCCCAGCACTGAAAACAGCCAGCAACTGGGGCTTACCATCGCGGCCATCGCCCTGCTGACCATCGCCGGCAGCATCAGCGCGGCAATGGCCGACAAGAAACTGCAAGGCAAGGAGCATGATCTGCAGCGGGTCAATGCACTGCTTACCCAGCTGGATCAGGCACGCGTTTCGCTTCAGCAGGTTGCGCATTACGACCCGCTGACCAACCTGATCAACCGCCGCGGGTTCAATCAGATCTTCGCCGAGAAGCTGCAGGAGCATATCTTCAACAAAGGCATGCTTGCGGTGATGTTTCTGGACATCGACCACTTCAAGCGCATCAACGACAGCCTGGGCCATGATGCGGGTGACGAGCTGCTCAAGGTGATCGCCGAGCGTATCCGCAGTGCTACCCGTACCCAGGACGTGGTGGCGCGTTTCGGCGGCGATGAATTTTGCATCCTGCTGAGCATTCCGGACTACGAAGAGGCCCGCCATCTGGCTCATCGGGTCATGCAAAAGATGAAGGAGACCATCGCGCTGGTAGGAAGGCGCATGGTCATGACCACCAGCATCGGCATTGCCGTATTCCCGCGTGACGGTGAGACCTGCGATGAGTTGCTCAAGCACGCAGACCTCGCGCTGTACCAGTCAAAGGACAAAGGGCGCAACGGCGTCAATTTCTTCAATCCGGCCCTCAAGACCAAGGCCAGTCTGGAGCTGCAACTGGAAGAAGAACTGCGCAATGCCCTGCGCGAGGGAACGGGGCTGCAGGTGTATTACCAACCTATCGTCGACATGCGCACCGGCCACGTTGCCAAGCTCGAGGCGCTGGTACGCTGGAATCATCCGCAGCACGGCTTGCTGGTGCCCGCACGCTTCATCGGCATCGCCGAGGCCAACGGCCTGATTGCCGAACTGGATAACTGGGTGCTGCGCCGCGCCTGTCACGACTTGCGCACTCTGCATCAGGAAGGGCTGGAACAGCTGATCATCTCCGTCAACTGCTCAGCGCTGACGCTGGGCCGCAACGAATTGGTCGAAGAGGTTGAGCGGGCGCTGGCCGATGCTGACGCAGCGCCTGGACGGCTGGAACTGGAAGTGACCGAAAATGCCCTGATGGGCAACATCAGCAACACTATCCTGATGCTCAAACACATTCGCAGCCTGGGTGTTTCCCTGTCGATCGACGACTTCGGCACCGGTTACTCGTCGCTCGCCTATCTCAAGCGGCTGCCGCTGGACACGTTGAAGATCGACCGATCGTTCATTATCGACATCCCCCAGTCCCCGCAGGACATGGAAATCGTTCAGGCAATCCTTGTCATGGCGCATACGCTGCGCTTGAAAGTCGTGACCGAAGGCGTCGAGACCCAGGATCAACTGGAGTTTCTCAGGCAGTTTGGCAGTGATTACGTACAGGGTTATCTGTTCAACAGGCCCCAGCCGCTGGAGCGCATCCTGCCTCTTGCCAGACAGATGAACCAGCGCGAGCCCACGACCCGCTGGTCTGCCCTGCCACAACAGCACAGCCAGGGGCAAGACAGCGAAACACCAGACATTCCGGATGTGTTTGCCGAACTGCCTGAAAATGACGACTTCGCCAGTCCCAGACCTGTTCGTACCTGAAGGAGCAGCGCAAGGCTCCATCGTCAAAAGAAACAGTGCAGCCTGCAGAAACCGCCACCTTAACGGTGTGGTTTTACGCTACGCGGGCTGCCGAAGAGTTACCTTCCCACTCACTCCGGAAAACCGCAAGGCACCTGACTGGTGCGCAAATCAATCCTGCGCCCTATTTTGAATCAAAACCCAAGGTGCCACTACCACAGCCCAGAGCAGCGGATCTGTCTCCACCAGCTCAAGCGCCTTGGTTTCAGACACCTTGCCAACCCGCCCCTCCGCCAGCCACGCAGACACCCTGGCTGCATCATTTTCGGCCACTGCCTCGGCGACTTCGATCAAATCCAGAGGCAACTCGACCCACAACAGGGCACCCTTGGCAAAGAATGGTTGCAATTCAGTCCAGGTGATTGAGGCCGTTTCGCCAAGCAGTTTGGCATAGAGGGTGCTAGGTTCTTGCGTCATGGGTTTCACCAAAAAGAAAATCGGCGCAATCATACCGCCGACTTTCCCACCGGCAAGCCCAGAAGCAGGCGATTTATCGCAGGGAAGTGCAGATAACCTTATGGATCTGAAGTGATTTCAGGCACTCAAGCGGTTCGATTCTGTAACTTTCTTTCGATTAAGCGACACCCACAGGTTTGTCCCCAGACGCCCGGCTTTCCAAGCCAGCGAACCGCGCTCTAAACTGTTCCGGTACAGTTGGCGGCGTGGGACAACCGGTGATCGAATCGGTCCTGGAGCCTTGGCCATCAGGATTATAAAAACTACAACGCAAGAGTGGAGCATCATGACTAAGGGTACCAATAAGCTTTCAAGGCTGTTTGCCGCACTGGTTATGGCGGGGGTTGCCAGCCATTCGTTCGCAGCTGACACCATCAAGATCGGCATTGCCGGCCCCAAGACCGGCCCTGTCGCCGAATACGGCACCATGCAGTTCAATGGCGCCAAGATGGCCATCGAGCAGATCAACGCCAAAGGCGGCGTGGATGGCAAAAAGCTCGAAGCCGTCGAATACGATGATGCCTGCGATCCGAAACAGGCCGTTGCGGTCGCCAACAAAGTGGTCAACGACGGCGTTAAATACGTGGTCGGCCACCTCTGCTCCAGCTCCGCTCAGCCAGCGTCCGACGTTTACGAAGATGAAGGCATCATCATGGTGACCCCGGCTGCCACCAGCCCGGAAATCACCGCGCGCGGCTACAAACTGGTGTTCCGCACCATCGGTCTCGACAGCGCCCAGGGTCCGGCCGCTGGCAACTACATTGCCGACGTCGCCAAGCCGAAAATCGTTGCAGTCATCCACGACAAGCAGCAGTACGGTGAAGGTATCGCGACAGCCGTCAAGCAGACGCTGGAGAAAAAAGGCGTCAAGGTTGCCTTGTTCGAGGGCATTAACGCTGGCGACAAGGACTTCTCGTCGCTGATCGCCAAGCTCAAGCAGGCCAACGTCGACTTCGTCTACTACGGCGGCTACCACCCTGAGCTGGGCCAGATCCTGCGTCAGTCCAAGGAAAAAGGCCTGAACGCCAAATTCATGGGCCCTGAAGGCGTCGGCAACGAGTCGATCTCGCAAATCGCGGGCGATGCTTCGGAAGGCCTGCTGGTCACCCTGCCAAAATCCTTCGACCAGGACCCGGCCAACCAGGCGCTGACCGAAGCCTTCAAGGCCAAGAGCCAGGATCCGAGCGGCCCGTTCGTGTACCCGTCCTACTCCGCCGTGCAGGTCATTGCTGACGGCATCGCGGCCGCCAAGTCCGAAGACACCGCCAAGGTGGCCGCTGCCATCCATGCCGGTACCTTCAAGACGCCAATGGGCGAGCTGAGCTACGACGAAAAAGGTGACCTGAAGAACTTCCAGTTCGTGGTCTACGAGTGGCACTTCGGCAAACCCAAGACCGAAGCCGCCAAATAAGCTGCTTGCATCAACCCTCAAAGCCCACTGCCAGCGCAGTGGGCTTTGTTTTACGAATCCAGGCCCGTACGCACGTTTCGGCGACCCGAACGGCGTGCACGAGGCCCCCTGAAAATCTTAAAACCGTCAACAGCGGTTCCCTGGCAGCGCAACAGGCTACGCATCCACAGAATGCCACCCCGGCGCAGGTCAGAGAAATGCAGATCAGGTTTTTAGGAGCGCGGTAAATGCCCGAGTTATTCCACTACATGCAGCAGCTGGTCAATGGCCTGACCATTGGCAGTACGTATGCATTGATCGCCATCGGTTACACGATGGTGTACGGCATCATCGGAATGATCAACTTCGCCCATGGCGAGGTGTACATGATCGGTTCCTATGTAGCTTTCATGGCACTCGCCGGCCTGGCGATGCTGGGGATTCACAGCCTGCCGTTGCTGATGATTGCCGGTTTTGCCGCTGCGATCATCGTGACCAGTGCCTATGGATACAGCATCGAGCGTGTGGCCTACCGTCCGTTGCGCAACAGCAACCGTCTGATTCCACTGATTTCTGCCATCGGCATGTCGATCTTTCTGCAGAACTCGGTCCAGCTTTCCCAGGGTTCGGGCAACTTCGCCATCCCCAACCTGCTACCCGGCAGCCTCTCGTTCGGGCCCGGTGGCGCAGAGGAAGTGCTGATTTCCTACATGCAGATCGTGGTGTTCGTCGTCACCCTGGTGGCCATGACCGGCCTGACCCTGTTCATTTCCCGCTCGCGAATGGGCCGCGCCTGCCGCGCCTGCGCCGAGGACATGAAGATGGCCAATCTGCTGGGCATCAACACCAACAACATCATCGCCCTGACCTTCGTGGTCGGTGCGGCACTGGCCGCTGTCGCCGCCATGCTGCTGAGCATGCAATACGGCGTGATCAACCCCAACGCCGGCTTCCTCGTCGGCCTGAAAGCCTTCACGGCTGCGGTACTGGGCGGTATCGGTTCGATCCCGGGTGCCGTGCTCGGTGGCCTGGTGCTGGGCGTCGCCGAAGCCTTCGGCGCCGACATTTTTGGTGATCAGTACAAGGACGTGGTGGCTTTCGGCCTGCTGGTCCTGGTGCTGCTGTTCCGACCGACCGGCATTCTGGGTCGTCCGGAGGTTGAGAAAGTATGAGCAAGTCCTTCAAACAGGCGCTGTTCAGCGCCGCACTGGTCTGGGCCGTGGCCTATCCGGTGTTCGGTCTGAAACTGGCCTTTTCCGGCGTCACCCTGCAAGTGCAGAACGCCAGCCCGCTGACCCTGACCATCATTGCCGTGTGTTCGGTCCTGCTGTTTCTGCGCGTGTTGTTTGCCGAGCAGATCAGCGGCCTGCGTCGCGGCTCCGACAAGCCGCTGATCCCGCAAAAGACCAGCGACTTCCTGACCCAGCCGAAAACCCAGCGCTGGGGCCTTGCGGCGCTCATCGTGCTTGCGTTCATCTGGCCATTTTTCGGGTCGCGCGGTGCGGTGGACATTGCCACGCTGATCCTGATCTACGTGATGCTCGGCCTCGGTCTGAACATCGTAGTCGGCCTGGCAGGTCTGCTTGACCTGGGCTATGTCGGTTTCTATGCGGTCGGCGCCTACAGCTATGCCCTGCTGTCGCACTACTATGGACTCGGTTTCTGGATCTGCCTGCCGATCGCGGGGTTGATGGCGGCGCTGTTCGGATTCCTGCTGGGCTTTCCGGTGTTGCGTCTGCGCGGCGACTATCTGGCTATCGTGACGCTGGGCTTCGGCGAGATTATCCGTATCTTCCTGCGTAACCTGACCGATATCACCGGCGGCCCGAACGGCATCAGCAACATCGAAAAGCCGACCCTCTTCGGTCTGACCTTCGAGCGCAAGGCCGCTGAGGGCATGCAGACCTTCCATGAGTTCTTCGGCCTGCCGTACAACTCGATCAACAAGGTCATCTTCCTCTACCTGATCGCCCTGCTGCTGGCACTGGCGGCGTTGTTCGTCATCAATCGCCTGCTGCGCATGCCGATCGGCCGGGCCTGGGAAGCCTTGCGCGAAGACGAAATCGCCTGCCGTGCACTGGGTCTGAACCCGACCGTGATCAAGCTCTCGGCGTTCACCCTTGGCGCTGCGTTCGCAGGTTTCGCAGGCAGCTTCTTTGCCGCACGTCAGGGCCTGATCACCCCGGAATCGTTCACCTTCATCGAGTCGGCAATCATCCTGGCCATCGTCGTGCTGGGTGGCATGGGCTCGCAATTGGGTGTGATCCTGGCAGCCATCGTGATGATCCTGTTGCCCGAGCTGATGCGTGAGTTCAGTGACTACCGCATGCTGATGTTCGGCGCGCTGATGGTGCTGATGATGATCTGGCGCCCACAAGGCTTCCTGCCGATGCAGCGCCCCGAAATGAAATTGAAAGCGGAGCAGTCGAAATGAGCCGCCCATTACTGCAAGCCACTGGCTTGAGCATGCGTTTTGGCGGCCTGCTGGCGGTCAATGGCGTTGCCCTGACCGTCAATCAGGGGCAGGTCGTATCGATGATCGGCCCCAATGGCGCCGGCAAGACGACAGTTTTCAATTGCCTGACCGGTTTCTACCGGCCAAGCGCGGGCACGATTCTGCTGGACGGTGAGCCGATCCAGGGCCTGGCTGGCCATCAGATCGCGCGCAAGGGCGTGGTGCGAACGTTCCAGAACGTGCGCCTGTTCAAGGAAATGACTGCCGTGGAAAACCTGCTGGTTGCCCAGCACCGGCATTTGAACACCAACTTCCTGTCCGGCCTGTTCAAGACGCCCGCGTTCCGCCGCAGCGAACGTGAAGCCATGGACTACGCCGAGCACTGGCTTGAGGCGGTCAACCTCCGGGAGTTCGCCAACCGCCCTGCCGGGACGCTGGCCTACGGTCAGCAACGCCGCCTGGAAATCGCCCGCTGCATGATGACGCGCCCGCGCATTCTGATGCTCGACGAACCGGCGGCGGGTCTGAACCCCAGAGAAACCGATGATCTGAAAGCGCTGATCGGCGTGTTGCGCAGCGAGCACAACGCTACGGTCCTGTTGATCGAGCACGACATGAAACTGGTAATGAGCATTTCCGACCACATCGTGGTGATCAATCAGGGCACGCCTCTGGCCGATGGCACTCCGGAACAGATTCGTGACAATCCCGATGTGATCAAAGCCTACCTGGGGGAAGCGTAAATGCTGCAGTTCGAAAACGTTTCCACCTTCTACGGCAAGATCCAGGCGCTGCACAGCGTCAACGTGGAAGTGCGTCAGGGTGAAATTGTCACCCTGATCGGTGCCAACGGTGCCGGCAAGTCCACCCTGTTGATGACCCTGTGCGGCTCACCACGCGCCCACAGCGGCAGTATTCGCTATATGGGCGAGGAACTGGTCGGGCTGGAGTCGTCGATCATCATGCGCAAGAGCATTGCCGTGGTGCCGGAAGGCCGTCGGGTGTTTGCGCGTCTGACCGTTGAAGAGAACCTGGCGATGGGCGGCTTCTTCACGGAAAAGGCTGATTATCAGGAGCAGATGAACAAGGTCCTGCAGCTCTTTCCACGCCTCAAGGAACGCTTCAATCAGCGCGGCGGCACCATGTCCGGTGGCGAGCAGCAGATGCTGGCCATTGGCCGTGCGCTGATGAGCAAGCCCAAGCTGTTGTTGCTGGACGAGCCTTCGCTGGGTCTGGCGCCGATCATCATCCAGCAGATTTTCGAGATCGTCGAACAGCTGCGCCGCGATGGCGTGACGGTGTTTCTGGTCGAACAGAACGCCAACCAGGCCCTGAAAGTCGCCGACCGCGCCTACGTACTGGAAAACGGCCGCGTGGTCATGCAAGGCACAGGCGAAGAACTGCTGGTCGATCCGAAAGTGCGGGACGCGTATCTGGGCGGGTAAGCGCACGCCATGCCCCTATAGGCCGAAACGGTTTTGCAGGAGCGAATCGGGTGACGCTTCGCTTGTTCGCGAAGGCGTTCGTTTAAACGATGTATTTTCGTCGAACAAAACGGCCCTTTCGCGAACACGTTCGCTCCTACTGTCAGCGTCAAACCTGAACGATAGTCAAAGCCACTGCTCGCGCGATAAGCATCCCGACCCTTGTGATGCACCTCCAGTCTGAGTAACGTGGCGGCACTTGTCTGGAGACCACATCATGTTCGCTGCCCGTTCCGTCCTCGTATTTGCTCTTCTACCGCTGTTTGCCGGGTGTCAGTTGCTCGGTAAACAGGCCGAGGAACCGAAGGTTTCCACGGCGGGCATGCTCCGTATGCAGGGCGACCTGACCGGAGAAAACGGCCAGCTGCTGTTCAAGCCGTGTAACGAGCAGCGTCGCTACGTGGTCAAGGATCGCGGCAACACCGGTATTCTGCAGGAAGCGGCCTCGCTGGCGGACAGCAAGGGCACGGTGTTTGCCGATCTGCGCGGCAGTTTTGCTGCGAGCAAGGCGGCCAACAGTGACGGACAGCTGGACCTGCATCAGTTGTACCGCGTCGAACGTCCCGGCCAGGCCTGTGAAGACCTCAATTTCAAACGCCTGACATTGCACGTCAATGGCAACAAACCCGCCTGGAACGTCAATGTCAGCGGCAAGGGCATGGTTCTGGAGCGCGAGGGCGTTGCCCCACTGGCGTTGCCCTACGTGGAAGAGAAGCTGCCGGACGGCAGTTTCAGCATCAGCAGTGAAGCCAACAACCAGCGCATCGAGATCTGGGTCGCGCCACAGCGCTGCGTCGACAGCGTCGACGGCTCGGTGCAACACCTCACCGCAGAGCTGCGCATCAACGGCCAGGCCCAGCGTGGCTGCGGTTATTACGGCGGTTCGCGCGACGACTGATCGCCCAGGCTCGCCGCCAAAGGGGTTCAGCGCTTATAATCGCCGGTTCTTGTAGTGCTGTCGGGCTGAACCTGCGGCCCGAAAACTGGACCCCTTAATGTTACGAATCACCGAACTCAAGCTGCCGATAGATCATCCGGAAGAAGACCTGCGCGTTGCGCTCTTGAAGCACCTGGGTATCGACAGCGGCGAACTGCTGGACTTTACCCTCTTCAAACGCAGTTACGACGCGCGCAAAAAGTCTTCCGAGCTGTGCTTCATCTACACCATCGACTTCCAGGTCAAGGATGAAGAGGCACTGTTGCGCAAGCTGGCCAATGACCGCCACGTCGGCCCGGCACCTGATGTCAGCTACAAAGTCGTCGGTCACGCTCCCGAGGGCCTGACAGAGCGTCCGATCGTCGTGGGTTTCGGACCCTGCGGCATTTTTGCCGGGCTGCTGCTGGCGCAGATGGGCTTCAAGCCGATCATCCTCGAGCGCGGCACCGAAGTTCGCCAGCGCACCAAGGACACCTGGGCACTGTGGCGCAAAAACGTGCTCAACCCCGAATCCAACGTGCAGTTTGGCGAGGGCGGTGCCGGGACCTTTTCCGACGGCAAGCTTTACAGCCAGATCAAGGACCCGAAATTCATTGGCCGCAAGGTGCTGCACGAGTTCGTGAAGGCCGGCGCGCCGGAAGAAATCCTCTATGTCAGCAAGCCGCATATCGGCACGTTCCGCCTGACGGGCGTGGTCGAGAACATGCGCCATCAGATCGAAGCACTGGGCGGCGAAGTGCGCTTTCAGCAGCGCGTGACCGACGTGATGATCGAGGATGGCCAATTGCTGGGCGTGCAGCTCGACAGCGGCGAGCAGATCGAGTCCCGGCACGTGATTCTGGCGCTGGGCCACAGTGCCCGTGACACCTTCCGCATGCTGCACGGCCGTGGCGTGTTCATGGAAGCCAAGCCGTTCTCGGTGGGCTTCCGCATCGAACACCCGCAATCGTTGATCGACCGCGCGCGACTGGGCAAATATGCCGGTCACCCGAAGCTCGGCGCAGCCGATTACAAACTGGTGCACCACGCCAGCAACGGCCGCTCGGTCTACAGCTTCTGCATGTGCCCTGGCGGCACGGTCGTGGCAGCCACATCAGAGCCCGGCCGAGTGGTCACCAACGGCATGAGCCAATACTCACGCAACGAGCGCAATGCCAACTCGGGCATCGTGGTCGGTATCTCGCCGGAACAGGACTACCCTGGCAGCCCGCTGGCCGGTATCGAGTTGCAGGAGCGTCTGGAATCCCACGCGTATCTGCTCGGCGGCAGCAGCTACGAGGCTCCGGCGCAACTGGTCGGCGACTTCATTGCAGGCAGGGCCTCGACCGCTCTGGGCAGTGTTGAACCGTCCTACAAGCCGGGCGTGAAGCTGGTGGACCTTGCCGAGGCCCTGCCCGCCTTTGCCATTGAAGCTATTCGCGAAGCGTTGCCTGCGTTCGACAAGCAGATCAAAGGCTTCTCGCTGCACGACGCCGTGCTGACCGGCATCGAAACCCGTACCTCGGCACCGCTGCGCATTACCCGCGGGCCGGCGCTGCAAAGCCTGAACACCAAAGGCCTTTACCCGGCCGGTGAAGGCGCTGGCTATGCGGGCGGGATTCTCTCGGCTGGCGTGGACGGCATTCGGGTGGCTGAAGCGCTGGTGCGCGACATGCTGGGGATCGAGGGCTGACCCCAGGAAACAGGGCGTTCGATACATCGTCTTCGTGAGCAATGGGCATGGTATTCACGCCCATTTACGCCTGGCAATAAAAAACCCCGAGCATTGCGGCTCGGGGTTTTGCTGTGCGGTGTTGCGGATCAGTGAGTAACGCGGCTGGTGCCGTTGACGCTCATGATGCGCACACGCTCGCCGACCCGGAAAATCTCGTTTTCCTGAACCTGCTGCACGTAGGCACGCATGCTGCCGTCATCCTCACGCACGGTGATTTCGACACCTTGCGTACGGGTCAGGCCTTCCTCGGTCGCCGAACCCAGCAGGCCGCCGGCCACTGCGCCGATCACCGCTGCCACGATACTGCCGCGACCGCCACCGATAGCGCTGCCGCCCACACCACCAACGACTGCACCTGCCGCGCCGCCGATCGGGGTCTTGGTGCCCTCGATCTTGACCGGACGCAGGGATTCGATCGTTCCCATGCGAACTGTCTGTACGGTCCTGGCCTCGTCACGGGAGTAGGAATCACCGGTCAGATTCGAGGTACAGCCGCCCATCATCAGTGCCATGGCAGTGAACGAAGCAACCAGAAGAGCAGACTTGCGCATAAAAGGAATCTCCAGAGGAATCAGTGGCCATTAGACTACCCGACAAAGGCGCTGTCACGGCCCCGAGCCCGCAAATTAAATTGATTCAGGCCTCATACAGCCACGGCCCGTATAACGCTCAGACGATTGGCCAGACGAATAATTCAATCAGGGTGCAAGGCGCTCGCGTGTCCATCTGTCGTCTATCAAACGATAGTTCAAACGGTCGTGAAGTCGACTGGAGCGACCCTGCCAGAACTCGATCCGCTCGGGCAAAAGACGATAGCCACCCCAGTGCTCGGGGCAGTGTGGCTGGGTGTCTGCGAAGCGTTGTTCCGTCTGTCTGATCAGACCTTCCAGTTCGTCGCGATCGGCGATCACACGACTTTGTGGCGAGGCCCATGCACCCAGACGGCTGCCCAGAGGGCGCACCTGGTAATAGGCGTCGGATTCTTGCGCAGAGACTTTCTCGACCCGACCCTCGATACGCACCTGGCGCTCCAGTGTCGGCCAGAAGAAGGTCATCGCGGCAAATGGACGTGCAGCGATCTGCTGGCCCTTGGCGCTTTCGTAGTTGGTGAAAAACGTAAAGCCCTGAGTGTCCAGGCCCTTGAGCAGCAGGACGCGGCAATGTGGACGTCCTTGCTCATCAACCGTCGCCAATGTCATGGCGTTAGCCTCGACCGGCGGTTGCTCGGTGTTCACCGCGTCGGCAAACCATGCATGAAAGAGTGCAAAGGGCTCGTCCGGCGATTGCGCTTCGGTCAACCCGTCGCGCGTGTAATCACGGCGCATATCGGCCAGGGTCTGGGTCATGGTCTGCTCCTGCGAGGTCAGGGATCGACCCCACGCGAAGCGTCAGTGACGATCCGCGTGGGTGCTGACAGGCTTAGTTACTGGCCTGGCTGTCATCCTTCTTGGCGGGCGTTGCGGTTTTGGCCGGGGCCTTGGCGGTGGTTTTGGTCGCTGCCGGCTTCTTGGCCGCTGCGGTGGTCTTGGCTGGCGCGGCCTTCTTGGCGGTGCTGGCTTTGGCCGGTGCAGCTTTCTTGGCGGTGTCTTTCTTCGCAGCGGCTTTCTTCGCAGGTGCGGCGGCAGGTGCCGGGGCGACTGGCTTGACGTCCTGGGTCGCGACCATGGTCGGTGCAACTGGCGGCAGTGCGTAGCGGCTCATCAGCGCGCGCATGGTGTCCTGCGGCGTCATGAGGATCTCGACCCGGCGGTTGAGCGCACGCCCCTGCAGACTGTCGTTGGCGGCGCGCGGCATCACCGCCCCCATGCCACGCTGGCTCAGGCGATTACGCTCCAGGCCACTGAGACGGAAAATCGCGGCAACCGACTGCGCACGCTCCTGGCTGATCTTCTGGTTGGCTTCGGTAGGACCCGAAGTGTCGGCATGACCGAGAATCAGCACGGCAGTTTTCTGATCGCCTTCTACCACCTTGGCCAGACGGGTGATCGGCCCCAGCGTGTTCGGCAGCAGCATGGCCGGACGGTCGGGGTTGAACGAGCTGTCGACGGGCGCGGTGATTGCCAGCAGGTCTTCGCGACGCTCCAGCTGGAAAGGGCTGTCCTTGATTGCAGCGCGCAGGCGCGGCTCGTATTCGTCCAGCCAGGCCTGGGTCACTTTCGGATCAGGCATCGGCAGCGCTTTCGGCTCGTCCTTGGCGGAGTCATTGCCAAACGGCCACCACCACTTGCTGTCGGTCTCCGACTTGGCAACCATCGCCGGTGCAGCAGGCTTGGCGGCCGGCTTGTCGGCCACGGCATCAGGTTTGGCCTGCGCGTTATCGTTCGAGCCGAACGGCCAGTACCACCGCGCGCTGTTTTCAGCACCTGCCTCAGGTGCCGGCGTTGCAGCAGCCTTGGCAACCGGAGCGGGCGCCGGGCTCGGTGCCGGAGCCTTGGCAGCGGTGCCTGCGTCAGCGGAGTCGCTGCCGGAACCGAACTGCCACCAATGGCCTCCGGTTGCAGCAGAGTCGGATTGTGGGGTTTGCGCACAGCCGGTCACGGCGATGCACAGGGCGAGAACGAGGCTTTTATTAGACGACATGGGTAACCCGCAACGGTTTTGATCAGACAGAAGGACGTAACTACGCCGGTATAACATGCATAAAGATGCAGTTGGAAAAAGAAACCGTCGTACGGTTCCTGTTACAGCCATTTAACTGACAGTCGGTATGAAACAAGCACTTATGGCCGATACTTACTGCAAACACTCACGCAGAACCCCGACCAGTTTCTGAGCGCGTGGGTCCATCAGAATGTACGGCCCCAAGGTGTTGGTAACGAAGCCAAAGGCAACCTCGCCATCAGGATCGGCGAAACCCACCGAGCCGCCCGCCCCCGGATGGCCAAAGGCCTTTGGCCCCAGGCCGTAAGTCGCGTTGGCAACGCCCGGCTGATCGAGCATGCAGCCCAGTCCCAGACGGGTCGAGGTCAGTAATGTCTTGTCCTGACCGAGGCTGTGTTCACGGGTCAGCTCATTGAGCATGTCTGCTTCAAGCAGGCTGCCATCGAGCAGACCGTTATAGAAACCGGCAAGACTGCGCGCATTGCCGTGACCGTTGGCTGCTGGCTGCTGCATGCGGCGCCACTCCGGCTTGTTGGTGCTGGTCATGATCGACGGCGGGTTGGTGAACGCCTTGGCTGTGATCGAAGCCGGTTCGCGCATCGTCGCCTGAAGCACGCGCTGGGCAGCGTCGTCACCGGCATTGCCTTTGCCACGCGCGATGTGGGCCACGCGATGAAACTGGTCATCCGCCAGGCCCACATGAAAATCCAGCCCCAGCGGGCGGGCGATACGCGCAGCAATGGATTCACCGGGACCTCGACCATCGGCGCGGCGCAGCATCTCGCCCACCAGCCAGCCATAGGTGATCGCTGCATAACCATGCCCCTGACCCGGTGTCCACCAGGGTTCTTCGGCTGCCAGGGCGGCGGTCATGGTGTCCCACTGGTAAAGCGCTTCGGCAGGCAACGGCTCACGCAACGCGGGCAGGCCGGCCTGATGGCAGAGCAATTGGCGCAGGGTGATGGAGGCCTTGCCCGCCGCGGCGAATTCGGGCCAGAGCCTGGCCACGGGCTCGTCCAGCTTCAACTTGCCCTCTTCGACCAGTTGCAGAACCGCCACGCTGGTGAAGGTCTTGGTGCAGGAGAACAGGTTGAGAATGGTGTCGGTGTGCCAAGCCTCGGCACCGTCCTTGTCGGCAGTGCCCGCCCACAGATCGATGACGGTCTGGCCGCCGACCTGAATGCACAAGGCAGCACCGCGCTCCTGCGGGTCTTCAAAGAGCGCCGCAAAGGCTTCACGTACTGCTTCGAATTGAAGTTCGTAATGACCCTGGATCTGCAACGGCTGACTCCTGACTGGCAACATGAGCCTGGCGACAGGCTAAATGGCGCGTATTGTTTCAGCGATCGAGCGCTTTGGGAACAGATGTGAAACGCTCTTCATCTTTGGCTCAGGTTATTTCCCGGCGGAACGGTGGCAGCGCATTGAGAATCGCCTTGCCATAGCGCTGGGTGACCACGCGTCGGTCCAGCAGCGTGATGGTGCCGCGGTCCTCTTCGGTACGCAGCAAGCGGCCACAGGCCTGCACCAGACGCAACGAGGCATCCGGCACGGCGATCTCCATGAACGGGTTGCCACCACGCGCTTCAATCCACTCGGCCAGCGCGGCCTCGACCGGGTCATCCGGCACCGCGAACGGGATCTTGGCGATGACCACGTGTTCGCAATAGGCGCCGGGCAAATCCACACCCTCGGCAAAGCTGGCCAGCCCGAACAGTACGCTGGACTCGCCGCTGTCGACGCGTGCCTTGTGCTTGTTGAGGGTTTCCTGCTTGGACAGATTGCCCTGAATGAACACCTGCTTGCGCCAGTCACGGTCCAGGCCGTCGAAGACATCCTGCATTTGCTTGCGCGACGAATACAGCACCAGCGTGCCTCGCGAACCTTCCACCAGACCCGGCAGGTCGCGAATGATCGCTGCGGTGTGGGCCACCGAGTCACGCGGGTCGGCCTTGAGGTCCGGCACGCGCAGCACACCGGCATCGGCGTGATGGAACGGGCTTGGTACCACGGCGGTCACCGCCCCCTTGGGCAGGCCGGCACGCATGCGATAGCGGTCGAATTTGCCCAGCGCGGTCAGGGTCGCCGAGGTAACCAGCGCCCCGTAGGCGATGTTCCACAAGTTGCGACGCAGCATTTCCGCCGCCAGGATCGGGCTGGCATTGACCTCGATATCGAACATTGCACCGCTGTCGGCCAGGGTCAGCCAGCGCGCCATTGGCGGGCTGTCTTCCGGGTCTTCGGTGGTGAAGGCTGTCCACAATTCCCAATTGCCATGCGCGCGGGCCAGCAGGCTGCCGAACAGCGGATACCATTCTTCGGCCTGATGGCTGGCGATGCCGATGTTGACCTCACCGTCCATGCCTTCCTTGAGCAGCTCGGTCAGGCGCGTGAACAGGTCGTCGAGGCGCGCAAAGCCCTTCTTGAGCTCGATGCCCATCTCGCGGATGTGCTCGGGAATCACGCCGCCGACAAAGCGGTGACGTGGACGCTCGCGGCCCTGCATGTCTTCACCAGCGCGGAAATCCGCCAGTTGCTCGCAGGCACCGAACATGAACTGCTGATGACCCTTGATCTCGCGGGCCAGCTCCGGCACCTGCTCGATCAGCTTGCCCAGATCGCCGGGCAGCGGATGCTGGACCAGCAGCTTGGCGAGGTTCTTGGCGGTCTGTTCCAGCCAGTCGGCGGTCGATTTCAAACGGGTGTAATGGGCAAAGTGGCCGATGGCCTTGTCCGGCAGGTGATGACCCTCGTCGAAGACATACAAGGTGTCACGCGGGTCCGGCAGCACTGCACCGCCGCCAAGTGCCAGGTCAGCCAGTACCATGTCGTGGTTGGTGACGATCACATCGACCTTGCCCATGCCTTCCCGCGCCTTGTAGAAGGCGCACTGCTGAAAGTTGGGGCAATGCCGGTTGGTGCACTGGCTGTGATCGGTGGTCAGACGCGCCCAGTCCTGATCGGCGAGTTCCTGCGGCCAGCTGTCGCGATCGCCGTCCCACTTGTTGCCCGCCAGCTTCTGCAACATGCTGGTGAAAAGCTTCTGACTGGCCTCATCGACCTCGATCTTGAAGCCTTCTTCCTCGAACAGCTGCGCGGTCGCGTTGGTCGCGTCACTTTCCTGCAGCAATGCGTCGAGCTTGGACAGGCACATGTAACGCCCGCGCCCCTTGGCCAGGGCGAAGGTAAAATTCAGACCGCTGTTGCGCATCAGGTCCGGCAGGTCCTTGTAGACGATCTGTTCCTGCAGGGCGACGGTCGCGGTGGCGATTACCAGCCGCTTGCCTGCCGCCTTGGCAGTGGGAATCGAGGCGATGGCATAGGCCACGGTCTTGCCGGTACCCGTCCCGGCCTCGACGGCCACTACCGCAGGATCGCCCGAACGACGGCCCTCTTCATCGGTGTCAATGTCCCCCAGCACCTTGGCGACTTCAGCGATCATCAATCGCTGGCCATAGCGCGGCTTGAGGCTCTTGGCTTCGAGGAAACGCGAGTAAGCGCCCTGGATCTGGGTTTTGAGTTCGGTACTGATCATTGGCTTCGGTTCGGGGGCACGGCTAAAAAGGCTGGATAAATTTTCAGTAGTTCTGAGTGGGCGCTATCATAGCGCGCTAAATCCATCCGCGCAGAACGGAGTGTCCGATGACCGCTTTTTCTACTGTCTATACATTGCATCTGCTGGCTGCCCTGGTGTGGGTTGGCGGGATGTTTTTCGCCTGGATGGTGTTGCGCCCAGCAGTCATTGCAGCACTTGAAGGCCCTTCTCGCCTGAAAGTGTGGGTCCAGGTGTTTCCGCGCTTCTTCGCCTGGGTCTGGGCTGCGGTGGTGCTGCTGCCGATCACCGGCATCGGCATGATTCAGCTCAACTTCACCGGCTTTGAAACCGCGCCGCGTTATGTGCAGATCATGATGGGCCTGTACGTGGTCATGGTTGCGCTGTTTTTGCGTATCCAGTCATTGCAACTGCCGGAGCTGCGTCGTGCCGTGGAAGCCGAACAGTGGGCCGAGGGCGCCGCGGCATTGGGCCATATCCGCCGCCTGGTCGGCATCAATCTGATTATCGGTTTGGCCGTGGTCATGCTCGCCGCTGCTCGTCCGGGCCTTTGAGGTAAAACGGAACATCGCGGGGCACTGGCGGTGACACCGCGCACAGCTTGCGGGCGTTTTCCTGCCCGATCGGTCATCTTCTGCGCCTGATATCCAAGGCATTCAACATCTTGAAACAGTTTGGCATGGGCTGTGCAAACGTTTGCGATCAGCAGTACGCGCCCACGAAAAGGAGCTTCAATGCCACAGCCGCCGTTCACTCGACCCGCAACGCCCTCAAGACTTCTCATGCCTCTGCTGTTCGCCGCCGCTGCGGCGCTGCCATGCACCAGCGCGCTGGCACAGCCCGCCGCTACCGAAGACTCGGCGCAGGGCGAAGCACTCAGCCCACCTGCCTCGCCCAAGGAAGGTAAAGGCGCGTATTTTTCAGACTGGTTCAACCAGGACCTGACGCTGATCGGCAGCAAGGACATCAGCTTCGGCCCCAAGCCTAACGATGACATCTACCTGGAGTACGAATACTTCGGCCGCAAAGGGCCGTTCGAGCTGTATGGCTATGTCGACGTACCGAAGATTCTCGGCATCGGCAATGATAATGACAAAGGCGTCTGGGACCATGGCTCGCCGCTGTTCATGGAGCACGAGCCACGCGTCTCGATCGACTACCTCGCCGGGCGCAGTCTGGCCATTGGTCCGTTCAAGGAATGGTACGTCGCCTTCGACTGGATCTATGACCACGGCAGCAATACGGCGAACCGGGCCAACACCCTGTACAGCGGCCTGGGCACTGACATCGATACCCACTCGCGGGTCAATCTGTCGGCCAACTTCTATGGCCGCTACCAGTGGGAGAACTACGGTGCCAGCAACGAATATTCGTGGGACGGCTATCGCGCCCAGCTCAAATACATCGTACCGATCAGCACGTTCGACAACGGCGCCTCGCTGACCTATATCGGCTTCACCAACTTCGATTTCGGCTCGGACCTCAAAAACGATCCGGCACGCACCGGCAACTCCACGGTCGCCACCAATGTGCTGCTTTACGCCTTCACGCATCTGCGCTTCACCCTGGTTGGCCGCTACTTCCACAACGGCGGCAACTGGCAGGACGGCAGCGAGCTGAACTTCGGCGATGGCAACTTCCGCGCGCGCTCCGACGGCTGGGGCTATTACGCAGGCGTGGGTTACCAGTTCTGAACCTGATTATGACGACAGGAGTTTTCATGAAACACACAACTCGCAATACCCTCTGCGCCACGCTGGCACTGCTTAGCCCGGCTGTCTGGGCGGCTACCGCGCCGGTGGCACCGGTCACGCCCAAGGTCATGCTGGTCGCCATGTTTGCGCCCGAAGCAAAGAACTGGATCGACCGGCTGCATCTGACCAAGGAGATCCAGGTGCCCGGCCTTGCCGCCGAGTACCCGGCCATCCGCTGCAATGATCAGGACGTCTGCCTGCTGGTCACCGGCATGGGTCAGACCAATGCCGCAGCATCGACTCTGGCCCTGGCCCTGTCGCCGCAATTCGACCTGCGCAAGACTTACTTCATCGTCGCGGGCATTGCCGGCATCAACCCGCACCACGGCACACTCGGCACCACGGCCTGGGCACATTATCTGGTGGAATTCGGCACGCAGTGGGAAATCGACTCCCGCGATGTGCCCAAGGAATGGCCGACCGGTTATCTGGGCATCAACACCAAGGGTCCGAACGAGAAGCCGCCACTGGATTACAAGACCGAAGTCTTCGAGCTCAACCCCAAGCTGCAGGCCAAGGCGTTTGCCCTGTCGCACAAAGTGACCCTCAGCGAGAGCAAGGAATCAGCAGCCTGGCGCGTCAAATACCCTTATGCGCCTGCCAACCAGCCGCCGCAGGTCACGCAGTGCGACACGCTGGCAGGCAATACCTGGTTTTCCGGGACGCGTCTGAGCGAGCGTGCGGAAGTCTGGACCAAGCTGCTGACCGACGGCAAAGGCGTGTATTGCACCACCCAGCAGGAGGATAACTCCACCTACGAGGCTCTGTTGCGAGCGAGCAAGGCCGGCAAGGTCGATGTCAATCGCCTGGCTGTCGTGCGCGCGGGTTCCGACTTCGATCGTCCGTATCCGGGTTACAGCGAGGTGGACAACCTGCTCAAGTACGCCGATCAGGGTGCCTTCGTCCCGGCGCTGGAAAACCTCTACCGCACCGGCAACCCGCTGGTGCAGGCGATTGTCGGCGACTGGAAGAATTGGGAGAAAGGCGTACCGCAATAATGTGATGTGAAGCGGGTCGCGACTGTCCGGATCATGGCCTTGCACCTGATCCGGACAGGCTCTCGCAGATTACAGACGTTGCAGGATCAACGCGCCTGCCGGTCCCGGAGCACCTGGCAGACCGGGCTCACCCTGTCTGCCAGCCTTGCCGCCTTCAGCGCGGTAGACGATACAGCCTTTGGACGCTCCGCCCTTGCCTCCCTTGCCGCCCTCGCCCCCCTTGCCCGCCGCACCACCCGCGACATTCACCTTGATGCGCTCGGCCGGATAGCTCTGTGGCAGTTCAAGACGCACCTGTGCGCCCGCAGCGCCATCGTGACCATTACCGCCGCTGTCGCCGTTATAACCACGCCCGGCCTGGCCCCAGGTACAGCCCGGGTCTTCGCCCGTGCCGCCGTCCAGCCCGGCATAGCCTGGGCTGCCTGCGCCACCACGGGCGTCAATCGACAGTTCTTCGGCATTCAGGCTCTGCAGGCGCAGGGTCAGGTTGCGCCCTGGCCGTGCCGGTTTCTCGAAAGTACCCGGCGCGCCCCGCGCGGTGATCTGGCTGCCGGTGCCGAACTCACCGTGCAGCACGACCATATTGAACGCCTGCACACCAGGGACGATGGCGATTCGCGCTTCGTGCCCCAGCACCAGCTCGCCAATCTTCACATCATCGATCCCGGCCGGGATCAGCAGAGTGCCGTAGTCGGCCACTTCAAGGCGCTCGACCTGCAGAACGCTGCTGTTGCCAGGCAGACGCATCAGCGAGTGTGGCGCAACGATGATTGCCTGGGCCATGGCCAGAGGGCTGAACAGTGCCGCCAGCAGAACGAGCTTACGCATGAGTGTGCCCCCTGACCGAACGGCCGATGGATTGAACGTGAAAGATGCCGAAAAGAATGATTTTGCCCCGGTCGCGCCACGGATGCCGGCGACCGCGCAGGCTGCCGTTGAACAGAATCAGCTCCAGCAAATGAGTCAACAACAGCACCGCGCCTGCCATGTCGATCATCACGCCAAACGGGCTGGGCGCCTCAATCGCCGCGTTGACCAGCACCACCAGCCAGAAGCCCAGCATCAATATCTTTCCCAGCCCCCAAAACACCTTCATTGCCTGCCCACCCCTTGTCATGATCCATTACGAAATTGCAGTCTTCGCATGCTTTTCGTCGCCGCACAGTAGACGTGCTGTACGCCGAATATGCCAGCGGTGTGTTGAAAAAGATCCGCAATGATCTCGACGCAAGACAATGTTTGTGTTCGGCAATACTGCAATCAAGGATAGCGGACACCAAAAAGCCCTGTCACAAAGGATGCAGGGCTTTTTGCAGGACCTCTGATGTGTATCGAGCCTGTCAGGCCTCGCTGGGAGTCTTGGCCTGGACGACTGGACGTACCACCGGTACCGGGCGCTTGTACCACCAGACACCTGCCAATACCGCAGCAACGCCAACCCATTGCACGAACGTGAGCTGCTCATCGAAAAAGAAGAAACCGATCAAAATCGCCACCACCGGACGGGCCAGTGCAGAAACAGAGGCCAGTACCACATCGACGTGCCTGAGTGCATATGCCATCAGGCCATGGCCCAGAAGCTGGCTGATCAGCGCGAGCAACGCAATGACCACCCAGCCGTACACGGTGTCCGGCAGAACCTTCGGACTGGTGAGCAAAGCGATGGGCAGTAACAGCACTGCACAGGTAAAGCTGTTCCAGATAATAATCTTGCGAGACGTGAAGCAGTCGCGCAACGACTTGATCATGATCAGGTAGATCGCATAGAAAAGCGCCGAGTTGAGGGCCAGCAGGTCGCCGGTCACGCTCTGACTGGAAAATGCCACGCTGGCACTGCCGTCAAACACCAGCAGACACGCCCCGCCGATACTCAGGGCCAGCGCCAACACTTGATAGACGCCGATTTTTTCCTTCATGAACAGATAGGACAGCAGCGCCACGAACACCGGGGACAGGTTCATCAGGACCGACGTGTTGGCCATGCTGGTCAGCTTGACCGCCCAGTGATTGGACAGCAGATCCACACACGACACCACGCCCGACAGCACCAGCAACCAGAGCATCGCCCGCCGGCTGCGCGCCGTACCGATGGTCCCGGTCTCAGTGTTTTTACCTGCTGGCCAGGCAGCCAGTGCAGAGGCCATACCGCCCGCCATGAACATTCGCAGCATCAGGGTAGACGTGGCATCCACTTCACTGAGTTTGACGAACGCAATGGCGGAGGCCACACCGATGGTACTTATGATCAGTGCCAGAACGGGCAGAAACGCCTTATTACCCACCTTCATGACGGTCCCTCGAAGTTATAGGAGTTGAGTGGCGCAATGAATGCCGCCGAACTGCTTTTGATGCTCTGTACAGGCGATCAGATGAACATGACAGTCATGCTCAGCCAACTGATCAAGCAGGCGCACCGGTGCGTTCTGATCGATCCAGACATGGTTGCCCAATGACAATGCATTTGCGCACCATGCAGCCATCATTTCTTCGTCCAGCGGTATCAGCCCGATACCCGCGACCTGTGCTGCCTGGCGAAGCGTCAGGTCCTTGTCAGTCAGTTGCCAGCCCGATGACACGCGCCGATAAACGTTGACCAGGGATCGGTCGGCTGCGTCCGCTCTTTTCGCGTCGACCAGCAGGGCGTTGCGCAGCAGGCAGGCGTAGTGATCCAGGTGAAACTGTTCCGGATTGCGCCATACGTCCTGCACCGCCAGCACAACTTCACCCTTGAGCAGGTTTGAAGCCAGCAAGAACTCCAGCACCGGGAGCTCGGTACGAAAGCCGGTGTTGATCACGGATACGCGTTCATTTTCCAGATAGTCGCCGCCCTCGAGCACCTGATCGAGTTCGACGGGAACGTGACCATGAGCAGCGACCACCTGCTTCACCACATCCACCTCACGCGCCCTGTCCTGACGCTTCAGACGCCCGAAAACCGGCTGTCCACCTACGTTCATGAAGTGGTCACGCGGAAACAGAAGTCCGTACAGCGGTTGAATCCGGTAGCTCTCGTAGGTAGCGTCCGGACTGATCCGGCCCAACTCGTCATCGTCATGCAGCCGCAGCTCAGGCTGGTTGATGATGATTTCGGCCAACTCCTGCCGACTGCAGCGGAACAATTGCTGGTGAGCAAGCTGCTGGCGCCCGTGTTCGACGTTGTCGGCAAAGCGCAATGCATGCCTTGCCAACCGCCGCATATCCTCGATGGCGACATGCGGACCGTCCTCGCTGAACAGCGCATCGGACAGGAAGACGGTCGGGAAACCCGCTGCATTGAACGAACTGGCCATAGCCATGACATCGGCATCTGCCTGCCGAAGCGAATACGGCTGCTGCGATTCCATGAATACCGACATGGAAACAGGCTGCACGACAGAGGGAAGCTGCAGGAGCACTTTCATCCAGGGTTCCAGAAATCAGGTTGCGCGAATCGACGTCTGCAAAATACTCATGCACTGCACAATGGCCTGCTCTATCGCAGCCTGGCTGTCGGCGGCGAAGTGCAGTCTGGCGGGGATATCCTCGTAGCTGAACGCACTTGAATCGCCCTGAGACTGCACGCTGCTGTAGGTCAGCAGCGGATGGGAGAGCTCCATCTGCGGATCGAAGGTGAACCCGCCGGGGAACGGATTGGGCATCATCAGAAAACCGGTGATTCGGGTGTCTAGCGGAGCGATAGCCACTTCGAGCGCGGCGCGGGTCCAGAGCTCATACAGGTCGATCCCCTCGCTGCGCAACGCGACAAACGGAATCTCGCCGCCACCGACGCGACCGCCGATCTCCAGAAACACCAGCTCGCCACGACGCTCGATGATTTCCAGGTGAATGGCCTGGTTGTGCAGGTTGAGACGCAGGCAGACTTCTTCGGTGAACGCGCGAACCCGCGCGATGAATGCCCGGTCATCGACTGTGACCGAGCCGAGCGGCAGGCCGTTGCGAAAGTCCAGGCAGGTGTTCAGGTACTTGGACACCTTGAAGTACGGCATGCTGTCGGCCGCCAGTATCGCGTCGACATGATAAATATCGCCTTCTATATATTCTTCGACTTCGTAGCCATTGAAATCCGGCAGGTCGGGTATGTCTTCCAGGCGTTCGATCTTCACCACGCCGTCCGAGGCGGCGCCCACCTGGGGTTTCAGGATGACCGGAAAGCCGTGCTCGCGACAGAAGGCTTCGACGCCGCTGCGCGACGCTACATTCCGGTACTGAGGATAACGAACCGAAGAACCGGTCAAGGCTTCCTTCATGCTCGCCTTGTTACGGCACAGCAGGTTATCGGCGACCTTGGCACCGGGTATGTTGAATTCGGTACGCACCAGCGCAGCGGCATCCAGATCGTATTCCGAAAAGGCGATCACGAAATCGACGGGCTGACGACGATGAATGGCCCGCGCTTCCTGAAGTATCAGATCGGCGTCCAGTACGCTGACTTCGACCACATTGGCGCTGACCTGCGGATCAATCAGTCGCGAGTGCCCTGCCAGTGATATGTAGGAGACATCGACCTGCGAGTGATCGATGTAGTTGCGATAGTCCGAAAGCTCGTCGTCATAGCGGTTGATGATCAGGACATGCTTCATACGATTCCAACCTCTGTGTGTACCCGCCCGACGAGGCTTCTTACAAGCGCCTCGTCGGCGCCGCCGAACATGACGTAGCCAATTCTTGAGGTCCAGTCCTGATCGGAGCCCAGAGCATCCCCGGACCGGTAATACACCTGATGCGAGAGGTAATACGGACTGTCGAAAATGTCGGAGAGCCCCTGCAGTTCGGTAAATTCGCTCTTGTCGCCTCGGGGGATGAAGGCGATGGCACTGACGCCGTTCGCACATGGCACGGCGCGACTGTCGATGTCCAGGTACTCACACAGCGTCTCTTTGGCCAGGTCAATGCCGCTGGCACGCCTGATCAACTCGACGATATTGTCGCCTGGAAGGCGGGCCGCCAGTTCAACCGCCACCGGCTGGCCTTGTGGCGTTACACGCAGCTCCAGATGGAACGGCCCGACGTTGAGCTTTATGGCCTCAAGCACCGCCAGCGAGTATTCGGTCAGCACCTTGCGAAACCCTTCGTCATAGCCCTGGCCCACAATGTGACCGACTTCGACGAAGTACGGCTCCGAGCCGAGCAGTTTTTCCGTGATGGACGCAAGGGTGACGCTGCCATCGCTGCGCACGATGCCTTCGACACTGTATTCCGTGCCGGGAATGTACGCTTCGACAATCAGCCGGCCACTGGCAGTAAAGCCGATGTCGTCGGGCAATGATTGACGGAATGTCTCCACCGCTTCGACCAACTCTTCATGGCTGTAGAGCTTGCGCACACCGATGCTGCCCGCCATATCGATCGGCTTGACCACAGCCGGAAAGCTGAAACCCTCCGGCACCGATACCGGGGCGTGGGCATCCAGAAGGAAAAAGCCGATAGTGCTCAGCCCCGCGTCAGTCAGCCGACTGCGGAAATTGAATTTGTTGCGCACTTTCTGTACTGCACTGTCGTGCAGATGCGTTGTGCCTGACGCAGCCCCCAGGCGCGCGGCCATGGGCACGGCGTACTCCACACCGGGAAGAACGGCGCGGATGTTTCCCAACTCATTGATTTTCTCTAGCTGTGCATCGAAATCACCGGTGTCGATTTTGATGACCTGACGCACCTTGGCCCGCAACTCAGCGTTGAGCTCCTGCTCGCCACCGTCACAGGAAAACACATAGACATCGACGCCCAGTTGCTGCGCCGCATTGATATAGTTAATGCCGGATGAAACAGGATCAATGACAACGATGGACATGGCTCAGTCTCCGACTATCCAAAACTTTCAAGTTCACACAAGGGAAGGTTCTTTAACTTGCCGATCACCCCATCCGACCCGACGCCGATGGTGAGCGTGTCGTGCATCAAGTGTTCGCCAATGGCGAAGTCAGGGTGGGTCCATTCGGAAAATGGAAAGTTGGTGACCTGAACGTCGCATTCAACCGTCTTGCGGAAGACCTCTATACACCCTGCGTGATAATCGCTTAGGCCTGCACGATTGACGGCGTAAATGGCAACTTCACTAATACCGTACTTCGTCACCAGTTCCTGTGCACGGCTCAGTGCCGCCCCCATTCCACTTCCACCGCTCACGACATTCAAACGACTCAGGGACTGTTCATAGACCGGCAAGGCAGGACTTGCAATTGAATACTCCAACGGTTCGCTAATTGGCCACTGCACCAATAAGCCCGAGAACAGGCCACCCTCACGCAATTTCACATGGCAGGTCAGGCTGTCGTAATCCTTGCCACCCAAGGTGACCACGGAATAACTTCGTACCGCTGTACCCTCGGGGTATTTCAAGCTGATGACCGACTTGGCGTTATAAAAAACCTTTTTGACCTCAAGCACGACTTCCATGATTTGCCCGGACAGAATCCGTTTGCTTTTCAGCCTGGCCTTATGAAAAGTGCTGATCGCAACGCGGATATCAATATCCGTTTCAGCACGACTGACGCATGGCAAAAAGGCTTCATTCAAGGCAACGACTTTTCCCTGTTCCAGAACGCGACCCGAAACAAGTGTGCACTTGCACACTCTGCACACCCCTTTGAGACACCCCCTTACCAACGCTTCATGAGGAAGGGCATCGGTAAGGGGGTGCTGACTCTCGGCGGTGTAAGTCTGGTCTCCAATACGAACACTGTAGATTGCCATTACACCGACCTTGAGTAAGGTGTATTAAAGCGTTGCTGCACGCAGGGCCTGGAAGTACTCACCGACCATCGGCACGAATGCCTTGATATGAACGACAGCCTTTTGCAGATCCTTCTCATCCTTGATAACCGACGCCAGCATGTTGTTCATCATGCCGCTGTGGTCCTCGGCTTCGTCGAAAGCCACGTGCGAAGCCGCTCCGCTGACCGCTGGCTGGCCCATGCTGGCGCTGGCCTTCTGAGTGATGAACGAGCTGTACTTGTCGCCGTAGTATTCGAGGAACCAGTCCCAGGTGATCGAGGACAATGGCCCGAACTTGCTGACGCAGAAGTTCAGGTAACCCATGAGTTTCCAGGTTTCCGGAAAGGCGAACTGCGCCTGAATATCGGAAGGGGAATAGCCGTACGTAGCGAGGTCCTGACCGAACATTTCGTCGTGGCCGAACTCATCATACAAATAGTAGGACAATTGTTTGGCCGCGGAAATGTTATCGACCGCCGCAACCTGTACAGCCCGTGCGTCCAGTTCGTTGTTCATGTGAATGCGGATCACGCACTCCAGGATATGACGCTTGTAATAAGACTCATTGAACCAGTCGCCTTTATGGAACTCGCCCATGACAGTGTCTTTTTTGAATTCTGCTTCCAGGCAGGCGTCAACGGTGCTTTCAAGCGTCTTTAGCATCTCAGCGGTGGATATCATCGTTTGCTTCTCTCCATGTTAATCATTAATGGCTTAATGACATTTAATGTTCAGCGCCATGCTGAACCGTGTTATCCGTATCACAACAAAACAAATGACCGACGGCCTGAACCGAGAGCAAAAGCTGATCGAGTGGTCAAACAGCGATTGCGTAAAACAAAAAATGACGTCAAACAGGCGCCCCTGCCTATTGCCAGATGCGGCAGCTGAACAACCAGCGCTTTTTTAATAGCTGTACCGGCACGCACCCGGATAACCCGGGCGATATCATTGCTTTGCGTATTCAAGGCGCACAGAAAAGCGGTTCATCATAATGAACGTTGTACGCCTAATAGCCCATGGCCAGAATATTCTGCATGCCCGCCGGACACACAGTAAGTGCACGCCTTTATCAAGGCATCGCAGAAAATACAATTGAGTTACATTGAGGGTGTTTAGGCGTCGCGTCCATGCAGTCACTCTTGGGATCCAATTTGTGCCGGGGATCCTAATACCTCTTAAAACAGCTTGCAAGTAACTTTATAATCTAAGTCTCTGCCAAATGGCTTAATGAACCAGTCGCTGCACCTGAAGGCCCGTGAACGACGCTTTCCAGACCTCGCCGGGCAGGCTAGTCTTGTCAGCCAACCAGAGGACTTTCAATGACCGTCGGCTACTCGAACCGTACGCCCCAACAAGCGCTGGCTGCCTTGCTCGATCGCTATGCGCCGCAGCGCCTGCTGTTGATCGGCGCTCAGGCGTTCCCGGCGTTGCAGGCCTTTCAGGAGGCCCATCCGCAGACCGAGGTCGCGCTGGCCGAACCCGGTGCGCTGCCTGCCCATCTGGCTGCGCAACGTTTCGATCTGGCGCTGGTGGTCGATTGCCTTGAGCACATCCCCAAGCGTACCGGCCTGGAACTGTTGGGTGGCATCCGCAACCTCAACGCCAGCCGCATCGCGGTGCTCGCCGATTTGCAGGCCTGCGGCTGGCAGGAGACGGATTTTTTCTCGCTGGCGCTGCAGTCCAGCGAACGCTTCGCCCGCAACGAGCAGGTACTGAACCTGTTTACGTACGACTTGCGTGAGTACAAACAGGTGCCCGACTGGCTGAACGCGAAGTACTGGGCCAACCCGGAGAATTTTGGGAAGTATTGGTGGTGACCTATGAGTAGTGCCATTTGCCCTTGCGGCAGCGGCGATCTGTTGCTGGCCTGCTGCGGTCGCTATCACGCAGGTCAGCCTGCACCCGGCGCGGAAAAGCTGATGCGCTCGCGTTATAGCGCCTATGTGTTGGGGCTGACCGACTATCTGGTACAGACCACTTTGCCGGTGCAGCAAGACGGGCTGGACCGTGAGGCTATCGCGCAGTGGAGTGCGCAGAGCACTTGGCTGGGGCTGGAGGTGGAAAGCTCGGAGGTGTTCGGCGGTAAGCCGGAGCATGCGTTCGTGACCTTTACCGCTCGCTGGCATGACGGCAATGGTGAGCACAGTCATAAGGAGCGTTCGTCGTTCGTGCAGAATCAGGGGCGCTGGTATTTTATCGACTCTACCGTGCCGTTGAGGGCTGGGCGTAATGATGCGTGTCCGTGTGGCAGTGAGCAGAAGTTCAAGAAGTGCTGCTCGGCTTATGTGGACTGAGTTGCGTCTCTTTGCTTGAGCGTCGAGAACTCTGCGGTTGACCATCGTTCCCACGCTCCGTGTGGGAATGCAGTTCGTGACGCTCTGCGTCACACAGCGGTCTGCCTTATCAGGTGGATTGGGCTCACCTTAAAACTCCAATTGCGCCGAGAACGCGACGGTGCGTGGGTCGCCCAGGTAGCTGCTGTTGAGCCAGTATTCCTTGTTGGTCAGGTTGCTGACGTTGACGCGCAGGGTCAGGTCGTTTTCTGAGAGGCGCAGGCGGTAGCGGGCTCCGGCGTCGAAGGTGGTGAAGGACGGCAGGTCGTTTTCGTTGCTTTGATCGGTGTATTGTTTGCCGGTGTAGAACGCCCCACCAGTCATGGCCAAGCCTGGTACCGGGTTGATGTCGTACTCGGCATAGACCTTGGCCAGTTGTTTGGCGACGTTGGTCGGCACGTTGCCTTCATCCGCGGCGACGCCGGTTTTCTTGATTTTCGGGTCCAGTAAGGTGAAGCCGCCAACCACAGTCAGTTCCGGAATGACCTTGCCGGTGACGCTGAATTCCAGGCCGTTGTTTTCCTGACGTCCGTCAACCACGTAAATGTTGCCACCCGTGGTGTAGCCGTTGGGCTTTTCGATGTTGAACAGCGCCAGGGTCAGCAGGGTTTCGCCCAGCGTCGCCTTGGCACCAATTTCGTATTGCTCGCTGATTTCAGGCGCAAACGCCTGGCCGGCATTGAGCGTACCGCTAGGCGCGACGCCACCCGATTGCAGGCCTTCTATATACGTCGCATAGGTGGTCAGCCACGGCAGTGGTTTATAGACCAGCGAGATGTTTGGCGAGGTCTTGCTTTCATTGTATTTCGTCTCGGTTTCCGCCGAGCCGAACGCCTTGGCATAGACGAACTCGTTGGCGTAGGTTTTGATCTGCGTGTTGGTCACACCCAGGATCGTTGACCATTGTTCGTTGAAGGTGATGACGTCACCGATCAGGACATTGTTGCTTTCCGAACTGTTGGCCAGGCGCTGGTCGCCATGCCCGATCGAGTACGACGGTTTACCGACCTGAGGCGTCTGGTCCAGCGGTATTGTGCCCACCGGCGAGGTGTATTGCGGGCCTGGCTGATCGGGCGTGTACGGGATGTGATCCTCGTACTGTTTCTGGCGCGAGGTATTGCCCTGATAGCCCACGGTGACCTTGTGACCGATGAAACCGGTATCGAACGCCGCATCGAGAAACAACGAGCCGGTCTTTTCTTCGGTTTCAATCGGGGCGAAGGCATACAGCGGCTGCGAGTAAAGGCCCGCGCTGTAGACCGTCGGCCCGGTGTAGGTGTTCTCCGAGGTGTACTGCTGGGCAGCGAAGGCTGCGCGCAAGGTGAACGTGTCGTTCAAGCGCCATTTGGCGCGAACACCGGCCTTGTCGGACTCGTAATCGGAAAACGACCACTTCTGGCTGTAGAGCTTGTCGTTGTCCAGTGATGCCGCGCTGGGACGCAGGGACTGGTCACCGAAATACCAGTAGCTGGTCAGGCCGCGAATCTCGGTCTTCTTGTGCGAGGCGTCGAACTGCACCAGCAGGTCGTCGGACACGTTCCAGTCCAGCGCCAGGGAAATCATCTCGCGACGCCGCTTGTTCAGATCGACGGCCGTTTCGCCATCCTGGGTCAGCACATTGAGGCGATAGGCGAATTTGCCCTCGCTGTCGATCGGCCCGCCGAAGTCACCGTGCAGGTAGTAATTCTCACCCCCGGCATTGCCCAGGGTGACGCTGTTGTAGCGTTGATAGGTCGGGCGCTTGAGCACGTAATTGACCAGCCCGCCCGGCGAGGCCGGACCATACAGGAAGCCGGTTAGCCCGGTAATGACTTCCAGCTGTTCCATCTCTTCCATGTAGTTGCTGCCGTCGGCACCGTTGGTGAAACGCAGGCCATCATTGGCGATGTTCAGGCTGCCCGCGCTGCTGAAACCACGAATGTTGACGGCACTGGCGTAGCCGGCGCTGGTCGGCGAGTACATCTGGGTGAACGGGTTGTGCTTGATGACATCGTCCAGCGAGGTGGCCTGGATGTTTTTCAGCAATGCCTGAGGCGTGACGCTGATGGAATAAGGCGTGTCCTGCAGCCTCATGCCACCCAGCGCGCCGACGCTGCTGACGGTCTCGCTGCGATAACCCGCTGCTTCCGAACCTTCGAGGGGCGTGCTATTGGCGTTGATGTTGACGTCCGACAGGTTCAAGGCGTTCTGTTCCATGACCATCAGTGTGTAGGTGCCGGCGCTGCTCTGCACCAGTTGCAGACCGCTGCCACGCAGGGCCTCACGCAAGGCCGTCGCCGCATCGAAATTGCCTTTCACCGCCGAGCTGGTTTTGCCGGCGACCAACGCCGGGTCAAGACTCAGTGCCAGACCACCCTGGCTGGAGATCCGATTCAGCGTGGTCGCCATCGGGCCTGCGGGCAGATCATAGGCAACCACGCTGGCCTGCTGCGCCGCCATCGACAGCGGGCTGGTCAGAGGCGTGCACAGGGCGATCGCCACGGCCAACAGACTGGGACGCAGAAGGGTGTCTAACGAACGGGACATCGGGCAACTCCTGATGGAATACTTCTCAATGCCTGTTAGCCGGACGAACGCTCGAAAGTAACAGGGCTGATTGAAAATAATTCCGTTTCAGGATTCAGCGGGCTCGCAGCATCACTCCGGGATGATCTTCAGATGCGACGTATCGGGCGCCTCCTGCGACTCGGGCTTTTCCACCTGTCCCATGTCGCTGCCCACCGGGGCCAGGCTCAAACGCGAGAGATCCAGCAGCGGCGCAACAGGCTGAGGCTTGCCGGGCAGCAACTCGACGCCCGCTTCTGCAACCGAGTAGTCCGGCGCATCGACGTCCACAAAAGCCGCCATGTAAGCGTCGCGCGGTTTGATCTGCAAACGCCCCGGACTGACCGAGGTCTTGCGCAACCAGGTCGGTGCGTCGGGCGGCGGCGCCAGTTCGACTTCTTCCATGGGCGGTGGCGTATTCATTTCCAGCACACGCACCAGAGCACCTGCGCGCTCCAGGGTGGCGCGGTATTTTTCTGCGGTTGCGGCGTCGAGATTGTTTTTCAGAACCAGTCGGCGCCCCGAGAACAGGAGGTCCAGACGTTCAGCATCCGCATTGAACAGCTTGCCAAGGTTAGCCCTTACCTTCTCGGGTTGTGCTCCGGCGACGAGTTCAGCGCTGAAGACAATTTCGTAGAGATTCATGGAAGAAGACACCGATATGCACGTCAGTAAAAGTATGGCGTAGCGTGGTACAGCGCAATAAGCGCGTTGCCGTTGAACGTCGAGTTGGTAGACTCAGGCGTCAAAGGGAGCACATCCATGTTTTTTCAGGCGCACATTACAAGAATCATAAGCCTTGCGTTGATCCTGTTCGGGCTCGGCGGATGCTCACTCCTGAGTTTTGACCGCACTCAGGAACCGGAAGTGCATTTGCTGAAGGTCCAGGTGGTCAAGGCAAGGCTGACACAGCAGGATTTCAAGCTGTACTTCGAAGTTGAAAACCCCAACGAAGACAGCTTGCTGGTGCGTGGCCTGAAGTACAAGATCACCCTCAATGACGTGGTCCTCGTCGATGACACGTTCAGCGACTGGTTTGTCGTCGACGGTAATAGCCGCAAAACCTTTGTGGTGCCGATTCGCACCAACCTCTGGCGCTACGCACGGTACATCGCTCAACTGCTGAAAAAGCCTGATGAGCCGATCCATTATCGGCTGGACGGCAAGCTCAAGACCGGCATCGTGTTCAGGCACAACGTCCGCATCGGCACATCAGGCGATGTGCTGCCGCACGACCTGATCCAGCGCCGATGATCATTCCGGCTATCCGCCCAGCTTGCCCTTGATCAGTTCCAGAAGAAACTTCCAGATGTCCGCGGCCCACAATGCCCGATTGACGGCACTGATAAGCGCACCGCCGAACGATCCCAGCAGAAACCCCACGCCCGTGGTGTTGCGCGGGTCTGCCACGCCAAGGTAATCACTGGCAATGCCGGTGAGAAACACAGCACAAGCCACACCGGTCACCAGAAAAACCAGCCAGGCACGCCAGTCAAGCAGACCTGCCTTATGCCACCAGCCAGAAATGATCGCACCCACCAGACCGGCTACCAGCCATTCGCCTCGGTCTGCCAAACCATTCAAGATATCCATCGCTTCTGACTCCGTTCAAGAAATACAGCCGTTCACGAACACAGAAAAATTCAGACACTGGGGGACCTGCCGGGAATTGCTGCGGCGTCGGGACCGTTCAAAAATCAAAAAATTAAGCATGCTTAAAAAAACAGGCAAACATATGCCATCAACCCACCGCGCTACCGGGCGAGCATCAGAGGCTTGAGGTCAATTATCGATGTAGCGCTGCCAGCCGATCCTTATCGAACCGTCTGGCTGACGGTCAATCTCGATGCCTTCGGTCTCTTCGATTTCCTGCAGCACCACGTTCCAGCTGTCCAAGGGCTCATCATCACGACGGACGACGATGACCCACTGGGTCTTTTGAACATTCGGCGCGGAGACCAGCCGTTGAATGCGCTTGCCGATCTGTTCGTAGGAAGACCTGCCTGTCGATCCATTATTACTGCCAGCCATGATAGCCTCCGAGGCATAACTGTATATAAATACAGTATTCCAGCTGCATGAACCTCGCAAGCATTTCGTAGGACGTGTCCTGCCGAGCATCTTGGACAAAAATGCCCGCACGCCCTGCCACGCAGGGCTTACAGCCTGCCGGTCATCCTCACGGCCACGCCGATAATGCGACAGTCGGCACCGCACTCGATCATTTTGTACGCCGGGTTCAAGGGCTTCAGGTAGCGTGTGCCACCATCCTCGACCAACTTCTTGAACGTCGCCTCGTTGCTGGCGGGCAGCTTGGCGATGACCAGCCTGCCAGGCTGCACGTCGGCCTCCGTGTCCACCAGAATCAGCATCCCTTCCGGCACGCTGACGCCGGTGGGTGCGGTCATCGAATCGCCCTTGACCTCCAGCCAGAACGCCGGCCCCTTGGAGTCGTAGTCGGAGATTTCATAGCGGTCGGAAAAACCGTCGGGGTAAGGCTGAACCGCCTCTTCCCACGAGCCTGCCGAGACCCAGCTGATCACCGGATAACGGAAGGACATTTTCGGCTGATCGATCAGCGCAACGTTGGCGTCGAAGGCAGGCGCCTTTTCCGGCCCCTCGCCAATCGCCAGCCACTCGGCACGAAAGCCCGTGGCACGAGCCAGTGCGTAAAGGTTTTCCGGCCTCAGGCTCTTGCTTTCTCCGCTGATCCACTGGGTGACGGCAGAGTTGGCCACGCCGCAAAGGGCGGCAATCTCACCTTTCTTCAGGCCACTGGCGGCGATTGCCCTGGCGATGCGTTCCTGTCGGGTCATGGAGTTGGCTCTGCACATGGAATAAAGAACGCTGAAAAACGCTCGACTAAAACTAAGCATACTTAAAAATCGATGCTATGCGAATCCTGATATGGCGGTACTGCTTTGCCATGATTTGCGGGATAATGCGCGCCAGTTTTAATTGCGGAGTAAAACCGATGAACCAGCAAGCCCATGTGCATGGCCCCGATTGCGACCATGATCACGATCACCACGACCACCAGCACGGCCATGTACACGGTCCGAACTGCGGTCACGCCCATCAGGAGCCAGTGCGCAATACCCTCAAGGATGTCGGTCGTAACGATCCCTGCCCATGCGGCAGCGACAAGAAATTCAAGAAATGCCACGGCGCGTAAGGCGCGGAGCATTCTGACGACGGCCTGCATTGCAGGCCGTTTTCATTTGAGTGTGCTGCATGCCTTCAGTTAGGGACCTAAGGCATGTAGCCACTGGCTGCCATGTAGCGCAGAGCGTTGCGAACTAAAGGCGTCTGGTCAGCCTCTGCAAAATCCTGAAATAAACTAGTCCGTGCCGCTTGCGTGCGGCTTGCCTGCTCTCTAACGTAGCGGCTTTTGTACGTTACCCCTCCAGGAGCTTGCCCATGGCCTCGCCAGCCCTTCGTCATTTTCTACCCCGATTCGGCGCTGCCGCCGCTGCGGCGAGCTTCCTGAGCCTTGCCGGCTGCCAGTTGGGCGGCGGCGATCCCGAGACCGTGCTGCCTGTTTCCGGGACGTTCCCGCTCAAAGGGCTGGCGCAGAACGTTTCGGTGCGCCGCAACACGATGGGTATGCCGCTGATAGAAAGCAGCAGCTACCACGATGCGCTGTTCACGCTCGGCTACGTCCATGCCGGTGATCGAATCGGTCAGATGCTCGGCATGCGCCTGCTGGCGCAGGGCCGTTTGTCGGAAATGGCCGGCGCAGATGCGCTGGACGTCGACCGCCTGATGCGCTCGGTCAACCTCAAGCAGAATGCCAGCGACCTGTACAACGCCGCATCGCCACGCTTGAAACGCTTCTTCGATGTCTATGCGCGCGGCGTGAACGCCTACCTGTTCCGTTATCGCGACAAGCTGCCTGCCGATATCGCCAGTTCGGGCTATAAGCCGGAATACTGGAAGCCGGAAGACTCGGCGCTGATCTTCAGCCTGCTCAACTTCAGCCTGTCGGTCAACCTGCAGGAAGAGCTGTCGGCGCTGGTTCTGGCGCAGAAAGTCAGCGCGGACAAACTCGCCTGGCTACTGCCGACCTACCCTGACGAAGAGTTGCCATTCGCCGAAGCCGACAAGCTCAAAGGCCTGAACCTGAACAATCAGGTCACCGGCCTGAGCGATCTGAACAGGATCGCCCTGCAGCTCTCGGACCTGAACATGCTCGGTGTCGCGGCCTCCAGCAACTGGGCCATCGCGCCACAACGCAGCCGAAACGGCAAGAGCCTGCTGGCCAGTGACATGCAGCTGCCTGCCGGGCTCAATTCTGCCTGGAGCTTCGTGCAGATCCGCGCACCAAAATACCAGGTGTCCGGTGTCACCATCGCCGGTATGCCGCTGGTGCTCAGCGGTTTCAACGGCAAACTGGCGTGGAGCATGAGCAACGTCAAGGGCGACAACCAGGACCTGTTTCTGGAGAAGATCAAGCGCGAAGGCAACCGCGTCTCCTATATGGCTGACGGCAAATGGCTGCCAGCGGCGGCTCATCAGGAAACCTTTCTGGTCAAGGGCGGCAGCCCGCTGCGTGAAACCGTGTACGAAACCCGCCACGGCGCGCTGCTCAACGCCTCTGCAACCCCGCCCGGCAACGGTTTGAGCCTGGCGCTGCAGGTTCCGAACTTCAAGGACGACAAGAGCCTGGATGCGTTCTTCGACCTGTCCCGTGCGCCTAACGTCGAGAAAGCCTTCGATACCAGCCGCGAGATTCGGGCGATCACCCTGAACATGATCTTTGCCGACGCCTCGAACATTGGCTGGCAGGTCACCGGCCGCTTCCCGAACCGCCGTGAAGGCCAGGGCCTGCTGCCTTCGCCGGGTTGGGATGGCAAGTACGATTGGGACGGCTTCGCCGACTCGATGCTCCACCCCTATGATCAGGACCCGCGCCAGGGCTGGCTTGCAGCGGCCAACCAGCGCACGATTCCGAAAGGCTACGGCATGCAGCTCTCCAACTCGTGGGGCTACCCGGAGCGCGCCGAGCGGATTGCCGAACTCGCCAACGGCGGCAAGCAGGACCTGCGCAGCACCATCGCCATGCAATACGACCAGACCACGACGTTCGCCGCCAAGCTCAAGACCATGTTCCAGGCGCCGGGCATGAGCAAGCCGCTCAAACAGGCCATTGATGCTCTGCCCGAAGCTGAGCGCAACAAGGCCCGCGAAGCGCTCACGCGCCTGATGGCGTTCGATGGCAAGCTCAGTGCGACGTCGGCTGATGCGGCGCTGTACGAGCTGTTTCTGCAGGAAAGCGCCAAGCAGATTTTCCTTGATGAGTTGGGCCCGGAAACCAGCCCTGCCTGGCAGGCACTGGTGGCCAACGCCAGTTCATCCTACTCGCCACAGGCCGACCACTTGCTGGGTCGCGATGACAGTCCATTTTGGGATGACGTCAAAACCGCGCAGAAGGAAGATAAACCGACCATCCTTGCGCGCAGTCTGGCGGCCGCCATCACCAGCGGCGACAGCCTGTTGGGCAGCGATCACAAGGCCTGGCAATGGGGCAAACTGCACCGCGACAACTGGGCCTCGACCAGCCCGCTGGCCAAACAGTTGGGTGGCGGCGAGTTCAACCGTGGCGCCACACCAGCGGGGGGTGATCACACGACGCTGAACGTGTCCGGCTTCGAGTGGGGCAAGGGCTTCGACGCCCGCATGGCACCCGGTCTGCGCATGATTGTCGACTTCAGCCTGGTCGAACCGATGACCGGACTGATCAGCACCGGCCAATCCGGCAACCCGGCCAGCCCGTATTACGCCAACAGCATCGAGCCTTGGCAGAAAGGCCAGTACCAGTCGATTCCGGTGCAACAACAGAACTACGAAAAGGGCTACGGCAAACAGCGCCTGACGCTGACGCCGGGCAAGTAAGCGCCGAAAGTGAGCATGGGCACGAGGGTGTTCTCCAGGACACCTATCGTTCCCACGCTCCAGCGTGGTAATGCCTTTCGTGACGCTCCGCGTCACACAGCGGTTCTGTGGTGTCAGGTGGATTTAGGCTCGACTCAAGTCACCTTTTCGCCCCTCGGCGAGTTACTTTGATGAGGCCAAAGTAGCCTACGCCTTTCGCTCCGGTTTCCGGCCCGACTTCGTCGGGTTCCTTCGCCCTGTCACTTACGTCGCACTCGGCGTCGTCTGTGCCATCGCGACAAAAAAGCGCTTTTATGCACGATAGTGTTCTTTTGGACATTTATCGCACCTCACGCTCCGCAGCCCTCACGCAAACTCCCCGAACTTCCAGATCCTTACCGGCTCATAGCTAACAAGCCCATCCATACGGTTGCCCCATGGATCTTGTCGTTGCACGCCCCGAAGGTTTGTACTGCCCACCCGGTGATTTCTACATCGATCCATGGCGTCCTGTCGAACGGGCAGTCATCACTCACGCGCATGGCGACCACGCCCGTACCGGCAACGAGCATTACCTGTCGGCGGCCAGTGGCGAGGGCATTCTGCGTTCGCGCCTCGGGCAGGACATTAATCTGCAGACCCTGGAATACGGCGAAACCATCACCCATCACGGCGTGAAACTGAGCCTGCATCCGGCCGGGCATGTGTTGGGGTCGGCGCAAGTGCGACTGGAGTACCAAGGCGAGGTCTGGGTTGCTTCCGGCGATTACAAAGTCGAGCCGGACGGCACGTGTGCGGCCTTCGAACCGGTGCGCTGTCATACCTTTATCACCGAATCGACCTTCGGCCTGCCGATCTATCGCTGGGCACCGCAGGCGCAGATCTTCGAAGGCATCAACCAGTGGTGGCGTGCCAACGCAGCCCAGGGCAAGGCCAGCGTGTTGTTCGCCTATTCGTTCGGCAAGGCCCAGCGCATTCTGCATGGCATCGACGCGCAGATCGGGCCGATTCTGGTCCACGGCGCCGTTGAACCGCTGAACCGTGTGTATCGCGAGGGCGGCATCTACATCCCCGAAACCCACTACGCCGGCGATTTCAAAAAGACCGATCCCGCACTGCGCCAGGCGTTGATTCTCGCCCCGCCTTCGGCAGGCGGCAGCAGCTGGATGAAGCGCTTTGGCGAATACAGCGATGCGTTTGCCAGCGGCTGGATGATGCTGCGCGGTACACGACGCCGGCGCGGTGTGGATCGTGGTTTTGTGCTGTCCGATCACGCCGACTGGCCGGGCCTGCTATGGGCTGTCGAACAGACCGGCGCCGAACGCGTCATGGTGACCCACGGTTCGGTCGGCATACTGGTGCGCTACCTGCGTGAACTGGGCCTGGATGCGCAAGGCTTCAGCACCGAATACGGCGATGAAGAAGACAGCAACCCGGCAACCAGCGAACCCGAGGCGGCAGGCACGGGTGAGGCTCAGTCATGAAAGCTTTCGCTGAACTCTACGCACAACTGGACGCGACTACGTCAAGCAACGCCAAACTTGCCGCCATGCGCGACTACTTCGAAAAGGCGGCTGCAGAAGACGCCGCCTGGGCGGTGTACTTTCTGTCAGGCGGACGTCCACGGCAACTGGTACCTACTCGTGTGCTGCGCGAGCAGGCAATGACCCTGGCAAATCTGCCGGAATGGCTGTTCGAAGAAAGCTATCAGGCGGTCGGCGACCTGGCGGAAACCCTGTCGCTGTTACTGCCCCAGGCCGACCACAGTAATGACGAAGGTCTGGCCACCTGGATGGAAGACAAGCTGTTGCCATTGCGCGGCCTGCCGCCTGAAGAACTCGCCGAGCGGTTGCCGCTGTTCTGGTCGCAGCTGGATCGCAGCAGCCTGATGGTCTGTATCAAGCTGATCACCGGCAGCTTCCGCGTCGGCGTGTCCAAGCTGCTGGTCACCCGTGCGCTAGCAGCGCTGGCAGACATCGACAGCAAGCGTGTCGCACAACGACTGGTGGGCTACACCGACCTGTCGCACCGACCCAGCGCCGAACGCTATTTGAAGCTGATCGCGCCTGAATCCGAAGATGAGCACGCCCAACGCGGCGGCCAGCCCTACCCGTTTTTTCTCGCCCACTCCCTGCAACAGCCCGCCGATCAGTTCGAGGAGTTGCTCGGTCCGGCGCAGAACTGGCAGGTGGAATGGAAGTGGGACGGTATTCGCGCGCAACTGGTCAAACGTGACGGACGCTTGTGGATCTGGTCGCGCGGCGAGGAGCTGGTAACCGACCGTTTTCCAGAGTTGCACAGCCTGGTGCAGTGCCTGCCGGACGGCACGGTGATCGATGGCGAAATCGTGGTCTGGAAAGCCCCCGATGCGAACCCCGATGCCGATGCGGAGTTTGCCTTGAACAGCGATGCGCCTGCGGCTGCGCCCTCGGTTCAACCGTTCGCCCTGCTGCAACAGCGCATAGGCCGAAAGACGCTCGGCAAAAAGATTCTTGCCGACGTTCCGGTCGTGGTGCTCGCCTATGACCTGCTGGAGTGGCAAGGCGATGACTGGCGCAGTCGCCCGCAACATGAGCGCCGTGCGCAACTGGAAGCCCTGATCGAAACCTGCCAGAGCGAGGTACTGATGCCCTCCCCGGTGCTCACCGGCAAGGATTGGCTCGACTTGGCCACCCAGCGTGAAGCCTCGCGCAGCCTGGGCGTCGAAGGCATGATGCTCAAGGCTCGCGACTCGTTGTATGGGGTCGGTCGCACCAAGGACATGGGGGTGTGGTGGAAATGGAAAATCGATCCGTTCAGTGTCGACGCCGTGCTGATTTACGCGCAACGCGGTCACGGACGACGCGCCAGCCTGTACAGCGACTACACCTTTGCAGTGTGGGACGGCCCGCCCGACGCCAGTGAACGCACCCTGGTGCCGTTCGCCAAAGCCTACTCGGGGCTGACCGATGAAGAAATGCGCAAGGTCGACGCCATCGTTCGCAAGACGACGGTGGAGAAATTCGGGCCGGTCAGCAGCGTCACCCCGACGCTGGTGTTCGAGCTCGGCTTTGAAGGTATCGCGCTGTCGAAGCGCCACAAGAGCGGCATCGCAGTGCGTTTTCCGCGCATGCTGCGCTGGCGGCAGGACAAGCCGGTCGCCGAAGCCGACAGTCTGGCGACGCTGCAGGACCTGCTGAACTAGAGCACCAAAAAGGCGCACGGGAAATACCGTGCACCTTTTTGAAACACCGACGAACGAATCATCCCGTCTCCACGCAGGAAACTTCCCGATTCGTTACCAATCTTCCGCTCTTTCTTACCTGAACAAGCATCTTGTGTCGGACCGGGCGATGAACACCAGCCCTGTAAGCGCGCATGGGCGGCCTATTGCCAGCCGTTTATATGAAATAGCGACAACCCCTTATATTTCAAACGCACGTTCGTTCCTCTGGTTCGGAAATTGCTAACCAATGCCTGTCTGGCACTTGCCGGTAGCACGCTTCGCGTATTCCCAACGCCCCATTTAAGGTTTTAAGGACTGAACAATGAAAAAAGCATGGCTGACTCTTTCTGCACTGGCTCTGTGCATCGCCGCCGGTAACACCATGGCCAAGGAATACAAGGAACTGCGCTTCGGCGTCGATCCATCTTACGCACCGTTCGAGTCCAAAGCGGCCGACGGCAGCCTGGTCGGTTTCGATATCGATCTGGGCAACGCGATCTGCAAAGAGCTGAAAGTCACCTGCAAATGGGTCGAAAGCGACTTCGACGGCATGATCCCTGGCCTCAAGGCACGCAAATTCGACGGCGTCATTTCCTCGATGACCGTGACCCCGGCTCGCGAAAAAGTCATCGACTTCTCCAACGAACTGTTCTCCGGCCCGACCTCGCTGGTGTTCAAGAAAGGTGCAGGCCTGACCGCCGACCCGGCCAGCCTGAAAGGCAAGACCGTGGGCTATGAGCAAGGCACCATCCAGGAAGCCTACGCCAAGGCCGTACTGGACAAGGCTGGTGTATCCACCAAGGCCTATGCCAACCAGGACCAGGTTTACGCCGACCTGACTTCGGGCCGTCTGGACGCCTCTATCCAGGACATGCTGCAGGCCGAACTGGGCTTCCTCAAATCGCCAGCCGGTGCCGACTACGAAGTCAGCAAGCCTGTCGACAGCGAACTGCTGCCGGCCAAAACCGCCATCGGCATTGCCAAGGGCAACAAGGAACTCAAAGCGCTGCTGGATAAAGGCATCAAGGCGATGCACGACGACGGCACCTACGCTGAAATCCAGAAAAAACACTTTGGCGACCTGAATCTCTATAGCGGTAAATAACACCCCGACGCCCATCGATTTCGGCGATGATTCGTCGCCCGATCGGTGGGCGTTTTTGTTGGTAACAAGGCCTATCCATGCTCGATGCACTCATGCAAAACCTGGGACTCTCGGCATTCAGCCTGAAGGGCTTTGGCCCGCTGTTGCTGGAAGGCACCTGGATGACCGTCAAACTGGCTGTGCTGTCGCTTGCTCTGAGCATTCTGCTCGGACTGATCGGGGCCAGCGCCAAACTGTCGAGCTCGGCGCTGCTGCGCGTGCCGGCGCAAATTTACACGACACTGATCCGTGGTGTTCCGGACCTGGTGTTGATGCTGCTGATTTTCTACAGCCTGCAAACCTGGCTCACCATGCTGACCGACGCGATGGAATGGGAATACATCGAGATCAACCCGTTCGGCGCAGGCGTCATCACCCTGGGCTTCATCTATGGTGCGTATTTCACTGAGACGTTTCGCGGCGCGATCCTGTCCGTACCTCGCGGTCAGGTGGAAGCAGCGACAGCCTATGGACTGAAACGCGGCCAGCGCTTTCGTTACGTCGTGTTCCCGCAGATGATGCGTTATGCGCTGCCGGGCATCGGCAACAACTGGCAGGTGCTGCTCAAGGCGACTGCGCTGGTGTCGATCATCGGCCTGGCCGATCTGGTCAAGGCGTCACAGGACGCGGGCAAGAGCACCTATCAGCTGTTCTACTTTCTGGTGCTGGCGGCATTGATCTACCTGCTGATCACCAGCGCCTCGAACTTCGCCCTGCGTTGGGCTGAGCGGTATTACGCCGCAGGCAGCCGGGAGGCACAGCGATGATCGAATTGCTGCAGGAATACTGGAAGCCCTTCCTTTATACAGATGGCGTCAACGTCACCGGCCTGGCGATGACCATGTGGCTGCTCAGCGCCTCCATCGCCATCGGCTTCTGCGTGTCGATCCCGCTGTCGATTGCGCGGGTGTCGAAAAACCGCTGGGTGCGCTGGCCGGTGCAGTTCTACACCTACCTGTTTCGCGGCACGCCCCTCTATATACAGTTGCTGATCTGCTACACCGGCATTTACAGCATTGCTGCGGTGCGTGAACAGCCGATGCTTGATGCGTTCTTTCGCGATGCGATGAACTGCACGATCCTGGCCTTCACTCTGAACACCTGCGCCTACACCACGGAGATCTTTGCCGGGGCGATCCGCAGCATGGCCCACGGCGAAGTCGAAGCGGCCAAGGCCTACGGCCTGACCGGCTGGAAGCTTTACGCCTACGTGATCATGCCGTCGGTGCTGCGCCGTTCGCTGCCGTATTACAGCAACGAAGTGATCCTGATGCTGCACTCGACCACCGTGGCCTTTACCGCCACGGTGCCGGACATCCTGAAAGTGGCGCGGGACGCCAACTCTGCCACTTTCATGACCTTCCAGTCCTTCGGTATCGCCGCCGTCATGTACCTGACCGTGACGTTCATTCTGGTCGGGCTGTTCCGCCTTGCCGAACGCCGCTGGCTGGCCTTTCTCGGCCCGGCCCATTAATCAGGACTGAACATGCGCCACCACACCCATGACTTGCTGTCGCCAGTGCCCGGCACTGGCCGGCAGATCCACAGCTTCCATTACGGTCCGCAAAACGGCACCGGCAAAGTCTATGTCCAGGCGTCGCTGCATGCCGATGAGCTGCCAGGAATGCTGGTGGCCTGGTACCTGAAGCAGCGTCTGGCCGAACTGGAAAATGCCGGGCGCCTGCTGGGCGAAATCGTTGTGGTGCCCGTCGCCAACCCGATCGGTCTGGAACAGGTGCTGATGGACACCCCACTGGGCCGCTACGAGCTGGAAAGCGGCCAGAATTTCAATCGCTGGTTCAGCGATCTCGGCACTCAGGTCGGTGATGACATTGCAGCCCGACTGACTGCCGACGCAGAGCATAACCGCGCACTGGTCAGGGACAGCCTGCTGGCGGCGCTGAATGCCCTGTCGGCGACCACCCAGTTGCAATCGCTGCGCCTGACCCTGCAGCGCCTGGCCTGCGACGCCGACATGGTGCTGGACCTGCATTGTGATTTCGAGTCGGTCGAGCACCTGTACACCACGCCCGAGGCCTGGCCAAAAGTCGAACCGCTATCACGCTACCTGGGCGCGCAAGCCAGCCTGCTGGCAACCGACTCAGGCGGGCAGTCGTTCGATGAGTGCTTTACGCTGGTCTGGTGGCAATTGCAGCAACGCTTTGGCGAGCGTTTTCCGATTCCCATGGGCAGCTTTTCAGTGACTCTGGAGCTGCGCGGACAAGGCGATGTGAACCATGCGCTGGCCAGCCGCGACTGTCAGGCGATCATCCATTACCTGATCGACGCTGGCATCATCGACGGCGATCTGCAGCCGCTGCCCGAACTGCTCTACCCCGCTACGCCACTAGCAGCGGTCGAACCGGTGGCTACGCCGGTCGGCGGCCTGCTGGTGTTCTGTGCGATGCCTGGCGAACACGTCGAGGCCGGCCAGCTGATTGCCGAGGTCATCGACCCGATCAGCGACACCGTGACCTGCATCCATGCCCTCAACGCAGGCCTGCTGTATGCGCGTTCGCTGCGCCGCATGGCGACTGCCGGCATGGTCATTGCGCACATCGCCGGCACCCAGGCCTATCGCAGCGGCTATCTACTTTCTCCTTGAGGACCTGTCATGCAAAAACTGACCATCGATGGCCTGCACAAAAGCTATGGCGACAATCACGTGCTCAAAGGCGTATCGCTCAAGGCCAGCAGCGGTGACGTCATCTGCCTGATCGGGGCCAGCGGCTCCGGCAAGAGCACTTTTTTGCGCTGTATCAATTTTCTCGAACAGCCCAGTGACGGGGCGATGAGCCTGGATGGCAAGCAAGTGCGCATGGTCAGCGACAAGGACGGCATGCGCGTTGCCGACCCGGATGAGCTGCAGCGTATCCGCACGCGGCTGGCGATGGTGTTTCAGCACTTCAACCTGTGGGCGCACATGACCGTGCTGGAAAACATCACCATGGCGCCGCGCCGGGTCCTGGGCGTGCCCAAGGCCGAAGCCGAGGCGCGCGCGCGCAAATACCTGGAAAAGGTCGGTCTGCCGGAGCGTGTTGCCGATCAGTACCCCGCGTTTCTTTCGGGTGGTCAGCAGCAGCGCGTGGCCATTGCCCGTGCGCTGGCGATGGAGCCGGAAATCATGCTCTTCGACGAACCTACCTCCGCGCTGGACCCGGAGCTGGTCGGTGAGGTGCTGAAAGTCATTCAAGGCCTGGCTGAAGAAGGCCGGACGATGATTCTGGTGACCCACGAAATGGGTTTCGCACGCAAGGTGGCGAGCCAGGTGGTGTTCCTGCACCAGGGCCAGATCGAAGAGTCCGGCCACCCGGACGAAGTACTCAACAATCCGAAAAGCGAGCGTTTGCAGCAGTTCTTGAGCGGCAATCTGAAGTAGCACCGATTGCTGCGTACACACGTTTGGACCACCCTCAAATCTCGTTCCCACGCTCCAGCGTGGGAATGGCCTTCATGACGCTGCGAGTCATAAACAGGACGCAGAGCGTCCAGAACGGCATGTCGACGCGGAGCATCGGCACGATGGGTAATCCAGGAGCGATCAGCCACATAACCATTTAAAACTATTACCCTTTCTCTGCTGTCTCTGACTTAACGCCACTCAGAGCACACTCAAACGGATGAGCAGACCCACCGATTTCGCTCGACGATGGTTTCTCGCCCGGGGCTGGAAGCCCTTTGCGTTTCAGAAGGAAGTTTGGGCAGCGGTAAAAAACGGTGAGTCCGGATTGCTGCATGCCAGCACCGGCTCGGGCAAGACCTACGCCGTGTGGTTCGCTGCGCTCAACCGCTTCGCCAAAGCCAATACGCTCACCGCTGACAACAAACCCCGCAAACGCAAACCGCCCGCTGAACCGCTGAGTGTGCTGTGGATCACGCCCATGCGCGCCTTGGCCGCCGATACCGCCAGAGCCCTTGAGGCCCCGTTGGCTGAACTGGATATCCCGTGGTCGGTCGGCTTGCGCACCGGCGATACCAGCGGCAGCGAACGGGCCCGGCAGAGCCGGCGGCTGCCCTCTGCCCTGATCACCACCCCTGAAAGCCTGACGCTGCTGCTGACCCGTGCCGACGCTCATGTCGCCCTGTCGACACTGAAGATGGTGGTGGTGGACGAATGGCACGAGCTGATCGGCAACAAGCGCGGCGTGCAGTTGCAACTGGCCCTGGCGCGCCTGAGGCGCTGGAATCCGCAACTGATCGTGTGGGGCATTTCCGCGACGCTGGGCAATCAGCAACACGCGCAGCAGGTGCTGATCGGCGACGGCGGCGTGACCGTGCAAGGCAAGATCGTCAAGGACTTACAGGTCGATACGCTGTTGCCGCCGTCCATCGAACGCTTCCCGTGGGCCGGGCATATGGGCTTGCGCATGTTGCCGCAGGTCGTCGCCGAGGTGGAAAGCAGCGCGAGCTGTCTGGTGTTCACCAACACTCGGGCACAATCGGAAATCTGGTATCAGGCGCTGCTGGAAGCCCGCCCCGACTGGGCCGGGTTGATTGCCCTGCATCACGGGTCGCTGGCGCGAGAGGTCCGAGACTGGGTCGAGCGCGCGTTGAAAGAAGGCGCACTCAAGGCTGTGGTGTGCACCTCCAGTCTGGACCTGGGCGTGGACTTTCTACCGGTGGAGCGCGTGTTGCAAATCGGCTCACCCAAAGGTGTCGCGCGCCTGATGCAGCGCGCCGGGCGCTCAGGCCACGCGCCGGGTCGCCCCTCGCGCGTGACGCTGGTGCCGACCCACAGCCTGGAGCTGGTCGAAGCCGCTGCCGCTCACGACGCCGTCGAAGCACGGATGATCGAACCCCGCGAATCACCGCTCCAGCCGTTGGACGTGCTGGTCCAACACCTGGTCAGCATCGCTCTGGGCGGTGGTTTCCTGCCTGATGAGCTGCTCGCCGAGGTACGCAGCGCCTGGGCTTACCGGGACCTCAGCGACGAGCAATGGCAATGGGCGCTGGCGTTTGTCCGCAACGGTGGCCACTCGCTGACCGCCTACCCTGATTATCGCCGTGCCGAACCTGACGAGGACGGCGTCTGGCGCGTCCCCGATGCGCGTCTTGCCAGACGTCACCGCATGAGCGTGGGGACCATCGTCAGTGAGGCCACCGTCAACCTGAAATACTGGAAAAAAGGTGGCGGCGGTGGCTCGCTGGGCAGCGTCGAAGAAGGCTTCATCGCCAGACTCAAACCCGGTGACGGCTTTCTGTTCGGCGGACGCTTGCTGGAGTTGGTTCGAGTGGAAAACATGACGGCCTACGTCAAGCGCGCGACCGGCAAAAAAGCCGCCGTGCCACGCTGGAATGGCGGTCGAATGCCGCTGTCCAGCGAACTGGCGGATGCCGTGGTGGAGAAGTTCGATGCCGCTGCACGAGGCGAATTCAACAGCCCGGAAATGCGTGCCATCAAACCCCTGCTGGAAGTGCAGCAGCAGTGGTCAGGGCTGCCACGACGCGACACATTGCTGGCCGAAACACTCAAATCCCGCGAAGGCTGGCACCTGTTCCTCTACCCGTTCGCCGGCCGACACGTGCACCTGGGACTGGGCAGCCTGCTGGCCTGGCGCCTGAGCCGGCATCGGCCGCTGACCTTTTCCATTGCCGTCAACGACTACGGGCTGGAGTTGCTCAGTGCCAGCGAGATCGACTGGGCGCAAGCGTTGCAGGCTGACCTGTTCAGCGAAACGGATCTGTTAGCCGATATTATCGCCAGCCTGAACGCTGGCGAGCTGGCCCTGCGACGCTTTCGGGAAATCGCGCGCATCTCTGGCCTGGTGTTTTCCGGCTACCCTGGCGCGGCCAAGAGCAATCGTCAGCTTCAGGCATCCAGCGGACTGTTCTTCGAGGTGTTCAAGCAGTACGACGCGGACAACATGCTGCTGACCCAGGCCGAACAGGAAGTCCTGCGTCAGGAACTGGACCTGCAGCGTCTGGAACTGACGTTGCGCCAGATCAACAGCCGCACGCTGGACCTGCACGCAATAAAGCGCGCGACTCCGCTGGCCTTTCCATTGCTGGTCGAACGCTTTCGCGAAAGCCTCAGTTCGGAGAAACTTGCCGACCGCATCGCGCGAATGGTCCGCGACCTGGAGAAAGCCGCCGGCCCGGAGACTGAACAATGAACCCGTATCTGGCTGTCACGCTGGCAGGAGAAGAGCTGTGGTTGCTGGCCGACAAGGCCATCTACTACCCCGCCGAACGATCCTTGCTGATTGCCGATGCGCACTTTGGCAAGGCGGCCGCCTATCGCAAGCTCGGCCAGCCGGTGCCGCACGGCACTACACAGGAGAATCTGCGCCGCCTGGACAGCCTTTTGAAGGCCTATCCCTGCGATCATCTGATCTTTCTGGGCGATTTCCTGCACGCGCCGGAATCTCACGCGGTCGGCACGCTGGCGGCGCTGGAACACTGGCGGGCAGAACGCTCGACACTGCGCATCACACTGATCCGCGGCAACCATGACAAACGGGCTGGCGATCCACCCGCTTATCTGGGCATCGATGTGGTCCCCGAGCCCTTGGCACTCGGGCCATTTGCACTGCAGCACGAGCCCGATCCGCACCCTGACCTGCACGTACTGGCCGGGCACGTTCATCCGGTGTATCGGCTACACGGGCGCGGCCGGCAAAGCTTGCGGCTGGCGTGTTTTTACCTGGGCCGGCAAGTTAGTCTGCTGCCAGCCTTCGGCGAATTCACCGGTGGTTTTCAGATTCGTCCCGCGCAGGACAGCACGGTCTATGTGACCGGCGGTGATGCGGTGTGGCGAGTGGCATAGCGTAGCCGGTCGCCCTATAAAAAACTGCCCACTGCTCGCGAGAGCAGCAGGCAGTCTTGTGATAATCAGGCCACAGGTGCAGGTGGCGGCTCGTCCGGAACAGTAGGCCCGCCTGGCTCGGTAGGCTGAAACGGAGTGTCGGGGCCTGGATCGCCAGGGATCCCGCCACCGACCATGTTCAGCTCCGGGCTGAGATCGGAATGAGCCATCAATGACCAGGCGAGCAGCCCGATCTCGTTAAGCGGAGATTGAACCTGTTCAGAGATTTTGAAAGTAGTCTTCATAGGGCACTCCAGATCAAAGGCCTTCGCACGTAATGAATGATGCGAAAGCATGTGAGCAGATAGAGTGCGGAATAGAGTATTAATTCAATTCCACTAGTCACCTGAAGCGCAAATCAGGTGCGTGGCAGGGTGACGCCACGCTGGCCCTGGTACTTGCCACCCCGATCCTTGTAGGACACTTCACACTCCTCATCGGACTCCAGAAACAGCATCTGCGCCACGCCTTCGTTGGCGTAGATCTTGGCCGGCAGTGTCGTGGTGTTGGAAAACTCCAGCGTTACATGGCCTTCCCACTCTGGCTCGAGCGGCGTGACATTGACGATGATGCCGCAGCGCGCGTAGGTGCTCTTGCCCAGGCAGATCGTCAGAACGTTACGCGGAATACGGAAATATTCCACCGTGCGTGCCAGCGCAAACGAGTTGGGAGGGATGATGCACACGTCGCTCTTGATATCGACGAAGCTTTTTTCATCGAAGTTTTTCGGATCGACCGTGGCCGAATTGATGTTGGTGAACACCTTGAATTCGTCGGCGCAACGCACGTCGTAGCCGTAACTGGACACCCCGAAAGAGATCACCCGATCGGCGCCTTCGCCACGTACCTGGCGCTCTACGAAGGGCTCGATCATCCCGTGTTCCTGCGCCATGCGGCGAATCCACTTGTCCGATTTGATGCTCATGGCGGTGTCCTGAATAGCAAGGTGAAAAAGATATCCGGCATCTTACCGGGCTGAGGCCGACGGTTCAAAGGCAACAGATCGCGAGTTTGCGTGACTGGCCGGGCTGTTTCGCTGTGAATGGAAATAATCATCAACAGACCATTGGCACGTTCGGAAAAAAGGGTTAAGGTGGCGTCACTGTGTTGCTTGTGTCACTGAGAATCTCTACACGATGTTGAATTTCGATCCAACCATCTCCATGAATTTTCCAGCTCTTTGCACTCAGTCTCGGCCAGGGCTCTTCCTACGCCGCAGTTAACTTTGTCCAAGGAGATATACTATGTCCAATCGCCAAACTGGTACCGTTAAGTGGTTCAACGATGAAAAAGGCTTCGGCTTCATCACTCCACAATCCGGTGACGACCTGTTCGTGCACTTCAAAGCTATCCAATCCGACGGCTTCAAAAGCCTGAAAGAAGGCCAACAGGTTTCTTTCATCGCTACCCGCGGTCAGAAAGGCATGCAAGCTGAAGAAGTTCAAGTTATCTAACTTGTACTGATTCGCTTAAAAACCCCGCCCTTAAAAGCGGGGTTTTTTATTGCCCGTCTTTTGACCTCTCGCCGGCTGAGCACCTGCTCTACAGCTGACCGGAACGAGAGCAGCAAAGCACCTCCCCCGCCCGATCATCGCTATCCAATCAGTCGTCGCTTACCGAAATGGTCGGCATGGCTGGACTTGCAGCTTCCTGCAACACGATCCGTGCACCGACATGACGTGCCAGCTCCTGATACACCATCGCAATCTGACTCTCCGGCTCAGCAATCGCCGTAGGCTTGCCGCCATCTGCCTGCTCGCGAATCAGCATCGACAGCGGCAGTGACGCCAGCAGCTCGACATCGTACTGCGTCGCCAGCTTCTTGCCGCCACCCTCACCGAACAGATGCTCGGCATGGCCGCAGTTGGAGCAGATGTGCACCGCCATGTTTTCCACAACGCCCAGTACCGGAATGTTGACCTTGCGGAACATCTCGACACCCTTTTTCGCATCCAGCAGGGCCAGATCCTGTGGCGTGGTAACAATCACGGCACCCGCCACCGGGACTTTCTGCGCGAGCGTCAACTGGATATCACCAGTGCCGGGCGGCATGTCGATAACCAGATAATCCAGATCATTCCAGGCAGTCTGCGTGACCAGTTGCAGCAACGCCCCCGACACCATCGGTCCGCGCCAGACCATCGGCGTGTTGTCGTCGGTCAGAAAGGCCATCGACATCACCTCGATGCCATGCGCCTCGACCGGCACGAACCACTTCTGGTCCTTGATCTTCGGCCGCGTGCCTTCGGGAATACCGAACATCACCCCTTGGCTAGGCCCATAGATATCGGCATCGAGAATGCCGACACGTGCGCCCTCGCGAGACAGTGCCAAGGCCAGGTTGGCGGCGGTCGTGGACTTGCCGACACCGCCCTTGCCGGACGCGACGGCAACAATGTTTTTCACATTGGCAAGCCCCGGGATCTGGCTCTGGGCCTTGTGCGCGCTGATCACGCTGCTGATGGCGACCGTGGCCGAACTGACGCCTTCCAGGTTCTCGATGGCAGTTTTCAACACTTGCGCCCAGCCGTTCCTGAACAGGTCGGCGGCATAGCCCAATTCGAGTTGCACGCTGACCTGTGCCCCCTGAATATCGATGGACCGGACGCAACCGGCAGTGACCGGATCCTGATTCATATAGGGGTCGGTGTACTGGCGAAGAATCGTCTCCACCGCTGCGCGATTGACTGCGCTCATGGGCTTACTCCGTAAAAAGACTGACTGAAACAGCCGACTATCGTACCTGTTCTGCCAACAGCCCACATGATTTCACTGAACCGCAGCCCACCTTTCAGGAGCATTCCCACAACCGCACGGGTGAAAAAAATCGTTCAGACCTTTATAGTGGCCGGTCTCCGTTTCACTTCAAGTAGCCGAGCCCCATGTCCGAGCCACGCAAGATTCTCGTTACCAGCGCCCTGCCCTATGCCAATGGTTCCATCCACCTTGGCCACATGCTCGAGTACATCCAGACCGACATGTGGGTGCGTTTTCAGAAGCACCGCGGCAATCAATGCATTTATGTCTGCGCGGACGACGCCCATGGCTCGGCGATCATGCTGCGCGCCGAAAAGGAAGGCATCACGCCAGAGCAACTGATCGCCAACGTCAAGGCCGAACACAGCGCCGACTTTGCCGACTTCCTGGTGGATTTCGATAATTTCCACTCGACGCACTCGGACGAGAACCGCGAGCTGTCGAGCATGATCTACAAGCGGCTGCGCGATGCGGGTCATATCGCGACGCGCTCGGTTACCCAGTACTTCGACCCGGAAAAGAAAATGTTCCTGGCCGACCGTTTCATCAAGGGCACCTGCCCGAAATGTGCGGCCGAAGACCAGTACGGCGACAACTGTGAAAAGTGCGGCGCCACCTACGCCCCGACGGACCTGAAAGACCCCAAGTCGGCAATTTCCGGTGCCACGCCGGTGCTCAAGGACTCGAAGCACTTCTTCTTCGACCTGCCTGCGTTCGACGCCATGCTCAAGAGCTGGACACGCAGCGGCACCCTGCAGGACGCCGTTGCCAACAAGATCGCCGAATGGCTGGACAGTGGCCTGCAGCAGTGGGACATCTCCCGCGATGCGCCCTATTTCGGCTTTGAAATTCCCGACGAGCCAGGTAAATACTTCTACGTGTGGCTCGATGCGCCGATCGGTTACATGGCCAGCTTCAAGAACCTGTGTGCGCGTCGTCCGGACCTGGACTTCGATGCGTACTGGGGAAAGGGCGCGACCACCGAGCTCTATCACTTCATCGGCAAGGACATCGTCAATTTCCACGCGCTGTTCTGGCCAGCCATGCTGGAAGGTGCGGCCTTGCGCACGCCGACCGGCATCAACGTACACGGCTACCTGACCGTCAATGGTCAGAAGATGTCGAAATCGCGCGGCACTTTTATCAAGGCACGCACCTACCTCGACCACCTGCCGCCCGAGTACCTGCGCTATTACTACGCGTCGAAGCTGGGCCGTGGCGTTGACGACCTCGACCTGAACCTCGAAGACTTCGTGCAGAAGGTCAACTCCGACCTGATCGGCAAGGTCGTCAACATTGCCAGCCGTTGCGCCGGGTTCATTCACAAGGGCAACGCCGGCGTGATGGTCGAAGCCAACGCGGCGCCCGAACTGACCGACGCGTTTATGGCGGCTGCACCCAGCATTGCCGACGCTTACGAAGCCCGCGACTTCGCCCGCGCCATGCGCGAGACCATGGCCCTGGCGGACCGTGCCAATGCCTACATCGCGGAAAAAGCGCCATGGGCGCTGGCCAAGCAGGAAGGCAAACAGGATGAAGTCCAGGCTGTATGCGCGCTGGGCATCAACCTGTTCCGCCAGCTGGTGATTTTCCTCAAGCCGGTCCTGCCGAATCTGGCCGCCGATGCGGAAAAATTCCTCAATGTCGAACCTCTGACCTGGGCAGACCACAAGACCTTGCTGGCCAATCATCAGCTCAACCCGTTCTCGGCACTGATGACCCGTATCGACCCGGTCAAGGTCGAGGCCATGGCCACTGCCTCCAAGGAAGACCTGACCGCTACCGACTCGTCGGCGGACACCGCACCTGCCGGTAATGGCGAACTCACCAAAGACCCACTGTCGGCGGAAATCGACTTTGACGCTTTTGCCGCCATCGATCTGCGTGTTGCACTGATTCTCAAGGCCGAACACGTGGAGGGTGCCGACAAGTTGCTGCGCCTGACCCTGGACATCGGCGACGAGCAGCGCAATGTCTTTTCCGGCATCAAGAGCGCCTACCCGAACCCGTCCGAACTCGAAGGCCGTCTGACCATGATGATCGCCAACCTCAAGCCGCGAAAAATGCGCTTCGGCATTTCGCAGGGCATGGTGATGGCGGCAGGCCCCGGCGGTGAGGAGATCTATCTGCTCAGCCCCGACAGTGGCGCCAAGCCAGGCCAGCGCATCAAGTAAAAAACGACGCAGGGCCCGGTATCCTGCCATCAGGCGGATACCGGGCCTTTACGCATTCGCAAGCTCCCTGATCTGTCCGATAATGCTGCTCTCTCGATAGACAGAACACCTGTTGGTCACCTGGCAAGACCATGACTGAATTGATTCGCCTGCTTCCCGACGTGGACCTCATCCGCAGTATCGACGCCCTTCTGCCGCAGACTCAGTGCGGCAAGTGCGGCCATCCCGGCTGCAAGCCCTACGCCGAAGGCATCGCTGGCGGTGAAGCCATCAACAAATGCCCACCGGGCGGCGACGAAACGATAGTCCAGCTGGCCGAACTGCTGTCTGTTCCGGTCCTGACACTGGATATGCAACGCGGCACTGCACCTGCGCAGGTTGCCTTCATTCGCGAAGCAGAGTGCATCGGTTGTACCAAATGCATTCAGGCCTGCCCCGTGGATGCCATTCTTGGCGCATCCAAGCTGATGCACACCGTGATTATCGACGAATGCACAGGTTGTGACCTGTGCGTTGCGCCGTGCCCGGTGGATTGCATTGAAATGCATCCGCTGCCACTGGCCACGGTCACGCCCATCGTGGGTGGTCTGGCCCCTACCGCCGAGCTGCAGGAGGCGCGGCAGCGCAAGCGTAGCCATGCCCGGATGCGTTTCGAAGCACGAAATGCGCGCCTGCACCGTGAACAGCAAAAGCGGCTGGCAGAGCGCCTTGCGCGGTCACAGCGCATTGAATCCGCTCGTAGTGTGCTGCCTCAATCCGCCGTCGCTCTCGCCCGCAACGACAAGCCTGCCGGACCGGATGAAGCGGTGAAAAAAGCCCGAATTGCGCTGGCCATGAGCCGCGCGCAGCTCAACAAGTCGCTCAAGGCGTTTGGTCACCCTCCCATTGCGGAGCAGGCTGCCAGGCTTGTGGAATTGCAGCGCGAATACGAAGCTGCCGAGCAAACACTTGCAGCACTTCTGCCACCCCCCGCACAGGCTGATTCCGAGGAAAAGCTCCGCTCATGAATGCCGCAAAACGCCAGGAAATCTTTCGCAGGCTGCATGAGGACAATCCGGACCCGAAAACCGAATTGGCCTACACCACGCCGTTTGAACTGTTGATAGCCGTCATCCTTTCCGCCCAGGCCACCGACGTAAGCGTCAACAAGGCGACTGCCAGGCTTTACCCGGTCGCCAATACACCACAGGCCATCTACGAACTGGGTGTAGAGGGGCTTTCCGAATACATCAAGACAATCGGCCTCTACAACAGCAAAGCCAAAAACGTGATTGAAACCTGCCGCATGCTGGTGGAGCTGCACAACGGTGAGGTACCGCAAACCCGAGAAGCACTCGAGGCGCTGCCGGGCGTCGGGCGCAAAACCGCTAACGTGGTGCTCAACACCGCTTTCCGCCAGATCGCGATGGCGGTAGACACGCATATCTTTCGCGTCAGCAACCGCACAGGCATCGCGCCAGGGAAAAATGTGGTGGAAGTGGAAAGGCAACTGATGAAATTTGTGCCGAAAAACTACCTGCTCGACGCCCATCACTGGTTGATTCTGCACGGGCGCTACGTTTGCCAGGCCCGTAAACCGCGGTGCGGCAGTTGCCGTATAGAGGATCTATGCGATTACAAGGCAAAAACGTCCGACGATTGAGCCAGACAGCTCATTGCTGCCTTGTCGATTGAAAAAATCTTTTTTACCCACCTGTGGATTGTCGATATAAGAAGCGCCAGAGAGCCCAAGCCCTGGAGTCGACTTCATGAGCACTGATAACGAACAACTGGACGTAGACGACGACCTTGTCTCCGTCGACACGGACGACACAGAACCAGTGACTGTCGAGCCGGCGAAGACCAACCTGAGCAAACGACGCACCATCGACAACCTGCTTGAAGAACGGCGTTTGCAGAAGCAGTTGGCTGATTACGACTTCGATTTCTAGACAGCCCTGAAACCTCGCACTGACTTGCTCGATCAAGGCATTTGAAGCCTCTCGCAGAAGAGGCTTCAATACGTGATCACTACGAAAGATGAAGGCTCGATAGCCGACCTGCACAACCGGGCATCAGCCACAGCTCCTTTTAGACAATTCCTTACTCAGACAAGCCCGTTACGCTGCGCAAGCTCGATCAGATCGACCAGCGAATGCGCGTTGAGCTTGAGCAATAAACGCGTTTTGTAGGTACTGACGGTCTTGTTGCTCAAAAACATGCCATCTGCAATTTCCTTGTTGGTCTTGCCTCGGGCCAACTGCTGCAGAACCATCATCTCCCTGCCGGAAAGCCGGTCGACCATATCCGACTCACTCGCGTTGCCCATACTGGAGCGAACAGTGTGCAACGCCTGGTTGGGAAAGTAGCTGTACCCTGACAGTACCGCCTTGATGGCACTGAGAAGCTCGGTCAGATCCTGCTGCTTGCAGACATAGCCGGCGGCCCCGGCCTGCATGCAGCGCATGGAGAAGTGGCCCGGCGCCTGGGAGGTGAGGATCAGAACCTTGAATGGCAACGTCATGGCTGACAGTCGGGCGATTACCTCCAGCCCGTCGAGCTTGGGGATACCGATATCGAGAATGACGATATCCGGGAGGTGCTCACGCGCCAGTTGCAGCGCATCCACACCGTTGTCAGTCTCCGCGATGACCTCATAGCCATGACGCTCCATCAGCATGCGTACAGCAAGGCGAATGACGGGATGATCATCCACGATCAGCACTTTATTCATGGGCAGTCCATTTTTCGCTATTCGAATTTTCAGAGCCAGCACAATAACTTAGTCGTTTACTGCTTTGCATGGCGCTCACCCTTGTGGACTGACAGCCAAAGACCATTCCTACAATTACAGCAGAAACTTCCTACAATACTTGGCAGGAACGTACATTTTTTATTAATTCTCACAAAGCCTTCCTTTCCGGAACCTGGTGAATTTTGTTGCTGATCGCTGCAGCACAAGCATCGCAGCATCAGTAGATAAATGCGTACAGCAGACGATCGCCGAACTCTTACATTCAAAATGCGGCCCTGTTGCACCTGTTAACAGTATCGCCAGAGCATTCCTGCATCAGCGTCACAAATCGACCCGACACATGGCTTATCGCCAGCAATTTAAAACCAATTCCCTTTAGCTGAATCATTTAAAAAACAGGTCGTTCCCTGCGTTCCCGATTGAGCACATCTGCTGTTAAAGCCTATTGCTAACGATCTGCGGCGTGGAAGGCGACATCTGCCCATAACGCCCCTTAGCAGGGTGACTGAAAAGTTTCTGCATGCGGATGCCCTAACCTGCACACCTATGATCGAAGACCATTGGACACACCCCACACACTAAATACGTAAATAAGGTTTAAAAATTACACATTATTTACAAAATTTCGTACAAATATTTATTTAAGGAGAATCCTCACAAAACAGCAAGAAAAATCCTACAAACAAATACATAGCATCAACGTGCCATACCTCTATGAACTGCTCATTGACATGCCTCTACTCAACAAGCTCCATTCTCTTACTGTCGCAAAATCTTACATACACCCTAGCATAACCCTACATCATTCAAGACCATAAGTAGCTCTTTCGACACGTAGCAAATACCATTTTTCATTTCAAAGCCAGACGTATTCTTTCGAATAGGAAACGGACTACACGATTAGCAGACGCGACATTACAACTCGTAAGACATTATAAAAACCGCTCGGTCAATTCTTATAACTTGCCATTTTTCCCTTGCAAAATTTATTACCAGTCGTTACTTTTTTAACAGCAACTTTATTACTTACTGCCCTTGAACACGCGCCACTATAAGAAACCCTGTTGCTGCGCACTGTACTTGCGCACGTGCCTATGCGATGTGTTTAAGCAGGCTCCATGTATCGCGCGGTCGGATTAATTCCGGCACTGGGTATATCACCAATCCGGCATCGCTGCCTTCTGAAAACTCTCGGGGCGCCTGGCAACTCTTTTGAATGGGCCCTGTGTATAACCATGTTCAAAAAGGGATGTACCATGAACACTAAATACGCTCGTACGCGGCCACCCTCCTCCACCCCCACCGCCTCTGATCTCATCACCGCAGTGGAAGCCTTTGTTGCCAGCGGTGGCGTCATAGCCGTCATACCCGAAGGAGAGGCCGCAGGATTAGCCGCCCCCTCATCCACTCGTACACAACCTGCCGTAGAACACGGACTTGAACACGCGGGCAAAGTGCAGCAACTGAAATACCTGGCGGCCAAGGGTGCCGGTTTTACCGCGTTACAGTATTCATTGCGAATGAGTAAAAGGGATGTGCGCCGCCTGGCGACAGAAAATGGCGTGACCGTTAACCTCAGCCAGCCCTTGCTTACCCCCCGCAGGGAGGCCCTTAATGACGTTACGGACATCGATGACGTCGTTGCAGGTCACGCCATGCATTACTCGGCATTGGGCTACACCGCGTCCGAGATTGCCGGGATACTCGATCTGAGCCTTCGCCAGGTACTCGGCATCGGCAAGGCGTACCGGTTTGAGTTCAGCCAGCGACGGGAGAGCGACTGACGCTGAATAACGAGGCAAAAAAGAGACAGCGTGCGATACCTTTCAGGGAGCCGATGGAAAACTCTGTTATTCCCTGCCCTGAACGTCTACAACTGTTGTAGGAAAACACTAAAACAAATAAGCACTTTTTCGACGCTAACGGTAAGAAGATATTCAACGACTGAATACCCGTGACACATGATATTTCTGCAGTCGGCTACACGCTGCTATCTTGCATAGTACATGTACCCTGTATATCAACCACCGGTTTCACTGGCTCAACGTCTTTTTACATGACGTCCGGAAGGAATGCCCCTTTCGATAGTATTTGAAGTGCAGCCCTGTACGGGCTGCACGTGTCGAACAACTTGCGGTATCAGAACAGCTTGCGGCCCTTGTTGGCTGCAATCCGCATGCGCAGTGCGTTGAGCTTGATGAAGCCCGCTGCATCGGCCTGATCGTAGGCGCCTGCGTCATCTTCAAACGTGGCAATGTTGGCGTCGAACAGCGAATCATCCGACTTGCGACCGGTGACGATCACATTGCCCTTGTACAATTTCAGACGTACAACGCCGTTCACGTGAACCTGAGACGCGTCGATCATCTGCTGCAGCATCAGACGCTCAGGGCTCCACCAGTAGCCTGTGTAGATCAGGCTGGCGTATTTGGCCATGAGCTCGTCCTTGAGGTGGGCGACTTCGCGGTCCAGGGTAATGGATTCGATGGCGCGGTGAGCACGCAGCATGATGGTGCCACCAGGCGTCTCGTAGCAGCCACGGGACTTCATGCCCACATAACGGTTCTCAACGATATCCAGACGGCCGATACCGTTTTCGCCACCGATGCGGTTCAGGGTCGCCAGCACAGTGGCCGGGGTCATTTCGACGCCATCCAGCGCAACGATGTCACCATTGCGATAGGTCAGCTCAAGGTAGGTCGCAACGTTTGGCGCGTCCTCAGGGGACTTGGTCCAGCGCCACATGTCTTCTTCGTGCTCGGTCCAGGTATCTTCCAGCACGCCGCCTTCATAAGAAATGTGCAGCAGGTTGGCATCCATGGAGTACGGGGATTTCTTCTTGCCGTGACGCTCGATGGGAATGTTGTGCTTCTCGGCGTAGTCCATCAGTTTTTCACGCGACAGCAGATCCCATTCGCGCCATGGAGCAATGACCTTCACGCCTGGCTTGAGTGCGTAGGCACCCAGCTCGAAACGCACCTGATCGTTACCCTTGCCGGTTGCGCCGTGGGAAATGGCGTCAGCGCCGGTTTCGTTGGCGATCTCGATCAGACGCTTGGCGATCAACGGACGGGCGATGGAGGTACCCAGCAGGTACTCGCCTTCATAGACGGTGTTGGCACGGAACATCGGGAAGACGAAATCACGCACGAACTCTTCGCGCAGGTCATCGATGTAGATTTCTTTCACGCCCATGGCCTGCGCCTTGGCGCGTGCCGGCTCGACTTCTTCACCCTGACCCAGGTCAGCGGTAAAGGTCACCACTTCGCAGTTGTACGTATCTTGCAGCCACTTGAGGATTACCGAAGTATCCAGGCCACCGGAATACGCGAGAACTACCTTGTTTACGTCCGCCATGCCATCACTCCACCGGGTTGTACGGAAAACCGCTGATTCTACCGTTCAAACCGGCAAATTTACAGGGGCGCGACAGCTTGTGACGACAAGGCGACGTCTGGCAGGAGCCTTTTACAGGTCTTAAGAAGTGTGTGCTGCGCTGGCAGACGCAACCGGCACCGGGCGCTCATCGGGCGCGACGCGCTCAAGGTGCACGTTCACCCGACGGTTGCGCGCACGATTGGCTTCATTGGTGTTGGGCGCCAGCGGGTAGCGCTCGCCATGAAAGCGCAGGGTGATTTGCTGCTCGGGTATGCCTTGAGCCTTGAAATAATCCATGACCGCCAGCGCGCGACGGCGGGACAGGTCACGGTTGGTGAGGCGATTGCCGCTGTTATCCGAATGGCCGTCCAGTTCGATACGATTCACTGTCGGGTCGGCCTTCAAATAAGCCACCATGTTGTCCAGACGCGCTTTGGCACGCGCATCCAGCTCGATACCGCCGCCCGGGAAACCCACTTCGGCCTGTTTGATCTGATCGAAGTTCATCGGCAACAGCTTGGCAGTGCATGCCTGGTAATCGCTGAATGCCTTGCTGAACTTGACCGGCAGCAGACGCACCTCCATCTGGCCGCCGTCTCGCGTGTAGTGGCGAATGAGCGGACTGCGACCGTCCATCAGACCGCTGATCAGACGTCCGGCCTGGGCTTGGGAGGTATTGAAGGGAATGTCGCCATTGCTGACGCGCACCGATCCCAGGTTGATATCGCCGCGACCCGGTTGCCACGGTGCCGCAGCGGCCAGCAATGTCGCGGAGCCGTTACCGAGCATGTTGTACGAAGCCTTGAGGCGAAACGTCGCCTGCTCGCCCGCGCGGCGCACGAACTCACCGGCACCGAAGTCGGTGATCGGTTGAGTCAGACGGCACTCGAACTGATCGCCTTCGACCTTCCACTCGATGCTCTCCAGACGCGTCTGGAAACTGATAGCCATCGCCGGGAGGCTGGCAAACAGGCTGAGCAGGGCTAAATATCGCTGGCGCACGGGAGGCTCCACTGGAAATGAACGCGAAACAGAAAATTACCGACTGACAAGGGAGCTATCGGTAACTTCATGCAAAACTTGATAGCGGATGCCTGAGAGAGTCTTTTCCGGTAGCATTCCCAGCGAGTTTGACCCGCCTGGAATCCCCAATGTCTGACCGCCTGACCCTCCTGCGTCCCGACGACTGGCATATTCACCTCCGTGACGGAGCTGTCTTGCCTCATACCGTTGCTGACGTAGCGCGAACTTTTGGCCGCGCAATCATCATGCCCAACCTCGTGCCTCCGGTGCGCAATGCGCAGCAAGCCGATGCCTATCGCCAGCGCATTCTGGCTGCACGCCCGGCCAGCAGCCGCTTCGAGCCGTTGATGGTGCTGTACCTCACCGACCAGACCACGCCCGACGACATCCGCACCGCCAAGGCCAGTGGTTTCGTGTATGCGGCCAAGCTGTATCCGGCTGGCGCGACCACCAACTCCGATTCCGGTGTCACCAGTATCGACAAGATCTTTCCTGCTCTCGAAGCCATGGCCGAAGTCGGCATGCTGCTGCTGGTGCACGGGGAAGTGACACGTGGCGAAATCGACGTGTTCGATCGCGAGAAGGTCTTCATCGATGAGCACCTGCGTCGTGTAGTCGAGCGCTTCCCGACCCTCAAAGTGGTGTTCGAACACATCACCACCGGTGAAGCGGTGCAGTTCGTCAATGAGGCTTCAGCCAATGTCGCGGCGACCATCACCGCGCATCACCTGCTGTACAACCGCAACCACATGCTGGTCGGCGGGATTCGTCCGCACTTTTATTGCCTGCCGATCCTCAAGCGCAATACGCATCAGACGGCCCTGCTCGACGCGGCCACCAGCGGCAGCGGCAAGTTCTTCCTGGGCACCGACTCGGCGCCGCACGCCCAGCATGCCAAGGAAAACGCCTGCGGTTGCGCCGGGTGCTACACCGCCTACGCAGCCATCGAGTTGTATGCCGAAGCTTTCGGGCAGCGTAACGCTCTGGACAAGCTGGAAGGCTTCGCCAGCCTCCACGGTCCGGCGTTCTACGGCTTGCCCGCCAATCAGGACACCATCACGCTGGTGCGTGACGAGTGGACCGCCCCTGCCAGCCTGCCGTTTGGCGAGTTGACTGTTATCCCGCTGCGCGCTGGTGAAAAGCTGCGCTGGCGTCTGGAGGAACACGCGTGAGTGAAGATCATTTTGACGACGAACACGAAGGCCACGGCGGTGGCGGCGGTTCCCGTCACCCGATGGCGGCGCGCTTTCGCGGCTACCTGCCCGTGGTCGTCGACGTAGAAACCGGCGGTTTCAATTCAGCCACCGATGCCTTGCTGGAAATCGCTGCGGTGACGATCGGCATGGATGAAAAAGGCTTCGTGTTCCCGGAACACACCTATTTCTTCCGCGTAGAACCGTTCGAGGGTGCCAACATCGAAGCGGCGGCGCTGGAATTCACCGGCATCAAGCTCGATCACCCGCTGCGCATGGCTGTCAGCGAAGAAACCGCGATGAACGACATCTTCCGCGGCGTGCGCAAGGCCCTCAAGGCCAATGGCTGTAAACGTGCGGTGCTGGTAGGCCACAACGCCAGCTTCGACCTCGGCTTCGTCAATGCCGCGGTTGCGCGGATGGACATGAAGCGCAACCCGTTTCACCCGTTCTCCAGCTTCGACACCGCCACCCTCGCCGGCCTGGCCTATGGTCAGACTGTGCTGGCAAAGGCCTGTCAGGCTGCCGGCATCGACTTCGACGGACGCGAGGCGCACTCGGCCCGTTACGACACCGAGAAGACGGCCGAGCTGTTCTGCGGCATCGTCAATCGCTGGAAAGAAATGGGCGGCTGGGAAGATTTCGACGACTGAGGTCGTCACGTCTGTGAATGGACCGGCCTTGTGCCGGTTTTTTCATGTCCGGAACTCGACCATCCCGAGGCCGACCGGTAATGCGATTCCTGCGAAAACAACCGCTCATCGCTCGACCTGAATACAACCCAAAACAGTTTTGACAAGCATTCTCATTAACATTAAGCTCCTCGGCACCAAGCAATAAACCAGCGACGGTCCATAGCTTATGTATGTTTGCCTCTGCCAAGGTGTCACCGACGGTCAAATCCGGGATGCAATTCTGGAAGGCTGCTGCAGTTATCGTGAAGTCCGTGAAACACTGGGCGTTGCGAGTAAATGTGGAAAATGCGCCTGCCTGGCAAAGGAAGTGGTGCGTGATACGCTGACCGAGCTGCAAACCAGCCATGCCTTGCTGGCCTATCCAGCAAAATTTTCAGCTGCTTGAATCCCCTCTTTTAAAGAACCGGACACCGCGTCCGGTTTTTTTATGCCTGTAATTCAAGCGCTTAGCGTCAAGATGCGGAACTCAAACATTCTTATTCCTATTTAATTTCACTTATTATTCAACAACTTAGGTTTGACAGGCGTTTAAGCTCAGCTCACACTCGGCACTTATATACACAAGCCACCGGCAGGACCTCGAACATGAAAGGCGACATTACCGTCATCCAGCATCTCAACAAGATCCTCGGGAACGAGCTGGTCGCTATCAATCAGTATTTCCTGCATGCGCGCATGTACGAAGACTGGGGTCTGAAAAAGCTGGGTGGCCACGAATATAAAGAGTCCATCCATGCGATGAAGTACGCTGACAAGCTGATCAAGCGCACGCTGTTTCTGGAAGGGCTGCCAAACCTGCAGGACCTGGGCAAGATCCTCATCGGTGAGCACACCAAGGAAATGCTGGAGTGCGACCTGAAGATCGAGCAAAAAGGTCTGGCCGATCTGAAAGCCGCGATCGCTCACTTCGAGACCGTCGGTGACTTCGGCAGCCGTGAGCTGCTGGAAGACATCCTTGAGCCCAAGGAAGAGCAAATCGACTGGCTGGAGACTCAGCTGGGTCTGATCGTAAAAGTCGGTATCGAGAACTACCTGCAGTCGCAGATGGGTGACTGATTCCCCCATAGCGCCGCAATGAAAAAGCCCGCCTCAATCGAGAGCGGGCTTTTTCTTGTGCGTAAAACCAGGCTGGAACGTACGAAGCGATAATCGCGACTATCGTGCGACGCTCTGCGCGAGGCTTTACTCGGCCTTGGCGGCGGATGCTTCCTTGACCAGCGTCTGCAACGAACCGTCAGCCATCATCTCGGTAATGATGTCGCTACCACCGACCAGCTCACCGGCAACCCACAGTTGCGGGAAAGTCGGCCAGTTGGCGTACTTTGGCAGGTTGGCGCGGATTTCAGGGTTTTGCAGAATGTCGACATAGGCAAACTTTTCGCCACACGCCATCAATGCCTGGGAAGCCTTGGCCGAAAAGCCGCATTGCGGAGCGTTCGGAGCGCCTTTCATGTAAAGCAGAATGGTGTTGTTGGCAATCTGCTCTTTGATCGTTTCGATGATATCCATGGAGCACCTCGGCTGAAATATCCGACTCAGTTGTCGGCACGGTGGCGCATTGTAACGAAATCCCGAGCATGACGCTCTGTCTTGAGGCTTAACACGCCACGACCTGCACCGGTACGCCGTTCAACGCCGCGTTGCCGGACAGCACGTCGAGTTGCCGTTCGTCGGTCAGGTCATTGGCACTGACGCCAGGCAGGCTCTGCGCGATCGCCATCTTTACTCCCGCACGTGAATGCCCCCAACCGTGCGGCAGGCTGACCACCCCGGGCATCATGTCCAGACTGCCCAGCACCTGAACCTCGATCATCCCGACCCGGGAGCTGACGCGAACCTGCTGGCCGTCGCTCAGACCACGGCACGCGAGATCGTCAGGATGCATCAACAGCTGATGCCGGGGTTTGCCCTTCACCAGCCGATGGTAGTTGTGCATCCAGGAATTGTTACTGCGCACATGCCGGCGGCCAATCAGCAGCAACTCGTCGGTCTGGGGAGCAGGCTCGGCAGCAAAGCGCGCCAGGTCGGCCATGATCACCTCAGGCGCGGCCTGAATGCGCCCATTGGCGGTCTTCAAGCGCTCTGCAAGATTGGCCTTCAACGCCCCCAGATCAAGACCGTGCGGATGACTGTCCAGGGTTTCCAGTGACAGCTTATGGGGTGATGCATCGCCATAGAGACCTGCACGCAGCCCGCGATCGATCATCTGCGCAGGCGGCAACGTGGGTTTCAGCGCTCGCTCGGCCTTGGCAGCAAAAGCGCTGGCCAGCCCGACGAAGATCTCCCAGTCGTGCAGCGCACCTTCGGGCTTGTCAAAAATGGCCCGATTGAAGCGCGTGACGTTACGCACGGCCAGGGTGTTGAAGGTGGTGTCGTAGTGATCATTCTCCAGCGTCGAGGTGGACGGCAGAATCAAGTCGGCGTGGCGAGTGGTCTCGTTGATGTAAAGATCGATGCTGAGCATGAACTCAAGCCCTTCGAGCGCCTGCTCCAGCTGACGGCCGTTGGGCGTCGACAGAACCGGGTTACCCGCAACGGTCACCAACGCGCGAACCTGCCCTTCCCCTTCCACGAGCATTTCCTCGGCCAGCGCCGAAACCGGCAACTCGCCGCCATACTCCGGCAGGCCGGACACCCTGCTTTGCCACAGATTGAAATGACCACCGGATGTCGAGCTGACGAGGTCGACGGCGGGCTCTGTGCACAGCGCGCCACCCACGCGGTCCAGGTTGCCAGTCACCAGATTGATCAGTTGTGCCAGCCAATGGCATAGCGTACCGAAGGTCTGAGTCGACACGCCCATTCGCCCATAACACACCGCCTTGTCAGCGGCCGCGAAGTCCCGCGCCAGTTGCCGGATCTGTTCGGCAGCAATACCGCAGCGCGGGCTCATGGCCTCTGCGGTGAAACCGGCAATGGCGTGGCGAACCTGCTCCAGGCCGTCGACAGGCAAATGGCTCTCGCGGGTCAGCCCCTCCTCGAACAGCGTATTGAGCAGCCCGAACAGCAACGCCGCATCACCGCCCGGACGTACGAACAGATGCTGGTCAGCGATGGCAGCCGTCTCACTGCGGCGCGGGTCGATGACCACCAGTTTGCCGCCGCGCTGCTGGACTGCTTTCAGACGTTTTTCGACATCCGGTACCGTCATGATGCTGCCATTGGACGCCAACGGATTACCGCCGAGAATCAGCATGAAGTCGGTGTGATCGATATCCGGAATCGGCAACAGCATGCCGTGGCCGTACATCAGGAAACTGGTGAGGTGGTGCGGCAACTGATCAACCGACGTCGCCGAAAAACGATTGCGGGTCTTGAGCAGACCGAGAAAGTAATTGCTGTGGGTCATCAACCCGTAGTTATGCACGCTGGGGTTGCCCTGATAGACCGCTACCGCGTTCTGCCCATGGCGCTGCTGAATGGCGTAGAGCCGCTCCGCCACCAGATCGAACGCCTGCTGCCAGGCAATCGGCTGCCACTGATCACCGCTGCGCAGCATCGGCTGTCGCAAGCGATCAGGGTCGTTCTGGATGTCCTGAAGCGCAACCGCCTTGGGGCAGATATGACCGCGGCTGAACGTGTCCAGCGGGTCGCCCTTGATCGAGGCAATGCGCGGCGCAGAATCCGCCTCCACGACGGTCTCGATCACAAGACCGCAAATGGCCTCGCACAGGTGGCAGGCTCGGTAGTGTTCAGTCCGGGTCATCACAGCCTCAGATCTTGTCATGGCAATCCGGTTGATTGCCGAACACTCACTATGCTGCCTTGCCATGCCCCGCGCCACTGATGTTCGGCCCGTGAATCGAGGGGCATCAGGCGCGCGGATGAGGTGGCCGAATCAACCGCCGATAGGCGTGACGACCTTGCGCTGTTGCTGCATTTCGGCCACGGTTTCGATCTGTTCCTGCGCCAGGTGGACGCCGGTCAGATCGCCGATCAGGCGCCAGTGCTCGTCGAGTCCCGAGCTGATGGTCGCCATGCGATCAATCATGCGCCGCCCCGCCGTACGCGTGACTTCGTCCTCGCTGCGCAGCAGTTCGAAAGACATTGAGGTCATCGAGGCTGTCAGATGGGTAAGCGTGCGGGCGGTGAGCCCGAGCAACTCCGTTAATTGATGCTCTTTTGAGTCCATTCCCCCACCCCTCGATCAGTAATGTATCGGCAACGATTTATAACCCACGTCCGGGATTAAAGAAACGGTCCTTGTTTCAAGCCCGTGAAGCGCATCCCATTAGGCAACGCCCGCGCAAACATGGACTGTTACAGGATTGGTACTAATTGCCAAGCGCTATTTGAGCAGTGTACAAATGCTGCCTTCTGAAAAAGTGCAGATGGCTGCCAACCTTCTCAGCGTAGCCAGTTTTTGCCCCGTCAATACAGAATAACGGCGTCCCTTCTATCCGGGACGCCAGTAGTGTCCATGTTTCAGAAAAACGCATGCTATTGGTAAGACGCGACATTTTTTTATACCATCGCGCCTTTCTTATTCGTCGCCCCGTGCGGCTTCCGCCGCAGGTCTCGCCCGTTTTATCGATAAAAACCGGCTTTGATAACCTGCGGTCTGTTGCAGAAAAGGTAGTTAATCATGAACGCCAGGCACTTTCTCTCGATGATGGATTACACCCCGGATGAACTCTCGGGCTTGATCCGTCGTGGCGTAGAGCTTAAAGACCTGCGAAATCGCGGTGTACTTTTTGAACCGCTGAAGAACCGGGTATTGGGGATGATTTTCGAGAAATCATCGACACGTACCCGTCTTTCTTTTGAAGCAGGGATGATTCAGCTCGGTGGCCAGGCCATCTTTTTGTCCCATCGAGACACCCAATTGGGCCGCGGCGAGCCGATTGCCGACAGCGCGAAAGTGATGTCGCGCATGCTGGATGCGGTCATGATCCGTACTTATGCGCACAGCAATCTGACCGAATTCGCCGCCAATTCCCGTGTGCCGGTCATCAACGGCCTGTCCGATGACCTGCACCCGTGCCAGTTGCTCGCCGACATGCAGACCTTCCTGGAGCATCGCGGCTCGATCCAGGGCAAGACCGTTGCCTGGATCGGCGATGGCAACAACATGTGCAACAGCTATATAGAAGCGGCGATTCAATTCGACTTCCAGTTGCGTGTGGCCTGCCCTGCCGGCTACGAGCCAAACGCCGAGTTCCTGGCACTGGCTGGCGAGCGCGTCACCGTGGTCCGCGATCCGAAAGCCGCAGTTGCCGGCGCACATCTGGTCAGCACCGATGTGTGGACCTCCATGGGCCAGGAAGAGGAAACCGCGCGGCGCAAAAAGCTGTTCGCGCCGTTTCAGGTCACGCGTGCCCTGCTCGACCTGGCTGACAAGGATGTGCTGTTCATGCACTGCCTGCCTGCCCATCGTGGCGAAGAAATCAGTGTCGACCTGCTGGATGATTCACGCTCGGTCGCCTGGGATCAGGCGGAAAATCGCTTGCACGCGCAGAAAGCGCTGCTGGAGTTTCTCGTCGCGCCGGCCTGCAAACCCGCATGAACCCGTTGCTGCTGAACCTGCGCAACCTCGCTTGCGGCTATCAGAACCAGCGCGTGGTGCAGGATCTGAACCTGCACCTCAACGCGGGTGACATAGGCTGCCTGCTCGGCTCGTCGGGCTGCGGCAAGACCACGACACTGCGCGCCATTGCCGGCTTCGAACCGATCCATGCGGGTGAGATCACTCTGGCGGGCGAAGTGATCTCCCGTCCGGGCTGGACCCTGCCGCCGGAGAAACGCCGTATCGGCATGGTGTTTCAGGATTACGCGCTGTTCCCGCACTTGAGTGTCGCCGAAAACATCGCATTCGGCATTCGCAACCACCCGCGCCTGGATAAAGTGATCGCCGAGTTGCTTGAACTGGTCAACCTCGGCGCGCTGGGCAAGCGCTATCCACACGAGCTGTCCGGTGGCCAGCAACAGCGAGTGGCGCTGGCCAGAGCACTGGCGCCCGAGCCGCAACTCCTGCTGCTCGATGAACCCTTCTCCAACCTGGACGGCGAGTTGCGCCGGCGCCTGAGCCATGAGGTGCGCGATATCCTCAAGGCGCGGGGCACCAGCGCGATTCTGGTGACTCATGACCAGGAAGAGGCTTTTGCCGTGAGCGATCACGTAGGCGTATTCAAGGAGGGGCGCCTGGAGCAGTGGGACACACCTTACAATCTCTACCACGAACCGCGCACGCCGTTCGTTGCCAGCTTCATCGGCCAGGGCTATTTCATTCGCGGGCAGATGATGAATCCGGAATCGGTGCATACCGAACTGGGCATTCTGCGCGGCAACCGGGCATACCCGGGCGTAAGCGGTGCCGCCGTGGATGTCTTGCTACGCCCTGACGACATCGTCTACGCGCCGCACAGCGACCTGAAAGCACGGGTCATCGGTCGAACCTTTCAAGGCGCCTCGACGCTGTATCGCCTGCAACTGTCGACCGGCAGTCAGCTGGAAGCCATTTTCCCCAGCCACGCCGATCACGGTCAGGGTGAGGAAGTCGGCATTCGTGTGGCAGCAGACCATCTGGTGCTGTTCCCGGCACCCGGCAGCGTGGCTGTGCATACGCTCAACCACTGAGACGCAGATCATTCCCTGCCGATCGGGGCAAATCTGGCCTGGGTATATTCAGCCAGTACCGCTGGTGAAAGCTCGACCTCAAGTCCCCTCCTCCCGGCACTGACGTAAATGCTGTCAAAGCGCTGCGCAGTTTCGTCGATAAAGGTGCGCAGACGCTTCTTCTGGCCCAAAGGGCTGATGCCACCCAACAGGTAACCCGTCGAGCGTTGCGCCGCCGCAGGGTCGGCCATTTCGGTTTTTTTTGCCCCGGCAGCCTGCGCCAAAGCCTTTAGATCAAGTGTTCCGACGACCGGCACGACGGCGACCAGCAATTCGCCTTTTTCGGTACTGGCGAGCAGCGTCTTGAACACCTGTGCAGGCTCCAGACCCAGCTTTTCCGCCGCCTCCAGCCCATATGAAGGCGCTTTCGGATCATGTTCATAACTGTGAATGCGATGTTCGGCGCGATGTTTTTTCAGCAAATCCAGTGCGGGTGTCATGCAGCGCTCCAAAAGGTTCCGAATGCCCATCACTTTAAGCGAAGTAAAGTGAACATGCCTTGATTCACGCCACCTGCGACACTGATGGCCTTTTGGCAACAGCCTGAATTCCCCGGTGTAAAGCGGTCTTGCCGGGTCCTCGCGGGGTCCTGGCGATTTACTGACCGTTCGGTTCCGACCTTTGACAGCGTTGTTTCTTGTCTATATTTTTTCGTTTACGAATATTATCGAAAGCGGTTTTTCGGTATAACTCGCACCGGCGATCAGAAATGGGGTTTTTTCTGAGACGCACGAATAACGAGCACCCACGCCTGTCTCAGGGTGCCGAGACAAAAACAAAAATGAGGTATCCATGTCCATCGCACTAAAACAACCGACGCTCACCGGGCAATGTGTGGCTGAATTTCTTGGCACCGCCCTGATGATTTTTTTCGGCACAGGATGCGTTGCAGCGCTCAAGGTCGCGGGAGCCACTTTCGGTCTTTGGGAAATCTGCATCATCTGGGGCATGGCTGTCAGCATGGGGATCTACCTCAGCGCCGGCATTTCAGGTGCCCACCTCAACCCGGCCGTCAGCATCGCGCTGAGTCTGTTCGCCGGTTTTGAAAAACGTAAATTGCCCTTTTATATCTCGGCGCAAATCGCAGGCGCGTTCTGCGGAGCGGGTCTGGTGTACCTGATGTACATCAGCCTTTTTTTCGACTTCGAACATGCTCACCACATCATTCGCGGCAGCGAGCAGAGTCTTGAACTGGCGTCGGTATTCTCGACATACCCAAACCCGGCCATTTCGGTCGGTCAGGCCTTTCTGGTCGAAGTGGTCATCACCACCATTCTGATGGGTGTGATCATGGCTCTGGGCGATGACAGCAATGGTTTGCCGCGCGGCCCGCTGGCGCCCTTGCTGATCGGCCTGCTGGTAGCCGTGATAGGCAGCTCGATGGGCCCACTGACCGGTTTTGCCATGAACCCGGCGCGCGACTTCGGTCCGAAGCTGATGACGTTCTTCGCTGGCTGGGGTGAAATGGCCTTCACCGGCGGTCGTGACATTCCTTACTTCCTGGTTCCGATTTTTGCGCCCATTCTGGGTGCCTGCCTTGGTGCTGCTGGCTACCGCGCGCTGATTGCGCGTCATCTGCCCAGCGCCGCTCCTGTTGAAAATGAAAAAGAGGCTCCTGTGGTTCGCGGCAAAGTTCAGGCTTCATCTTGAGCACCCCTCAATTTGAATCTCACTCAACTGAATCCCACCCAATAAATGCAAGGCAATCGACATGACTGACACACAGAACAAGAACTACATCATTGCTCTTGACCAGGGCACCACCAGCTCGCGCGCCATCATCTTCGACCGCGACGCCAACGTGGTGAGCACTGCCCAAAGCGAATTCGTCCAGCATTACCCGCAGGCAGGCTGGGTCGAACACGACCCGATGGAAATCTTCGCCACCCAGACGGCCTGCATGACCAAGGCGCTGGCGCAGGCCGATCTGCACCACAACCAGATCGCCGCCATCGGTATCACCAACCAGCGTGAAACCACGGTCATCTGGGAGCGAGACACCGGCCGCCCGATCTACAACGCAATCGTCTGGCAGTGCCGCCGCAGCACCGAGATCTGCCAGCAGCTCAAGCGCGACGGTCTTGAGGAGTACATCAAGGACACCACAGGTCTGGTGATTGACCCGTACTTCTCCGGCTCCAAGGTCAAGTGGATTCTGGACAACGTCGAAGGCAGCCGCGAGCGCGCCCGCAAAGGCGAGCTGATGTTCGGCACCATCGATACCTGGCTGATCTGGAAATTCACCGGCGGCAAGGTTCACGTCACCGACTACACCAACGCCTCGCGGACCATGCTGTTCAATATCCATACGCTGGAATGGGATCAGCGCATGCTCGACGTGCTGGACATCCCGCGCGAGATACTGCCAGAGGTCAAAGCCTCCTCCGAGGTCTACGGTCACAGCAAAAGCGGCATCCCGATTGCCGGTATCGCAGGCGACCAACAGGCGGCGTTGTTCGGCCAGATGTGTGTCGAACCCGGCCAGGCCAAGAACACCTACGGCACCGGCTGCTTCCTGCTGATGAACACCGGCAAGAAAGCCGTGAAGTCGGCGCACGGCATGCTGACCACCATCGGCTGCGGCCCGCGTGGTGAAGTGGCCTATGCACTGGAAGGCGCGGTCTTCAACGGTGGCTCGACCGTGCAGTGGCTGCGCGACGAACTCAAGCTCATCAACGACGCGCTGGACACCGAATACTTCGCTGGCAAGGTCAAGGACAGCAACGGCGTGTACCTGGTGCCGGCGTTCACGGGCCTGGGCGCACCTTACTGGGACCCGTACGCACGAGGCGCATTGTTCGGCCTGACCCGCGGTGTGAAAGTCGATCACATCATCCGTGCAGCGCTGGAATCCATCGCCTATCAAACCCGCGACGTGCTCGATGCCATGCAACAGGACTCCGGCGAACGCCTCAAGTCGCTGCGCGTGGACGGTGGTGCCGTGGCCAACAACTTCCTGATGCAGTTCCAGGCAGACATCCTCGGCACCCACGTCGAGCGTCCGCAAATGCGTGAAACCACGGCACTGGGTGCAGCCTTCCTGGCCGGTCTGGCGATTGGTTTCTGGAGCAGCCTGGACGAGTTGCGTAACAAGGCGGTGATCGAGCGTGTGTTCGAGCCATCGTGTGAAGAGGCGCATCGCGAAAAACTTTACGCTGGCTGGCAAAAAGCAGTCGCGCGTACTCGTGACTGGGAACCGCACGAAAACGAAGAGTGACAGCGCTGTTGTAAGGAGGGGAGCAGGATTCCGGCTGACAGGTTGCACTTTCCTGCGGCATGATGGGCGCCATTTGTAGAGGGCGTCCAAGGAAAAACAATGAACCTGCCTCCCCGCCAACAACAGATCCTCGAACTGGTCCGTGACCGTGGTTATGTCAGCATCGAGGAGATGGCGACGCTGTTCGTCGTGACCCCACAAACCATTCGCCGTGATATCAATCAATTGGCGGAAATGAACCTGTTGCGCCGCTACCACGGCGGCGCGGCCTATGACTCCAGCATCGAAAATACTGCCTACGCCATGCGTGCGGACCAGATGCGCGATGAAAAACAACGGATCGCCGAGGCCATCGCCGCGCAGATCCCGGACAACGCCTCGTTGTTCATCAATATCGGTACCACCACCGAATCCATCGCCCGTGCGTTGCTCAACCACAACAATCTGAAGATCATCACCAATAACCTGCATGTGGCGTCGATCCTCAGCACCAAGGATGATTTCGAGGTGTTGATAGCAGGCGGCAATGTGCGACGTGACGGTGGCGTGGTGGGCCAGGGCAGCATCGACTTCATCACCCAGTTCAAAGTGGACTTTGCCCTGGTGGGCATCAGCGGCATCGACGAAGACGGCAGCCTGCTGGATTTCGATTATCAGGAAGTACGGGTGTCCCAGGCGATCATCGCCAACGCACGCAAAGTGCTGCTGGCGGCTGACTCCAGCAAGTTCGGACGCAACGCCATGGTCCGCCTGGGGCCGATCACCCTCATCGATTGCCTGGTCACCGACCAGCCACCCGTGCCCGCACTGCAGCAGTTGCTGAATCAGCACAAGATTCGTCTGGAAGTGGTGTGATTGTCAGGCGCGAGCGGTGCTCGCGCGGCGGTCCGCATTGCTCATGAAGACGGTGCGTCGAGCGCCCTATTTTCTGGAGTCTGTACCGGCCTCTTCGCGAGCAAGCTCGCTCCCACAAGACTTGTGTACATATGGCGCAGCACGCATCTGTGACGCAGAGCGTCACCCAAGGCAGTCCCATGCCGGAGCGTGAGGAACGATAGGTGTCTTGAAGAACACTATCGTACCCATGCTCTGCGTAGGTATGCCGTTCCGGACGCTCTGCGTCCTCCCCGGTTCAAGCGATGCAGCGCAGATCGTTGATCCAGAGCAATTCAGTGCAGGCAGTGCACCGATCCTCCCGGTAACAATTCCCGCCCTACAATGTTCATATTTGTTCTTTTCCTGACACCATCATCAGTATTTTCAATCGATACGTGCTGGCAAGGGTCATTTTATTGAGCTATGATTTTCGAAAATGAACATTAATGTTCAGATTCGCCTTTCGAGCACTGCTCACGAATTGTCCAGGAGGCCACCAATGCCCCACACCAACGTGCCAACCCCGCCCCTCTCAGAGGTCTACGACATTGCCGTTATTGGCGGTGGCATCAACGGTGTCGGTATCGCAGCGGATGCCTCCGGTCGCGGCCTCTCGGTTTTTCTCTGCGAAAAGGACGACCTGGCCAGCCATACGTCTTCGGCCAGCAGCAAGCTGATTCATGGTGGCCTGCGCTATCTGGAGCACTACGAATTCCGCCTGGTGCGTGAAGCACTGGCAGAACGTGAAGTGCTCCTTGCCAAAGCGCCGCACATCGTCAAGCCAATGCGCTTCGTGCTGCCTCACCGCCCACACCTGCGTCCGGCCTGGATGATTCGTGCCGGGATGTTCCTTTATGACAACCTTGGCAAGCGCGAAAAACTCCCCGCATCGCGGACCATTCATTTCGGTGCGGACAGCCCGCTCAACTCGAGCATCACCCGCGGTTTCGAATATTCCGACTGCTGGGTCGACGACGCGCGCCTGGTAGTGCTCAACGCCATGTCCGCTCGTGAAAACGGTGCGCACATTCATACTCAGACCCGCTGTGTCAGCGCCCGCCGTATCAAGGGCATGTGGCATCTGCATCTTGAGCGCAGCGACGGCAGCCTGTTCTCGATCCACGCCAAGGCGTTGGTCAATGCGGCAGGCCCGTGGGTAGCCAAGTTCATCCGTGAAGACCTCAAGCTCGATTCGGCTTACGGCATCCGCCTGATTCAAGGCAGCCACCTGATCGTGCCGAAACTCTACGAGGGTGAGCACGCGTTTATTCTGCAGAACGAAGACAAGCGCATCGTGTTCACGATTCCGTACCTGGAGCACTTCACCATCGTCGGCACCACTGACCGTGAGTATCAGGGCGATCCGAACAAGGTGGACATCACCGAAGGCGAGATGGATTACGTGCTGAAAGTGGCCAACGACCACTTCAAGAAACAGTTGAGTCGCGCAGACGTGCTCCACACATTCTCTGGCGTGCGCCCGCTGTGCAACGACGAGTCCGATAATCCTTCTGCCATTACCCGTGATTACACGCTTTCGTTGTCAGGCGGCGCGGACGAGGCGCCAATTCTGTCGGTGTTCGGCGGCAAGCTGACCACCTACCGCAAACTGGCAGAATCGGCGATGGCGCAGTTGGCACCGTTCTTCAAACAGATGAAACCGAGCTGGACGGCCAACGCTGCCCTGCCTGGCGGCGAAGACATGACCACCGCCGAAGCGCTGGCGACAGAAATGACCCGCCGCTTCAGCTGGCTGCCCGCGCCTATCGCCAAGCGCTGGTCGATCACTTACGGCAGCCGCAGCTGGCGCTTGCTGGAGGGCGCGCAAAGTCTGGAAGACCTTGGTCAGCATTTGGGTGCAGGCCTGTATACCCGCGAGGTCGATTACCTGTGCGATCAGGAATGGGCCACCAGCATCGAAGACATCCTGTGGCGCCGCACCAAGCTGGGCCTGTTCATGACGCCTGAGGAACAGGCCGCCGTGAGCAGCTACCTGGAAACCGTCGTGCGCAACAAAACCTCTTTCGAAGCCGCCTGATAATCTGCTTGCAACCTGTTCACCCATCGTGCGGTGAACAGGTTTCCCTCCTTACTGCCATCCTCCCGCCCCCCTTTCCATTCGGTTTTCCGAACAATCGCCCCCGCTTTATTCGGCTTCCCGGACGCATTTGTCCGTAGCATCAGAGCCGATCTAAAAAAACCCTTTTAAATTCAGCGCGTTGAATTCTACAAACGGTCTGGCACGACTCATGCTCTACATTCTGAACCGAGCGTTTCGACAAGAGCGTGTGTCTGGATGTGGACGCCGTTGAAGCATTCGCCAACAAGCGGGCCGACTCTGATTGCGGCCCCATCAATAAAAAATGACATCAAGGACTCACCCATGCGCATCGTTCCCCACCTGTTGGGCGCAGCCATCGCTGCCGCTCTGATCAGCACGCCGGTTTTCGCCGCCGAACTCACTGGCACTCTGAAGAAGATCAAGGAATCCGGCACCATTACGCTGGGCCATCGTGACGCCTCCATCCCGTTTTCCTACATCGCTGATGCCTCTGGCGTGCCGATGGGCTACTCCCATGACATCCAGCTGAAAATCGTCGAAGCCATCAAAAAAGACCTGGACATGCCTGACCTCAAGGTCAAGTACAACCTGGTGACTTCGCAGACCCGTATCCCGCTGGTTCAGAACGGCACCGTCGATGTGGAATGTGGCTCGACAACCAACAATGTCGAGCGCCAGCAGCAAGTCGATTTCTCCATCGGCATCTTCGAAGTCGGCACGCGCCTGCTGTCGAAAAAGGATTCCAGCTATAAGGATTTCGACGACCTGAAAGGCAAGAACGTCGTCACCACGGCGGGCACCACGTCCGAGCGCATCCTCAAGGCGATGAACGCTGACAAGCAGATGGGCATGAACGTGATCTCCGCCAAAGACCACGGTGAATCCTTCCAGATGCTCGAGTCCGGCCGTGCAGTCGCCTTCATGATGGACGACGCGCTGCTGGCAGGCGAAATGGCCAAGGCCAAGAAGCCGGACGACTGGGCAGTGACCGGTACAGCGCAATCCTACGAGATCTACGGCTGCATGGTCCGCAAGGGCGATGCCCCGTTCAAGAAGGCCGTGGATGACGCCATTGTCGCTACCTACAAGTCGGGCGACATCAACGCCATCTACAGCAAGTGGTTCATGTCCCCTGTCCCTCCGAAAGGTCTGAACCTGAATTTCCCGATGAGCGACAAGCTCAAGGAACTGATTCAGAACCCGACCGATAAGCCAGCTGACGACAAGAAAGCCTGAGAGACCGGTTCAGCCAGTCTGAACTGACGGCATCCCGGGCGGGCAGCGCTCGTCCGGGATCGCCTCGTCATTCTCGACAGACGACAGTGCGTGCATTTCGATAGCAATAAAAAGAGGGGGAGACCCTGATGAATTACAACTGGGACTGGGGCGTATTCTTCAAGTCCACCGGCGTCGGCAGCGAGACCTATCTGGACTGGTTCATCTCCGGCCTGGGCTGGACCATCGCGATCGCTGTCATTGCCTGGATCATTGCCCTGATACTGGGTTCGGTGCTGGGCGTCATGCGCACCGTGCCAAACCGTCTGGTGTCAGGTATCGCCACGGTATACGTGGAAATCTTCCGTAATGTGCCACTGCTGGTGCAGCTGTTCATCTGGTACTTCCTGGTGCCCGACCTGCTGCCGGAAAACCTGCAGGAGTGGTACAAGCAGGACCTGAACCCGACCACCTCCGCGTTCCTCAGCGTAGTGGTCTGCCTTGGCCTGTTCACCGCTGCCCGGGTCTGCGAACAGGTGCGTACCGGCATTGAAGCACTGCCGAAGGGCCAGGAATCGGCCGCACGCGCCATGGGCTTCAAGCTGCCACAGATCTACTGGAACGTGCTGTTGCCGCAGGCTTACCGGATCATCATTCCGCCGCTCACCTCCGAATTCCTGAACGTGTTCAAGAACTCTTCGGTCGCGTCGCTGATCGGCCTGATGGAGCTGCTTGCGCAGACCAAGCAGACCGCCGAATTCTCCGCCAACCTGTTCGAGGCCTTCACCCTCGCGACCCTCATCTACTTCACGCTGAACATGAGCCTGATGCTGCTGATGCGTGTGATCGAGAAGAAAGTCGCCGTACCGGGACTCATCTCACTGGGGGGCAAATAATGGACTTCACTGGAATCGTTCCGGCCATTCCCGGCCTGTGGAACGGCATGGTCATGACCCTCAAGCTGATGGCGATGGGTGTCATCGGCGGCCTGGTACTCGGTACGCTGCTGGCCTTGATGCGCCTGTCATCGAACAAGCTGCTGGCCAATGTGGCCGGTGCCTACGTGAACTACTTCCGTTCGATCCCGCTGCTGCTGGTGATCACCTGGTTCTACCTGGCCGTGCCGTTCGTGCTGCGCTGGATTACCGGTGAAGACACGCCCATCGGTGCGTTCGCCTCCTGCGTCGTGGCCTTCATGATGTTCGAAGCCGCGTACTTCTGCGAAATCGTCCGTGCTGGCGTGCAGTCGATCTCCAAGGGGCAAATGGGCGCTGCTCAGGCGCTGGGCATGAATTACTCGCAGATGATGCGACTGATCATCCTGCCCCAGGCCTTTCGCAAAATGACCCCGCTGCTGCTGCAACAGAGCATCATTCTGTTTCAGGACACCTCTCTGGTGTACACCGTCGGCCTCGTCGATTTTCTCAACGCATCGCGCTCCAGTGGCGACATCATCGGGCGCGCCAACGAGTTCCTGATCATTGCCGGTCTGGTGTATTTCACGATCAGCTTTGCCGCCTCGCTGCTGGTGAAGCGCCTGCAAAAAAGGTTTGCCGTATGATTTCCATCAAAAACGTCAACAAGTGGTATGGGGACTTCCAGGTACTGACCGATTGCAGCACCGAGGTCAGCAAGGGCGAAGTGGTTGTGGTGTGCGGCCCGTCCGGCTCCGGCAAATCGACCCTGATCAAATGTGTCAACGCGCTGGAACCGTTCCAGAAAGGCGATATCGTTGTCGACGGCACATCGATCTCCGATTCGAAGACCAACCTGCCGAAACTGCGCTCGCGGGTCGGTATGGTGTTTCAGCACTTCGAACTGTTTCCGCACCTGAGCATTGTCGAAAACCTGACCATCGCGCAGATCAAGGTGCTGGGCCGCAGCAAGGCCGAAGCCACCGAGAAGGGACTGAAGCTGCTGGAGCGCGTCGGCCTTTCCGAGCATGCGCACAAGCACCCCGGCCAGCTTTCCGGCGGGCAACAACAGCGTGTCGCCATCGCGCGCGCGCTGGCGATGGACCCGGTGGTCATGCTGTTCGACGAACCCACGTCCGCGCTCGACCCGGAAATGGTCAATGAAGTGCTCGATGTGATGGTGCAACTGGCCCAGGAAGGCATGACCATGATGTGCGTGACCCACGAAATGGGCTTCGCGCGCAAAGTCGCCAACCGGGTGATTTTCATGGACAAGGGACAGATTGTCGAAGACTGTGCAAAGGAAGAATTTTTCGGTGACGTCAGCGCACGCTCGGAGCGTGCCCAACAATTCCTCGCCAAGATTCTGCAGCACTAGGCAGTACTTTAACGGCTGCCCGCTCATCCGCGGGCAGCTGTTCGGTCCAGGACGACTGTGATGAAATGCGACCCCACTCTTTATCGCGCCGCCCCGCCATCACTCGCCGTGAAACCCCGTCTGATCCGCCAACTGTTCCTACCGCCGCTGATCCTCATGCTAATGATCGGGCTGGGCTATATCGCCTATCTGGTCAGTGAACACAGCGCCATCAAGGGACTACGCGAAACCGGCGAACGCCAACTGGAGCTGCACGCCCGCACGGTCGAGAGCGAAATCAGCAAATACACCTACCTGCCCAGCGTGCTGGAACTGGAATCCAGCGTGTCGCAGTTGCTGAACGAACCGGGACCCGAGCTTCAGCAGCAGGTCAACCGCTACCTCGAAGGGCTGAATCGACGCAGCCGCAGCCGTGCCATTTACGTAATGGACACCACCGGACGTGTGCTGGCCACCAGCAACTGGCGTGACGCCGACAGTTATCAGGGCGAAGACCTGTCTTTCCGTGCCTACTTTCAGGATGCCGTGCGCGGCCTGCCCGGGCGCTTTTACGGGATCGGCACCACCACCGGTGAGTCGGGCTATTACTTGGCGCATGGGCTGGAAGACAAAGGCCGCATCATCGGCGTTGCGGTGATCAAGGTACGCCTCGAAGCACTTGAAGAACGCTGGCAGCGGGCGCGCCTGGAGGCATTTGTCAGCGACGAGAATGGCATCATCATCCTCTCCAGCGACCCGGCTCGGCGTCTGAAATCAGTACGTCCGCTCACTGCCGAGATCAAGGAGCGCCTGGCTCGCAGCCTGCAATATTACTGGTGGCCGCTCAACGAACTGGTGCCACTGGAACGGGAAACCTTGTCTGAAGGCGTCGAAACACTGGTTTTCCCCGCCAACATCAGTGTCGACCGCGAACACAAAAAGGTCAGTTATCTGGCCCAGAGCCGCCCGCTGAATGACACCGCCTGGCACCTGACACTGCTTACTCCGCTGGAGGATCTGCGCCGTGAAGCGGCCAACCAGGGCATGCTGGTCGCCGTGGCCTGCGCGCTGGTGACCTTTCTGCTGATTGCCTGGAACGAGCGGCGCAAAGTGATCTCGACCCGGCTTGCTGCCAGGGAAGCGCTGCAGGCGGCCAACAACGAACTGGAACGCAAGATCACCGAGCGCACCGAACACCTGCGGGCCAGCAACGAACGCCTCAAGGCGCAGATTCGTGAACGAAGGCAGGCCGAAGACACTTTGCGCAAGGCGCAGGACGAGCTGGTACAGGCCGGCAAGCTGGCAGCCATCGGCCAGATGTCGACCAGCATCGCGCATGAGCTGAACCAGCCTCTGGCCGCACTGCGCACCTTGTCCGGCAACACCGTGCGCTTTCTGGAACGAGGTGCGCTGGATACCGCCAGTACCAACCTGCGTACCATCAATGACCTGGTCGACCGCATGGGCCGCATCACCGCCAGCCTGCGCGCATTCGCCAGACGCGGCGACGATCAGGGCCAGGCGCAACTGAGCAAGGCTGTCGATGCGGCGGCGCAGTTGCTGAGCGTGCGTCTGGAGCAGTCCGGCCTGATAGTGCATCGAGACTTCGTCGACGCCACCCTGACCATCGACCAGACCCGCCTGGAACAGATTCTGGTCAACCTGATCGGCAACGCACTGGATGCCATGTTCGACCTGCCGCAACCGGAGTTATGGCTCAGCGGATCGGTTGTCGAAGGCCGATACCGTCTGCGGGTACGTGATAACGGGCGCGGCGTCGACGCCGAGGCGCGCAAGCATCTGTTTGAACCTTTCTTCACCACCAAACCGGGCGAACAAGGCCTGGGGCTGGGCCTGACGCTGTCGGCGAGCCTTGCCGCCGCAGCCGGAGGCAGCCTGAGCGCAGAGCATCCGCAGGACGGCGGTACGACGTTTGTCCTGAGCCTGCCGTTTATCCCCGATGCCCGCCACCCGGACAGCCCGACATGAGACGACACCCATGAGCATAAACAGCGACCTGACTGTCCTGATCGTTGAAGACGATCCGCATGTATTGCTCGGTTGCCAGCAGGCCCTGGCGCTGGAGGACATCGCCAGCGAAGGCGTTGCCAGCGCTGAAGAGGCGCTAAAGCGCATCGGTGACAACTTCGCCGGTATCGTCATCAGCGACATTCGCTTGCCGGGCATCGACGGCCTGGCGTTGCTGAGCCGTCTCAAGGCACGTGACAGCAGCCTGCCGGTGGTGCTGATCACCGGCCATGGCGATATCACCATGGCCGTCAACGCTATGCGCGATGGCGCTTACGATTTCATGGAGAAACCCTTTTCTCCAGAGCGTCTGGTGGACGTCACCCGACGCGCACTGGAACAACGCGGCCTGGCCCGTGAAGTGTGGGCGTTGCGCAAGCAACTGGCCGAGCGCGATTCGCTGGAGGGCCGGATCATCGGCCGCTCCCCGGCCATGCAAAACCTGCGTGCGTTGATTGCCAACGTCGCCGACACCTCGGCCAACGTACTGATCGAAGGCGAAACAGGCACGGGCAAGGAACTGGTCGCGCGCTGCCTGCACGATTTCAGTCGGCGCAAGGACAGCCAGTTCGTGGCGCTCAACTGTGGCGGGCTGGCGGAAAGCCTGTTCGAGTCGGAAATATTCGGCCATGAAGCCAACGCCTTCACCGGCGCGGGCAAACGGCGCATCGGCAAGATCGAACACGCGCACAACGGCACGCTGTTTCTCGATGAAGTGGAAAGCATGCCGGTCAATCTGCAGATCAAGCTGTTGCGCGTCCTGCAGGAGCGAACCCTCGAGCGGCTGGGTTCCAACCAGAGCGTTGCCGTGGATTGCCGGGTCATAGCGGCAACCAAATCCGACTTGAATGCCTTGGGCAAGACCAATCAGTTCCGCAGCGACCTGTATTACCGCCTGAACGTCGTCACGCTTGAACTGCCACCCTTGCGTGAGCGCCGCGAAGACATTCTGCAGCTGTTCGAACACTTCCTGCAGTTGTCGTCGTTACGCTTCGACCGCGAACCGCCCGTGCTGGATCAACAGACCAGTTCGAACCTGATGAGCCACGACTGGCCGGGCAATGTACGCGAACTGCGCAACGTGGCTGAACGCTTTGCCCTTGGCCTGCCAGCGTTCAAGCAGTCAGGCACGGTCAGTGAAAACCAGAGCCTGGGGTTTGCCGAAGCGGTCGAAGCCTTCGAGCGCTCGTTGCTCGGCGACGCCTTGCAACGCAGCGGCGGCAACCTCAGCCAGGCCAGTCAGGAACTGGGCATGGCCAAGACCACACTGTTTGACAAGGTCAAGAAATACGGGCTTTGAGCACTGCGCCCGATCCTGAACGTGCGGCGTAGCGCAGATCTGTGACGCAGAGCGTGACCCACTGCATTCCCACGCTGGAGCGTGCGGAACGCTAGGCGTCCTCAAGACACCTGTCGTGCCCATTCTCCGCGTGGGCATGCCTTCCGGACGCGCTGCGTCCGATCCCGCACGGGCAGTACGTTACTGCGATTCACCGATAATCTGGCGGATTGCGCTGACGAATACCTCGACCGGCTGACCGCCAGAGACGGCGTACTGGTCGTTGAAGACCATGGTCGGCACGGAGGTGATACCGCGAGACGTCCAGAGCTGCTCGGCCTCGCGAACCTCGGAGGTGTACTCGTCACTGTCCAGGATGGCCTGAGCACGCAGACGGTCCAGGCCGACATTCTGCGCCACATCCGCGAGAGTCTGGTGATCGGACGGGTCTTTCAGGTCACTGAAATAGGCCTCGAACAACGCCTGCTTCAACGCGTGCTGCTTGCCTTGCTGTTCGGCCCAGTGCAGCAGGCGATGGGCGTCGAACGTGTTGTAGATACGCCGCTCGCCGCTGGCAAAAGTGAAGCCGAGTTCAGCACCGCGTTCACGGATGGTCTGGTGAATACCTTCGATCTGTTCCGGCGTGGAGCCGTACTTTTCGGCGATGTGCTCTTTGATGTCCTGCCCTTCGGCAGGCATGTTCGGGTTCAGCTCGAAAGGCTGGAAGTGAATGTGCGCTTGCACCTCATCCCCCAGTGCCTCCAGTGCCTGATCCAGCGCGCGCAGGCCAATGACGCACCAGGGGCAGGAAACATCGGAGATGAAGTCGATCTTCAGTGCAGTTGTCATGTCGGCCCTTTTCGGTAAGCAAAGGCCACACGATACACCTCTGCCCATGCCTGACAACCAGGCAGACTTACAACTGAGCCAGGTTGCGACCGTCTTCATGCTGGGCTTTCAGGTACGGCAGCACTGCACCAAGCAACGGCGCCTTGAAGGCCTCCTGAAAACGGTGTGCCAGACCCGGAATCAGGCGCAGTTGGCTGCCCTGAATGTGCGCGGCCACATGCACGCCATGCATGACCGGCAACAGCGGGTCAGCCGTACCATGAACCACCAGTACCGGCAGACGCAGACGGTTCAGCAGTTCCACGCGACTGGGCTCGGCCAGAATCGCCATGATCTGGCGTTTCACGCCCTCGGGATTGAACGCCCGGTCATAGGAAACGGCCGCCTGATGCAGCAGTTGCTGGCGATCATCCTTGACCTGCGGGCTGCCCAGCGCCGCAAGCAAATCGGCCTGCTGCTCGATCGCCACTTCCCGATTGGGCGCGCCGCGCCGCGCCAGCAGTTGCATCAACGCGGCACTGGGCATGGGCAGACCCTGCGCACCGGAACTGGTCATGATCAGTGTCAGGCTTTCGACCCGCGACGGCGCCAGATCAGCCAGATGCTGAGCGATCATGCCGCCCATGCTCGCGCCCAACACGTGAAACTGACGAATCTGCAATGCATCCATCAACCCCAGCGCATCGTCGGCCATATCAGTCAACGAATAGGGTGCCGAGACAGGCAGGCCAAGTTTATAACGCAGCACTTCGAACGTCAGATTGGCATCCGCTGGCTGTTGTACCCAAGAAGACAGACCCACATCGCGATTGTCGTAGCGAATGACCCGATAGCCCTGCTGACACAACGCGACCACGACCTCGTCCGGCCAATGAATCAACTGCCCGCCCAGCCCCATCACCAACAGCAAGGCAGGATCGGACTCGCTACCAATACTCTGGTACGCAATCCGCACTTCCTTGAGGTCAGCCATCTGTACAGGAACATCGGTATCACAACGATCGGCCGCAAAAGACGGCAAGCCGCACAGAAGCGCGGCCAGAAAAATTAAAACCCGCATGAAAAACACCAAAAAACAGATCCCCAGTAGGCCGCGAGTCTGATGATGTTTCCCCAAGCGCGCTGCCACACTTGCGTGACAGTTTGATGAATGGCGCTGAGCGGTCGTTAATCGGGTGTTGCGTTACGCAGCGACCTGGTCCGCCACCATCAGATTTTCCCCAAAACGGGCGCGCGCTTCGAGGAGCGATTCCTGATGCCAGTTCGAATGCGTATCGCACTCGCCCAGGGACAGAACCTTGTAAACCGGCAGACGATCAAACACCGGGGCCAGCAGCTCCGGTTCGGTCACGCTGTCCAGATGCAACCCTGCAACCGGCAGCAAGGCCGCGACACCCAGGTTGGGCCGCAGGTCGCCGTGATAGAGGCCAATAAGCTTCTTCAACGGCGAATACTGAAGAATGTGATAGGCACGTTCGAAGGCGTTGCTCCATGCCAGCGGCAGGTCGAGCGCCAGGATCGGTTCGTCGATCTGAATCCACTCGACACCGCGCGCCGCCAGACGCCCGAAGATCTCGCCATACACCGGCAGCAGATGCTCCAGCAGGTCGAGGCGATCCACTTCTTCACCCTGAACGTCACTTAGCCAGAGCAGTGTCAGAGGACCGATCAACGCAGGTTTGCGGCCTTGCTCGCACGCTTCGGCGACGCTCGCCAGCAGCGGTGCCCAAGCGGGCTGAAAACGCTGGTCGCGTTTCAGGTGTGGCACCTGCTGCGGGTAACGCGCCATCAGCCAGTTGCGCAGTTCGGCATCAGTTGTCGCAACACCCTGATCCTGTTTCCAGAAAGCCTGCAGAGCGTGCTGCAATTCACGGTCTGCGCCAATGTGAAAATAGTCAGGGTGTTGAGTCAGGGCCACGATGCGTCCTCCATAAAAGATGGGCCTATTGTCGACAGCTGACACAACATGAGACAAACTCATTTTTTTCGTGTTGATCACAAATACTGCTCATGGAGCACTGAACGTGCTTGAAATACGCCACCTCAAAACCCTGCATGCCCTGCGCGAGGCCGACAGCCTTGTGGAAGCAGCCGAGCGCCTGCATTTGACGCAGTCGGCGCTGTCCCATCAGTTCAAAGAGCTGGAAGAGCGCATGGGCATGCCGCTGTTCGTGCGCAAGACCAAACCGGTGCGCTTTACCAGCGCCGGTTTGCGCCTGCTGCAACTGGCCGACTCCATGCTGCCGCAACTGCGCAGTGCCGAGCGCGACATCGCTCGACTGGCGGGTGGTACGGCGGGACGGCTGCACATGGCAATCGAGTGCCACAGTTGTTTTCAGTGGCTGATGCCGACCATCGACCAGTTCCGCGATGCCTGGCCCGAGGTGGAACTGGACCTGTCTTCCGGCTTCTCGTTCGCACCCTTGCCTGCCCTGGCGCGTGGCGATCTGGACCTGGTGGTGACCTCCGACCCGCTGGAATTGCCCGGCATCACCTATGTGCCGCTATTCACCTATGAAGCGATGCTGGCGGTGGCCAATCAACACGCGCTGGCAAGCAGGCCTTACATCGTCCCGGAAGACTTGCTGACTGAAACGCTGATCACTTACCCGGTGGAACGCGACCGGCTGGATATCTTCACGCGCTTTCTGGAACCCGCCGACATCGAACCGGCACAGGTACGAACATCAGAACTGACGGTGATGATGATGCAACTGGTCGCCAGCGGGCGCGGGGTCTGCGGCATGCCGCACTGGGCGCTGCATGAATACAGCTCACGCGGCTATGTGAAGGCCAAGCGGCTGGGCGAGAAAGGACTGTTCGCGACGCTCTACGCCGGTATCCGCGCCGACATGCTCGACGCACCGTACATGCGTGACTTCCTGCTGACAGCCAAGGACACCTCGTTTTCGACGCTCGACGGGGTGAGTGTGGTTCGCTGACACCTGATTCGCTGAAATAGGGTTCGCTGACAGTGCCGTCCTGCACCGCGATGCAGGACGACTGCGCCGTTCAGCTGCGTGCAGCCTGCCGCTGAAGATACAGCGGCAAGATCAGATCGCGGGTCAACGGAGCCAGTTGCAAACGCGCATGACTGTCCGCGTCAACCCACAGCACTTCTTCGATCTCGGCGGCAGGCACTGCCTGGGCGTCGGTCCTGACCTCATACAACTGACAGTTGACCTCGAAACCAGGCTCGTTGGCGGCGGGTGCCGTGAACTCACCGAGAAACACTGCCTGCGCCGGATCGACGATCAGCCCGAGCTCTTCTTCGAGTTCTCTGGCCAGCGCCTGCGGTGCCGGTTCACCGGGCTCGATCTTGCCGCCCGGCTGCATGAAGGCCCGGGTACCGCGCTTGCGCACCAGCAGGGTCCGGCCGTCTGCGCCGATCAGCAGCGCCGCCGCGATGCGGATGATCTTCATGCGAAGATCTCCGTTTTCAGCAGCCGCGCCTGATCAGCCCGTTCCAGCGCCAGAACGATCAGGCGATGGATCAGCTCGGCATACGACAGACCGCTGGCCTGCCAGAGCTTGGGGTACATGCTGATCGAGGTGAAGCCCGGCAGCGTGTTGACCTCGTTGATGATGATGTCGCGCCCTTCGGTGACGAAAAAATCGACCCGCGAGAGCCCTGCGCAGCCCAGCACCTTGTAAGCCTGCAACGCGACGTCACGCACCTGATCACTCAGATCGGCGGGCAGCTCGGCGGGGATAGCGATGCGCGCCTGATCGCCGTTCAGGTACTTGGTGTCGTAGGCATAGAATTCATCGTTGGCAATCACTTCTCCACAGACGCTGACCTGCGCATCGAAGTTACCCAATACGGCGCACTCCACTTCCCGGCCGACGATGCCCTGCTCGATCAGCAGCTTATGATCGAACTCGAAACCCAGCGCCAGTGCCGCCGCAAAACCAGCCTCGTCGGACACCTTGCTGACGCCCACCGATGAACCCTGGTTGGCCGGCTTGACGAACATTGGCAGCCCCAATTGGTCGGCAGCTTCGGTGAAAGAAAGGCTCTCTCCACGCGACAGGACCCTGAACGGCGCGACGGCTATGCCCGCATCGCGCAGCAGACGCTTGGTCACATCCTTGTCCATGCAGGCCGCAGAGGACAGCACATCGGCGCCGACAAAGGGCACGGCCAGCATGCGCAGCACACCCTGCAACGCACCGTCTTCGCCAAACGCGCCGTGGATCAGCGGGAATACCACATCAATGGCAGCCAGTGGCTGACCTGACTCGACGTCGACAAACTGCCCGCCGATGCTGCCCGGCAGCAAGGACAACGGCTTGCCTGATGCGCTCAGTTTGATCCGTGCAGGATCAGTGGCGTTGAGCAGGTAATCGGCTTCGTCGAAATGCAGCCAGCGGCCCAGCTTGTCGACGCCGATCAGGGTCAGCGCATAGCGTTCACGATCAATCGCATTGATCACGTTGCGTGCCGACTGCAACGAAACCTCATGCTCGCTGGATTGCCCACCGAAAACGATGGCGACTGACTTTTTCAAAGCGGTTACTCCTGTTTTTCAGGCCGCGAAGATAAAAGCAATGTCGGCTGTTAGTCCAGTAGATGATTGGTCGCAGGCCTGAAATTCAGACAAAAAAATCCCGGTCGTGGGCAATCCATACGAAATGCCCACGACCGGGAGGTCAGACCGCTCATTGAGCGGCTGCGGTTTCTTTCTTGCCAGTCGAGCCAAAGGTGGCGAAACGCTTGTTGAAGCCCGCGATCCGGCCTTCGGTGGTGGTCTTGCGCTGCTGCCCGGTGTACATCGGGTGCGAGGCGCTGGAAACGTCGAGTGCAACGTAAGGATAGGTAGTGCCGTCGGTGTGCTGTTGCGTGCGGTCTGTGTCTACGGTGGAGCCGATCAGGAAGTAAACGTCGGCAGCGGTATCGTGGAACAGCACGGTGCGGTATTGAGGATGGATATCGGGTTTCATCGTGATCTCTCCAGTGAGTTGACTGCAATAGTTATACAGTAACATAACGGAAGATGAGAATGATTGCTGTTGATTGGCATCATTGGTGAGGTTGATCGAACACGCACACGGTGCAGCGGTCGGCGTGAAGCCATCGGAACGCCTGAGCCAGAGACATTCTGTAATAGCGCGCCTTTGCAATTGCCCTCGATTAGCGGCACCCTGCCGCGCCGCCGAACGTCACTGGTCGCCGGTCTGGAACCTGAGCCTCTGTGGCCTATCTTTACTCATCAGCACTTTCAAGAGTCCACCGTTATGACTAACGGACGCGATCATCGAATCGACTTCTTTCGCGGCCTGGCGCTGATCTTCATCTTCTGGGATCACGTGCCGGATAATCCCCTGGCGCAACTGACCGTACGCAACTTCGGCTTCAGCGACGCAGCGGAAATCTTCGTTTTCCTCGCCGGGTACGCCTCGATCCTGGCCTACGGGCGGATCGCTCGACGTGACGGCATGCTGGTGGCTGGTGTGCGAATCCTGCGCCGGACCTGGGTGCTGTATGTGGTGCATATCTTTCTGCTGACCCTGCTGATGGGCATCGTCTTCGTCGCCAACAATCATGTCGAGACGCGCGACATGGTCCAGCAGATGGGCCTTGAATACTTCGTCGGCAACCCGCAACAGGCATTGGCTGATGAACTGCTGCTGCGCTTCAAGCCGAACCTGACCGACCCGTTGCCGCTGTATATCGTGCTGTTGCTGACCTTGCCGCTGACCTTGCCATTGATGCTGCGCAAACTCGAAGTGGCCGTCGGCCTGTCGATTGCGCTGTACCTGATGGTGCCGTTATTCGGCTGGAACCTGCGCGCCTACGAAGGCGGCGGTGTCTGGTACTTCAACCCGGTCGCCTGGCAGCTGCTGTTCGTGCTCGGCGGTGCGTGCGCGTTGCGCAGCGAAACAGCCAAAACTGTTGAGCCCCCTCCGTTACGCAAACAGCCCTTGTTCATGGTGGCCGCCGTTTACGTGGTGATTGCCGGAATGTTGACCTTCAGTGAAAAATGGCCCGGCCTGCACAGCGCGCTAGTCTCGACCCTGCACCTCGACGCCTTGTACCCCATCAGCAAAACCGACCTGGCACCCGCGCGCCTGCTGCACTTCCTTGCACTGGTCTACGTCGTCGCCCGACTGCTGCCAACCTCAAGCACCTGGCTCGAAAACTGGCCCGCCCGCCAGACTTGCCGCATGGGCCGCTATTCGCTGGAAGTCTTCTGTCTGGGCGTATTGCTGGCGCCACTGGCAGACATGGCCAATGCACTGGCAGGCGATACATGGCCCATGCAAGTGACGACCGCGATTGTCGGCCTGGGGTTAATGATGCTGATGGCCAATGGGCTGGAGTTGAATAAGCGGCTGGGGAAATCGCCCCGCCTGTTAACTACTTGAGAACAACGTCACATTTGCACGCCCTCTCGGAAATGTCCTACTGGTTTATCAGGCCAAGTTTTTCAGGAACTGGCCGCTATTCGGTATGAGATCAACAAGATACCCACACCGAATTCATAAAATATTTGTCGGCTAATATAAATCTGGACATCAGTAATTCTCATGACATGATCGGCTACAGCAAATTCATGAATAGTATCGTACAAAAGGCATGACGAATGGATACAGCGAGTCTGAAGCAATGCTGAAAAACCAGATTCCTCGTCTATTTCCCTGGCAGTATGAGACATCAGCCTGGCGAGACAAATGATTCGCCAGGCTGAGTTAGGCGTTAACCGCGAGGAGCAACAGTTCGCACAACGGTTTGTGTGCAGATGTGTCCCATGTAAAAAATATGAGGGGTCGCCGTGATGGGCCCTAAAGAGAAATTACTTACGAAGTAGCGAGCCACTCTATAGTTACTTCTCCAAGTGTTGAACCCCCTTTGCGTGTGGACAAAATCTTGGGCCTCCGTACCTCCATAGCAACGTCCGAACTCAATGCGCTCAGAGGCGAACCCATCAGCACCGCTAACCAGAATATGCCTGATCGAGGCGTCTTTTTCACCAAAGCTCAGATCCAAAATAGCCATACCGCCTTCCAATGGCGTACCTTTAGTATCGCTAAACCTCACCTCAAGCAGAGCTTCTTTATAAATCTGCGTTGCCAACCAACCAGGGTTAGTATATCCACTTGGAATTCTTATCACTCCCGGTTCGTCGAGCAGCTCATAGCTTTTTAGAACAGGATAGGACCCAAATCTGACAGTGTATGGAAGCCTGCCACCTACCAGTGAGTTTCTTGGCGTGACCCTGATGATCACTTCAGCCCCAGGAGCCAGATCTTTAAAAACCTTGGTCTCAAGTGTCTGAGCAACCCATTCACCATTTTCGTAATACTCGGTCTTCCACTCGTTAGTGACCGGATCACCGACAGGTGTATAGAGCAATACATCTTGCCCACGGTGCGAGACAAAGCCGTAGTAGTGGACGGGGTGTTTATCTGTCAACACATCTGCCACCGAGTGTAGTTTATCCAGCATGACGGTAAATCTTGGCTCGGAAATTTCTTGCACAGCTTCAGCCGCAACGGCCTCGTTGGTTTCATGACTTGATGCACCGACCGGGTCCTCGGCACCTTTATTGGCATGAGCGTCGGAGGCCGATGCCATTATCACGAAAATGGACAACAAGCAAAAACCAACACATTTTCTTCCATAAGTATTCATAGGTATTCTCGCAGATTATGCAGAGGCAGGTTGCCACTGACAAAATTAACGCAATAGAAAGTTAGGCACCTGGTCAACCCTCACATTAAAATCAAGGAAACTTCCTACAAAAAATAATCACCACTGCAGTCTAGGAAAAATCCTACACACTTATCAGGCAAAGTTTTGCGAAGGTCTGCCGCTAGCTAGTTATCATTGACACCAAAGAGCGCTTAGCATGCATATCAACCCTTTAGCTTCTGCATCACAAAATCAACAGCGCACTCTCTCGGGCTCAAGTTCCCTCACCTCACCTGCTGCTCCGCCAATCAACATTCCTCAGGCGCGTGATAACGTGCGTGATCCGAACGCTGAGTTCTATACCACCGAGGAAACACCCTGGTTATCCGACTACAAAACGTCGGCGGCAGGACGGGTTATGCTGGAAAGTATGTCTGAAGAGATATCGAACCTACTCCGAAGTACATACCTGGGTGACTTAACTAAAGATTTTGACAAGACCCTATGCCGTATGTACGACAATTTTCACGATTTCAAGCAGCAGCTTTTTTACCTTAATACGGAGCTGTCAAATAAGCACTTCGGCTTCACGCTGGGTTTTAATCAGGAAATCCAAGTGACCGACCCAGACGATGTGCTCACCCCGGCAGAGTTCGCGTACCTGACCGAGAAGCTGAACGAACGTCAACAACTGAAGGAGGATCTGCGTGCGCACGCAAAAATTGTGATGACGTTACTCGATCACTACACGGAGAAATTCGGCAACCAGCACACACTCAACCTTGAGAATTACAGCAAGGTTATCGACTACGGGCAGGTCTTCAGCCGCAACCACATTGGCAACTTCATGGACACGATCATTTACCAGATCGAGCGCAATGCGCCGAAGCGTGAAGAAGAGCGCAAACCGTTGGTTGATCTTCACGTCTGATCAAGCCAGCGCCACTGCAGTTCATGTGTGGCTGCAGTGGGATTAGTTCATGACGCTCATCCCCGCTGCGCGCCATCCTCCCTCGAAAACCACCAGACAATTCCCTCCCACAATCCCATCCAGCGTCTAAGCTTGGGTCAGGTGCTTTGACAGGATGACCGGACAATCGACTATGGGCGCATTTCGGCATTCCGATAGCAAGCAAGAGACGCTATCCGCTGATCGTGAGGATGATCCTCGTACGCCCAAATATCCGCGTCGCAAGCGATACGGATGGCGGGTGTTCTGGGTCGTGGTGGTGTTGGCCGGGGTTGCATTGGGCGTTGCGGTGGCCGTGGAGAGCAGAACCTCCAGGCTTCAGGCGCGCGAATTCAGCCGCTTTGCCGCGAGCCTGGGTTACTCGATGCAGCCCGGACCTAGTCATGACGTGGTGTATCCCGGTGACGGGCCGTTCGACCGGCGCCTGGGCTATTCATCCATGGATGAATTCCTGTCGCGCCTGCTCAAACGCGACTACGTGATCACGCGCCAGACCCGCTTTTCCCCGGAACTGTTGCGTTACGTCCGGCATGGATTTTTCGTGCCTTACGAGGAAAAGACCCAGGCCGGGCTGTCGATCACCGATTGCCGAAACGAGCCGCTGTACGAATTCAGATACCCACAGCAGTTTTACCCGACCTTTGCCGCCATTCCGTCATTGCTGGTGAACAGCCTGCTGTTCATCGAAAACCGCGACCTGCTCGATCCGCAGCAGCCCATGGCCAACCCTGCGGTGGACTGGCCACGTTTTGTCAAAGCCGCCTGGTCGCAACTGGCGAAGATGTTTGCCCTCCCCGGCCAGTCGGCTGGGGGCAGCACGCTGGCCACTCAGCTGGAAAAATACCGTCACTCCCCAGACGGGCTGACGCTGTCGGGTTCTGAAAAGCTGCGGCAGATGATTTCCGCCAGCGTTCGCGCCTATCAGCCGGGGACCGAGACACTCGCCGTGCGCCAGCGGGTGGTGCGTGACTACCTGAACAGCGTGCCGCTGTCTGCGGTGCCAGGGCATGGCGAAGTGCATGGTCTGGCTGAAGGACTGCGGGTGTGGTTCGGCGCAGACTTCGGCAAAACCAACGAGATACTGGCTTCTAATCCCGGCGATAAACAGGCACTGGCCGACAAGGCGCTGGCGCTGCGTGAAGTGCTCTCACTGGTGATCGCCCAGCGTCGTCCGTCGCACTATCTGGCCAAGGGCCGCCAGGAATTGGCAGAACTGACCGACAGCCACATTCGGTTGCTGGCCCAGGCCAACATCATCGACCGACCGCTGGCCGATGCCGCGCTGGCAGCCCAGGTCACCTACCGCGACTGGGCGCAGCAACCGACCCTGCAACCCATCGAAACCAACAAGGGCATCAGTGTTGCGCGCACTCGCCTGTCGAATCTGCTCAATCGCCCGCTCTACGATCTGGACCGTCTTGACCTGTCCGCCACCAGCACCCTGCATGGCGAATTGCAGCGCAGCGTCAGCCAGTACCTGCGCGACCTGGCCAACCCTGAATTTGCCGCAAGGATCGGGTTGATGGGCGAGCGCCTGTTGACCCCGGCCAGCACAACACAGGTGCGCTACAGCTTCACGCTGTTTGAACGCGGAGTGGACGGCTCGCGGGTCAGGGTCCAGACCGACAGCACCGATCAGCCTTTCGATATCAACGAAGGTAGCAAGCTGGAGCTGGGCTCGACGGCGAAGATGCGCGTGCTGACGACGTATCTGGAGATCATCGCCGAACTGCATGGGCGCTATGCGAGCTTGAACCCTGCGCAATTGCGCAAAGTCACTGTCGAGGAACCGGATCGGCTGACCCGCTGGGCGGTGGATTATCTGCTGCTGAACAAGGACCATGACCTGGCAAAGATGCTGTCGGCTGCACTCGACCGCACCTATTCGGCAAGCCCCGCAGAAGCGTTCTTCACCGGTGGCGGCATGCACCGTTTCAATAATTTCCGGCGCGAAGACAACGAGCGGATTCCAACCCTGCGCGAGTCGCTGCGTGAGTCGATCAACCTGCCGTTCATCCGCCTGATGCGCGATGTCGTTCGCTACAGCACCTATCAGGCGCCCAACAACAGCGCCGAGCTGCTCAAGGATGATGACAACCCGCGCCGCCAGGAATACCTGGCGCAGTTTGCCGACCGCGAAGGCACGGTATTCCTGCTGCGCTTCTGGAAACGCTACAAGGAAAAGACCACGCAGGAGCGACTCGACACCTTCCTCGACGGCATTCACCCGACGGCGATTCGTCTGGCTGCGGTGCACCGTTATCTGCTGCCGGGCGCTGATCAGGGCACATTCAACGCGTTCATCCGCGCCCACCTGGACGAGCCCAGGGCGAGCTCGAAACTCACCGACAAACGTCTTGCCGAGCTGTACAAGAGTTACGGCCCGGGCACTTATGATCTGCCCGATCAAGGCTACATCGCCCGCGTCCATCCGCTGGAACTGTGGCTGGTAGGCTACCTGCTCAAACACCCGGACGCGCAGTTCAAGGACGCAGTGGCCGCCAGTCGTTTCGAGCGTCAGGAAGTCTATGGCTGGCTGTTCAAGAGTCGCCACAAAGGCGCTCGCGACAGCCGTGTGCGGACCATGATGGAGGTCGAAGCGTTTCTGGACATCGAGCAACGCTGGCAGCGCGTGGGTTATCCGTTCGACCATCTGGTGCCTTCGCTGGCGACGGCTATCGGCAGTTCGGGAGACCGTCCGGCGGCGCTTGCCGAGCTGATCGGCATCATCCAGAACGATGGTATCCGCCTGCCTGCGGTGCGCATCGACAGTCTGCACTTTGCTGCCGATACGCCTTACGACACCCAACTGAGCATCAACCCGGAACTGGGCAAGCGTGTGTTGCCATCGGAGGTCGCAGCGGCAATGCGCGAGGCCTTGTCGCAAGTGGTGGATGGCGGCACGGCCAAACGCGTGCAAGGCACGTTCAAGATGCAGGACGGCAGTGTGCTGGCGATGGGTGGCAAGACCGGCACCGGCGACAACAGGATCGAAAGCGTCGGTGCGGGCGGGCGTATTCTCAGCTCAAGGGCAATCAACCGCACGGCGACTTTTGTGTTTTATATCGGCGACAACCACTTTGGCGCGCTGACGGCGTTTGTGCCGGGACGTGCTGCCGAGGGCTTTCGCTTCACCTCGGCGTTGCCGGTGCAGGTGCTCAAAGGCATGGCACCGATCCTGACGCCGTACCTGGAGAACCACGGACAGGCGATGTGCAACGCCCCGCTTGCCGATCCGCCCAAGGGTGTCTGACCGGCAATGACCGCTCGTCTGCCAGCTCTGTGATTACAAAAAGATATATCTTAAGGTATATCTAACTTGTAACCAGAGATCAAAAACATGCGTGAAGATAAACACCCTCCCCACCACCGTCCGCCGCATCTTCGTGAACCAGGTGAAGATCGCGACGGCTTTGAAAAACGCCCGGGCCGTGAACGCGGTGGACGTGGCCCTCGGGTTTTCGCCCCTGGCGATCTGAAATTACTGCTGTTGGCGTTGATCGCCGAACAGCCCGCCCACGGCTATGACCTCATCCGCAAGATCGAAGGTCTGTTCGAGGGTGCGTACTGCCCCAGCCCCGGCGTTATCTACCCCACCCTGACGTTTCTTGAAGAAAGCGAAATGGTGGTCGGCGATGCCCAGGCCGGCAAGAAGCTCTACACCATCACCGATGCGGGTCGCCAATCCCTGGAAGATCAGGCCGTGGCGCTGGAAGGTGTGCGCATGCGCATCGATGTCAGCAAGCGCTCACTGCGCGGCCACGATCGTCCGCCGGAAATCCACGAAGCGGTGCACAACCTGCGCCACGCGCTGCAGATGCACCATGGCCGCTGGAGCCCGGAAGAGATTTTGCGCGTCAGCGAACTGCTCAACAGCACGGCCAAGGCTGTCGTCGATGGGCCTCAACCTGCCTCGGAGGAGTCGGCATGAATTCGCCCCAGTCAATCCATCGCGTCATGCATGAAATCAAGCGTCGCAAGCTGCAGGTGGTGCGGGTCACGGAACTGACACCCCTGATGCGCCGCATTACCTTGCAGGGGCCGGAGTTGGCGGGTTTCATCAGCCTGGGCACCGACGACCACGTCAAACTGTTCTTCCCGCAAACGGCAGAAGAGCAGGCCGCGCTGGAAAACCTGAACCCTGCCGGCGAAAAGGACACGCCGCGCCCGCCGATGCGCGATTACACACCGCGTCGCTACGACGAAGAAACCGGGGAACTGGATATCGATTTCGTTCTGCATGGCGAAGGCCCGGCGGCCACCTGGGCCGCGCAGGCAGCGCCCGGGCAATTTCTGCACATCGCCGGGCCAAAGGGGTCGATGGTGGTGCCGGACATGTTCGACAGCTACCTGCTGATCGGCGACGAAACAGCCATTCCGGCCATCGCCCGACGCCTCGAATCGCTGCCCGCCAATCGTGCTGCGCTGGTGGTGGTCGAAGTCGCCACCCCGCAGGAACAGCAGGTGTTCGACAGTGCCGCACAGGTCGACGTGATCTGGATCGTACGCGGCGAACAGAGTCTACTGGACGTCACGCGTCGTCTGGAGATGCCCGAGGGCAAGCTGTACGCCTGGGTCGCGACCGAATCCGCGCTGTCACGCAAGTTACGTCGTGTGCTGCTCGACGAGTTCGGCCTGGAAGAGGACTTCGTCAAGGCCGCCGGTTACTGGAAGCTGGACAGCACTGAAGAATGAGCAGGACCGGGCGACTCACCGGGTACGACGAGACGCCCGTTTATCAACTGCCAGCAGCACCAATGCGATCAGCACGAAACCGAGCAGCACGCCCAGCGCGTTGATGAATGCCGCCGGGAAACCGAGCGTGCCGACATCGATGAACGGGTACAGGTAATCACCGAACATGTGGCCACGCAGCAGGACATAGGCGAAGTAGACGATCGGATAGATCGCCCAGAGCACTACATGGCTCAGACGCAGCGTGCCCTTGGGCACGTACAGCCACCAATAGAGCACAAACGCCAGCGGCATTATGTCGTGCAGCAGTTCGTCGGCCACCCACTGCCAGCCTTCCGGGTGCCACAAGTGGCGCAGCAGAATGTTGTAGGCGATGCCCACCAGCGCAATACTCACCGCAATGCCACCACACACCACCGGATGCCGGAAAAACCGGTGGCCTGCCGACTGCCGTGTCGTCAGCGCACAACTCAGGGCGACCGCTACCAGCGTATTGGTCAGTACGGTGAAAAAACTTGAAAAGCGCACCAGCCCACCCAGCAGACTGGCGTGATCGGCATAACGGCCAATCAGGATCAGGTAAAGCTGAATCACCAATCCCGACCAGCCGAGACAAGCGGCCACAAGGGCGTAATAGCGCTGTCCCTGCGCAGGTTGTGGATGTTCACTGAGCATCAATCGGTATCCTTGCGTGCCGGCGTCCATGCCGGACTGTCTGGCGGGCCTGTTACCAGCCCTTGCTGCGATGCAATTTCACATACAGCGCTTCGACCTTTTCCCGCGCCCAGGGTGTCTTGCGCAGGAAGGTCAGGCTGGACTTGATGCTCGGATCGCTCTTGAAGCAGCGAATATCGATGCGTTCGGCGAGGCCGGACCATTCGTAATGTTCGACCAGCGCCCTGAGGATCTGCTCCAGCGTGACGCCGTGCAACGGGTCGGAATTGGGTGTTGTCATGATGAGCCTTGCAACGAAATAAGAAGAGACGAACCTGAACGGATCTCTGGAGTACGCAGGTGCTTCCCGAAAGTCTGCCATTGTAAGCGCCGCGCTTTCATAAAACACCGTCGACCTGCAGCACTGTTGCCGGCGTTGCAATGATCCATGTCAGGTTTTTCGCTTTTAGAAAAATCGTTAGCGCCCTATCATTGCCGGGTTAAGGATTGAAGATTCCCCCTTCTGCAGATGTTCCTTCGGACAAAAAGCCTATGCACGAATTCGGGCGGTAATGGTCTACGACTCAACGACCGCGCCAGCCGAACGTGCAGCCGCGCTCTGCCTGACGGTTTAATTCCACCGCCGGCGATTCGTCTCAACAAGCAGCTTCAAGGAATGGCGCCAGGGCAGGCGATGCTTAAAAACAAGATTTCAATTACTTACTTCTCGCGGAGATTCGCATTATGAGCACTGACGGTGCTTCAAATAGAAATCGCCTGTTGCCGACCCTGCTCGGGCTGGTGATCCTGTTGATGGGGCTGGCCTTGCTGGTCGGTGGTGCCCGACTGCTGCAACTGGATGGCTCGTTGTATTACCTGTTGGCCGGTATCGGCTTCGCCGTGACCGGCGTGTTGCTGATCACGGGTCGCGCGGCTGCGCTGGGCCTTTATGCACTGCTGCTGTTCGCGAGCACTGTATGGTCGTTGTGGGAAGTCGGCCTCGATTGGTGGCAACTGGTGCCACGCCTGGCGCTGTGGTTCGCACTGGGTATCGTATTGCTGCTGCCATGGTTCCGCAGACCGTTGCTGCGCAACGGTCCGGCACGCATGGGCACCGGTGCATTGAGCATCGCTGTGGTGCTGGCCGGCCTGACCGCGCTGGCGAGCCAGTTCACCAACCCGGGCCGTATCGAAGGCCAGCTGGACCGCGAGACGGCTGGCACGACCAACACCGCCCCAGCCATGCCTGACGGCGACTGGCAGTCCTACGGCCGCACCGCCTTCGGTGACCGTTACTCGCCGCTGGCGCAGATCACGCCGGAAAACGTCAACAAGCTGGAGCCGGCCTGGACCTATCGCACGGGTGACATTCCGGGGCCGAACGATCCGGGGGAAACGACTGCCGAGAACACCCCACTCAAGGTCAACGGCATGCTTTATGTGTGCACGCCGCACAGCCAGGTGATCGCGCTTGACCCGGATTCGGGCAAGGAAATCTGGCGCTTCGATCCGAAGCTCAGCACTCAGAACGCTGCCAACTTCAAGGGCTGGGCGCACATGACCTGCCGTGGCGTCACCTATCATGACGACGCTGCCTACGCCGCCAGCGCCCCGGCGCAAAGCCCGACGGTCCCGGCTGCTGACGGCACGGCCACTGCCAGTGCTGCCTGCCCGCGCAGAATCTTCCTGCCGACTGCCGACACCCGTCTGATCGCGCTGAACGCCGATACTGGCAAGATGTGTGAAGACTTCGGCAACAAGGGTTCGGTTGACCTGACCGCCAACATGGGCACCTTCGCTCCGGGCGGCTACTACTCCACGTCGCCACCCGCGGTCACCAAGGACCTGGTGATTATCGGTGGCCACGTCACTGACAACGTCTCCATGGACGAGCCGTCCGGCGTGATCCGCGCCTATGACGTGCACACCGGCCGTCTGGTGTGGAACTGGGACAGCGGCAATCCGGAAGAAACTGCACCGATTGCCGAAGGCAAGATCTACACCCGCAACTCGCCGAACATGTGGTCCATGTTCAGCGTCGATGAAAAGCTCGGCATGATCTACCTGCCGATGGGTAACCAGACCCCTGACCAGTGGGGCGGCGACCGTACGCCAGAGTCCGAGAAGTACAGCGCGGGCCTGGTTGCACTGGACATCGCGACCGGCCGCGTGCGCTGGGACTACCAGTTCACTCACCATGACCTGTGGGACATGGACGTGGGCGGTCAGCCGACGCTGCTGGACATGAAAACCGCTGACGGCGTCAAACCCGCAGTGCTGGCGTCGACCAAGCAGGGCAGCATCTACGTGCTGGATCGCAGCACCGGCAAACCGATCGTGCCGATCAATGAAGTGCCGGTCCCGCAAGGCGCTGTCGCGGGCGATCACACCTCGCCGACCCAGCCCAAGTCCGACCTGAACTTCATGCCGCCGCCGCTCAAGGAGCGCGACATGTGGGGCGTGACGCCGTTTGACCAGATGATGTGCCGGATCGACTTCAAGTCGCTGCGCTACGATGGTCCGTTCACGCCACCGTCTTTGCAGGGTTCGATCGTTTATCCGGGTAACTTCGGCGTGTTCGACTGGGGCGGTATTTCCGTCGACCCGGTACGTCAGATCGCCTTCGTCAATCCTAACTACATGGCTTTCCGTTCGAAGCTGGTACCGTCTGCCGAAGTTGAAGGCGGCCCGGGCCGCAAGAGCGAAACCGAAGGCGTACAGCCGAACAAGGGCGCGCCTTATGGTGTGATCCTGGAAGCACTGCTGTCGCCGATGGGCCTGCCTTGCCAGGCACCCGCGTGGGGTTATGTGGCGGCGGTCGACCTGACCAACCACAAGACCATCTGGATGCACAAGAACGGTACCGTGCGCGACAGCTCGCCGATCCCGCTCCCGCTGACCATGGGCGTTCCAAGCCTGGGTGGTACGTTCACCACCGCCAGCGGCCTGGCGTTCATGAGCGCTACGCTTGACCAGTACCTGCGTGCTTATGACGTGCGTAACGGCAAGCAGTTGTGGGAAGCCCGCCTGCCCGCAGGTGCGCAAACCACGCCGATGACCTACACCGGCAAGGACGGTCAGCAATACGTGCTGGTCGTTGCGGGCGGTCACGGCTCACTGGGCACCAAACAGGGTGACTACGTGATGGCGTTCAAACTGCCGAAGTGATGCGTTGCTGAGGTCAATGAACGGCGGCTACCGAGAGGTAGCCGCTTTTTTTTGTCGCCACTGAAGCCGGATCCCGGTTGATCCAGCTACCGGGCAGGGTTGCGGCAGACGACTATCGCTCCTCACGCTCCAGCGTGGGAATGCCGTTCTGGACGCTCTGCGTCCTCTCTCCAGTGCGACTGACTAGCGTGCCTTGGCGCTGCTTTTGTCACTGGCGCGCAGGATGTCGCTCCAGCGGCGGACCAGGTAGTTGTGCTCGTTCATGACCGAATTCCACACGGCAATATGGCCCATGCGTTCTTCGTAGGAGCCGCCGTCGCGGACTTCTCCGGCGTCGATGAGCGGCAAGCCGTCGCTGCCGAGCAGTTGTTCGCGCGCAGGCAGGCCGGCGTACCAGTAATCCCATTCGGCAGCGCTGAGGTGATCGCGGCTGCGTGCCGGATTGCCGATGTAGTAGCCCTGCCGCGCCATCACTGCGCCGGGCCAGCCCGACAACCACCAGTTGAGATACGCGTAGGCCGCATCCAGCACCGGCCCCTTGGCGTGGCGTGACAGGGAAAGCCCGCCAAACCAGCCGCGATAACCTTCTTTGGGCACCGCCACACGATACTTGACCCCCGCACGGTGCAGCCTGACCAGGGTCGGTGACCAGAGGCTCTGAATGTCGATGTTCGGGCTGAGCATCAGTTCGGCGGCTTCTTCGTCGCCTGACCAGAACGCACCAAAATGCCCTTGCTGCTGTTTGCGCACCAGCACATCAGCGAGCCGATCGATTTCTTCGATGCTCATGTTGCCGATGTCCTTGAAGCTCGCCAGCCCCGCCCCCTGCACCGCCAGCGCGGCATCCAATGCGCCGATGGCCGCGTCACTCTGCAAGGCGATGCGCCCGCCCCACACCGGGTCGAGCAGCCAGCCCCAGCTTTCGTCCGCAGAGGTCAAGCCCTCCGGCAAGCGCTCGGGGCGATAGGCGAAGCTGTCGGCGTTATGGGTCAGCGGCAACATGCTGATGCGCTCGGTCACCGCGCTGCCCAGACTGCCGTCGTGCTGCACGAACAAACGCTCGCTGGGCACACTGCCGCTGCCTGGCTGGTCGGTAGGCCGCAGACGGCCCTGCTTGGGCAAGTCGTTGATTTCGTGCCACAGCGCGATGCGCCGCGTGTCGATGGGTTGAATCGCCCGGGCTGGCCAGACGAAATCAACGTTATGAAACCACTGATCGTAGAGGTCGTAGCTGTCTGGCTGCATGACCGCGATACGTTGCGCGGTTTGCACGTCATGAATCTGGTAGATCAGTTTGATCCCCAGTTCCTGCTCGGCCCGCTCACGCAAAGACTCCAGCAGGGTCACGGAGGTGCCCAGCACGCGCAAGGTGATGGTCATGCTGCCGACTCGTTGAGCGGTGGCGCGAAACTGCCAGAGAAGACTTCGAACGAACGACGCAGCAGATCGGGATCGAGACCGCGCAGGATGAACACCAGCCGCGAGGTGCGATCCTCGCCCGGCCAGGCGGCAAGATGCACCGGCACATGCAGGCAATGCTGCACACCATGAATCACGATGGGAGCCTGATTGTCGTTCACGTTGAGCAGCCCTTTGACGCGGAGGATTCGTTCACCGTGGCATCTTAACAGCATCGACAGCCACACCCCGAAGCCGACCCAGTCCAGAGGGCGCTCGAACGTCAGGCAACAGACCTGCGCATCACCATGCCGCGCGGAAGTCGACAGCACCCGATGCAGTTGCCAGCGGGTCACTTCAGCGGCCGGTTCGTCGCTGCGCATGCCCTCGCCCAGCAGCAGCTGATCGCCGCTGTGGACGTCCGCCGTATCAAGCAGTGGCGCAGAAAAATTCAGCGCTTGCAGATGCTCGCGCAGGCCATCCAGTACAGACTCATCGACCAGATCGGTTTTGCTCAACAGCAGACGATCCGCCGCCGCGACCTGCGCCAGCCACTCCGGATGCAGACGCTCTTGCAGCGTCGCGTGACAAGCGTCCACCAGCGTGACAATCAGACCGATGTGAAAACGCCCGCGCAATTGCGGGTCGTTACTCAGCGTGGTGAGAATCGGGGCCGGATCGGCCAGGCCGGTGGTCTCCAGAATCACCCGGCGAAATGAAGGAATTTCACCTCGATTACGCCGCTCCAGCAGACCGAGCAGCGCGTCTTTCAATTCACCGCGGACGGTGCAGCAGACACAGCCGCTGGGCAGCAGCACGGTATCCGGTGCGACCTCTTCAACCAGCAGATGATCGATACCCACATCGCCGAACTCGTTGATCAGCAGCGCGGTGTCGCCCATGTTTTCATCGGCCAGCAGGCGTTTGAGCAACGTGGTCTTGCCGCTGCCGAGGAAGCCGGTAATCACGTTCAGGGCAATACTCATGATGACCTCTGCAGATGATCGAGCAGACGTGAATCAAGCGGGTCCAGCGGCCGGCCGATCAGCAACTCGGCTTTCTGCCAGAGCTGTTCCAGCCCGGTCGCCAGTTCCTGCTTGCCGGTGGCCCCGAGCAGGAGATAGGAAACGCCTTGAAAATCTTCAACTTTCAGGCGAAACGGCGCGACCACCTTGTTGATTGCAGCAATACGCCGCAAGCGCTCACGCCGCCGGGGCAGTTCTGCAGCCAGCGGATCGCTCCAGTGCACGTCTTCACCCAATAGCCCGCACAATCCACACATCAGGTGTTCTCCGGCTGTTTGCTCATGGCATGACGTCGCCGGAATTGGGGCCCAGGGTCTGACCGACGAACAGATTGCCACCTGGCTCGCTGGCCAGCAGCACCGCCACCGGGGCGACCTCCTCGGCCAGACCGAAGCGGCCCAGTGGCAACTCGGCGGCCTTGGCGGTTTTCCAGGCGCTACTGATCCCGGCGACCAGTGGGGTTTCGATAGGGCCGGGTGCAATGGCGTTGACCAGCACGTTGTCCTTGGCGACTTCCAGCGCCAGGGATTTGCTGAAACCGATCACCCCGGCCTTGGCGGCGGCGTAATGGGTCAGTTCGGCACCGCCCTTGATGCCCAGTTGCGAAGCAACATTGATGATGCGCCCCCAGCGCTGGGCAATCATGTGCGGCAATGCACGCTGACTGGCCACAAAGACGCTGGTCAGGTCGATGCGCAGCATGTCGTTCCACATATCGAGGGTCAGGTCGACGCAACGCGCCTGGGTCAGCATGCCCGCGTTGTTGACCAGAATGTCGATACCTCCGAACTGCTCGACACAGGCATCGACGCTGGCTTGCGCGCCGTCGGTGCTGCCGACATCGGCCACGCACTCCTGAACCTGAGCGCCCAACTGACGGCACTCTGCAGCGATCTTCGCCAGGCTGTGGGCGTCTCGATCGCCCAGCACCAGACGCGCGCCTTCAGCCGCATAGGCGCGAGCGATGGCTGCGCCGATGCCACTGCCTGCTCCGGTGATCACTGCCCGCTTTTGTTTGAGTTGCTGCATGGGTCGGGTTCCTCGGTTGGTTTGGGGATCACTGCGTATTGCTCGCGAACGCTCAGTCACTGACACGCCATTCCCAGCGTCTGTACTGAACGCTTCGCGAGCAGGCTCGCTGCCGATCCGAATCGCTCTACTCGGGCCAGCGCACGGTCAGGCCACCGTCGATCACGATGCTTTGCCCGGTCAGGTAACTGGCTTCATCGCTGCACAGAAAACGCACCAGCGCAGCGACTTCATCCGCTCTACCGACGCGGCCCAGCGGGATGGCTTTGGCCGCCTGCGCCAGACCTTCCGGCCCCAGCGAGTTCTTGCTGTCCAGCGATTGCGGCGTCTCGATCAAGCCGGGAATCACCGCGTTGCAACGGATGCCCTTCGGGGCGAGCTCCACCGCCAGTGACCGGCACAGCCCTGGCACGCCGGCCTTGGCCGCTGCGTAATGGGAATGGTCCTGCCAGCCATACACACCACCGGCAATCGAGGAAATCGCCACCAGCGCCCCGCCCTCACCCATGTGCCGGACGGCGGCGCGGAAGGTACGCATCACGCCGGTCAGGTCCACGTCGAGCATCTCGTTCCAGCGCTCGTCGGTCATTTCCAGCAACGGCGCGCGGCGCAACAGCCCGGCATTGGCGACCGCGTAGTCGATGCGGCCAAACGCCTTGACTGCCTGCGCGGCCAGATCATCGACCGATTCGGTGAAGGTCACATCCAGCGGCAGCATCAGGCATTCGCCGCCCGCCTCCGCCACCAGCCTGCGGGTTTCGTCCGGATCATGCGGGTCAGCCGGATAGAACCCGCCTGCCACCGCCACACCCTGGCGGGCAAACGCCACTGCCAGCGCCTGACCGATGCCGCTGGCGGCACCGGTTATCACAGCAACTTTACGCGTCATGTGCTGCTCCTCATTTCACCGTTTCAGGTCGCACGTGTTTAGCGGCGAACATCAGTGCACCCGACAGGAAGCAAGGCACTGCGCCGAAGTACAACGCCGAGGTCTGCCAGTCGCCGCCTGCGCTCAGTACCGATGTGGCGCCGAAGCCTGCGACCACAGCACCGAGCGGGCCCATGGCGTGGATGATTGCGCCACCCGTGGCACGAATGCTGGTCGGGAAGCTTTCGCTGATGAAGAACAAGGCCGCAGAGTACGGGCCGATCAGGAAGAACAGCCCCAGGCTGTACAAGCCGACCACCGTCACCATGTTGCTTGGCCCGTAAAGCATGCCGGCAAACGCCAGGCCGCCGAGCATCCAGCCAAGGCCGATGACATTGCGGCGACCGATCCGGTCACCCATCCAGCCGTGACACAGGTAGCCGCAATAGCCCACCAGGTTGGACAGCACCAGAATGATCAGCGAGTTCTCGAACGAGATATGGTGGACGCTGACGATCACCGTCGTACCCAGCACACTGAATACCTGAATGGCCGCCCAGTTGAGCAGGATCGCAGCACCGATCACCAGGGTCGCGCGGCGCGAAGAACCGCGAAAGGCCGCGCCGATACCGGCCTTGCTGTGCTCTTCGTAATCCACCCCGTAGGTCTGCGCCACGGCCTGCGCCTGACTGAGGTCGCCCTTCTTGCGCAATTGGGTGATGCGTTGATGGATCTGAAACTGCGGGCTTTCCTTGAGCTTGCGCGCCAGGATAGCGATGACGATGGCCGGAATAGCCGCAAACACGAAGCAACCCTGCCAGCCGATGACCGGCAACAGCACCGCCGTCAGACCAGCAGCGATCAGCGCACCGACCGGCCAGCCGCCCTGCACCAGGCTGTAGATGAAGCCACGGCGCTTGGTGAGTCGCGGGTCGTCGGATGCGGCGTAGATCTCGCTCAGATAGGTCGCGTTGACCGTTTCCTCTGCATAACCCAGACCGCCCAGCGAACGAATGAGGATCAGGGGCGACTTGCCCCATGCTCCGCCGATGGCCGTGAGCGCCGAGCAGATCGCCGAGCCACTCACGGTGAAAATGATACCCACGCGCCGTCCCAGGCGATCTACCAGCGGGCCGATGGCCAGAGCCACCACCGCGGTGCCGACCGCGACCCAGGTCGCGATTTCGGCCTGTTCGACCTCACTCCAGCTGAAATGCCGACCGATTTCCGGTAACAGCGTGCCAAACAGAATGAAGTCATATACCGCAAACACCCACGCGAAAAACGCAATCCATGTGGCGAACCGTACTTGCTCCGGAGTCAGTTGCTCAGGTTTCCAGCCGGTCAGGTCGAGCTTATTGTAAATGGACATGAGTGACGCCTCGGACAGGGCAATGAATCAGCGGGTACGGGGATTGCGACGCACGAAGTCGTCGGCAATCTCGTCGAAAGTGACGAACTTGACGCCAGCATGGCTCTGAATGTGCTCGATCAAGCGCTCCAGCATCAGCAGCACTTGCGGGCGACCAGACACGTCCGGGTGAATGGTCATGGTGAATACAGCATGTTCGTGTTCGCGATAGACCCAGTCGAACTGGTCGCGCCACATTTCTTCCAGGTGCCGAGGGTTGACGAAACCGTGGCTGTTCGGTGCCTTCTTGATGAACATCATTGGCGGCAGATCGTCCAGGTACCAGTTGGCCGGAATTTCCACCAGATCGGTTTCTTCGCCACGTACCAGCGGCTTCATCCAGGTATCCGGATGCTGGCTGTAATCGATTTTGGTCCACTTGTCGCCCACCCGAACGTAGTAAGGGTGGAAGTCGTTGTGCATCAGACTGTGGTCGTACTTGATGCCTTTCTTGAGCAGCAGCTCGTTGGTGACGTTGCTGAACTCCCACCATGGCGCGACATAGCCGGTCGGGCGTTTGCCGGTCATTTGCGTGATCAGTTCGATGGACTTGTCGAGGACGATCTCCTCTTGCTCCGGGGTCATCGCAATCGGGTTTTCATGGCTGTAACCATGCACACCGATTTCATGCCCGGCATCCGCCACGGCTTTCATCTGCTCGGGGAAGGTCTCCATGGAGTGCCCCGGAATGAACCAGGTGGTGCGCAGACCGTAACGCTCGAACAGCTTGAGCAGACGCGGAGCGCCGACTTCACCGGCGAACAGGCCGCGGGAAATGTCGTCCGGCGAATCCTCGCCGCCATAGGAGCCCAGCCAGCCAGCAACGGCATCCACATCCACACCAAACGCACACAGAATTTCTTTGGCCATCGTTGTTCTCCCACGGGTTAATCAGATCGGCTTCGCGCTGTACGGCACGCGGGCCGGTTTGCACTGCAAAACGTATTCAAGGGGCTGCGATCAATGACTCCACGGTCAGCGCCGCACGCAGCAGCCGTGCGTCTTCGCCTGCCGGTGCGCTGAGCAACAGCCCGGTGGGCAAGCCCGAGGCATCGCGGCCGCTGGGCAGTGACACGCCGGGCATGTTCAGCAGGCTGCCGGGCATGGTCAGGCGCAGCGTGGCGAGGTTGGTTTGAACGAACAGGTCGTCGTCCTTCAGCAGCGGTGCGAGCGGCGGCGCCACATGGGCCACGGTCGGAGTAATCAGCAGCGCGCCGTCCAGTTCGAGGGTCAACTGCTCCTGCAACCGCTCGCGCGCAGCGTACAGATTGACCAGCAGGCTGGCCGGCATGGAACGGGCTGCCTCCAGGCGCTTGCGAACCCTGGGATCAAGCTGGCTGGCGGCGTCGCTGTCGAGCAACGCCTGATGCAGCGCGAACGCCTCGGCTGCACCAAGCCAGCCCTGTTGCTGGGTTAACAGCAACGTGGCCTGAAATGCCTGGCAAGGCTTTACCTCGATCAGCGCACCGCTTGCGCGCAAGGCTTCAACAGCACGCAACAGGTTGTCGCGAACGGCCGGCGTGACGCGTTCGTCTTCCAGCACCGCCTGATCGAGCAGGAAACGTTGACCGGCCAGGCTGCGTGGTATCAACGATGAAGGTTTGCTGCGCGCACAGAGCAGATCGTCGATCACCAGAGCGTCGCGCACACTGCGGGTCAGTGGCCCGACGCTGTCCAGCGTCAGCGCCAGCGGGAAAACGCCGTCGCGGCTATAGCGGCGACTGGTGCTGCGAAACCCCACCAGACCGTTGAGCGCTGCCGGCACACGAATAGAACCGGCGGTATCGGTGCCCATGGCGATCGGTACGGTTCCGTTGGCGACGGCGACTGCCGAACCCGAAGACGAACCGCCAGGAATACGTGGCGAGCCGTCGCTGTTGGGGTTGATCGGCGTACCGAAATGCGGGTTCAGGCCCAGCCCTGAATAAGCGAATTCACTGAGATTGGTCTTGCCCAGGCTGACCATCCCGGACCGTGCCAGCAGCCCGACACTCGGCGCATCCAGCAGCGCGGGGGACAGGTTGTTGCGCACCGCGGCACCGGCGGTTGTGACGCTGCCTGCCACGTCGAAAAGATCCTTCCAGGCGATGGGCACGCCGTCGAAGGGGCTCAATGGCTGCCCTTGCTGCCAGCGGGCCGCAGAGGCTTCGGCTTCCCTGCGTGCCCGTTCGATACTCATGGAAATGAACACATGATCGGCGCGTGCCGCCTGTTGCAGGGCCTTGTCCAGAGCCTGCACAGGGTCACTGCGCCCCTGGGCAAAATCCTCGGCCAGTGCGCAGGCATCACCGGTAACGCTGTGACTCCCGGTATCGGTCATGGACATCACACCTTTAAAAATGTACTTATTAATAAAATGTACATTTAACAAAGGCAGGTTCCATGCCAATCTGCATGTCGCGACGCCCTGACCCGATCGAGCTGACGACCCTTTCGTGCTGGAAACACCGTACTAGAAACCTTTTTGCAAAGGCATCAATCAGTTGCGATAAGGCGTCGTGGGCGAACAGGATCGTCATAAAGAAATAATGTATCTTTTACAAAAGATACATTTCAGTGCAAAAAAGTAACGGTGGCCCCATGAGCGAGCATAAGGACGTGTGCCAAGGTGACAACAGCGCTTCTGTGCGAGAATCGTCCGTCAACCGCCAGAAGTGTATGAAACCGATGTCAGAAGAGGACCCGCGCACCGCGTCGCGCTACGCCATGATCCGCGAGGTGTTGCGTAACGCCATCGTCTCGGGCGCGGCCGCCAATGGACTGGTGCTGCTTGAAGCACCGCTGGCAGAACTGTTCGGCACCAGCCGGGTGCCGGTGCGCAAGGCGCTCAACCTGCTGCATGAAGAAGGCTTGATCAGCCGCTTCGACGGCCGGGGTTATCTGGTCAATCCTGACGCGCAGGAAGTCGAGCCGCTGCGTCTGAGCCTGAGCCACAAGCAGTTCGGGCTGGACAGCAGCGAAGAACTGGTCGATACCCGCCCGCTCGGCGAACGTATTCACGATGAGATCGGTGCGGCACTGTCGGCCTGTATCGCCTTTGGTCACTACCGGCTGGATGAACAAAGCGCCGCGCAGCATTACGGAGTGAGCCGCGCAGTGGTTCGTGAGGCGCTGATGCGTCTGCGGGATCGCGGCCTGGTGGAAAAAGAGCCTTACTCGCAATGGCTGGCGGGGCCGTTGACGGCCCGGGAAATCACCGAAGACTACGAATTGCGCGCCTGCCTCGAGCCCGAAGCCTTGCGCCAGACGGCGCCGCAGCTAAGCCGCGAAACCCTGGAGGCAATGCTGGCCAGGGTCATCGAGGCGCAAAACGTCGAACAGTGCAGCCTTGAGGAGATCGAGCGCCTTGAGGACGACCTGCATCAGCAATGCCTGGGCGGTCTGCAAAACCGCAAGATCGCCATGCTGATCAGCCAGGCGCAGAGCCCGATGATTATCAACCGGATTTTCTACCGCCTGCTGAGCATTGGCGCCGATGAAGCGATGCTCGCCGAACACCGGCTGATCATTGAATTGCTGCTGCACGGTGCCTTCGACGCCGCCGCACTGAACCTCAAGGAACACCTGTTACGCGCCCGCCAGCGCATGCTGCAACGCCTGAAAGTGTTGTCGGTATTGCCGGAGCAGGAAGTGCCGGGGTATCTGACGCGGTTGAGTTGAGATGGGGCAAAGTTGGAGTTAACGCGACAGAGACTATCGTCACCACGCTCCAGCGTGGCAACGCAGTTCTGGACGCTCTGTGTCCGATCCTGAACACGCGGCGCGGCGTCGATTTGTGACGCGGAGCGTCACGAACGGCATGCCAACGCGGAGCATTGGCACGATAGTGTTCTCGCGCAAGTGCTCTCCCTGAAGATTATCGCTCCGCACGCTCCAGCGTGGGAATGCTGTTCTGGACGCTCTGCGTCCGATCTTGGACGGGGAGCATTGGCACGATAGTCAGTGTGTGTTTCAGGGCTACCCATCACTTGCCGATCACTTCGCCGCGCATCGGTGCCAGCCGGGCGATGAGGCGGTTTTGTACGGGGACCGGGACCTTTTCGGTGTCCATCGCGGCGATCAGGTCTTCGACCAGCGCGTTGAAATCGCTGGGCGTCAGGTGCTGGCCCTTGTGCGCCTCGGCCATGCTGTCGCCGGTATAGCGACACGGGCCGCCGGACTCGACGCAGAGTTGCTCGACCAGTTTGTCGCGCAGACGCACGATGTCGACTTTCTTGAAATGCTCGACGATCCGCTCATCCCTGGCCACGTTTATCAGCATACCTTCGACGATGCGCTGGATACCGGCACGCTGGCCAAGGTCCTGGTAGAGGCTGTCATCCTTGGGTGGCTGTTGCTGCTGCGCGCAACCGGCCAGTAGCGTCAGCATCATGGCTATCAGCATACGCCTCATCAGAAACTCCCCTGCACAGACAGATAGGTGCCGTTCTGGTTGTCCAGCGTGGCGATTTCGCCCAAACGGGCGTAAGCCAGGACCACGGACACGTGCTTGTTGGGGAAATAGCCGAGAAACACATCGGCCCAGTCACTTTCGCCCGCAAACGACAGGTTGTCTGGCTTCTCGCGATATTCGACACCGAGTGCCCAGCGCGGATTGAACAGCACGGCTACCGAGCTCTCCTTGAGCAGGCTGCGGCTGTCGCGCCGATCGCCGCCGAACCCCAACAGTCCGGTTTCGTTGGCGCGGCTGTAACGCACGCCGCCGTTGACCACAACGTTGTAGCCAAACGCCGCGCCCATGAACAAGCGGCTGGCCGTCAGGTAGCCTTCGACATCCGAGTCACGTCGGGCGCCGACCAGGCTGGGAATCAGGAAATCGTTCTGATGCTTGTACTGCACCCCCAGAGAAACCTGCGGCAGGCTTTCGTAGATCAGGTCGCCGAAGAGCCGCACCTTGACGCCGAACACGTCCTGACTGAGGTTATCGTCCGGCAGGCTGAGCCTGTGCTGCAGGTTGCTGATATCGAAACGCTGATGCGCGTAGGAAAACTCCACGCGGTTGCCATAGGCGACCGCCAGGCCTGCCACATCAAGGTTGTAGTCCGGCAGATCCACATGCGTGGCGAAGGCGGTAGCGCCCCACTCGCCTTGCTCGCTGTAGCCGGTAATCACCGCCCACGGGGTTATGCCGCCGCCGGCGCTGCCTTCAATGCTGGTAGCGCCACCCGTGGCGATCAACCGGCCGTTGTCGCCCAGGGCGGGCGTCGAAGCAACCCCCGCCATACCCACCAGCAAAGACCCCAACAGCAGCGATGTTTTGTGCAACATGGATTAATTCACCATAAGACCGGGTGAGGCCTGATACGTGGCAATCCATGCCTCGAACGCCGACGCGGTCAGCGGTCGACTGATCAGGTAACCCTGGGCCGTATCGCAGTGCCAACGCCGGAGCAGGTCTAGGCTGTGTTGATACTCGACACCTTCTGCCACCACCTTCAGTCCGAGGTTGTGGCTCATTTCAATGGTCGACCGCACGATTACTGCGTCTTCACTGGTTTCATCCAGATTGCGCACGAAAGACTGGTCGATTTTCAGCTCCTGCACGGGCAGACGTTTCAAGTGAGCCAATGACGAGTAGCCAGTACCGAAATCGTCGACTGACAGACTGATGCCGCAATCACGCAGGCGATGCAGGACGATCAGTGCTTTTTCCGGTTCGCTCATGACTGCGCTTTCGGTGATCTCGAATACCAGTTGTTCGGCAGGCAGAGCGTATTGCTTGAGCAATTTCATGACATAACCGACCAGATCATCACCCAGCAGGTCATCAGCGGAAATGTTCACCGACACCTGCAGGACCAGACCGCGCTGACGCCATTCGGCCAGTTGGCGAATCGCCTCTTCGATCACCCAGTTGGTCAGCAGGTAAATGCTCCCGGTACGCTCGGCGAGGACGATGAATTCGGCAGGCGAGACATTGCCGAACTGCGGATGAGCCCAGCGCAACAGCGCTTCGGCCTGACGCACATAGCCCTGACGGATATCCAGCTTGGGCTGGTAATGCAGCGTGAATTCGCCATTTTGCGCGGCCTTGCGCAGGTCACGAATCAGCGTGATCTGCCGCTGGTGGGCCAGATCACGTCCATCCTGATAAATCTGCAGGCGACCAGGAATGAACGCGGCGTCCTTGCGGGCAATTGCCGCACGGTTGAGCAATTCCTGGGCGGAATCACCGTGTTCCGGATACACCGTGATGCCAATGCAGCACTCAAGCTCCAGCTCGTGATTGTCGATACGCTGCGGCTCACTGAGCAGACGCTGTAGGGCGTCTGCCATGCCCACTGCACCCGCGCTGGACGTGTTGTCCAGCAACAGCAGAAACTCGTTGGTCCCCAGACGTGCCACGGTATCGCCGGCACGCAGATTACCTTGCAGGCGCTGGCCCACATGGCGCAACAACTGCTCCACGCCTTCAACGCTCACGCTTTCGCCGATCGTGGCGAGGTTTTCGATACTCAGAGACAACAGAGCCAACGCACGTTCTGCAGCAATCGAGCTACCCAGACGCTCCATCACCAGCGCCCGGTTGGGCAGCCCGGTCAGATTGTCGTGCAGCGCGTTGTGCGCCAATTGCCCCTCGCGCACCGCGATGCCCTGCTGCATGGTGTTGATCGCTTCGGCGAGCATGCCCAGCTCATCGCTGCGAACCAGGGTGACCGGCGTTTTATAGTCGCCATCACCAATACGTTTGGCCGCCGTGGCCAGGGCCTGTACCGGTAGCGACACGCTTCGCGCCAGTGCCAGTGTGCCGATCAGCGACGCCACCAAAGCGGCCATGGAAATCCAGAAGATCTTCTCATTCAGCGGCGCGAATGCCTGATAGGCCTTGTCCAGAGGGCTCTGTAATAGCGCGATAACCTGCCCGTCGCCGCCAATACTGGTGTTGGCGAGCATCAGGGTCTGGCTGAGAAAGTTAAGGTTCGATTGCTCGGTAAGCAGCATCTGGCCTTCCGAGGAGCTGCGCATCAGCTCAATCAGGCCCGCGTGCAGGGCCTCTGGCTGGGTACTGATCAGTTCACCGTTCTTACCGTCTTCTACGGTGAGAAAAGACACTTCCAGACCGCTGAGCGAACGCAGTTCTTCGGCAATACCGCTGTCGATGGTAAAGCCCATGACCACGCGGCCGATCGGCAATGGCGCGAGAACGGTGCTCTCCACCAGCAAATGAGGGTCTCCGCCGCCGGGCACAATGAGCACTGACTGACCGGCACGTTTGGCATTGCGCAGGGCTTGGTCATAGACAAACCTGGAACCTTCGGGGACTTTCGGCACGGTGCTGGCAATCACTACGCCATCCATGCCCAGCAGAAACATGTCGCTGGCATTGATGCGTTTGCCATGGTTGAGCAACACCGAGCGAATGGTCGAGGCGTCGGAACTGGCCACCGCGTCACGAAAGCCGAAATCTGCTGCCACCAGTTGCACGGTGTCACGCAGACGTTTGCCGCGCAGATCGATCAGACGCTCGAAGACGCGGCTACCCACCTCCAGCTGCGCCTGGGCCTGAGTGCGCACCGCCTCGCCTGTTGCAACCTTGACGGCGAGATAGACCGCACTCACGACAATCAGCAACAGGACAATCAGAACCCCGGCAATGCGCGCCTGAAAGCTGGCTCTAAATTTCATTCATGTGCGGCCTTGTGAAAGGCGTCACCGAAACCGCCGGGTGCGGGCTTGCCGGGTTTGTCATCGGCTTCCGCTTCGACCGCGAGGTTGAAACGCTGAGTGAGGCCTGCTGCCGGCAACTCAAGCTCGCCGCCCGACACAGGCTGCATATCCGCGATACGCGGATGCCAGAGGGTCGCGGCATAATGCCCGGCCGGAAGCTGATCCAGCTTGAGCTGGCCGTTGCTGTCGGTCACGCCGAACCACGAATCGTCGGTGACGTAGATGTAACCGACCATCCAGTCATGGATGTTGCAGCCCAGTACGACCACGCCAGGCTTGTCGAACAACAGCGGATCCGAGGGTGTGCCCTCGTAAAGCCGCAACTCGAAGCGCTTGGCCGGAGAAAAGGAGTAGACCTGATGGCGGATGTTGTCGCTGTTGGGGAACTTGACCTGAGTGCCGGCGTGGATGGCCAGTACATGTGGCGCAAACTCCTGATCACGCTGGTCCATTGACGCCTTCAACACAACAGGTGAAGGATCGGGCGGCCCTTTGAGCGTTACCACCGCATCTGCAAGGGGCTTGCCTTCCTTGTCCGTTACCTGGGCGGTAAAGCTGGAAGCCGATGCGTTTGCAGCCGATGCTATCCACAGTCCTGCCACTAATGCAGAAATAAATACGTTGGTCATGCCTGATTCAACCCATACCGGCAGTGCCGTAAATGAAGTAAGCCCGTCCTTGTCAGCCCTGACAGGCCCGCTAATAAATAACGGTTTTCCAACCGCTTTACAGACTATCGACCAAGACTATTGAAACCTGAGAGCCGCTGCCCCATCTAAGAACCATGTTCAACCTCTCAGGTGCCCCATGAGCGACCAGCAGACAGACTCGCCAGACTTGCCCAATGACGCAGACGAGCACGACGTGTCTCTGAGTTCCGACAGCACCTCGCTGGCCTTGCCCGGCCAGAACCTGCCCGACAAGGTTTACATCATCCCGATCCACAACCGTCCGTTCTTCCCGGCGCAGGTCCTGCCTGTCATCGTCAATGAAGAGCCGTGGGCCGAAACGCTGGAGCTGGTCAGCAAGTCCGAGCATCATTCGCTGGCGCTGTTCTTCATGGACACTCCGCAGGAAGATCCGCGCCACTTCAAGACCGACGCACTCCCCGAGTATGGCACTCTGGTCAAGGTTCACCACGCCAGTCGCGAAAATGGTCGTTTACAGTTCGTCGCGCAGGGGTTGAGCCGTGTGCGTATCCGTACCTGGCTCAAACACCACCGCCCACCGTACCTGGTAGAAGTCGAATACCCGCAGCAGCCCAATGAGCCGACCGATGAAGTGAAGGCCTACGGCATGGCCCTGATCAATGCGATCAAGGAACTGCTGCCGCTCAACCCGCTGTACAGCGAAGAGCTGAAGAATTACCTCAACCGTTTCAGCCCCAACGATCCCTCGCCGCTCACTGACTTCGCCGCCGCGCTGACCTCGGCCACCGGCGTCGAGCTGCAGGAGGTGCTCGACTGCGTGCCGATGCTCAGGCGCATGGAGAAAGTCCTGCCGATGCTGCGCAAGGAAGTCGAGGTTGCACGCCTGCAGAAGGAAATCTCTGCCGAAGTGAACCGCAAGATCGGCGAGCATCAGCGGCAGTTCTTCCTCAAGGAACAGCTCAAGGTCATTCAGCAGGAGCTGGGCCTGAGCAAGGATGATCGCAGCGCCGACATTGAACAGTTTGAGCAGCGCCTCGAAGGCAAGACCTTGCCGCCACAGGCGCGCAAGAAGTTCGACGAAGAAATCGGCAAGCTCAAGGTGCTGGAAACCGGCTCGCCCGAATACGCCGTGACGCGCAATTACCTGGATTGGACCAGCTCGCTGCCATGGGGCATCTATGGTGCCGACAAGCTGGACCTCAAACACGCGCGCAAGGTGCTCGATCAGCACCATGCCGGGCTTGACGACATCAAGGCGCGGATTCTGGAATTCCTCGCCGTCGGTGCCTACAAGGGTGAAATCAGCGGCTCGATCGTGCTGCTGGTCGGCCCGCCAGGGGTGGGCAAGACCAGCGTCGGGCGCTCGATTGCCGAGTCGCTGGGGCGGCCGTTCTATCGCCTGAGCGTGGGCGGCATGCGCGACGAGGCCGAAATCAAGGGTCACCGCCGTACCTATATCGGTGCGCAACCGGGCAAGCTGGTGCAGGCGCTGAAAGACGTTGAAGTCATGAACCCGGTCATCATGCTCGATGAAATCGACAAGATGGGCCAGAGCTATCAGGGCGACCCTGCATCCGCGCTGCTGGAAACCCTGGACCCGGAACAGAACGTCGAGTTTCTCGATCACTACCTGGACCTGCGTCTGGACCTCTCCAAGGTTCTGTTCGTGTGCACGGCCAACACGCTGGACTCGATCCCCGGCCCGCTGCTCGACCGGATGGAAGTGATTCGCCTGTCCGGCTATATCACTGAAGAGAAGCTGGCGATTGCCAAACGCCACTTGTGGCCCAAACAACTGGAGAAAGCAGGCGTTGCCAAAAGCAAGCTGAGCATCAGCGACAGCGCCCTGCGCGCCGTCATCGAGGGCTACGCCCGCGAAGCCGGTGTGCGGCATCTGGAGAAGCAACTTGGCAAGCTGGTGCGCAAGGCAGTGGTCAAACTGCTGGACGAGCCCGATTCAGTGATCAAGATCGGACCAAAAGACCTCGAAGCGTCGCTGGGCATGCCCGTATTCCGCAGCGAACAAGTACTGTCCGGCACCGGCGTGATCACCGGCCTGGCGTGGACCAGCATGGGCGGCGCTACCCTGCCCATCGAGGCGACGCGCATTCATACGCTCAACCGTGGCTTCAAGCTGACCGGGCAATTGGGCGATGTGATGAAAGAGTCGGCTGAAATTGCCTACAGCTACGTCAGCGCCAATCTGTCGAAGTTTGGTGGTGATGCGAAGTTCTTCGATGAGGCGTTCGTGCACGTACATGTTCCCGAAGGTGCCACCCCGAAAGACGGTCCGAGTGCGGGTGTGACCATGGCCAGCGCCTTGCTGTCCCTGGCCCGCAACCAGCCGCCGAAAAAAGGCGTCGCCATGACCGGCGAACTGACCCTGACCGGGCACGTGCTGCCGATCGGCGGCGTGCGGGAAAAAGTCATTGCCGCGCGACGCCAGAAGATCCACGAACTGATCCTGCCGGAACCTAACCGTGGCAACTTCGAGGAACTGCCGGACTACCTCAAGGAAGGCATTACCGTGCACTTCGCCAAACGCTTTGCGGACGTGGTGAAGGTGTTGTTCTAAAGATTGATACTGCGCAGGTCCTACGCTGAACGGGCACGAGAGGTGTTCTATCGGGCACCTCTCGTTCCAGCACACTTCAGCATGGGAATGCAGTTCTGGACGCTCTGCGTCCGATCCAGGGCGCGACACCGGTCGTACTCCCTCACAAAACTCCGATCAGTTATCCTTGCGCCTCGTATCGCGATACCGGAACTTGCCATGACCCCTGCCCGTTTCATTGCCCCGCTGAGCCTTGCGCTGCTGACGGCGTGCGCTCAGACGCCGAAAAACATTGTTTCCATCGACACGCAAAGCGACTGCCCGCTGACACTCACGTCCGGGCAGACGCTGATCCTGACCCTGCCCAGCAACCCCACCACCGGCTTTCGCTGGCTGACCCAGAACCCGGCCCAGAATATTCTGCGCAGCCTGGGGCCTGAGGTGTATGCCAGCGCCGAGAGCAAGGAGATGGTCGGCGACGGCGGGCAATCGGTCTGGCGCTTCAAGGCCACCGATGCCGGGACCGGCCGGCTGATGATGGTCTATCAGCAACCCTGGGCACCCGAAGTCGTCCCGGAGCAGACCTTCGAGTGCGCCATCAGCGTGAAGTGAGGCTTTGCGCACGGCTTGTCCGACAGCAGGTACTGCACCATGCATCCCGGCAGCAACTTGGCTAGAATGCCGGCTTTTCAAAGCCTTCGCCGGAACCGCCGTGAGCAAAGAAACCGACCGCATTTTCGCCCAGCCGCTGGCCCAGGTGCCTGACTTCGCCTTCAACGAGGACGTGGTGCGGGTATTCCCGGACATGATCAAACGCTCGGTGCCCGGTTATCCGACGATTGTCGAAAACCTCGGTGTACTGGCCGCACAATTTGCGCAGCCAAATACTGTGCTCTATGACCTGGGCAGTTCTCTGGGCGCTGTCACCCAGGCCCTGCGCCGCCATGTGCGCGGTGAGGGTTGCGAAGTCATTGCGATAGACAACTCCAGTGCCATGGTCGAGCGTTGCCGTGAATACCTCAACGCGCAGAACTCCATGTTTCAGGAGTTGCTGCCGGTGCAGGTCCTCGAAGGTGACATCCTCGCGCTGGCGTTCAAACCCGCCTCGGTGGTGGCGCTGAACTTCACCCTGCAATTCATTGCCCCCGAACAGCGTCTGGCATTGCTCGGCCGCATTCGTGATGCGCTGGTGCCCGGCGGTGCGCTGATCCTCTCGGAAAAACTGCGCTTCGACGACCAGCAGGAACAGGCTCTGCTGACCGACCTGCACATCGCCTTCAAACGCGCCAACGGCTACAGCGACCTGGAAATTGCCCAGAAGCGCAGTGCCATCGAAAACGTCATGAAACCCGACAGCCTCGAAGAACACCGCCAACGCCTGCTTGCCGCAGGTTTTTCCAAGGTGGTGCCCTGGTTTCAATGCCTTAACTTCACCTCGTTGATTGCCCTGCCATGATTGATCTCGCTCCCCTCGTCCGTCGTCTGGCGGGAACCCCTCTGGCCGATTGGGCCAATGGCCTGCAGGCCCAGCTCGACACCAAAATGGCCAAGGGTCACGGTGACCTGCAGCGCTGGCAAAGTGCGCTGGATGCCTTGCCCGACCTGCAGCCCGAGCGAATTGATCTGCTCGACAGCTTTACCCTGGAAGCCGAGTGCAACGGCGAGACCCGCACCGTCCTGCGCAAGGCATTGCTGGGCCTGTCACCGTGGCGCAAGGGGCCGTTCAATGTGTTCGGCGTGCACATCGACACTGAATGGCGCTCGGACTGGAAGTGGTCGAGGGTTTCGCCACACCTGGACCTGAAGGGCAAACGCGTTCTGGATGTCGGCTGCGGCAACGGTTATTACCAATGGCGCATGCTTGGCGCCGGGGCCGACAGCGTGATCGGGGTCGACCCCAACTGGCTGTTTTTCTGTCAGTTTCAGGCCATGCAGCGCTATCTGCCTGACCTGCCCGCCTGGCACCTGCCGTTCGCGCTGGAAGATTTGCCCGCCAATCTTGAAGGCTTCGACACAGTGTTCTCGATGGGCGTGCTGTATCACCGCAAATCCCCCATCGACCACCTGCTGGCCTTGAAAGACTGCCTGGTAAAAGGCGGCGAGCTGGTGATGGAAACCCTGGTAGTGCCGGGCGATGTCCATCAAGTGCTGGTCCCGGAAGATCGTTATGCGCAGATGCGCAACGTCTGGTTCCTGCCTTCAGTCCCCGCGCTGGAGTTGTGGATGCGCCGTGCCGGCTTCACCGATGTGCGTTGCGTCGACGTCAGCCACACAACGGTCGACGAACAGCGCAGCACCGAGTGGATGCGCTTCCAGTCCCTGAGCGACTATCTGGACCCCACCGATCACAGCAAGACTATCGAGGGCCTGCCTGCCCCCATGCGTGCGGTGATCGTGGGGCGCAAACCCTGAGGGATTAGTTATCTGGCCGCCGCCACGATCAACGCTTTCATCTCGGCCACTGCCGCCTTGAAGCCGACGAACAGAGCATGAGCCACCAGCGCGTGGCCGATGTTCAGTTCGTTGATGCCCTTGATCGCGGCGACGGCTTCGACGTTGTGATAATGCAGGCCGTGACCGGCATTGACGATCAGGCCCTGGGCGAGACCAAACGCTACGCCGTCGGCGACCCGCTGCAGTTCTTCGGCAACTTCAGTCGGGGTCTGAGCATCGGCATAGCGACCGGTATGCAGTTCGATGGCGGGGGCGCCGACGCGTTTTGAAGCGGCGATCTGACGCTCGTCGGCGTCGATGAACAGTGAAACCTCGCAGCCAATCTTCGCCAGTCGCTCGACCGCTGCCTTGATCCGTGCTTCTTGCCCTGCCACGTCCAGACCGCCTTCAGTGGTCAGCTCCTGCCGTGTCTCGGGCACCAGACAGATGTGCGCCGGGCGAAGGCGTTCGGCGAAGGCGAGCATTTCTTCGGTCACGCCCATTTCGAAATTCATGCGGGTCTGCAAGACATCCTTGAGCAGCAGGACATCGCGCTCCTGAATATGGCGGCGGTCTTCACGCAAGTGAACGGTGATGCCGTCGGCGCCTGCCTCTTCGGCGTCCAGGGCAGCCTTGACCGGGTCCGGGTAGCGCGTGCCACGGGCCTGACGCAAGGTGGCTACGTGGTCGATGTTCACGCCGAGAAGGATGCGAGTGCTTTGGGTCACGGTGGTCTCCAGAAAAATGGACGAGCTGGTCGAAGCAGGCTGTAGAGAATAAAGCCTGATCAAGGCTTGCGAAACAGTTCACGACTGACTAACGGGCGACCGCCCAAGTGTACCGCCAGCGCCTGACGCATCAGACGCTTGGCAGCGGACAACGCACCGGGGACGCTCCAGTCCGCTTCGGACATGGCCAGTAATTCCGCGCCCTGAAACAGACCGGGCTGAAGCAGGTAGACACGCTCGAGCCCGGCATCGACCTGCAAGCGATACATGCCATCAATGGCCAGCGGTTCGCCGTTGATGTCGGCGTCCATCGCGAAGCCATAGCCCAGGTCATCCAGCAACCGCCATTCGAACGAACGCAGCAACGGCTCCAGCGGACGCCCCAGAGAAAGGGCCAGCAGCGTGGCAGCGTAATGTTCGAACACAGCAGGATGAGGATCTTCGGCAGGCAACAGGCGAATCAGCAGCTCGTTGAGGTACATGCCGCTGAATAACGCCTCGCCGGTCATCCAGGTAGCGACGCCCGCGCTTTCCATGCGGCCGACATTCTTCAGCTCGCCCCGCCCTCGAAACTCGACCTCGAGAGGCACGAACGGGCGCGCCAGCGAACCCGCCTTGCCCTTGGCACTGCGCAGCACGGCACGCAGACGGCCCTGAGGCGTGAGGAAGTCGACCAGCGCGCTGTTTTCGCGATACGCACGGCTGTGGAGCACATAAGCAGGTTGGCCGGTAGGCGTGCTCATCAGGCTGGCTCGAAAGGGAAGTGTTCGCCCGACCATAGCAAGGTCGGGCGAAAGGACAGCTTAGAGGTCGCCGTAGCCAAGGGAACGCAGTGCGCGCTCGTCATCGGACCAGCCACCTTTGACCTTGACCCACAGGTTGAGCATCACCTTGGAGTCGAACAGCAGCTCCATGTCACGACGCGCATCACTGCCGATGCGCTTGATGCGATCGCCCTTGTCGCCAATGATGATCTTCTTCTGTCCATCGCGCTCGACAAGAATCAGCGCATGGATATGCAGGGTGCGGCCCTGCTGCTTGAATTCTTCGATCTCGACGGTGATCTGGTACGGAAGCTCGGCACCCAACTGGCGCATGATCTTCTCGCGGACCAGTTCGGCAGCCAGAAAGCGGCTGCTGCGATCGGTGATCTGGTCTTCCGGGAAGAAGTGGTCATTCTCGGGCAGGTGCGAGGCAATCAGGCTTTCCAGCGCTTCGAGGTTGTGACCATGCTGCGCGGAGATCGGCACGATGGACGCATTCGGCAACTGGCCCTGCAGCCACTCGAGATGCGGCATCAGATCGCTTTTGTCTTCGATGCGATCGGTCTTGTTGATCGCCAGGATGACCGGCCCCTGGACATACTGAACGCGCTCCAGAACCATCTGGTCTTCGTCCGTCCAGCGGGTGCGATCGACGACGAAGATGACCACGTCAACGTCCTTCAACGCCGCCGAAGCGGTCTTGTTCATGTAACGGTTGAGCGCTTTCTCGCCATTCTTGTGCATGCCGGGAGTATCGACATAGATTGCCTGCACGGCGCCTTCAGTCTTGATGCCCAGCATGTTGTGGCGCGTGGTCTGCGGCTTGCGCGAGGTGATCGCGAGCTTCTGACCGAGAATGTGGTTGAGCAGCGTGGACTTGCCTACGTTGGGACGGCCGACAATGGCAACATAGCCACAGCGTGTTGCGGTTGTATCATTCATGACCGTTCTCCACGCCCAGGGCGATGAGTGCTGCTGCGGCGGCTACCTGTTCGGCGATCCGGCGGCTGACACCCTGTCCTCGGCTTTTTTCATTCAATAGGTTGATCTCGCATTCGACGAAAAACGTCCGGCAATGCGGCTCGCCCTGGATATCCACCACCTCGTAACGCGGCAGTTCGCAGGCCCGCGACTGGAGAAATTCCTGCAGTCGGGTCTTGGGGTCCTTGTTGGTGTCCACCAGCGTCAGGCTGTCAAACTCGGTTGTCAGCCAGGCCAGGACGCGCTCGCGCGCCGCCTCCATGCCTGCATCCAGATAGATCGCCCCGATCAGCGCTTCGAGCGCGTCGGCGAGAATCGACTCACGACGGAAACCACCGCTTTTCAACTCGCCCGAGCCAAGGCGCAGGTACTCGCCCAGATCGAAACCACGGGCCAGCAACGCCAGGGTCTCGCCCTTCACCAGTCGCGCCCGCAAGCGGGACAACTGGCCTTCGCGAGCCTGGGGGAAACGCTCGAACAGCGCCTCGCCCGCCACGAAGTTGAGAATGGCATCACCGAGAAACTCCAGACGCTCATTGTTGCGACCGGCAAAACTGCGATGGGTCAGGGCCAGGACCATCAGTTCCTGATCCTTGAAGGTGTAGCCGAGCTGACGCTCAAGGCGGCTCAAGGATACGCTCACGGTTTACCCACACTGAATTGCTTGTCGAACTTCAACACCAGATCGATGTTCTGGAACCACGGTTCACGCTGCTCATAGTTCAAATGAGCCTGGAACGCATTGTTCTCCACCGTCACTTTCAACGCCTTGTTCAAATCTATATCCCGAATGCTGTTGACCTGCATGTTCTTACCGACATAACCGTAAAAATCGTCGACCGTGGTGATGTCCAGGGTCTTGTTGGTGTCGACCGCTTCGATGATTTTCTTCATCGTCATGTAGTCGAGGTAGTGCGGAACCAGCTTGAAGGCCGTGCTCGTCGCAAACGCGACCAGCGCCAGTACCAACAGCCAGCCCACGAAAGAAAAGCCTTTTTGAGAAGTAGAGAACGCCATGTTCGACTTCGACCTCAAGAGTGCAACGCCTCCTGACCGGGTCGACTCATGCTTCAGAGGCGTTTCCAGTCAGCCCAAATGACATGCGGCGCTGCTCAGGCAGCGCCGCATCGATTACTTGATCAGCCCTACGCGCGCAAAATTGGGGAAGTGGCTCAGTTTCGGCTCGGGCCAGCTCATCCACACCGCGAACGCCTTGCCTACGATGTTCTTGTCCGGGACCATGCCCAGCTCGTCCTTGGGAATGTTGGGATCATCCCAGTAACGGCTGTCGTTGGAGTTGTCACGGTTGTCGCCCATCATGAAGTAGTGCGCGGCAGGCACTGTCCACTCACTGTCAGGCGGCGCGCGGTAGCGGCTCATTTCCTGACGGATCTGATGTTCGACTTCGCCCAGCTGCTCTTCATACAGTTCCGCGCTGCCCAGTGTACCGGGCTCGGTGCCGATCAGCTTCTTGGCGACCAGCTCGCCATTGATGAACAGCCGCTTGTCGCTGGTGTAGCGGATACGATCACCCGGCAGACCGACGACACGCTTGATGTAATTGACGCTCGGGTCGCTCGGATAACGGAACACCATCACGTCGCCACGCTGCGGATCACCGATCTGAATCACCTTCTGGTCCAGTACCGGCAGGCGAATGCCGTACGCGAACTTGTTGACCAGAATGAAATCACCCACATCCAGTGTCGGCTTCATAGAGCCCGAAGGAATCTGGAACGGCTCGACCAGAAACGAACGAAGCACCAGCACGATGAACAACACCGGGAAGAACGATTTGCCGTACTCGACCAGCAAAGGCTCCTTGTTCAAGCGCTCCACGACAGCAATGTCAGGTTCGCCCACGCTGCCCTGATAGTTGGAAATGGCAGCCCGGCGGCGAGGCGCCAGGATGACCAGATCAATCAGTGCAAGCACGCCACAGACGAAGACAGCGATGACCAACAACAGCGGGAAATTTAGTGACATAGGACCTGACTATTCCAACCTGAGCACTGCAAGGAAGGCTTCCTGTGGAATTTCCACGTTGCCGACCTGCTTCATGCGTTTCTTACCGGCCTTTTGCTTCTCCAGCAATTTACGCTTGCGGCTGACGTCACCGCCGTAGCATTTGGCCAATACGTTCTTTCTAAGCGCCTTGACGGTTGTCCGGGCCACAATCTGACCGCCGATAGCCGCCTGAATTGCCACGTCGAACATCTGTCGAGGGATCAGCTCTTTCATCTTCTCGGTCAACGCACGCCCTTTGTAGTGTGCGTTGTCGCGGTGAACGATCAGGGCCAGGGCGTCGACCTTCTCGGCGTTGATCAGAACGTCGAGCTTGACCAGGTTGGCCGACTGGTAACGATCAAAATGATAATCCAGCGAAGCATAACCGCGGCTGACAGACTTGAGACGATCGAAGAAATCCAGAACCACTTCGTTCATCGGCAAATCGTAGCTCACCTGGACCTGCGTGCCGAGGAACAGCATGTCGTGCTGTACGCCACGTTTTTCGATGCACAACGTAATGACGTTGCCCAGGTGCTCCTGCGGCACAAGAATATTTGCGCGAACGATGGGCTCGCGCATGTCTTCGATGGCCGAGAGGTCAGGCAGCTTGGATGGGTTATCGACGTAAATCGTTTCGCCGGTCTTCAGCAACAGCTCGAAGATTACGGTTGGCGCGGTGGTGATCAGGTCGAGATTGTATTCACGCTCCAGGCGTTCCTGGATGATCTCCATGTGCAGCATGCCGAGGAAGCCACAGCGGAAGCCGAAGCCCAGCGCATCGGAGCTCTCGGGCAGGTATTGCAGTGAAGAGTCGTTCAGGGTCAGCTTCTGCAGCGCTTCACGGAAGTCTTCGAAGTCGTCCGAGCTGACCGGGAACAGGCCTGCATAGACTTGTGGCTGAATACGCTTGAAGCCGGGCAGCACGTCGACGTCGGGCGTGGTGCTCAGGGTCAGGGTGTCACCGACCGGCGCACCGTGAATGTCCTTGATGCCGGCGATGATGAAGCCTACTTCGCCCGCTTTCAGATCGACGGTTGCCGTGTGCTTGGGGTTGAACACGCCCACGCTGTCGACCAGATGCAGCTTGCCGGTCGACTTGACGAGAATCTTGTCGCCCTTCTTGACGCGGCCGTGGCGCACACGCACCAGGGACACGACGCCCAGGTAGTTGTCGAACCAGGAGTCGATGATCAACGCCTGCAGCGGATCTTCGATATTGCCGGTCGGTGCCGGAATGGTTGCGACCAGACGCTCGAGGACCTCATCCACGCCCATGCCGCTCTTGGCGCTGCACGCCACGGCATCGGTGGCGTCGATGCCGATGATCTTCTCGATCTCTTCCTTGACGCGGTCCGGATCGGCCTGCGGCAAGTCCATCTTGTTCAGTACCGGCATGACCTCAAGGCCCTGCTCAATGGCGGTATAGCAGTTGGCGACCGATTGCGCCTCGACGCCCTGCCCTGCATCGACCACCAGCAACGCACCTTCGCACGCGGCCAGAGAACGGCTGACTTCGTAGGTGAAGTCGACGTGCCCGGGGGTGTCGATGAAGTTCAGCTGGTAGGTAATACCGTCTTTGGCCTTGTAATACAGGGTAACGCTATGGGCCTTGATGGTGATCCCGCGCTCGCGCTCAAGATCCATGGAATCGAGCACCTGCGCTTCCATTTCGCGCTCGGTCAGGCCGCCGCACATTTGAATGAAGCGGTCGGCCAGCGTCGACTTGCCATGGTCAATGTGGGCGATGATGGAGAAATTGCGGATATGACTCAAATCACTCACGGATCAACACTCAAAAAGGTTGCAGGCAGATTGCCCGCCGAAAAATAGCCGGGAATTGTACCTGAACTAAGCAAGAGGCGTCACGCTTACAGGCACCCGGATCGGCGCACGGTAAACAAACGGGTACAAAAAAGGGTGGCCATGGCCACCCTTTCCTCTTAAACCGACCGGTTACTCGGACAGCTTGAAGGTAATGAAGGTCGCACGGCCCTGACGCAGAACACGCATCGAGACAGAGCGATCCTTGGGCAGGCTTTTCGCCACCTCGGTGAACTGCTTGCTGGACGTGATCGCCTGATTGTTCAGGTGAGTGATCACATCACCCGCCTGCAGACCGATCAGCGAAGCCGGGCCGCCTGTGACTTCCTTGATCGCCACACCACCTTTGAGATCCAGGGATTTCTTCTGCTCGGCGGTCAGCTCGATCACCGATACGCCCAGACGATTACTGCTGCGCTCGGCACCCGTACCGCCAACATCGCCCATTTCCTGACCTTCATCAGGCAGTGCACCGACGGTGACCGTCAGCTTCTGACGCTTGCCGTCGCGAATCACTTCAAGTTCGGCCTTGCTGCCGTCCTTGAGGTTGCCGATCAGGTGCGGCAGGTCAGCCGACATGACGATTGGCTGACCGTTGGCGCTCAGAATCACGTCACCCACCTGCACACCACCCTTGGCAGCCGGGCCGTCTTCAAGCACTTGCGCAACCAGCGCGCCGGCAGGCTTGTCCAGACCAAACGACTCGGCGAGGTCCTTGTTCACTTCCTGGATGACCACACCCAGCCAGCCGCGGCTGACTTTGCCATTGGCCTTGAGCTGATTGGCCACATCCATGGCGACGTCGATCGGAATCGCGAACGACAGCCCCATGAAACCACCGGAGCGCGTGAAGATCTGCGAGTTGATCCCGACGACCTCGCCCGCCATGTTGAACAGCGGGCCACCCGAGTTACCCGGATTGATGGCCACGTCGGTCTGAATGAACGGCACATAGGTATCGTTAGGCAAGCTGCGCCCCTTGGCACTGACGATGCCCTTGGTCACGGAATGGTCGAAACCGAACGGCGAGCCGATCGCCAGGACCCATTCGCCGACCTTGAGCGTATTGGAATTACCCAGCTTGGCAGTTGGCAGGTCCTTGCCTTCAATTTTCAGGACGGCAACGTCGGTACGCGGATCGGTACCCACCAGCTTGGCCTTCAACTCGCTGCGGTCGGACAGGCGTACGAGAATTTCGTCAGCGCCGTCGATTACGTGATTATTGGTCAGCACGTAGCCGTCAGGAGAGATGATGAAACCCGAGCCGAGGGACTGGGCCTCACGCTGGCGATCACCCTTGCCAGCACCCGAACCTGGCGGACGCGAACCCGGCGGCATGCTGCGCTCGAGAAACTCGCGAAGCATCGGCGGCAAGCCTTCCAGATCAGGCATTTGCTGATTGGCGACGGCACGGTCCGGCAACTTCTGGCGCGTACTGATATTCACCACTGCGGGCGACGCCTGCTCGACCAGCCCGGTGAAGTCCGGCAGGTTTTCGGCTTGAGCCGTAGCAACCTGACCGAGCATCAGCACAGCGGCAATCAATGAAAAGTAGGATTTCATGCGTGGTATCGACATATGGCTCCCGTTCGTAACGAGGAAAAAATTAAGCAGTCCGAAGCAACCGACTCAAAGACCTCAAGCAGCGATGCTCATCTCTGGATCAGCGACATGGCCTCTGGAAACGACAAAAGGCCAGAGCTGCGAGGCTGTGACCTATAGAAAAAAAACAGAGCTTTTGCAATCTGCAAACCTCACCAAACATTTCAGCGCCTGTGCCCGAGCCAGGTTGAGTGCGGCCTGGCGGCTTCTGTAACCCAGGATGAAAATTTTTACATCCTGGGATCCGTGACTTCAAATGTTTATTTATTGGCTGGAGGTTCGTCGTTACGCATCGACAATGCTATGCGCTCCGCAGTGCCCATCGGAACTTCTCCGACGACCGTCACCATCATGTCGCCCTGCGGCGTGGTGAGACGGCGCGAAACAGCCACTGTAGGGCCTAGCTGGGTGCGAATATCCGAGGAAGATCCGCCTTTCACCGACTCGATGAACACCGAAAAACGCGCCAGACCGTCACCATACATCAGATGGGTAACGGAGGATTGCGCGGAGGCGTCCTTGCGCACGCCACTGCTGCTGACTTCGAAACCCGGCGGCAGCCAGTCCGAATGCCAGGCCACAGGACCTATGGACGCTTCGGACTTGGTTTTCACCACAGACACGGGTTTGCAATCGGCACTGGTCTTGAGCGTTTGCTCGGACAGAACACCGGCGGTATCGAGATCGGTAAACTGGAAACGTTCGAGCAACTGCCCCTTCTCGCTCAATAGAAGCGACTTGAGCACAAGACCGGTTTCGTTATCCAGGTGAAGTTCGAGGCCGTATCGATGCTGGTCCTTGGGGGACAGCGCAACGATGGTTGCCTGGCGACCGGCCACTCTGGATTTGCCGACAACTTTTATGTCGTACCAGGCGGAGAGTCTTTTGACATCGAAGGCGCGGGCAGATGAGTCGGCCGGATTGGCCACACCCGCTTCGAGTGTGCCGCTGACGCACTGGGTAAGCCCGTCAACACGCAACACTTCCTGAGCAGAACCATCAAGTTGCAGCAAGCGCTCCTGAACATGACCGTCCGCTATGCGGTGCCAGATTCGGTGGGTAGAAAAACTCCCGTTGCGCTCGTATACAAAAGTACCCTGATAGCTCTGCTGCTGATCAACCTTGGCAAGACGATTGATTGCGTCTTGCGCATCATCAGCCTGTACCGGGAGGGCAAGCCATCCACCAAGCAGTAGCGGCAGTAGAGGGACGGCTCGCATGATCCTCCTTAACGGTTTTCCAGACTCGCAGCACGAGCGTATGGCAACGCGCTTTCAGTGCCTTTCAACGCTGCTTCCTGCGCATGCTGACGCAGATAGCCCGGCAGACGCTGGTCACCTTGACCACCGCCCTGCAATACACCATTGGCCATAGGACCAGGCGCTTGCTCGGCGCTTTCAGTGTAGCCAGCCAGTACGGCCGGGCCTTTCACTTGCGGAACAGTCAGGTTTGCAGGCTGTTGGGTCTGCTGTGCCAGTTGCGCACCGGCAATGTCGTCCTGATTGTACAGGCGGACACCAGCCAGAACGGCTACGGTAACCGACGCTGCAACGGCCAGGCGACCCAGCGTACGCCAAGGACCGCGAGCTGCCTTGAGCGGGCTGACTTCATCGGCGATCGCGGCAGATACAGCAGCCGAGATATCCAGATGAGGGATCAGAAGCTCTTTGTGCATCGCTGCACGAGCAACTTGGTAACGCGACCAGGTGGCGCGAGTATCGGCATCGTCAATGGCATTCAATACCCGACGTAATTCCAGTTCGTCCGCTTCATTATCAAGTACCGCGGACAGCGATTCCTGCAGGGCTTCACGACTCATGGCGGGTTCCTCTCTTGGGCTATCGCCGCTGTCTCAGGATTCCTGCAACAACGGCTGCAGGGCTTTATCGATGGCTTCCCGAGCGCGGAAGATCCGAGAGCGCACGGTACCAACAGGACACTGCATGACGCTCGCAATGTCTTCATAACTCAGACCATCGAATTCACGTAAAGTTAGTGCCGTACGTAAATCTTCCGGGAGAAGCTGGATGGTCCGATGGACGGTGCCCTCGATCTCATCCCTCAACAATGCACGCTCCGGCGACTCGATGTCCTTGAGGCCGTGGTCGCCGTCGTAGAACTCCGCGTCTTCAGACCTTACATCGCTATCCGGTGGCCGCCGACCTCGCGAAACCAGATAGTTCTTCGCCGTGTTAATGGCGATGCGGTACAGCCAAGTGTAGAAAGCACTGTCGCCGCGAAAATTTCCGAGAGCACGATAAGCCTTGATAAAGGCTTCCTGTGCAACGTCTTGAGCCTCATGGGTGTCGTGCACGAATCGCACGATCAACCCTAGAATTTTGTGCTGATACTTCAGCACCAACAGATCAAATGCTCGCGTATCGCCACGCTGTACGCGTTCGACAAGCTGCTGATCCTCTTCCTGGGTTAGCATGAACACTCCTCGTTAAGCATGAAGGAGTGTTGCAACTGATATTGTTCAGGCTCGCAAACATAGACTCGGGCTTTTCGCAAAAGTTCTCCCCCTTCAAGCAAGTTTCCTGCAAGCCATCGTAAAGCCTGCACGAAAAACGCAGCTCGACACGGTCGGCTGCGCGAATAGTCTTGTCGCCGGTTTCGCAGTTGATGATCACTTATCTAACCCTGCGAAATCGACGCTGTTCCTGTGTAGGCAACCTGCTATTGAGCATGGTTCTTTAAGAAAAGTTCCATTGGCACAACCGCTGGCGTGAGCCGCAAACTGCATAAAACTCCCTTAAATCAATACACTGGAGCATTTCCAGCAACTCAACAAAAGGAAATCAATAGGCATGACGTCAGGGACTGGAGCACAATCCAGACCCGCTGTGGTCTCACATTGCCATGTAGGCGAGGCTATTGTGCCGTTACCCCAATACTTATACTAGTGGTCGCCAAGGGCAGAATTCGCAGATGAGTCAACATTTTCAGCATGACGTACTGGTAATCGGCAGCGGCGCGGCCGGGTTGAGCCTGGCACTGACCCTTCCCGACCACCTGCGGATTGCAGTCCTGAGCAAGGGCGATCTCGCCAATGGCTCGACCTTCTGGGCACAGGGCGGCGTTGCGGCAGTACTGGATGACACCGACACCGTGCAATCTCATGTTGAGGACACGCTGAACGCAGGCGGCGGCCTTTGCGACGAAGACGCTGTGCGCTTCACCGTCGAGCACAGCCGCGAGGCGATTCAATGGCTGATCGATCAAGGCGTGCCTTTTACCCGCGGCGATGACACAGACACCGACGAAAGCGGATTTGAATTTCACCTGACGCGTGAAGGCGGCCATAGCCATCGGCGGATCATTCATGCTGCAGATGCCACGGGCGCAGCGATTTTTCGCACCCTGCTGGAACAGGCGATCAAGCGACCCAACATTGAACTGCTCGATCAGCGCGCTGCCATCGACCTGATCACCGAACGCCGCCTCGGCCTGGACGGCCAGCGCTGCCTCGGCGCCTATGTGCTCAACCGCCACAGTGGCGAAGTGGATACTTACAGCGCGCGCTTCACAATCCTGGCGTCGGGTGGCGCCGCCAAGGTCTATCTGTACACCAGCAACCCTGACGGCGCCTGTGGCGACGGCATCGCCATGGCCTGGCGTTCCGGCTGCCGAGTGGCGAACCTCGAGTTCAACCAGTTTCACCCCACTTGCCTGTATCACCCGCAGGCCAAGAGTTTTCTGATTACCGAAGCACTTCGTGGCGAAGGGGCCTACCTCAAACTACCCAACGGCGAGCGCTTCATGCAGCGCTTCGACGAGCGGGCAGAACTGGCCCCGCGCGATATCGTGGCCCGCGCGATAGACCATGAAATGAAGCGACTGGGCATCGACTGTGTGTATCTGGACATCAGCCACAAGCCGGAAGCCTTCATCAAGACGCACTTTCCAACCGTCTACGAGCGCTGCCTGGAGTTTTCCATCGACATCACACGCGAGCCGATACCGGTGGTTCCGGCCGCGCATTACACCTGTGGCGGCGTGATGGTGGACAGCAAGGGGCATACCGATGTGCCGGGCCTGTACGCCATCGGCGAGACCAGCTTCACGGGCCTGCACGGCGCCAACCGCATGGCCAGCAATTCGCTGCTGGAGTGCTTCGTCTACGCCCGATCGGCCGCCGCAGACATCGAAAAGCAATTGGCTGACGTGCAGATGCCCGCCGACCTGCCTGCCTGGGACGCCAGCCAGGTCACCGACTCGGACGAGGACGTGATCATCGCGCACAACTGGGACGAGCTGAGGCGGTTCATGTGGGACTACGTCGGCATTGTGCGCACCAACAAACGCCTGCAGCGCGCTCAACACCGCGTACGCCTGCTGCTGGATGAGATCGACGAGTTCTACAGCAACTACAAGGTCAGCCGTGACCTGATCGAGTTGCGCAATCTGGCGCAGGTCGCGGAACTGATGATCCGCTCTGCCATGCAGCGCAAGGAAAGCCGCGGCCTGCATTACACGCTGGACTATCCCGATATGTTGCCGGAGGCGCTGGACACTATTCTGGTGCCGCCCACCTATGCCGGCTGAATTTCAAACGTACACGCAGACGTCGGTGAATGTCCGGCGTCAATGCGTCATGCGGGATACAACAACTGTTTATTGATCGTCCTGGCCGACCGGCGATAATCGGGCGAAAACGCAGAATGACCACCCACGGCAAGGCAAGGCTGTCGGGGCATAACTGCACAGGCTGCCAGCCGCCACATGCATTCCACAGCTGCCAGCCTTGATGATCGCGCTTGAGTGCAGTGAATGCCGCCGGATGCGTCAGCAGGATGGAGCGTGGTATCACGCGGACAGCGTGCACCAGGCACATCAGCGCACACAGCGCCGCAGCCCACGCGGCGATGTCCAGCCAGTACAACGCGACCAGTGCCAGCGACTGAACCGCAAGATACGCCGTCACCAGCAGACGCGAAGCCTGCCAGTGACATTCAAAGCGATCACTGGGGCTGGACACGATCCAGAATCATGCGAACCATACGCTGCAATTCAGCGTCTTCGGATTCGGCGCGCTGCATGAACCAGCCGAACATATCCTGATCCTCACAGGTCAGCAGACGGCGGTACAAATCGCGGTCTACGTCATTCAGATGTGGATAGACCTCACGGACAAACGGCACCAGCAGCACGTCCAGTTCAAGCATGCCGCGGCGGCTGTGCCAGTAAAGGCGGTTGAGTTCAACGTCTTCGACCATGGAGCGCTCCTCAAAGTAGGCGGCAAGTATACAGCCGTGAGCCGGGCGCGCGAATCTCGCAATGGTCGCAGCAGTTTTCATGTACCCGTATGCATAACCTCGACTCGGCACTATGATGTGCCCCCGGACTTTTTTCCCAATCTGCGATGACCATGGCCCACACAGCTTTTTTCTGCACGCTAACCCATGAGGGCGTTCTCGCCGTTCGCGGCGTGGATGCCAGCAAGTTTCTTCAGGGTCAGCTGACGTGCAACCTCAATTATCTGAATGAAGACAAATCCAGCCTGGGTGCCCGTTGCACGCAGAAAGGCCGGATGCAGTCGAGTTTTCGCATCGTGTTCGAGGGCGACGGTTGCCTGTTGGCGATGGCTGGCGAACTGATCGAGGCGCAATTGCTCGACCTGCGCAAATACGCAGTGTTCTCCAAATCGAAGCTCACGGATGAAAGCGCAGACTGGGTGCGCTTCGGTCTGCAGGACGGGGACGCTGCGCTGGTCAGCCTGGGGCTGGATCTGCCACAGGAAACCGATAGCGTGGTGCGCGCCGATGATCTGATCGCGATCCGCGTCTCGCCAGGTCGGGCCGAGCTCTGGGTGCGCAGCGCACAGGTAGACAGCATCAAAGCGCGTCTGGCATCGCAGTTGAGCGAAGCCCCGCTGAACGACTGGCTGCTGGGCCAGATCCGTGTCGGTATCGGCCAGGTGTTCGGCAACACCCGCGAAGAATTCATTCCGCAGATGATCAATCTGCAAGCGGTTGGCGGGGTCAGCTTCAAGAAAGGCTGCTACACCGGCCAGGAAATCGTTGCCAGAATGCAATATCTTGGCAAACTAAAGCGCAGGCTTTACCGCCTGACCCTGAGCGGCGAAGAGATCCCGCAGCCCGGTACGGCACTGTTCTCACCGGTGCATGCCAGCGCCGTGGGCAACGTGGTCATTGCGGCACAGGATGGGCAGAACATCGAGCTGCTCGCGGTATTGCAGGGTGATGCGGCAGAAGACGGTCGTATCAATCTTGGTTCGCCAGAAGGCGCGGCGCTGCAAATGAGTGAACTGCCCTACACACTGGACAGCAAACTCGAAACTCAGCGCTAGCAGACGAACACATTCAGCTTCCTAGTGTCTTTAGAGCGATCCAGTACAGCCTGGCGCTCTGAAGAGCGCGCGGATAACTCTGGACACCCCCAACAGCTGCGAGATGCAACATGAGCAAGATGGCTGACGAGGTGCAGAGAAACTTGATCAAGGCCATCGACAGAGATGCCTTGTTTCTCCCCACCCTGCCGGAAGTGGCACTGAGGATTCGCCTGGCTGCAGAGGACACCGAGATCAGTATTTCGGCCCTGAGCAAGGTCATCGGTAGCGATACAGCCCTTTCCGCGCGCCTTATCAAGGTTGCGAACAGCCCCCTGCTGCGCCCGAATTTTGAAGTCAGCGACGTCAATACCGCGATTCGACGCCTGGGCGTCAACTACACCTGCAACCTGGCCATCGGCCTGGTGGTCGAGCAGATGTTCCACGCCAAGTCGCCGGTCATCGAGCAGAAGATGCGCGATATCTGGAAGCAAAGCCTGCAGGTGGCCGGTATCAGCTACACCCTGTGTCAGCACTACACCAGTCTGAAACCCGATCAGGCCACGCTCGCCGGGCTGATCCACCTGATCGGGATCCTGCCGATCCTGACCTATGCCGAAGACCATTACGAGCTGCTGTCCGACCCGATCAGCCTCAACCACGTAATCGACAGCATCCACCCGGTCATCGGCGAGCGCCTGCTGCGCTCATGGGATTTCCCCGAGCCGCTGGCCTGTGTGCCGGGCCAGTTCCAGAACTTCGCGCGCGTCTCGAAAAGCCCTGACTACACCGACCTGGTACAGATCGCCACGGTGCATATCCATAGGAATACCGACCATCCCTTCAGCCTCATCGAAATGGTCGACCTGCCTGCCTACAGCCAGCTGAGGCTCGCCAGAGGCGAAGGCGTGCTCAGCGCCCAGATGGACGAAGCCAAGAGCATGCTCTACTAGCCTCGGCTGGTCCAGGGTGTGTAAAAACGTCACGAGCGAAGGCAAGACAAGGCAAAAACAGGCGAAAAAGCGGAGTCTAGGTGTTCTAAATGAGCATTTTTCGCCTGTTTTTAACGCAGTATTGCCAAGCGCAGTAGTTTTTACACAGTCTGGATCAGGTGGCGCTGAAACTGACCCTTACCTTCAAGCCACGCTCAGCCCCCTCGTGCAAGGTGATCCTGGCCAGATGTGCCCGGCAGATTTCGCCCACAATCGCCAGGCCGAGCCCGGCACCACTGCCCTGCTGGCTGCGGCGATAAAAACGCTCGAAGACTCGCTCACGCTCATCGGGCGGAATGCCGGGACCATCATCCTCGACCTCCAGGACGCCCGGCGCATAGACGCGCAACACGACGTTGCCGCCCGGCGAGGTATGGGCCAGCGCGTTGTCGATCAGATTGCTCAGCAACTCGTTCAGCAAGGTCGGCTCGCCGCGCAGCCAGACCGGCTCGTCAGCCTCCAGCGCCAGCGCAACGCCCCGGGAATGAGCCAACGGTGCCATGGCCATGCCCAGCTCTCTGGCCAATTGACTGAGGTCCAGCTGTTGCGCCCCGCCCTCGGCGATGGCCCTGGCGCCGTTTTCGATGCGTGCCAGGGACAGCAGCTGGTTGGCCAGATGCGTGAGTCGATCGGTGCCGAGCGCCGCCGACTCCAGCGTGCTGCGCCAATGCTCCGGGTCGTGTTCGCGCAGCCCCAGCTCGACCCGCGCCTTCAAGGCGGCCAGCGGCGTGCGCAGTTCGTGGGCGGCATCGGCGATGAATTGCGCCTGGCGCTCGAACTGCACGCGCAATCGTTCGGTGAAGTGGTTCAGCGCCCCCACCAACGGACGCAGCTCGTGCTGCACTTCAACCATCGGCAAGGCGCGCAGATCATCCGGCTGACGCTCCTCGACGGCGGTGCGCAGGCGCTCCAGCGGTCGCAATGCCGCGCTGACCGTGAACCAGACCAGCAGCAGCGCGCCCCCTCCGAGCATGCCCAGGCGCAGCAATGTGTCGGCCATCAGGCTGCGCGCCATGCCCTTGCGCGCCTCCTGGGTTTCGGCGACGCGGATTTCAGCGGTGCCGTTCATGCCCGGGTCGGTCACCGGTTTGAGCAGACTGACAACCCGCACATCCTGGCCCTGATAGATCCCGTTATAAAATTTCGCCAGGGCCGGGTAATCGTCGGTACGCAAGGTACCGGGCGGCGGCGAAGGCAGGTTTTCATAACCGGAAATCAGCTTCTGATGAATGTCATTGACCTGATAGTAGATGCGCCCTTCGCTGTCGTAGGCGAAGGTATCCAGCGCCACGTAGGGAATGTCGGCGCTCAGCGTGCCATCACGCTGGGTCAGGCCGGCAGCGATGGTTCGCGCGGAAGCCAGCAACGTACGGTCATAGGCGGTGTCGGCCACTTCGCGGCCATTCCAGTAAGCGCTCATGCCGCTGGCCAGCATCAACACCACCAGCAGCAGGGCCAGGTTCCACAACAACCGCCAGCGCAGGCTGTCGTTAATCATCGCGGCTTTCCAGCAGATACCCCAGACCGCGAAAGGTCACGATCGCCACGGAATGCCCGTCGAGCTTTTTGCGCAGACGATGGACATAGATCTCGATGGCGTCGGGGCTGGCTTCTTCATCGAGCCCGAACACCTGCGCCGCCAGTTGCTCCTTGCTCATCACCCGACCCGGCCGGGCGATAAGCGCTTCCAGCACTGCCTGTTCGCGAGAGGTCAGGGTCAGCAGCTCTTCGCCGAGTGTGAAACGCCGCGTGTCCAGATCGTAGGCCAGCACGCCGCAGCGCTGTTGCCGCTCGCCACCCAGCACGCTGCGCCGCAGCAAAGCCTTGACCCTGGCCTCCAGCTCGGAGAGTTCGAAAGGCTTGGCCAGGTAGTCGTCGGCACCCAGATTCAGGCCGTGGACCCGGTCCTTGACGTCACTGCGCGCCGTCAGCATCAGCACCGGCAGGTTTTTGCTGCGCGCTCGCAGACGCGCCAGCACTTCAAAGCCGTCCATGCGCGGCAACCCGACATCGAGAATGGCGACCGCGTACTCCTCGCTGTTCAATGCCAGGTCGGCAGCCACGCCATCATGCAGCACATCAACGGTCAAACCCGCGCTTTTGAGCGCCTGCGCGACACTTTCAGCCAATTGCAGATGATCTTCCACAAGAAGAACACGCATCGCCGTCTCCTGATTGTCACTGTTGTTATCGATCTGGATATCGAGGCTCGTGGCGGTGGAGTTTACAGGCCGGCCGCCGTCTGTGAAGGGCAGAAACGATTCGCGGCTCGCTAATCAAGACGTGAAAGGCAACTGAAAGGTTTACGAAAGGTTTGTCGTTTAGCATCGCGAGACAACCCGATAAAAGGGTACGTAAAAAACAGGCGCCTGGATGCGTCTGAACAATAAAAACAATAAATTGCTAAACGGAGTCACGTCATGTCTACGCCCGTCCAGGCTTGCCAGCCCATGGAGCACCTCCCGTCGAGGATTGCTCTGCGCGCTCCTCACGCCACCTGCTTCAAAACACCACTTCAGCGCAAACGCCCGCCCCTGTGACACAGCACACAGGTTTTCCCGTGCGCGTGACAAAAGCGCATGGTGAACAGCTTCTCTCTGCCAAGAACAACAATATCCCTGGAGACTGAACATGAAATTTTCCCTGCGCCACATAGCCGCTACCGCTGGGTGCATGCTGATTGCCAGCCAGTTGCTTGCCGAACCCAAACGTCCGGAATGCATTGCCCCTGCCTCGCCAGGTGGCGGATTCGACCTGACCTGCAAACTGGTGCAGAGCGCGCTGATCAACGAGAAGATTCTGACCTCGCCGATGCGCGTCACCTACATGCCAGGCGGTGTCGGCGCGGTGGCCTACAACGCCGTCGTTGCGCAGCGCCCCGCCGATGCCGGCACACTGGTCGCGTGGTCCAGCGGTTCGCTGCTCAATCTGGCGCAGGGCAAATTCGGTCGTTTCGATGAGAACGCAGTGCGCTGGCTCGCCGCCGTGGGCACCAGCTATGGCGCCATCGCAGTGAAGAGCGACTCGCCCTACAAGAATCTCGACGATCTGGTCCAGGCGCTGAAAGCCGACCCGAGCAAAGTCGTGATCGGCTCAGGCGGCACCGTGGGCAGCCAGGACTGGATGCAGACCGCATTGATCGCCAAGGCCGCAGGCATCAACCCGCGCGCACTGCGCTACGTGGCACTCGAAGGCGGCGGTGAAATCGCCACCGCGCTGCTCGGCGGCCACATCCAGGTGGGCAGTACCGATATTTCCGACTCCATGCCGCACATTCTGAGCGGCGATATGCGCCTGCTAGCGGTGTTCGCCGAAAAGCGTATCGACGAACCTGAAATGAAAGACATCCCCACCGCCAAGGAGCAGGGCTACGACATCGTCTGGCCGGTGGTACGTGGCTTCTACCTCGGGCCGAAGGTCAGCGACGAAGACTACAACTGGTGGAAAGCTTCGTTCGACAAGATCCTGGCTTCCGAGGACTTCGCCAAACTGCGCGACCAGCGCGAGCTGTTCCCGTTTGCCATGACCGGCGCGGAACTGGACACCTACGTCAAGAAGCAGGTCGCCGACTACAAGTTGATGGCCAAGGAATTCGGCCTGATTCAGTAATTGAATTCAATTGACTGACATTCAGTTGCACCCGCTGCAGGGGCGCGACTCAGGAGCTTCTCATGGTCATACAACGCATCTTCGCTGGCCTGCTGTTACTGGCATGCGCAGGCCTGGCCCTCATGGCCTGGCCTTATCAGGCACCTTTTTCCTATGAACCGGTCGGACCACGCGCCTTCCCGCTGCTGATGCTCGGGCTGATGAGCGTCGCCCTGCTGTACCTGCTGATCAGACCCACGCCCATCGTGCACACCGAGGAAGACCCGGAGCTGGATCGCGAGACCCTGATCAAGATCGGCGTGTGCATCGTCCTGCTGCTGATATTCGCGGGGCTGTTCGAACCGCTGGGCTTCATCCTCAGCAGCATTCTGATCGGCATTCCCATGGCGCGCCTGTATGGCGGCCGCTGGCTGCCGAGCGTGGTGGTGGTGATTCTGATGAGCGTCGGCCTGTACCTGCTGTTCGACAAGGCCATGGACGTCCCCTTGCCTTTGGGCCTGCTCAGCGTTCTGGAGAATTAAAATGGATACTTTCGGTTATCTGGGCCAGGGCTTCGGTGTCGCCCTGACGCCTTACAACCTGATCACAGCGCTGTGTGGAACATTGATCGGTACTGTCGTCGGCCTGCTGCCGGGGCTTGGACCGATCAACGGTGTGGCGCTGCTGATCCCTATCGCTTTCGCACTGGGCCTGCCGCCCGAATCGGCGCTGATTCTGCTGGCAGCCGTCTACCTGGGCTGCGAATACGGCGGGCGTATCAGCTCGATCCTGCTGAATATCCCGGGTGAAGCGTCCACCGTGATGACCACCCTGGACGGCTACCCGATGGCCCGCCAGGGCCTGGCTGGCGTTGCACTGTCGCTGTCGGCATGGAGTTCGTTCATCGGCGCGTTCATCGCCACCTGCGGCATGGTGCTGTTCGCGCCCCTGCTCGCCAAATGGGCGATTGCCTTCGGCCCGGCGGAATACTTCGTGCTGATGGTCTTCGCGATCGTCTGTCTGGGCGGGATGGCCGGTGACCGGCCGTTGAAGACGTTCATTGCCGCGCTGATCGGGCTGTTCCTGTCTGCAGTAGGTATCGATGCCAACAGCGGGGTATACCGTTTCACGGGCGACAATATTCACCTCACCGATGGCATTCAGTTCGTGGTGCTGGTGCTGGGCCTGTTTTCGATCAGCGAAATCCTTTTGCTGCTGGAGAAGACCCATCGCGGTCAGGAGGCCGTCAAGGCCACCGGGCGCATGATGTTCAACGTCAAGGAAGCCGCTGCCGTGTTCGTGGTGAACATTCGCTGCGGTCTGCTGGGGTTCATCCTTGGCGTATTGCCTGGCGCCGGTGCGACGCTGGCCAGCGCGGTCGCTTACATGACGGAAAAACGCATCGCCGGCGCCAGCGGCAAGTTCGGCCAGGGCGACATGCGTGGCCTGGCCGCACCCGAGACGGCCATCGGCGCAACGGCCTGCGGCGCCCTGGTGCCGATGCTGACGCTGGGCGTGCCGGGTTCAGGCACCACGGCGGTAATGATCGGCGCCTTGTCGCTTTACAACATCACGCCTGGCCCGATGCTGTTTCAACAGCAGCCGGACATCGTCTGGGGCCTTATCGCGTCGTTGTTCATCGCCAACATCATGCTGGTGATCCTCAACATCCCGATGATTCGCCTTTTTACGCGCATCCTTGCCGTACCTAACTGGGCACTGGTCCCGGTGATTGCGATCATCACCGGCATCGGTGTGTATGCGGTGCACGCCACCACGTTCGACCTGTTCCTGATGGTCGGTATCGGTATCTTCGGCTACATCCTGCGCAAGCTGGACTTCCCGCTGTCGCCGATCCTGCTCGGGTTCATCCTTGGCGGTCTGATGGAGCAGAACCTGCGTCGCGCCCTGTCGATCTCCAACGGCGAACTGGGGATCCTCTGGTCCAGCCCGATCACTCTCGGGGTCTGGGTGGTGACCGTGTTCATGCTGCTGTTCCCGCTGCTGCGCATCTGGCGCAAGCGCGCCAGACAGCAGGCCGCTGTGGCGCATGGCTGATTCGTCTCTGCGCCAATGGTGGGCAACGCCGCTGGTCGGCCTGCTGGGCGGCTACCTCGCCAGCCAGGTCGGCTGGCCGTTGCCATGGATGGTGGGATCGTTGCTGGCAATCATCCTGGTGCGCTGCCTGACACCCTGGCAACTGGCGCAGATTCCCGGCGGTCGCAAATTCGGTCAGTTGATCATCGGGATTGGCATCGGCCTGCACTTCACGCCGGTGGTCATCGAACAGGTACTGGCGCATTTCGGGCTGATTTTCATCGGAGCCCTGGTCACCAGTCTGTCTTGCCTGGTCGGCGTGTGGCTGATGCTGCGTACCGGAGAGGATCGCCCTACCGCGTTCTTCTCCAGCATGCCGGGCGGTTCCGGGGAGATGGTCAACCTCGGCGCACGTAACGGTGCAACGCTGAGCAGTGTCGCTGCCGCGCAAAGTCTGCGGGTACTTGCCGTAGTACTGTGCGTGCCGGCGATCTTCAAATACCTGCTGGGTGATGGCGCTCCCGCCTTGCATGCCAGCATCGTGGACTGGCGCTGGCTGGCCGTTCTGCTGCCGCTCGGGGCTGCGCTGGCCTGGCTGTGGCAACGCCTCAAACAGCCCAATCCCTGGCTGTTCGGCCCGCTGTTGCTCAGTGCCGTGGCGAGCGTGGTCTGGGATTTGAAAATCGGCCTGCCCAACGGTGCCAGTCAGCTCGGTCAGTTGCTGATCGGCAGCGGGCTGGGCTGTCATTTCAATCGGGAGTTCTTTCGGCGTGCGCCATCGTTCCTCGCGCGCACGCTGCTGGGCACTGCCCTGACCATGCTGATCGCTGCACTGGCGGCACTGGCGCTGAGCGCCCTCACCCATCTGGACCTGCGTTCGCTGACGCTAGGCATGATGCCCGGCGGCATCGCAGAGATGAGCCTGACCGCCGAAGTGCTGCAACTGTCGGTGCCGCTGGTCACGGCCATGCAGGTCATGCGCCTGCTGTTCGTGCTGTTTCTCGCCGAGCCGTTGTACCGGCGCTGGAGCAAACGGCTCGCTGACTGAACAGGGCGCTGGAATCCTCTCAAATCAAAGCGCAGGCAAGCGCCAGTCGATCGGCGCGATGCCGTTTTGCTCAAGGTACTTGTTGGCCCGTCCGAAGTGTCCATTGCCCAGGAAGCCTTTGTAGGCTGACAACGGCGACGGATGGACGGAGGTCAGCACCAGATGCTTGGTCGCATCGACCAGTTTCTGCTTGCTCTGCGCATGAGCGCCCCACAGCAGGAACACCAGATGCGGCTGGTGCTCGCTGACCACTTGAATGATCCGGTCGGTGAAGTGCTGCCAGCCTTTTCCTGCATGGGAAGCCGCGTTGGCGCGCTCGACAGTGAGGGTGGTATTCAGCAACAAAACGCCCTGATCAGCCCAGGATTGCAGGCAACCGTGGTTCGGAATATCGATGTTCAGGTCGCGTTTCAGCTCTTTGTAGATGTTGACCAGCGATGGCGGCGTCGGCACACCCGGCTGCACCGAGAAGCACAGGCCATGCGCCTGATTCGGTCCGTGATACGGGTCCTGGCCAAGGATGACCACTTTCACGTTATCCAGCGGCGTGGAGTTCAACGCATTGAAGATCAGTGGCCCGGGCGGATAGATTTCCTTGCCGGCCGCGTGCTCCTGACGCAGAAACTCGCGCAATTGAGCCATGTAGGGTTGTTCGAATTCGTCACGCAGGGCGTTTTTCCAGCTGGGCTCAAGCTTGATGCGGTCGTCGCTAGTCATGGTTACATCCGGTAAAAACAATGCGCGGACACTAGGAAAGCCGGGCCGCAAAGTCAATGCCGGTTGCGACATGCGCCCTCAAGATCGGACGCAGAGCCTAAAGAAGAGCGTGCCGACGCGGGGCATCGGCACGCTGGTCAGTTCACAGCAGTCAGTTTGCTGCGTTGGCATGACAGTGAGCACGCAGACTTCAGCTATCGATGCCCACCACGACCGTCGCCGCGCCCACCTCTTCCATGATCACGGCCATCCCGTCCGCCACGCCCACCGTGGTCATCCCAGCCACGGTTACCTCGATCGCCGCGGAAGCCGTCGTTGCGGCCGAAGCCACCATTGCCGCGAAAGCCGTCATTGCGGCCAAAGCCATCGTTTCTCCAGCCATAACCCGGTGGACGTCCCGGCTGGTAGTAGCGCGGCGGGGGCGGTGGCGCGTAATAACGGGGTGCCGGGGCGTAGTAGCGAGGCTGGGTGTAATAGCGCGGTTGAGGCGCCACGTAGATGCGTCGCTCCTGGTAGTAGGTAGAGCGGTAGCCATTGTCATAAGCGTAGGCGCCGCCAACGACAGTCGGCTGCGTGTACACATCGGATTCGTAGTAACCGGGACCTGCGTAGCAACCGGAAAGGAAAAGGGTCAGCAACGTGATAAGCAAGGGTCTTCGATACATGGCGGCCTCCTGGACCGCGATTGGGCCAATCCAGCGACGCTGGTCGGCGTCCGTCAAAGCGGTTGGCGGACGAATTATCTGACATCGAAAAGGCACTCTAGTGCCTTAGGGCAGCGTCGAGGCCTGGCTATGAATGGCCCGTCACTGTCTCGCAAAGGCTCTGCAACCAAGGCCTGCAGGCGTATTTCAATGTTCTACAAAGATGCTACAAAACATTTCACCTACCTTTGCCTCATCACGGTGCGCCCTCGCACCAGCACAAGGCGACTCCTGCGACAGATGACCGAAGACGACTCGCCCGGCCCTTGAAAAACAAGGCGCGGCACAAGTTGGCACAACTCTCGCTTGATGATGGGTGTGCAGGAGTCAACACAGGTTCGCGGCACCACAATTTGCAATAGCCGACTAGGGTTCCGGCTTGCCGCCAGGCAAGTGGCTGGTCCGAGAGTTGGCGACCTCCAGTAGAGGTTACACGGCGGGACAAAAGCCCGGGAGACAGGGACACCAGTGGTGTCACGTTGCTCCTGGCCGCCTTTTTTCACTACTGGAGATTTCTCAACATGCAAAAGTCTCGTCTCTTCGGCCTGCTGACGGCAGGCCTGCTTGCTGCGTTGAGCCTCTCGGCGAATGCCGCCCAGAAAGATCACTTCAACGTCTGCTGGACCATCTACGCAGGCTGGATGCCGTGGGAATACGCAGGTAGCCAGGGCATCGTCGACAAGTGGGCGAAAAAGTACGGCATCAAGATCGATGTCACCCAGCTCAACGACTACGTCGAATCCATCAATCAGTACACCGCCGGCCAGTTCGATGGCTGCACCATGACCAACATGGACGCCCTGACCATCCCGGCCGCAGGTGGCGTGGAAAGCACGGCACTGATCGTCAGCGACTTCTCCAATGGCAATGACGGCATCGTGCTCAAGGGCGAAGGCAAGAAAGTCGCCGATCTGAAAGGCATGGACGTCAATCTGGTCGAACTGTCGGTCTCCCACTACCTGCTGGCCCGAGCGCTGGACAGCGTCAAGCTCAGTGAAAAAGACCTCAAGGTGGTCAATACCTCGGATGCCGATATCTCGGCAGCCTTCAATACTGACGATGTACAGGCGGTCACCACCTGGAACCCGATGCTTTCGGACATCAAGGCCAGGCCCGGCGTAACCGAAGTGTTCAACTCCGGCCAGATTCCTGGCGAGATCATGGACATGATGGTCGTCAACACTCAGACCTTGAAAGACAACCCGGCCCTGGGCAAGGCCCTGACTGGCGCCTGGTTTGAAGTGGTCGCGCTGATGAACGCCAAAAACGCTCAGAGCAAGGCTGCGCTGGAACACATGGCCAAGGCATCGGGGACCGATCTGGCCGGCTTCCAGGCGCAACTGGACACCACCAAGCTGTTTGCCACGCCCAAGGAAGCCCTTGAGTTCGCGACCAGCAAACAGCTGCCGGACACCCAGCGCAAGGTGGCTGACTTCTCGTTCGCCCATGGTTTGCTCGGCGAAGGCGCACGCGATGCCGATGCCGTCGGCATGTCGTTCGCCAATGGCGTGATGCTCGGCGACAAGGGCAATCTCAAGCTGCACTTTGACCCCAGCTACGTGCAGATGGCCGTCGACGGCAAGCTGTAAATCACGTTCAGTAGAAAGGTCATTGCCATGCGTTTGATAAACCGCCATCCGGATCGTGCCGGTCGCCTGATACTGGTGATCCTGCCGTTCGCCCTGTTGCTGTTCGCCTATTTCATGGGCTCGGCCACCCGGCTTGCGGAAAACCCCAGCGACAAACTGCTGCCCAGCGCGGTACAGATGGCCGATGCGGTCAAGCGCATGGCGTTCGTTGCCGACCCGCGCAGCGGTGACTACCTGCTGTGGCAGGACAGCGCATCGAGCCTGCAACGCCTGGCCATCGGCCTGGGGATCAGCGCGCTGTTGGGTCTGTGTCTGGGCATCGCAGCGGGCATCCTCCCTTTGTGCGGCGCAACGCTGTCGCCCTTGCTGACGGTACTGTCGATGGTGCCGCCGCTGGCCATTCTGCCGATTCTGTTCATCGTGTTCGGCCTTGGCGAGTTGTCGAAGGTGATGCTGATCGTGATCGGTATCACACCGATTCTGGCCCGTGATCTGGAACAGCGCGCCCGTGAAATCCCGGTCGAACTGCTGATCAAGGCGCAAACCCTCGGCGCCTCGACCTGGACACTGATCCTGCGGGTGATCCTGCCGCAATTGCTGCCACGCCTGTTGATCGCTTTGCGCCTGGTGCTGGGTTCGGCGTGGCTGTTCCTGATCGCCGCCGAGGCGATTGCCTCGACTGACGGTCTGGGCTACCGGATCTTCCTGGTGCGGCGCTATCTGGCGATGGACGTGATTCTGCCCTATGTGGTGTGGATCACCCTGCTCGCCTGGCTGATGGACTGGGGTCTGAAGGCCCTGACCCGACGTGCCTTTCCCTGGTACGAAGGAGCGCGGGCATGAGCTTTATCAGTGTGCGCAATGTCTGGCAGCAATATGCCGACCAGGTGGTGCTCGAGGGCCTCAACCTGGACGTGGCTGAAGGCGAGTTCTGCACGCTGGTCGGTGCGTCGGGCTGCGGCAAATCGACCTTTCTGCGTCTGTTGCTGGGTCAGGAAACCCCCAGTCGCGGTCTGATCACGCTGGACGGGACGGCGCTGCGCAATGAGCCGGATGCCAGCCGAGGCGTGGTGTTTCAGCGCTATTCGGTATTCCCGCACCTGTCGGTGCTCGACAACGTGGCACTGGGTCTGGAGCTGCCCCGCTCGCCCTGGCTCGGCCGTCTGTTCGGCCAGGCAAAAAACGAGGCGCGCGAGCACGCCGCACAGTTGCTCGGCAAGGTCGGCCTGGGGCATGCGCTGGACAAGTACCCGACGCAATTGTCCGGCGGCATGCAACAGCGACTGGCGATTGCCCAGGCGCTGATCATGAAACCCCGCGTCCTGCTGCTGGACGAGCCGTTCGGCGCGCTCGACCCTGGTATCCGCAAGGACATGCATCACCTGCTGCTGGACCTGTGGCGCGAAACCAAACTGACCGTGTTCATGGTCACTCACGACCTGTCCGAAGGCTTCAACCTCGGCACCCGCCTGCTGGTATTCGACAAGGTGCGCCACGACCCGCACGCGCCCGGAGCCTATGGCGCGCGCATCACTTACGACATCCCCCTCAACAGCGAACGCCGCGCCGAGCGCGCCGCCATCGATTCGCTGCTCAACGTTTCAGAGGAGCCCGTTCAATGACTGACTCAACCACGCTTTATCCGGTTTTCGCCGAAGAACTGCTGCCCGGTGGCGGCCATCGTTCGTTCGTCCTCAAGCGCGGTGAATTGCTGCGCCTGACCGACCTGCACGGCAACGCCAACGTCAGCCTGACCCTGCTCAACGCCCACGAAAAAACCGAGCGGCTGAACCTGCCCGACAGCCTCAAATGCCAGCACACCGCTCGCCTGAGCAACGGTCATTGCCTGTATTCGGACATGGGCCGAGTGCTGGCGGCCATCGTCACTGACACCTGCGGCTGGAGCGACAGCATCGGCGGCGTGCTCAATGCGCAGGAAGTCGCTGAAAAATACGGCCAGGGCCGTTATCAGGAATTGCGCAACGGCTTCTTTCGAAACGGCGTCGACAACCTGCTGGTCGAGCTGGGCAAATGGGGGCTGGGGCTGTCCGACCTGTTGATGACCCTCAACCTGTTCAGCCGTGTCGATGTCGACGAGACAGGAACCCTGCACTTCGCGCCGAACAACTCCAAGGCCGGTGACTACATCGAACTCTACGCACCAATGGACACGCTGGTGGTACTGACCGCGCTGCAACACCCGATGGACCCCAACCCGGAATATGCCCCGCAACCGCTCAAGCTCAGCTGGATGAAGGCCGACGCCAGCGTTGCCGAGCACTGCCGTACATCGCGCCCGGAAAACGAGCGCGGCTTCATCAACACCGACCGCCTGTTCGCCTGAGGAGCCCTGTCATGAATTCACACACTCACCTTTGCTGCGACGCAACCATACCGGCAGGCGAGCCGTTCCTGGCCGAAGTCAAGGCCGGGCAGACCGTGCGCATCCTCGATCTGCAAGGCAACCAGGCCGTCGACACGCTGTTTTTCAGCCTGAGCAACCCGCGTGAGCGCTACGATGTGCAGCGCACCCTGCGCCGCCAGAACAGCGTGTACCTGACCACCGGCAGCGTGCTGTTTTCCAACCTCGGCCAGCCGATGCTGACCATTGTCGATGACACCTGCGGTCGCCACGACACACTCGGTGGCGCGTGCGCGCAAGAGAGCAACACCGTGCGCTACGCCCTGGAAAAGCGCTACATGCACAGCTGCCGCGACAACTACCTGCGCGCCTGTGTGCATGACGGCCGCCTGAGCAAGGCCGACATCGGTCCGAACATCAATTTTTTCATGAACGTACCGGTGACAGCCGAAGGCGGCCTGACCTTCGAAGACGGTATTTCCGCGCCCGGCAAATACGTCGAGCTGCGCGCTGAAATGGACGTGATCGTGCTGATTTCCAACTGTCCGCAGCTCAACAACCCCTGCAATGGCTACAACCCGACGCCTGCGCAGCTGTTGATTCGCGACTGACCCGGCACCTGCCCTCAGCAACGGACGACCGTTGCGTAGATTGATCAATAGCGGGACGGCCCGCTTCCCATCACGAAACCGAGCGCGACTGGGTTTCCGGGGTTATGCCATGTTCGACAAACTGCTGATCGCCAACCGTGGCGCCATTGCCTGCCGCATCCTGCGGACCCTGCGTACCTTGCAGGTCAAGGGCGTGGCGGTGTATTCCGAAGCCGACGCTGCCAGCCTGCACCTGATGCAGGCCGACGAAGCCCACAGCCTGGGCGAAGGTGGCGCAGCCGGAACCTATCTGGCGGTGGACAAGATCCTCGCCATTGCCAAAGCCAGCGGCGCCAAAGCCATTCATCCCGGCTACGGGTTCCTCTCCGAAAACGCCGCGTTCGCTCAAGCCTGCGAAGACGCCGGTATCGCCTTCGTCGGGCCAACGCCCGAGCAACTGCGCGTATTCGGCCTCAAGCACACTGCTCGCGCACTGGCCAGACAGCATGGCGTGCCCATGCTGGAAGGCACCGAACTGCTCGACAGCCTTGAATCAGCCATCGCGGCGGCCCGTACCATCGGCTATCCGGTCATGCTCAAGAGCACTGCAGGCGGTGGCGGGATCGGCATGCGAGTGTGCCGCAGCGCTGAAGAACTGGCCGACTCGTTCGAGGCGGTGAAGCGCCTTGGCCAGAACAATTTCAGCGACGCGGGTGTGTTCATCGAGAAATACATCCAGCGCGCGCGCCATCTGGAAGTACAGGTGTTCGGTGACGGCCAGGGCGAGGTGCTGGCGCTCGGCGTTCGCGACTGCTCGGTACAGCGGCGCAATCAGAAAGTACTGGAAGAAACCCCGGCCCCGAACCTGCCGCACGGCATGGCCGCAGAACTCTGCGCAGCGGCTGTCAAACTCGCCAGGGCAGTCAATTATCGCAGCGCCGGGACGGTCGAGTTCGTCTTCGACAGTGACGATCAGCGCTTCTATTTTCTGGAAGTGAACACACGCCTGCAGGTCGAGCACGGCGTCACCGAGCAGGTCTGGGGCGTGGATCTGGTCAGCTGGATGGTGCAACTGGCTGCCGGTGATCTACCGCCGCTGGATCAGTTGCAGGCCGGCCTGAAACCGGTTGGCCATGCGATTCAGGCGCGGCTGTACGCGGAAGATCCGGGGCGTGACTTTCAGCCCTGCCCTGGCTTGCTGACTGCGGCTGATTTCCCGCCTGCCGATGGCCGAACGCTACGTATCGACACTTGGGTCGAGGCCGGCTGCGAGATACCGCCGTACTTCGACCCGATGATCGCCAAGCTGATCCGTTGGGCACCGACCCGCGAGGACGCCAGCGCCGGACTGATCGACGCTCTGAACGAAACGCGTCTGTACGGTGTGGAAACCAATCGCGACTATCTGCGCCAGATCATTGCCGATGCGCCGTTCGCCAGTGGCCAGCCGTGGACCCGCTGTCTGGAAGATCTGGTGTATCACGCTGACACCTTCGAGGTGTTGAGCGGCGGCACGCAGACCAGCGTTCAGGATTATCCGGGACGACTGGGCTACTGGGCGGTCGGCGTACCGCCATCCGGTCCGATGGACAGCCGCGCGTTGCGCCAGGGCAATGGCCTGCTGGGTAACCCCGAAGGATGCGCTGCGCTGGAAATCACCATGAGTGGGCCGCTACTGCGCTTCAACACCGATGCGGTGGTCGCAGTGACCGGTGCGCATATCCCGATCACCGTCGATGGCCAATCCTGTGCCATGAATACCGCGCTTCTGGTGCACGCCGGGTCGACGTTGTCGCTGGGCACCATCGCAGGTGCCGGTGTACGCAGCTATCTGTGCGTGCGCGGTGGGCTCGACGTGCCGGATTATCTGGGCAGCAAAAGTACCTTTACCCTCGGCCAGTTCGGAGGTCACGGAGGCCGCGCGCTGAGGGCCGGCGATGTGCTGCACCTCGCGCCTCTGGTGGAACGCAGTGCGGGACAACGGATTGCCGATGAAGCCCTTGAAGCGCTGACAGATATCCGCCGGATGAGGGTCATTTACGGCCCGCATGCGGCCCCGGAATACTTCACCGAAGCATACATCGAGAGGTTTTTTGCGACCGACTGGGAAGTGCATTTCAACTCCAGCCGCACCGGCGTACGTCTGATCGGCCCCAAACCCGAATGGGTGCGTGCAGATGGTGGCGAGGCGGGGTTGCACCCGTCCAACATTCACGACAACCCCTATGCGATCGGCGCGGTGGATTTCACCGGCGACATGCCGGTAATCCTGGGCCCGGATGGACCCAGCCTGGGCGGATTCGTATGCCCGGTGACCATCATCGAAGCGGACCTGTGGCAGCTAGGGCAATTGAAGGCTGGCGACAAGGTCCGGTTTCATCCGGTGAGTGTCGAGGCGTGTCATGCAGCGATGAACTCAACATCTCACTGGAAAAACACCCGTGGGAGCGAGCTTGCTCGCGAAGGCTATATTCCAGACGCAGAAAACCCATCGACTGTACCGACCTCTTCGCGAGCAAGCTCGCTCCCACAGAGCACCGCAAACTCCCGTGAGAGCGAGCTTGCTCGCGAAGGCTATATTCCTGCCCCAGAAAATACATCGGCTGTACCGACCTCTTCGCGAGCAAGCTCGCTCCCACAAGGCATCGCAAACTCCCGTAGGAGCGAACTTGTCCGCATAGAGGATCTGCCCTCCCCGATCATTCTCGACATCGGTCAGGACGATAAACGCCTGGTTGCGCGCCTGTCCGGCGATACCCATCTGCTCCTGGAAATCGGGGCGCCGGAGCTGGATCTGGTGCTGCGTCTGCGCGGCCATGCCTTGATGCTTGCGCTGGAGGCCAAGGCGCTGGCGGGGGTGATCGATCTGACGCCGGGCATTCGCTCACTGCAAGTCCATTACCGCCCCGAGCAACTGCCGCTTCGGCAACTGCTCGACATCGTCGCCGGAGAATGGGATGCCGTGTGCGCCGCGAAAGACCTGCAAGTGGCCTCGCGCATCGTCCATCTGCCACTGTCCTGGGATGACCCGGCCTGCCAACTGGCCATCGAAAAATATATGACCACCGTGCGCAAGGACGCCCCCTGGTGCCCGAGCAACCTGGAGTTCATCCGCCGCATCAATGATCTGCCCAACCTCGATGAAGTACAGCGCACGGTGTTCGACGCCAGTTATCTGGTCATGGGGCTGGGCGATGTGTACCTCGGCGCACCGGTGGCCACGCCACTGGATCCGCGGCACCGGCTGGTCACTACCAAGTACAACCCGGCACGCACCTGGACCGCCGAGAATTCGGTGGGCATCGGCGGCGCCTACATGTGCGTGTACGGCATGGAAGGCCCCGGCGGTTATCAGTTCGTCGGCCGCACGCTGCAGATGTGGAATCGCTATCGCGACGTCGCCGCCTTCGAGGGCAAACCATGGCTGTTGCGCTTCTTCGATCAGATCCGTTTCTACCCGGTCAGCGCCGACGAACTGTTACGTATCCGCCGCGACTTCCCGCTGGGTCGCTTCGCCCTGAACATCGAACACAGCACCCTGAATCTGGCTGACTACCAGGCCTTTCTGAGCCGCGAAGCCGAAGGTATTACGGCATTCCGCGCCCAGCAAAACGCCGCCTTCAACGCCGAGCGCGAACGCTGGATCGCCAACGGGCAGGCCGATTTTGAGAGCGATGAAGGCGTGGCGTCGAACACTGAAGAACAGCCTCTGCAAAAAGGCCAGCAAGGCGTCGACAGCCACATCGCCGGCAATCTCTGGCAAGTCCAGGTGCAACCGGGCGACCGCGTGGAAGCGGGCGATGTGCTGGTGATTCTGGAGTCGATGAAAATGGAAATCCCCCTGCTCGCCCCGATCGCCGGCGTGGTGCAGGACGTCAGGGTGCAACCCGGCTCGGCAGTACGCGCAGGGCAACGGGTCGTGGTGCTGGCCGCAGACTGAATCGACCGACTTTTTACTTTCGAGGGAATCCCGTCATGAACAACACAACACTGCCCAATGACCTGCGCCTGGACACCGTCCGCGCGGCCTACCAGTCCGGCCGGATATCACCGCGCCAGCTGATCCTGGCGCTGCGCGAAAAGGCCGCACGGCTGAACAGCGATTATCACCTGTTCATCCACCTGCTCAGCGCAGCTGAACTCGAGCCTTACCTGGCCGCGTTGGACGATCGTGATCCCAGAGACCTGCCGCTGTTCGGCGTGCCCTTCGCGATCAAGGACAATATTGATCTGGCGGCCATTCCAACCACCGCGGCCTGCCCGGACTATGCCTACACACCCGAACACTCGGCAAGCGTCGTCACGCAACTGATCGCGCTGGGCGCAGTGCCCATGGGCAAGACCAATCTGGACCAGTTCGCCACGGGCTTGAACGGCAGCCGCTCGCCCTATGGTGCCTGTCCCAACAGCGTGTTGAACGAGTACCCGTCCGGCGGCTCGAGCGCCGGCTCGTCGCTGGCCGTGGCACTGGGCGTCAGCAGTTTCTCGCTGGGCACCGATACGGCGGGCTCGGGCCGGGTGCCTGCGGCCCTGAACAACCTGGTGGGGATGAAAGCCAGCAAGGGGCTGATTTCCACGGCAGGCGTGGTGCCCGCATGCCGCACGCAGGATTGTGTCTCGACCTTCACCGCCACAGCACGGGAAGCCAGCGAGCTATTGGCGCTGATCGCCACATTTGATCCGCGCGACGAGTACAGTCGTCGCAACCCGCTGTGGAACGACGCCTCGGCTTTTGGCGCACCTCGCCCGTTTCGCTTCGGAGTACCCCGCGCCGAGGACCTGCAGTTCTTCGGCTGTACCGAAGGGCCGAGGCTGTTCAACGCTGCCATCGACCACCTTACCGCGCTGGGTGGCGAAGCGGTCACGGTGGACCTGTCACCGTTTCTCGAAGCGGCGCGGTTGTTGTACGAGGGGCCGTGGGTGGCCGAACGCTACAGCGTCGCCGGGCAGTTAATGGAAGAACACCCTGACGCGGTATTGCCGGTGATCCGCGACGTGCTGGCCAAGGCTCCCCAGGTCAGTGGAGTCGATACGTTTCGCGCGCAATACCGCCTGCAAGTGCTCAAGGCAGCGTGCGATCGGGCACTTGAAAGGCTGGAGTGCGTGGTGACGCCAAGCATCGGCCGCCCGGTGACATTGGCAGAGCTGGCGGCCGAGCCGGTGTTGCGCAATTCGGAGCTGGGTTACTACACGAACTTCGTCAACCTGCTCGATTACGCCGCCGTCGCCGTGCCCAGCGCTTTCATGGGCAACGGTCTGCCGTGGGGCGTGACGTTGTTCGGACGGGCATTCACCGATCAGTACCTGCTCAGTCTGGCCGACGCCTTGCAGCGGCAAACCGCCCTGCCCTTGATTGGCGGCGAATCACCTCGGCTGACTGTGCCGCAGACCACTGCGCGCAACGATATGGCGCGGCTGGTGGTCTGCGGTGCCCATCTGGACGGGCTGGCCTTGAACTGGCAGCTCAGGCAACGCGGGGCCCGCCTGCTGGAAACCACGCAAAGCTCGGCCGACTATCGGTTGTATGCGCTGGCCGGTGGTCCGCCCTTCCGGCCTGGCATGGTGCGGGTGGCCGAACATGGCGTAGCCATCGACGTGGAGGTCTGGGAGTTGCCAAGTATCGAGTTGGGGTCGTTTCTGACCGGCATTCCGGCACCGCTCGGGCTGGGCAAAGTGCAATTGGCCGACGGTCGCTGGGAGACCGGTTTCATCTGCGAAGCCTATGGTCTGGAGGGTGCCCGCGACATCAGCCCTCTCGGTGGCTGGCGCGCGCACGTGCAGCAACAGCATTAAGCATAAAGGCGGCATGCGCAGACGTGCCGCCTCGCTCTTTCAACGTGACGAGCAGTCGCACTACATAGTTATGACCTTCCACATCGCGCTTCCCGAAATAATGGGCATTCACTCATTTTGACCGCACGTCATGAATCCCATCTGGAGTCCGCTTCGTCAGGACACACTGTTTCACCCGTCCTCTTTGCTGCTGGAACAAACCAGCATTCTGCGCCCCGAGCACAGCAATAGCAGGCACGACACGTTGAACGCGTCGGCGCCGTTTATCCTGCCAGACGGCTTTTCAGCGCCCGAACCGACGCCGTTGCCTGCGATAGCCGAAGAAAGCGAGCCGGAAGACGCCGCGCCACACATCGAACGTCAACTCAGAGCCATGCGTAGCAGCGCAGGTTTCCGGCTGATTACCGACTCGACATTGCTCCTGAAAGCCTGCCAACTGGACATGGACTTTCCACCGACCCGACAGGATTACGTTCGCCAGCACCTGACCACCCTGCTCAGGCAGCAGAGCGGCAAGGCACTCGACCCGGACGTACTGCAAATCACCTTCAGCGATGATGACCGACCTGCTGTGGACGACAATGGACACGAGCATTACAGCGTCAGCCTGTCGCTGACCGATGTAGCGCTGGCCAGCTTCGACCCCGCGCATTTCCAGGCGCTGTCTCGTAGCACCCTTGCCGACTTTTCACTGTGCGAAGACACGCCAGCGCTGACCACGGCGCGAATGTTCAAGCTGATCGGCGAGCTGCCGCTCAAACGCAATTACAACGCCGTACTGGAGGCGTTCAGAGCCCGCCACGAGGCGACCTGGCGCACCTTGTCGCGGCTGGCGTTCCTTGACAACCTGGCTCGGCAGCTCAACCACAGGCACATCAGCCGGGACGGTTATTGGCTGGCGCGGGACGCCATGGGACTTGACCGGTCTCCCGTCGATACCGACACGATCAGCATGAGCGGACGAGGTGAAAAATCCGAGGTCCGGGTCCTGACGCTGAATGGCAAACAGGTGCCGGGGATATTTCAGATCAGCTCGAAAACCACGTCGCACTGTTTCATTCACATTCTGGGTGCCAAGGGCAACGTCATCGAATACATCAGCGATGATCCACGCCAGATGAGCAAGCGGCTGTTGACGGCCATGAACGCCTCAGGGCTCTACGGCCAGGTATTTCTTTCGCTTGAGCAGCACGCCGGCATCGTTGTCGAGGCGCCACTGATCGAAGGCGACCTGTTCAGCGCACTGACCCAGGCTTCGTTCGCCGGGCTTCTTGCCGACAGCCACACGCGCAGCACGCTCGACCTGCTCAGGCCAGTCGCTCGCGGCCTGGCGCTGGCAGGTGCAGCCGACCTGTGGCAGACACAGCCGAGCATTTTGGAGCAGATCCCGGTTGCGTCGAAAATGGCCGGCCAGGTCATGGCGAACTATCTGCAGGAAAACCACGCGCTGACGCTCAACCCCGAGCAGGTGTTCATTGCTTATCAACCTGGCTATTCGAGCAACCCCTTAGGCAACCCCCGGTTGCCGCCTACGTATGTGCACACGCCCGACCCGAGGCCGATCAGCCTGAGCGAGGCGCTGATGAGCAATTATCGAGTCGATCATCCTGCTGGCTACAACGATCACGGCGGCGGTACCGTGGTCTTTTTCGACCCCACCGGACAGGGCGACAGTGAGCAGGGTCAGGTACTGGAGATCAGCCCGCAGGCGATCGAGGGCTACATCAGAGCTTTCGACTTTCTGACCTGGATGACTCAGCGCATCCACGACTTCTGGGATCAGCAGAGAGCCCCCATAGAACAGGCGTTCAGAACCACGTTCATCAGCCAGGCGCTGATCAGCCTGAAGCGCGGCAGCCTCACGCGCGGCACCTTCGATCTGCTCGTGGAAACCCTTGCGCCGGCTGCGCCCGATCAATGGCGGTCACTCGGTTTTTTCGTTCAAGGCGCGTTGACCGACGGCATGCAGGAGCAATACACCGGCCTGCTGGTACTTGAGCAGCCTGGCTTGCCGAACGTGCTTTATCAGGCAGGACATGCCGATGCGTTCATCGAGTTTGCAGATGACACGACGCTGAAGCTGCATCTGAACCGGGCAGCAGCCAATCCAGAATGGCGTGAGACGGTCATGCGCTATGTTCCCCGCCGCCATCACCAGCGCCTGGACTACCTGCTCAAATTATGGGCCGGGACACACGTGCCCAACCCGCCCGTTTCCATCCTTCGCCCCTGGACCGATGCGCTTTACAACCCTGACACGCGCCAGGCCATGAGCCAGTCGTTGTGTGAAAAAAGGCTGGAAGACACGCCATTCGCTTTTCTGCACCAACTGCTCAAGCAGAACGCACTGGATGACGCAGAGGATCAGATCGTCACGTCGACGCAGGTAACACTGGCGGACTGGACCGACCGGCTTCAGCAATTACAGCGGCTGCTGGTGCCGATGTCATTGTTGCTGACACCTGCGCTTGTCGCCTCCCTGGCGACAGAGATTGGCATCACCTCGCTGGCTATTACCGCAACGCATCTGCCGGGCAGCCGTTACGCAGAGAAAAACCAGGCGCTGCTGGCCACGCTAACGCTGGGCTTGCTGCAACTGGCTCCGCACACGCCAAGAATGCTGCGCTCACTGAGCCGAATCGTAAAACCTGCCGTGAGCAGTTCCCAAACCGTAGCGATTACGCTCGACCGGGCGTTCGGCACACGACCGTTGCGCAGGCAGTTTGTCACACCGCGCCAGACCCGGCTGGAGAAGTTCTTTCACACCGACGCCCTGCTCAAACGCTGGACTGTCAGCACTGCCGTCTCGTCAAACCTGTTGCAGGTCCATGCCTGGAAGCTGGGTAGAAGGTTCCTTTTATGGACGTCGGACAGAGGTCAGGCGCGCACTCTGGTGGTCAGCAGCCACGGGTACTACACGCCGTGGTCCCGAACCGTGAAGATCCCCAATGGCACCGAGATTCGCACCTACGCGCCGCATGGCTACGAACTGGTGGACCCGAAACTGCATCGGGTCGTCAACAAGGATGCCCGGCCATTCGCACGTTCCAACACGGCAGTGCACAGCGTGATGCAGCCCACGCCGCTTGAACCCCTGCTTCTCACCAACAAGCTGATAGCAGGCACTTCGCTGCCCGGCAGACTGAAGAACTACAGCCTGTCCAAGTTTCAGACGGCGACCAGCGAGAGTTATGACGAGATCGCAAGCGTGGTGGGCAACTCGCGGGCGTCGCCCTTGCGCGGCTGGTTGCCGCCGACGCCGATGGATGTTCTGACAGTACGCAATCGCTTTGGCATGCCCCCACCATCGCTGGCCGACCTGTTCGAAAGCCTATCCATTCAAGGCATCCATTACGACAGAATATTGCTGGTGCACTGCCGGTGTGCGGCGATATCGGCGCTGATGAACCGTTCACCCGTCTATCATGCCCCGACAGCGAGCTCGGTGATTGCTAATATGGCCTGAACCAAACACCCCGATCATCCAGCACGGCATTTACCTCCGACATGACAACGGCCCCCCCTGACACCGCGCTGTGCCCCTTGTGCGGCTTCAGCAACCAATGCAGCCTGGCCGATCCGCGTACCGTGGACCAGCCCTGCTGGTGCTTTTCGCAAAGCATCGACCCTGCATTGCTGGCAGCGCTGCCGGATAACCTTCGCGACAAGGCCTGTCTGTGCCCGCGCTGCGCCGGGATCGAAGATGCAGCGCCAGGTCCACAGGCACGCCGGGCCACAGAGTAAGATGCGCACCCCATACTCCGCTCGCTGTTATCGCCATGCGCCTTGATCGTTTCCTCAGCAACCTGCCACGCTTCAATCGTCAACAAGTGCGCCTGGCGCTGGCCAGCGGACGAGTGCAGGTAGACGGCCAGGCAACCCGCGACCCGCATCACGAAGTACGCGAATTCAGTTGTGTGGCGCTTGACGAAGAAATCCTCCAGGCAGGCAAAGCTGCCCGCTACTTCATGCTGCACAAGCCCGAAGGCTGTGTCAGCGCGACGAGCGATGCGCAGCATCCGACCGTGCTCGACTTGCTGGACGAGCCTGACAAGCACGAACTGCACATCGCCGGACGGCTTGACTTCAACACCACCGGCCTGATGCTGATAACCAACGATGGTCAATGGTCGCGACGACTGACTCAGCCCCAGACCAAAATGCCCAAGGTGTATTACGTCGAGACCGAGCAACCGATCGACGAGCGCTACGCCGCGAAGTTTGCCGAAGGCCTGTATTTCGCATTCGAGAACATCACCACACAGCCGGCGCAATTGACCTTGTTGGGGCCGCGCAGTGCGCGCCTGAGCATTGTCGAAGGCCGCTATCATCAGGTGAAACGAATGTTCGGCCACTTCGACAACAAAGTGTTGCGCCTGCATCGGGAAAACATCGGCGCGCTGGCGCTGGACCACGACCTGCCCCCCGGCAGCTACCGCGCGCTTAACGTCGGGGAAATCGACCTGTTTTGAACGTCATGGCCGCCTGACAAACGCTAGTCGGATCGGCACAGGCTTTTGATCGACTATCGCCTGTCTGTCACGAAACTTGTGCAACGTCATAGGTACGCATACCTGTCTACGCCAGGAGTGACACCTATGTCGCCAGAAAAAGCAGTGCTCGACATACAAGGACAGTTTCGGGTTTATACCGAACTCTATCGCACCGATGCCGCCGCCAAGACCATCATTCTGGTCAACGGCTCATTGGCCACCACCGCTTCATTTACCCAGACCGTCCGCAACCTCTACCCGACCTTCAACGTGGTGCTTTACGACCAGCCCTATTCAGGCAAATCCAAACCGCACAACCTGCATGGTGCGCCACTGACCCGGGAAGAAGAAGGCCAGTTGTTGCTGGAGCTGATCGATCACTTCAACGCCGAGCACGTGCTGTCGTTCTCATGGGGCGGCGCGGCCACGCTGGTTGCCCTGGCGCATCGGCCAAAACGCATCGAAAGCGCGGTAATCAGTTCGTTCTCCCCAGTGATCAACGAGAAGATGCATGACTACCTGTGTCACGGCATCACGCACCTGGGCGCGCATAGCCGTTATGACATGGGCCACTTGATCAACAACACCGTCGGCAAGCATCTGCCTGCGTTGTTCAAGCGCTTCAATTTCCGTCATATCAGCAGCCTGGATGCTCACGAGTATGACCAGATGCATTACCACTTCAGCCAAGTCCTGGAGCTCGACCCGGACAATTACCTGACCGCAGGCAAGAACATCACCGTCCCCGTGCTGTTCATCAACGGAGCCCTGGACGAATACACCTGCGCAAACGACGCCGCCCACTTCTCCAGATACCTGCGCGACTGCTGCTTCAGCACCATCGACGCTACCGGCCACTTCCTGGACATGGAACACAAGGCCGCCTGCCGTGACTCGAAACAGGTGCTGATGAATTTTCTGCAACCGGCACAGACGCCACGCAACGCCCATAACCGCGCTCAGGACTACCCGTCCCTGACCTTCTGAAAACCGCACACGAAGCCACCGTCAGCTGCGCAGCAGTATCATCTGGCGGTTGGTTTTCGGGGTGAGTATCAGGAGGCAAAGCGCTGCGCAGTGAAATTAGCGCTTCAAATCAGGGCAGGGTTCTGGTACAAAGTCAGCCGCTCAGAGCAGCTATCAGAGCGGGTATAGTTTAGTGGTAAAACGAAAGCTTCCCAAGCTTTAGTTGAGGGTTCGATTCCCTCTACCCGCTCCACATCACATCTCCACCCATCTCCCCACATCTCATCTCCCCTTATAGATCAAGAACTTAGCGCTCCGTGAATCTCTCATGGTTTCCGGTGGTCTCTGCACGGCCCTACTTTTTCTGTACAGGCTCGTGTACGGTTTCGAAAACTTCGAACCAGGCCATACACAAACATGAAACGATCAGAGATAAAAAGACGACCCCTTTCTCGAACTGTCATCGATGCACTTGAACCCGAGGTCAAGGAGTACCGCGAGAACTACGGTGGCGCGGAGCGGCTTCACATCGTTGTGAGCCCAACCGGGCGCAAACGCTGGGAGCTGAGATATAAAAAATCTGATGGAAAATGGGGCTGGCACGGCTTGGGCAGCTATCGGGACGTGAACATCGAACAAGCCCGTGAAAAGGCTCAGCAGGCTCTCAAGCTGCTTGCAGCGGGAACGGATCCTGTCGCGCATAAGGCGCAAAAAAAATACGAATTGAGCGAAGCGACAAGCAACAGTTTTGAGAGCGTTGCAGAGGCTTGGTACACCAAAAAATCAGCCGACGGCAGAGCAGAAAAAACGCTCAAGTCCATGCGATATGCGCTGGACAACGACATGCTGCCAGCACTGGGTAAATTATCCATCTCGAAAGTCACTCGCAAGCATTGTGCCGAATTACAGAATTCAATTGAGCTTAGAGAGGCGCATAACACTGCAAAAAAAGTCCGGAGCTGGCTGAATCAGATTTTTGGATTCGCGATAGCAAGTGGCAGATGTGAAAATAATCCAGCAAGCAATTTATTGGACATCGCATCAGTACAGCCACAAGAAAAACAATACCCTCACCTACTCGAACATCAACTACCAGATTTCTTGAAAGCTCTTGAGGCTTCACCCAGCCGCACACTTGTTAAAAGTGCTGCGTGGCTAACTATCTATACAGCATCCAGGCCAGGCATGGTCAGAAACGCCGAGTGGATAGAATTTGATATTGATAAAAAAATCTGGAGCGTTCCTAACAGCAAAATGAAAATGGGTCGTGATCATGTAGTCCCGCTGAGCAGTCAAGTGATATCAATTTTAAACAACCTGAAAAACATTACTGGCAAATCTAGATACTTATTTCCTTCGGAAGGATCGAAAGGCTTAGTGATGTCGGAAAATACTGTTAACAAATGTTTTGCAAGTGCTGGATATAAAGACCGTATGACGGGGCACGGATCACGTCACACAGCAACGACTTTGCTCTCCGAACATGGCTGGCCTGAACCTTGGGTGGAGATGCAGCTCGCACATAAGAAGCCGGGGCTTAGAGCGGTTTATGACAAAGCATCCCATCTCAAAAATAGGGAAATAATGATGCAATGGTACTGCGATTACCTAGATGCATTAAAAGAAGGTTTGACGCAGAATCAAAAATCCGACTTTAAGAAAAGAACAGCAGTATCAAAAAACAAATAGACCGGACTGGAAAATAACACGAATGAATATTGAACTCAGCCAAATGAATCGCGCAGAATCCGGGCACACCCTGGCAGTAGCAAAAATTTACATGCTCCACGAGGAGTCAGATGTGGAGGGAAACTCGCAGGAAGACAACGTTCGTATCGAATTCGGGTACTTCAGAAACGCAAAGGGACAACTTGATATTTTTGAGTTTGAGATTTATGACGCGAGTAACTTACTCGAAAAAAAGCTGAATTTCTCGGCACTCGAAAGGCTCAAAAGGGGACTCGTCAATATGTGCGAAGCGGCCATCAGCACAAAGCTATACGTATAACCTACTGCCCTTTCCAAAAATCCGGGGCAGTGTCAGACAACGTCATAATAACTGCTCCGACGAAAGCTCGGGGCTATTTCGGACAACCAAAATAAACGCCAAATCCGCCCGTAGATTTCTCCACCTGCTAGTAAAAATCTGAAAATTTTCTTATTACGCGAAAAAGTTGGATGACACCGGTATCCCCCGTATTTTCAGGCGCTTACAAACGGTCGTGGCGGTGTCTTTTGTTGAATACTCCGGGCAGTGTCGTACAACAAAAAATACTGCTTGACGTAAGTTCCTCGGTCTTTAAATCTACATACAGCAACAACAACACGTCGTAGGAGACGAATAATGCTGATGACACTTGAAGACCTCATCAAAGAGCTAAAGCTCTCACGAGCAACAATTTACCGATCAATCAAAAGCCAAGGTTTTCCCGCGCCATTGAAATTTGGAAAATCAAGCCGTTGGAGAAAAAGCGATGTCGAAACTTACTTTAACAACAGGAGCGCGAGCCAATGTTGATTAATATCTGCGAACTGGGAAAACCCAAGAGAAACGTCATTACTCAAAGCCTTATTGATGAGTGGGTGTCAGAGCGTGATCTGCTATCAGATCTTAGTGAAAGCTTGACGAACAAGGACGACAGTGAAAACTTCATGATTGCTAGCCGCGAGTTGATCAAGCGGATTGAAGAAGACGTATGGGTAGAGCAAAAGCGGATCACTCGTGAAAGAGACCAGTTAAAACTTCTGAAAGAAGCTAAAGCTAATCTTTTAGAACAGATCGCTGAACTGCAAGGAGAAGCCTTGTGAACCTTGGCCTATCGACCCTGGATATCGACTGAAATTGTAGAGTCATCCGTCGGATAGGTAGCACAAGAAAGATGACATAGTTCACCGCCCGGAGCGGATTAGAAGCACAAACGCCGCCTAGAGCGGCCTATAAAAATAAGAACAATAAGATGTACACTACCACTCCCAACCGAATTCTCCCAAAGCAGTTGTTAGAAACCCAATATAGCAAAATTCTTTTCCGTGGATTCGACGAACACGGGAACGAGATGTATGAAAAGGTCGACATACAGCCCTCTGAAACACTCCCCACCATCGAAGAAATAATCTATTTTTCAAATGATGAGCTTGTCCGTCTCGCGCATAAAATCGCTGCCGCATATAGATTTTCACTACTATCTGCAAACGAAAATCAAAAGAAACTTATCATTGACGACCTACCGTTTAATATAAAGTTAAAAAAACCCAAAAATTCAACTATCGACTCACTGGCCCTCAGAATCAGTGATAAAAAATGGTGGCGCAGGCAAATCATCAAACTAGCTGATGAAAAAAGAGAACATCTAGCACATCTAAAAAAAGAGCTCGGCGGAAAGAATGCCACTCAAGTGTGCTGCACCGACAGAACAATAGAAATGCATAAAGAACGCAAAAAGAAAACAGATAAGTTCTTGATGGGCTGTAACAAAATAATCCGCAGCAATGGTTCTGACGCATTTGTCTTCAACTTGCTAGATGTGGCCAACGGGGCAAGAAAAAACAGACTTAACGAGTTATTTCTGGACATAAAAGCTCTTGAGAGGATCGCGGAGCAGAACCAATTTGGCTGCGCTTTTATCACGCTAACAGCGTCCCCAGAATTTCATCCAAACCCGAAGATTGGAAGGGATAAATATTCGGGGGCGAGTGCCAGGGAGGCTAACCGATCTCTGCAAAAGGATTGGCGTTCGATATTGGACGCTCTAGATAACATTGGTGTCGATAGAAGAAGCGGGGATTATTTCGGATTCCGGGTGGTCGAGGTTCATGAAGATGGATGCCCGCATTGGCACATAGCAATTTTCTTCAATAAAGAATTAGAGATTTTGGACGCTATTGAAGATTCAATTGAACGACTGTACATAGATCGTAAAGACTACTTTGCGAATAACAAGCGCGATATTGTCCGCATTATTGAAAAGACAGGTGATGATACCGCCACCCCTTCATCTTATATATTCGGATACGTACTGAAAGCATTAGCGGGTGAAGACGATGACACTGCCACTAGGTACAAATGCGCCATCCGTGCCATGGGCGCGAGACAATATTCATTTTTTGGTATCAAGTGCGCCACAGGAAAACAGAGAGCACTTAAACGGGTGGCTAAAGATCCCGATGCGCCGACACATATAAAGCAACTGGCCAAGCAAATCCACCCCCCTATGGATTTAGACGATAGGAACGAGAGCCAATTAACGGCCCGCGTGCATTTTTTTGAGAATGATTCGGATAAGCTTAACTTTGAAAAAGAAGAGGGAAATAACAAATACGGCGAAGTAATCCTCACCGCAAAATCAATAAAGCATGAGTTGGATGAGCAGTCTGTGCAGATCGCAGGTTTGTGCGAAGACATCAGCCAGGAGCAAGCGGACAAATTGAGACGTAAGGAGACAGAACAGGTCACAATTGTTATTAATTATTCAAGAAAAGCAAAAAGAAAGAAACGACACGCGAGACCGCTCACGAAGATTCGAATCTGGAAGAGATTCTGTGCTCAAGCGGCTAGTGAGCGTGAGAAAGAAGCGGTCAGGAGAGCGTACAGTGCCGCCAGGAGCCTTTCTTCGCATAAAGGCTCAATACACCTGCACCCACAGATGATACGTGCATTGGCGGCACTGGAGGAGCGGCGGGTGACGCGTTATAAGACAGCGGCAGAAGAGAAGCCTAGCGGCAGCCTAGGATGAGCCGCACCCCGTGCCGATTGTTCAAATTTTTTTCAGTCTCGATGGCCAATATTTTCGTCATGCGTGCCCTTGCCAGATCAAGATAGGTCAAACAGGCGACGACGCTGAGAGATCGACTCCCTAGGCCTCCATAACGTCCGTAGCTCCTAAGTGCCGGAAGCGCTATGCTCGGCGCTATCTCAGCGATTCAAGGAGCGAATTGTCATGTTACGATCAACCGTGTGTACCGCAGGCAGGGATGCCCCAATTTCTTTGATACCCGTGAAGAGTGATCTATCGGCGGCGAACACACTGTATTTGACGTCAGAATACAAGAGTCGACGGGGTCATCTCCAAAGCCGATCTCGTCCTAGCAAAGAAAAGTACGCGCAGGAGAGGACATGCCCGAGATGTGGGGTTGACGGCTCATCCGCGTTGTTCCCCATCCAACGGTGGTAATAGGGCCCAGTGTCTGGAATGCTTGGGTGCTTGGGTGCTTGGGTGCTTCATTCTTTTTGTAAGGGATGACATATGTACGACCAGTCGTTTAATTTTATTTCGGTTTCAAAGGTTCTGCGAAAGAATGATTTCTACCTTAGGCCGTGGCTGAGAAACCCGTTATCAAAGACCGCAGAGGTTGAAGCTGCTGTCGCTCGCTCTGATGTTGGTTACGAATCATACTCTTTTCTTGAGAGCTCAATTCTTCGCGGGAAGAATGTCTACAGAGTTCCCGCCTTCAGTCACGAGCTGGTGTTACGAAAGATAGATAAAAATTTACGAATGGCTAAGTCGTTATACTCGCCGTCAAGAGACACTATAATCGCTAATCTTCGCGCTCTGATCGCAGAAAGTGCTCAATTTAAAATATATAGATTAGATATCAAGAGCTTTTACGAGTCATTCACGGCGTCCAATGTCCTGAGTGCTGTGTACGGAATTAAGGGTTTAAGTCCTCAGACCAAAAAACACATTAAAGACATTATTGAGCATCATACCTTGGCTGGAGGGTTAGGGATCCCAAGAGGTATGGCCTTAAGTGCGACGTTATCTGAAGTAGTAATGAGTTCTTTTGATTCTTCAATAAAAACGATGGCAGGTGTATATTTTTATAGTCGATATGTCGATGACATTATTGTGATAACTGGGGGGGAGGAGCACTCAAAACAGTTTCTCGCTAAAGTGAGCAAGCTGCTACCGCCTGGACTCCATTTAAACACGAAAAAACAGGAGCTTTGTTCTGCACCCGACTCTTCTGGATACAAAAAAAGCCAGCATCCGGAAATGCCGCTGCTCTTCTCTTTCGAATACTTAGGCTATAGTTTTTCGGTTTACGAACCACCGGAGAAAAACGGCAGCCGAGAAGTAGTATTGGATATAGCGAACTCTAAGATAAAAAAGATCAAAACGCGTCTCACTAAAGCTTATCTAGACTACTGTAAAAACAGGAATTTTGAGCTTTTAGAAATGCGCGTAAAGTTTTTGACTTCTAACTTTAGCGTACTAGATATTAATAGAGGCGGATATAGATTGGCTGGAATTTATCATAACTATCACAGGATAGATGAAGCAAAATCAACAGCCCTAGCTATATTGGATGAGTACCTATACCTGGCGACAATGAGCAGTTACGGTAAAGTATTTGATCGTTTTTTCTCGATCACTTCTGTCGCGCAACGCCGCAGACTATTGACTTTCAGCTTTAAGCGCGGATTCAGTGAACGTAATTATTTCCACTTCAACCGTTCACAGTTCAAAGCGATCAGGGAGTGTTGGGAGTATGCTTGATGATAAAAAATCTGAGCGAATTATAAAGGGTGACTATTGTCGAGTTCTCGTAACTGAAACAGCTCCTTATGAAACCCCGATAATATTTTCGAATGACGGCTTCTACAATATTGCAAAGAAACAAGCATCGAGTACAGGCTTCGCTAAGACAATCGAAAGCTTATTTATAACAAGTAAGGGCGGAAAATGGAGCACTGTGCCTTACCAATATAAAATAAGGAAAAGTGCAACTGACTTCAGATGCCTCTCGGTTTTGCATCCACTCTCACAATGGCAAATTAAACTATTCTATGAGCGCTACGAGCATCTCATTTGTCATTACTGTACATTAGGTAAATACTCGATACGAACTCCATTCAAAACCGCGAGTGTATTTTATTACAAGAGCTCATGGGAGAACATAGGGCAATACAAGAGAGGTACCGTTGACGACACCGCCTCTGAAACAACGCTAAAACACAGTTCATCCTTCTACGCGTACAAGGGTTACACTAGACTTTATAAAATGTTTAACTCAAAAGCCTTTCTCGATCTTGAAAAAGACTTTAGCGTTCTAAAAACTCTGGACGTTTCAAAGTGCTTTGATAGTATTTATACGCATTCGATTGCGTGGGCTACTAAAGACAAAAGCTTTGTAAAGGACGGAAGGTACGCCGCATCTATATTCGGAAATAATTTTGACGATGTTATACGGATGGCGAATCACAACGAAACAAATGGGATTGTGATAGGCCCAGAAGTAAGTCGGATCTTTTCAGAGATAATATTCCAGAACGTTGACTGTAGAGTAGAAGCTAAGCTGGCATCTGAAAAGTTCAATTGGATTTTGAACATTGACTATTCTATCAAACGCTACGTTGACGATGTTTTCATATTTGCCAGATCCATCGAAATGGCAAATAAAATTTACGAAATTTATGCGGATACGCTTTTGGGGTACAAGCTGCACGTCAACTCAGCCAAAAGTCAAATATATCAGCGCCCTTTTTTCACACCAAAATCTAAAGTGATTAGAGAGGTAAATCTTTACGTAAACGAATTCACGGAAAGGTTTTTAGAGGAAGTTGAAGAAGGGGCCTCGCTAAAGCCAAAGAAGATATTCAAAGTTGATAGGCTTGTGCGTAGCTTTGTTGATGCTATCAAAGCAACTTGTTCTGCTGAAGGTATGGATTATGATGAGGTGTCTTCATATATCATATCTGCGCTGTTTGAAAGAACAAAGCTGCTAATTAACATCCCCAAAGAACTTAATCCCGAAGCCGAAATTAACGATTACAAGGATGCTTGTATCGTATTTTTGGAGGTCATGCACTTTTTCTATTCGGTGGCACCCTCTGTTAGCTCTTCGTATAAGTTTTGCGCATCATTGATACTGCTCTGTCGGTTTGCCGACCAACATTTAGGTCATTACAAGCATACAATAAAACAGCGCGCATTCGACCTGTCTCTGTCCCTGCTCGATAGCGACACCTTCCACAAAAGAGCTGATATTGATAATTTCATATCGCTTGAAGTTCTAAATGTTATTTTGTCTTTGAGCGATTTTGGCGCTGCTTATCTGCTCCCTTCGCATATAGTAGAGAAAGTGTTCGGTGGCGATAGCTCGTATTTTAACATCGTTTCTTGTCTTTTTTATATCAAAGATCATGTTCAATACTCAACAATTAAAGAAAGCACTCTTAAAAAATTAGATGCAAAGCTTCAAGACATGTCAAAAATCCTTTCTAATACAGAACAAGCTTGTCTGTTGTTAGACAGCCTGACATGTCCATATATAGGCCGAAAAAGAAAATCCAAATATGTAAATAGGCTATGCGTTGCGATGAAGATCAGCAAGCCGACTCAACAAGAGTTAAGCGATTTTTTTACGCATTATGCTTCTAAATATTGGTTCATTAACTGGACAGAAGTCGATCTTTTAAACGCTCTGGAGCGAAAAGAGCTTCGGCAGGTGTACTGATCGGAGCTGTCGAGGCTTTTTTCGGATGTTTTTCTGTGCTAGCCTGCAGGCTGAAAGGTTAGTCAATATACCTCCACGCGGCCCCTCAGAAGGCTGCGTTTCATACCTACTTAGCGAATTCTTCATCACCTCATGGGTCGATGAGGCGCTAGCTACCTAGGAGCGGTGAAAGCCGTACACACTAAGGTTGAGACTGCCTTTCTCCCCATTCTCAACGCCGCAGGTCTTAAGCGCTTCCTTCTCGCAGCCGGTGCCTTATCTTTCGCCCGGCTTAGTGTGTCCCACCAAGTCATCTATTCCAAAGATTCAGTATCACTCAAAAAAATCATCTAAAGAGACCTGTCTCTGCGACCCACCTACTGCGTCTTTTCCCTCAGACACACAGCCGAGCGGAGCAGTGCTTGTGGATGAAAGGTATTTGGCCAAGTGCTGCTTTAGCATTTTAAAATTATTCTTCGCATCAATGTCCTCCTCAGATTGACGGTAGGTTGCCCCTGGAGTCATAACGTCTTCAGCTTCATAAAATATCGCAACATTGCCGAAATATATGTCTCCCACTATGTCATTCCCTATTTATATACAATTTTATTAGTTGCGTAACTTGCATCGCTGCCAGCTATAAATTAATAATACTCTTAGATGATTAGGGCGAACAAGGCTCCTCGAAAAATAGTCTTCGACATTTTCCGGCTTTGTCTAGGGCTAGCCCTAGAGACCCAGTGGGGTTTCCCCACACCCCTGACGATCACAAAAATAAGAGCCCGGAGGGCCGCATGGAACATGAGGTAAAATGGGTGCAAATTAACGCACAGGTACCGCTCTCACAGCGAGAGCGGCTAAAAGAGAATGCGCGCAAATGCGAGATGAGTGTCTCGCAACTAATCAATGAGATGATCACATCTACGCAGATCGACATATCTCCAGGAATGCCGGCGCAGATGCGCGACCTCAATAGCTGGCTTGGACGGATAAACTCAAATATCAATATGCTTGCGCATCATGCAAATACGTACAGAGAAAAAGCGGATGCAGACCTAATAATTTATCAGCTTAACTTTATCGCGCGAGATATAAACGAGGTCGTAATATTTTCGGACGAAATAAGGAAAAGCAATCGCACACAAAGAGTTAAAAAGGCCACAGCATCATGATCCATGGTTTATCGAAACATAGCACTGTCGGCGCTGGGACTGGTATTAATTATTTCCTCTCCGAAAATTATTTCGACAAAGAAACACAAGAGTGGAGACAGAGAACTCCAGCAGCCACTTTACTCGAAGGCAACCCCTCTGCAATGCGCGTGCTCTGCGAATCACTGGACTTCAAACACAAATACACAAGTGGAGTGCTGAGTTTTTCCGAAGAAGAAACGGCATTAATTAATTCCACACGGGGCATGAAAGGCAAAATCATTGAAGACTTCAAGGATTTCGCGTTCGCTGGCGTGAAAAAAGACTGTCGAAACATTTTACTAGTACAGCATGAGCACACCGGGCGGCTTGAGATTCATTATATGATCCCTCGGATTCATCTCGAATCTGGAAAATATTTTAACCCCTTTCCACCGAACTATAATGGCAAGCACGGCCCTGGGAATAATAACGAGTTCATTTTGCAGAATGACAGCTTTGTCGACCAAGTATGCAATAAATATGGATTGCAAAACCCACGGGATACAAAAATACGGCGATCGGTTGAATTACCTCAGTTTGACCCCCAGAGAAATATAAAGAAACAGGTCGTCGCTGCGATAGATAATTTAATAGATGCTGGGGCCGTAAGTTCCCGAGAAGATATGCTTATTTTTTTGCAGAAGCAGGGTGCGGAAATAACAAGAAAAGGCCATAACTATTTTTCCTTTAAATTCGAAGGAATGAGTAAAGCCGCAAAGCTTGAAGGAGAATTATACAGTGAGCAACCTTTCTCAGAAATTGCAAAGAGGCATTCAAAGCGAGATGCAAAATTTGAAGCTGAAAGAGCTGGCACTGAATCCCGCTACAGTGAAACGCTTACTTTCAGATCAACGGAAGTTGAGAGCAGGCATCGTATCCCTGCAGGTGTCGCTGAACGAGCAGAAGATAGATTTGCAAAATCATCAGCAGAACTACAAAAAACTCACAAAGAACTTAGTGAGATTCGGGATGTTATTAATAATTTTAGCCCTCCCGCTGCTAGCGCTGCTCGCAACCTTGTTAACCAGAACAAGCTGATTGCCGAACCATTGATAAATATTCCGAAGACGTCGCCCAGATCTATTGTCGCGCCGAATATTTCAACCGGCAATAAAGTTCATGATGAACTCTTGGCAAAATTTCACAATGATATGGCTGGAGCTATCAAGAAAGACATTCTGTATAGACAGAAACTATCTGGTGACTATGCAAAATTGGCAAAGGAAACGATCAAAAAAATAGAAAGCGCGGTAAAAGATATGTTTTCATTCGCCGTAAGCATGTACACCGGACAGAATTTTTACTCCCCCGGAAAAACGCTACAGAACGAAATTTCAGAACTAAAATTGAAAGTCGAAAAATTAATTGAGGACATCAAATTAGAAGTTCAATTGGCTAAGAAGACCGAGAGGCACATCAAGAAAATTGACAAGCTGAGTGTCGGAAAGGACGGAAGTGGAGATAAGTATAGATTTGGCTTTGCAATAAAAACAAAAATAAAACCAGAGGAGTTAGATCATGGAAAAAATTCAGATCAGCAAGCGGAAAGACACGCTACAGAGCCTGCACTTGCTCCAACACTGCCAGGCAAATAAGACTCGTTGTTTGAGATGTGCATATGCAAGATTACAAGTTCGTTCAAACAAGGATATTCCTGGCGAGTATGCATCGCCCGCAATAATTGATGAGTTTGTCAAGGAACTGGAAATCAACATCGTGTGCACTGCCACGGGGCAGGCCGGGTTGAAACTTGGCCAAGTAAACTACTGTGAACTATACGAAGTATGCGAACAGTAAGGCGGAGCACCATGGGCTGCGCCCCCGTCCCCCCATCTCGCCGCCGATGGGCTCGGGGGTGAGGGGGAAGAGCAACCCCTCACCCCTCTCCCAAGGCTTAACTTCCCCCGCCAGCATCAAGCGAAATACGCCCTGCGTGCGCCCTGCGGGGCGGAACCCCACTTCGTGGGGCCCCCCGCCATTTCGTTTGACCCTGGCCGCCCCTAAGGGGCTTCGAAAGCTATAAGTTGACTCCAAACCCCCTAAGCTCTTTTTCCAAAGTAGCTCGGCTAAGTGCGGGTGCAATTTTAAAAATATTTCGATAAGCCATATACAAAAATACTGGAAACAAGAGAAGACCAAAGCCAAAAGTTGCTGTTGCAATTATTATTGACGCTGGAACGGCTGCAACACCAACATACACTCCAACCAAAACAAATGATCTAGATATTACTTTTACTTCATCGAGATCAAAATCTACCTCACCGTTCGGTTTCTGGTGAGCAATCACAACTGATTTCTTCTTGGTGATATTTTTTATATACCAAGTTCTTGGGACACCCTCCTTCATTGCCCCGCTCTTGCCCACGTATCTTGGAACAATCAATTCTTTGAAGAATGCGGTTTTTCCGCCTTCGTTCTGAACCCGAACACGACGATATATAGAACCCGCATCCTCAACGGTGTCATAAATCGAATCTTTCACTATCACGGTTTCTTTTTTCAGCTTTAGCATCACTGCTCTCCCCCGCAGACTACGATCCACATTTTTTGCGACACTAAGGATTACTTAGTATCCCGTCAAGAAAAATCTAAGATTCTCTTAGCCTTTGCGAGTGAGAGAATGGGCAGCGTATTTAGCAATCGGCTGAAGGAGGCAAGGAAAGCAGCAGGCTGGTCTCAAGAGCGCTTGGGGCAGGAAGCTGGTTTTGAGCCCGCCAGCGCTAGCGCACGGATGAATCAGTACGAACGCGGCGTGCACACCCCGAGTCCGACTGCCGCTAAACAGATCGCGGATGCACTTGGCTTGCCGCTCGCTTTTTTCTACGCTGACGACGAGGAAGCCCGCCTACTAGCGCTTTTTAACTCGCTAGGGCACGAACAGCGTCGTGAAGCGCTTGAGGCAATCGCAGCACTCGCAGAGCGATCAGCAACGCAAAAATAGCGACCGTTCGTCGGCTTCCGGTATTTTGTATGGCTGCATGTACAGCACACACCAAAATATAACCTAACTTATTGATTTATATATCAGGTTCGATTCTCTCTACCCGCTCCATTTCAGTCTTTCACAAAATCTGCTCTGCACTCCTGAAATTCCTCCCCCTTGCCGTTCAAAACTCCCCCTCTCCCCGCCTCCACTCTCAGATAGCAAAACCCAGAAACACGTCAATGCAACTCAAACATCGAAGTCATCGCAGTAGACCGGCACTGGCCTTACCCACCCCCGCCTCTCCCGGCACCCGCGCCTTGGCTTCTTGCGCCGAAACCGGCACCACCAGGTACTGCCGATACTCGCGGAACGCCTGCAAGGCAGAAGCGTCCTGCGGGCGATAGTCGTCGCCGCTATCCTGTTGCCGATTCGCCACACAAGGCCTGCCGATCACGCTCATGCACACGTTGTTTGCAGCCGCTGAAACCGGATCGAACAAGGCGAATGCCGTACCTGGCTGATCCGTATCGTTGAACAGTGGGTGGGCTACGGTCTCGAAGTCGTTTCCCTCGACCAGCAGCTGTGAGGATGAGGTCCGCGACATGATTGCGCCTTGGTAGGTCATACGCTGAAAGACGTTGTTGACCAGTTGGGCACGAACCTGCGCATTGTTCATACCGCCTGAATGCGGTGCTCTGCCGGAGGTATCGTGTACGTAGTTTCTCGACAGCGTCAGCGTGTCCTGACTGCCGAGGAACAGCCATACCCAGTAATGATGGCCATCGCAGGTAGACGAGTAAGGCGTTCGGCCGTCGAACTCATTGCTGGAAATGGTGATGTGTGACGCAGAGCCCCAGCCCGTAACAATCATCTGTCTGCCGATCCGCGCGAAGGTATTGTGATCGATCCAGACGCCATCAGTCTTGTTCAGGGTCAGCGCATCGCCACCCCATACGACACGTGGATTGATATCCGAAAGCGTCAGGTTGCGAACGATCACGTTATGCGCGCCGTCGCCAATGAACAGCCCAGCGCCCTGAATGCCTGCCTTGTCGCCAAGCCCGATCAATGTCTTGTTCGAGCCGACTTTCAGTGGTTTCAGCCCCGCGTTATCGTAGGTCACCATAACGGGCGGCCTTGATTGGCAGAAGTTGTTCGCACCATTCAGTGCAAGCTGCTCACCCCCCTGCGGGCAAGGTTTCACGACGCAGCCAGGCTCAGTGGTTGTTGTATTGCCGTTGGCAATCACGCTCGTGCGGAAGTCGAACGTGCGGTCCAGTACAATCACTCGCGGTGTGTCATCGGTGCAGACCCCGTGTGAGTCATGAGACGAGCAGAGCGCTGATCGAAGTTCATCCAGCGTGGAGGGATGCACGGCAGCAGCGGAGCCTCCGCCGGTCACGCCCTTGGCAAAGCCATCAGGTATGTCTGCTGCGCGCAAGCATTGCGCTCCTGACAGGAGCAGAACCAGAGTGGCAGCGATCTTCAGATAGCCGCTTTGCAAAAGAGAACGCAGGGGCGTCATCGGTTGAGCTTCCCGTCATGCTCGCGGGAATCGCGAGGACAATCTGAATGCTAAACGGACTTCGGCCTGGCCTGCTCCGCTTCCATGGTGCTGGTCAGCCGCCGTTCAGGCACCCTCGCTCACGAAAACCTCTCGCTCCATCCTGACGCTGTCAATCCCGCGCCCATGCCCGTCGACATCGACCGAAACAACAGCAAAGCCCAGGTTCGAGTAGAACCCCTGAACATGCTGACTGGTATCGATAAAGGCTCGGGTGACGCCCGGTAAAGACCGCATGCGCTGCAGCCGGGCCTCGGTCAGAAATCGGCCAAGGCCGCTGCCGTGGCGATCGCTGATGACCATGCCCCAGGTCAGCTCTGCCACTTCCGGGTCTGACAACACCAGATAGCCACCACAGGCAACAACCTCGCCGTCACGCTCGGCGACAAAGTACTGGCCCAGCGGAGCCATCAGAAAGCTGGCAAATTGCTTGCGCTCCACTGGATCAAAGTAGCGTGGGACGTTGGTGTCGAAGATATCCAGACAACGCTCACGATCTGCGAGGGTGTAGGGCCGAAGCATGTCCATTGCGAGCCTTTTTGCAGAAAGAATTAAAGTGCCTGGCGAAATATATCCTGAATCTGCTCAAGATCGGCAGGACGCGGATTGGTCAGGCCACAGGCATCTTTCAGGGCATTGGTGGCCAGCATCGGGAAGTCTTCTTCCTTGACGCCCAGCGTAGCAAGGCCTGCCGGGATTTCCACGGCAGCTGACAATGCACGAATGGCGTCGATGGCCGCCTGGGCGCCTTCTTCCGGAGAGAGCCCACGGATATTGCTGCCCATGGCGTGTGCAACGTCGGTCAGGCGTGCAGCGCTGACGCTGGCGTTGAAGCGCTGCACATGTGGCAGCAGTACCGCGTTGCACACACCGTGAGGCAAATCATAAAAGCCGCCCAGCTGGTGCGCCATGGCATGCACGTAACCCAGTGAGGCGTTATTGAACGCCATGCCGGCCAGGAACTGGGCATAGGCCATGTTCTCGCGAGCAGTGATGTTTGCCCCGTTGTTAAATGCGTCGCGCAAATTGTTGGCGATCAGCGCCATGGCCTGCAACGCGCAGGCATCAGTGATCGGGTTGGCAGCCGTGGAGACATAGGCTTCGATTGCGTGAGTCAAAGCATCCATACCGGTGGCGGCGGTCAGCGATTTGGGCATGGCGACCATCATGTCGGGGTCATTCACCGACAGCAGCGGCGTGACGTTGCGGTCGATGATCGCCATTTTTACGTGCCGGGCTTCGTCGGTGATGATGCAGAAGCGGGTCATTTCACTTGCGGTTCCGGCGGTGGTATTGATGGCAATCAGTGGCAACTGCGGTTTTGCCGAACGGTCGACGCCTTCATAGTCGCTGATATGCCCTCCATTGCTCGCGCACAGGGCAATGCCTTTTGCGCAGTCGTGGGGCGAGCCGCCGCCCAGCGAGATGACGAAATCGCACTGGCGCTCCTGCAACAAGGCAAGACCGTTCTCGACATTGGCGATGGTCGGGTTGGGGCGGGCACCGTCGTACACGACCGAGTCGATGCCCTGCTCCACCAGCAGCCCGGCGACCTGACTGGCCACTCCTGCCTTGGCGAGGCCCACATCCGTGACGATCAGGGCCTTGCGAAATCCGTAGTTGCGTATGGCGAGCATGGCTTCATCAATGCAGCCAGTGCCGATGATGTTCACAGCGGGGATGAAAAAAGTGCTGATCATGACGGACCCTCGTGGGATGCCTGGAGATAGCTCAAGCATCCGCCTTGCGCGAGGTACAACCATTGACCTGGAGCAACGAAGCAGCCCACTGGCAGACCGTTGGTCGAAGACTCTTCGGTCTGCTGGCGCAGGGTGGCTGTTTCAGCCGATGAAACCGTCCGCCTCAAGGAGCGTTTCAAGGCACTGCTCGCTGATGCCATAGAACGTCTTGAGCTCCTGAATGCGTGCCAGCAACTGGGCCGGATCGACCGGCTCGGCACGCTTGACCGCGAGGATCATCTTGTTCTTGTTGGTGTGCTCCAGCGAGATGAACTCGAACACTTTGGTTTCGTAACCGCATGCCTCCAGCAACAGCGCGCGCAGGCTGTCGGTGACCATCTCTGCCTGCTGTCCCATGTGCAGACCGTATTGCAGCATCGGTTTCAACAAGGCAGGACTCTGGATCTGCAGACGAATCTGTTTGTGGCAGCACGGCGAGCACATGATGATCGAGGCACCGGAACGAATGCCCATATGAATGGCGTAATCGGTCGCGATGTCACAGGCGTGCAGCGCGATCATCACATCCAGCGCGCTGGGCGCGACAGTACGCACATCACCGTGCTGGAACGTCAGGCCGGGATGTTCAAGGCCCGCCGCAGCGTTGTTGCACAAGGTAACCATGTCCTCACGTAACTCGACGCCGGTCACTTGCCCTTGCGCCTGCAAGGTATTGCACAGGTAATCGTGAATGGCGAAGGTCAGGTAGCCCTTGCCTGAGCCAAAGTCCGCGACCTTGATCGGCTGATCGAGCTTGAGTGGCGATGAGCTCAAGGCATGGGAAAACACTTCGATGAACTTGTTGATCTGCTTCCACTTGCGCGACATGGCCGGGATCAGCTCATGCTGGCGATTGGTCACACCCAAGTCGGTCAGGAACGGCCGGGTCAGTTCCAGGTAGCGCTTCTTCTCGCGGTCATGTCCGGCTGAAGGGGCCTGACGCTCCTGCTGCGCCTTGCTTTTGAACAGCGTGGTCTTGCCCTTCTTGCTGTATTCCAGCTGCACCTCGTCGGTCAGCGACAACAGGTGCGCGTTCTTGAACGATTCAGGGATCAGGCTGGCAATAACAGCTACTGCTTCAGCAAGCGAAAAATTCTTGGTGATGTCACGAGTCTTGTAGCGATACACGAAGCTCAGGCACGGTTGTTCCTTGACGGTCAGCGGCTTGATGATAACGCGCTGCAGATCGGCCTCGCTGCCCACGTATTTGGCCAGGACCAGCTTGATCAACGAGTTCTGCGACAGACTGGTCTCCAGCAGGCCAAGGAACTGCGCGCGATGATCAGTCGCAGCGATGGGTGACGTGGAGGTAATGACTGACATTGAAAATGTGCCTCAAGCGTCCCGTCCGGGACTCGAAAAATCAGACCGGCATTTTAGGCGCGTCAGCGCGTCATGGGCACCCCTATTTTTCAGGGACTACACACACTGTTCGCGCGGTCGTACACGCCCTGAAGAAACGCACATAAATGGTAAAGTAATCCTTGTCAAAAACGACGCGCCATTACTTGCACGGCATACAAACATCTTTATAGTCGCCTTGGCTGATTACAGACAATCAGAACACACTTCTAGAGTCCTTTGTTCTACTGGAATAACTCGCACAAGGAACGTGCATTATGTTGAGTCAAGCAGCCCTGTTGGAAAACGAAAACATCGCTCGGATTACCTTGAAACCCTTAGAGTATCTGAACGCTGTCTTTGATGATGAAAAAAGTGGTGGCCGAAGCGCCGGCCTTGTTCTAACCAAGGAAGACATTCTTAGCCTGAAGCGTTACGAACGACACGCTCTTAATATCCCCACGTCACTCGCTCGCGTCGAACAGCAATTGGGTTTTACCAAAAGTGGCATCCCCGGGCTTGAGCCTAAAGACATGCTGAAGACCTACAAGGCCATTAACAGTCACGGCAAAAGCTGGTCGGGGATCGAGAATGGCATCAAGCGCACCGGAACCAACATTGACCTGTTTGCCGCACAGTTCTCGGGGCAGGGTCAGCAGATCATCAACTACATTGAAAAGATGGATTTTGCCAGACAGCTGGATCTGACCGTTGCCGATTTATCCATTGAAGAGGTCCGCAACACGCCTCCGGTACCTCTGGGTGAAACTGATCAGAGGGTCTGTGTCACGCTGGCCGAATTTCTGAAGAACACCGCGTCACAAATAAAAAACCATCAGCACGCTGCGCAAACGCTGGCGCAACACATCGAAACGTTCAGCACCGTCCTGAGCGTCCAGCTCATTCCCGGCATCAATGACAAGGTAAAACTGGCAACGCGCTCGGACCTGGACCAGCAAATCAAGGAGCTGGAACAAGATATCGAACAGCTGACGAGAGAAATCGAGCAGAAAAACAAAGAGTATAAAAACACACTGAATAATATTGCCTGGGGTGTTTTCGGCGGCCCCATCGGGGTCGCTATAACCGGAGGTATTTTTGGCGCCAACGCGGAAAAAATCCGAAAGGAAAAAAATCGAATGGTAGCGTCCAAGAGCCAGAAAGTTCAAATACTCAAGGAAAAAATCCCCTTGGCAGCCGCCGTGCGCAGCCTGCAACTGCTGTTTGATGATATGTATATTCGCATGTTGGACGCTCATAAGGGCGCCACTCACCTGAAAGACCTCTGGGCCCTGTTGGCCGCCTACGTAGACAGTTCCGCAAACGAACTGGCGGCGATCAGAGACGATCAGGCACTGCTGATTTTCGCCATGCAGTTTCACGGCGTTGTCATGCCGTGGCTGGAAATAAAAGGCAAAACGACTGAGCTATTGAAGATATTTAATAGTGCGCTGGATCAGTTTAAACGCGAACAGCAACCCGTCATTGTAATAGGACGATAATCATGAGCACTGAAACCCTGGGTGAGCTGTTGATCCTCACCCCGCCTGACACTGAAGTCATGAAAACCGCCCGCCAGAATATTCTTGCGCACGTGACCGCGCTGAAGCTGGACTTTCTGCCGGTCATGAAAGAAAAAATGCGGCCGCTTCAGGAGGCCTTGATAAGTGCAGACAAGGTCTATAGCCAGGCACTGGCCACTGTCACCGTACAGCTGAATAACGTGTACCTGAAGTCGATCGATCAGAAACAACAACTGATTGAAGCCGACACAAGGCTCAGCGACAAACAGAAACAACAAGCGATCAGCCAGCTGAACGGGCAGCGCATTCGGCAGGTATCGAATCTCACCGCCGTGGTGCGCCGCAGCGCTCAAGCGATTGCCGGACACAGCGATGATATGGCGCAGATCAACCTGACGCTGGAAAATAATCGTTTGCTGGAAACACTCCAGCAACAGATCGACAGCATAACCCAGCGCTCAGCCACGCTGGAAAGCGCAATGGCTTTAATCGCTGCAGACCGACGCCTGCTTGATACAACGATCACGACATTTGAAAAATACAACCTTGCCGATGTGTTCAAGGAAATGCTGCCTACTCCGGAGGAGCTCAAGCTGGTCAACATGACATCGCCGGAACTTGAGTTGGTCAACGCCGGGATTGCCAGACTCGGAAAATTACTCGACAAGGTCAGCAGCGCCTTGAAATACCTTGACCTCATTGAAGAACGCGACCGACTGAGGTCGCGCTATAACGCTCTGCTCGACGATTCCCGCACGGCTGCCCGGGAAGCAAAGGCAATCAAAGAAAAACTCGACGAGTTGACAGCGCTCGCAGGCGTTGCGCAGAGCAAAGCGCTTTGGGTACAAGAGGCGAAAAAGGTTTATCAATCGCTCTACCATTTTCTGGATCAGATAACGTCGCCCGTTGATACTTCGACGCTGATCAGCCAGCAGGTCGAACAACTGCAGACTTACATAAAATCGTTTTACGACGTAAAGCGTATCGTCTGACCCGCACGGGTTTCAAGAAAGGCAGGTGTCGATAAACTCGACACCTGCCTTTTGGCCTTACCCCAACACCACCAGCCGATTGGGCAGCTCATTCCTGCCGTGAGTCACAGGAACGTGATCGGCAAGCAACTCGCCACAGGCGTGAATACAACCCAGAAATCCCTGCAGAATCTGCCCGTCCCGAACCTGCTGAGTAAACACATCAACCATCGCCTTCCAGGTGTCGTCGTGCAGACGACTGGCGATGCCATGGTCGACCAGAATTTCGACATAACGCTCGGCCTCGCTGACAAACACCAGAATGCCGGTGCCGTCATGGGTCTTGTGCAGGTTCTGTTCGAGGAACTGCCGACGCGCGAGGTTGCCGGCACGCCAGCGTCTGACCGAGACCGGCACCAGCAAGGCGGATACTTTCGGGATGCGGCACGCCAGCGCCACGATAATAAACGTGCTCATCTGCGCCAGCATCAACTCGTCAGCGCTCAGCCATTGAAAGCAGTAATTGACCGTACCCGGCAGCAGCAGGCCGATCAGCCCGGCCCAGATCAGCGGCATGTAGGCGTAGTCGTCGGCACGTGAGGCCAGCACCGTGACCAGCTCGGCGTCAGTGCGCTGTTCGACGCGGTCGATCGCTTCGGCAACCTGCCGCTGCTCGTCTTTGTTCAGTAAAGCCATGGTTCCCTCATTCCCGAATCAATCAACTACCAGTTACCGGAAGCACCGCCACCGCCGAAACGTCCACCACTGCGATCAGCGGCTCTTTCACGTGAGGGGCGGGTGACGCCGCTCCTTCTGACGCTGATGATTACAATCCCCAGAACGATGAGGGTCAACACGATACCGATCAGCCAGACCTGGTCGTCATTGGTCTGCTCGTCATATTCGGACATCTGACCTGTCGGCTCGGGGTAATCGGGGATCTGCCCGCCCAGTGCCGCGATGATCGCACGTGTACCGCGCTCTATACCGACGGCAAACCGGTTGTCGTCAAACTCCGGAGTCATCAGCATGTCGATGATCAGAGAAGCCTGGGCGTCATTGAGACGATCCTTCAGCGCTCCACCGACCTCCATGAACACCTTGCGCTTGTCGCGATAGACCACCAGCAGAACACTGTCATCCTTGCCGTGCAGCCCCAGGCCCCAGGTGTCCCCGAGTCGAGCGCCGAACTCTTCGATGCTCGTGCCCTGCAGATCCGCGAGGGTCACCACCACCACACGCTCCCCGGTCGCCTTTTCGTGGGCGCTTAGAAGTCTCGCCAGACGAACCGTAGTCTGGCTGTCGAGCATTTGTGCGGCATCCACCACACTGCCGGTCATCGGCGGAAAAACCAGTGCTTCTGGCTCTGCCTCGGCACGCAATACCCCTCCCAACAGCATCACCACGTATAACATCCACTGTGAAACAGACTTCAAAATCCAGACCTCCGGTGTTTTTTTGAATCCATTGAAACGACACGCCTTAGCCAAAACACAAGTTCCCCGGCATAATCCACCGCCAACACCTGATGCGGTCACTATTTGATCGACAGGGTCTGTACAAAAATCAATCAAACCGCCATTTTCGTACACACCTTGGGGAGACTTCGTACAGTGAAGCGGATAGCAACTATCCTTGCATCCCGTGCGAACCATAACGCCAAAGGTCCATAACCCAAAAACTGGCTGTCGGACATTAAACGCGAGTTACTGACAAAAGCCTTGAGAAATCATTCATGAATAAGCTGTGTTTATTAGGTTTGCTGGTCGGTATGGCCAGTCAGTCGGTGATGGCCCAGACCGTTTCCGCCACGGACAATACAACGCTTCAAGCCAAGAATGCCTTCATCGGCAAACTCATGAAACAAATGACTCTGGACGAAAAGATCGGTCAGTTACGACTCATCAGTATCAGTTCGGAAATGCCACAGCCGCAAATTCTCAAGGAAATTGCCGCCGGAAGAATCGGCGGAACGTTCAACTCCATTACCCGTTCGGAAAATCGTCCGCTGCAGGAAGCCGCAGTCGCCAAAAGCCGTCTGAAAATTCCGATGTTCTTTGCCTACGACGTGGTTCACGGTCATCGCACGATTTTCCCGATCAGCCTGGGCATGGCCGCCAGCTGGGACATGGACGCCATCGCACTGATGGCCCGGGTCTCGGCCAAAGAAGCCAGTGCCGACAGCATCGACATGACTTTCGCCCCCATGGTGGATATTTCCCGCGACCCTCGCTGGGGCCGCAGCTCCGAGGGCTTCGGTGAAGACACTTACCTGGTGTCACGCATTTCCGACGTGATGGTCAGGTCCTTCCAGGGCAAGAACGTCGCAGCCAATGACAGCATCATGGCTGCCGTCAAACACTTCGCCCTGTATGGCGCAGTAGAAGGCGGACGCGACTACAACACCGTGGACATGAGCATGACGCGCATGTACCAGGACTACCTGCCGCCCTACAAGGCCGGCATCGATGCCGGCGCCGGCGGCATCATGGTCGCACTCAACTCGATCAACGGCGTGCCGTCGACCTCCAACAAATGGCTGATGCAGGACCTGTTGCGCAAGGACTGGGGCTTCAAGGGCGTGACCATCAGCGACCACGGTGCGCTCAAGGAACTGATCGACCACGGCGTGGCCAAGGATTTCCGCGAGGCCGCCAAGCTGGCCATCAAGGCGGGCGTCGACCTGAGCATGAACGACGCGGCCTATGGCGAGCAATTGCCTGGCCTGGTGAAAGACGGCGAAGTTTCCATGAAGGAAATCGACAACGCCGTGCGTGAAGTGCTGGGTGCCAAGTACGACATGGGTCTGTTCGCCTCGCCTTACGGCCGCATCGGCGTCGCTACCGATGATCCTGCCGATACCTATTCCGATGACCGCCTGCACCGTGCCGAAGCTCGCGATGTGGCGCGCAAGACACTGGTACTGCTGAAAAACCAGAACGAGACACTGCCGCTGAAGAAACAAGGCACCATCGCAGTGATTGGCGGACTGGCACAAAGTCACCTCGACATGCTCGGCAGCTGGTCGGCAGCGGGTCGTCCCAACCAGTCGGTGACGGTGTATGAAGGGCTGGCCAACGCGGTCGGCGACAAGGCCAAGCTGGTTTATGCGCGCGGTGCCAACGTCAGTGACAACGAACACGTCCTCAACTACCTGAACTTCATCGAGAAGGAAGTAGAGGTCGATCCGCGCCCGGCGCAGGAAATGATCGACGAAGCGGTCAAGGTCGCCGAGCAGGCCGATGTGATCGTTGCCGTGGTCGGCGAGTCGCGCGGCATGTCGCATGAGTCGGCCAGCCGCAGCAGCCTGGACATTCCGGGCAAACAGCGCGACCTGATCAAGGCGCTCAAGGCCACTGGCAAACCACTGGTGCTGGTGCTGATGAATGGCCGTCCGCTGGTTCTGGTCGACGAACAGGAACAGGCTGACGCCATGCTCGAAACCTGGTTCCCGGGCACCGAAGGCGGCAACGCAGTGGCTGATGTGCTATTCGGCGACTACAACCCGTCGGGCAAGCTGGCCATGTCGTTTCCACGCTCGATCGGTCAACTGCCGGTCTACTATGCGCACCTGAACACCGGCCGTCCGTATCACGAAGGCAAGCCAGGCAACTACACCTCGCACTACTTCGAGGAGCCCAATGGCCCGCTGTTTCCGTTCGGTTATGGCCTGAGCTACACCCAGTTCGACGTCTCGGACATCAAGTTGTCGGACGCCAGCATGACGCGCAAAGGCAAGGTGACTGCCAGCGTGACCGTGAAGAATACCGGCAAGGTGGCCGGTGCAACCGTTGTGCAGTTGTATCTGCATGACGTGGCAGCGTCGATCAGCCGTCCGGTAAAAGAACTGAAGAACTTCGAAAAGGTAATGCTTGAGCCCGGAGAAGAAAAAGTCGTGACCTTCACCCTCAGTGAAGACGATCTGAAGTTCTACAACAGCGAGCTCAAGCACGTGGCGGAACCTGGCGAATTCAAGGTCATGATCGGTCTGGACTCGCAAGCAGTGAAAGAAGCGACCTTCAATCTGTTGTAAACCCTGCGCGTGGCGCGTTCGTGAGCATTCGCTCGGGAACGCGCCGATAGGGTCCGATCAGGCTGCGACATGACGCTCAAGCATCGCTACTGGCGCATTACCCTGTACGTGCTGCTGATCCTGGCCGGTGCGGCCCTGTGCGCCGGGCTCGCGATGCGTCAGGCGCAGCGTCACGCCATGTCGGAAGATGCCGCGCGTGCCGAAGGACAGCTGGCACTGTATGCCAATACCCTGCACACCCTGATCGAGCGCTATCGCGCCCTGCCCTCCGTTCTGGCGCTGGACCCGGAAATTCGTGCCGCGCTGAGCGGCCCGGTGACCGGGGAGGTGCAAAACGCCCTCAACCTCAAGCTGGAAAAGATCAACAGCGCGGCTCATTCGTCGACGCTGGAGTTGCTCGACCGGCAGGGTCTGGCGATTGGCGCGAGCAACTGGCGCACGCCCAATAGCTATGTCGGCCACAACTACGCTTTTCGACCCTACTTCCTGCAAACCCGCGCCAAGGGCACCGGGCGTTTCTATGCGGTCGGTGTGACCACCGGAATTCCAGGGTACTTTCTGTCCAGTGCGGTATTGAACGATACCGGCGGGTTCATGGGGGCGATGGTCGTGAAGCTGGAGTTCCCGAGCCTTGAGCAGGAGTGGGATCAGGGTGAGGACCTGCTGCTGGTCAGCGATGAGAAAGGCATCGTGTTCATCGCCAATCAACCAGGCTGGCGCTATCGCGAGCTGCTGCCAATCTCGGTGGAAGATCGTGCCAGCCTGTTGCGCACCCGCCAGTACGACAAGAAAGTATTGTCACCGCTACGCAGCCGGGTCCTCGACAGCTTCAGCGAAAACAGTCATTTGAGCCGTGTCGAAGGCCCGGACGGCACCACGGATTATCTCTGGCAGTCGCTGCCCCTTGCGGATGAGAACTGGACTCTGCATCTGCTGCGCAAGCCGCCCGCGGCCAGTGAGGACGTTCGCAATGCAGGACTGGCTGCCGCGGGTATCTGGCTGGCGCTGGTATTTCTGAGTCTGTTTCTCTATCAGCGCTGGCGACTGGCGCGACTGAGAGAGCGCAACCGGGATGAACTGGAGCGCCTGGTGCAAGAACGCACGCGTGATCTGCAAACCGCGCAGGACGGTCTGGTGCAGTCGGCCAAACTGGCGGCGCTGGGGCAGATGTCGGCAGCGCTGGCCCACGAAATCAACCAGCCGTTGACCGCCCAGCGCATGCAACTGGCGACCCTGCGGCTGCTGCTCGATCAGGGCCGAATCGATGAAGCGTGCAAAGCATTGGTTCCCGTCGATCAGCAACTGACACGAATGGCCGCCTTGACCAGCCACCTGAAGACCTTCGCACGCAAGAGCCCCAGCGGACTGCGCGAACGGCTGGACCTGGCCACGGTGGTCGATCAGGCCTTGTTGCTGCTCGACCCGCGCCTGCGCGAGGAGCACGTCGACTGCGTTCTGCATGTGTCACGTCCGGCATGGGTGCGCGGCGACGCCATCCGCCTGGAACAGGTACTGATAAACCTGCTGCGCAATGCGCTGGACGCCATGCGCGAGTGCCGCTCCAGGCGCCTTGAAGTGCGTATCGACGCCGTCGACAACCAGTGGCGGCTCAGCGTCAGGGACAACGGAAGCGGGATCGCTGCGAAGGATCTGCCGAGCATTTTCGATCCGTTCTTCACCACCAAACCGGTAGGCGACGGCCTGGGCCTTGGCCTGGCTGTGTCGTACGCCATCATTCATGAACTGGGCGGACAACTGACGGCGCAAAACCATGCGGACGGCGCCGAGTTCTGGTTCAGCTTGCCCAATGACTTTCTGGAGGCCTGACCCGGCATGTTGAATTCGGTCATCGTGGTAGACGACGAGGCGCCCATTCGGCAAGCCGTCGAGCAATGGCTGACGCTGTCGGGGTTCGAGGTGCAGGTCTTCGCCCGCGCCGAAGAGTGCCTGGACCGTATACCGGAGCACTTCCCCGGCGTCGTGCTGACCGATGTGCGCATGCCGGGCATGAGCGGCCTGGAGTTGCTGACCCGGCTGCAAGGCGCAGACCGCGACCTGCCAGTCATCCTCCTGACCGGCCATGGCGACGTGCCGATGGCTGTGGAGGCGATGCGCGAAGGGGCCTATGACTTTCTGGAAAAACCCTTCAGCCCGGAAAACCTGATCAGCAACCTGCGGCGCGCCCTCGAGAAACGCCAACTGGTGCTGGAAAACCGCCGCCTGCATGAGCAGGCCGATGCCAGAACCCGCCTGGACGCCACGTTGCTCGGCGTATCGCCCGGTATGCAGACCCTGCGTCGCCAGGTGCTGGAACTGGCGCAACTGCCGGTCAACGTGATCATCCGCGGGGAGACCGGCAGCGGCAAGGAGCTGGTCGCTCGCTGCCTGCATGATTTTGGGCCGCGCGCCGCCAAACCTTTTGTCGCACTCAACTGCGCGGCCATCCCGGAGCACCTGTTCGAAGCCGAGCTGTTCGGCCACGAGAGCGGCGCCTTCACCGGCGCACAGGGCAAGCGCGTCGGTCGCCTGGAATATGCCCACGGCGGCACGGTGTTCCTTGATGAAATCGAGAGCATGCCGATGGCGCAACAGGTCAAGCTGCTGCGCGTTCTACAGGACAAGCGCCTTGAGCGGCTGGGCTCGAATCAGAGTATCGACGTCGACCTGCGAATCATCGCGGCGACCAAACCTGATCTTCTCGAAGAAGCGCGTGCCGGGCGCTTCCGCGAAGACCTGGCCTACCGCCTCAACGTTGCCGAGCTGCGCCTGCCGCCGCTGCGCGAGCGCCTTGAAGACATCGCGCAACTGTTCAGCCACTTCGCCCGCGCCGCCGCCGAGCGTGTAGGCCGGGAAGCGCCAGCGCTGGATGCCGCACATCTAGGTCAGTTGCTCGGCCATGACTGGCCAGGCAACGTGCGCGAGCTGGCCAATGCCGCCGAGCGCCAGGCCCTGGGGCTGGAGCAAGCCCTGCCGCAACCTGATACGCAATGGCCGGGGCACTCGCTGGCGGCGCGTCAGGAGGCCTTCGAAGCACAATGCCTGCGCGCCTCGCTGGCCCGTCACAAAGGCGACATCAAGGCGGTGCTCAATGAATTGCAACTGCCTCGAAGGACGCTGAACGAGAAGATGCAGCGCCATGCTCTGGTACGCGAAACGTTCCTCGAATGAGGGCTGCGCATATTCCGTACAGCTTGTTCCGGCGATAACCGAACATTTCCCGCAGCGCCGGGTCTGCATACTGTCACGGCCATGTGCGGTCGTGATGGCTGGATACTGGCAAGGCATAATGACATCATACCCGCCTGGCTATTCAGCTCATTTTGACAGTCCGAAAGATGGGGCATTTTCTACCGTGAATACTCCCCTCGACCTCCCATTGGGAGGCGGCGAAATGGGTCGGTTTATCCGAGAGACGGACTGGTCTACGTCCGCGCTTGGACCGAAGCAAGCATGGCCCGCAGCGCTACTGTCTTCAATGAACCTGATGCTCAGTTGCCCGGATAGCATGTACCTGCTCTGGGGCCCTGACTACATTCTGTTCTTCAATGACGCTTACTCTCAGGTGCTGCCCATTGCGGCACGACAGGCGCAGGGCCAACCCATTGCCTCGGTGTGGGGCGATGCCTGGGACGCCGTGCGGCCACTCGCCGAGCACGCGCTGGCCGGACAAAGCCGCCGATCCGACAATATTCAGCGCACCATCGTCCGTAATGGCAAGCCCGAGCAGACCTGGTGGTCGCTGTCCTATTCTCCACTGTACGGCGATAGCGGCCTGATCGAGGGGGTATTCTGCCGGGTCAACGAAACCACTTCGCAGGTCATGGCTGAAGCCCGTCAGTCGGAGAACGAAGCGTTCACGGACCGTGTGCTGTCGAGCATCAACGACTGCATCAAGGTGCTGGACCTCGACTCGCGCCTGACCTTCATGAGCGAAGGCGGCCAGCGGATCATGGAAGTCAGCGATTTCAATGCGATTCGCGGCTGCCCCTGGCCCGACTTCTGGCAGGACCAGGGCAATCTGGACGCCATCGCTGCGGTCGAAGCGGCCAGATCGGGTCAAAACGCCAGCTTCACCGGCTCGGCGCAGACCATGGCTGGCACCACCAAGTGGTGGCATGTGCAGGTCAGCCCGATTTTCGGCAAGGATGGCAAACCGGAAAAGATTCTGTGTGTTTCCCGAGACATGACCCAGCTCAGAGACGCTGAAGAAGCGTTGCTGTCGCTCAACGAGACACTCGAGCAGCGCGTGATCGAACGCACCCAGGACCGTGATCGTATCTGGCGGCTGTCGACCGACCTGATGCTGGTGGCGCAGTTCGACGGGATCGTCTCGGCGGTCAATCCGGCCTGGAATCAGGCTCTGGGCTGGTCGGAAGAGCAACTGCTCAACAGCCAGTTCCTGGCACTGGTGCACCCTGAAGACGTGGAAAGTACGCTGGCCGCCATGAGCGGGCTGGAGAACGGCCGCACTATTCCTCACTTCAAGAACCGCTATCGCCATCTGGACGGGTCGTACCGGACCATCTCCTGGACTGCCGTGCCGGACAAACAATTCATCCATGCCGTCGGCCGTGACATTCAGGCCGAGGAAGAGGCCAATGAAGCGTTGCGGCTTTCGCAGGACGCCCTGCACCAGGCGCAGAAGCTGGAAGCCATCGGTCAACTGACCGGCGGCGTGGCGCATGATTTCAATAACCTGTTGACGGTGATCCGCTCCTGCAGCGACCTGTTGAAATCGCCAAACCTCGAAGAGTCCCGTCGCGTTAAGTATGTCGAGGCCATTTCCAGCACGGTAGACCGAGCCGCTCGCCTGACCGGACAGTTGCTGGCGTTTGCCCGCCGCCAGGCCTTGCAGCCGGAAGTGTTCGATGTCTGCAAGAGCGTGGCGCGCATTGGCGAGATGATGGACACGCTTACCGGCGCACGTATTCAGGTCAGCATCGACCTGCCTGCCGAGCCGTGCTTCATCTTTGCCGACGGCAGCCAGTTCGACACAGCGCTGGTCAACATGGTGGTCAACGCCCGCGATGCCATGTCCGGCGCGGGTAAGTTGGTCATAAAGGTTGATTGCGCTGCCTGTACTGCCGACGATCAACCCGCTTCACTCGGTGAGGGTGATTATGTAAGGGTATCGCTGACCGATACCGGCGCAGGTATCGCCAAGGAGAAGCTGGGGCTGATCTTCGAACCGTTCTATACCACCAAGAGTGTCGGCCAGGGCACGGGGCTGGGGTTGTCGCAGGTATTCGGTTTTGCCAAACAGTCGGGCGGTGAAGTTCTGGTTGAAAGCGAGCTGGGCAAGGGCAGCCGCTTCACGCTGTGCCTGCCCAGCGCACAACGTCACGAAGTGATCCAGGAAGATAATCACCATATCCTCCCCCCATTGCCAGGGATGTGCGTGCTGATGGTCGAGGACAATCAGGACATCGGCACCTATACACGCCCGATGCTTGAGCAATTGGGCTTTCAGGTGCTCTGGGTGAGCAGTGCCGCCGAGGCGCTGAAAGAGCTCTCCGGCAACCCGGAAAACTTTCATGTGGTGTTCTCGGACATCGCCATGCCGGGCATGAGCGGACTGGAGCTGTACGCCGAAATCGAAGCGCGCTATCCGTGGATGCCGGTGGTTCTTACCACCGGGTACAGCACTGAGTTCGCGACGATCGCTCAGGACGAAACACACCGCTTCGACCTGCTGCAGAAACCCTACTCCAAAGATGATCTGGCGGCGATTCTGCACAAGGCCGTGAGTCGTACCGGCGAACACTGATGGTGTGGATTGGTCTGAATCCATCATGCCAGCGGATTCACTGATGCCTGATACGCATGAGTGAACCCCGGCACTTCCCACGCATAAAACCAAGACAACACCGGTTGCCTTGATTCAGAATCACGCAAAACATCGCAACACTCTTAGAGCAGGGAGCATTTTCGAGATGATCGTTGGTATTGATCTGGGGACCACCAACAGCCTGGTGGCTGTATGGCGCGACGGCAGCAGTGAACTGGTGACCAACGCACTGGGTGAAACTCTCACCCCCAGCGTTGTCGGGCTGGACGATGACGGGCAGATTCTGGTCGGCAAGGCGGCCCGCGAACGACTGCAGACTCACCCGGAAAAAACCACGGCCCTGTTCAAACGCTACATGGGCAGTGCCCAGGAAATTCGCTTGGGCTCTGCTACTTACCGCCCGGAAGAGTTGTCCTCGCTGGTCCTCAAAAGCCTGAAAGCCGATGTCGAGCGCGCGTTTGGCGAGCCTGTTACGGAAGCGGTGATCAGCGTCCCGGCCTATTTCAGCGACGCTCAGCGTAAAGCCACGCGTATTGCCGGAGAGCTGGCGGGGCTCAAGGTCGAGAAGCTCATCAACGAGCCGACAGCGGCGGCACTCGCGTATGGCCTTCACCAGAAGGAAGGCGAAACTTCGTTTCTGGTCTTCGATCTGGGTGGCGGTACGTTCGACATCTCGATCCTCGAACTCTTCGACGGCGTGATGGAAGTGCGTGCCAGTGCCGGCGACAACTTTCTGGGGGGTGAAGATTTCGACCAGGTCATGGTCGATCACTTCGTGAAGCTGCACCGCGATGAGCCGGACTTCCCGTCAACGGAGCTGATTGCCCCGGCCTTGCGGCGCGAAGCCGAGCGAGTGCGCAGGGCTTTGGGTCAGGACGGAAGTGCCGACTTCGTATTGCGTCACGCCGAGAGGGAATGGCGCAAGACCATTACTCAAGAGCAGATGAGCGATTTTTATGCGCCCCTGCTTAACCGCCTGCGCGCTCCGGCCGAGCGTGCGCTTCGAGACGCGAGGATACGCGTCGCCGATCTGGACGAGATTCTGCTGGTGGGCGGCACAACGCGGATGCCACTGATCCGCAAGCTTGCCGCGAGCCTGTTCGGGCGCTTCCCTTCCATCGCACTCAACCCTGATGAAATCGTCGCACAGGGCGCCGCGGTGCAAGCGGCGCTCAAGCAGCGGGACGCAGCGCTGGAGGAGATCGTCCTCACCGACGTATGCCCTTACACGCTGGGAATCGAGACCATCGCGCAAATTGCCAATCGCTATGAAAGCGGTCATTACCTGCCCATTATCGAACGCAACAGCGTCGTACCGGTCAGCCGGGTAAAAACAGTTCAGACCGTCAGTGATGATCAGGAACACGTCATGGTGCGGATCTTTCAGGGCGAAAGTCGCATGGTCAAGGACAACATTGCGCTGGGTGAGCTCATCATTCCGATACCCAAGGCCAAGGCCGGCGAAGTAGCGCTGGATGTGCGCTTTACCTATGACAACAACGGCCTGCTGGAGGCCGATGTGATGACACAGCTGACCGGGGAACGTCACAAGCTGGTTATCGAAAACAACCCTGGCGTGATGACGCCTGATGAAATACAGGAACGCCTTCAGGTACTCGAAGCGCTCAAAGTCCATCCACGCGAACAGCAGGCCAACACTCACCTGATCGCCAGACTTGAACGCCTGTACCAGGAATGCCTGGGCAGCGATCGAGAACTTATCGATCACTGGACCAGCCAGTTTCAGCATGTGCTGGAGACACAGGACGAGCGGCAGATCAGCGAAATTCGCAAGCAACTCAAACAGGAAGTCGACACGTTCGAGCAGGGCGCAAGATGATCGACTGTTGGTCCGTACTTGAGCTGAATAACGATGCCGACGAGCGCAGCATCAAACGACAATATGCCCGGCTATTGAAGGTCAACCGTCCTGATGAAGACCCGGCAGCCTTCCAGAATCTGCGTGATGCCTATGAAGAGGCGCTGCAGCTGGCACGATCACGCGCGGACGAAGATGAGCCGCCCGTCATGCTGCGCCAGCCTTTGCCTGAGCCCTCGCCTGCCCCCCTCCTGACAACGACTGTTATCGAGCAGCCCGATGGCATGGACTGGCTTCAACAGGTCAGGCAGACCACTGCGCAGAATCTGCCCGAGCAACAGCAGATCGCCATGGAGCACGGACAGGCGGAGCGCTTTCAACAACTGTTGCTGCTGGAGTGCCTGAACGACTCGGCGCGCCGTGTCGAGTTGATCAAAGCTGCATTTCAGCATTTGCGCTGGCTGACGGTATGGCAAAGCATTCATATCAGCAGCTACCAGCAGCACGCCTTGGCAGAGGCGATATTGCGCGAGGCGTTCGAAGCGTTCAGCGCACTCATCGAGAACGGACAGCATGCGCGCTTCATTGAAGAACTTCGGGCGCTGGAACAACAGCCCTGGCTGACAGAACTGGAGCGTCGCGAGCATTTGCAATGCAGGTGCATGGTCTTGCTGATTGCCAGCCACCCTGTGACCTCTGACCTGCTGGAACAGACGCGCGCGGTATTTGGCTGGAACCTGCAGCAAAACCTCCACCCCGGTCCCGAAGACCTCTGGCAGGCGCTGCGCCAGCGATACGAAGAAGTGGAGTATGCCGAGCATCTGCAACGCCTGCTCGATGCCAAACCAAGCACTGCCGAAGGCAAGGCCGCGCACTTGATGTTCAAGCCGCCACGTCTGGCCGCGCGGATCCGTACCGCAGTCAAGCAAGACGCTTCGGTGTGGAACGCCTGCGCGCATATTCAGGAGCAGTTGACCGTTCACTACCCCGACGTCCTCAAGCGCTACCCCGAAGCGGACCTGAGCGCCTGGAAACTCATGCGTGAGCAGAGCGACTTCACGCCGCTCATCTGGGTCTACATAGGCGCGTTTCTGCTGGCGTTGCTGGCACCCCCGCTGGCGCCTGAAGGTGTGGAGTACGATCCGGGAACGCGGGTCCTCGTGCTATTCCTGTCACCGCTCTGGACAACCGTCGGCTTCTTCATCTTCATCTGCGTATGGCGTCCGCTGATGGTTCTGGCAGAGCCAGCCGATGCGTGGCTGAGCAGCAAGTTACTGCCCAAGGTGCTGAGCTGGCCCGGTGCCCAGGCGCTGGTCTTGCGGCATGGCCTCCCCTTTTTGTTTCTGGGCCTTGTCCAGGTGCTCGACGGCCCGCGGACACTTCTGGCTTATCTGGTGCTGGCGGTGCTGTGGGTCGCCGTGTCGCCTTATCGCTACCTGTTTCAAACAGCGCCTATCCGGCAAAGGATTCGGCAGTTTTATGCAAGGCACACGATCATGGTGATCATCGGCACGCTGAGCATCGTCATGGCGGCGCTGTTGCTCTCCTCCAAACTGAGCGCTTGAGCGGTCTTCTGTCGGCAATCGACCAGAACGCCCTGCTGCGAGCGCCCCCATCGGCAAGAATCCGCTTACCTCAACCGGGCAGATAAGCGGATTCTTGCTCATCAAAGATTCCCGACCGCTCTAGAACAAGCCCTCATGGTGTGGCACAGCTCCTGCTATGTAACAGGTAGGGCACCCAATGCCTCCTTCCAAAAATAATGAAAACAAGGAACATCATGGAAACCTCCAATCCCGCCTCCCATGGGTCGGCTGCTACTGCTGCTGGCCAGAAAACCACCTCCAGCCGTCTCAAATCGATTTTCAGTGGCTCGGTCGGCAACATGGTCGAGTGGTACGACTGGTACGTCTACGCCGCCTTCTCGCTGTACTTCGCCAAAGCCTTCTTTCCCAAGGGCGACACCACCGCGCAGCTGCTTAACACCGCCGCGATCTTCGCCGTCGGCTTTCTGATGCGGCCCATCGGTGGCTGGCTGATGGGGCTTTACGCCGACTACAAAGGGCGCAAGGCTGCGCTGATGGCCTCGGTGCTGCTGATGTGCTTCGGCTCGCTGATCATTGCCCTGACACCAGGCTATGAAAGCATCGGCGTCGGTGCTCCGATCCTGCTGGTGTTCGCCCGCTTGCTGCAGGGGCTGTCTGTCGGCGGTGAATACGGCACGTCCGCCACCTACCTGAGCGAAATGGCCACCAAGGAACGTCGCGGCTTTTTCTCCAGCTTTCAGTACGTGACGCTGATTTCCGGCCAGCTCATCGCACTGGGCGTGCTGATCGTGCTGCAACAGACGCTGACCACCGAGCAACTGTATGCCTGGGGCTGGCGCATCCCGTTCGTCATCGGTGCCCTGTGCGCAATCGTCGCGCTGTTCCTGCGTCGTGGCATGGAAGAAACCGAATCGTTCACGCGCAAGAAGAAGGAAAAGCCCAAGGAAAGCCTGATGCGCACGCTGATGCGTCATCCCAAGGAACTGATGACCGTCGTCGGTCTGACCATGGGCGGGACACTGGCTTTCTACACCTACACCACTTACATGCAGAAGTATCTGGTCAACACCGTCGGCATGAGCATCACCGACTCGACGTCGATATCAGCGGCAACACTGTTTCTGTTCATGCTGTTGCAACCGGTCGTCGGCGCGCTGTCCGACAAGGTCGGGCGTCGTCCGATCCTCATTGCGTTCGGCGTGTTGGGAACGCTGTGTACCGTACCGATCCTGACCACGCTGCATACCATTCAGACATGGTGGGGTGCGTTCTTCCTGATCATGGCGGCGCTGATCATCGTCAGCGGTTATACCTCGATCAACGCAGTGGTGAAGGCCGAGCTGTTTCCGACCGAGATCCGCGCGCTGGGCGTCGGCCTGCCTTACGCCCTGACGGTATCGATCTTCGGCGGTACTGCGGAATACATCGCGCTGTGGTTCAAGAGCATCGGTATGGAAACCGGTTACTACTGGTACGTCACTGCCTGTATCGCCTGCTCGCTGCTGGTGTATGTGTTCATGAAAGATACCCGCAAGCACTCGCGCATCGAAACTGACTGATCGGATTGCGACGATTCTCGTGCCCAGGCTCCGCTCTCGTCGTTATATATAAATCTCGTAGGAGCGAGCTTGCTCGCGAAGAGGCCGGTACAACCTCCAGAAATAGAGCGTTATGACTGACTCTTCGTGAGCAATGGGGATCGCCGCCCCGTTCACTCCATTTTTCGGGCTTATCGAGACCTGTGTATAACGCTAAGGACTCTGCCAAGGCACGAGAGTCATCAAGCTCGCTTACAACGATCAATATCATCGTCCGCATCGATACATCAGCCGCTACTAAACAATCAATTACATCCATGACCTGCAACAGAGTGTTACAGGGCGGTGCATCATTTGGCCAAATTTCAGTAATAACCACTTGAATTATCTGTACTTTTAATTTGTCAAGGGCCTTTATTACAAGACTTTTCAAGAATTGCACCACAATAATGCAACCCCGCCTGAAAGGCCCGAAACCAGAGCATTACAGCCAACTATCATTTTCAGCGATGATCGCTAGCAATCCTATTAACTTCTTAATAATCCGCTGGCGCGTAGCATTGCCTCCATACCGGGATGACAACTCACCCGACACTCATTGGAGACATCATCATGAAAACCAACACATTGATCTTTGGCCTGGCTATCTCTGTTCTGGCTTCCAGCGCATTTGCACTTCCAGTCACCCACGTTCAAAGCGACCTGTCCAGTGCCACCCTCGTTGCTGAAGGCGGTACCAAACATACCAACGTCGGCTCGATCCGCGTATCCGCTGACGGCGCCGATCACGTCGGTGCCAATCGTCTGGCCGCTGATGGTGCAGATCGCGTCGGTGCCAACCGTCAGGCTGCCGATGGTGCAGACCACGTCGGTGCCAATCGTCTTGCGGCAGACGGTGCAGATCGCGTAGGCGCCAATCGTCTGGGCTGATCGCTCACGCAACATCCCAAGCCCGGCCAATGTCGGGCTTCTTCATGTCTGGCTCAGAGTGAAACACGCGAACTGCTCTGGCATCCTCTGCAAATGCGCAGCACTATGCTGACATCCATTATTGAGCCCATCAGGAACCGAGCATGTCAGACGCTATTCACTCCTACGAGCCTTCCAAGGGTCACGGCCTGCCGCACGACCCGTTCAACGCGATTGTAGGCCCACGCCCGATTGGCTGGATTTCGTCGCAGGATGCCAACGGCAAACTCAACCTGGCACCTTACAGCTTCTTCAATGCGTTCAACTACGTGCCGCCGATCATCGGGTTCTGCAGCGTGGGTCGCAAGGACAGCCTCAATAATATCGAGCAGACCGGCGAGTTCGTCTGGAACCTGGCGACCCGCTCGCTGGCCGAAGCCATGAACCAGAGCTGCGCACCGGTAGCGCCGGATGTCAGCGAATTCGAGCTGGCAAACCTGACACCACTGGCCTCGCAGATCGTCTCGGTGCCGCGTGTACTCGAAACGCCGGTGTCGTTCGAGTGCAAGGTCACGCAGATCATTCAGTTGCAACGCGCCGACAAGGAACTGGTGCCCAGCTGGTTGATTCTGGGCGAGGTCGTGGCGGTGCACATCGACAAGTCACTGCTCAAGGACGGCGTTTACGACACTGCCGCCGCCGAGCCGATTCTGCGCGGCGGCGGCCCGGCGGATTACTTCCAGCTTGGCCCGGAAGCGCTGTTCAAGATGTTCCGCCCAGGCGCCTGATCAGGCGTCAGCCCAGATCGGTTCGCCCTCTGCATCAATATCGACCAGCCGCTTCAGCTCTTGCACAGCGGCCAGGTCGGCATCATCGGCGGTCTTGAATTTCTGGTCCGGCAGCAGCGCATGGAAGCGCGGTGCGCCGCCGGCACCCAGCGCCTTTACGGCAATCGCCGCGTTATAACCCTGCTCGGACGGCATCACTGCCGAGACCACTTCAAACCCGTTGTATTCCTTGCGTGCCATGTGTCTCAACCCTGCCAATACGTCAAAGCGCGAATTCTAGCGCGTCTTCCGGTTCGTCCGACATGCGGCATTCAGCGATAACGGCAGCCGACGCAAAACCCAACCTTGTCCTACACTCTAATCAGTTCTTTCAAACTGCTCTGTAGCCGAGGTAAGGAGTGCGTCATGAAAGCAATAACAAGAAAATGCATGGTTGTCTCAGGAGCTCTGGCGGTATTGGCCGTCTACACCGCCGGCGCCTATCGTAACGAACTGGCGCGCCAGGCCCCTTATGTCTCCAGCTGTACGTTTGGCCATTGCGTGCCAACCGATGCCACCTTCAGCGCCTTGCGATGAGGCTCGCACAGCGTGAATTGCATCGCCATTCCGCAAAGGCACCTATCGATTAGCAAGCTATCGGATTAGACTGGCCAGACTCTCCCGCCACACTTGCGGCGGGTCAACACTGCCATCAGGTTTTGCCTTGACCAGTCTTACTCATACGCCTCCGGCCATTCGTAGCATCCTGTTTGCGTTGATGATGGCAGTCCTGCTCAGTGCGCTGGACCAAACCATCGTCGCGGTCTCGATGCCTGCCATTTCCGCCCAGTTCAGGGACATCGATCTACTGGCGTGGGTTATTTCCGCCTACATGGTGTCGCTGACCGTGGCTGTGCCGATCTACGGCAAGCTCGGCGATCTTTACGGGCGACGTAAACTGATGCTGTTCGGGCTGGGGATTTTTACCCTGGCCTCGCTGTTCTGTGGTCTGGCGCAAAGCATGGAACAACTGGTGCTGGCGCGCGTCCTTCAGGGTATCGGCGCGGGCGGGATGGTTTCGGTCAGCCAGGCGATCATCGCCGACATCGTTCCACCTCGTGAGCGTGGCCGTTATCAGGGTTACTTCAGCAGCATGTACGCCGTGGCCAGCGTCGCCGGGCCGGTGCTCGGTGGCCTGATGACTGAATACCTGTCCTGGCGCTGGGTGTTTCTGATCAATCTGCCATTGGGGGCCGCCGCGCTGATCGTCGCGTATCGGACCCTCGTCGGCCTGCCAGCACCGCAACGCAAGCCGATTATCGATTATCTGGGTACCGTGCTGATGATCATCGGCCTGACAGCGCTGCTGCTGGGGATTACCGAGATTGGCCAAGGGCACGGTCTGGACGATACCGAGGTTCAGTTGTTACTGGGCACCGCCCTGCTGACACTGGCTATTTTCGTCTGGTATGAACGTCGCACGGCCGAACCCTTGCTGCCCATGCATCTGTTCACCAACAAGAGCGCGGTGCTGTGCTGGTGCACCGTGTTCTTCACCAGCTTTCAGGCCATCTCCCTGATTGTCCTGATGCCGCTGCGTTACCAGACCGTCACCGGTGGCGGAGCAGACAGCGCCGCCCTGCACTTGCTTCCGCTGGCGATCGGCATGCCGATGGGTGCCTATTTCGCCGGGCGACGCACCGCGCATACCGGGCGCTACAAGCCGCTTATCCTGACCGGTGCGCTGCTGATGCCGATTGCGATTCTGGGCATGGCCTTCACGCCGCCGCAATCGCTGATAGTGATGAGCCTGTTCATGATTCTCACGGGGGTTGCGACCGGCATGCAGTTCCCCACCTCATTGGTGGGCACTCAGAATTCGGTTCAGCCGCGGGATATGGGCGTGGCCACCAGCACGACCAATCTATTCCGCTCGCTGGGTGGCGCCGTGGGCGTGGCACTGATGTCGGCGCTGCTGCTGGCCATGTTGCAGCACACCGGCGTCGGTCAACTCGGTGCAGGGGCGCTGGGTGGCGAAGGCAGCTCCGGCAACGTCCTGCTCGACAGTCTGAACGCGGCCACCGGACCCGCGCTGGAAACCCTGCGCGCCGAACTGGCACTGACCTTTAGAAACCTGCTGATCACCAGCGCGGCCATTTCGCTGCTCGGCCTTGCGGCAGCCGCAGTGATGCCCAATACGCTATTGCGAGGACGGGACTGATTCGCTTCTCGGGCTCAGGAAGGCATCCCGGCCCAGAACCACTGCGTTTTCTTGCTCTTTATATGGGCAAACTCAGGCATCAGTTCGCCCTCATCGAAGTGCCGACGGGAGCCTGACTGAGCGCTGCTGAACCAACTGCCTGAGCGAGGGCATACTTGCCCGGCATCGACCGGCGGCAGCGGCTTTTCATCGAATCGCGCATACCACTGCGCAGTGGTTTCATCGGTAAAGCCAATTCCTGGAGCCAGGTAGGGATGAAGATTGCCGGTGTCCTGCAAGCGGATTGGCTTGATCATCCTGTTGACCGTCACATAAGGCTTTGGCGGCGGCAGCCCTCGCCCACCCAGCTCGGGCACCTCACCGGCGCGAATGATCAGGCCGTTGCGGTAGGTGTGAAACACGATCTCGCTGTGTGCACTCATCTCGCCGCGCATTTTGTCGCTGCCTCCCAACTGCCTGACGAACGCATCACCGAGCACGGTGTACCAACTGACGCCCTTGATACGGTCCAGCAGACGCAGGCTTTCAATGTGCGGGCCGGGGTCGACCATCAGCCCGCTGTAATCCTGAGCCAGCCGATATTCCCAAGGCAAATACTGATGACCGTCACACGGCAACACGCAGGCAAGACCACCAAAGCCGTGCTCGGCCTGCAGTTCGCTGCTGAGGTACCTGATCCAGTTCTCGTAATGCTTCAACCCCTCGGGCTCGGTCAGATACGACCAGGGCAAGACCATTTTCAGACACGATCGATCGTTGTCGGCCTGCCCCTCCGAGGTGTTCATCACAAACAGGCTGTAGGTAGCGACTTCAGCCTGAGTCGCACTGGCGATAGACCAGATGAACTGCTCGTCTGGCGGACTCTCGACAATCTGACGCCGGGTCGAGGCAAACCCGGCGCCGCTCAGGCGCCGCATGCGTTTGAACAGTTGCCATTTGAGTTTCGTTTTGAACGCGTCATAGAAGCGCGAAAAACAGGCCTCGACGCGACGCTTCATCTCCACGCTGTGGCCGTTGCGAAAATACAGCGTGGTGATCAACCCCAATCGAATGACCGGTGTGCCCAATACGGAATCCATGGCCACACGCTCGGATTGTTGCGTGATCCTGGCCAATAACCTCACAGCGTCAGTTGCAGTATCCGACATGCTCCGCCCTCCCATTATTCGCGGAAGTCAGGTTTTTGCGCGTGCGTGCATGCCCTTCACAGGTTTTGATCAGCCCGGAAATCTCCCCGCTCATGGGGTAGCCGAGGCCCTGCCCGCCCGATTGGACATCAACATAACTGGCGATGATTTCAGGGCACATAAGCGCAAGATCCGGCAAAAACATGCAACTTTCCTCTCTTCTGTTCTTTCAGGGGCGAAGAGTGAAGGGAGTTTTCCTGCGGAGCAATACTCGGAATTTACTTTGGGAAATCAGCTACATGTATCAGGAAATGTCCTACCTGCTTCCTACAATATCTTGTCAGATCAACGCTCGCCGATGCTTGCACGGCGAGCGCAATCCATGAATACCGATAAACGATCGGTAAACCCGCTATATAAGAGGCACGAATTGGAGTTAGGCTCTGCACAGAGTCGCTGGGAGGCGGAACCGGCGGGTGCCGCCGGTCGTGTTCAGTCAGACGCCAGTCGTTGAGCGAGTTTCATTGATCAGCAACGTCGGACTGAAGCGCAGCATGTCCAGACACACGTCGACCAATTGCTCGGCCTCTGCGGGCAACGAGAAGCTGTCGGGGACCAGCAGCCACTGATAGATGATGCCATTGACGTAGGCAAACAGGGCCACTGCAGCCCGGGCCGTGTCCAGCCCTTTGGGCAATTGTCCCTGGCGTACGGCATTGTTCAGCCCCAGGGTGATACGGTCGTGGCACTGTATGGCGTTGTCCTGGCGCTGACGACGAAAATCACACATCTCGTCGGTAAACTCGCACTTGTGAAACAGGATTTCATTGATGCGACGGGTTTTCGGGTCCAGTGCGAGTTCATGAAACAGGTGAATCAACAGATTTCTCATGCAGCCCAGCGGGTCTTCCTCGTCCTCGCTCTGACTGGCCTCCGCCATTTCGTCGAGAGGCTCCTGAAGACTGTCGAGCATGGCCTGCACCAGATCGGCCTTATTATTGAAGTGCCAATAAATGGCGCCTCGCGTCACACCGGCAAGCGTCGCAATATCGGCCAGCGTGGTGCGGGCGACGCCTCGCTCATAAAAAGCCTGCTCGGCAGCCTCCAGGATCTGGCTGCGAGTGATCTGAGCTTCCTCTTTGGTGCGACGAACCATGGCAATAAGACCTCAAAAAATTCACCTCAGGCACGCGTCTTGCGTCATGCCTCGAGATATGGCCGGGCGGCATTTGTCTCGCCTTGTCCCGAATCGGCTCCCGGCTCCCTGAATAGTGGCCGAATGCGCATTGCGGTGTTTACAAACAGCCGCGAATGTAAGTATATTCCTTAGCATGCTACTTATCTAGCCGAAATATTTTTTTACACTTCAACGTACTGTTGAGATAACAGGCTCCTGCCCCGAGGATCTTCATGCAATTCAAGCCAGCTGTTACCGTTCTGGTCACTGCCGTCGCCCTGGCAACCCTGCTCAGTGGCTGTAGCAAGAAGGAACAGGCCGCCCCGCCTGCGCAAACCCCTCAGGTAGGCGTCGTTACCATCAAAGCACAGCCGTATACCCTGACCACCGAGCTGCCAGGCCGGACCACCGCCTTCCGCGTCGCCGAGGTTCGCCCTCAGGTCAACGGCATCATTCTCAAGCGTCTGTTCACCGAAGGTGGCGATGTCAAAGCCGGTCAGCAGCTCTATCAGATCGACCCGGCTGTCTATGAGGCCAACGCCAACAGCGCCAAGGCCACCCTGCAGTCCGCCAAGTCGATGTCCGACCGCTACAAGCAACTGGTCAGCGAGCAAGCGGTAAGCCGTCAGGAATACGACACGGCGCTGGCCTCCACCCAGGAAGCTCAGGCTACCCTGCAGACCGCCCAGATCAACCTGCGCTACACCAAGGTGCTGGCCCCTATTTCCGGCCGTATCGGTCGCTCTGCGGTGACTGAAGGCGCATTGGTGAGCAGCGCGCAGACCGACGCGATGGCAACCATCCAGCAGCTCGATCCGATCTATGTCGACGTGGTGCAGTCGTCTGCCGACATGCTCAAGCTGCGCAGCGATCTGGACAGCGGCAAGCTGCAGAAAGCCGGCGACAACGCCGCCAAGGTCAAGCTGACACTGGAAGACAACAGCGTCTACGGCCAGGAAGGCAAACTGGAATTCGCCGAAGTGTCGGTTGACCAGACCACCGGCTCCGTGACCCTGCGTGCCGTGTTCCCGAACCCTGAACACCGTCTGCTGCCGGGCATGTTCGTTCACGCCCAATTGCAGGCTGGCGTCAACTCGAAAGCCATTCTGGCACCGCAGCAAGGCGTGACCCGCGACCTGAAAGGCACGCCGACCGCCATGGTCGTCAATCAGGACAACAAGGTTGAAATGCGTACGCTGGTGGCCAATCGCACCGTGGGCAGCGACTGGCTGATCGAAGACGGCCTGAAGGAAGGCGATCGTGTCATCACCGAAGGCTTGCAGTACGTCAAACCCGGCGCCGAAGTGAAAGTCGCCGAAGCGACCAACGTCAAAGGAGCAAACCCGGCACCTGCCCCGGCCACTGATAAAGCCGCAGGCAGCAAAGGGGAGTAACCCATGTCGAAATTTTTTATTGATCGACCCATTTTTGCCTGGGTTATTGCCCTCGTGATCATGCTGGTCGGCGCGCTGTCGATTTCCAGCCTGCCGATCAATCAGTACCCGAGCATCGCACCGCCTGCCATCGGTATCCAGGTCACCTATCCGGGCGCGTCTGCCCAGACGGTGCAGGACACGGTGGTTCAGGTCATCGAGCAACAGCTCAACGGTATCGATAACCTGCGTTATGTCAGCTCGGAAAGTAACTCCGACGGCAGCATGACCATCACGGCGACCTTCAATCAGGGCACCAACCCGGATACGGCGCAGGTACAGGTACAGAACAAGCTCAACCTCGCCACCCCGCTGCTGCCGCAGGAAGTGCAGCAACAGGGTATCCGCGTCACCAAGGCAGTGAAGAACTTCCTGATGGTGATCGGCCTGGTGTCGGAAGACGGCAGCATGGGCAAGGAAGACCTGGCCAACTACATCGTGTCGAACATGCAGGACCCGATCTCGCGGACCTCCGGTGTGGGTGACTTCCAGGTGTTCGGTTCGCAGTACGCCATGCGTATCTGGCTCGATCCGGCCAAGCTGAACAACTTCCAGCTGACGCCAGTGGACGTGAAAGACGCGATCACCGCGCAGAACGTCCAGGTGTCGTCCGGCCAGTTGGGCGGCCTGCCATCGATCAGCGGCCAGCAGTTGAACGCCACGATCATCGGCAAGACCCGTCTGCAGACCGCCGAGCAGTTCGGCAATATCTTCCTCAAGGTCAACACCGACGGCTCGCAGGTTCGCCTGAAAGACGTCGCCACCGTGGGCCTGGGCGCAGAGAACTACAGCACCGACTCGCAGTTCGACGGCAAACCGGCTTCCGGTCTGGCCATCAAACTCGCCACCGGCGCCAACGCACTGGACACCGCCAAGGCCATCCGCGCGACCGTTTCCTCGCTGGAGCCGTTCTTCCCGCCTGGCATGAAAGTCGTGTACCCGTATGACACCACACCGGTGGTCAGCGAATCGATCAACGGCGTGGTGCACACCCTGATCGAAGCGATCGTGCTGGTGTTCCTGGTGATGTACCTGTTCCTGCAGAACTTCCGCGCAACCATCATCACCACGATGACGGTTCCGGTGGTCTTGCTGGGTACGTTCGGTATCCTCGCGGCCTTCGGCTTCACCATCAACACCCTGACCATGTTCGGTATGGTGCTGGCCATCGGCTTGCTGGTGGACGATGCGATTGTCGTGGTGGAAAACGTCGAGCGGGTCATGGAGGAGGAAAAGCTCTCCCCGCGCGACGCCACGATCAAATCCATGACTCAGATTCAGGGCGCGCTGGTCGGTATTGCCCTGGTGCTCTCTGCGGTTCTGTTGCCAATGGCGTTCTTCGGCGGCTCCACCGGGGTGATCTACAAGCAGTTCTCGATCACCATCGTCTCGGCCATGGCCCTGTCGGTCGTGGTTGCGCTGATCTTCACCCCGGCGCTGTGCGCCACCATGCTCAAGCCCATCGATCACGAGAAGCACGGGCAACCGAAACGTGGTTTCTTCGGCTGGTTCAACCGCACCTTCGACCGCAGCGTTCTGAGTTACGAGCGCGGCGTCGGCAACATGCTCAAGCACAAGTGGCCTGCGTATCTGGGTTACATACTGATCTGTGCGGGCATGGTGTTCATGTTCATGCGTATTCCGGCTGCGTTCCTGCCCGAAGAAGACCAGGGCGTTATCTTCGCCCAGATCCAGACACCGGCCGGCTCCTCGACCGCGCGTACGCAGGAAGTCATCGATCAGATGCGTGAGTACCTGCTGACCAAGGAAAGCGGCGCAGTGAAGTCGGTGTTCTCGGTAAACGGCTTCAACTTCGCGGGCCGCGGTCAAAGCTCGGCGATTGCCTTCGTGATGCTCAAGCCGTGGGAGGAGCGTGATTCCAATAACAGCGTCTTCGAACTGGCCAAGCGGGCTCAGGGCTATTTCTTCAGCCTGCGCGACGCGATGGTGTTTGCGGTCGTCCCGCCTTCGGTACTCGAACTGGGTAACGCCACCGGCTTCGACGTTTACTTGCAGGATCAGGGCGGCGTGGGTCACGACAAGCTGATGGAAGCGCGTAACCAGTTCCTCGGCATGGCCGCACAGAGCAAGATTCTGGCGGGCGTACGTCCGAACGGGCTGAACGACGAACCGCAGTACCAACTGATCATCGACGATGAGCGCGCCAGTGCATTGGGCATCACTCTGTCGGACATCAACAACACCCTGTCCATCGCGTTGGGTGGCAGCTACGTCAACGACTTCATCGACCGTGGCCGTGTAAAGAAGGTGTACATTCAGGGCGATGCAGGTGCGCGTATGACACCTGAAGACCTGAAGAAATGGTACGTGCGCAACAGCGCGGGTGAGATGGTGCCGTTCTCGGCCTTCGCCAGCGGCAAATGGTCCTACGGCTCGCCGAAACTGTCACGCTACAACGGCGTGGCGGCAGAGGAAGTGCTCGGTACTCCCGCCCCTGGTTACAGCAGCGGCGAGGCAATGGCTGAAGTCGAGGCGCTGGCCAAGAAGCTGCCACAAGGTATCGGCATTTCGTGGACCGGTCTGTCCTACGAGGAACGCCTGTCCGGATCGCAGGCCCCTGCCCTGTATGCCCTGTCGTTGCTGGTAGTGTTTCTCTGTCTGGCGGCGCTGTATGAAAGCTGGTCGATTCCGATCGCGGTCATCCTCGTGGTGCCACTGGGGGTTATCGGTGCACTGATGGCAACCAGCCTGCGCGGTCTGTCCAACGACGTGTTTTTCCAGGTCGGGCTGCTGGTGACGGTAGGCCTGGCGGCGAAAAACGCCATTCTGATCGTCGAGTTCGCCAAAGAGCTTCACGAACAGGGCAAGAGCCTGGTCGACTCGGCGATCGAGGCCTGCCGCATGCGTCTGCGCCCGATCATCATGACCTCCATGGCCTTCATCCTCGGCGTTGTACCGCTGGCGATTTCCTCGGGCGCAGGTTCGGGCAGTCAGCATTCGATCGGTACAGGCGTAATTGGCGGTATGATCACCGCAGTTATTCTGGCGATCTTCTGGGTGCCCCTGTTCTTCGTAACGGTTTCGGGGCTCTTCAAGAGCAAGCAGAAACATATTTCACACGATGAGGCTGGCCAATGAGCAAGTCATTGATCTCACTTGCAGTTACCGCGTTCATTCTCGGCGGCTGCTCTTTGATCCCCGATTACAAGCAGCCGGAAGCACCGGTCGCCGCACAATATCCGCAAGGGCCGGCGTACTCGCCGGTCGAAGGCGCCAAAATGGCCGCCGCGGAACAAGGCTGGCGGCACTTCTTCAATGACCCGGCGCTGCAACAGCTGATTCAGACTGCACTGCTCAACAACCGTGACCTGCGGGTTGCGGCGCTGAACATCGACGCTTACCGCGCCCAGTACCGTATCCAGCGCTCGGACCTGTTCCCTGCTGTTTCGGCCACCGGCAGCGGTACACGTCAGCGCGTGCCAGCCGACCAGTCGCAAACCGGTCAGTCCGGCATCACCAGCAGCTACTCGGCCAGCCTCGGCGTCAGCTCGTACGAGCTGGACCTCTTCGGCCGGGTCCGCAGCCTCAGCGAGCAGGCGCTGGAGACCTACTTCGCCAGCGAGGAAGCGCGTCGCAGCACCCAGATCAGTCTGGTGGCCAGCGTCGCCAATGCCTACATGACCTGGCAGGCCGACAAGGAACTGCTCAAGCTGACGCAGGACACCCTGAAGACCTACGAAGAAAGCTTCCGCCTGACCTCGCGTGCCAGCGAAGTCGGCGTTTCTTCGGCACTGGACCTGAGCCAGTCGCGCACCGCCGTCGAAAGCGCGCGCGCCAAACTGGCCCAGTACCAGCGCCTGGTTGCCCAGGATCAGAACAGCCTGGTGCTGCTGCTCGGCACCAGCCTGCCTGACAATCTGCCGGCCAGCCACTTGCTCGATTCCGACATGCTGACCGAAATGCCGGCAGGCCTGCCGTCCGACCTGCTGCAGCGTCGTCCGGACATTCTGGAGGCCGAGCACTTGCTCAAGGCGGCCAACGCCAACATCGGCGCGGCACGTGCGGCGTTCTTCCCGAGCATCAGCCTGACGGCCAGTGCCGGGACCAGCAGCAGCGAGCTGTCCGGCCTGTTCAAGGGCGGATCGGGTGCCTGGCTGTTCCAGCCAAGCATCAACATCCCGATCTTCAACGCCGGCAACCTGCGCGCCAGCCTGGACTACTCGAAAATCCAGAAGGAAATCAGCGTCGCCAACTACGAGAAGGCGATTCAGACCGCTTTCCAGGAAGTGTCCGACGGCCTGGCTTCACGCAAGACCTATGACGAGCAGCTCCAGGCGCAACGCGACTTCGTCGCAGCCAACCAGGACTACTACCGTCTGGCCGAGCGTCGCTACCGGATCGGCATCGACAGCAACCTGACCTTCCTCGACGCCCAGCGCTCGCTGTTCAGTGCGCAGCAAACGCTGATCACCGATCGCCTGTCGCAGCTGACCAGCGAGGTCAACCTGTACAAGGCCCTCGGCGGCGGCTGGTATGAAAGAACCGGACAGACCGAAACCATCTCCAAGGAGAAGCCTTCGGTTCAGCTGTTCTGATTGACAGCGGCACACAAAAAAACCACCTGATCAGGTGGTTTTTTTGTGGCCGAAACAAACCCTGCGATCAATGATCCTGATGCAGGTACTTGGGCTCTTTGGGCAAGCGCAGACTGAACAGGAACGCTACCGCCATCATGGCCGTCACGTACCAGTAAAAACTGTTCTCCATCCCGGCACTCTTGAGTTTCAGCGCAACCCACTCAGCCGAGCCACCGAACACCGCGTTGGCCACCGCATACGCCAGCCCCACGCCCAGTGCGCGAACCTGAGGTGGAAACATCTCGGCTTTGACCAGCCCGCTGATCGAGGTGTAGAAGCTGACGATCGCCAGCGCCAGGGTAATCAGCACAAAGGCAATGAACGGGTTGGTGGTGGTCTTGAGCGTCATCAGGATCGGTACTGTACACAGCGTACCCAGCGCACCGAACAGAAGCATCGAATTGCGACGGCCGATGCGGTCCGCGAGCATGCCGAAAAACGGTTGCATGCACATGTACAGAAACAGCGCGCCGGTCATGATGTAGCTGGCGGTCTTGGCTTCCATGCCTCCGGTGTTGACCAGGTATTTCTGCATGTAGGTCGTGAAGGTGTAGAAAATCAGCGAGCCACCGGCGGTGTAACCCAGCACTGTGATGAAGGCTGCGGCATGATGCTTGAACAGTGCCGCGATACTGCCGGCGTCCTTGTCCTGCCGGCTTTCGGCTGTGGTGGTTTCGTTGAGGGTGCGACGCAGCAGCAAGGCGATGACCGCTGCGGCAGCACCGATCACGAAGGGGATGCGCCAGCCGTAGTCACGCAACTCTTCGGTGGTCAGGAATTGCTGGAGGATGACCACCGTCAACACCGCCAGCAGTTGCCCGCCGATCAGAGTCACGTACTGAAACGAAGCATAAAAGCCACGCTGGCCACGCAACGCCACTTCACTCATGTAAGTGGCCGTGGTGCCGTACTCGCCACCCACCGACAGGCCTTGCAGCAGGCGCGCCATCAGCAACAAGGCCGGCGCCCAGGCACCAATCGATGCATAGGTCGGCAGGCAGGCAATGATCAATGATCCGGCACACATCATGGTGACCGAAATCAGCATGGAGTTCTTGCGGCCATGTTTGTCTGCGACACGACCAAACAGCCAGCCGCCAATCGGACGCATCAGAAAGCCAGCGGCAAACACACCTGCAGTGTTGAGCAACTGAACGGTCGGATCATCGGAAGGAAAGAAAGCCGGTGCGAAATAAATCGCGCAGAAGGCGTAGATATAAAAGTCGAACCATTCGACCAGGTTGCCGGATGAAGCACCGACAATGGCGAATATTCTTTTGCTTCGCTCCTCGCCGGTGTAATGCGGTGCTTTTGATGTTGTAGTCATTATTTTCCCCAAGCAGAACTGTCCATAAGAAACAATCTGTAACACCGTCTTTAATCGAGCACAATAAGTCAGAGCAATTCAGCCACCAGGAAAAATCGGCAGGGTTGAACATCCAGTGCCCGGACGAACAACAACCCGGATCATCGGCCCGCCTTTTCGTGGAGGCAGACAAACGATCCGGGTTGCTGGACAACAGGTTGAAACGGGAGGGCTTACCGCTCGATGGCCAGCGCCAGCCCCTGCCCGACGCCGACGCACATGGTTGCCAGGCCTCTGCGCCCGCCGGTTTTCTCCAGATGATGCAGCGCCGTCAGCACCAGCCGCGCGCCACTCATGCCCAGCGGATGGCCAAGGGCAATTGCCCCGCCGTTGGGATTGACCTGCGGCGCATCGTCCGCCAGACCCAGTTCGCGCAGCACCGCAATACCCTGGCTGGCAAATGCTTCATTGAGTTCGATGACATCGAAATCGGTCACCGCCAAGCCCAGCCGCTCGACCAGTTTACGCACCGCTGGCACCGGGCCAATGCCCATCACCCGTGGTGCAACCGCCGCGCTGGCCATGCCAAGTACGCGGGCACGGGGTGTCAGGCCATGCTTTTTCACCGCTTCGGCCGACGCTAGAATCAGCGCCGCAGCACCGTCGTTGACCCCGGACGCATTACCGGCAGTCACTGTGCGGTCCGGGCCGTTGACCGGCTTGAGTTTGCTCAGGGTTTCCAGACTGGTATCGCCACGCGGATGCTCATCCTTGTCGACAATGGTTTCGCCCTTTTTGTGCGCGACCCGCACCGGCACGATCTCTTCCTCGAAAAAGCCCGCAGCCTGGGCAACGGCAGTGCGTTGCTGGCTGCGCAGGGCGAAAGCGTCCTGATCGGCTCGAGAAATCCTGAAGTCGGTTGCAACGTTGTCGCCTGTCTCCGGCATTGAGTCCACGCCGTACTGCGCTTTCATCGCCGGATTGATAAAGCGCCAACCGATAGTGGTGTCTTCCAGCTTCATGTTGCGCGAAAACGCGGCATCGGCCTTGCCCATCACGAAGGGCGCACGAGACATCGACTCGACGCCTCCGGCGATTGCCAGCTCGATTTCACCTGACGCGATGGCCCGGAAAGCGGTGCCGATGGCGTCCATTCCGGAAGCACACAGGCGATTGAGGGTGACGCCCGGTACGCTTTCCGGCAGCCCGGCCAACAGAGCAGCCATGCGCGCAACGTTGCGGTTGTCCTCACCGGCCTGGTTGGCACAGCCGAAGAACACTTCGTCGATTTCTTCCCAGTTGACCGAAGGATTGCGCTCCATCAGCGCCTTGATCGGCACCGCGGCCAGGTCGTCTGCACGCACTGAAGACAACCCGCCACCAAACCGACCGATGGGCGTACGAATCGCATCGCAAATGAATACTTCACGCATCACGCTTCTCCCGCAACCTGACCGTGAGCCGCAGCGGTTCGTGCTTCCAGATCACGCAGCGCCGTCAGTTCGACGTCAGTAGGCTCTTCGGACACAACAACGGTGTCGGCAAAGCGGATCGCCCAGCCGGTTGCGGCAATAACCTGCTCGCGGGTCACGCCAGGGTGGAGCGTGGTCACGACGAACTCATGGGTGCCGGCTTCCGGCTCCATGATGCACAGGTCGGTGATAATGCCCACCGGGCCAGCACCGGGCAGACCCAGACGCTTGCGCGAATCGCCGCCTTCGCCATGGCCAACCGAGGTGATGAAGTCCAGCTTGTCGACGAACGAACGCGCCGACTGCTTGAGAATGATCAGCACTGACTTGGCCGACCCGGCGATCTCCGGCGCACCACCGGCTCCCGGCAGACGCACTTTTGGATGATGGTAATCGCCGACCACGGTGGTGTTGATGTTGCCGAAACGGTCGACCTGCGCCGCGCCGAGAAAGCCGACGTCGACGCGCCCGCCCTGCAGCCAGTAACGAAAGATTTCGCTGGTGGATACCACCGTGTCGGCGGTTTCCGCCAACTCGCCATCGCCAATCGACAGCGGCAACACGGTAGGTTTGGCACCAATCGGGCCGGACTCGTAGATCAGCACCACGTCGGGTGCTGATGTCAGACGCGCCAGGTTCGCAGCCTTGGAGGGCAGACCGATGCCAACGAAGCACACCGAGCCATTACGCAGACGACGGGCTGCTGCAACGGTCATCATTTCACTGGTGGAGTAAGTCATTATTTGGCCTCCGAAGCGCGAGCCAGCTTGCTCTGGAATTCACTGAAGTCTGCGGTGCCGTGGATGTATTCATCGATCCACGCCGTGAACGTCTCCCGGTCTCGGGCGATCGGGTCCCAAGCCTGATAGAACGGATTGTCACGCTCGTAGTAGCCGTGCGCATAAGACGGGTGAGCGCCACCTGGCACCAGGCACACCGCACTCAGCGCCCAGGTTGGCAGCACGCAGGAATTCATCGGTGCCTTGAGGTCATCGACGATTTCCTCCACCGTCACAATGCAACGCTTCGCAGCCAGCGCGGCTTCTTTCTGCGCACCGAGAATGCCCCACAACAGCACGTTGCCCTTGCGGTCGGCTTTCTGCGCATGAATCACGGTGACGTCGGGACGTACCGAAGGCACCGCTGCCAATACTTCGCCGGTGAACGGGCAGGTGACCGTCTTGATCAGCGGGTTGACCTTCGGCAGGTCGGACCCGGCATAAGCGCGCAGCACCGCAAACGGCAGACCGGATGCGCCAGCGACATAGGCGTTGGCGAGGTCGGCGTGGCTGTGCTCTTCAATTTCCATTTCACGCGGCCACTGTTTTTCAACGGCATCGCGCAAACGGTGCAAGGAGCCAACCCCAGGGTTGCCGCCCCACGAAAAAATCAGCCGCTTCGCACAACCGGCGCCGATCAACTGGTCGTAGATCAGGTCAGGCGTCATGCGCACCAGGGTCAGGTCTTTTTTACCCTGACGGATGATTTCATGGCCGGCGGCCGTGGGGATCAGATGAGTGAAGCCTTCCAGCGCAACGGTGTCGCCATCGTTGACCAGTTGCTTCACCGCATCGCGTAGAGAAAGAATGTCTGCCATGAGGTGCTCCGAACCCAACATCACGTTCAATGATCAGCGCGAAGACCTGCGCCGGAATGAAAATGAGGTTATGCCTGAGCACGAGGGCAAACAATCCGATAATCGACTAAACGTTCGGTAATCGAACGAATTCAATCAGTCGAAAACACGGCCACGTCAGGTAAACAGTTGCGTGCTCAGGTCACGACTGGCATCGAGCATGATCGGCAAAAAGCGCTGCTCCAGCTCGCTGCGTGCCACACGCCCGGCACTGGTGCTGACATTCAGCGCGGCCAGCACCTGGCCCGACGCATCATAGACCGGCACGGCAATCGAACGCAGCCCCTGCTCCAGTTCCTGATCGACAATGCACCAGCCCTGCTGCCGAACCAGTTGCAGACATTCGAGCAGGGCTTCCGGCGTGCGAATGGTGCGGCTGGTCTTGGGCTGCAGATCCACATGGTCAAGGTATTCATGCAACGACACGTCATCGAGTGCGGCCAGCAGAATGCGGCCCATGGACGTGCAGTACGCGGGAAGACGGCCGCCCACTGAGAGGTCGACCGAGATCAGCCGCTGCGTCGTGGCAGAGCGCGCTATATAAAGAATGTCGTCGCCTTCCAGCGTGGCCATGTTGCACGCCTCATGCAACTGGTCACTCATACGGTCCAGATAAGGCTGCGAAGACGTTGCCAGTGGCGTCGATGACAAATAGGCGTGGCCCAAGGTCAGCACCTTGGGCAGTAGCGAGTAGGTACGGCCGTCAGTGGTCGCATAACCGAGCTTGATCAGCGTGTGAAGGCAACGGCGAACTGCCGCGCGGGGGATTTCCGTGCGGTGGCTGATCTGCGCAATGGTCAGGTGCCGCTTGCGCTCTTGAAAGGCGTGAATCACGGCCAGCCCACGCGCCAGCGACGTCATGAAATCCGGGTCACCGGTCAGCGCCTGAATGCGCTTTGCGGGCGATGCCACGATGGGCGGTGCCAATGAGGCAAAAGATTTACGCAGTTCGTCGTTCATTGACACACCTTATGTAACTGCCTTGAAGCCCTGTAAACCGCAGGTTTCAGCTCTTTTTAGAGAAGCGAAACCCGCACCCACTTGTGCGATTATCGAACAGGTGGCCGATAATCGCAATTGACCCCATGTAAATATACTTATACCTTTACCTCTGCCATGAAGTGACTTCTTGGAAATACTGGTCAGGTACCCACTGAGAAGTCCAAGGCAGCGGCCTTGCTCACCAAGCAAGGCCGTTTTCATTATTCAGGCACCTTCCGCGCGACAGACGCTTGCGACCCCCTCCTCGTCATCCCGCTCCCGGTCTGTGCCCGCCGCGTAACTCCACACATCCTGCATATAAAAGGCGTTGAATTTCTTCGCCAACATTTTGTCGTCGAAAGTGAAAACTGTTTTATAAAACTTATGTCATATAAACGGCTCACTGAAACTTCGGAACAATCGTACAAAAAAACCAGACCTGTGAACTCATTCAACCTCTGTTGTTGACGTAGCAGAAGTTCTTGGAGATAGTATCCGTCAGTTGGTCGGCATTACCCTCGCAACGATTGATCCGTTCACCCGATTCCCGCCTCGACTGTCCTGTCGGCGCGTTGTCGCGGTGCACCCTCGCAGCGAGACCTTAAGCAGGCCTGCCAGCGCAAGCCCTGCGCTTGAAATCAAACGAGTGTCGCTACGACAGGTGTTTTTCTCTGGTGCACGTAGCCGCAGACAACAACAGGCATGTCCGGTAAACCTTTCGCGCAATTGTCCGAACAGGTCGCTGACTGTATTGGGTATACAGCCAGACTGGAGTGAACATACTTGCAATGTTTTGCGTCATCGCCAGAGCCCATTCGACTCAAACAGGTATTAAAGTGACTAAAGATGAACTGCGCGCGGAACTTGAGCGCCAGGAGCAACGCTACAAGGATGTCTACGGCGGTGAAATCACCACCTACGCCGCGCAACCGGAACCGGAACGCAAGCCCTGGCGCAAAAGAGCCAGCCTGCTGGACCAGGCGTTCAAGCAAGAACTGCAAAAAATGGAAGAAGGCCTGAAAGAAGAGCCGTGACAGCGCGGGTCTGATGACCCAGCCCGATTCGCCTCTCACTTCCAGCACCCTGAATTACACGCCTTACTGCCTCATTGAGCATTCAACGGGGCGGCGCTCATGCGTCTTTTTTTTGGTTTGAGGCGACACCTGGCGGTGACGACAAGTCGTTCGGTATTTTTTCTGTCATAATCGCGCCCCCTTCAGACCCGGTCAGAAAACCTACATGATCGATTTATTCAGCGGGCTTGATGCCTGGGTGCTTGTGAGCCTGTTGCTCGCCCTGGCTTTCGTCCTCACCTTCGAGTTCATCAACGGCTTTCATGACACCGCCAACGCGGTGGCGACAGTCATTTACACCAAAGCGATGCCGCCTCATCTGGCCGTGTTCTTTTCCGGTGTATTCAACTTTCTCGGCGTGTTGCTGGGCGGCGTAGGCGTTGCCTATGCCATCGTCCATCTGCTGCCGGTCGAGCTGCTCATCAACGTCAACACCGGACATGGCCTGGCCATGGTGTTCTCGCTGCTGGCGGCGGCGATTACCTGGAACCTCGGTACCTGGTACTTCGGTATTCCGGCCTCCAGTTCGCATACGCTGATCGGCTCGATACTCGGTGTGGGTCTGGCCAATGCGCTGCTCAACGATATCCCGTTGGCCGATGGCGTGAACTGGCAAAAAGCGATCGATATCGGTGCTTCGCTGGTGTTCTCGCCGCTGGCCGGCTTTATCGTTGCGGGTCTGGTGCTGGTTGCCTTGAAATGGTGGCGCCCGCTGTCGAAGATGCACAAGACCCCCGACCAGCGCCGCAAGCTGGATGACAAGAAGCACCCGCCGTTCTGGAACCGTCTGGTGCTGGTCATTTCCGCCATGGCGGTCAGCTTCGTACACGGTTCGAATGACGGCCAGAAAGGCATTGGCCTGATCATGCTGGTGCTGATCGGTATCGTGCCCAGCCAGTTCGTGCTTGACCTCACCAGCACCACCTATCAGATCGAACGCACCCGCGATGCGACCCAGCACCTGAGCCAGTTCTATCAGCGCAACAGCAGCACGCTGGGTGAATATCTGGCGATGGGTAAAGCTGAAAAAGGCGACCTGCCGTCCAGCTCCGCCTGTAATCCGAAGCAGACCGAACCTACCATCGACGCGCTGCTCGACCGCCTGAAAGGCGTGTCCGACTACCACGCGCTGGCCCCTGAAAGCCGCATCGAAGTACGTCGCTATCTGTTGTGCCTGGACGACACCGCCCGCAAGGTCGGCAAACTTCCGGACCTGTCAGCGCGTGAAAAATCCGACCTGGAGAAACTTCGCAAGGACCTGACCACCACCACCGAATACGCACCGTTCTGGGTGATTCTCGCGGTAGCACTGGCGCTGGGCATCGGCACCATGGTCGGCTGGAAACGCGTGGTCCTGACAATCGGCGAGAAGATCGGCAAGCAGGGCATGACTTACGCACAAGGCATGTCGGCGCAAATCACCACCGCCTGCGCGATTGGTCTGGCCAACGTGTTCAGTCTGCCAGTCTCCACCACGCACATTCTGTCGTCGGGTGTAGCTGGCACCATGGTCGCCAACAAGAGCGGCCTGCAAGGCGGAACCGTGCGCACCATCCTGCTGGCCTGGGTGCTGACCCTGCCGGCGACCGTCGCCTTGTCCGCAGCGCTGTTCTGGCTGGCTTCCAAAGCCCTGGCCTGATCTGAAACCCTTTGGGCGGTGCATGCATGGCGCCGCTCAAGGGTTTGACTCACTTCCCCTCTTGCGTCCCCTCCTCCTCAAGCCCTTCATCAGGCGCTTGCGCTTGCTGCAGCTCGCGCCACAGTGCTGCGGCTCCGTCGAAATCAGTGCCGTTTTCCGCAGTCAGTTCAGCAGGGTCATAGCGGCTCAGGCAGCCTTCGCCAAGCGTTGCCGGAGCGGTGGAGGTGGCTTTGTCGAGAGGATCGGTCATTGGCGGTCACCTTGCGCGTTGCACCATTGCCGACATTGAGTCGGGAGCGCGACGGGCGCGCTCCGGAAAAGATAGATCAGTCGAAGACGACTGTCTTGTTGTCGTGAACCAGAACGCGGTCTTCCAGGTGAGCGCGCAGGCCGCGGGCCAGCACCATTTTTTCCACGTCGCGGCCGAAACGCACCATGTTTTCGATGCTGTCACGGTGGCTGACGCGCACGACGTCCTGCTCGATGATCGGACCGGCGTCGAGCTCTTCGGTCACATAGTGACAGGTCGCACCGATCAGTTTGACGCCACGCAACGAGGCCTGGTGATAAGGCTTGGCGCCGACGAACGATGGCAGGAAGCTGTGGTGGATATTGATGACCTGATGGGCATATTCACGGCACAGCTGTGGCGGCAGGATCTGCATGTAACGCGCCAGAACCACGACGTCGGCCTGGTGATGACCGACCAGACGCGATACCTCGGCGAACGCAGGCTCCTTGTCTTTCGGGTCCACCGGAACATGGTAGTAAGGGATGTCATGCCACTCGACCATGCTGCGCAGGTCCTGGTGGTTTGAAATCACACAGGCGATGTCGCAGTCGAGTTCATCACTGTGCCAACGGTGCAGCAGGTCAGCCAGACAGTGCGATTCACGACTTGCCATGAGCACGACGCGCTTCTTCTGCGCCGAGTCGGTAATGCGCCAGTCCATCGAAAACTCTTCGGCGATCGGCGTGAAGGCTTCACGGAACCCGTCCAGGTCAAAAGGCAGGGTGTCGGCACGAATCTCGTGACGCATGAAAAACCAGCCGCTGAGATTGTCAGAATGATGACTCGCTTCGGTGATCCAGCCGTTATGGGACGCCAGAAAGTTACTGACTTTGGCAACGATGCCTACACGGTCCGGGCAAGCAATCACCAGACGAAAAGTGCGCATTAGGGGAAACTCCAGAACTTCGCAAAGCCGCTATTCTAGCGGCTGCGCAGCAAAACTGCAGTATCTCTGTTGCCTGAATTCCGATGCCGAAAAAGCACACCGCCAAGGCCAAAGATTGCACCTTGCCAGTATGGGTTTTTACGGGGTCCGCCGCTAAACAAAACCTGTAATAAGGAGGGCTTTATAGCGGCGATCTTTTGAAGGACGCACGGCCCACCCCTAGTTCAGAGGTCTGTAGGACGCGTGTATATTGCTAAATAATTCAAATAAAACTTTTATTTAATGTTTACTTGCTCATTTACAGTGACTATTATTGCCGCACTGTATCCCTGCAACCCTCACAACATAAGGTCTCCTCATGTCCCTGATCAACGAATACCGCGCCACAGAAGAAGCCATCAAAGAACTGCAAGCCCGTTTGAAGAACCTGTCGCAAGACGACAAACTGCAAACCGAGCTGGAATTCGAAGGCAAACTGCGCACGCTGATGGGCGAATACCAAAAGTCGCTGCGTGACATCATTGCCCTGCTGGATCCGGATGCCAAGGTAAACAAGGCCCCTCGTGGCGGCGCTGTTAAACCTGCCGGCACCAAACGCGCGCGCAAGGTCAAGCAATACAAGAACCCGCACAACGGTGAAGTCATCGAAACCAAAGGTGGCAACCACAAGACGCTGAAAGAGTGGAAAGCCAAGTGGGGCAGCGACGACGTTGAAAGCTGGGCCACTTTGCTGGGCTAAGCTTCACAAGGTCGCGGTTCATCGCGATTGCAAAAACGCCAGCTTGCTGGCGTTTTTTATTGCCCGGTATTTTCTATACGCCCAGACGGTTACTCAGTTCGTTTGCATAATCCTGCCATTGCCGCAACACCTCCAACTGCTCTGGCGCGGCACTAAGGGAGCATTTTATCAATGCGGCCGTAAAGTCATGCAGGGTGTTGGGAGCGCCCCATTCCGGGCTGCGCAATCGCTGCTGACAGAAATCCCGCCAGCGTGTTTGCTCTTCGCCACTCAAGGTGTCAGGAAAGTTACGAGCGCGATACCGGAATAACAATTCAGGCAATCGGGCATCATCAAACGGCCAGGCGTCACGCGCCAATTGTTCGGGTTCGGCCTGCCGAACTTGCTCACACAGTCGACGATCACGGTCCCCCATAAAACCATCATATAACTGCTGTTCGGGATCTTCACTTGCGGCGAAATCGTCCTTGCCGTAAACGGCCGCCAGTTTATCGTGCCAAACTTCGCGGTGTTCACTCAATTGCGTCGCGCGTGCCTGATAGCCGGCCATGTCCAGTTGCAGCCGCTGCTGATCTTCGCTACGCAGCACCCCCAGCGGCGCGATCACCGGGCAGCGGTTTATATGCAATAGTTTGAGCGGCACGGGCAATTCGCCGTCGCCCAGCGCATCGTGCCGCGTATATAAACGCCGTTTGAGTATTTCAGCGTCCTCGTGCAACAACGGTGAATGATCCAGGTGCAGATCACACACGATCAGCGCATTGCGATTATGCGGGTGCCATGCCAACGGCAGCACCACGCCGAGGTAATTGCGCGCCGCAGAAAAGCGTCCGGAAATATGCACCAGAGGCTGCATCAGGCGAACCTGCTCCTGGACTTTCTGTTTGCTGCGCAATGCAAACAAATAGTCATAAAGCTTCGGCTGCTTTTCACGAATCAAACGGGCCAGAGCAATAGTTGCACGCACATCGGATAACGCGTCGTGCGCCTGTCCATGATCAATACCATTGGCAGCCGTCAGCCGCTCCAGTTTCAGCGTGACCCGACCGTCCTGTTCCGGCCAGACAATGCCATCGGGGCGCAATGCATAGGCAGCCCGGACAACATCGATCAGATCCCAGCGACTGTTGCCCCCCTGCCATTCGCGGGCATAGGGGTCGAAGAAGTTGCGATAAAAACTGTAGCGCGTGACTTCGTCATCAAAACGCAAGGTGTTGTAACCCGCGCCACAGGTACCCGGTGCCGACAGTTCGGCATGTACGCGCGTCATGAAATCGGCCTCGCACAAGCCTTTTTCTACCAGCGTGGCTGGAGTGATTCCGGTAATCATGCAGGCGGCAGGATGAGGCAGGATGTCATCGCTGAGCTGGCAGTGCAGATTGACCGGAGCCGCGATTTCATTGAGGTCGGTATCCGTGCGAATCCCGGCCATCTGCAGCGCACGATCATTGCGCGGGTTGATACCGGTGGTTTCGTAGTCGTACCAGAAGATGCTGGAAGTCACGGGCTGATCCTGAACAAAAGACCCGCGAAGTGTAGGGCGTGACAGGTGTCATTGGCTAATCGGGTCGTATCCGGCGCACCGGGAAATGTTTTCTTACGGCCCGCGTATTGAATGGTCGGTTGCTTAGCTCCGCTGCGGTAGCTAGCATCAGTTTTCGTTTTCAGGCGCGTCCTTCCGACAATGTCATCCCGTCCCGCTTCGCCAAGGAATGCAGCGCTGCCCACGCCATTGGACACGCGCATTGAAATCGAAACGCCAGAAGGCATCGACATGCTTCTGCGCCCTGCCGGGCTGGTTTCCCGCGCACTGGCGTTCGGCATCGACTTTGCTATTCGCGCAGCCCTCATCGGCGTGTTCTTTGTGCTTCTGCAACTGTTCGACAAGCTCGGCATGGGTCTGGCCGCTTTGGTGTTTTTTCTGCTGAACTGGTGGTACATGGTGCTGTTTGAAGTGCTCAACCAGGGACGCACACCCGGAAAGCGCATGCTCGGGCTGCGGGTGGTGCATGACGACGGCACGCCCATAGACTGGTCTTCGTCGCTGATCCGCAATCTACTGCGCTTCGTCGACATGCTCCCGCTGGGCTACGGGCTGGGGGCGATCACTTGTCTGAACCATCCGCTATTCAAACGGCTGGGTGATCTCGCCGCCGGAACGCTGGTGATTTACAGCGACCGGCCGGTGGCGCGCCCCACCCTGCCGCAGGCCGAACCGGTCATAGTGCCCTTTGCCCTGCATCTGGATGAACAGCGGGCGGTGCTCGGCCTGGCGGAGCGGCAGGGTGAACTGTCCAGCGCACGAACCCAGGAACTGGCGGCCATCCTTGCCGAACCCTTGCGTATCCCCGCCGACACGGCGGTCGCTCATGTCAACGGCATCGCCCGCCACCTGCTGGGGCCGACATGAAGCAGAGCCTGTTTGAAACCCGCCATCAGCAGGAGTGGCAACGCTTTGAGCAGCGCCTGACGGCCCTTGAACAGGGCAAGGGCGATGTCAGCGACGGCGAGAGCTTTCCCGGCGATTATCGACGCCTCTGCCACCATCTGGCGCTGGCCCAGGAGCGCGGCTACAGCAGCCATCTGGTCGACCCCCTGCACCAATTGGCCATGCGCGGTCACCAGCAACTCTACCGTCACCGCAGCACTGCCGGGGTACGACTGCTGAGCTTCGTTCTGAGCGGCTTTCCGCGACGCGTGCGGGCCGAGTGGCGCTTTGTACTGGTTGCCAGCCTCCTGCTGTTCGGCAGCCTGATCGGCATGGCGTTGCTGGTGTATGGTTTTCCACAACTGATCTACAGCGTCGTCAGCCCCGAACAACTGGCAGACATGCAGAGCATGTATGACCCGTCGGCCAGCCGGGTCGGACAGCCCGTCGAGCGGGGTTCCGATACGGACTGGATGATGTTCGGCTACTACATCATGAACAACATCGGTATCGCCTTCCAGACCTATGCCAGCGGTTTGCTGTTCGGGCTGGGTAGCCTGTTCTTCCTGCTCTTCAACGGCTTGATGACCGGCGCAATCGCCGGGCACCTGACAGACATCGGATACGGACAGACCTTCTGGCCCTTCGTCATTGGTCACGGCGCCTTCGAGCTGACGGCCATCGCCCTGGCCGGGGCGGCGGGTCTCAAGCTGGGCTGGGCCTTGCTGGCACCCGGAAGGCTGACGCGCAGTGCCGCGCTGCGCATCGCCGCGCGGGCCAGTATGCAACTGGTCGGCGGGGTAATCCTGTTTCTGCTGATCGCAGCCTTCATCGAGGCGTACTGGTCATCGATGACCTGGCCCGGACCACTTCTCAAGTACGTGACAGGTACCGTCCTGTGGGTGATGGTGGCCGCGTATCTGACTCTGGCAGGACGTACACCTCATGCGCCTGACTGAGTCGACCGTTGCCATACGCCCGCGCTTGCCCTGGGAAGCCATCGACCTGGGCGTGCTGCTCGCCGGGCGGCACCGCCGCGTGCTGATGAGCAGTTGGGCAATCGTCACCCTGCCCTTTTTCGGCATCCTCAGTGCGTTGCTCTGGGATTACCCCACGGCCGCCATCCTGCTGTTCTGGTGGCTCAAACCTGCGTTCGAACGGTTGCCGCTGCTGATCCTTTCGCAGTCACTGTTCGGTGCCACGCCGACACTGCGACAGGCCCTCAAGGCATGGCCGGCGACACTGAAGGAGCAACTGCTGCCCAGCCTCCTGTGGCGGCGTCTTTCCCTGAGTCGCAGTTTCCAACTGCCGGTGCAGCAACTGGAGCATCTGGCAGGTACCGAGCGCGCCCTGCGCATCAGCCTGCTAAGCCAGAAAGACCTGCGTGCCGCACAGTTGCTCACCATCGTTGGCGCACACCTGGAATACGCACTATGGATAGGCCTGCTGATCCTGCTCTACGCCCTGATACCGCAGCAGATCCAGATCGACTGGCACTGGATGAGTCTGCTCGACGTTGAAAACCAGTGGCTATGGATCGACCACCTGACCAACCTTTTCTATGCCCTGGCGCTGGTCATCTGGGAGCCTGTGTATGTCGCCTGCGGCTTCACCCTGTATTTGAATCGCCGCACGGTTCTTGAAGCCTGGGATATAGAGCTGATCTTCCGGCGCCTGCGGCAGCGCCTGATCGGCACGGCCTATGCGGTGTTGATGGGCGTCGGGCTGGTACTTTCTGCAGCGCCAGCACCGGCTTGGGCCGATCAACCCAGCTACAGCTGCCCATTGCCGGAAACCGCTCAGACGGACCCTGACCCGTCCATGGCCGCGCCCGACACACCGCGCCTGACCCGCCAGTCCCTGACCAGCGAAGCGGCACGCAGCCAGATCCAGAACGTTCTGCAACAACCGCCCTTCCGTAATCCAAAGACTGAAACCGGCTGGCGCTTTCCTGAAAAACAGAAAGGCCAGTCTGCGGCTCGGGACACGCGCGACCAGAGCTGGCTGATGACCTGGCTCAATCGGCTTCTGCGCGCAGCGAGCGCCCTGGCCAGCCTGATTGAAGTGCTGCTGTGGGCCGTGGTCATCGTGCTTGTGGGGCTGGTGATCTTCCGTTATCGGGACTGGTTCAGGACCTTCGCAGGCCGAGAGGTCAGCAAGGTAAAAACCACCCGCCCGGCGCCGGAGCAACTTTTCGGCCTGCAAGTCAGTGCCGAAAGCCTGCCCGACGATGTTGCCGGCCGGGCCGAACAGCTCTGGAACAGCCAGCCTCGCGAAGCGCTGGGTCTGTTGTATCGCGCCCTGCTCAGCCGCTTGCTGAGCGACTATCGATTGCCATTAAAAAATGCCGATACCGAAAGTCAGGTGCTGGAACGTATCGCCGCGCTCAACCAGCCGCGGCTGAGTGAGTTCAGCCACACGCTGACCCTGCACTGGCAGAACCTCGCCTATGGACATCGCCTGCCACCGGCCCATGCTCGGCAGGAACTCTGCGATGGCTGGCGTCGTCTGTTCAGCCAGGCAGCGCAGCCATGAGCCGCCGCACCGGCCTGCTGATCGGGCTGCTGGCCCTGTTGCTGCTGGCAGGCGGCGCGCTGTTTCTGAGCACTCAGCTCGAGCGCTACGAGAAAACGGTCGATCAGGGCCCCTCGCCACAGGCGAAGGCCAATCCCTGGCTGGCGGCCGAACATTTTCTGCGTGGCCGCTCCATCACGGTCAATACCATCGACACGCTGGCTCAACTTCCCGACCCGACTCAGAGCACCCAGACCCTGCTGCTGCTCGATGACCGGGAAGACATAACCCCGGCGCAAACCCAAAAGCTGCTGAACTGGGCCGAGGCAGGCGGGCACCTGCTGTTCGTCGCCGAACAACTTTGGGACGAACAAAAAGGCCGCAGCGGCGACCTGCTGCTGGACAGTCTGCAGATTCATCAGTACCTCACCAAAGACATCAATGCCAAGGAACAGCAGTTGACCGACGCTCAGCCGCCACTGCCCATCCCGCTGATGACGCCCGCCCCCAAACGCAAGAAAATGCCCTGGCCGGAGCTGACCCGCCTGTACCTGGAAAACGAGAGCGCCCCGGCCTACATGAGTTTCGATCCGGCGTTTCACCTCGAAGACCCGGAAGATAACGCTCAATCCTGGGCCAACAGCGCCGATGCCACACACCTGCTGCAAATAAGCCGGGGCAACGGGCTGATCACCGTCGTCACGGACGCCAACCTGTGGAAAACCCGCTCGATCGGCCACTATGACAATGCCTGGCTGCTCTGGTATCTGACGCAGGACAGCCAAGTGACCCTGGTGCTGCAAACCGAACACGACAACCTGCTGAGCCTGTTGCTGCGTAACTATCCTCAGGCGCTGCTGACGCTGGTACTGCTGATCGGCCTGGGTCTCTGGCACATCGGTCTGCGCGAGGGCCCGTTGCGCAGGCCCGCGCCACTTGCACGCCGCCAACTGACCGAGCACCTGCGCGCCAGTGCCGAGTTCCTGCGCAAACACACCGGGCAGCAGGCGCTGATCAAACGCCTGCAACAGGACATCCTGCGTCGCGCCCGCCAACTGCATCCCGGTTTCGAGCGGCTGGTTGTTGCCGAACAGTGGCAAGTGCTTGCACGCCTGACCCGTCAGCCCACCAGCGCCATCAGCGACGCACTGCGCCCTCGCCCGCCGCAACGCCTGTCACACAGCGAATTCACCCGCCAGGTAGCCCACCTGCAAACGCTCAGGAATGCCTTGTAACCCGGCACCCGCAGAGGGCCGTTTTTCTGTACATCAATCACCCGGTGTGTGAATGCCAGGCCGAATAGGGATCATTCCAGTGAGCCCTGTCCGATAAACCACGTCCAGCAGCGTATAACGAATAACGGGGGGCTCTTTCCAGGCAGAAAGAGCTACCCCAGGCATCGGGTCACATGCTTCACCGCCTGATAGGCCGCCAGTCCCCAAGGCCCGAGCTCACGCCCGACACCGCTGCCCTTGTTGCCTCCCCACGACGTTTCGACAAATACCGCCTGGATCGAGTTGATCCACACATGCCCTACGTCAAGCGCATCGGCCACCCGTTCGGCGCGCTCGATATCAGCGCTGGCAACCGTCGCCACCAGCCCAAAGCAGCTGTCATTGGCCAGGTCGACAGCTTCCTGTTCAGTGCTGAAACAGCGGAGGCACAGCACCGGACCAAAGATTTCTTCACTCCACAGGCGACTGCTGACAGGCACGTCGCGGTACAACGTCGGGCTGACAAACCAACCATCACGTGCCAGTGCTGTTCCACCGGTCAGACACTGCATACCCTCCTCCCGGGCAACAGTGAAATACTCACGGACCTTGTGCCACTGCGCCTCACTGCTCAGTGGTCCCATGTCGACGTCTTCAGTCAGCGGATTACCGACCCGCAGCGCTTCGAATGCCTTCTGCAAACGAGGAATCAATGCCTCGGCGATGCCCTCCTGAACCAACAGCCGCGAGGTGGCCGAGCACATTTGCCCGGCGTTCCAGCAGATGCCTGCGACGATCCATTCCACCGCCTGATCCGGGTCGCAGTCGTCGAATACGATAATCGCGGATTTACCGCCCAGCTCCAGCGTCACCGGCCGACAATACGCCGCTGCGCTGTGCATGACCTGGCGGCCCACACCGTTGCTGCCGGTGAACGACAGCTTGTCCAGACCTGGATGGTTGCTCAACGCTGCGCCGGTATCAGCCCTGCCGCTGACGATATTCAGCACTCCGGCGGGCAAGCCGAGCGCGTCGGCAATTTCGCCGTAAACCTGCTCGATCAGGGGCGTGACCTCCGAGGGCTTGAGCACCACAGTGCAACCGGCAGCCAACGCCGGAGCGAGTTTCCAGGCACTGGTGACCAGCGGAAAATTCCACGGCACGATCAGCCCCACTACGCCCACCGGCTCCAGGCGGGTATGCGAAGTAAAGCCGGAGGCGGCCAGTTCAACCTCGCGATGGGTGGGCTGAGCCTCGATCAGGTGGGCGAAGTAACTGAACGTTGCCACGGCGTCATCCAGATCGACTTCGGCTTCATGACGAGGCTTGCCGTTATTGCGCATCAGCAGCGCAATCAAGGCTTCGCGGCGCTGCACGAGGTGATCAGCAAAGCCGCGCAGCAATGAGGCACGTTCGGCAGCAGGCGTATTTTTCCAGACGGGAAGCGCGGCGCGGGCAGCAGCGACAGCCTGATCGACCTGCGCGCTGCTGGCGCTGATCACTTCGGCGAAGGGCTGGCCCAGAGCGGGCTCGTGGACGATCAGAACGTCGGCGCCCTGGCCTTCCAGCCAACGACCGTTGATGTAATGCGGGGTGTTCATGGCAGAGCTCCATCAAGAATTCCATGCAGGACGCAATTGCACCGGGCAGGCTTTATCCGCCAGGCAGACGCCACCGATTTGCGGCTGAAGCGGATTGGCTCGCAGCGGCGGCGGTGACGACGCGCGGCGGCTCAAGGCGCAAACGGCGGCGCCTCTTCGATTTCGATAATCAGCGGCCGGTCATCCGGCGCTTCACGCAGCAGCGCCTGCAGGTGCTGGTAATCGCGAGCACGTTCAGCCACACAGCCGAACCCTCGGGCGATGGTCAGAAAGTCCGGCGTATGGATGTCCACGCCCAGCGGCGTGATGTCGCGGCGCTCCATGTAGCGCTTGATCTCGCCGTAGCCCTGGTTATTCCACAACAACACAATAATGCCGACCCGCGCCTCCACGGCGCTGGCAAGTTCCGGCAGGGTGAACTGAATGCCGCCGTCGCCCATCAGGCTGATCACCGCGCGCGAGGGCTCGGCCAGTCTGGCCCCGATGGCCGCAGGCAAGCCGTAGCCCAGGGTGCCGTAACCGGTAGAGGCATTGAACCAGCGACGAGGGCTGTCCAGCTCGACCAGGTGATTGCCGCTGTACACCGTCTGCGTCGAATCACCGACAAAACGCACCTCGGGCAGCACTTCAAGCACGCACTCGAACAGTTTTCGGTAATGCGCCCAGGCGCTGAAGCCTTCGGCCAGTTGCTCCTGCGCCGCCGCGGTTCGTTGAGCACCCGGGCTGGCTTTATTGGCCGCACGCACTGGCAACTCGGCAAGCAAGGCACTTATTGCCGCAGTGGCATCGCTGAGGATCGCCAGACTCGGAGGATGGTTGCGGGTCAACTGCCCGGCATCGATATCGATGCGAATCAACTCGCCGCCAATCCTGAAATTGCCGTCGAACACCACATCGTAATCGGTCTCGCCCAGCTCGGTGCCAATCGCCAGCACCACATCGGCGTCCAGCGCTAATTGCCGAACCGGCATCAGCGACTGGTTGCTGCCCAGCAGCAACGGGTGCCCGGCCGGCAGCAGGCCTTTGGCGTTGATGGTCAGGGCCGTCGGTGCATCCAGCCGGGCCGCCAGCTCGCGCACTTGCTCCATCGCTGCGACACAGCCACCGCCGAGCAGCAACAGCGGACGCCGGGCCGAGCGCAACCGTGCAGCGGCCCGGGCAATGGCTGTAGGGTCCGGCGCGGGTCGAGCGATGATCTGGCGCGGCTGCAGTGTCATGTGCGCGGCGCTGGCGACGATAATGTCCAGCGGCAGCTCGATGTGTACAGGCCGTGGACGCTGGCTGTCGAAGACGGCAAAGGCTCGTGCCAGAACCGCAGGCAGTTCCTCGACGCTCATCAGCGTGTGGCTGAAGGCACTGACCCCGGCGACCATCGCGCGCTGGTTCGGCAACTCGTGCAGATAGCCATTGCCCAGACCCAGCCGATGACGTTCGTTGACGCTGGAAATCACCAGCATCGGGATCGAGTCCGCATACGCCTGGCCCATTGCCGTGAGGATATTGGTCATGCCCGGGCCAGTAATGATAAAGCACACCCCGGGCTTGCCGCTGACCCGTGCATAACCGTCGGCCATGAAGCCCGCGCCTTGTTCGTGGCGCGGCGTGATATGTCGAATGCCACTGCCCGGCAAGCCGCGATACAGCTCAACCGTATGCACGCCGGGAATGCCGAATACCGTGTCGACGCCCCAGGCGCTCAGTTGTCTGACCAGAAACTCTCCACAGGTGGTCATGCTGCGCGCTCCTGTTCCAGGCCGATAAAGCGTCGCACGCGCGGATCGCCGTCCTGGCGGATAGTCGCGGGCGAGGCATCAGTGACCACATGGCCGTTCTCCATGAACACGATGCGATCGGAAATCGACAGCGCGAAATCCATCTCATGAGTGACGATCAGCATGGTCATGCCCTCGGCAGCCAGATCCCGAATGACGTTGAGCACGTCGCCGACCAACTCCGGGTCCAGCGCCGAAGTCGGTTCGTCGAAGAGCATGATGTCCGGCTCCATCGCCAGCGCACGGGCAATCGCCACACGCTGCTGCTGGCCGCCCGACAATTGATGCGGGTATTTGTCGGCATGCGCCAGCAACCCGACACGATCCAGCAGCGCATGGCCCTTGCGACGCAATTGAGCGGTGCTGGCCAGGCCGTGATAACGCGGCGCGAGAATGACGTTGTCGAGAATGGTACGGTGCGGGAACAGGTTGAAGTTCTGGAACACCATACCGATGCGCCGGATGCCCTGCCGGATCACCGGAGAGTCGGCGCGTTCTCCTGCGCGAATGAAGTCATTGCCGAACAGGACAATCTCGCCCTGATCGATGCTTTCCAGATTGTTGATCGTGCGGATCAACGAAGTCTTGCCGGAGCCGGACGGACCAATGATCGAAATGACCTCACCGGGCCTGACCAGCAGGTCGATGCCCTTGAGTACTTCGTGGTTGCCATAGCGCTTATGGATACCGCGCAGCAGCAGGGCATCGGGTTGTGCCGGAACCGGCACGCAACGTGGCTTGCCAGACCCTGCGGGTTGGCGCAGGGCATCGGTCTGCGCATCCTCCAGGGTCTGTGCGTTTTTGCGCGACAAGTCCAGATGACGCTCAGCCCATTGCAACAGCCAGCCAAACAGCGTGACGATCAGCACGTAGTACATCGCTACTGCCGCCAGGGTTTCCAGCACCAGAAAGTTTTGTGCGTAAAGGCGCTGGCCAACCAGCAGCAACTCGTTGAGCGAGATCACCGACACCAGCGACGTCAGTTTGACGATGGTCACGTATTCGTTGGTCAGCGTTGGCAGCGATATACGAATCGCCTGCGGAATGACCACCAGACGCTGCGCGCCCAGACCGCGAATGCCCAGCGCTCTGGCGGCTTCACGCTGGCCCTTGAGCACTGACAGCAGCCCGCCTCTGTGAATCTCGGCCATGTACGCCGTTTCGGTCAGTACCAGGGCGATCAGCCCGGAATAAAACGGCTGCGACAAGACACTGCTTGAGGCCGGAAACAGTTGCGGCAGGTTGTAAACGAACACCAGCAGCACCAGCAACGGGATGCTACGAAACAGCCAGATGTACAGGCTGGCCGGCACGCGCAACCACGCATGTGTCGACAGCCTGGCGCTGGCCAGCAGGAAACCCAGTGCCAGACCTGCCGACCAGGACAGGACGCTGAGCTGAACCACCGTCAGGCAGGCTTTCCAGAAAGCCTGTACGGAGAACAGCGAGAAAAAATAGGCCCATTCGAATGCCATGATGACCTCGGTGCAGCAGATGGATGGCGAAGGCCGAGCGGCGAACCGCTGTCGCCGCAGGACCGTCTCTGGCCGTTAAGCAGGCACCGCATTCGCGCAAGCAGCTCTTTGCCGGCTGCGCGATGCGCGCGCGTGACAAAAAGCCGCTTGCTGTGAAGTGTGCGGGCAGCCGTGACTTACGCCGGTTCCAGGTTGTACTTGCTCAGCAGCTCACGGTACGCATCGCTCTGCTTGTAGCGCTCGACCACATCGCGCAGTTTTTCAATCAGTTCGCCGTTGCCCTTCTTCACATAGATGCCCAGCGTCTGCGGGTAGAGGGACTTTTCAGAACTGATCACGATGCGGCCACGGGCCTTGTCGACGATCATTTTCGCCGCCGCCGAGATCTCCAGATGTGCCTGAATATTGCCGGAGATCAGTGCCTGCGACGCCTCTGCCGTGGTCGGAAACTCACTGATCGCGATTTCGCCCTTGTTCTGCCGGACGCAGTAATCGGCTGACACGGCCTTGAGCTGATTGATCCAGTTGGTGCCTTGCTGCAAACCGACCTTCAGGCCGCACAAGTCTTCAGGCTGCTGGGGTTTCACGGTGCTGTCGCTGCGTACCATGATGGCTGCGCCCACCTGCGCATATGGAATCGCCTCGGCCTGCCGGGTCCGCTCATCAGTGATGTACATGCCGGAAATGATGGTGTCGAAGCGGTTGGCGTTAAGGCCCAGGATCAGATTCGGAAAGCGTGTGTCGACGAACTCGACCTTCATACCGCCCAGTTGCCTGGCCAGCTCGTTCGCCACCTCGGGGTCAAAACCCACCACCTTGTCACCCTCGTAGGACTCGAACGGTGGATAGGAAATCTCCATGCCGACTTTCAGCGTACCGGGTGTTGCGGTGGGCGCAGCCTGAACGCTGCCGGCAAACAGGGCCAGGCCCAACAGACATGTGGCGAAGCGCGAAAACGTGGTGTTTGGCATAGTCGTCATTCCAGATTGGGGGAAAAGGCAGATCACTAAGTCACGCTCTGGTTTTTCAGGTGCCCGAAGCTTGAAGGCTTTCTGGCGTGCTGAGGCAGGGCAAGCTGCCCATCGGCAACACGCTGGCGAAGGTATTGGTAGGTCTGCAAAGCCTGAGCCCACATGTGCTCGCCAATGGCGACAGGCGCGTAGTTCTGCTCGCCGTCCGCGAACTGCGGCAGGGGTTTGATCAGGGTGTGGTAGTCGCAGGCATAGAAAAGCGGGAACGAATAACGCTCTCGCTGGATCTTGCGCACGCGGTGCGCCGTGGCGACAAATGCACCCGCGGTCATTACCTCCAGCATGTCGCCGATATTGACCACAAAGGCCCCTTCCACCGGCGGCGCATCGATCCACTCACCCCGCTCGTTCATGACCTCCAGACCCGGCTGATCGGCCTGAAGAATGGTGAAACACTCATAGTCGGTGTGCGCGCCAATGCCTGGCGCGTCCTGGGCATCGCCATCGAACGGGTAGTGGATCAGGCGCAGCTTGGAAGGTGGAAAGCGGGCCATGTCATCGAAGGCATGCTCGTCCAGGTCAAGCGCCAGAGCAAAACCGCGGAACAACTGATGCCCCAGGGCGAATACCGCCTGATAGTAGGCCTGCACCGCCGCCCGAAAGCCCGGCAAGGCCGGCCAGTCGTTTGGCCCCAGCAGCGGTGTGCCGGCGAGTACCAATGGGTTGTCGGCGGGCACTTCAAAGCCGATGTCGAACGCCTCTTTATGGTCCGGCTTGCCAGTCCCGTACACTTCCTCGCCCTCGGGAACGAAGCCTTTGTGGCTCTGCGAAGCGCCGATGTAATGTCGCATCTTGGCGTCCAGCGGCTGGGCGAAATACTGCTCGGCAGCGCGGTGCAGATTCTCGATCAGTTCAGGCGCGATACCGTGACCGGTGATATACACAAAGCCCACACGCCGGGCCGCTTCGCCGAGAGCCTTGGCCACTGCCTGGCGATCGTCCAGACGTTCGCTGAACAGGCCGTGGATATCGACCAGCGGAACGTGGGTGAAAGCAGAAGGTCGACTCATGGCAGCAGGCTCCCCGGGCGGTTGAAAAGCGCAGAAAAGTGTTCACGCTCGGTACGGCCCATCCAGGCGTTAAGGCCCCACAGATCGGCTACTGGCACATTGGTGAACGGTAAATGATGCAGGTAGCCATCAGGCCCGAACTCCGGCGTCAGCGTGGTGCCGGAAAAGCCACGGGCGCGCTGCGAGCGCCAGATCGCTTCCCAGTGCTGCTGATGGAATGCCAGCGCGGCGGCGTATTCCGGCGCGCCCGGGTGCGGCACTTGCGGCCCTTGGTCATAACCGACCCGGGCCTGAATGTGGTGCACACGCTCGACGAAAGCGCTGAGATCGTCGGCCGGGTCATCGAGCAAGCGCTCGCAGGTCACCACCCAATGGCTGATATCACTGGTGAAACGCAGATCCGGCACCTGCTCGATCAATTGCAGGGTCAGCCATGGGTTGAACAGTGAGCGCGCGCGGTGCGTCTCGAAGCTGCAGGTCAGGCCGCTGCGCCGGGCGATTTCCAGCGCTTCGCCAAAGAAATCCACTTGCTGAGCCAGCGGCCAGCGGTCGTTGCCGGCCAGCACATTGACAAACCGCGGCGCCAGTTCGGCAGCCTGTTGCAGCTTGCCGGCGAAATCCACCAGATGCTCGGCAGGCGTCGCCGCCTGCACCGGCAGCACTTGGCTGGAGGTGAATAGAGTGGCGATGTACGGCACACAGTTATCCCGCAGGAACGCCGCGAACGCTGCACGCTCGGCTGCCTGCTCGGGGATGCGCGCCTCGAAGCCCTCGAAGCCCGCTTCACGCGCCTCAAGCAGCGCCTGCTGCCAAGTGCCGTGATAGCCCCACAGTGTGCGAAAGAGTTCCAGTTTCATGGGCAAACCTCGCCGCCTGTGCCCGCAGTGGCACAGCGCGGATCACGAATGGGCGGTGGCTGACGGGGTGGCGCTGCTGATGGCCTTGCGCCCCAGCATCGGGTGCGCCCCCTTGGGGCCATACACTGACACTGGCTCCGGAAACGAGCGCAGCAAGGTCAGGTACAGCAGCGCCGCCAGGCCCAGAGTGATCGGCAGACTGATGTCGATGCCTGCGGCCAGCTCGCCCAGCGGCCCGACAAACTGGCCAGGCAGATTGACAAAGCACAGGCCCACCGCCGCACTCGGAATCCACGCGCCCAGCCCGCGCCAGTTCCAGCCGTGGTGAAACCAGTAACGCCCGCCACGCTGGCCACGGGTGAACACCTGCAAGTCATCGGCGTGGTAAAAACCGCGACGACTGATCAGGCCGAGGATCATCACCACCATCCATGGGCTGGTGCAGGTAATGATCAGCACTGCGAAGGTCGACACGCTCTGCACCAGATTAAAGGTGAAGCGACCTATGAAGATAAAGGCAATCGCCGCCACACCGATCAACAGCGTGGCTGCGGCTCGGTTGAGTAGACGCGGGAACATGCTCGACATGTCCAGTCCGGTGCCATACAACGCCGTGGTGCCGGTAGACAGCCCTCCGATCACCGCAATCAGGCACACCGGTAAAAAGAACCAGCCGGGTGAAATCGCCAGTAAGCCACCGACATAGTTGTTGGACTCGATGTACTGCGGCGCCTGAGTCGCGACCAGCGTCGCGGTGCACAGGCCAAACAGAAAAGGGATCAGCGTGCAGGCTTGAGCCGCGAGCACTGCCAGCATGATGCGCGATCTAGAGGTGTCGCGCGGGATGTAGCGCGACCAGTCGCCGAGAAAGGCGCCGAACGAAACAGGGTTGCTCATCGCCAGCAAGGCCGACCCGGTGAAGGCCGCCCAGAAGCCCGGTTGCAGCAGATTGACGCTGCCGGCATAGCCCGGATCGAACGGCCCTGCAAAGGCCAGGATGCCCGACAGAAACAGCAGGCTGGATGCCCAGACCGCGACCTTGTTGATCCACAGCATGAAGCGAAAGCCGAAGATGCATACGATCAGCACCAGCACTGCGAACAGCCCGTAGGCCAGCCCCAGGCTGGTATTGTTTTCCGGCAGGCCGACCAGCCGCTGAGCGCCGCCGACCAGCGCATCGCCAGAGCTCCAGACCGAAAGGGAAAAGAAGGCCACTGCGGTCAGCAGTGACAGAAACGAACCGATGATGCGCCCGTGCACACCGAAATGCGCGCCGGAAGATACCGCGTTGTTGGTGCCATTGATCGCACCGAACAGGCCCATCGGCGCGAGGATCAACGCGCCCATTGTCACGCCCAGAACGATCGCCCAGACGCCGGCCTGGAATGACAGCCCGAATAACACCGGAAAACTGCCCAGCACCGCCGTGGCAAAGGTATTGGCACCGCCGAAGATCAGACGAAACAGATCGATAGGGGAAGCATCGCGTTGGGTGTCGGGTATCTGTTCCACACCAAAGGTTTCGATACGCGTCGAATGGCTCATGTGTTGCTCCAGCGCCTGTCACGGTTGTTGTAAGGCCAGCGCAGGCACGCTGACCCTTTATAGCCGCCCGTTAACCACGGACGGGGGGGGTTCCATTCAATCGACTTCCGGCACACTTCCAACGTCAGCACGCGACTACACCGGTGCGTGAGTCTTGCCCACCGGTTCGCGAACCACATTCGCTCCCGCGAATGAAACGTGTGTCGTGCTCATTGTTATTGTTGCGAACAAACCATCCTTAAACCGATGTCACCACCGACAAGCGTGCGTGCCAGGCCAGCCATTGCCCGCTGTTGTAGCCGAACACAATCGTCTCGCACGCCTGCAACGACGTTCCTCAGCCGTACGGATCAACCCGGCTTTCGCGAATCACCGGCGTATCACACCAGGCAGCACACAGAGCATCTCGTAGAGCAGATTGGCACCCAGCAGCGAGGTGTTGCCGGTGGTGTCGTACGGCGGCGACACCTCGACCAGATCGCAACCAATCAAGTCCAGCCCGTGACAACCGCGAATGATTTCCAGCGCCTGAATCGTGGTCAGCCCGCCGACCTCCGGTGTCCCGGTGCCTGGCGCCCAGGCCGGGTCGATACCGTCAATGTCGAATGACAGATACACAGGACCGCCGCCGACCTTCTCGCGCACTTCGGCCATCAGCGGGGTCAATGACTTGTGCCAGCACTCTTCGGCCTGCACGACGCGGAAGCCCTGTTTACGGCTCCAGTTGAAATCCTCAGCGGTATAACCCTGCGCACGCAGACCGATCTGCACAACACGGTTGCTGTCCAGCAGGCCCTCTTCCTGCGCACGGCGGAATGTGGTGCCGTGGGCGATCTTTTCGCCGAACATGTGATCGTTGACGTCGGCATGCGCATCGATATGCACCAGCCCGACCTTGCCATGCTTCTTGTGGATGGCGCGCAGGATCGGCAGCGTCAGCGTGTGATCGCCGCCCAGCGTCAGCGGCACAATGTCGTGGCCCAGAATCCGGTCGTACTCCTGCTCGATAATGCGTACTGCGTCCAGCAGGTTGAAGGTATTGATCGGCACGTCACCGATGTCTGCCACGTTCAGCGAATCGAACGGCGCGGCCCCCGTGGCCATGTTGTAAGGACGAATCATCACCGACTCGGCGCGGATCTGCCGTGGCCCGAAACGAGTGCCGGAACGCAGCGAGGTGCCGATGTCCAGCGGAATGCCGACAAACGCGGCGTTCAGCCGGTCGAGCTCTTCAGCGCTCTGTACATGCGGCAAACGCAGCATGGTGGCGATACCGCCAAAACGAGGCATCTCGTTGCCGCTCAGGGGCTGGTGGAAAGTCGTGTCCACTGGAGTGCCTCACCGTGTTGTCATTAATGTGAGGCCATTCTGGTGAGGCCTGGCAGCCGGAAGAATCGCTGCAGACAAAAAATCAGTTCAGAGATTTCTAAACTATCCATGGATACACTCTGCCCCTGATCCTCTCCACACTCCCGCCGGCTTTGCACCTGCGTGAAGGGGCTCAGCCCACGGCAAGAACGTTACATACCCACTGCCTGAACATAGATACACGCCAGCCGGCCTGAACCGGAAATACCCGAGCCACGCTGCGCCTGCCATCGGAGACGCCAATGTCCTCTGTCCTGCCTGACATCAAATTGCTGCGCATCTTCGCCAGCGTTGTGCGCCATCAGGGCTTCGCCGCCGCGCAGCAGGAGCTCAACCTCTCCACGTCTGCAATCAGCACCTACATGAGCCAACTCGAAAGCCAGCTCGGTCTGGTTCTCTGCCATCGGGGCCGTGGTGGATTCAGTCTGACCAGCAAAGGCGAATTGTTCCACCAGGAAACCCTGCGGCTGCTTGCTGAACTGGAGGGCTTCGAACGGTACAGCGCTGCCCTCAAGGGTGAACTGCGCGGCACCCTCAACCTCGGCGTTCTCGACTCCACTGTCAGCGACCCGGCCCTGCAGCTCGCGGACGTTATCGGCGCCTACAGCAAGGAGCACCCTGCCGTGCACTTGCACCTGAGTGTTCTCAGCCCGGCGCAGTTGCAACTGGGCGTACAGGAAAATCGCCTGGACCTGGCCATCGGTGCCTTCTCGGTTCGTATGAGCGGCCTGATGTATCAGGCTCTCTATCGCGAACAACACTGGCTGTATTGCAGCGATCGCCATGAACTGTTCGACCAGCGCCGCATTCCGGCAGAAGTGATCACCCGGCAGCGTATGGTCGGACGCGGCTACTGGAGCCAGGCAGAACTGGCGCGGCATGGGTTCAAACATAGCGCCGCTACGGTGGAGTCGATGGAGGCCCAGCTGATTCTGGTGCTGTCGGGGGCGTATATCGGCTACCTGCCCGAGCATTACGCGCAATTCTGGGCGGATCAGAAACGCTTGAAGGTGTTGCTACCGACGACGTTCGGCTATCAGGCACCGTTTTCTCTGGCGTTGCGCAGGGGCAGATCGAGGGAACCGTTGATACAGAGCTTTCGTGATCGGCTCAAAGGCTGGTTCGAGGCGGGATGACGATGCGCAGCGGAGGCAATCGTCGCGCTCGGAAATAATCCGGGTACAAGCGCGATTTCACACGGAGTGGTAGACCGCTCCCCCCTCTTTTCAGCACACTGAGAAACTTGAAAAAAGCCAAATCAGCTTAGCGCCTGATTTACCGACGATAAACACAGGCAACCGTCAACAGGACGCCGGAACGCATGAGCGAGCAAACGCCCGACCCATCGGTAAGCACCGAGCCATTTATCGAGCCCTCCATCGAGCCTGTCAGCCCGACCGTTGCGGCAAGCACCCAGTTGCAGCAGCGTCAACGCGCCAGCCAGCTGGCCCAGGCGTTGCGCAACGAGCTGCAAAAGGCCGTGATCGGACAAAATGCGGTTATCGACGACGTGTTGACCGCGCTGATCGGCGGCGGACATGTACTGCTGGAAGGTGTTCCGGGGCTTGGCAAGACGCTGTTGGTTCGGGCGCTGGCCAGTTGTATCGGCTGCGAATTCGCCCGCATCCAGTTTACGCCGGACCTGATGCCGAGCGATGTCACCGGCCATGCGGTGTACGACATGCAGACCGAGCAGTTCAAGCTGCGCAAGGGGCCGCTGTTCACCAACCTGCTGCTGGCCGACGAAATCAACAGAGCACCGGCCAAGACCCAGGCCGCATTGCTCGAAGCGATGCAGGAGCGGCAAGTCACCCTTGAAGGGCGCGCCCTGCCGATCCCGCAGCCATTCATGGTGCTGGCGACCCAGAACCCCATCGAACAGGAAGGCACGTATCCACTGCCTGAAGCCGAACTGGATCGTTTCATGCTCAAACTGCGCATGGATTATCCCGAAGCGCAGGAAGAGCTGAACATGGTGCGTCAGGTCACCCGCTCGTCCCGGGCTGACATGCTGGACGTGCGACCGCTCAGGGTCATCATGCAGGCCCGCGAGGTTCAGGCGTTGCAACGTATTGCCAGCGAACTGCCCATCGATGAGCAGGTGCTGGACTACGCCGTGCGGCTGGCACGCAGCACGCGCACCTGGCCGGGTCTGAGTCAGGGCGCTGGCCCCCGTGCTTCGATTGCGCTGGTGCGTGGCGGGCGGGCCCGAGCCGTATTGCGTGGCGGCGAGTTCGTGACCCCGGACGATATCAAGGGCTGTGCACTGGCGGTGCTGCGACACCGGGTCAGGCTGTCGCCGGAGCTGGACATCGAAGGGCTGTCGGTGGATCAGGTGCTCAGGCAGATCCTCGATCAGGTCTCGGCCCCGCGCCTGTGACACAGGTCCTCAAGCCGTCGATAACGCTGCTGCGCTGCCTCGGCGGACTGATGGGCGTGGCCTTGCTGCTCGGCACGCTTCGTGCGCTGAGCATCGAGTATCCGGCAAAAATCGATGACCTTTACTGGGGAGCCTTGCTGGCCCTCGTTGCCGTGAGCCTGCTGGATGCAATCTGGCTACTCAGAAGCCCCTCGCCACGCGTGCAGCGCGAGCTGGCGGGCAGTCTGGCGCTGGACCGCTGGAACGAAGCCCGACTCGACGTGCAACACGACGGTGGCCGACCCGTTACCGTGCGGCTATTCGATCATGTGCCGCACGGGCTGGAACACGAAAACCTGCCTCAGTCCCTCACCCTGGCCGCACGCGGAAAAGGCAGCATCGGCTATCGCCTGCGCCCCTCAAGCCGGGGTCATTTCACGTTTGAACGGTGCGAAATCAGCCTGCCGGGGCCTTTGCGCCTGTGGACAGTACGACGCTACCTGGCAGTGCCCGGCACCACGCGGGTCTATCCGGATTTCGCCCGCTTCTGCGGCGGGCAATTGGTGGCGGTGGATAACTGGCTAAGCCAACTGGGTGTGCGCCAGCTGCAACGTCGCGGGCTGGGCATGGAGTTCAACCAGTTGCGTGAGTTTCGCGAGGGCGACAGCCTGCGCCAGATCGACTGGAAAGCTACCGCCCGCCAGCGAGCGCCCATTGCACGGGAGTATCAGGACGAGCGGGATCAGCAGATCGTTTTCATGCTGGATTGCGGACGCCGAATGCGCAGTCAGGACGGCGAACTGTCTCACTTCGATCATGCGCTCAACGCCTGCCTGCTATTGAGTTATGTCGCGCTGCGTCAGGGTGATTCTGTCGGCATTGCGACCTTTGCCGGCGAGCAGGATCGTTATCTGGCGCCGGTGAAGGGGCCCGGGCAGTTGAATCGCGTGCTCAACTCGGTCTATGACCTGCAGACCACCCGGCGCCCCGCTGACTACAGCGCCGCTGTGCGCCAGCTGATGGTTCGTCATAAGAGACGCTCACTGGTGGTGTTGATGACCAACTTGCGCGATGAAGACGATGAGGAGCTGCTGGCCGCCGCCAGACAGCTTGGCAAACAGCATCGGGTACTGATCGCCAGTCTGCGCGAAGAAGTGCTCGACGGCCTGCGTCAGTCACCGGTACACACGTACGATGAAGCGCTGAGTTATTGCGGGACAATCGACTTTCTCAACGCCCGTACTTCGCTGCACGACCGTTTGAGTGCGCAAGGCATCGTGATCATGGATGCGCGACCAGGAGAACTGGGGCCACAGCTGGTCAACCGTTACATGAGCTGGAAAAAGGCAGGGGCGTTATGAACGACGTCCTGCCCGTCAGGCAGCAGCCTCAGGCAGAGGCTTCATAGGAAGGGTAAAAACAGAAGTACTGTCGCAACAGCTGCACGAACTCCAGATACTCTGTCGAGACCTGGCACAATTCAAAACCGGAGTCATAACTGCCAGGTGTCTCATCTTCATTACACCAGAGGCACGTGGCGCTCACGTCGATGGGCTGTCCGACATTGCCATTCGGCAATTTCAGACACAGATCGAACCTGGCGCCCACCAGGATCGGCAGGCTGCTGATAAGCATCAGCCCCTCACCGGACACATTCCCCAGACAGCCCATCAGCTTGCCAGTATGGCGATTGAAAACCTGCAGATAATCCTGCAGTTGATGGCGTTCGATTTTCCGCTCTTTATACATGGCAGGCTGCCTTCCGAGTCGGGTGTTGCGCCCAGGCAACACCGTGTATTCGTTGCGGACTTCAACTGCGCTGCACTACAGAAGCGATCCAGGAAACAGCCTCGACCCGGTGCCCTGCAGCTCGTCCAATGTGTGACCTCAGCCTAGCTCAGAATTATTCGAAAGCCACCCGAACACAACGCCTTCCATTCAAACGAGGGTAATTATTTCGATACAGGAGCGTTTCGAACAGGTACAGGTATGGTTCTGGCCGGCTGAGCCTTGGGATAAAGACCCGTTTGTGCCAGCGTGTCGAGTCTGGCGCGTGCACGGAAGGCGTATTCGCTCTCTGGATACTGGGCCATCAGAAATTGATAAGTCTGCGCTGCATCGACGTACAATTTCTGCCGTTCCAGGCACTGGCCGCGCAACATCGACACTTCCGGCTGGACATAACGGCGTGAGCGGCTCTGGCGTTCGACCTTGGAGAGATCGAGCATCACCCGATCACAATCACCTTCCTGATAGGCACGGTAGGCGTGATCAAGGTTGGAATTCATCGCCCAGCGGGTGCAACCGCTGAGCGCAGTCAGTAATACAACAATCGTTACAATACGCATGGGACTCTCCTGTTCTCTGCCCTGTATCGGCGTCACGGCCTGTTTCTTCAGGCCAATAGAGCGCCGGTTGTCAGCCGATTGCCCTCCCTGACCCTGACACGGTAGTGCAAAGGAACAATGACTAAAGACCCAGACAGGAGTAGCCTCTCGCTGCGCTTCAATTAAGGAGTTTGTGCATGACCGTTCGCCGCACCAAAATCGTCGCCACACTTGGCCCTGCCAGCAATTCGCCGGAAGTCATCGAACAACTGATCCTTTCGGGTCTCGACGTTGCTCGTCTGAACTTCTCTCACGGTACTCCGGACGAGCACAAGGCTCGCGCCAGGCTGATCCGCGAAATCGCCGCCAGACACGGGCGCTTCGTCGCTCTGCTGGGCGACCTGCAGGGTCCGAAGATCCGTATTGCAAAGTTCACCGACAAGCGAATAGAGCTGAAGGTCGGTGACAAGTTCACCTTCTCTACCGCTCATCCGCTGACCAGTGGCAATCAGCAGATCGTGGGTATCGACTACCCGGATCTGGTCAAGGATTGCGGCGTAGGCGACGAGTTGCTGCTCGACGATGGTCGCGTGGTCATGCGCGTCGACACCCAGACCGCCGACGAACTGCACTGCACCGTGCTGATCGGTGGCCCGCTGTCCGATCACAAGGGCATCAACCGTCGTGGCGGTGGCCTGACGGCGCCGGCACTGACCGAAAAAGACAAGCAGGACATCAAGCTCGCTGCCGAGATGGACCTGGATTACCTGGCCGTTTCCTTCCCGCGCGATGCCGCCGACATGGAATACGCTCGCCAGCTGCGCGACGAATCCGGTGGTACGGCCTGGCTGGTGGCCAAGATCGAACGTGCCGAAGCCGTTGCCAACGACGAAGTGCTCGATGAGCTGATCCGCGCCAGTGATGCGGTCATGGTCGCTCGTGGTGACCTGGGTGTTGAAATCGGTGATGCCGAACTGGTCGGCGTACAGAAACGCATCATCCTGCACGCTCGTCGCCACAACAAGGCGGTGATCGTCGCCACGCAGATGATGGAGTCGATGATCTCAAGCCCGATGCCGACGCGTGCAGAAGTGTCCGACGTGGCCAACGCCGTGCTCGACTACACCGACGCCGTGATGCTGTCGGCCGAAAGTGCTGCAGGCTCCTATCCGATCGAAGCGGTTCAGGCCATGGCCCGTATCTGCATCGGCGCTGAAAAGCACCCGACCGGCAAGACTTCCAGCCACCGTATCGGTCACTCCTTCACCCGTTGTGATGAAAGCATCGCGCTGGCGGCCATGTACACCGCCAACCACTTCCCGGGTGTAAAGGCGATCATCGCACTGACCGAAAGCGGCTATACCCCGCTGATCATGTCGCGCATCCGCTCTTCGGTGCCGATCTACGCGTTCTCCCCGCACCGTGGCACTCAGGCGCGTGCAGCGATGTTCCGTGGTGTCTACACCGTGCCATTCGACCCGGCAGCCCTGCCGCCAGGTCAGGTCAGCCAGGCCGCAGTCGACGAACTGCTCAAGCGTGGTCTGGTCGAGCAAGGTGACTGGGTCATCCTCACCAAGGGCGACAGCTACCACACCATCGGCGGCACCAACGGCATGAAGATTCTGCACGTCGGCGACCCGTTGGTCTGATCGCAGCACACTGCAAGCCAAAGGCCCCGTCTCGCAAGAGCCGGGGCCTTTTTGCATTGTGTCAGCCAGGGAAGTTGGGCTTTCAGGCTTCTGCCCGTAGGGCGTGGGAGCAGATGGAACGAGAGCTTTAACTAACGTGCCTTTTATTTATTCGCGCGCCACAAACACATCCGCCAGCAACTGATTACGCGGCAGCCCGGCCAGATACAGCCGTTTGGCAAACATCTCGACGCTGTCAGCACTGCCGCACACCAGCGCCATTGCGTGCCGCGACAACAGGCGCAGTTCAGCCAGGGTTGTTTGTAGCGTCTGCGGAGTAACCAGCTGAACATGCAGCTGGGGATAACGTTCAGCCAGGGCGTGCAGTTCATCGGCCAGATAATGCTCCTGGCTGTCGCGGGCCAGATGAATCACACGTATGGCGCCCTGATGGTCCTGGCGCAGCGCCTCGCGCAACACACCCCATAAAGGGCCAAGCCCGGTGCCGGCGGCCAGCAGCAATAAGGGTTTTTCCTGCCAGTCCGGGTCGTAACGCAGCGCCCCGCCACGCAACTCGCCGAGCCTCAGGGCGTCACCCACCTGCAACTGGCGGGCAACATCACGGAAGGCCCCGGGCTGCAGGCAGTCGATATGAAACTCCAGAAACGCATCCTCGCCGGGAAGGCTCGCCAGCGAGTATGGTCGCGCAACACCGCTATCAGTCCACAACACCTGATGCTGCCCGGCGCTATAGCGCAGTGGCCGCGCAGGCTCCAGACGCAGGCGCAGCACCGACGCAGAGAGCCAGTCGCAGCCTGCTACTGTGGCAGGAAGGCCATCGCGCTGCGGGTCAAACACCTCGACAGCCAGATCTCCTGCCACTCGGCACTGACAGGCGAGCCGCCAACCCTGCTGGCGCTTTTCAGCAGGCAGCGCGTCGGGCAACGCGTCTTCAGGCTCGCCCTTTACGACGCGCACCAGACACGCGTGGCAACTGCCGGCACGGCAACTATAAGGGACCGGAATACCGGCATGGTTCAGGGCGTCGAGCAGATTGCTGGCCGACGCCACCGACCAGCTAAGCTCACCCACATGCAATTGAGGCATCAAAACGGCCTGTGCAGAAAATAACGGCGATTGTACAGACTGGCCTGTCGGGCGGGTTATACTGCCGCGCCTTTTTGCGCCCGCTACGGCCAACCTGACAGCTCTGGTTCAAGCCGCAGTTCCAGACTGCCGCCGATAGCGTAATTGAATGTTCCCGTCCTTACAGAGGAGCGCGCCGCATGACCGTGATCAAGCAAGACGACCTGATTCAGAGCGTTGCAGACGCACTGCAGTTCATTTCCTATTACCACCCCGTAGACTTCATCCAGGCCATGCACGAGGCGTATCTGCGTGAAGAGTCGCCTGCCGCTCGTGACTCCATCGCCCAGATCCTGATCAACTCGCGCATGTGCGCGACCGGTCACCGCCCGATCTGCCAGGACACCGGCATCGTCACGGTTTTTGTGCGCGTGGGGATGGATGTTCGCTGGGACGGCGCCACCATGGGCCTGGACGACATGATCAACGAAGGCGTGCGTCGCGCTTACAACCTGCCTGAGAACGTGCTGCGTGCCTCGATCCTTGCCGATCCGGCAGGCGCTCGCAAAAACACCAAGGACAACACCCCGGCCGTCATTCATTACTCCATCGTCCCGGGCAACACCGTGGAAGTGGACGTCGCGGCGAAAGGTGGCGGCTCGGAAAACAAATCGAAGATGGCGATGCTCAACCCTTCCGACTCGATCGTCGACTGGGTTCTGAAAACCGTCCCGACCATGGGCGCTGGCTGGTGCCCGCCGGGCATGCTCGGTATCGGTATCGGCGGCACCGCAGAAAAGGCTGCGGTCATGGCCAAGGAAGTGTTGATGGAGTCCATCGACATTCATGAGCTGAAGGCTCGCGGCCCGCAGAATCGTATCGAAGAGATGCGTCTGGAGCTGTTCGAGAAGGTTAACCAACTGGGCATTGGTGCTCAGGGCCTGGGCGGTCTGACCACCGTGCTAGACGTCAAGATCATGGATTACCCGACCCATGCTGCGTCGCTGCCGGTGTGCATGATCCCCAACTGCGCCGCCACCCGCCACGCGCACTTCGTACTCGATGGCAGCGGCCCTGCTTCGCTGGAGGCTCCATCGCTGGACGCCTACCCGGAAATCGTCTGGGAAGCCGGCCCATCGGCCCGCCGCGTCGACCTCGATACCCTGACCCCGGAAGAAGTGCAGAGCTGGAAACCGGGCGAAACCGTATTGCTCAATGGCAAGATGCTCACCGGCCGCGACGCCGCGCACAAGCGCATGGTCGAAATGCTCAACAGGGGCGAAACGCTGCCGGTGGACCTCAAGGGTCGCTTCATCTACTACGTCGGCCCGGTTGATCCGGTACGCGAAGAAGTCGTTGGCCCGGCAGGCCCGACCACGGCCACCCGGATGGACAAGTTCACCCGTCAGATCCTCGACCAGACCGGCCTGCTGGGCATGATCGGCAAATCCGAACGCGGCCCGACCGCCATCGAAGCGATCCGTGACCACAAGGCCGTGTACCTGATGGCCGTTGGTGGTGCTGCATATCTGGTGGCTCAGGCGATCAAGAAATCCCGAGTCGTGGCGTTCGCCGAACTGGGCATGGAGGCGATCTACGAGTTCGAGGTCAAGGACATGCCGGTTACCGTTGCGGTGGACAGCAACGGTGAATCCGTTCACATCACCGGCCCGCAGATCTGGCAGAAGAAGATCAGCGACAGTCTGGCAGTGGAAGTGCAGTAAGCTTTGATCTGCAAGACAATAAAAACCCGGCGCAAGCCGGGTTTTTGCTGAGTAACTGACTGAACCTGAAATTGCGATCGGCTCAAATAGACGCGTCAGTCTGTTGCCAATATAACCCGGTAACTTACTCCCTGAATAATACGGCACAGTGGCTAGAAACATCGTGCCCTTGCGATCAGTCCGTAATACATTTCAGACAACAAACCGAGATGGTTCGGTACCTTCCTGAGGCTCATTGCCCCTGTCCCTCCTCGCAACACAGCTTATTCTTCTGCTGGCTGTAAACCACTGGGTTCATGAAAAATAAATGTATTTTTCAGGCATACCGGGTGAAGCACTGGATGATCACTACAAGGACTGTGTCGAGATTGCTAGCCATGACAAATTTCTGGAGCCTTACGCAATGAAATCACTTTTTACGACCGTACTGGCCTGCTGCTCGCTCACCGCGCTTACTATTCATGCATCTGCTCAGCCATCATCGCCGGAAGGTATGTATAGAACACACGCGCAAAACTATAAAGACATGGTTCTTGCCACCTGCATTGCAAGCGCTTACAAATTCAGTGCCAACGTCGGGACTGACGCTGGCAGTAGCGTCACAGCGTTGCGCGAGTGGGCCAACTATGACTGGGAAAAAAGCCCTGAGAAGCCCAGAGAATTCGTAGACAACTATCTTGCAAGGGACTACACAAACCCTCTTGTCGAATCCGAAATAAAAGGCGTGAAATTTGACTTACTTAAGTGTCTTGATCTTTACCACAGCAAAGAGCTGGAAGCACAGACAAAAAAAAGCCGTAATAAACCCTACACATACCGACGCGCAAGACTACAAAAAACCCTAAACACCAAATGGAGTTAAGTGCAATGAGGCTACCTCTTGCAATCAAGACAGTATTTCTTGTATTCACAACAACCAACTGTTTTGCAGACACACTACCTTCATCACCGGAAGGCATGCATAGAAGCTATGCACAGAACTACAAGGACCTGGTGCTCGCCAACTGTATAGCAAATGCCTATGCATATGATGTCAAGGTAGGAATTGACGCGGGCAGTAGTGCCACCGCAATGGAAGACTGGGCAAACTACGATTGGGAGGAAGGTCCAGATGAAATCAGAGCGTTGGTAAAAAAATACCTCGCGCGCGACTACACAAACCCGTTGGCCGAATCCCAGATCAAGGGTATAAAATTCGACCTGCTGAAATGCCTGGACATGTATCACAGCAAGGAGCTCGACGCGCTGACGAAGAAAGTCGTTACCGATCCAAATCATACCTACATGCAGAATATCAAAAAGCCTTAACTATTACCTTCATGCAACAAGCCTGTCCGGCAAACGCTGCACAGGCTATTTTCATTACAAGCACCCTACTCCGCACATTATCTATAGGGCGCAGACACATCATGCTGATTCACTGTGATCCGATAGCTGCTTAACGTCTCGCCCTCGGTGATGTACTGCTTGCTGAAATACTGACAAACAGCCCCCGTCACTTCCCCGCATACACCGAAAACATCTTCAGAAAACCCATTTCGATAATTCTTGTAGGAATTATCAGCAGGACGCCTCCCTTCCAATTGAAGGAAATTTCCGAGAAAATCCCGGCCTCTTGCGCTTGGCTATTCAGGTCTCTAGCCTTCATCGGTCGCTGCCCAATCAGCGATCAGGTTTGGTAGACCTGAGTGACCTGTGCGCAATGCGCCACCTTCTCAAGGCGCATTTTTTCGGCCTGCGTTTATGGTGGCCGTGCGCTTGGCGTCTTCGGACGCACCGGCTTGCCTGGTCACCGGTCTACCAACCTGCGTACGGCCGCCACCCTGATCGTTTGGTAGCGAAAGGGGCGGCTCCTTTCATTGATCAGGAGTTGCAAACATGCCCGATAAAGTCGTCCCCGACCCGCCCACCGCCCTGTTCACCGTCAACGCAACCGTCAGCCAGGAAGAAGCGCTCAACTACGCTTCGGATCTGCTGCGCTGCATCATCACGACGGCCTATGAGTCCGGCGACAGCACCCAGGGCACCAGCCGTGATCTGGCGTTTTCGGTGCTGCACATGGCCGAGATGGCCAAAGCCATGGTTGATCGCTCACTGGAATGCATCGTTTGACCGGATGACAACCCGGGGCCACGCTCGGCCCCGCGCAAACCTCAGTTACGCTGATCCAGCAAGTTCACCACCAGCCGGTCGATCCAGCCCCACAAGCGCTGCTTGACCCGTCGCCACAGCGGTCTGGCCTTCCAGTCTGCCAGCGTGGTCTCGGCGCTCAGGGCGAAGTCTTTTTCAAAGCTGGCGACCACGTCGCGGGTCAGCCCTGGGTCGAGGGCTTCGAGGTTGGCTTCCAGGTTGAAGCGCAGATTCCAGTGATCGAAATTGCACGAGCCGAGACTCACCCAGTCGTCGATCAGGACCATTTTCAGGTGCAGAAAGCACGGCTGGTATTCGAACACCTTGACCCCGGCACGCAGCAGGCGCGGGTAGTAGCGGTGACCGGCGTAGCGTACGGACGGGTGATCGGTGCGCGGTCCGGTCAGCAGCAAACGCACATCAACGCCACGTGCCGCCGCCCGACGCAAGGCGCGGCGAACTTTCCAGGTGGGCAGAAAGTAAGGGGTGGCCAGCCAGATCCGCTTTTGCCCGGTGTTCAGCGCACGTACCAGCGACTGCAGGATGTCGCGGTGCTGGCGGGAATCGGCATACGCGACACGACCCAGGCCCTCGCCGGTTATCGGGGCCTTGGGCAGATGATCAAGGCCGAAGTTTTCTTTCGGACGCCATGCGAAACGCCGGGCGTTGGCGTGGAACTGCCGGTTGAACAGCGCCTGCCAGTCGATCACCAACGGCCCGGTGATTTCGACCATCACTTCGTGCCACTGGCTGGCGTCCTTGTCCGGCTCCCAGAACTCGTCGGTCACACCGGTGCCGCCCACCACGGCCAAGGCCTTGTCCACCACCAGCAGTTTGCGATGGTCGCGGTAGAAGTTACGCACGCCCCGCCGCCAGTGGATCGGATTGTAGAAACGCAGAATCACACCGGCATCGGTCAGTTGCTTGCGCAGGCCGGCGTCGAAGGCTTTGGAACCGAAGTCATCGAACAGACAGCGCACAATCACGCCACGCCTGCCCGCCTCGACCAGCGCGCGCACGATAGCGTCGGCGCAGGCCCCGGCTTCGACCAGGTACAACTCCAGATCGACCTGCTGCTCGGCGCGATCGATGGCTGCGATCATGCGCGGAAAGAACGCAGGGCCGTCGATCAGCAATTGAAAGCGGTTGTTTTCACGCCACGGAAAAATCGCACCGTTCATATCAGCGCGCCGTGAAGATCAGGACAGCCCCGACCGGGACCGAGAGGCTCACCGCCGACAATCCTGCGGCATTGCGCAAGGCCTTGAAGTCCGGGGCCATATCGAAATCCTGGGCATGGATCACCAGCGGCTCGAGCGTCACGACCTGAAAGCGCCGCTCGTCGAGACGCGTCGCCAGCAGCTCGGCGTTATAGCTGTGGGTCTTGCCGCGCAGGCTGACGGTCAGCGGTAAACGCAGTTCCAGTTGTGCGCCGGGCGCGAGGTTATTGATCGGGCGCATGTCTAACTGCGCATTGATCTGAGCAGCCGGAAACTTGCGCACCTGAAACACCTGCTCTCGAAGGCGCTCGTCGCGCAGCGGAATGCCGGTGCTGACTGAATCGGTTTCAACTTCCACTTCAGCCAGCCCCTTGGCGTCGACTTTGCCGTGCAGCACCAGAAAGCGATGCACTTCGGCAATATCGGCATTTTTAGTCGAGGTGAACGAGAGTCGCGACGACTCGTTATCCAGATACCAGTTCGCATGGGCAGGTAACGCCACTGCGGCCAGCATGACCAGCAGCAGGCGATTCATAGTGAGCATGCAGACTCCAGACGTGCAATTGAGGGCCACCTTATCCGCCTGTCTGACCGCTGGCAAACGCCCGCGTTCGGCGGCAATTCATCAGGCCCTCATGGCAGCAGGCGACAACCCTGTCGCTCACCCTGCCAGGACGCGCTGCTGGTGCGTCCCAGGCCGCTGGCAATGACCCGTTTTTGACTGCTGTCGTCGACCAGCGTGCTGGGCAGATACTGCTTGATGTAGCCCTGGCAATACGCTTCGGAATTATTCATGACGTACCTGCACGAGCAGTATTCCTTGGCGGTGTAGGCACTGATGATGGTCGGGAACGCCTGCAGGTTCACACGGTACTGCCAGGCGAGCACGGCAAGTGCGGCAACCATCAGCAACAGCAGGCTGCTGAAGGGACGGCGCAGGATGAACATTCGGCGCGTGCTCATTGACCGCCCTCCTTGCCAAACGCGGCCTGTACGCGCTTGAGCATCTCATTGTGGTTGTAGGTAGCGTCGCGGTCATCGGCATAGCGCACGATCACCAGCTTCTGATCGGGAATCACATACAGCGCCTGCCCCCAATGCCCCAATGCCGCGAAGGTGTCAGGGGGAGCGTCTGGCCACGGTCCTTTGCCGCCATCGGCAGTGCGGTTGAGCCACCATTGGCCAGCGGGCACTTCAACACTGGCATCCACGCCCTCACCGGCAAACGGCGTCAGCACGAACCCCATCCACTCCTTGTTGAGCAACTGCCGATCCTGCCATTGCCCGCCGCGCTGCATCAGCAGGCCGATGCGGGCCAGATCGCGGGCGGTCATGTAGGCATAGGAAGAGCCTACAAATGTACCCGCGCCATCGGTTTCCCAAACCGCACTGCGGATGCCAAGCGGGTCGAACAGCGCGGTCCATGGATAATCCGGATAAGCCTCATCGCCGACCATCTTTTTCAAGGCCGCAGCCAGAACGGTGCTATCACCGCTGGAGTAGAGGTAAGTCTTGCCGGGGGGTTGGGCAGCGCGGTGATCGGCGGTGAAGCGTGCCATGTCGTCACGCCCGCGGGTGTAGAGCATGGCGACCACCGAGGAGTTGAGCGGAGCGTATTCGTAGTCCTCCTGCCAATCCAGACCCGACGCCCAGTGCATCAGGTCTTTGATGGCGATTTCGGGGTGCGCCTTGAACGGCGGGTAGAAATTCGCCACCGGATCGTTCAGTTGAAAGCGTCCTTCTGCAAACGCTACCCCCAGCACCGTCGCCATGATGCTTTTGCTGATCGACCAGGTCAGGTGCGGCGTTTGCGCGGTGGTCACACCGCCGTAGCGCTCGTACACGACTTCGCCATCACGAATCACCAGCAGCGCATCGGTGCGAATGCCCTTGCGCGTGACGTCGTCACGGGGCGGGAAGGCGTAGGCCTCGAGCTCTTCGATGGCCGCCGATCGCGGCACAGACTGAGAAGGCCATTGCTCTGTCGGCCATGTTTGAGCAACGACGCCCTGGGTACTGAAACCCAGAATCAGAACCAGACACAGACGGACAAATCCACGCGGCATGACAAGGCCTCTACAGAATGATCCGCACACCGTATCAGCGTTTCATGACAGTCAGCTATCAACCCAAGAGCAGACGCAGAGGAAATGGCCACAGCGTTTCCCGTCACACAACCATCACCAAAGCTTCACAGGCATGACACGCCATCTCCCTAGCCTGCAAGTACGGCAAAGCGCCTGGACAAATCAGTCAACCAGCCCTCTCTGCATCTGCAAGGCTGGCTCATGGAGATTCGTATGACCCAGATCGCCCGCATTCGTGACAACACTTCTGAACGTCGTCTTCAGGCCGAGCGCCTGATTGGAGCGCGCGCCTTGCAGGAAGCACAGGCGTTGCGTTTCAGTGTGTTCAGCGAAGAGTTCAACGCCCGTCTCAACGGCGCTGAACAAGGCCTGGACATCGACGATTACGATGTTCACTGCTCGCACATCGGGGTACGCGACCTGAACACCGGGCGTCTGGTTGCCACAACCCGGCTGCTCGACCATCAGGCCGCCAACACGCTGGGGCGCTTCTACAGCGAAGAAGAGTTCAGCCTGCACGGGCTGGTCAATCTGCAAGGGCCGATCCTCGAACTGGGTCGCACCTGCGTCGATCCTGCCTATCGCAACGGCGGCACCATCGCAGTGTTGTGGAGCGAACTGGCCGAGGTGCTCAACGAAGGCGGCTACAGCTACCTGATGGGCTGCGCAAGCATCCCGATGCAGGACGGCGGTATTCAGGCCCATGCGATCATGCAACGCCTGCGCGAACGCTACCTGTGCAACGAGCACCTGCGCGCCGAGCCGAAGAATCCGCTGCCGACCCTCGACATCCCGAGCAATGTGATCTGCGAGATGCCACCGCTGCTCAAGGCCTACATGCGTCTGGGGGCCAAGATCTGCGGCGAACCGTGCTGGGACGAAGACTTCCAGGTGGCCGACGTGTTCATCCTGCTCAAGCGCGACGACTTGTGCCCGCGCTATGCCCGCCACTTCAAGGCGGCCGTGTGATGAGCCGGTTGCGCGGCTATGCCCGCGTAGTCCGGGTGCTACTGGTCGTAGCGCTCGGATTGACGATTGCCAGCGCGTTCGCGGTCCTGGAACGCACCAGACTCGGAGGCTCAATGGAGCGCAGGCAGCGCTGGAGCCGCTGGTTCATGGCACGCCTGACCAACGCCCTGCCGTTTCGCGTCACCGTGACAGGTCAACTGCCAACCCAACCCATGCTGTGGGTCAGCAACCATGTGTCATGGACCGACATCGCCCTGCTCGGCATGCTCGCGCCGCTGTCGTTTCTGTCGAAGGCCGAAGTGCGGACCTGGCCGGTAGCGGGCTGGCTGGCGCTGAAGGCCGGTACGCTGTTCATTCGTCGCGGATCGGGCGACAGCCGTCTGATCCAGAAGCAGATGTGCAACCATCTGCAACAAGGCAACGCGCTGCTGATCTTCCCCGAAGGCACCACCACGGACGGCAAAAGCCTGCGCACCTTTCACGGTCGTCTGCTGTCCAGCGCCATCGACGCTGGCGTGCCGATCCAGCCGGTGGCCATTGGTTACTCGCGTGACGGCAAGCCGGACCCGATCGCCCCCTTCATTGGCGACGATGACTTGCTGTCGCACTTGCGCCGACTGTTCGCCAACGAGCAGAGCGATGTGCATATTCACCTGCTGACACCGATTCCGACCGCTGACCAGGAACGCGCCGCACTGGCCTTCAAGGCCCAGCAGGCCGTTCAGGTGGCGTTGTTTGGCGAGCCGCCGGTTCAGCCGAGCGACGAGGTTTCGCGTCCGGCCCGAGCGGCCTGAGCGAAATCCTCGAGTAGCGGATAGAACTCGGCGAAATCCGCACTCAAGGGCTGGTACAGCGCCTGCAGTTCCTGCATGCCGCCGGCCAGCCCTTCGGGTTTTGACAGGCGTCGGGATATCCCGCTCAACACCTGCTCCAGCACTCCGAAATCCCGATACGACCCCAGCCAGTCCTGCGCCGCCATGCGCGGTGCGATCAGCGCCAGCCGCTCGGGCAATTGTGGCTCGGCAGCCAGCGTGCCATAGACCTTGCGGGTGAATGCGTCCAACGGCAGGTCGGCATAACGATGCCAGTCGCGCGCCAGGCAGTGATCGAAAAAAACATCGAGCATGATGCCGGCATAGCGCCGTCTCTGGAGCGGAAAGCGGGCAATGGAGGCCTTGATCAGCGGATGACTGTCAGTGAAGGCGTCGATGCTGCGGTGCAGACGAATCGCCGCCTCCAGTTCCGCAGGAAAACGTCCCGGCAGCGGACCTTTGACGAAATCGCCATACAGGCTGCCAAGCAATTGGGCGGGCCGGTGCCCGCCAAGATGAAGATGTGCCAAGTAGTTCATGGCTGCAAGCCTAGGCCGCTTTCGGGCCCGCTGTCCATATATCGTTATAACCCGATATAGCGATTTGGCTGATCCTAAGCACATAATCATATTTGTATATCGCGAAATATAGATATAAGGTTCGCTCTATCGCGATATATCGCTACACCGCCTGTGAGAACGACATGCAGATCGACCTCGACGACATAATAAAAGCCCTGGCCCACCCGGTCCGCCGAGAAATCCTGACTTGGCTGAAAGACCCGCGTGCGAGCTTTCCCGCCCAGGAGTACTCGATCGAACACGGCGTGTGCGCCGGACAGATCGATCAGCGTGCGGGATTGTCACAATCCACTGTCTCGGCCCATCTGGCGACCTTGCAACGCGCTGGTCTGATCAGCAGCAAGAAGGTCGGCCAATGGCATTTCTTCAGACGCAACGAAGAAGTCATACAGGCATTCGTTCAGGCGCTGGTTGAAGAACTGAACAACCCGACCTGATTTTCCAACGTTTACCAGGAGTTGCCCCGTGCCTCTTTCGCTACTCATTCTGGCTCTGAGCGCCTTCGCCATCGGCACCACCGAATTCGTCATCATGGGCCTGCTGCCCGATGTGGCAGCCGACCTCGGCGTATCGATCCCCGGTGCAGGCTGGCTGGTGACCGGCTATGCGCTGGGCGTCGCTGTCGGTGCACCGTTCATGGCCATGGCCACGGCAAAACTGCCGCGCAAGGCCGCGCTGGTCACGCTGATGGGGATTTTCATCATCGGCAATCTGCTCTGTGCGCTGGCCAGTGACTACAACGTCCTGATGTTCGCCCGCGTGGTGACTGCACTGTGTCACGGTGCGTTCTTCGGCATCGGCTCGGTGGTTGCCGCAGGTCTGGTGCCCGCCAACCGGCGTGCCTCAGCGGTGGCCTTGATGTTCACCGGCCTGACACTGGCCAACGTACTGGGCGTGCCGCTGGGTACTGCGCTGGGTCAATACGCGGGCTGGCGCTCGACCTTCTGGGCCGTCACGGTCATCGGGGTGATTGCGCTGATCGGCCTGATCCGCTTCCTGCCGACCAACCGCAACGAAGAAAAGCTCGACATGCGCGCTGAACTCGGCGCCCTCAGAGGGGCCGGCATCTGGCTGTCGCTGACCATGACTGCGCTGTTTTCAGCGTCCATGTTCACCCTGTTCACCTACATCGCCCCACTGCTCGGCGAAGTCACCGGCGTATCGCCCAACGGCGTGACCTGGACCCTGCTGTTGATCGGCCTGGGCCTGACCGCCGGCAACGTGATTGGCGGCAAGATGGCCGACCGCCGCCTGGCGTCCACGCTGATTGGCGTATTCGTCTCGATGGCGGTGATCTCCACCGTACTCAGCTGGACCAGCACCGCGCTGATCCCGGCTGAAATCACGCTGTTCCTCTGGGCAGTCGCGGCCTTCGCCGCCGTCCCGGCCCTGCAGATCAACGTGGTGACGTTCGGCAAAGCCGCACCGAACCTGGTGTCAACCCTGAACATCGGCGCCTTCAACGTCGGCAACGCGCTGGGCGCCTGGGTCGGTGGCAGCGTCATCGCCCACGGTCTGGGCCTGACCAGCGTACCGCTGGCCGCCGCCATCCTGGCCGTGCTGGCGCTGCTGATTACCCTGATTACCTTTCGCCAGACCGGCAACCCCGAGCTGGCACCTGCTACGCATTGATCAATTACGAGGATTCGACACATGACGACTATCTTTGACCCGATCACCCTGGGCGATCTGCAACTGCCCAACCGCATCATCATGGCCCCACTGACGCGCTGCCGTGCCGATGAAGGCCGTGTACCGAACGCGATGATGGCCGAGTATTACGTTCAGCGTGCCTCGGCGGGCCTGATCCTGACCGAAGCCACCTCTGTGACGCCAATGGGCGTGGGCTACCCCGACACCCCGGGCATATGGTCCAACGATCAGGTGCGTGGCTGGAGCAACATCACCAAGGCAGTGCATAACGCCGGTGGCCGCATTGCCCTGCAGTTGTGGCACGTGGGCCGTATTTCCCACCCTGCCTACCTGAACGGCGAAACCCCGGTCGCGCCAAGTGCAATCGCAGCCGAAGGCCATGTCAGCCTGATGCGCCCGATCACCCCATTGCCAACCCCGCGGGCGCTGGAACTGGCGGAAATCGGTGACATCGTCGAGGCCTATCGCGTCGGTGCGGAAAACGCCAAGGCGGCGGGCTTCGACGGCGTGGAGGTGCATGGCGCCAACGGCTATCTGCTTGAACAGTTCCTGCTGACCGGCACCAACCAGCGCACCGACGAGTACGGCGGTTCGGTGGAAAATCGTGCGCGTCTGCTGCTGGAAGTCACGGATGCCGTCATCGAAGTCTGGGGCGCTGGCCGTGTAGGCGTTCACCTCTCGCCTCGCTTCGACATGCACGACATGAGCGATGCAAACCGCGCCGAAACCTTCAGCTACGTGGCCAAAGAGCTCGGCAAGCGCGGTATCGCGTTCATCTGTGCCCGTGAGCGTGATGCTGAAGACAGCCTTGGCCCACAGTTGAAGAAGGATTTCGGCGGCGTCTACATCGCCAACGAGAAATTCACCAAGGACACTGCCAACGCCTGGCTGGCAGAAGGCAAGGCCGACGCCATTGCCTTTGGCGTGCCTTACATCGCCAACCCGGACCTGCCTGAGCGTCTGGCCAGCGATGCGCCTCTGAATGAAGCCCATCCGGAAACGTTCTACGGCAAAGGGCCAGTCGGCTACATCGACTACCCACGGATGTAAACCGCTGTCGTAAGACCAGAAACCCCGATTCGCAGGAATCGGGGTTTCTTCGTATCTGCACCTGGATTTACTGGCCAGCGCTCCCTCGGCGAACTGCCGCGCTGAAGGCGGCAGAGGATGCCAAGATCAACGGCGTGCGTTGAGCTGTTGCGACAAATTCTGGATCTGGCTGTTCAGGGTATTGATGTTACGAGTCACCTGAGCACGAAACGCATCGAACTCGGCCGTATTGGCTTCTGCCGAAGGCGCCGGGCGGTTTTCCTGTTCGCTTTTCAGCACCATCAGGTCCTGTTCCAGGCGTTCGACAGCGGCAGACGGGTTGCCCTGCTTTTTCAACGTGGCGACATCGGCCGCCACGCTTTTGATCTGCGCATCCAGCTTGCCCTGATCCGCCTGAGCGGTCTTCAGGTCAGGCAACGCGGCCTTGAGCGTGGTCAGTTCAGCGACAACGCTTTTGAGCTGTTCCTGCAACTGCGCGTTTTCACTCTGCTGCTGGGCGGTTTGCGCGGCCATCTGCTCCAGACGTTTGTCGAGACTGCCCTGCTGACCTTCAACACCTTCGCGTTGTTTGTCCTGATCTTCCAGTTGCGCTTCCAGCAACTTGATACGCTGCTTGAGCGCCTCTCCATCACTGGAAAGCGCTTCGGTCGCGACCACCTTGCCGGAAATATCCTGCAAGCGCCCCGCCGCTTCTTCGCTGATGCGCGCAAAGCTTTCCTGAGTCGCCACCAACTGCTGCTCCATCAGGGAAACCTGCTGAAAGCTCCACCAGCCCAGACCGCAGAAAGCAATGAACAACGCACCGACCAATGCCCACAAAGGCCCGGTGCTCGGCGCCTTGACCTTGACTACAGGCGTGGTGCGCGAATAGACGGTGGTGCGCTCGCGTGCGCTATTGCTCGGCGCGAAGTCGTCATCATCGTCCTTGGCGCTCAGGCTGGGAACGTCATCGACGTCGTCGTAGGGATCGTTGCGCATGAATAACCCTTCAGGAAGCTGTTAAATCAAAGTTCGTAGATCAAAGTTGGGCAGTATAACAACAGCGCAGAATCAATCTCACTGTGCCACTACCGCTTTCAGATCGCGTGCTGTGCCTGCCACCAGCCACAGAATTCATCCAGCGCCGTCCACAGGCTGACCTGGGGCTGATAATCCAGATAATGCCTGGCGCGGCTGATATCAAGCGTGAAATCCCTGTTCATGACCTGCATGCCCACTCTCGACAGGGTAGGTTCAGGTCTGCCCGGCCACAGCATACAGGCGGCCTCATTGATCGCCGCAGCGCTGTAGGCCAGCCCGTATGAACGATAACGGGTGGCCTGAGGCAAGTGCATCTGCCGCATCACATAATTGATCGCGTCCCACAGCGGGACCGGCGTGCCATTGCTGATGTTGTAGGCCTTGCCCAGTGCAGAACCCGTTGCCAGCAAGCTGCTCAGCAGGGCTTCGTTGAGGTTCTGCATGCTGGTGAAATCCACCACGTTCAAGCCGTTGCCGACAATCGCCAGGCGCCTCTTGCGCTGCATGTGCAGCAGACGCGGGAAAATGCTGTTATCGCCCGCGCCGGTGACAAAGCGTGGCCGCAGGGCAATGACTTCCAGCCCGAACTCTTCGGCACCGAAGACCTTTTGCTCGGCCAGATACTTGGTGGCCGCGTAGTGATTGTGAAAGCGCTTGGGCACCTGCTCTTCCTTGATGCCACGGTGCGAGTGGCCATCAAAGTAGATCGACGGCGAAGATAGATGAACCAGCCTTCGCACCCTCTGTTTCAGGCAGCCCTCGACGATGTTTTCCGTGAGCTGCACGTTGCCCTGCATGAAATCCTGGCGACGTCCCCACGTACCGACCGAGCCCGCGCAATGCACGACCGCTTCCACGTCATCGCACAGTGCGCGCACCAGATAAGGATCGGCGAGGTCGCCCTGAATAAACTCGGCACCGCGCCTGACCAGGTGCTCGACACCTTCGGCACGACGGCCATTGATCCGCACGCTCATGCCCTGCTCAAGGGCAAAACGCGCAAAGCGTCCGCCGATGAAGCCGCTCGCGCCGGTGACCAGAATCTTCATTTACCGCTCCGTTAACGCGTCTGCAGGAAAGGCAAAACCCTGCCTGCATGGATTACACATGATCCTGTTGACGATCAGTCTTCGCTCAGCGGCACCAGCCAGTGAGCCGAATGTTGCGCAAGATGTTCGGTGAGGCGCGTCAGAAGCTGCCCACCATTGCGCCAATGATGCCAGTAGAGCGGCACATCGATGCAACGGTCCGGCAGTAATTCGAGCAGCGTGCCGTTGCGCAACTGGTCGCGCACCTGCAACTCGGGCGCCAGCCCCCAGCCCATGCCCGCCTCGATCATACGGATGAAACCTTCGGAGGAAGGACACAAATGATGCTCGAAGCCGTCCTGAACACCCAACATAGCCAGATACCGATGCTGCAGAAGATCGTCCGGGCCGTATACCAAGGCAGCGGATCTGGCGAGCGTCTCTGGGCTGACACCGTCCGGGAAATGGCGGGCGATGAACGCGGGACTGGCCAGCGCCCGATAGCGCATGGCCCCCAGCAACTGGCTGCGTGCCCCCGCCACCGGACGCTCGCTGCCACACAGGCAGGCCGCCACCTCACCGGCGCGCATGCGCTTGAGGCCTACGTCCTGATCTTCGACAACCAGATCCAGCAGCAAACGGTGTTGCGTACAAAACGCGCCAATGGCCGGCGCCCACCAGGTTGCCAGACTGTCGGCATTCAAGGCGATTCGCAAACGCTCGGGCATGCCCTCCTCGTCCAGTGCCGGTACCTGACTTTGCAGATCGCGCTCCAGCAGGCGGACCTGCTGCACGTGATTGAGCAGGCGCCGGCCGATGTCGGTCGGGCTCGGCGGCGTGGCGCGTACCAGCACCGGCAGGCCAATGCGCGCCTCCAGCAATTTGATGCGTTGCGAGACTGCTGACTGAGAAAGCCCAAGCACCTGAGCGGCGCGCTCGAACCCGGCCTGCTCGATCACGGCCGCCAGCGCCGACAGCAATTTGTAGTCGAACATCAGTTTTCCTAATGAGCGATGAAGATTATTGGTTTTCCTTATAACCCTCACCCTCTGAGAATGGCTACCTGAATCCGCTCAATGGAACATCCTCATGTGGCAAAGCTACCTCAATGGGCTGCTGATCGCGGCAGGCCTGATCATGGCGATCGGTACTCAAAATGCTTTTGTGCTGGCTCAGGGCCTGCGTCGTGAACATCATGTGGCCGTGGCGATGCTGTGCATTGTCTGCGACGCCATCCTGGTGGCTGCAGGCGTGTTCGGTCTGGCCAACGTGCTGGCGCAGAATCCGACGCTGCTGGCGGTGGCGCGCTGGGGCGGCGTGATATTCCTGAGCTGGTATGGCCTGCAGGCATTACGCCGCGCCTGCTCGCGGCAGAGCCTGGAACACAGCGCAGCGGTTGGCAGAAAATCACTGCGCACCGTGTTGCTCAGCGCATTGGCCGTTACCTTGCTCAACCCGCACGTCTATCTGGACACCGTGTTGCTGATTGGCTCGCTGGGCGCACAACAGGGCGTGCCTGGCGCGTATGTCGCCGGTGCAGCCAGCGCTTCGCTGCTGTGGTTCTCGAGCCTCGCCCTGGGCGCGGCATGGCTGGCTCCCTGGCTGGCCCGACCTGCCACCTGGCGGATGCTGGACCTGATGATCGCAGTGATGATGTTCAGCGTGGCCGTGCAGTTGATCCGCTCGACCTGACGGATTTCATGACCGCAGAGTCAAACCCGTGGGAACCTCTATCCCACACAGTTGTTGCGTGGTTAAGGCGCAGACCCGGTGCTATGATCCGGGGTCTGCGCCGCAAAAGAGTAAAACTCCCGGTGCATGCTGTATCTGGCCGCCCGTGATCGGCCGTGCGACTACCGCAATTGACCTGAAAGGAGATAAACCATGGCTTTTGAATTGCCGCCACTGCCCTACGCCAAAGACGCTCTGGTGCCGCACATTTCTGCGGAGACTCTGGAATATCACCACGACAAGCACCACAACACCTACGTCGTGAACCTGAACAACCTGGTGCCTGGCACCGAGTTCGAAGGCAAGACCCTGGAAGAGATCATCAAGACCTCCTCGGGCGGTATCTTCAACAACGCCGCTCAGGTCTGGAACCACACGTTCTACTGGAACTGCCTGGCTCCTAATGCTGGCGGCGAGCCTACCGGCGCTCTGGCCGAAGCCATCAACAAGGCGTTCGGTTCCTTCGACAAGTTCAAGGAAGAGTTCAGCAAGACTTCCATCGGCACTTTCGGCTCCGGCTGGGGCTGGCTGGTGAAGAAGGCTGATGGCTCCCTGGCACTGGCCAGCACCATCGGTGCCGGCAACCCGCTGACCAGCGGCGACACCCCGCTGCTGACCTGCGATGTGTGGGAACACGCCTACTACATCGACTACCGCAATCTGCGTCCGAAGTACGTAGAAGCGTTCTGGAACCTGGTGAACTGGGACTTCGTGGCCAAGCAATTCGCAGCCTGATTCCAGCCTCATCGAAAAACCCGGCCTCGCGTCGGGTTTTTTATGTTTCCAGGCCTGTAAGGGCCGCCTGCCAGACGTTTGTTTCACATATAACGTCAACCGCCTGCCTGCCGGTCAGGCGAATCGCAAATCTTTTTTCGCCTGCCGCTCGTACTTTGTGTATTGTCGGAAAACGCTCGCTGACTCGTAATACAACTTAATTCTCTATGACGTAATTCTTTACAGTGTTCTGCTCTAGTTACCTACCTGGCCACCCGACGCATTGAGGTGGCTTTGGCCAGCAGGTGCAAGGAACGCGAAGATCAGCCAGGCGCACCGGTTGTGACAAGGTCACGGCGTGCGGGTCTGGTTTTTCGAGGGTCATGAGGCGATATGCCCTCCGACACTAACTAAGGAACGGCCATTGAAGCTGGAACTCAAGAACAGCCTGTCGGTAAAGTTGCTGCGCGTTGTGCTGCTTTCGGCGCTTCTGGTAGGCGTCCTGCTCAGCTGTGCGCAAATCGTCTTCGACGCCTACAAGACACGTCAGGCTGTGGCGAGCGACGCCGAGCGGATTCTCGGCATGTTCCGCGATCCGTCGACACAGGCCGTCTACAGCCTGGACCGCGAGATGGGCATGCAGGTCATCGAAGGCCTGTTCCAGGATGACTCGGTGCGCATGGCGTCCATCGGGCACCCTAACGAAAGCCTGCTCGCCGAGAAAGACCGGCCGCTGAAGACGTCCCCTACGCGGTGGCTGACAGACCTCATCCTTGGCCAGGAACGCAGCTTCACCACTCAACTGGTAGGCCGCAGCCCCTACAGCGAGTATTACGGCGACCTGCGCATCACGCTGGACACGGCCAATTACGGTGAAAGCTTTCTGGTCAATGCCGGAATCATCTTTGTCGCGGGCGTGCTGCGTGCGCTGGCAATGGGGCTGGTGCTGTATCTGGTCTATCACTGGCTGCTGACCAAGCCGCTGTCGAAGATCATCGAGCACCTGATCGCGATCAACCCCGACCGCCCCAGCGAACACCAATTGCCGTTGCTTAAAGGCCACGAGAAAAACGAATTGGGGATCTGGGTCAACACCGCCAACCAGTTGCTGGCCTCCATCGAACGCCACACTTACCTGCGCCATGAGGCCGAAAACAATCTGCAGCGCATGGCGCAATACGATTTCCTCACCGGTCTGCCCAACCGACTTCAGTTGCAGACCGGGCTGGACAGGATTCTGGAAGATGCAGGACGCCAGCAACACCGAGTGGCGGTGTTGTGCGTGGGTCTGGATGACTTCAAAGGCATCAACGAACAGTTCAGCTACCAGTCCGGCGATCAATTGCTGCTCGCACTCGCTGACCGTCTGCGCGCGCACAGCGTGCGACTCGGGGCACTGGCGCGCCTGGGCGGCGACCAGTTTGCGCTGGTGCAATCCAACATCGAGCAGCCCTACGAGGCGGCAGAGCTGGCGCAAAATATTCTGGATGAGCTGGAAGCGCCGTTCATCGTCGGTGATCAACAGATTCGACTGCGGGCAACCATCGGCATCACCCTGTTTCCCGAAGACGGCGACAGCACCGAGAAGTTGCTGCAAAAAGCCGAGCAGACCATGACGCTGGCCAAGGCCCGCTCGCGTAACCGTTATCAGTTCTACATCGCCAGCGTAGACAGCGAAATGCGCCGCCGCCGCGAACTTGAAAAAGACCTGCGCGAAGCCCTGCCACTCAATCAGTTGTATCTGGTCTATCAACCGCAGATCAGCTATCGCGATCACCGTATCGTCGGCGTGGAAGCGCTGATCCGCTGGCAGCATCCGGAACATGGCCTGGTGCCGCCGGACGTATTCATCCCGCTGGCCGAACAGAACGGCAGCATCATCGCCATCGGGGAATGGGTGCTGGATCAGGCCTGCCGCCAACTGCGCGAATGGCTCGACCAGGGTTTTACCGACTTGCGCATGGCAGTCAACCTGTCGACTGTGCAGTTGCATCACGCGGAGTTGCCGCGTGTGGTCAACAACCTGCTGCAGATCTATCGCTTGCCACCGCGCAGCCTGGAACTGGAAGTGACCGAAACCGGGCTGATGGAAGATATCAACACCGCCGCCCAGCACCTGTTGAGCTTGCGACGCTCCGGCGCCTTGATTGCCATTGATGACTTCGGCACCGGCTACTCATCGCTGAGCTACCTGAAAAGTCTGCCGCTGGACAAGATCAAGATTGACCGCAGCTTCGTGCAGGACCTGATTGACGACGACGATGACGCCACCATCGTGCGAGCCATTATCCAGTTGGGCAAAAGCCTGGGCATGCAAGTCATTGCCGAAGGCGTGGAGACCGTCGAGCAGGAGGCCTACGTGGTGACCGAGGGCTGTCATGAAGGCCAGGGCTATCTGTACAGCAAGCCGTTGCAGGGTCGGGAGTTGCTGGCCTACCTCAAGCAGTCGCGTCAGGACCACGCCACCAGCCTGTGAGCCGACCTGCACACTTCCGGCCATTCACGTCATCTTGAAACCGACTGTTACAACCTGCCGGATGTCCGAATACGCCGACACAGGCTTTTTGCCTTTACACCGAATGCAAATCTTTCGCATTATGTCGCAGATTTTATGGGCGCACCCCGCCATCACCTTTATCGACGCAGGATTCCGTCATGATTCGTATGCCTCTGGCAACCGCTAGTCTGTTGGCCATCGCTATCTCTCTCGCCGGTTGTGGCGAAGGCAAGGACAAGGCTGCCGCCCCGGCACCCGCGCCAGCCGCTGCTCCGGCGACGCCGGCTGTGACGCCTGCGGCCCCTGCTCCGGCAGCCGCTGCCCAGACTGACGATGCGGCGGCCAAGGCTGTGGTCGCGAACTACGCCAACATGGTGTCCGCCGTGTTCGACGATGCCGAGGCCGGCGCGAAAAAACTCAGCACTGCCGTCGACGCCTTCCTGGCCAAGCCCAACGATGAAACCCTGAAAGCTGCCCGCGAAGCGTGGATCGCTGCGCGTGTGCCTTACATGCAGAGCGAAGTCTTCCGCTTCGGCAACACCATCATCGATGACTGGGAAGGACAGGTTAACGCCTGGCCCCTGGACGAGGGCCTGATCGACTATGTGGCCAAGGATTACCAGCACGCGCTGGGCAACCCGGGCGCCACTGCCAACATCATCGCCAACACCGAAATTCAGGTCGGCGAAGACAAGGTCGACGTGAAGGAAATCACCTCCGAAAAACTCGCCAGCCTGAACGAGCTGGGCGGTTCCGAGGCCAACGTCGCCACCGGCTACCACGCCATCGAATTCCTGCTCTGGGGCCAGGATCTGAACGGCACCGGCCCTGGTGCCGGCGCACGTCCGGCCAGCGATTACCTGGAAGGCGCTGGCGCGACCGGCGGCCACAATGATCGCCGCCGTGCCTACCTCAAGGCCGTCACCGACCTGCTGGTCAGCGACCTCGAAGAAATGTCCGGTAACTGGAAGGCCGGCGTGCCCGACAACTACCGCGCCACGCTGGAAGCCGAACCCGGTGAAAGCGGCCTGCGCAAGATGCTCTTCGGCATGGGCAGCCTGTCGCTGGGTGAACTGGCGGGCGAGCGCATGAAAGTCGCACTGGAAGCCAACTCCAGCGAAGACGAACACGACTGCTTCAGCGACAACACGCACAACTCGCACTTCTACAACGGCAAGGGCATCCGCAACGTTTATCTGGGCGAGTACACCCGCACCGACGGCAGCAAGGTCAGCGGGCCGAGCCTTTCGTCTCTGGTCGCCAAGGTAGATCCCGCCACCGACGCCACCTTGCGCGCCGACCTGGACGACACGCAGGCCAAGTTGCAGGTCATCGTCGATCATGCGAACAAGGGCGAGCATTTCGACCAGTTGATCGCTGCCGGCAACACCGCAGGCAATCAGGTGGTGCGTGACGCCATCGCCGCGCTGGTCAAACAGACAGGCGCCATCGAACAGGCGGCTGGCAAGCTGGGCATCACTGACCTGAACCCGGACAACGCCGATCACGAGTTCTGATCAACCGCGTTTGTTGCGATAACCATCGATGCCGGTCAGTTCGCTGACCGGCATTTTTTGTGTCTGATCGACCCGTAGGCCAAAGATCTTTCAGTGATCTTTGTAGGGCCTTTCCTAAACTGGTTTTCGGGTATTGAAGGCAGACACCACACCACCGAGTATCCGCGCCTCGTTCCCCTTCAAAGCGCGCTCATGTTTGAATTTGAATCCGGCCCTGATGATCTGCCATGGGCGAAAAACGCCTATCTGCTGCTCAACGCCATCAATCTTCCCGATCTGAGAAGAAAGCTTTTCGAGTGGAACCCCTCCCCTGTCTGCACACTGCTGTTCCTGCAAACCCGCTTCAGCGAATTGCTGGATATCTCGCCCGCCCTGATTCAGATCGATGGCCCATACGACCCGACATTTTCAAGTTTCCTGACTCACGCGCGCGAAGAATGGGGTCTGCTGCTATTCAGTGATGCCAGCCACAAGACGGTGGCTGACCATCTGCGCTGGCTGGTGTTCGTTGACAAACCAGCAGGCGAGGCCTGCTATTTGAACCTTTCAGACCCGCCCGTCGCAAACGCGCTGCTCGGGCTTCATCCGGCACATACCGATAATCGGTTGTTCGGCCCTATCGACAGTGTTTATGCAGCAGATGTCATCACTGAACACTGGATAAAGCACGAGCGTCATGGTGAGTCAGCCATTCATGACAACACGATCCTGTATCGGATGAGCGATCGGCAGATGGAGGCCATCAGTGACGTTGCGTTTCGCCTGATCGTGATCAGTCTTGACCTGCACCTGCGCACATTTTTTCCGGCCTACCTCACATCCACAGGTCTGAAGTCGCGATACGGCCATGTGCATGCACTGGCCTTCACAGCCTATGAAGCAGGCTTCAACAGCGAAGCGGATATTTTCCATTACGCCAACGTCATCTGCTTTCTGGCTACCCAGCCGGACGACTCGCATCCTGATATCAGAACGCTGATGGATGAAAAGTCCTCTCTGACGCCATCTCAGCGTATTCAACAGGCCAACTGGCTGGCAGTGAAACGCAGTCGCGAACAGCACGGAGCAACCCGGCCATGAGTCGCAAAACACTTTCGCCTGTAGACAAAGCCTATTGGGAGGCCAGAGCAAGAACCCATATTGATGCCCGCAACAGTACGAGTAACTGCCCTTTGATGGGCACCAAAGTCCAGCTATTGCCATTGCGTTACGGTCGCGTGGAACGGCTTCACAACCCGTCGGATACCGACGGCTACCGAGACTTGAAACGACCGCTCGGCTTGCGTCTGGTACGTGACGGCTATCTGTATGTGATTGATGAAAGCAGCGGCTATCTGCATGAGTATCGCCTTGAAAGCGGCGTACCGACCAAACTGCTCTGGCAGGACCGGGAAGTCGCTCAGGATGTCAGGCAGACCACGATTGGCGAGCACACCCTGATCTTTGCCCGCGATACGACGTTGCATGTTGCCTATGCCGAACTGCAATGGACAGCAGCCAAATGCACCCGCGTGCTGGACAGCGCAGCAGACCGTTTCTATTTCATGCAGAAAGTGAATCTGGCTGAAGCCGATTGCCAGCAAGGCGGCGTCCACCTTCGCGTCGAACAGCAAGTCAGAGAGCAGCTTGCCGAACTCGCCGAGTTGCCGGCACAACAATGCACTACACCCGATATGCCAGAGGAGGAACAACAGGACTATGTCTGGGAGCATCTGCCGCTGTTTCGCGAGGCGCATATCGGCGAGTTGAAAAACACACTCAACCCGTTCTACGAACTGAATCACCTGTATCTGGTACTCGACGACAGCATCGGCATGCTGCGCGACCTTGCGCAGGAACAGGACGAGGTGGTGGGTTGGCTCAACCAGTGGCGTGAGCGTAACGACAATGAAATGCGTTACATAACGGCCAGCTACATTGACACACTGATGAGCGTTGGCGACAACACTGCCCGGCAGACAAACCCGGACTCGAAACTGCTGAAGAACACCACGCCTGAACAACGCAGCCGCATTTATGATTACCTCAATGCGCGCAATGACTGGCACCAGGAACACCATCAGGGACCTGTGCCAGCGACTACTTCAGCGGGGCAGTATTCCGCCATGCGCGGGGGCGCCTACACCGAACGGCCGCAAGCCAGATTTGCCAGACTGAACATGGAAAACAAGCACTCACAGATGCTGCTCGCGCTTGGCCAACCACTCCATGAACAACTGGAAGACGACATTGAAGCGCTGGAAAAGAACAGCCAGGGCACGCTGAACGGCGTCGGACTCGGCTCACGAGGTATTTACGATCTCGTTCGCCACCAAGAAATGCACGCTTATCTGTCCCAGGAGCGCTCGCACCTTCAACGCTGGACGCAACGACTCGACGATATTACCCACGATCGCGTGAGCCTGTTCACTCAGGGGGAACTCTATCGAAGTGCCTGGTACTTCGATCCAGACCATCCCGACCAGTTGAAAAGCGCCTTGGCGATGGAGCTCAACTGCACCCGCGACCTGTGCCGCACCGACGAAAGCCTGCGGAAGGTCAGCGACTACTTTCACGATAACCCCCACTACGTTCTGCCGGTGTTCTATGGGCGTCTGGACATGGACTTTCTGCGCGCCAAATCAGGCAACCTGCTCAAGTGGCTGGATGATATTCGCAACTTCAGCGACGGATTGGCCGATGCGCAAAGGCGCATCGCTGATATCAGCCACATCATGGGTAATCACTGGACCAACAGCCTGAACCTGGACCCCGCCGCACTACCGTTGCACCAAGCCGTCAATGCCAGCTACATCCCTGCCGTCGCCCTGCATCTGGAGCGTTGGCTGATTGAGATGCAACAGAAGCTGAACAGCCCGCAACTACGCCAGCATCTGGACAACTTCGGCAGAGCAAGCAATCGAGCCCAACGACTGGGCATGCTGGTGGCGCTGCAGCAGGAAGCCGTCACCCTGCGAATTGCCGACGAAGCCGACGTGACAAAATTTCGCGACAACTTCGCGCGCTTGAATCAGCTGCTTGCCAGCGAAGACGACCTCATCAGAGAACGCAACCGCCTTACCAAACTCATCAACCGCCGCACACTCACAGCGGATCAACATCAAGGTCTGCTTTACGAAAGGCAATACACCAACCAACGGCTGCTGCAGACCCGCAACACGCGAGACGCGCTGCGCCGAGACCTGGAAAAAGCCATTACCCCGACCGGTAACCCGCACAACGGCGCGATTGGCGTGCGACTGGACATCACTGACCCGCAACTGCAAGCGCTCAATGACGAAATTAAAAAGGTGCGGGCGGGAGCATTTAAGGGGTACGCGACTCAAGGGGCAGCTGCGGCTGCGTTGAAGGGGAGTTTCTTTCCGTTACTGGCGGTGTGTCTGCAGGTTGGGAATCTGGGGGAGGTTTGGAGTGTTTGGAGTGTTTGGAGAGGCTCTGACAATCGTAGAACCATTAAAGAAATTGTAATAGCTATCGGTGGGTTCAGTAGTGTGGCTTCGGCAGCGTTATCAGTCTTTCAAGCGGTGTACGTTGCAATGATCGATAATGCTCTCCGAGCCCTAGCGGTCGAAAGTTCTGAAACGGGAGGAAAGCTGCTCACTGCTCGTCTCGGAAAAATAGGATTGGGGTTGGGAGCATTTATTGCTCCGCTGAGTTTATTGGGCGGAGCAGGTACGGCATGGAATAATTGGGAAAAATGGCAAACAGCGCTGATGTGCAGCACATCGGGTGAAAAAATAGGAGCGCTCATGGCGCTGACAGGTGACGTTGGCGCTACCGGCGTGAACGCTGCCTTGACGCTACAGACCGGCAAAGAACTGATAGGCATATTGAAGGATATTTACCTTGATACCACTTACTCTAAAAAAGAAGTGGCAAGCATAGCGTGGTCTACCAGAGGACCAAGATTCCTAAGACTTTCGATTCAGCTCACACCTTGGGGACTCGCCTTCACCGCACTTCAGCTGGGCGGCGAGGCCCTATTCAACTACTCCAACCTGGAGGAACAGCAACAGTGGTTGCTCTACTGTATGTGGGGTAACGAGCCCCAAGCCTGGGATTGGAGCACTCATTCACAACGACTTGCAGAGATCAACCTGCTGCCTACTATTTTTGATAACGGTATTACTCATGGACTTACAGAGGGTGAATCTGTACGTAGTTTGCACCTGGTATTGCCAGGCTTGACCCAAGCCAGCTTTGAAGACACTTCACTACGGTGGGAAGCTGAGCTTCAACACTCATCTCATAAACAGAATGTTAGCGAGACGCTTAGAAATAAGCTGTCTGTTTTTTCTGTTTCACCTTTAACATTGGCGTTGGAAATCCCAATAGGCTGGCAGGGACACAATGCCATGTTGGCATTACACTTGGCTGTTAAGCCAGCATTAGCATCAACTTACTTAAACGCAGACAGAGGATATCTAACTTACCGCATAGCACTAGGTATGGATGTGCTAAACAAACCAATAAAAGCGGTACCAACCTACCAGACGGAGAAAATTGCATTGCCGACCGTTCAGATCAAAAGAGAGTTTCTGGATGACCAATTATAACTATAATCGCTCCCGTCAAGCTGGCGATACCGAACATCAATCCAGCACAAGTATTTTTTATCTTGCACCACTTCCTTTAATAACGGGCGTGGCGGTTACTAGCCCGCAACAACTCCATCAAGCCACCAATGAAATTTATCTTGACTTTGCGATGGGCGTTCCAAAAATAGAATTTTCAGTTCGCTGTTACCTAGGCGTTATAGTGGGCATCGCTTTGTTCATTTTCACGATATGTCTTGGGCTCGGAGCCCTTGATCATATAAATACTGGGCGCCCGGTGTTCGAAATCGTAGTCACCGCCTTTTCACCTAATTGGCCTATTTGGGGGTTCTTTTCATTTTTGATAAGCAGCTACGGCTTATTTTTACTTCAAGCTATTCACCAAATCTCCACTCCCCCCATCCGCTTCAACCGTCAGCGCCGCGAGGTGGCCTATGTCGCCAAGCGTGGCCAACCGCCCCGGTTTATCCCTTGGGAAGAAATAATTGCCTGCGTCAGCAGCAGCACTGTTGCAACGCAGTACGCCACTCAGCAGAAATTCGCTCTGATGATCGGCTTCGTAGACGCCTCGGATAGCCAGGTGATGTGGCTCACGTTGCCTACTTCCACGCTTGGTATGGCAGTCAGCGAGTGGGAAGCGATCCGCGCCTACATGGAAGAAGGTCCAAGCGCCCTGCGAAAGCCCATGATGGGCACTGACCTGGAGGAAGGCACTGTGGCGTTTTTCCACATGTGTCGCCGTGACTATCTGCTTGACCACGGCTGCTTGCGCTATCTGTTCGGCTTTCTGCTGATCCAGTTTTTCAGCGGCTGGACTTTGCCCTGCCACGTCGCCAGCTGGGTCAAGCAACTGCCGAAAACGGCATTTCCCAAAGCAGTACAGGACTGGTCCAAACCCCTGCCCCGCGAACAATGGCAAGCCCCCAGCGCCGAACTGATCGCGCAAAGCGAAGAAGTCCGCAAAATCCTGCGCAAGGGCATGAGCATCTTCGACTACTTTCTTGAGAAGGAAAAAAATCAGAGCAAAACCGGTGTCTGATCAAGACATGACCACAAGAGGCGCAATACGGTATCAGCCATGATCAATACAACGTATCCGCAATGCGTCCCGGCAAAGCCTTGTCATAGGCGTCACCATCGATCTGCTCGGCCGAAACCGCTTTTAGTATTTGCCCGGCAGTCGGCAGCGCGCTGCGTTCGATGTGCCGGGCTGCATCCCATAAACCGGACCTGATGGTTGCCCTGCTGCATTGGAAGTACACGCTGGTCACGGAGATGCGCAGCACCGACTTGGGCAGTTGGCCGTCCACCTCGAAACGCGACAACAGTTCGGGCTGAACCGATATCTGCGCTGTTCCGTTGACCCGCAAGGTCTCGCCCACGCCAGGGATGAGGAACAGCAACGCGACACGTGGGTCGCTGATGATATTGCGCAAGGTGTCGATGCGGTTGTTGCCGCGCCGGTCAGGCAGATAAAGCGTCTTGTTGTCCTCGATATGCACGAAGCCCGCCTGATCACCACGCGGGGACGCATCAAGGCCGTCAGGCCCGGCAGAGGCCAGCACAACAAAGGGTGCCGACTCGATGAAGGGCCGGTAAACCGCGTGAATATGGTCGACTTCCTTGGTCATGGAAGGAGGAGCAATCGGGCCATAGAGCGCTTCCAGTGCCTCGGTGGTGGTCACGAACGCGCTGTTTTCCGGGTTATCCATTGATGTGGTCTCTGCTGGGTGTTTTATCTGCGTGTGTGCTGTCAACTTCGACATGTTCAGCATAGGCAAAAATGCCGGGACCAGACCAGCCTCAGAGATTCGTAACAACGCATTACGTCAGAGCAGGCAAACGATAATCCCTCTTATTCAAACCGCACGAGGCTGCTAAGCTTGCACGCCCCGATTTTTCGCCCCGTTGCAGGATGTCTATGATTACGCGGCTCCGTCTATCCCTTGCCTTGCTCACGACCCTGGTCCTGAGCGCATGCGATGACGCCCCGCGTTTCACGCACGCCGAGCCGGGAGAAGCCTTGTCCGCTGGCAGCGCCACCGTCAGGAAGAGCGATCAGAACGCTTTCTCCATGCCCTCGGCCAATCTGTCCCCCGTGCGGCGGCTGGACTTCAGTGTCGGTAACAGCTTTTTCCGCAGCCCGTGGGTGATTGCGCCCTCGACTACCACGGCTCGCGACGGGCTTGGGCCGTTGTTCAACACCAATGCCTGCCAGAACTGCCATATCAAGGACGGTCGCGGCCATCCGCCGGAAGCTGGCGACAGCAATGCCGTGTCGATGCTGGTCAGGCTGTCGATTCCTGATGACCCGGCCTATGCCGACCTTATAAAGCGCAACGGTGTGCTGCCCGAACCGGTTTACGGCGGGCAATTGCAGGACATGTCGAACCCCGGCGTAGCGCCCGAGGGCAAGGTGCGGGTCGAGTACGATGCGCTAACGGTCGAATTTCGCGATGGCACCTCAGTCGAGCTGCGCCAGCCGACCCTCAGGATTACCCAGCTGGGCTACGGCCCCATGCACCCCGATACGCACATCTCGGCACGCGTAGCTCCGCCGATGATCGGCCTGGGCTTGCTCGAGGCCATTGCCGATGAGGCCATCCTTGCCAATGCCGACCCCGATGACAAGAACGCCGATGGCATCTCGGGACGTCCCAACTGGGTCTGGGACGATGCTCGGCAAAAAGTAGTGATGGGCAGGTTTGGCTGGAAAGCCGGACAGCCGAACCTCAACCAGCAGAACGTGCACGCGTTTTCCGGCGACATGGGGCTGACCACCAGCCTGCGGCCTTTCGATGACTGCACGCCAGCCCAGACCGATTGCCTGGCCGCGCCCAATGGCAATGGTCCGGATGGCGAACCGGAAGTCAGCGACAACATCCTGCGTCTGGTGGAGTTCTACACCCGCAACCTGGCTGTTCCAACACGTCGCAAGGTCGACGACCCGCAGGTGCTGGCAGGCAAGAACCTGTTTTTCCAGGCGGGCTGCCAGCAATGCCACACCCCCTCTTTCAAAACCCGTAGCGACGCCGCCGAGCCTGAGCTGGCCAATCAGGAGATTCGCCCGTACAGCGACTTGCTGCTGCACGACATGGGCGAAGGGCTGGCCGATAACCGTACCGAGTTCCAGGCCAGCGGAAGTGAGTGGCGCACCCCGCCCTTGTGGGGGCTGGGCCTGACCGGCACGGTAAGCGGACACACCCAACTGTTGCACGACGGTCGCGCACGTAATGTGCTTGAGGCGATACTCTGGCACGGCGGCGAAGCCCAGGCGGCAAAGCGCCAGGTTCTGGCTTTTGACGCACAGCAACGTGAAGCGCTGCTGGCCTTCCTGAATTCGTTATGATTGCGCCCTTTGCAGAATCTTCCTGTTCAAACATCGTTCTTTCAAAAATAAGGAGCCGGACATGTTCCGACCCAAGTTGTTGCTGACCAGCCTTGCGGCACTTGCCTTGGGGGCCTGCTCGCCATCCGATCCTCAGGCCGTGACGTCCGCAGCGATTGCCAAACAGGTCATCCTGCCGACTTACAGCCGTTGGGTGGAGGCTGATCGTCAGTTGGCAGCCAGCGCATTGGCGTTCTGCCAGGGCAAGACTGATCTGGCCACAGCCCGCGCCGACTTTCTGAAAGCACAGAAGACCTGGGCAGAGTTGCAACCGCTGTTGATCGGTCCTCTGGCCGAAGGCAACCGCGCCTGGCAAATACAGTTCTGGCCGGACAAGAAAAACCTGGTGGGCCGTCAGGTCGAGCAACTGGTGACTGCACAGCCACAGATCACCGCTCAGGAACTGTCCAAGGCCAGTGTCGTGGTGCAGGGTTTGTCCGCCTACGAATACATCCTCTTCGACGCTGACATCGACATGGCCAATGCCGAGCAGAAAGCGCGCTACTGCCCGCTGCTGATGGCCATCGGTGAGCGCCAAAAGCTGCTTGCCGAAGAAATCCTCAACAGCTGGAACAGCACCGACGGCATGCTCGCGCAACTGAGCAAGTTCCCCAATCAGCGCTACGCCGACTCCCACGAGGCGATTGCCGAATTGCTGCGGGTTCAGGTCACCGCGCTCGACAGCCTGAAGAAGAAACTTGGCACGCCACTGGGTCGTCAGAGCAAGGGGCAGCCGCAGCCATTCCAGGCAGATGCGTGGCGCAGCAAGTCGTCGCTCAGCAGCCTGGAAGCCAGCCTGATCAGCGCCGAAACGGTGTGGACCGGTGTCGACAACAAGGGATTGCGCAGCCTGCTGCCCGCCGAGCAGAAACCGCTGGCCGACAAAATTGACGCCGCCTACGCTAACAGCCGAAAATTGCTGTCGGAACTCAAGCCGCCACTGGCCGACCTGCTGGCCACGGATGGAGGACGCCAGCAACTCAATGCGTTTTACGACAGCCTGAACGCCGTGCACCGCCTGCACGAAGGCGAGCTGGCCAAGGCACTCGGCATTCAGTTGGGTTTCAACGCCAACGACGGCGATTGATCAAGAGGTACATGTGATGTTGCGACGTCAGGCCATGGCGCTCGGCAGTCTTCTGCGCAGCGCCTGCACGCTGGGTGGCTGGACACTGTTCCGGCAAAAGAACACACGCCCATTGTTGCTTTCCGCTCGCGACGATGGCGACGGCAAGCACTATGCGGTGGGTTTCAAGCTCGACGGGACGCAGGTATTCGCGACCCAGGTGGGCCAGCGCTGCCACGACATCATCAATCATCCCGACCTGCCACTCGCGGTGTTCATCGCCCGTCGTCCTGGCACTGAAAGCTACCTGATCGATCTGCGCGATGGCCGCTTGCTGCAAACCATCGTTTCGCAGCCTGACCGCCACTTCTACGGCCATGCGGTGATCCATCGCGACGGCGAATGGCTGTATGCGACGGAAAACGACACCCGTGACCCAGGCCGCGGCTTATTGGGCGTCTACCGCTTCGTTGACGAGCGCCTGGTGCACTTGGCCGAGATCCCCACGCATGGCATCGGTCCGCACCAGGTCTCGTGGATGCCGGACGGTGAAACGCTGGTGATCGCCAATGGCGGCATTCGCACCGAAGCGGAAAGTCGGGTAGAGATGAACCTCGATGCCATGCAACCCAGCCTGGTCATCATGCAGCGTGACGGCACCTTGCTCAGCAAGGAAGCGCTTTCCCAACAGATGAACAGCGTACGCCACATGGGCATCGCCAGCGATGGCACCATCGTCGCGGGTCAACAGTTCATGGGCGACAGCCACGAGTTGGCCGAGCTGCTGGCAATCAAGCGTCCAGGCCAGCCATTCCAGGCGTTTCCGGTGGCAGAGGAGCAATTGCGCGCGATGGCCCACTACACCGCCAGCGTCGCAGTACACAGCGAGCTGCGACTGGTGGCCCTGACGGCACCCCGCGGCAACCGTTTCTTTATCTGGGATCTGGACAGTGGCGCATTGAAACTGGATGCGCCCTTGCCGGACTGCGCGGGCGTGGGGGCTGTGACCGATGGCTTTGTCGTGACCTCAGGCCAGGGACGCTGCCGATTTTATGATTGCCGCAAGGCGCAGCTGCTGGCCCAGCCATTGGACCTGCCGGCCGGGCTGTGGGACAACCATCTTCACCTGGCTGAGGTGGGTTAGATACCGGGCCTGTGAGGGCTTCAGTTTTTAACCCCGGTACCCTGCGCCAGGCTGTACATGAACAGCAAAAGGTCGTGGTCCGGCTGTACGTTCACCAGACTCTTCGCCACGCGTGGCAGTGGGCAGTAGCCCTCGCCATGCTGCGTGGTAAGTATGCGGGTGGACGGTTGTTCAAGCGCCGCCACGGCGACGGTGGCAACTGCCAGCGCACCGAAGATAAACAGACCTCTTGCCATTTCTAGCTTCATGACTCTAAACCTTTGATAGAGCTGCCAAACGCTGCTTGATAAAAGTAGATCAACTTCTGCCAGTCTGCAGCGCTGAATGACGAATGGCGTCGTAGCTGTTTCATATCGTGTTGGGCTGCGCCTTGCGCGGTAAGGCGACGACGGCCCTTTTCGAGATCGAGCAAGGCGACCTCGACGTTGGCGTCCGGCCCGTCCCCTGTCACCCGCACGAAAATGTGCTTGATGTACAGACAGCTGTGCTGCCAGCGGCCAAGGTGCATGCGGGCCAGAGTGTCTGCCACTTCCTTGAGCACGCGCTCATAGAACAGCTCGCCATGGCGCTCGCGCCCTCCGGCAGCCTGCCATTTTTCAATTTCCTCGAAGCCCTCCAGCGCCACCGTCACCAGCAACGCCCGCCAGGCATTGTCCTCACCCCGCTCGGCACCGCAAAACACCACTTCGGGGACGACGACGCCAAGCTTGCGAAGACCCTCAAGCGCCTCGCGCTCACGCAGCACGGTAGGTCGGCCCAGCGGGTGCAGCAGGCTGCGGTAGATGTGACCTGTCTGACGTTTGGCATAGAGGGTCTGCCCATCGTCCATGACCAGCCGCTGCACACCACTCTCTCCACCGCGACGCACATTGGGTTCTTCAACCCATTCGCCACGCTGGCTCCAGAACTGATCGAACTCATTCTGGATCGGGTTCACAACTGGTTCTTTCACGGACTGCAAACCCATCTTTTTACCTTTTACGTAGGACATAGACTCGCCACATGGCGTACATGGGCAGGAAATCCATTCGGTTCTGAATGCGAAATCCTGCCTGCTCAAATTCGGTTTCTGCGGTAACAACAGGTAACACAAAACGATTCTGGTAACTTTCCCGCCCAGTTTTCTGCTGACGCTTGTTCTCCAGACGCGCACGCTTCCATGCCTTGAAATTGCCATCCACCCAGAGGGAGACGATCACGCTGTCACGGGTTACGCGTTGAAACTCGCGCAATAGAGCCATCCGGTCGCTGGACTGACCAACATGGTGCAACAAGCGCATGCAGAAGATGCTGTCTACTGCGTTATCAGGCAGGTCGATGGCAAAGGCAGATGTCTGCAAAGGTTGTACCCTTTTTACAACGTCTGCCGGCTGCGAGGCACAGGCGGTGCTGAGCATGTCTGCGGAGTTATCGGCACCGATGATCGAGCGGTTCGGCTTCTCGGCCAACAATGGCCAGAAGCGTCCCGCACCACAAGGCAGGTCCAGCACCAGGCCCGGGTCCCCGGCCATGTGCAGAGCCTTTCTCGCCAGCTGTTCATCGCGATGATGCGACAGCTTGCGCCAGATACCGTCCTGATGCTTTTCCAGGTACTGGCGGGCATGAGTCTTGTCGTACTTTCGGGAAAACTCGAGTTCGATGCGATCGCTCATGAGAGCAGCTCCTGATGTTGATGGGGGCCAAACTAAAGGCACCGCCGTCACCGTCAGGTCATCTGAATGTGAAAAAAATGTTACCTTTTAACGTCAGGTGTTTCGAGATTTTACAGAGAGTTAGAGGCAGTGTGTGGCCAATCGACGAAGTGCAGTCAATTGGCCGCTACCCAATAAGGCCGGTCTACTCGAGAGGAAGGTCAGGGTTTGACCACGTTGAGCGTCACCTTGAACCGGCAACCATGGGGTTCCATAGGGGTGAGATCGACGCTCCATCCCTGATTGGTGCAAATGCGCTGCACCAGTGACAGCCCGAGGCCCAGCCCCTCTCCGCGCTGCTCGTTGCCGCGTACGAAAGGCTCGAACATCGCCTCGCGTTTTTCCTCGGGAATGCCCACGCCACTGTCCTCCACGGTGAAGCTTTCAGCGTGCAGGGTCAGCGCAATGAATCCGTGATCGGTGTAATGCAGCGCGTTGCGCAGCAGGTTGCCCATCACGGCATGCAGGAAGGTCGCGTTGTAACGAATATCGGACAGCTGGTCATCGGCAGGCGGCGTGTAGGTCAACTGCAGCCCCTTGCTCTCTATCGGGTCACGCCACTGGGAGATCAATTGCTCGGCCACCCCGACCAGCGTGGCCTTGGGCGTCATGGCCGGGTCTTCGCGCTGGGTGCGCGCGAGCATGAGGAAGGTTTGCACCAGATCGCGCATTTCTTCGCAGGCACGGCCGATACGCTCTACCTGACGACGGCCTCGCAGATCGAGCGCAGGGTTTTCCAGCAGCAGCTCACAAGAGCTGGCCAGCACCATCAACGGCGTACGCAGTTCATGACTCACATCGCTGGTAAACATACGCTCACGGATCAGCGCCTGCCGCAAGCGACCCAATGTTGCATCGAAGGCCACCGCCAACTCGCCGACTTCGTCAGCGGCATAGTCGGGCGCCAGTGGCGGTGCCAGTCCAAGCAGCTGGTCACGGTGGCGAACCTGCCGGGCCAGACGTACGACAGGCGCCATGACCCGGCGCGCCAGCACCCAACCCAGAAACACCGCCAGCGCCAGCGCCAGAACGAAACCGACCAGCACGACGGCGAACAGCACCCGCTCACGCTCTTCAAAATCGCTCTGATCCTGCAACAGGGCGTAATGCCGGCCATCCACCACCTCGATCATGGCGTGGTAGGACAACGGCCCACGGAACACCTCGTGGAAGCCTGGCTCGAGGTGACGAATATCCTTGGGCAGATCGAAGTCACCCGGACCATTGCTGAAGTAGAACAACTGGTCGGGCTTGGGCCGGTGGCTCCAGTCGCTGACACTGTCCATCAGCATCAGGCGGTTGAGGTCACCCCCGAGGCCGGCGGAAATCAGCTTTTCTTCGACCAGGTGAACGGTGGAAATGATTCCGATGGCGAACGACCCGGCGACCAGTGCACTCATCAATGCAAAGGCAATGATGATCCGTTGGGCAAGACTCTGTTTAAACTCCATCCCGGCCCTCGGCCAAGCGATAGCCCACGCCATGCACGGTCTGCAACAGCGGTTTGCCAAACGGTTTGTCGATCACCTGACGCAACTGGTGCACATGGCTGCGCAGGCTGTCGCTGTCCGGGCAATCGTCGCCCCACAGGGCTTCTTCCAGAATCTCGCGGCGCAGTACATGCGGGCTCTTCTGCATCAGCACGGCGAGCAGCTTGAGCCCGACCGGGTTGAGCTTGAGCATGCGCCCCTCACGTGTCACCTCGAGGGTGTCAAGGTCATAGACCAGATCGGCCACCTGCAAGGTACGCCGCCCGCCGCCTTGGGCACGACGCAATACTGCTTCGATCCGCGCGGCCAGTTCAGACAGGGCGAATGGCTTGAGCAGGTAGTCGTCAGCACCGGAGCGAAAACCCTGTAGGCGGTCGTCCAACTGATCGCGGGCAGTCAGCATGATGACTGGCGTGTCGCGCCGGGCATCTTCGCGCAGGCGCTTGCACAAGGTGTAGCCGTCGATACCGGGCAGCATGATGTCGAGAACGATCAGGTCATAGTGCTCGGTGGCTGCCAGATGCAGTCCTGAGAGGCCATCCTGGGCGCAGTCGACGGTATAGCCTTTCATGCCCAGGTAATCGGCCATGTTCGCCAGGATGTCGCGGTTGTCTTCAACCAGAAGAATTCGCATAAAGCACTCTCATATGCAGTTTGGGCTGGCGCAGCTTAAGACGAAGTGGGCGTCAGGGCCAGCGCCGATATGGCATGACGATTTTTTCACCTATGATTCATAAGGCTCATGACACACTTTGAGACGAACCGTCGCACACAATAATCGCGGCATGCCCTTCAAAGATCTGGATTCGATATGTCGAAAACCGTCGCCCCACCCTACTCCCGTTCGATCAACCCGTGGATTTACCTGGGTATCCCCATTGCCGTGGCGCTGATCCTCATGCTGCTGGAACTGACGTCACTGGACATGGACATCGCCAAGCTGGCCTTCGATCCCGTCAGCGGGCAGTTCATCGGCAGGCACAGTTATTTTCTCGAAGACGTTCTCCACGACCGCGCCAAACAGCTGGTCATGGTATTCGGCGCTTTGGCCATGATCGGCTTCGCGGCGTCCTTCAAGGTAGAGCGCCTGATCCCGTGGCGCAGAGAGTTGGGTTGCCTGGTGCTGTCCATGGCGCTTTCCACCGCCTTCGTTACCCCGGTGAAAGTGGTGACTTCAGTGCAATGCCCCTGGAGCCTGAAAGAATTCGGTGGTCAAGAAACCTACAGCGAACTGTTGAGCCCACGCCCTGCGACCGATAAACCAGGACGCTGCTGGCCAGGCGGGCATGCGGCGACCGGCTTTACACTGTTCGCACTGTTCTTCGCCCTTCGCGACCGTCGCCCACGGATGGCGAAAATGGGTCTGGCTCTGGCGTTTGGCCTGGGAACTGTTTTCTCTGTCGGGCGAATGCTGCAAGGTGCGCACTTCTTTTCCCATAACCTCTGGACCGCAGTGTTCTGCTGGCTGATCTGCCTGGGGGTTTATTACTTCGTGCTTTATCGTCCCGAACCCAAAGGCCTCGCGAACAGCAACATACAACCGACGCACTGATTGGTCCGGCACAGAAAGGCCATAAAAAAACCCCGCACAAGGCGGGGTTCTTTATGGGTGTAGCTTAAGGGGTAAAGCCGGCTTACATCATGCCGCCCATACCACCCATGCCGCCCATGTCCGGCATGCCGCCGCCTGCTGGCTTGTCTTCAGGCACGTCAGCGATCATCGCTTCGGTGGTGATCATCAAGCTGGCGATGGAGGACGCGGCCTGCAGAGCAGAGCGAGTCACTTTGGCCGGGTCAAGGATACCCATTTCGATCATGTCGCCGTATTCGCCGGAAGCAGCGTTGTAACCGAAGTTACCCGAACCCTGCTTGACCTTGTCAACAACAACGCTTGGCTCGTCACCGGAGTTGGCAACGATCTGGCGCAGAGGCGCTTCGACTGCACGACGCAGCAGAGCGATACCGACGTCCTGATCAGCGTTGTCGCCTTTCAGACCTTCGATAGCCTGCAGGGAGCGAACCAGTGCCACGCCACCGCCAGGTACCACGCCTTCTTCAACGGCTGCGCGGGTTGCGTGCAGGGCGTCTTCAACGCGGGCTTTCTTCTCTTTCATCTCGACTTCGGAACCGGCACCGACCTTGATCACTGCAACGCCGCCAGACAGCTTGGCCAGGCGCTCTTGCAGTTTTTCCTTGTCGTAGTCCGAGCTGGTGTCGCCGATTTGCTGACGGATCTGGGAGATACGCGAGTCGATATCGGTTTTCACGCCAGCACCATCGATGATGGTGGTGTTTTCCTTGTTCAGGATGACGCGCTTGGCATTACCCAGGTGTTCCAGGGTAGTGGTTTCCAGGCTCAGGCCGATCTCTTCGGAGATAACGGTACCGCCAGTCAGAACAGCGATGTCCTGCAGCATGGCCTTGCGACGATCGCCGAAACCTGGAGCCTTGACGGCTGCAACTTTCACGATACCGCGCATGTTGTTGACAACCAGAGTGGCCAGCGCTTCGCCTTCAACGTCTTCGGCAACGATCAGCAGAGGACGGCCAGCCTTGGCGACTGCTTCCAGAACCGGCAGCATTTCGCGAATGTTGGAGATCTTCTTGTCGACCAGCAACAGCAGCGGGCTGTCCAGCTCGGCAACCATGGTGTCCGGCTTGTTGATGAAGTACGGGGACAGGTAACCACGGTCAAACTGCATGCCTTCTACAACAGACAGCTCGTTTTCCAGACCCGAACCTTCTTCAACGGTGATAACGCCGTCTTTGGTCACTTTTTCCATGGCTTCAGCAATGATGTCGCCGATGGAGTGATCGGAGTTGGCCGAGATGGTGCCGACCTGGGCAATAGCCTTGGTGTCGGTGCATGGCTTGGACAGCTTCTTCAGCTCGGCAACAATGGCGATGGTCGCCTTGTCGATGCCGCGCTTGAGGTCCATCGGGTTCATGCCGGCAGCGACGGCCTTCAGGCCTTCGTTGACGATGGCCTGAGCCAGAACGGTAGCGGTAGTGGTACCGTCGCCTGCATCATCGTTGGCACGGGAGGCAACGTCTTTGACCAGCTGCGCGCCCATGTTTTCGAAACGGTCTTTAAGCTCGATTTCCTTGGCAACCGAAACACCGTCTTTGGTGATCAGCGGAGCGCCAAAGCTTTTCTCGATGATAACGTTGCGGCCTTTAGGGCCCAGGGTCGCTTTAACTGCGTCAGCCAGGACGTTTACACCGGCGAGCATTTTTTTGCGGCCAGAATCGCCGAATTTAACTTCTTTAGCAGCCATGATCATTATTCCTTGAATACTTAGTAGTAACGGAAGTCAGCGGGAGCACTCAGCCTTCGACGACAGCAAGAATCTCGTTCTCGCTCATCACCAGCAGGTCTTCGCCGTCTACTTTCACTGTGTTGCTGCCGGAATAAGGGCCGAACACAACCTTGTCACCCACTTTCACAGCCAGCGCACGTACTTCGCCGTTGTCCAGCACGCGGCCGGTACCCACAGCAACGATCTCGCCGCGGTTAGGCTTTTCAGCAGCCGAACCTGGCAGAACGATACCGCCGGCAGTTTTCGTTTCTTCTTCACTGCGACGGATGACGACGCGGTCATGCAGAGGACGAAGCTTCATTGTCGATCTCCTGATTATGTTTGTTTGATCGTCCGGTGAGTGCACCGGCCGGTTTAAATCCGGACTTGCCGGTTACGGTTCGACGCGCGAACCGCAGAATACGGTCTGGCCTTCAGGCCAGAAACCTTGCGGTGACCCATACATAAGGGCGAGCAAAGTGATTACAAGTCTTGGGTAGAAATTTTTTACGCCCGAACCGGCTGGTCAAAACGAACGCGGCACCCTGAGGTGCCGCGCTGCCGGGGGGTGTGGAAGATTACTTGTCGCGATGCTCGAACTCGCCTTCGATGACGTCGGGCTCGCGGGTAGGCTGGTGAATCGCCGTCGGGCGATGACTCGAAGCACCCTGATTGGCAGGTGTCTGCAAATCATCGGCGAAGGCACGCTGACGCATGGCCTGATCCTGGGCGCGCTGGCGGACCTTGTTGATCAGCAGACGACGGGTGATCGGCAGCAGGCAGATCACACCCAGAATGTCGCTGATGAAACCAGGCAACAGCAGCAGGCCGCCGCCCACGGCAACCATCAGGCCTTCGAGCATTTCCTGCGCAGGCAACTCGCCACGCGCCAGGCTTTCGCGGGCTCGCAGCGCCGTCGCGAAACCGGCCACGCGCATCACGAACAAGCCGAGCATCGATGTCGCGACGACCAGCAGGAACGTCCAGAGAAAGCCGATGGACATCCCGACACGAACCAGCAGAAACAGCTCAAGTACCGGGAATAATAGAAACAGCAGCAAAAAAACACGCATCAAATGAGTTCCTCAAGGGAAGAATGCCTTCCGAGTAGACCGTATGTGATGTCAGAAGATCGTTAATTCAAGCTCCCTGCATCTGGCTTACCGCTAAATTATGCGCACAAGTGAGCTGAACCAGGCCTTCACAAACGTGTATCGGTGTATTTCAGGGCTAGATGGCAGAGCCGAGACGAACGCGCAAAAACAGCCTATAACGTGCTCTGGCTATGGCATAAGCACTCGCAACCCGCCAGTGATGCCATGGAAACGATCAACTGTGATTGGGCACGCATATGGAATTGAAAAACAAGCTGATAATCATCACCGGCGGCTGCCAGGGGCTGGGCAGAGCCATGGCCGAATACCTGGCCGGCAAAGGCGCCAATCTGGCGCTATTGGACCTCAATCAGGAGAAACTCGATCAGGCTGTCGCCGCCTGTGAGGCACTCGGGGTCAAGGCTCGCGCTTATCTGTGCAATGTTGCCAATGAAGAACAGGTCGTCGACACGGTCAGCAAGGTCGCCGAGGATTTCGGCGCCATTCATGGCCTGGTCAACAACGCTGGCATTCTGCGTGACGGCCTGCTGGTCAAGGTCAAGGATGGCGAGATGACCAAACTGAGCCTCGCGCAATGGCAGGCGGTGATTGACGTCAACCTGACCGGCGTATTCCTCTGCACCCGCGAAGTGGCGGCGAAAATGATCGAGCAGAAGAGTCAGGGCGCGATCATCAATATCTCGTCGATTTCACGTGCGGGCAATATCGGACAGACCAACTACTCGGCAGCCAAGGCCGGCGTGGCGGCTGCGACGGTTACCTGGGCAAGGGAACTAGCCCGCTACGGCATTCGCGTGGCAGGTGTGGCGCCTGGGTTCATTGAAACCGAAATGACCGGCAGCATGCGCCCCGAAGCCCTGGAGAAGATGACCTCAGCGATCCCGCTCAAGCGCATGGGCAGGCCGGACGAGATTGCACACTCGGTGGCTTATATTCTGGAGAATGATTATTTCAGCGGACGCATCCTTGAGCTGGATGGCGCAATGCGAATCTAGTCAGCGCGTAAAAGCAGCGGGCGATGCACAGGGTGTGCGCCGCCCGCCCTTCGCTTACCAGCTTACGCCGAAGCCAGCGGTGTAGCGCGTCTTGTCGACATCGCCATTGCTCGAACCACTGATGACGTTCTTCTCGGCTTTCAGGTTAAGCGACGCCCAGTCGGTCACCTTGTAGCGCAGCCCCGCCTCGACATCCAGCGAGTAATCGGCAACGGAGCTCAGCGGCTTGCCCAGCTCGCCGTTGGTGAAGAATTCGACCTTCTTGCCAATCAGGTAGCGGTTGTAATCCCAGGTGCCGGCAACGGAATAGAAGTTTTCCTTCTCGTCGTTGGAGAACTCGAAATCGGTACGGTTAAGCAGCGCACCGACCTTGAATGCACCCAATTCGTCATCCCACAGCTGGTAACCTGGACCAGTACCTACTACGCGCTGACGAGACAGATCCTCGACCTTGTCGCGTTTGTAGCTGACGCGGCCGTCCCAGAAGAATTTCTCGGTCAGGAAGCGGTCCAGCGAGTACTCGGCGCTCCAGTTGTCAGTGCCAACCACATCGTCGGTGGTCTCGCGGTTGTAATCGCCCTTGGCGTTGTGACGCCAGTCGCCATGACGAGCCGAGGTCTTGAAGGCGACGTTGTAATCATTGGTATCGTTTTCGGCCTGCTGGAAATCCAGCGCCGCATCGATGTTGCCTTTCCAGACAAGATCCGTGATAACCGGCTTGGGCTTGATGATCTGATGGATACTTGCCAGATCGACGGTCTTGGGCGCATCGCCATTGGCCAGCACGACCTTGCCGTCATCCGCAGCCTGCAGCGAATTGGAGACTTCGCCGCCATGCTCATCCTGCTTGACCAGCAATGGCTGATCGCTTTTCAGGGTCTTGACCTGCTTCCAGTCCAGCGCGATAGCGCCGCCGTATTCGGTCTGCAGCAGCAACTTGCCGCCGTCGAACACCTTGATTGTGCCGGTCAGGCGGTCGCCATTCTTCAACCAGACGGTATCGGCAAGCAATGGAGTGGAAACAGCAGTGATTGCAAGGCACAACAGGGTTCTGGACAACATAAGCGATAACTAGGCTCTGTAAGGCGGGAATCGGGCATTTTCCTGCGGGGGAGGTGACGGGACGATCCATGTACCACCAAGCACGGTGGTAACTGACAGCCCGGACAACCAAAAGTTCACTGAACGACAATCAATATCGTTTTTATACAGGATTATCGCGTGGCAGACCCGGACTTAACATTACTTTACCCGGCAGGACAATCGCCGAGCGAGGCGCGACGCACCGCCCTCTACCTGACGATGGCGCAGATACCGGAAGGCAAAGTGGTCGCCTACGGGCAGCTCGCCGAACTGGCGGGCCTGGGCCGAGCTGCACGCTGGGTGGGCCGTACGTTGAGCCAGCTGCCGGACGGCTCTTCCCTGCCCTGGCACCGGGTTTTGGGCGCCGGTGGTCGGCTCAGTCTGCCGCCTGGCAGCGTTTCCGGTGATGAACAACGGGCACGTTTACGCGCCGAGGGCGTGACCATTGTGAATAATCGGGTTGATATGCAGCGCCATGGCTGGCGTCCCCTATAGCACAGCGGTTAGAGTGCGCCCTTTGTTTTCGTAACCTGAGGCAGATTCCAGCCCATGCCCCGTAAAACCTGGCGCGCCGCGCTCGCCGCATATGCCAGCCCGTCGACATTAGTGTTACTGCTGCTCGGATTCGCTGCGGGCATGCCTTATATGCTGGTCTTTTCGACATTGTCCGTGTGGTTGCGCGAAGCCGGTGTCGCGCGCGAGACCATCGGCTATGCGAGCCTGATCGGCCTTGCCTACGCCTTCAAATGGGTCTGGTCGCCATTGCTCGACCAATGGCGTCTGCCCCTGCTCGGCAAACTCGGGCGACGTCGCTCCTGGCTGGTGCTGGCACAGAGCCTGGTGATTCTCGGCCTGATCGGCATGGGCTTCTGCGATCCGCAGAAGCATTTGTCCTGGCTGATCGCAATTGCCGTAGTGGTGGCCTTCGCCTCCGCAACGCAAGACATCGCCATTGATGCCTACCGACTGGAAATTGCCCAGGACACGCAACAGGCTGCCCTCGCCGCCAGCTACATGTCCGGCTACCGGGTCGCTGCACTGCTGGCGACCGCGGGTGCACTGTATTTCGCCGAGGGCTTCGGCTCGACGGGCTTTGCCTACAAGCATTCGGCGTGGACCGGTACTTATGTGCTGTTCGGTCTGCTGATGCTGCCCGCCCTGGTCACCACACTGATCATGCGCGAGCCGCCGGTGCCGCTGCGCACCCAGCTGTCGGCAGCGCGCTATGGCTTTTCGCACCAGTTGGCCTCGGTGTTCGTGCTGATTGTGCTGCTGGTCTCCGTACCGGCGATGTTTACCCAACTTTACAATACCGACTTCGCCAGTGTGCTGTTCAACGGCACCAGCTGGATGGACCTGTTGCTGGAAGACCGGGCGTTTTTACGCGCGATTCTCTACACGCTCCTGACCATCGCCTGCCTATCCTCGATGGGTCGCCGCGGACTGGCACCGGTGCTCACTCCGATCAACGATTTCATCATGCGCTACCGCTGGCAGGCGCTGCTGTTGCTGGGCCTGATCGCGACCTACCGGATGTCGGACACGGTGATGGGCGTCATGGCTAACGTGTTCTACATCGATCAGGGCTTTACCAAGGACCAGATCGCCAGCGTCAGCAAAATCTTCGGCCTGATCATGACCCTGCTGGGGGCCGGTATCGGCGGACTGCTGATCGTGCGCTTCGGCATCATGCCGATCCTGTTCATCGGCGGCCTGACCTCAGCCTCGACCAACATCCTGTTCCTGTTGCTGGCGGACATGGGCCCGAACGTGAAGATGCTGATCCTCACCATCTCGCTGGACAACCTCAGTTCCGGGCTGGCGACATCGGCGTTCGTCGCCTACCTGTCGAGCCTCACCAACCTGAAGTTCTCCGCCACGCAATACGCCTTGCTCAGCTCCATCATGCTGCTGCTACCGCGCCTGCTGGGCGGCTACTCCGGTGTGGTGGTGGAAAAGTACGGCTACCACAACTTCTTCCTGATCACCGCGCTGCTGGGCATTCCGACGCTGGTGATGATCATCCTGCAATGGAACCGAGAGATACGCACGGCGAAGACCGAGCCGCCTCAAGAGGCTTCCGTTATCGACAAGCCCTGAGCCCTGGCTAACCCTTCAAGGAACAACATTGGACACCGAAAACAAAGCACGCGCTTTCAACCCCGTCCCCCTGATCCTTATCAGCCTGGGGATCTGGCTGCCGATCATCGGCACCCTGCTGACATATTATATGTCGCGAGATGCTGATGCCCTCTCCGGATCAATGGCTTTTGGCAGCGCCGTAGTGCTGCTCGCGCAGGTTGAAATCTTCGCGATCATCTTTCTGATGATTTATGCATTCGCCGTAAAACCGTGGAGACTCTCCACAACCCTACGCACGGTGTTCTCGATCAACGCAGTCGCCGCCGTCGTCGCGGCAATCGGCATTATCGTTACGCTGGCCAATATAAGCCTGCAGTAATCGCCGAATAAAAAAGCCCTGACGCTCACCCGCCAGGGCTTTTTTCATATCGCGCGCCCTCCCCTTACAGTCTTTCCTCGTGGCGTCTCTCATTAAGCCGTAAGAAACGCACTACAGCTTCTTATGAATTGGCCGACGACATCGTTAGCCATTCCTCACTGCCTCACCGCGCCTTCAGGAGTAATGTCGCTCGGTAATGGCCCTTTGCAATTTAACTGTGTGCCCCCGGAAAGAAGTCTATAGACTCACCCACATCTCTATATCAGCACTCTTCATCAAAAGAGGCGCTGGCTTTATAACGGAGCAACAATGTTAAAGGATCTAACGGCGCTGTTTGCGCCACAAAACCGTCGTCTGATCAAACTGACGACCGTTGCCCGTGACGAACAGGAACTCCTGCTGGAACGTTTTTCCGGCACTGAAAGCCTGTCCGAGCTGTTCAGTTTCGAGTTGTCGATGATCAGTCGCGATGCCGGCCTGGAGCTCAAATCGCAGATCGGCCAGCCTGCACAACTGGCAATAGAGCTGGCCACCGGCGAGTCGCGCTTCATCAATGGCTATATCAGTGCCTTCAGCCTGGAAGGCAGCGACGGCGGTCTGGCACGTTACAGCGCAACACTGAGCCCCTGGCTGTGGATGCTCTCGCGACGCGTCGACTCGCGCATATTTCAGGAACAGACCATCGAAGCCGTTATCCGAACGGTATTTGCGGCCTATGGCGCGTTGCCCGATTTCGAGTTTCAACTCAGCCAGCCACTCAAGACACACAGTTACATCACCCAGTACCGTGAAAGCGATCTGACCTTTGTATTGCGCTTGCTGGAACACGAAGGGTTGTTCTTCTATTTCGATCACAATCAGGAAAAGCACACGCTGATCATTCTTGATCACTCGCGTGACCTCTCGCCCCTGCCGCAACAGCCCACCATTCGTTATCACAGTGCATCCGTTACCGAGACAGCGGATTCGATTACCGAATGGCGCAGCCATCGACGCCTGCAGTCGGGGCGCATGTCCATTCAGACTTTCGATTACAAGCAGCCGCGCAATTCGCTGCCGGTTGGCATGCCGAGTCTCAACGAGCAGGGCAACGTCGATTCGTATGAAGTGTATGACGTGCTCGATCACTACAGCCACGGCACCTTCAATGACGGTGAACGCCTGGTACGTCAGCGTCTGGAGGCCATTGAAGTTCAGGGCAAGACATTCACCGGCAACAGTAACTGCCGCGCCATGTACCCTGGCCACACCTTTGAACTGACCCAACATTTTGATCATGACCGCGGCTCTGCTGAAGATCGCAGTTTTCTGCTGATATCGGTCAAGCATGAGGGCAGCAACAATTACCTGTCGGACGAAGGCGCGGGCTACACAAACGAGTTCGTGTGCATTCGCCACAAAATCCCCTACCGTCATCCGATCACCGTCCCGCGCCCGAGCATTCCGGGCCCTCTGAGCGCCATCGTGGTCGGGCCGGAAGGTGAAGAAGTGTTCACTGATGAACTGGCGCGGATACAGGTCAGGTTCCACTGGCAGCGCGGCGACAGCCTGCCGCAAGGCACCACCTGGTTAAGAGTGGCGATGCCCAGTGCCGGTAGCGGCTTCGGGCATCAGTTCATGCCACGCATCGGCCAGGAAGTGCTGGTGACTTTTCTGGCGGGCGATATCGACCGGCCTCTGGTGACGTCGGTACTCTACAACAACATTAATCTGCCGCCACGCTTCAGCAAGGCCTCGGGGCTGCCCGGCAACCGCACGCTGTCGGGGATCCGCACCCAGGAACACAAAGGCAGCGGCTTCAACGAACTGCTGTTCGATGACACGCCGGGCTCGCTGCGCGCACGCATGGGCACGACCCATCAGGCCACTGCCCTCAACCTGGGCAAACTGACCGATCCGCGTACTGACGGCACCGCTCAGCCACGCGGCAACGGCGCAGAACTGCGCACCGATGCCGCCATCGCCCTGCGTGCCGCGCAAGGCATGTTGCTGACCACCTATGCGCGTACCGACGCAAAAGGCTCACAGTTGGATCGCGAAGAGCTGCTCAAACTGCTGGCCGAGTGCGGCGAGCTGTTCAAATCCCTCGGCGAAACCGCAGCCGCACGTGGCAGTCAGGCGGTGGATGTCAAAGGTATGGAAGCCTTGCGCCAGTCGCTCGACCAATGGCCCGCGCCGGACAATAACGGCCTGGGCGACCCGGTACTGGCCATGACCGCTGCCGCCGGCATTGCCAGCGCCACACCACGCTCGCAGGTTCACTATGCGGGTGAAAATCACGACACCACTGCGCAGGACAACCTGCAATTGACCAGCGGCGCGGCCATGCACCTGCAAGCAGGCAAAGGGCTGTCGGCCTTCGCTCAGGATGCAGGCATCAGCGCCATCGCCAACCGCGGCAAGGTGCTGGTGCAAGCGCAGGAAGACGACATCGCCCTCAATGCCCAGAAAAACCTGCATGTCTCGGCCGTTGAAGGCGAAGTGGTCATCACCGCGCCGACCATCCGCCTGGTCGCCGATGACGGCAGTTACATCAAGATTGGCGGCGGCGTCGAGATCGGCTCGCAAGGCAAAGTCACCGTGCACGCCAGCGAACACGACTGGATCGGCCCCAAGACCGACAGCGCTGCTATCCCCTCTTTCGGCCGCGACCCCGCCGCCCAGCAGGTCACCTTCCACTACCCCGGCCACAGCGAACAAAGCCCGCGGGCAGCAGCGGATCACTCGTATGAAATCAAACTGGAAGATGGCAGCCTGGTGAAAGGAATGACGAACGCAGAAGGACTGACCGAGCGCGTGGAACGCGAAATGATGCATCAGGCGCAAGTATCGGCACTGCGCAGCGGTACCCCGAAAGGAGGTGCGCAATGAACGGCGCCGATGAATACGCCGTTGCCCAAGGCAACACACGCCTGATCCCTAACCTAAATACCACCAGCAAAATGGAAGTGCCCGCCGACTTGCCAGGCGTAGTGATCTTTCTGCACGGTGTGAATGACCCGGGGGCTTCTTATGAGTGGGTGGAGACCGGGTTGTGTCAGGGGGTGAATGAGCGGCTGGATCGGCCGGATCTGGTGGCGGGACGGTATGGGGCCAAGTACAAGGCAGCTGAAAAAACAGCGCCTGAAAAACGGAGCAGTGACCAGAAAGTAATAATCGATGATTCTGACACTTATCTTTATCGACGCGACACCACTGACCCTAAAACCCACAGTCTTCTCATCCCTTTTTACTGGGGCTATCGAGCAGCACCTGAGGATATAAAACGCGATGAGGCGGGCGACCCGCTCCGAATGCGCAATCAGTTTCAAGACATCAACGGCAACCGTCTGGATCGTCATTTTGCCAAGGGCGGTGGTTTTTTCGCCAACGCGACAAACAATTTACAAGAAATGTATGGAGAAGGCTTCGAGCCAAACTTCAAAACTCATTCAGTAGAATTCTTGAGTGCGGATAACTCTTTATACTTTGGAAAAGCGCCTTCAAGGCACTACTTTGTGCTGGCAGCGCATCGTTTGGCGATGCTGGTCCGCGAGATTCGCCGCCTATCGCCCGATGAAACCATCACCATCATGGGCCATAGTCAAGGCACGCTTATAACGTTATTGGCGCAAGCCTTGTTAGTCGATGAAGGCCAGCGTTGCGCGGACACTGTGATCATGGTTGACTCACCCTACAGTGTGCTGCCAGACGTAACACCCAAAGACCATGACACCCTATCAACGCTGATCAATATCGTCAGCGCGGTTACAAAAAACCCTCACACACAGCCGCCATTGTCAGACCTGAGAAACCCCGCTACCTATGCAGGCAGAAGTGGGCCTAAATGGTCGCCCGCTCAAGGTACCCGAAAGAATAAGCTAGGTAACTTGACCGTCTTCCCCGAACGAGATAATCGCGGCAAAGTGTATCTCTACTTCTGTCCTGATGACACCACAGTGGCGCTGGACGATGTGCAGGGCATCGGCACGTATGGCGTACCTGACGCTTTGCCGGATGGGCGAATGGCTATGATGATCCTGCAGGCAAGACGCTTTTATCAGCGGATGTGGACAAAACGCTATCGCGACGGAGAGCCGGTTTTGGTAGGCAAGACACCTCAGCCCGAGTTTCTGCGTGCGGAGGGCGAAAGCCGTTACCCAGGCGGTTCTTTCTTTGTCGGGCTTGTCTCTCAGGCACCCGTATCAGAAGGGCAAGAACGCCTGATCAATGCAGAGGCATTGAATCCCCCTCACGAACCGCAGATGTTTGGCGGCGAAGCAATCAGAGGGACAGCCACGACCGCTGGCCGAGATAGGCCTGACGATGTCGGGAAAAGCGTTGCACTCGGCAAAGACGCGGCCACGTTTCTCTGGATACAGATGCCTGGTGAGTATGACCCGTACAAGATTGATAAGGAGCAAGCTCTGGCACGTTATAACAGCCTGTCCAATGACCCCGAAGAACATACCAGATCGGTACGCATCTCCAACAATCGTCGAAGCTTTCAGCGAGAAGAAACACCGTCCGAAGTCCGTAAACGTATGGAACATGACAACAGTACATGGGGAGACAACTCCTATCACTCCGGTTTGCTACGGAGTCCGGAGAATCACCGTTGGGTCACTGCAATGGACATAGCGATTGGCCAATGCAAAAGCCTGGACGACCCAGCAATGTGTGAATTGCTGGTGGCTATTGGGGACTGGCGAATGGATGCAAAAAAATTTCTCAATACAACCGAGTCCCCAGCGTGGGGCCGTCTCAGTCCACGTGCCCAGGCATTGATAAAGGCCAGTCATCAGTACTATCAAAAAGGTATATTTCCACCCTATGGGGTGGTCCCTCTGTCCCCACCGGCCTTGGTCAAGAATGTATTGAATAAAGAGGCAAAGCAGTGACGGACACCAAACAAAAATCTTCACTTCGCCCGTCACTAAGACCCTACCTCTGGACGATCGGACTAACGCTGGTGCTGTGGCTCGGCTTTGTCATCATTGTTTATTTGAAAGCACAGGAAACCGACGTGGAACTTCGTGATATACATTCAGTGGTACGCTGGAGTATTACAGGGATTTTAGCTGCTGCACTATTGGCGTACAGCGGGCATTGGTGGGGCAACGCGGTCGCTCATGAAAAAGCTGAACTGGCCGCTTATAAATCCGAAGTGATCACTCAGAATGCAGAACAGGAGGCTGCTCGACAGCGAACCTATTCACTGGAGATAAGAGGTGGCGGAATTGGCATCTATGAAGATCATCAGTCTGAAATCTGGGATTTCATAAAAAAGAAAAACAATAATTTTGTCTCTATCTTTTCACGGGATCCCAAGGATTATGACCCCTCACTCGACGCTAGAGAGATCAGCGCAGATATAAAATTACAAGTCGCTTTCAAACATTCAGCGTCTGAATCCGTAGCCTATTGGCCGATTCCAGTCTTCGCGCTTGGCCCACCTAATCCATATGAAAAACCCTACAGAGCCGCAAACCTGATCAACGCCGGTCGCAATGCTGCTACTCTCGGCGTCACGCTATTCCTATGGCAGGACGATGAGAGCACGAGCAATGCTCAAGCCATGATTGAGCGACTTTTCAAGTTCTTCAACGATAATCCGCAGGTCCCACAAGCATTGATCGTAAGTCAGGACGGCGACGTCACACGAAACATTTATCGTAAACGTGGTACCCCCGGCCTGCCCAAAAATGCTCAGGTCGTACCGACCGTGTTCGAAAGCATGACAGGCCTACTTGTCACCCGTTCGGATCGTGTAGACCGGTATATTCGTCCTTATGCGATAAGCGAAAAAGAAGACAATCAAAACAAAAATACCGATCTGGGCAAACTTTGGGCTTTTTATTGGAGCCGTGATAAAGCATTTTCAGACTGGTACGAAAGCGAGGAGAACGCCAAGGGGATTGAAAGCCCCTACGCTCCAGGCACCATGTCCACCGCCTACTGGCAATCCCAACTCCCTACTCTATGGAAAACCATCAGCAATCGCGGCCCTGGCAACTTCGAGCCCTCACCCTGGTTGCCGATCCGCTGGGGTCAGCATCAGGTCAAGGAGTTCGACGCTGCGCCGGTGCTTGGCTACCTGCATCGCCCGATCAAGGCGCCCATGCAGGATGAAAACGGCAAGCGTCTGAAACCGGCCTTGCAAGCCAAAGCCTTGCAAGCCGCCTGGGTTAAGGCACTAGACACACTGCCTGAGGGTCAGAAACCTGTGCGGGTGTTCTACGACAGCACCAACAACCCTGAAGCGGAAATTGCCCTCAACAATGCCCTGCACGACCTGAACAAGGACGGCCACGGTCTTGAGCTGGGCAATGTCGAAGAGGGCTACGACATCGGCCGCCGTCTGGGCAATACCGGGGTCAGTGGTGCGCTGGTCGAGATCAATCTGGCGACCATCGCCAGTTACAAGGATGGCGGCGTCAGTGCCGTGGTCTACGCCGGCACCGATGGCAGCCTGACCGTACAAATGGTCCGCCCGCCCGATGAAGCCCGCAAAGCGAAGAACAGCCAGAACCGCGGCGCAGACCCGTTCACCTTCGGCTCGCCAACCGGCGGGGCACCTGCGGAATGAGTTATCCCGTCTGCCTGGGCGACGCCACCAGCAGTGGTGGCCGAGTGGTGTCCTGCCAACTGGCAGGCACCCACACCCTCAACGGCAAGCCTCCGGCCGTGCTGGGCGACAAAGCCACCTGCCCGCTTCATTCAGGAGAATTCGCCTTTATCGAAGGCCACCCCACCCGAAAACTGAACGGCATACCGGTGGTCCTGCACGGCCACCGACTGGCGTGCGGCTGTCAGGGTGTGGCCAGCCACGCCATGAATGTGCGAGTGATTTAGGATATTTCGTGATCAGGTCATGCAGCGCAAGTACAGGAAACGACATGGAACTGCCCCCTCAATTGGAACAAGGAAGAAACATGTACACGCGTTTTTGTCAGGCCGTCGTAGGGGTGCATTTAGTCGCCGGGATGGTTCTATTAGCGGGCTGTGCGCAAGAGTCAGTGTCCCCGTGTGACGAGTTGATTGGTGACTACGCCACAAAGCCCAAGAATCAGCCAAGGATTCGTATCGAGAAAAGCGGCGAGAAGTTCTTGTTCACGCATAGCGAATCGGGTGCACAGGTCTGTGAGCCGCTCACCCCCTTACCCAACGCCGAAATAGTGGAAATGTTTGAAGGCAAGATAGTCCTGCCTCGCTGCATTCTCACCGCTGATGGTATGAAGATAATGAAGCTCCCCGCTGGCAGCGGCGTTAATCCCACAGAGGATCCCGATCGGAAACTTTCGCAGTATCCCGAGCCGACCCCATTCCTCATGGGCATATCTGCGGGAATAGCGGCTGTACTGGGTCTTTACCCGGTGCCTCATCAAGAAAAACTCAAAGATATCAACGAGGAAGATGAGGACGACGACGGTTACATTTACAGTAAATAACCTACTTTTTGTGCCGGAGAGCTGAAAGGCATGTTCGTATCAACAGACGGTAAAGCGCCCGGGCATCGCTGAAGGCAGACAATCATCAATCATGAAAAGAGCCTTTTCCTGAACCTGCAAATAAAGAAAAGCCCCGACTCTCACGAGCCAGGGCTTTTTCATACCGCACTCACAACTATTCCTGAACCACCCGCACAATCCGTTGCGGCAGTGGGATCTCGATGCCTGCGTCCTTCAGGCGGTCGCGCGCTTCGATGTTGAACATCGACGTCACGTCGCCCATGTCGCCACTGCTGGTCCAGACACGCAGGGACAAGGTAATTGCGTTCTCCCCCAGCGCAGCCACCACAGCCTGGGGGGCCGGGTCCTTGAGTACGCGTGGGTCGTCTGCCATGTCCAGCAGGACCTGCAATGCTTTCCTCAAATCCGCATCATGGCTGACGCCGATGTCGAAGGTGATCTTGCGGGTCGGCTGACGGTTGGTGTTGGTGATGATGCCGTTGGACAGGTTGCCGTTGGGAATGATCACCGTACGGTTGTCGCCGGTGCGCAGCACGGTGTGGAAGATCTGGATGTTGTCGACGGTTCCCGACACACCTTGGGCTTCGATCCAGTCACCGATACGGAACGGACGGAACAACAGAATCAGTACGCCACCGGCGAAGTTCGCCAAGCTGCCTTGCAGGGCCAGACCGATCGCCAGACCGGCCGCACCGATCGCCGCCACAAAGGAGGTGGTTTCCACGCCGATCATCGACGCGACGCTGACCACCAGCAGGATTTTCAGAATGATGTTGGCCAGGTTGCTGACAAAGCCCTGCAAGGCCAGATCGGCGTGTCGCAAGGCCAGCAAGGCGCCCAATTTGCCGGTCAGCCGGTTGATCAGCCACCAGCCTACGCACAATGTAACGACTGCCAGCAGCAAGCGGCTGCCGTACTCCATGATCATCGGAATCCAGGCCTGCGACGCTTGCCACAGATGACCGACTTCTGCGTTTAAATCCATCGTTATCTCCTTACTCGTCACGAACTGCGATCAAAACCACGGCAGCATGCCGTCATTTCAATGCTCAGGGCGATTCGGACTGGCCAGGGAACGCAGGGTTCCCCGGCTTTCAATGCAACGATCAGTCGCGGAAGTTGTTGAATTGCAACGGCATGCCAGAATCGTAGGCACGCAGCGCTGCGATGGCTTCTTGCAGGTCATCGCGTTTTTTGCCGGTCACCCGCACCTGCTCGCCCTGAATGGCGGCCTGGACCTTGAGTTTGGCTTCCTTGATGTGAGCGACGATTTTCTTCGCCAGCTCCTTGTCGATGCCTTCACGCAGGATGACTTCCTGCTTCATCAATTTGCCGGAAGCATAAGCGTCCTTGATCTCAAGGCACTTCGCGTCGATCTTGCGTTTGACCAGCGCCAGCTTGAGGATTTCGATCATGGCCTCCAGCTGGAAGTCTGCTTCTGCAGTCAGCGTGACGGTCAGTTCCTTGAACTCGAACGTGCCTTTGCCTTTGAGGTCATAGCGACGGTCGAGCTCTTTGATAGCGTTGTCGACGGCATTCGTGACTTCGTGTTTATCCAATTCGGACACTACGTCGAACGAGGGCATGTATGTTCTCCAGATAAACGGCGTGCGCACAATTCGGGCACGCATGACTTGACGGTGTGAAAGAACGCTCATTATAACGAGACTTTTCCAGCGTTCACTGTGAGCCTCCATGCACATCCTTGTTTTCACCTTCTGCAGACCGCTTCAGCGCCATAACGTGCCGCTGTGATGGCGGTGACATGGCATGTTCTCGGTGCAGGCAGCCTGGGCAGTCTCTGGGCGACGCGACTGGCACGCGCGAATCTGCCGGTGCGGTTGATCCTTCGCAACGCTGATCGGCTAGCCGCCTACCAAGCCAATGGCAGCTGCGTGACGCTGGTCGAGAACAATATTGCCCATGCGTACCCGGTTGAAGCGCAGACCGCCGACCATCGACAACCCATCGAACGACTGCTGGTGGCCTGCAAGGCTTACGAGGCCGAGCAGGCTGTCGCTCAGCTGGCTCCGCGATTGACGGCGCAGGCCGACGTCATCCTGTTGCAGAACGGCCTGGGCAGCCAGGACGCAGTGGCTGCGCAAATCCCCCACGCGCGCTGCCTGTTTGCCTCCAGCACCGAAGGCGCGTTTCTGGAATCGGACTGGCACGTCAGGTTCGCTGGCCATGGTTTCAACTGGCTGGGGGATGCATCCAACCCGACAGCCCCCGCGCTTTTGCAGGACTTGCACGACAGTGGCATTCCCCACCAATGGACGCCGGACATCCTGACCCGCCTGTGGCGCAAGCTGGCCCTCAACTGCGCGATCAACCCGCTGACGGTGCTGCATGACTGCCGTAATGGTGGCCTGCTCGAGCACGCCTGCGAGGTCGCCACGCTGTGCGCCGAGCTGACCGAGCTGCTGGGCCGCTGCGGCCAGCCAGCGGCCGCGCAGGAGCTGCATGCCGAAGTGCTGCGGGTCATCCAGGCGACCGCCTCCAACTATTCATCCATGTATCAGGATGTGCTTCACGGACGACGCACCGAAATCAGCTACCTGCTGGGTTATGCGTGCGCAGCCGCAGCGCGTCATGGCAGCCCCGCACCGCACCTGCAGCATTTGCAGACGCGTCTGACAGCCCACCTGGCAAGCAAGGGTTTGCGTACCGACTAGCCCGCGCTACCCTACTCGCATCACCCGTCACTGCGACTTGCCCAATGCCCTTGCGCCAACGCCTGGAAAACCTGCCAGTCGGCCAGAAACTGCTGGCCGCCCTGCTGGTCCTGATGACCACCGTACTGCTGGTCGCCAACCTGACCTTCATCAGCGCGGCCTATTACATCTCTCAGGAGGCGATGGCTCCGCAGGCCCTGCAGACCATTGGCCGGCTGATTAGCAGCGCCAACCTCAACGAACGGGCCTTGTACTCGCCTGATGAGGCGCGCGCGCTGCTCAAGGAACTGAGAAGCTACGGGCCGTTACGTGCCGCAGCCCTGTATGACAACAACGGCGAGCGGCTTGAGCAGATGCATCAGGGCGAAAGCCTTGAGCTGCCCAGACACTTCAAAGACATGGACAACTGGCGCCTGACCGAATTTCGCAGTACGCAGGTCATTACCGTACCGAAGGGCGACGAGCCGCCAGGGCATCTGTTGCTGGTTGCCAGCAGCGAGCTGCCCCCAGCGTTTTACACCGGTACGCTGACTGCCAGCCTGGGCATTCTGGTGTTCAGCGTGTTGCTATGGCTGGTGGTGGCACGGCAGATTCGGCGCCTGATTACTGAACCTATTTATCAGCTTGAAGAACTGTCCCGGCAGGTGACCCGCGAAGAGAACTACGCACTCCGCGCAGAACCCGGTAACGAGGATGAAATCGGCAGCCTGGCCGAGGCGTTCAACACCATGCTGTCGCGTATCGAAGCGCGTGAACAGCAACTCAAGCGCGCGCGGGACGACTCGCAGGAAGCCTACGATCAGGCCCAAGGGCTGGCCGAGGAGACACGCCACACCAACCGCAAGCTGGAGCTGGAAGTCCAGGTGCGCAGCAAGATCGAGAAGAAGCTAACCGGCTTCCAGAACTACCTCAACAGCATCATCGACTCGATGCCGTCGGCGATGATCGCGCTGGATGAACAGCTATACGTCACCCAGTGGAATCAGGAGGCGACGGCATTGTCCGGGACGACTCTGGACGAAGCGCTGAACCAGCCGATCTTCCTGGCCTTCGAGCCGATGCGCTCGTTTCTGCCGCAGATCAAGCACACCGTCGAGCGCCACAGCGTGACCAAGATCGAGCGCGTGACCTGGATCAAGAATGACGAGTCCCGCCACTACGCGCTGACGTTCTACCCATTGACCGGTGATGCCGGGCGCGGCGTGGTGATCCGGATCGATGACATCACCCAGCGCATATCACTGGAAGAAATGATGGTGCAGTCGGAAAAAATGTTGTCCGTCGGCGGGCTCGCAGCAGGCATGGCGCATGAGATCAACAACCCGCTGGGCGCCATTCTGCACAACGTGCAGAACATCCGCCGGCGGCTGTCCCCGGAGCTGCCGAAGAACATCGAGCAGGCCGAGGCCGACGGCGTCGATCTGGCGCAGGTCAACCATTACCTGGAAAGCCGCGAAGTGCCCAAACTGCTCGACGGCATTCAGCAGGCCGGTGCCAGGGCTGCAAAAATTGTCAGCCACATGCTCAATTTCAGCCGCCTGAGCAGTCGTCAGTTATCACCCTGCGACTTGCCTGCCTTGATCGATCAGGCCGTGGAGATCGCCAGTAACGACTTCGATCTGACCATCGGTTTCGACTTCAAGGGCCAGCACATCATCCGTCAGTTCGACCCCGAACTGGGTCCGGTGCCGTGCATTGCCAACGAGCTGGAGCAGGTGCTGCTGAACCTGCTGAAGAATGCCGCGCAGGCCATTCACCAGCGGCCGGAGAGCGAAGAGCCCGGGCGCATCACCCTGCGCACGCGCCTCAATCCGCCGTGGGCCGAGATCCAGGTCGAGGACAACGGCATCGGCATGTCGGAGAACATCCGCAAGCGTACGTTCGAGCCGTTTTTCACCACCAAGGAAATCGGCCAGGGCACCGGACTGGGCTTGTCGGTGTCCTACTTCATTGTCACCAACAACCACAAAGGCCAGATGGAGGTACATTCCTCTCTCGGCACAGGCACCTGCTTTACGCTGCGTCTACCGCTGGTGGCCAACCAGGTGAGCGTTCAGCAGCAGGTCATTTCAAAATCCTGATCAGGAATCGCATCAATGGGCTTTCGTTTGTCGAAGATTTACACGCGCACTGGCGATGCCGGTGAAACCGGTCTGGGCGATGGCCGTCGGGTCTCCAAGGATCATCCGCGCGTCGAGGCCATCGGTGAGGTCGATACGCTCAACAGCCAGCTGGGGCTATTGCTGGCAGGATTGATCGATGAAGCTCAGCGCGTCCCGGCCCTCAAGGAAGTGATCGAAGTACTTGCACCGTGTCAGCACCGTCTGTTCGATCTGGGCGGCGAACTGGCCATGCCGACCTACAAGGCGCTGAACGAAGCCGAGGTCGAGCGACTGGAGGCCGCCATCGATGTCTGGAATGACGAACTGGGGCCACTGGAGAATTTCATTTTGCCAGGCGGTTCATCGCTGATCGCCCAAGCGCACATCTGCCGTAGCCTGGCGCGCAGTGCAGAACGTCGCTGTCAGCATCTGAATGCTGTCGAGCCGCTGGAAGGCGCAGGGCTGGCGTATATCAACAGGCTGTCGGACCTGCTGTTCGTCGCAGCCCGATTGATCGCCAGACGACAGGGCATTGCCGAGATCCTCTGGCAGCCCGCGCCCAAGCCGGTTTGATGGGCATATCCATTAGAAGACACCTTCACGCCAGCGGCCTGGCGTTATGTATAGGCCTTGTGGGATTGAGCGGGGCGGCGGTCCGCATCGCTCACAAAGACGTTGGTCCAGACGCCCCATTTTCAGGGGTTTTACTGGCCTCTTCGCGAGCAAGCTCACTCCCACGGCCTGCGGCCAGAATCAAGAGCAGACTTGTGTATAACGTCAGGTACTGTGCGTGGGCATGCCGTTCTGGGAGCTCTGCGTCCTCTGCTGAGCGTCAGACGATCTCGTCAGGCCAGAACGCGCGAATCCCGGCCACGCCCTGTGCGCCGCTTTCCCAGGCCTGTTGACGCTCGGCAGGGCCTACGCCACCCAACAGAAAGACCGGCTTGTTGAAGCCTGCAATCAGTTGCGTTGCCTGCTGCCAGCCCAGCGGTTGCGCATCGGGGTGGGTCAGGGTTGGCTGAACAGGCGACAGGGTGACGAAATCCACACCCATCTGCTCTGCCAAAGCCAGCTCTTCGGCGTTATGGCATGACGCAGCCAGCCAACGGTTCTCAGGGAACGGACGCCCGCGACTGGCGTACTTGCGCAGTTGCTCCGCCGTCAGGTGCCAACCGGCGGACGGAAAGTCGCCCAGCCACTCCAGAGGCCCTTTGAGCATGAGCTGCGCCTTGCCGGCACACAGGCCCGCCGCATCCACGGCCAGGTCACGGTACTTGGGGTCGTAACCACCGGGCGCACGCAACTGGACCAGTTTGATGCCGCCTGCGATGGCTTTCTGCATACCGCGCAACAGCTCGATATTGTCCAGCCCCTCAGGGGTGATCAGGTACTCGCCGGGCAAACGTGCCGCCGCGACGATAGGCTGATTGGCGGCCGGAAAGTCATAATTGGCCAGCTCACGCGGGCTGGCCCAGACCAGCGGCTGCCCTTCTGCACCATGCGCCAGGCCAGTGAAGGCCGAGACTTCCCAGACGTCCAGCAGCACCTGCTTGTCCGGATAGTCGTGACAAACCTTGATCAGCGGACGTGCCGCCGTCACCAGGATGCCCAGCTCTTCCTGCAGTTCACGTGCGAGCGCGGCCTGGACGGTCTCGCCCTCCTCGACCTTGCCGCCAGGAAACTCCCAGAGGCCGCCTTGATGCTGAGTGTCGGCACGTCGGGCAATCAATACGCTGCCGTCAGCGCCACGAATGACGGCGGCGGCCACATGAACTCGTTTCACGATCAGGACTCCTCCAGACCGGCCTGCTGCCAGCGTTTGAAGGCAGGCCACTGGTAAATGGTTTCGATGTACTTCAGCGCTTCTTCAGGCAACTCGACACGGTAGCTGCGCAGGCGAATGGCTACCGGGGCAAAGAACGCGTCGGCAATGCTTGGCTTGCCGAACAGAAACGGACCGCTTTCGGCCGCCGCAGTGCGGCATTCAGCCCACAGTTCGACGATACGGTCGATGTCGTTCTGGGTATCGACCGGAATCACTTCCAGTGCCTGATCCTGGCGCAGGTCCATCGGCATGTTCGAACGCAGACTGACAAAACCGCTGTGCATCTGCGCGCAGGCAGAACGTGCCTGAGCACGCGCGGCGATGTCACTCGGCCACAGGCCAGCATCCGGAAAACGTTCGACCAGGTATTCGCAAATGGCCAGCGAATCGATGATCGTGCCGTGCTCGCACTGCAACGCAGGGACCTTGCCGGTGGGTGAATACTTGAGAATGTTCGCACGGGTGTCAGGCTGGTTCAGGCGGATGACCTGATCGGTGAACGAAGCACCGGTCATTTCCAGCACCAGCCAGGGACGCAGCGACCAGGAGGAGTAGCGTTTGTCGCCGATAATCAGGTGCAGGCTCATGGTTCAGCTCCATTGAGCCCGGCGCGAAGACAGGATGCCGGCGCGCCGGGCATTGAATCAGGTGCGATATTCCGCGTTGATCTTCACGTACTCGTGAGAAAGATCGGTGGTCCAGATTGTTTCGCTGCAATTGCCGCGGCCCAGCTCGATACGGATGGTGATTTCTTCTTCGGCCATCACCGCCGAGCCCTGCTCTTCGGTGTAGGTCGTGGCGCGGCAGCCCTGGCTGGCGATGCACACGCCACTCAGGAATACGTCGATCTTGCTCACGTCCAGATCCGGCACACCGGCACGGCCGACAGCCGCCAGAATACGTCCCCAGTTCGGGTCGGAGGCGAACAGCGCAGTCTTGATCAGTGGCGAGTGGGCCACGGCATAACCGACGTCCAGGCATTCCTGATGATTGCCGCCACCGTTGACTTCAACGGTCACGAACTTGGTCGCACCTTCACCGTCACGCACGATGGCCTGAGCGACTTCCATGCACACATCGAACACGGCTTTCTTCAACGCTTCGAATAGCGGGCCTTTGGCCTCGGTGATTTCCGGCAGGTCAGCCTGACCGGTGGCGATCAGCATGCAGCAATCGTTGGTCGAGGTGTCGCCATCGATGGTGATGCGGTTGAACGACTTGTTGGCGCCGTCACGAATCAGGTCCTGAAGCACGCTCTGCGCCACTTTGGCATCGGTGGCGATGTAACCGAGCATGGTCGCCATGTTCGGTCGAATCATGCCTGCGCCCTTGCTGATGCCGGTCACAGTGACGGTCACGCCGTCATGGCTGAACTGACGGCTGGCGCCCTTGGGCAGGGTGTCGGTAGTCATGATCCCGGTCGCCGCAGCGGCCCAGTTATCCACAGACAGATCATCCAGCGCAGCCTGCAGAGCGCCTTCGATCTTTTCCACTGGCAGCGGCTCGCCGATCACGCCCGTCGAGTACGGCAGCACCGCAGAAGCATCGACGCCAGTCAGTTGCGCCAGTGTCTCGCAGGTACGCCGCGCCGCCACAAGACCTGGTTCGCCTGTGCCCGCATTGGCATTACCGGTGTTGGTCAGCAAATAACGCACGGTGCCCTGAACACGCTGTTTGGCCAGAATGACCGGCGCCGCGCAGAACGCATTCAAGGTGAATACACCGGCAACGCTGGAGCCTTCGGCACAGCGCATGACCACGACATCCTTGCGCCCCGGGCGTTTGATGCCGGCAGAAGAAATGCCAAGTTCAAAACCGGGAACCGGGTGCAACGCAGGCAAAGGACCAAGACCAACAGCCATCGGGGTGCTCCTCATGGAGTGTGGCGCCGTCCGCATCGGTACGGCGATCAATGAAAAAACGCCGCGACGGGCAAGCCGGTCGCGGCGCAGGTATTACACAGTCAAAGGCTTAGTTGATCTGGCCGTGACAGTGTTTGAATTTCTTGCCCGAACCACACCAGCACAGCTCGTTGCGGCCCAGTTTCTGGTCGTTGCGAACCGGCTCGGATGCAACGGCAACAGGCGCTTCGCCACCCTCTTCGTCGAGCAGCGGCTGCTCGATACCCGGTGCAGGCGCGTGTTCGAACTGCATGCGACTGGCCAGCTCTTCGGCTTCCTGACGCAGGCGGGCTTCTTCTTCCTCTGGATCTTCGCGGCGAACCTGAACATGCGAAAGCACACGAATAGTATCGCGCTTGATCGAATCGAGCAGTTCCTGGAACAGCGTGAAGGACTCGCGCTTGTATTCCTGCTTAGGGTTCTTCTGAGCGTAACCGCGCAGGTGGATACCGTGACGCAGGTGGTCCATGGTCGACAGGTGATCTTTCCACAGGTCGTCCAGCACGCGCAGGAGGATCTGCTTCTCGAAGGAACGCAGGGCTTCGGCGCTGGCCTGGTCTTCCTTCTCGTTGTAAGCCAGCAGCAGCTGCGCCATGATTTTTTCGCGCAGGCTGTCTTCGTGCAGGTTGTCGTCTTCGTCGAGCCACTGCTGGATCGGCAGTTGAACCGCGAAGTCGGTGTTGAGCGCCGATTCCAGACCGGCAACATTCCACTGCTCCGGCAGGGATTGTGGCGGAATATGCTGGCTGATCAGGTTGTTGAGCACTTCTTCACGGAAGTCGGCAATGGTCTCGCCAATGTTCTCGGCGGCCAGCAACGTGTTACGCATGTGATAAATCACTTTACGCTGTTCGTTGGCAACGTCATCGAACTCCAGCAATTGCTTGCGGATGTCGAAGTTGCGACCTTCCACCTTGCGCTGCGCTTTTTCGATGGCGTTGGTCACCATGCGATGCTCGATGGCCTCACCGGACTGCATGCCCAGCGCCTTCATGAAGTTCTTCACCCGGTCAGAGGCAAAGATGCGCATCAGGCTGTCTTCGAGCGACAGGTAGAACCGGCTGGAGCCGGTGTCGCCCTGACGGCCGGCACGACCGCGCAGCTGGTTGTCGATACGGCGCGATTCGTGGCGCTCGGAGGCGATGACGTGCAGGCCGCCCGCTTCGATCACCTGCTGATGGCGTTTCTGCCAGTCAGCCTTGATCTGCGCGATCTGCTCCGGAGTCGGGTCTTCCAGATTGGCGACCTCGACTTCCCAGTTGCCGCCCAGCAGGATGTCAGTACCACGACCGGCCATGTTGGTGGCGATGGTCAATGCACCCGGACGACCGGCCTGCGCAATGATTTCCGCTTCTTTCTCGTGGAACTTGGCGTTCAGAACCTTGTGCTCGATGCCTTCCTTGTTGAGCAGGCTGGACATGTGCTCGGAAGTTTCGATGGTCGCCGTACCCACCAGCACCGGACGGTTTTCTGCAAGGCAGGCCTTGATGTCGGTGACGATGGCGGCGTACTTCTCTTCCGCCGTCAGGTAGACGAGGTCGTTGAAGTCCTTGCGCGCCAAAGGCTTGTTAGGCGGGATGACCATCACGGCCAGGTTGTAGATCTGGTGGAATTCGAACGCTTCGGTGTCGGCCGTACCGGTCATGCCGGACAGCTTGTTGTACAGACGGAAGTAGTTCTGGAACGTGGTCGATGCCAGGGTCTGGCTTTCGGCCTGAATGTTCAGGTTTTCCTTGGCTTCGATAGCCTGATGCAGGCCCTCGGAGAGGCGACGACCCGGCATGGTACGGCCGGTGTGCTCGTCAACCAGCAGCACCTGACCGTCGGAAACGATGTATTCGACGTTGCGATTGAACAGCTTATGCGCCCGCAGACCGGCATAGACGTGAGTCAGCAGGCCCAGGTTATGCGCCGAATAGAGGCTCTCGCCTTCAGCCAGCAGGCCGACTTCGGTGAGCATTTCCTCGATGAACTGGTGACCGGCTTCGTTCAGCTCGACCTGACGGGTTTTCTCGTCAACGGTGAAATGACCCGGCTTGGTGACTTCGCCTTCCACTTCCTCGATATGCTGCTCGAGCTTGGGGATCAGGCGGTTGATTTCGGTGTACAGCTTGGAACTGTCTTCAGCCTGACCGGAGATGATCAGCGGCGTACGCGCTTCGTCGATCAGAATCGAGTCGACTTCGTCGATCACGGCGAAATTGAGTTCGCGCTGGAACTTGTCGTCCATGCTGAACGCCATGTTGTCGCGCAGGTAATCGAAACCGTATTCGTTGTTGGTGCCGTAAGTGATATCGGCAGCGTAGGCGGCGCGCTTCTCTTCCGGCGGCTGGAATGGCGTGACGATGCCTACGGTCAGGCCGAGGAATTCGTACAGCGGACGCATCCAGTTGGCATCGCGGCGAGCGAGGTAATCGTTCACGGTAACCACGTGAACGCCCTTGCCGGACAATGCGTTGAGGTAGACAGCCAGCGTACCGACCAGGGTTTTACCTTCACCGGTACGCATTTCCGCGATCTGACCTTCATGCAGGGTCATGCCGCCGATCAACTGTACGTCGAAGTGGCGCATGCCCATGACACGCTTGCCCGCTTCACGAGCGACAGCAAAGGCTTCAGGGAGCAATTGATCGAGGGTCTCGCCTTTGGCTATGCGGGCCTTGAACTCTTCGGTCTTGGCGCGCAGTTGCTCGTCCGAAAGGGCCACCATTTGCTCTTCGAAGGCATTGACGATCTGTACCGTCTTGAGCATGCGTTTTACTTCACGCTCGTTCTTGCTTCCAAAAAGTTTTTTCAACAAAGGCGCAAACATATCGACAGGATCTTCCACACATAGGAATGGAGGGCGGCCCCGTGAGTCGCCCGTGCAGCCCAGATGGCCGCATGCGAACGAGCATTCTACCCGGAAACGATGGTGAGGAAAGTGGCGTTATTCCACGATGCTGGCACAGCGCTGTGACGGGGCAGGTTTACAATGGGGCCATTTTCAAGCACTTCAACCCGTTATCCGGGGAAGTTACTCATTGATTTGCATATGAAAGCACGGAAATGCCCTGAAAAGCAGCCGTCAGAACGCTTTCTGTTAAGATGTTCATCTTGTTACCCAGGCATCCCTCCATGGCCTTTCGTCCTCTGAACGCCCGCCCGCCCGCGGTTTTGCTGCGTGAAGCCAAGCCCCTGAAGGCTATATTTCGTCACGCCGAGCGACTCAGCCACTTGCAGCGCCTGCTCGAAAGCCAGCTGCAACCAGCGGCCCGGGAGCATTGTCGCGTGGCTTCGTGGCGCGAAGGTACCTTGTTGCTGATCGTGACGGACGGTCACTGGGCCACGCGCCTGCGCTACCAGCAGAAACGCCTGCACCGGCAAATGATGGCCTTCGACGAATTCATCAACCTGACCCGCATTGTGTTCAAGGTGCAGCCGCCTGAAGCGCCACGCGGAGCTGCCACGCACACCATCGACCTGTCGGCAGTGGCTGCCGAAAACATTCAGGCCACCGCTGAAGGCATCACCGATCCGCGCTTGCGTGCCGCACTGGAAAGACTGGCCAGCCATGCAAAGGACAGGAAGTAACCCTGCCTGATCGCCGCCAGCACTGACTTCCCCTGAAAAACCCATAAAAAAAGGCCACCCGAGGGCAGCCTTTAAAGAACAAAAGGAAAGAGAGTAAAGCTTGCTTACACGGCCGCGACAGGACGCATGTAAGAAATAGGTGCCGTACTGGCATCCTCGAAAGTCACCACTTCCCAAGCGTCTTTCTGCTCGATCAACGTACGCAGCAGACGGTTGTTCAGTGCATGCCCCGATTTGAAACCCCGGAACTCACCAATCAGGCTGTTGCCCAGCAGGTAGAGGTCACCGATGGCGTCGAGGATTTTGTGTTTAACGAATTCGTCCTCGTAACGCAGGCCGTCTTCGTTCAGTACACCGTCCTTGTCGACCACGATGGCGTTTTCCACGCTGCCGCCGAGTGCGAGGTTGTGCTTGCGCAGGTACTCGATATCACTCATGAACCCGAAGGTCCGGGCACGGCTGACTTCCTTCACGAAGGAAGTACTGGAAAAGTCCACGCTTGCACTCTGGGTGCGGTCACGGAAGACGGGGTGATCGAAATCGATCTCGAAACTGACCTTGAACCCTTCGAAAGGCACAAAAGTAGCGCGTTTACCGCCCTCCTCGACTGTGACTTCACGCAGGATACGGATGAATTTCTTCGGCTCGTCCTGTTCTTCCAGGCCTGCCGATTGAATCAGGAATACGAAAGGGCCTGCGCTGCCGTCCATGATAGGAACTTCGGAGGCAGAGAGCTCGACGTAGGCGTTATCGATGCCAAGGCCAGCCATGGCCGAGAGCAAGTGTTCTACCGTGTCGACTTTGACATCACCATTGACCAGAGTGGTCGACAGAGTGGTGTCACCGACGTTTTCCGCACGCGCAGGGATCTGCACGACGGGGTCAAGGTCAGCTCGGCAAAACACAATGCCGGTATTCACAGGTGCGGGCTTGAGGGTCAGGTAAACCTTCTCCCCGGAGTGCAGGCCTACACCTGTGGCACGGATAATATTTTTCAGGGTGCGTTGTTTTATCATGGCATGGGCCGCTTCAGCGCAAGTTGCGAACTGGTATCAACAAAGGCTGGCGATGATAGCAGACCATGCCTTTGCTGAACACCAATCACCCTAATACCCCTGATACATTTCATCAATCGGCCTGACGACGCAGGAAAGCCGGGATGTCCAGGTAATCGAGATCATCGTTTGGATTCATCTTCGCCGCTGCTGTAGCGCCTGCGTGTGCCTGATTGCGCATCACGGTAGGACGATCCAGGTCACGGTAGTTGACCGACGGTGCTTCCTGACGGGACGCCTGCTGCGCAGGAGCCTGCTGGGTGGTCTGCAGCGTGTTGTCGATAACCTTGACAGGTTTCTCGATTTTCGCGCCCAGGCCGGTGGCAACCACGGTCACGTGCAACTCGTCACGCATGTCCGGATCGATAACGGTACCGACCTTGACCATCGCGTGCTCGGAAGCGAACGCTTCGATGATGCTACCCACGTCCGAGTACTCACCCAGAGACAGGTCAGGACCGGCAGTGATGTTGACCAGGATGCCGCGAGCGCCCTGCAGGTTGACGTCTTCGAGCAAAGGGTTGCGGATCGCCGCTTCGGTCGCTTCACGTGCACGGTTAGGACCGCTGGCGCAGCCAGTGCCCATCATCGCCATGCCCATTTCGCTCATCACGGTACGCACGTCGGCGAAGTCGACGTTGATCATGCCCGGACGCTTGATGATGTCGGAGATACCGCGAACGGCACCGGCCAGTACATCGTCAGCCTTGGCGAAAGCCGACAGCAGGCTGGCGTCTTTACCGAGGATGGTCAGCAGCTTCTCGTTGGGAATGGTGATCAACGAGTCGACGCTTTCGGACAGCATGCGGATGCCTTCATCGGCGATCTGCATACGCTTGCGACCTTCGAACGGGAACGGACGGGTCACGACTGCGACCGTCAGAATGCCCATTTCCTTGGCCACTTCAGCAATGATCGGTGCTGCACCGGTACCGGTACCGCCGCCCATGCCAGTGGTGATGAAAACCATGTTGGTGCCCTGCAGAACTTCTGCAATGCGCTCACGATCTTCCAGTGCGGCCTGACGACCGACTTCAGGGTTGGCGCCAGCGCCAAGGCCCTTGGTCACGCCGGTGCCCAGCTGCAGAATGGTCCGCGCGCCGATGTTTTTCAGCGCCTGAGCATCGGTGTTGGCGCAGATGAATTCCACGCCTTCGATGTTGCTCTTGACCATGTGATTGACAGCGTTGCCGCCACCACCGCCTACGCCGATAACCTTGATAACCGGGCTTTGCGGGACGTTGTCTACGAGTTCGAACATTTTCTCTCTCCTTCCGCTTTCTAGTTAGTTTTGCCTACTGCCTGCCGATACTGCTGGTGAAGCCCTGAATCTGAAGCTGTGAAACCGTTAAACGTTGAAACTTAGAAATTGCCCTGCACCCAACGCTTGATACGCTCAAGCACCGGTGCCTTGGTTTCGTCGCTGTAGCTGCTGTTGCCGACAATCCCGGACAGCGAAATGCCATCCGATTGTTTTTGCAGCCCGTACATCAACAGGCCTACGCCGGTTGAGTAAATCGGGTTGCGGACGACATCAGCGAGCCCTTTGACGCTGTGCGGTACGCCCAGGCGCACCGGCATGTGGAAGATTTCCTCGGCCAGTTCGACCGCACCTTCCATTTTCGCTGTGCCCCCGGTCAGCACGATGCCGGCCGGGATCAGGTCTTCGTAGCCGCTGCGGCGCAGTTCGGCCTGGATCAGGGTGAACAACTCGTCGTAACGAGGCTCGACCACTTCGGCCAGGGCCTGACGCGACAGCTCGCGAGGTGGGCGGTCTCCCACGCTCGGCACTTTGATGGTTTCGCCTGCACCGGCCAGCTTGGCCAGCGCACAGGCATAACGAATCTTGATTTCTTCGGCGTACTGGGTCGGAGTGCGCAACGCCATGGCGATGTCGTTGGTCACCTGATCACCCGCAATCGGGATGACCGCTGTGTGGCGAATGGCGCCTTCGGTGAAGATCGCGATGTCGGTAGTGCCGCCTCCGATGTCCACCAGGCAGACACCCAGTTCTTTCTCGTCATCGGTCAGCACGGAATACGCCGAGGCCAACTGTTCGAGAATGATGTCGTCGACTTCCAGCCCGCAGCGACGTACGCACTTCTCGATGTTCTGCGCCGCGTTCACCGCACAGGTCACCACGTGAACCTTGGCTTCCAGACGTACGCCGGACATGCCCAGGGGCTCACGCACGCCTTCCTGATTATCGATCACGTAATCCTGAGGCAAGGTGTGCAGCACGCGCTGGTCGGCAGGAATGGCCACCGCCTGAGCAGCATCGAGCACACGCTCCAGATCCGCAGAGCTGACTTCGCGATCACGAATCGCCACGATGCCGTGTGAGTTCAGGCTGCGAATGTGGCTGCCTGCCACACCAACAAATGCCGAGTGGATACGGCAGCCGGCCATCAGCTGCGCTTCTTCGATTGCGCGCTGGATCGACTGCACGGTCGATTCGATATTCACCACCACGCCCTTCTTCAGGCCGCGGGAGGGATGGGTACCGATACCCACGATTTCCAGCGAGCCATCGGCCGCGACTTCGCCTACCAGTGCCACCACCTTGGAGGTACCGATATCCAGCCCGACGATCATTTTGCCGCTTTGCACATTTGCCATGGTCCTGCCTCTTATCAATTCTTCGCGACGGCGGGTTTTTCCGTCGCCGGCGCTGCCTGTTCGCGCCAACCGACCGCAAGGCCGTTGGAGTAACGCAAGTCGACGCGCGCGATATTCGTTATTTGGTCTTTCAGCGTTTTGTCGTAAATCGCGATGAAGCGGCGCATTTTTTCGACAAGGTGGTCGCGTCCAAGCAACAACTCGATACCCGGGCCAGCACTACCGGCACCTGTCGTCAGGAACCAGCTGCCACGCTCGCGCAGCTCCAGGCGCACGATGGAGAAGCCCAGCGGGCGCAACATCTGACTCAACACCTGATACTGCTGCATCACCTGCTGCTGGGCCCGCTGCGGGCCGAACAACTGGGGAAGATGTTCGTAATTGGACAGTTCACGCGGTGTGAAAGCCTGCCCCTGGTTATTCAACAGCGCCTCATCGCCCCAACGGGCAACCGGCAACTGCTCTTCAAGACGAATCACGACCTGATCCGGCCATACACGGCGGACCTCGGCGTGCGCGATCCAGGGCATCTGCTCAAGCTCGGTGCGCATGGCAGCCAGATCGATCTTGAAAAAGCTCGACGCCACATAAGGCGCAATCCGCTGCTGCACAGCCTGCTGGCTGATGTAACTCAAATCGCCCTGCACGTTGATGCGGGTGATCGGGCGGTCGGCGTACGGCAGCAGACGCTGTGCTGCCTCATAAGTACCGAAGCCCAGAACCACCAACAGCACAGGCCAGAGCAAACGCTTCAGAAAACTGAAGTTGGCCTTGGGCAGGCGCGCCGACAAGGGCTCCTTGGCCACCATACGGCTGGCGCCGCGCGGCACCGGCTTGTTGCGGCCGGGAGCAGGTGGCTGAGGACGTGTCGACGCGCCGTACATGCCTTAACCTCTCGCCTGAACGCTGTCGGCCAGAATCGCCAACACCAGTTGTTGAAAATCCAGACCTGCCGCACGGGCCGCCATAGGCACCAGACTGTGATCGGTCATGCCGGGTACAGTATTGACTTCCAGTAACCAGAACTTGCCTTGTGCGTCCTGCATGACATCCGTGCGCGCCCAGCCTGCAATGCCGATGGCTTCGCAAGCACGTGCTGCAAGTTGTTTGAGTTCCTGTTCCTGCGCATCGCCAAGTCCGCACGGAATCCGATACTGGGTATCGGACGCCAGGTACTTGGCATCGTAATCATAAAAACTATGAGGAGTGCCCAGGCCGATGGGAGGCAACACCTGGCCACGCAGAGACGCCACAGTGAACTCAGGTCCCTGAATCCACTGTTCGACTAATACTTGCGAATCGTAGGTACTGGCGGCTTTCCAGGCGGCGATCAATTCATCGACGCTGTTCACCTTTGCCATACCGATACTTGAACCTTCATGGGCCGGTTTGACGATCAAAGGCAGGCCCAGTTCCGTCACGGCGCAAATACAATCACTCTCGTTTTCAAGAACGGCATGCAGCGGTGTGGCGAGGCCGAGACTCTGCCAGACCTGCTTGGTGCGCAACTTGTCCATCGCCAGGGCAGAAGCCAGCACGCCACTGCCGGTATAAGGGATTTCCAGGCATTCCAGCAGGCCTTGCATGGTGCCGTCTTCACCGCCACGTCCGTGCAGAACGATAAAGGCACGGTCGATTTTCTCGCTGACCAGTCGCTGCAGAAAGTCATCGCCCACATCGATGCCGAACGCATCCACGCCAGCCTCGAGCAACGCACCGAGCACGGCATTACCCGAGTTCAGCGAGACCGCCCGCTCGGCACTCTTGCCACCGAAGAGCACGGCGACACGGCCGAAGCTTTTCGGCTCGAGTGTCGAGCGCAGGGACGACTGGGCGACGGCTGTCATTTCAGCTTCCCTTCGGTGGAGGCCACTTTGGCACCGGCGAACAGTGGGCTTTTAAGCAGCTGTGGCGCAAGACCACCGATGTCGCCAGCGCCCTGACACAACAGGATGTCGCCGGCACGCAACAGCGGCTTGACCAGCGGCGCCAGCTCGACACCACGCTCGATGTAGATCGGGTCCAGCTGGCCACGCTGACGAATGCTGTGGCACAGGTTGCGGCTGTCCGCACCAGGAATCGGTTCTTCACCGGCCGGGTAGACTTCCATCAGCAGCAGCACATTGGCGTCTGCCAGCACCTGGACGAAATCGTCGTACAGGTCACGGGTGCGGCTGAAACGGTGTGGCTGGTAGACCATCACCAGACGACGGTCAGGCCAGCCGCCACGCACAGCGTTGATAACGGCAGCGACTTCGCGCGGATGGTGACCGTAGTCATCGACCAGCATCACGTTGCCGCCGTCAACCGGCAGCTCGCCGTAGACCTGGAAGCGCCGACCGACGCCCTGGAACCCGGAAAGGCCCTGAACGATGGCCTCGTCGCTGACGCCCTCGTCGGTGGCGATGGCGATGGTCGCCAGCGAGTTGAGTACGTTGTGATTGCCGGGCATGTTCACCGACACATCCAGCGGCTCGCGGTCGCGGCGCAGTACGGTGAAGAATGTCAGCATGCCGTCCTGACGCACATTGATTGCACGTATATCGGCAGACTCGCTGAAGCCATAGGTCAGCGTCGGACGCTTGACCAACGGCAGAATTTCACGCACCACCGGATCGTCGATGCACATCACCGCCAGCCCATAGAACGGCAGGTTGTGCAGGAACTCGACAAAGGTCTTCTTCAGTTTGTTGAAGTCGCCTTCGTAGGTCGCCATGTGATCGGCGTCGATATTGGTGACCACAGCGACCAGAGGCTGCAGGTGCAGGAAGCTGGCGTCGCTCTCATCGGCTTCGGCGATCAGGTAGCGGCTGGTGCCCAGCTGCGCATTGGTGCCCGCCGCGTTGAGACGGCCGCCAATCACGAAGGTCGGGTCCAGGCCGCCGGCAGCGAATACCGAAGCGATCAGGCTGGTGGTGGTGGTCTTGCCGTGCGTACCGGCAACAGCGATGCCGTGGCGATAACGCATCAGCTCGGCGAGCATCTCGGCACGCGGTACGACCGGAATGCGGCGCTCCAGCGCGGTGGCCACTTCCGGGTTGGAGGTGTTGACGGCACTGGACACTACCAGCACGTCGGCACCGATGGTGTTCTCGGCACGATGGCCGATAAAAATCTGTGCGCCGAACGATTCCAGGCGCTCGGTCACGGCCGAGCCCTTCAGGTCGGAGCCCGAGACTTCGTAACCCAGGTTCAACAACACCTCGGCGATCCCGCACATGCCGACACCGCCGATACCGACGAAGTGGATACGACGGATACGGCGCATTTCAGGTTGTGGCATGGCGCGTTGATTCTCAACCATGGGCCACCTCCACACAGACGTTGACGACAGTGCTGGTTGCATCAGGCATGGCCAGGCTGCGTGCAGTGCGGGCCATGCTGTTCAATTGTTCGGGTTGCATCAAAACCTCTTTCAGGCGTGCTGCCATCTCGGCGGCGCCAGTTGTCGCTTGCGGCATGACGAAGGCTGCGCCTTCGCGAGCCAGATAGTCAGCGTTACGTGACTGATGGTCATCAATCGCGTGGGGCAGCGGTATCAGCAACGACGGCAGGCCGGCGGCGGCCAGTTCGCTGATGGTCAATGCGCCTGCGCGGCAGACCACCAGATCGGCCCAGCCATAGGCTTGGGCCATGTTCTGTATGAATGGCGCAACCTGCGCCTCGACGCCCACGTTGCGATAGCGCTCGGCGGTGACTGCGTCATGATTCTTGCCCGACTGATGAAACACTTCGGGCTGGATGTCCTGAGGCAGCTGAGACAGAGCCTCGGGCAGCAATTTGTTCAACGGCTCCGCGCCCAGGCTTCCGCCCAGTACCAGCAGACGAGCCTTGCGTCCGGCCAGAGCCTGACGCGGTGTTTCCAGAAACAGCTCGACACGCACCGGGTTGCCGGTGGTGCGACGCTTGGATGAATCCGCAAAGGTGTTCGGGAACGCTTCGCACACCCGGCTGGCGAACGAGGCCAGACTGCGGTTGGCGGTACCGGCAACGGCATTCTGCTCGTGAATGATCAACGGTACGCCTGCCAGCTTCGCCGCCAGACCGCCAGGGCCGGTGACGTAGCCACCGAAGCCGACCACACAGACCGGTTTCACCTCACGCACAACCTTGCGTGCCTGCATCAGGGCCTTGAGCAACATGAACGGCGCCTTGAGCAGCGACAAGCGGCCCTTGCCACGCAGACCGGTAACGTTGATCAGGTGCAGCGTCAGACCGGCCTGCGGCACCAGTTCGTTTTCGATACCACGCGGCGTGCCCAGCCAATGGACCTTGTAGCCGCGTGCCTGGAACTCGCGCGCACAGGCCAGCGCCGGGAATACATGCCCGCCGGTCCCACCTGCCATGATCAGCACGTTAGCGTCCATGCGGTGTGTCCTCGGCGAAGTCGCTTTCCTTGAACTCGGCTTCTTCACTGCCCATGTTGTTGCGCGACTCCCACTCGATGCGCAGCAGCAGCCCGAGGCTCGCGCAGCAGATCACAAGCGAGCTGCCGCCGTAGCTGAGGAACGGCAGGGTCAGCCCCTTGGTAGGCAGCAGACCGACGTTCACACCGATGTTGATCAGGAACTGGCCGATCCACAGGAACGAAAGGCCGTAGGCCACATAGGCACCGAAGAACTGCTTGGCGCGCTCGGCCCACATGCCGATGTACATGCCGCGAATACTGACGAACAGGAACAGCGCGACGGTGATCAGCGAACCCACCACGCCCAGCTCTTCTGCAAGTACCGAGAACACGAAGTCGGTGTGCGCTTCCGGCAGATAGAACTGCTTCTGCACACTGTTGCCCAGTCCGACGCCGAACCACTCGCCGCGACCGAAGGCGATCAGTGCCTGGGTCAATTGATAGCCGGAACCGAACTGGTCGGCCCACGGGTCGGTAAAGTTGGTCAGACGCGCCATCCGGTAAGGTTGGGCCTGGACCAGCACCACCACAGAAGCGACCGCCAGCACCACCATCAGCGAGAAGCGGAACAGGCCGACACCGCCGAGAAACAGCATGGCTGCCGCCGAGCCCATCATTACCACGGTCGCACCGAAGTCAGGTTCCATGAGCAGCAGACCGGCCATCGGCAGCAGCACGATGAACGGCTTGAAAAAGCCCATCCAGCTTTCGCGAACTTCCTGCTGCTGACGAATCAGGTAGCCGGCAAGGAAGATCACCACGAATACCTTGGCGATTTCCGACGGCTGCACGTTGAACGCGCCGAAACCGATCCAGCGCATCGAACCGTTTACCTCGCGCCCGATTCCCGGCACCAGTACCAGCAGCAACAGGCCGAACGCGCCAAGCAGCATCATCCAGCCCAGGCGTTGCCAGGTGGCGACCGGAATCATCATGGTCACGCCACAGGCACCCAGACCGATCAGCAGATAAACCAGGTGACGGGTCATCATGTACAGCGTGTTACCGGACTGTACGGCGGCAACTTCCGACGAGGCCGAGGTAATCATCACCAGGCCAAGGCCGAGCAGCGCCAGGCAGCCGACCAGCATCGGGAAGTCCAGGTCGATGCCGCGCCCACTGATCAGTGGCGATGGATAAGGCTTGATCACACCGAAGATCATGACAAGCACTCCACTGCCTGCGCGAACACACGTCCGCGCTCTTCATAATTCTTGAACATGTCCAGACTGGCGCATGCAGGAGAAAGCAATACGGCATCGCCACGCTGAGCCAGTTTTGCGCTCTGCTCGACAGCCGCCTGGACGGTGTCGACATGCACCAGCGGGACAGCGTCGCCCAATGCCTGGGCAATAAGCTGGGCATCACGCCCGAGCAAGACCGCCGCGCGGCAATGCTCGGCGACTGGCGCGCGCAAACCGCTGAAATCAGCGCCTTTGCCATCGCCGCCGGCGATCAGCACCAGCTTGCCGTCGATATCCGAGCCCAGACCTTCGATGGCAGCCAGCGCGGCACCCACGTTGGTGGCTTTGGAGTCGTTGTAGTAATGAACGCCTTCGTGCTCGCGCAGCCACTGGCAGCGATGCTCCAGACCAGTGAACTCGCGCAAGCTGGCGAGCATGGCGTCGAACGGCAGGCCGACCGCATGCCCCAGGGCCAGGGCGGCAAGCGCGTTGGACTGATTGTGCGCACCACGCACTTTCAGCTCACGTACCGGCATGAGGTTTTCAAACTGGAACGCCAGGTACTTTTCGCCGTTCTCTTCACGCAGGCCGAAACCATGGAAGTCGGGCTTGTTGAGGCCGAATGTCCAGCACGGCAGGCCTTCGCCAATCAACGGACGGGACAGCGCATCCTGACGATTGACCACCACCTGCCGCGCGCCACGGAAAACCCGGTGCTTGGCCAGGTGGTAGGCAGGCAGGCCGCTGTAACGGTCCATGTGGTCTTCACTGATATTCAGCACGGTCGCCACTTCGGCATTGAGCTGGTCAGTGGTTTCGAGCTGAAAGCTGGAAAGCTCCATCACGTACAGCTCGACGTCGTCGCTGAGCAGGTCCAGCGCCGGAGTGCCTAGATTGCCGCCCACCGCCACACGCTTTCCAGCGGCAGCAGCCATTTCGCCGACCAGTGTCGTCACGGTGCTTTTCGCATTCGAGCCGGTAATAGCAATCACCGGCGCCTTCGCGTGACGCGCGAACAGTTCGATGTCGCCCGACAGTTTGACGCCACGTGCGTGAGCCTGCTGCAGGGCCGGGGTCGCCAGGGCCAGACCGGGGCTGACATACAGCTCATCGGCACGGCAGAGGAAATCCACGTCCAGCTCGCCACAACGCACTTCCACCTGCGGATAGTCGCGACGCAAGGTCGCCAGCTCAGGAGGATTCTCCCGCGTGTCGGCCACGGCAAAGGACACGCCCTGGTTCGCCAGGAAGCGAACCAGGGACATGCCGCTTTTGCCTAGACCCACGACAATGCGGAAGCGGTCGGAAACGATCAGGGACACTCGTTCTACCTCAGTTTCAGCGTGGCAAGGCCAATGAGCACCAGAATCACGGTGATGATCCAGAAACGGACGATCACACGTGGCTCTGGCCAGCCTTTGAGTTCAAAGTGGTGGTGGATCGGCGCCATGCGGAATACGCGGCGGCCGGTAAGTTTGAAAGACGCAACCTGAATGACCACTGAAAGGGTTTCCATCACGAACACACCGCCCATGATGAACAGGACCATTTCCTGACGAACGATCACTGCCATGGTGCCCAGCGCCGCGCCGAGTGCCAGCGCACCGACGTCGCCCATGAACACCTGCGCCGGATACGTGTTGAACCAGAGGAACCCGAGCCCGGCGCCAATCAGCGCCCCAGAAAACACAATCAGCTCGCCCGCCCCCGGCACGTAAGGAATCAGCAGGTATTCAGCAAATTTCACGTTACCCGACAGGTAGCAGAAGATGCCCAAGGCACCGCCTACCATCACCGTCGGCATGATCGCCAGACCATCCAGCCCGTCAGTCAGGTTGACTGCATTGCTGGAGCCGACAATCACGAAATAGGTCAACACGATGAAACCGATACCCAGCGGGATACGCACATCCTTGAGCATCGGCACGATCAGCGTGGTTTCAGTCGCCGACGGTGCAGTCGTATAAAGGAAGATCGCTGCACAGAGGCCAAAAACCGACTGCCAGAAATACTTCCAGCGGCTCGGCAGGCCTCGGGAATTCTTTTCGATCACCTTGCGGTAGTCATCGACCCAGCCGATGGCGCCGAACAACAGTGTCACCAGCAACACAACCCATACGTAACGGTTGCTCAGGTCAGCCCACAGCAATGTACTGATACCGATGGACGACAGGATCAGCGCCCCACCCATGGTCGGCGTACCCGACTTGGACAGGTGCGATTGCGGACCATCGTTGCGCACAGACTGACCGATCTGACGCATCTGCAGGGTGCGGATCATCCACGGCCCCAGGCACAGCGACAGCGTCAGGGCGGTGAGCACGCCAAGGATCCCGCGCAATGACAGGTACTGAAAGACCGCGAAGCCTTTGTAGAACTGTTGTAAAAACTCGGCCAACAGCAGCAGCATTAATGTTTCTCCAGGCTAGAACCGCACAAGGCAGCCACGACGTGTTCCATCGCAGCGCTACGCGAGCCCTTGATCAGTAAAGTGGTATCAGGATTCTGCTCGGCGCCCAGCGCCGCGATCAGTTCAGCCTGACTGGCAAAGTGGTAAGCGTGCTCGCCGAAGGCGCTGACCGCGTGAGTCATCAATGGGCCGACGGCATACAGCGCCGACACCTTGCCAGCGGCATAGGCACCCACTTCGCGATGGCCCTGCTCGGCCCATTCGCCCAACTCACCGATGTCGCCCAGCACCAGTACGGTACGACCGGTGAAGCCGGTGAGGATGTCGACGGCCGCGTTGATCGAGGCAGGGTTGGCGTTGTAGGTGTCATCGATGACGCGCGTGCCATTGCTGGCGATTTGCGCCACGGCACGGCCCTTGACCGGCTGCACGTTGTTCAGCCCGGTGACGATCCCTTCCAGCGGCACACCCATTGCGCAGCCCGCAGCCGCAGCGGCCAAGGCGTTGGACACATTGTGTGTGCCGAGCAGGTTCAACTGAACCCGGGCAGTGCCGAGCGGGCTGTTGAGGGTAAAAGCCGGGCAGCCCCGAGCATCACGGCTCAGCTCGCTGGCGTACACGTCAGCCGCAGAGTCGGTCAGTGCGAAGGTCAGGACATTGCGATCGCCGGCGCGCTTGCGCCAGATCGGAAACGCCTTGTCTTCCAGATTCAATACTGCAGTACCACCCGCGCCGAGACCTTCGAGAATCTCGCCCTTGGCTTCGACAATTCTGTCCGGGCCGCCGAACTCGCCGACGTGGGCAGTTCCGGCGTTGGTGATCATGGCGACATGCGGCTTGGCGAGGCTTACGGTGTAGGCAATCTCGCCGACCCGCGACGCACCCAGCTCGATCACAGCGGACGTGTATTCCGGGGCCAGTTCCAGCAGAGTCAGTGGAACGCCCAATTCGTTGTTCAGGTTGCCTCGGGTCGCCAGCACGGGGCCGAGCGTGCGCAGGATGCTCGCGAGCATTTCCTTGACCGTGGTCTTGCCACTGGAGCCGGTGACTGCAGCAACCGGCCGGTCGACGAATGCATTGCGATTCATGGCACCCAGTTGAGCAAGCGCCTTGCGGGTATCCAGCACGACCAGTTGCGGCAAGGCGGCGCCCTGCACTTCGCGCTCGACCAGAGCACCGACCGCGCCTTTGGCAGCCACTTGATCGAGGTATTCATGACCGTCAAAACGCGGCCCGGTCAGGGCTACGAACAGCTGGCCTGGCTCGATGCCACGGCTGTCGGTGCTCACGCCGGAAAAGCTGCAGTCGCCCCCGACCAGACGCGCATCGAGTGGTACAACCAGTTCGCTGAAGGTCATTGGCTTAAGCATTTGCAGGCTCCCATATGGCAAGCGCGCTGGCGGCTTCTTGCAAATCGGAGAATGGCTGCCGCTGACCATTGATTTCCTGATAGTCCTCGTGGCCCTTGCCGGCGAGCACTACGACGTCATCGGCATTGGCGCTGGCAATCAGTTCAGCAATGGCCTGACCGCGACCTTCGATGAAACACACCTTGTCGACAGCAGCGAAGCCAGGGCGAATATCGTCAAAAATACTGGCTGGCGATTCGGAGCGCGGGTTGTCGTCGGTGACCCACGCACCGTCTGCCAGGCGTTCGACCACTTCAGCCATCAGCGGACGCTTGCCGCGATCACGATCACCGCCGCAGCCGAACAGGCACAACAGACGGCCTTTGGCGTGCGGGCGCAGTGCTTCGAGGACTTTTTCCAGCGCATCCGGAGTATGCGCGTAATCGACAACCACCAGCGGCTTGTCGGCACCACCCAGACGCTGCATGCGCCCGACCGGGCCTTCGAGTTTCGGCAGCACCTTGAGAATTTCGTCCAGCGCGTAATCCAGGCCCAGCAAAGCGCCGACCGCAGCCAGCACGTTGCTCAGGTTGAAGCGACCCAGCAGGCTGCTGCGCAGGAAATGCTCGCCCTGAGGCGTGACCAACGTAGCGCGTACGCCATCATCATCGAATTTCGCATCGCGGCAATACAGGTAGGCCGAGCTATCCAGCTGGCTATAGGTGATCAACCGCGACTCTTGCTTGATACCGGTCAGTTCACGACCGAAAGTATCATCCAGGTTGATTACCCGGCATTTCAGGTTGGACCATGCAAACAGCTTGGCCTTGGCGGCAGCGTACGCTTCCATGGTGCCGTGATAATCCAGGTGATCACGGGACAGATTGGTCAGCACCGCCACATCAAACGCCAGCGCCGTCGCCCGCCCTTGATCCAGCCCATGAGACGACACTTCCATCGCCACTGCGCGCGCACCGGCCTTTTTCAGATCGGCCAGCGTCGCCTGAACGGCAATCGGGTCAGGCGTGGTATGACGGCCGCTTTGCAGCGCGCCGTAGAATCCTGTGCCCAGTGTGCCGACGATGCCGCAGTGCTGACCCAGCGCATCAAGCGCCTGCGCAACCAACTGGGTGACGCTGGTCTTGCCGTTGGTGCCGGTAACACCTACCAGATTCAGACTGCGACTCGGGTCGCCGTAGAAGCGGCCGGCAATATCGGACAACTGCGCGGCGAGCCCCTTGACCGGGATCAGCGGCACGTCAGTGATCGGCAGAACGGTCGAGCCTTCGACTTCGTACGCCACAGCCGCCGCGCCACGCTTGAGCGCGTCGGCAATATGCGCACGGCCATCGACCTTGATACCCGGTATGGCTAGAAACAGATCACCCGGACGGACATTGCGACTGTCGAGAGTCAACTCGCGAATCAGCGCATCGCGGTCGGTGTGAGCGAAAATCTTGCTCAGATTAAAGGCCATCAACCACGCCCTCCTTTGGCTGCCGGTGCGGCGTTGACTTGTTCAGGTGGCGCAAGGTTGTCCGGCGTCACGTTCATCAGACGCAACGTGCCGGACATGACCTTGCTGAATACCGGGGCCGAAACCAGACCACCGTAGTAACCACCCTTGCTCGGCTCGTCGATGACGACCACGATGGCGTAACGCGGGTTACTCATCGGGCCGAACCCGGCGAACAGCGAGCGATAGGAGTTTTCCGCGTAACCCTTGGTACCGATGGACGTCTTACGCGCCGTACCACTCTTGCCACCGACGTGGTAGGACGGTACACGGGCGCGATAGACGCCGCGCGGGTCCTCGATAACCTGCTGCAACATGCCTTGCAGGGTCTTGGCGGTTTTCTCCGGAATGGCCTGGGTCGATTCCGGCTCTTTATCTGTTTTCAGAATGGTCAACGGCACAATGCGGCCATTGTTGGCCAGCGCGCCGTAGGCATGCACCAGCTGCAAAGCCGTGACCGACAAACCGTAGCCATAGGACAGCGTGGCGGTTTCAGCCTTGCGCCATTCGCGGTAGTTGGGCAGGTTGCCGACGCGCTCGCCAGGGAAGCCGAGGCCGGTGTACTGACCGAAACCGACGCGCTGCATGGCACGAAAGATCGCCTCACCGCCCACATCGAACGCGACCTTGCTCATGCCGACGTTACTGGAGTTGATCAGAATGCCGGTCAGATCGAGGATCGGGCCTTCGGTCTTGGTCACGTCACGAATCGTGTATTTGCCGATCTGCAGGGTGCCCGGATAAACCTCGACCTTGTCGGTCGGCTTCCAGCGGCCACTGTCCAGCGCCGCGGTCATGGAGATCGGCTTCATGGTCGAACCAGGTTCGAACACGTCGATGATGGCCCGGTTGCGCATGGCGGCAGGCACCATGGTGCGGCGGTTGTTCGGGTTGTAGGTCGGCTGGTTGACCATCGCCAGCACCTCACCGGTCTTGACGTCCATGATCACCATGCTGCCGGCCTTGGCCTCGTTCTCGACGATGGCATTGCGCAGTTCACGGGTCGCCAGGTACTGCAGGCGCAGGTCAATGGACAAAGCCAAGGTCTTTCCGGCCTTGGCATTCTTGGTGACCTGAACATCCTTGATCAGTCGACCGCGCCGGTCCTTGATGACCTGACGTTTGCCGGGCACACCGGCGAGCCAGTCGTCATACGCCAGCTCGACGCCTTCGCGGCCATGGTCATCAAGGTCGGTAAAGCCGACCATGTGTGCGGTGACATCGCCGGCCGGATAAAAGCGGCGGAATTCTTCGATGCCGTAGACACCCGGTACTTTCAGGTCGATGACCGACTGGCCCTGCTCTGGCGTCAGGCCACGGACCAGATAGATGAATTCCTTGTTCGCCTGCGAGTCCAGACGCTCGGTCAATGCCTTGAGATCCTGACCCAGCGCGGCTGCCAGCATCGGCCACTTGGACTTGTCCTGCTGCATTTCACGCGGGTTGGCCCACAGCGTCGTCACCGGAGTACTGACCGCCAGCGGCTCGCCGTTACGGTCGGTGATCAGGCCACGGTGCGCCGGAATAGGGATATGCCGAAGGCTGCGTGCATCGCCTTGCTCTTTAAGAAAGGTATGGTCGATGACCTGCAGGTCGACGATGCGCCAGCAAATGGCGAGCACGAGGGATACCAGCAGCCCTACGACTACGCGAAAACGCCACGGATAAAGAGCGCCATCGAGCTTCATCATGGCGCCACCATCCGTACTTCGGCAGCGCTCGGGATGCGCATCTTCAGTTGTTCGGTGGCCAGAGTCTCGATACGGCTGTGTGCAGTCCAGGTGCTCTGCTCAAGAATCAGCCGGCCCCACTCTGCCTGCGCCTTGTCGCGCACGCTCATTTCCGAATACAGCGAGTTGAGCAGTTGACGATTCCAATGTGCGCTATAGGAAACGCCAATCGCCGAAATCAGGACAGCAATGAACAGCAGCAGCATAATGAAGCTGCCGCCGGGCAGAGGTTTCAGAAACAGACGGCTCACCTGAGCTTCTCCGCTACACGCATGACAGCACTGCGCGAGCGCGGGTTGGCTTTGGTTTCGACATCAGAGGCGAACTGGGCCTTGCCGTGAATTTTGATTTTCGGTTCGAACGGCTTGAACTGGATCGGCAGATTGCGCGGCATGTTGTCGGCTTCGCCCTTGGCGAGCTTGCGCATGAACAACTTGACGATGCGGTCTTCCAGCGAGTGAAAGCTGATGACGACCAGACGGCCGCCCACTTCCAGCGCATCCAGAGCCGCTTCGAGACCGGCTTCCAGATCGCCCAATTCGTTGTTTACGTGAATACGCAGGCCCTGAAAGGCACGCGTTGCAGGATTCTTGCCCTTTTCCCAGGCAGGGTTGGCGACCTTGAGCACTTCTGCCAGATCGGCTGTGCGCTCGAAAGGCTGGACTTCGCGGCGCGCGACGACCGCATTGGCCATCCGCTTGGCAAATCGCTCTTCGCCGTATTCCTTGAAAACGCGGGCAATCTCTTCAGCCGGTGCAGTCGCGATGAACTCGGCAGCGCTCACGCCACGGGTCGGGTCCATGCGCATGTCCAGAGGACCGTCGTTCATGAAGCTGAAACCGCGCTCGGGATCATCCAGCTGCGGGGACGACACACCCAGATCCAGCAGAATGCCACTGACCTTGCCCGCCAAACCGCGTTCCTGAGTCTCGGATCCCAATTCGGCAAAGCTGCGCTGCACAATGACAAAGCGGCCGTCTTCGGCCGCTAGCGCTTGCCCGGTGGCAATCGCTTGAGGGTCCTTGTCGAATCCCAGGAGCCGACCCTCTGGGCCCAGCTGGCTGAGTATCAGACGACTATGCCCGCCACGCCCGAACGTGCCGTCCAGGTAGCAGCCATCGGCGCGCACCGCGAGAGCCTCCACGGCTTCTTCAAGCAGCACGGTGATGTGGGTAAAGCCGCTATTCATAGTCACAGGATCAAATCACGTAATTCGTCGGGCATCGCGCCAGGTTTTTGAATGGCAGCCAGGTCAGCATCAGCAAGAGCATTCCAGGCGTCCTCGTCCCACAGTTGAAACTTGTTGAGCTGGCCCACCAGCATTACGCGCTTATCCAGCCTGGCGTACTCGCGCAGGCGCGGCGGTACCAGAAAACGCCCACTCCCGTCGAGCTCCAGATCGACAGCATTACCAATCAGAAGCCTTTGCAGACGGCGGTTCTCTTCACGAAACGTCGCCAGATCACGAAGTTTTGCTTCTATCAGCTCCCATTCGGAAAGCGGATAAAGGCAAAGGCATGGATCAACGGCATCAATGGTCACGATAAGTTGGCCGGCGCTACGCGAATCCAACTCGTCACGGTACCGGCTCGGCATAGCGAGACGGCCCTTGGCATCGAGATTGATCGCATTGGCACCACGGAACACAGGCGCATTCTCCGAATATTAGCTTTTTGCGCTAAAAAAACCCACTTCGTGCCACTTTCTGCCACTTGCGCACACTATAGGAACGCGCCCACCACACCGTCAAGGCACGGTCTTAAGGAAAACCCTTACATTTCGGAGATTTAGGAGAGGTATCGGGGCTAAAAAGGTAATTTTGCGAAGGAACTGACGGATAAATCCCACACAGCTCAAATCGTTGCGATTCAAAGTTAATGTGATTTATGAGCTGTAAGATTTTTTTGGTATTACGGAGGGGTTTTGCTGCGTGAAACGAATGGGAAGAAAAAAGGTGGAGAGTCGATCTGTAAGCCGGGTTCTGTCGAGAACAGTCATTCCTCTACGACGGCCATCACTGGACGCCTTTAGCAACCTACCCGGTTCCAGCGCGGGCCACGCCTAGGAACCCTATTTGGTCTTGCTCCGAGTGGGGTTTACCTTGCCACGAACTGTTACCAGACGTGCGGTGCGCTCTTACCGCACCTTTTCACCCTTACCGGCACCGAAGCGCTTAGGCGGTTATTTTCTGTGGCACTTTCCGTAGGCTCGCGCCTCCCAGGCGTTACCTGGCACTCCGCCCTATGGAGCCCGGACTTTCCTCCCCCCCTTGTTGCGGAACAACAAGAGGCAGCGACTGTCCAATCGACTCTCCGCCGACAAGGTTAGCGGCACACGCCATCAAGAACAAGCTTTAATAGCATTGTGTGGCTCGCTTACCCCCTTCAAAAGCAGCCCGTTACTCCTTCTGTTTCTCCAGCGCCACCTGATACAGCAGGTTCTTGCGCACGCCGGTTATTTCGGCTGCCAGCGCTGCGGCGCGCTTGAGCGGCATCTCTGCAAGCAGCAGATCCAGCACCCGACGAGCCTCTTCACCAATAACATCTTCGTCATCCGGCGGCGTCCAGCCAGCCACCAGCACCACGCATTCTCCGCGCTGCTGATTACTGTCCGATTCGACGAATGCACGCAGCTCACCCAAAGGCAGACCCTTGAGGGTTTCGAAAGTTTTGGTTATTTCACGCGCCAGCAAGGCCTGACGGTCAGCACCGAAGACCAGCTCCATATCCTGCAGGCACTCCAGGATGCGGTGCGGCGCTTCATAGTAGATCAGCGTGCGTGGCTCTTCCCTGACACGCTCGAGCCTGGCCTTGCGACCCGCAGCCTTGGCCGGAAGAAAACCTTCGAAAATGAATCGATCCGACGGCAGCCCGGCCGCAGACAGAGCCGCAATCAAGGCACACGCGCCCGGCACCGGTACAACCTGAACACCTGCGGCACGCGCCTGACGCACCAGGTGATAACCGGGGTCGGAGATCAATGGCGTGCCGGCATCGGAAATCAGCGCAACGTCATCACCGGCCAGCAGACGTGTAATGAAGCGACTACCCTCATCACGTTCGTTATGTTCGTGACAGGCTGCCAATGGAGTCGAGATGCCGAAGTGCTGCATCAGCCGTGCGGAATGGCGCGTGTCTTCAGCTGCGATCAGCGCGACCTCACGCAACACCTTCAAGGCTCGCACACTCATGTCGTCCAGATTGCCGATGGGAGTCGCCACTACATAAAGCGAACCCGGAGTGGAATTCGAAACAACCGGAACAGTCAAAACGCAAACCTCGCAGGTTATAACAGGTGCTTGGAAAAACTGCATTGTACAGGCTGCGGCGCGGCGGAACGGTTCGCGCGTCAGGATGCCGACAAAAAAGGAATGAAAACATGTTCAGACCCGAGCAAGAAACGCGGCGCACCTCTCCAATTGAACGATTTGGCCGCCAGATGACCTTAACGCGACTGATATCACGGCTTTAAATACCTTCGACATCGCACCCCGGCCAGCGCTTGGGTACAATCCCCCGTTAATTCGCTCGAGTTTCAGGAACATACCAATGATCGCTTGTCTGCGGCTGCTCTCTGCCCTCTGCCTCGCTGCCCTCCTTGCAGCCTGTGCCAGCTCGCCCTCGTCCAGCCTTGGCGAGCTGCCTCGAACCCCTGATGCCAGCATCGAGCAACTGCTCGAGCAGGCCGCCAGCGCCAAAACCCCCGAGCAGGCCGCAACGCTGCGCTTGAGTGCGGCCGATCTGGCCAGCCGCCAGAATGACGCAGGACGCGCCGCGCAAATCCTCGGACAGGTGCAAATCGATCAACTCAAGCCCGGCTTGCAGGTTTTCGCCAGCACACTGTCCGCCGAACTGGCGATGGGCCGTAATCAACCCAAGGCAGCGCTGACCGCCCTGAATCATCCAAGCATGCAGCGCCTGGGCGAGCTGTCGGTCGAGCAGCAGATTCGCACGCACATGGTCAAGGCACGCGCTCTTGAAGCCGATGGCCAGGCGCTCGCAGCCGCCAATGAACGTGTTTATGCCGGCCCGTTGCTGCAAGGCGCAGACGCCAGCGCCAACAATGACGCGATCTGGACACTGGTCTCTGCCCTGCCCGCCGAGCAACTGCAGAGCACAGCGACCGACGATATGGGCGGCTGGCTGAACCTGGCTCGCTCGATCAAGGGCGCAGGCACGCTTGAGCAGCAACAGGCTGCCATCGACAGCTGGAAAGCGCAGAATCCGAAACACCCTGCTGCACTGCAACTGCCAACCGCTCTCGCGCAGCTGCGTGCACTGACCAGCGAGCCGATTACCAAAATTGCCCTGCTGCTGCCGCAGGATGGCCAATTGGCCGCAGTCGCCAAGGCGCTGCGCGAAGGCTTCATGGCCGCGCACTTCCAGGCTCAGCAAGCAGGTGAGAATCCTCCGGCCATTCAGGTCTTCGACAGCTCGCGAATCACCTCGATGGACGAGTTCTACCGTCAGGCTCAGGCCGCTGGTGTGCAACTGGTCGTCGGTCCGCTGGAAAAGAATCTCGTCAAACAACTGAACAGCCGTCAGCAGTTGCCTATTACTACACTGGCGCTGAACTACAGCGATACCAGCAATGAAGGCCCGGCGCAGCTGTATCAGTTCGGCCTGGCCGCAGAAGACGAAGCCCGCGAGGTTGCTCGTCGTGCCTGGGCGGACGGCAAGCGCAGCGCCGTGGCGATGGTTCCGAAAGGTGAGTGGGGCGACCGCGTGCTGGATGCCTTCCGCAAGAGCTGGCAAGCCAAGGGCGGTACGCTGATCGCTGCAGAGCACGTTGATCAGCCGGTAGAACTGGCACAGCAGGTCGCCGACCTGTTCCAGCTGCGCAATAGCGAAGGCCGCGCTCAGCGCCTGCAAAGCACGGCCGGCACTCAGATCGCAGCTCAGCCGAGCCGTCGCCAGGACATCGACTTCATGTTCCTCGCCGCGACGCCACAACAAGCGCAACAGATCAAACCCACCATGGTCTTCCAGTACGCCGGTGACGTTCCGGTCTATGCCACTTCGCACCTGTTCACCAACAGCAACGATCACGCCCAATACATGGACCTGAATGGCGTGCGCTTCTGCGAAACGCCATGGCTGCTGAACGCCGAAGACCCGCTGCGCCAGCAGGTCACCGCACAATGGCCACAGGCTGCAGGCAGCCTGGGTCGTCTGTATGCGATGGGTATCGACGCGTATCGCCTGGCGCCGCGCCTCGCTCAACTCAAGGCGATGCCTGACAGCCGCATTGACGGGCTGTCCGGCAGCCTCAGCCTGAACCCTGGCCGCCGCGTCGAACGCCAGCTGCCATGGGCCGAGTTCGTCGACGGCAAGATCCAGCGCCTGCCGGACACCGCTCCTTGATGCAACGCAGCACCCGCCAGCAAGCAGGGCGCGAGGCCGAAGCCTTCGCCCTGCAGTTTTTGCAACAGCAGGGCCTGCGCCTGATTGAACAAAACTGGTTATGCAAACGCGGCGAGCTTGATCTAGTCATGCTTGACGGCGATACAGTAGTATTCGTCGAAGTTCGCTACCGGCGCCATTCAGGATGGGGCGGCGCCACGGAAAGCGTCGATTTTCGCAAGCAGGAGAAACTCGTCACAGCCGCACAGCTTTTTCTGCAGCACGCAACGGCCTGGGCCAATCACCCCTGCCGTTTCGACGTGATCGCCATTGAAGGCGAGCCCGGCAAGGCCGCACCACTGAACTGGATCAAGAGCGCTTTTGACAGCTGACCTGGCGCAGTGAAGCAGCAATCCGACTTGAGTCATGACCTGCAACACACTACTAACCGTCACCGATTTCGCTATTTGTTTTGCCGGCTGCACACCTTGTGTGCCGGATAGCTCCCGGGAGAACCCGGCGCATCCGTCCCGCCGCCGTACGCTCTAATTAAGGTCACATTGATGGACATGCAATCCCGAATTCGCCGGCTGTTCCAGGCCAGCATCGAAACCAAGCAACAGGCGATGGAAGTCCTTGCACCCTTTATCGAGCAAGCCAGTCAGGTCATGGTCAATGCCCTGCTCAACGAGGGCAAGATGCTCGCGTGCGGCAATGGCGGCTCAGCGGGCGATGCACAGCACTTCTCTTCGGAACTGCTCAACCGCTTCGAGCGTGAGCGGCCGAGCCTGCCAGCGATTGCACTGACCACCGACAGCTCGACGATCACCTCGATCGCCAACGATTACAGCTACAACGAAATCTTCTCCAAACAGATTCGCGCGCTGGGTCAGCCAGGCGATGTGTTGCTGGCCATTTCCACCAGCGGCAACTCGGCGAATATTATTCAAGCCATCCAGGCCGCACATGATCGCGAAATGATTGTCGTAGCATTGACAGGACGCGACGGTGGCGGCATGGCCTCGCTGCTATTGCCCGAGGATGTGGAGATCCGCGTACCCGCCAATGTCACGGCACGCATACAAGAAGTCCATCTGCTGGCGATCCATTGCCTTTGCGATTTGATCGACAGCCAACTGTTCGGGAGTGAAGAATGACCCCTAATCGTCTCAGCCTACTGGTTCTGACACTGTGCCTCAGCATCACCGGATGCAGTTCGGTGATCACGGCCACTCGCGAAAAACCGATCGAAGACGATCGCGGCACGCGCACCTTCGGCAGCAAGATCGACGATTCACTGATCGAGACCAAGGCAGCCGTCAACATCTCCAAGGCCAACCCTGACCTCGCAGAGGGCTCGCACATCGTCGTGACCAGCTTCAACGGCATCGTGCTACTGGCTGGCCAGACACCGCGTGCCGACCTCAAGGCAATGGCCGAACAGGCCGCCAGCGCCGTTCAGCGCGTCAAGAAGGTCAACAACGAACTGCAGGTGATGGCACCCTCCTCGCTGCTGGCGCGCAACAATGACGCCTGGCTGACCACCAAGATCAAAAGCCAAATGATCGCTGACGCATCCATTCCCGGCTCGCGCATCAAGGTGGTGACCGAGAACGGCATCGTCTTCCTGCTGGGCCTGGTAACCCAGGACGAAGCCAATCGCGCCACCAACCTGGTACAGGGCGTCTCCGGCGTGCAGAAGATCGTCAAACTCTTCGAGTACATCGACTGACAGGTAACCGACAGGCATGAAAAAGGCGATCCGAAGATCGCCTTTTTTATTGCCGGTTTTTACTTCACGACCTTCAGACTCGGCCTGCCACTCGGACGAGGCGGTTCGCTGTCTGGCGGAGGCGTATCGTCTTCGATCTCGATCTCGATTTCTTCGCCCTCTTCCATGGAGGGCTCCAGATCGAAAACCATGCCCTGACCGTTCTCGCGGGCATAAATACCCAGGATGGCAGCGACAGGTACATAAAGCGTGTGCGGCACACCGCCGAAGCGGCCTTCGAAGCTCACCGCTTCGTTATCCATATGCAGATGACGCACGGCACTCGGCGAAACATTCAAGACAATCTGCCCGTCATTGGCAAACCCTTGCGGGACCTGCACCGACGGGTAATCCGCATTGACCAGCACATGCGGGGTGCAATCGTTATCGACGATCCACTCGTAAAGAGCACGAACAAGATAAGGGCGACTGGAGTTCATTAACGGCTCCTTAAGCCTTAGCGCATTTCACGTTCGGCAGCAGACAGACTCGCCTGAAAAGCCTCACGCGCAAATTGGCGCTCCATGTAATCAAGCAGCGGCTTGGCAGGCCGCGGCAATTCAATACCCAAAATTGGCAAACGCCAGAGTATGGGGAGTAGACAGCAGTCAACAAGACTTAGCTCGTCGCTCATGAAAAAAGCTTTTTCCGCGAACAACGGAGAAACCCCGGCCAGACTCTCGCGGAGCTCCTTGCGCGCCTGAACACGAGCAGGCTCTTTGCTGCGCGTATCCAGAATCAGGTCGACAAGGCCACACCAGTCTCTCTGGATACGATGGATCAGCAAACGACTGTTGGCACGGGCAACCGGATAGACAGGCAGCAGAGGCGGATGTGGATAGCGCTCATCCAGATACTCCATCACCACGGTCGACTCGTACAACGCCAGGTCACGATCGACGAGGGTCGGCACGCTGCCGTATGGATTTACTTCAATCAGCTGCGGCGGATGACGACCTGCCGCCACTTCAATGATTTCGGCGCTGACACCCTTCTCGGCGAGCACAATGCGTACGCGATGAGAATAGTGGTCGGCGGGGTCGGAGTAGCAGGCCAACCGGTTGGTCACGCCCATGGCGATCCTCCTCGCTTGTTAAAATTTATCGGACAGACGAACGAACGCGCTTCAAGGGCGAATCCGATAATGAACACAACATGACAGGCGTTCGTCGCGGGCCACAAGATAGCTCATTTACGCGATGTAAATTCCGTAATCTTCGTCGACAGGCGGATAAATTTCACAATATCGACGTAAAACGAGCAACGCAAAAACATCATGACCGTAAAAATCACGCCCATAAAAAAACGCCCAGCCCCGCGAGGGGATGGACGTTCTTTCTTTGAACGAAGAGCGTATTAACGCTTCGAGTACTGCGGACGCTTACGCGCTTTACGCAGACCGACTTTCTTACGTTCAACTTCACGAGCATCGCGAGTCACGAAGCCTGCTTTACGCAGAGCACCGCGCAGTGTCTCGTCGTACTGCATCAGAGCGCGAGTGATACCGTGGCGGATTGCGCCAGCCTGACCACTTACGCCGCCACCGATAACGGTGACGTAGATGTCGAACTTTTCAACGGTCTCGGTCAGTTCCAGCGGCTGACGAACTACCATGCGGGCAGTTTCGCGGCCGAAGAAATTGTCCAGGGAGCGGTTGTTGATCGAGATGTTACCAGTACCCGGACGCAGGAAAACGCGAGCGGTTGCGGTCTTGCGACGGCCAGTGCCGTAATTTTGAGTCGCCGACATAATGAACTATTCCGTTAAAACTTCAGTTCTTGGGGCTGCTGAGCAGTATGAGGGTGTACAGCGCCCGCATAGACTTTCAGCTTACGATACATGTCGCGACCCAGCGGGTTCTTAGGCAGCATGCCTTTGACCGCGGTCTCGATCACGCGCTCAGGAGCTTTGGCGATCAGCTTTTCGAAGTTGATCGACTTGATCCCGCCCGGAAAACCGGAGTGTGAGTAGTAGATCTTGTCGGTGGTCTTGGCACCAGTAACGCGGATCTGCTCGGCATTGATCACGACGATGTAGTCGCCGGTATCAACGTGCGGAGTGTATTCCGGTTTGTGCTTGCCACGCAGACGGCTCGCGATTTCGGTGGCCAGACGACCCAGGGTCTGACCAGCAGCGTCGACGACGAACCAGTCGCGCTTAACTGTTTCCGGTTTAGCAGTAAAAGTTTTCATTCTTTATAGCCTCAGGGGCCGCCCTGAAAATTAGACGGCGGATCTTACTGAATAGTGCGTACTTTGACAAGTCAAAGGCAGCCGGAAACAGACGCTATCGGGGGCTCGGGTCAGCGCGTCCGTTATACGGCAAGATTCTTCGGCAGACGGCGCATCACTTCCACTGCAAAGAGCTGGCGGATTATACAGACTGTAAAAATAACCTCAACCGGATTTTTTGTTCACATTCTGTTTATTGCCTGCGAGGCGTGGATTGGCGGATATTGACCCTCTTAGCACAAAGCCATCATGGGTGCCCTGCCAAGGGGCTCCACGTAACGAGACTGGACAGTTTTGGCAAAAAATAAGACGATCCAGCCGTAGCTTGACCATTTACCCATATAAGAATAACGATTATGCCGATCCGACACGCCACTCTTCTGCGCCGCGTAAGTATTCTGACCACGGACAAGATGTTTGCCTCCACTGTCATGCAGGCCAAGGACTTCTTCCACCTGGCGAGCCTGCGCTACAGCAAGCAACTGGGCCACGGCCTGGTGCCCGCCTTCGAAACGCGCCTGGTCAGCCCCGAAGGGCTGCCTGTCAGCAGCTTCAGCGATGTCACCCTGCCGGTCGACGGCGCGCTGTGCCAGAGCGACATTATCGTCATCCCGGCCTTCTGGGACGATTTTGAAACCCTCTCTCAGCGTTATCCACAGATCCTGCCGTGGTTACGCGAACAGCACGCCAACGGCGCCGTACTCTGCGCTGAAGCCACCGGTGTCTACTGGCTTGCCGAAGCCGGTTTGCTGGACGGCAAGGAAGCGACAACCTACTGGCGTTTTTTCAGCGCATTTGCCGAGCGCTATCCCAAGGTCCTGCTCAATCAGGAGAAGCACCTTACCGACGCCGACAACGTGTATTGCGCGGGCGGCACGACCTCAGCCTGCGATCTGTATATTTATCTGATCGAGCGCTTCTGCGGCGCCAATGTCGCCCAGGCCGTGGCCCGCGACATCCTCTATGAAGTGCGTCGCACCTACTCGCCCGGGCGAATCGGCTTTGGCGGTCAGAAGCTTCATCAGGACGTGGTCATCCTGCAGATTCAGCACTGGCTGGAAGAGCACTTTGCCGACAAGTTCCGCTTTGAAGACGTGGCCCGCGAGCATGGCATGAGCATTCGCAATTTCATGCGCCGCTTTCAGACCGCCACGGGCGACAAGCCACTGCATTACCTGCAACGACTGCGGATCGAAACGGCGAAGGGATTGCTCTCTGGGACGCGCAAGAGCATCAAGACCATCAGCTATGAAGTGGGCTACGACGACGCCAGCTTCTTTGCCCGACTGTTCCGCCAGCACACCGAGCTGTCACCCAATCAGTACCGGCAACAGTTCGAAGGCCATAAAGAGCGGCTTTGAGGTACAAGGCGCAGCGTGATCGAGCTTCAGGCCTGTCGCCTGAAGCTCGCCGCAACTGCTAAGGCTTGTGCGCCCGCGAGAGGAATTCGTGGGATTGCATTTCCAGCAGGCGGCTGAGGGTACGCTGGAACTCGAACATCAACCGGCCGCCGGTGTACAGGTCCTTCAATTCAACCTCGGCCGAGATGATCAGCTTGACGTTGCGATCGTAGAACTCGTCGACCATGTTGATAAAGCGCCGGGCGATGTCGTCAGTAGCAACGTCCATCTGCTCGACGCCGCTGATCAGCACGGCATGGAAGATCTTGCCCAGCTCGATGTAATCGTTCTGACTGCGCGGGCCGTCGCACAATTCACGGAAGTCGAACCAAGCCACGTCGTCACAGGTGCGCAGCGCGCGGATCTCGCGGTTTTCGATCATCAACACATCGTTTTCGATGGTTTCTGCGCAATCCGGCGTCAGGGCCTTGAAGCTTTTACGCAGGCTTTCCTGTGCAACTTCGTTAAGAGGAAAGTGGAACAGTTCGGCCTGCTCCAGGTGGCGCAGACGGTAATCGACGCCACTGTCGACGTTGACGATGTCGGTGTTCTGCTTGATCAGCGCGATGGCCGGCAGGAAACGCGCCCGCTGCAGGCCGTCCTTGTACAGGCCGTCCGGGACGATGTTGGACGTAGCCACCAGCGTCACGCCGTTCTTGAACAGCTCTTCCATCAGCGTGCCGAGGATCATGGCATCGGTGATATCGGAGACGAAAAACTCGTCGAAGCAGATGACCCGCGCCTCGTCGGAAAACCGCCTGGCGATGATCGTCAGCGGGTTTTTCTCGCCCTTGAGGGTCTTCATCTCTTCGTGCACGCGCTTCATGAAGCGGTGGAAGTGCGTACGGACCTTGTCCTGGAACGGCAGTGCGTCGAAGAACGTATCGACCAGATACGTCTTGCCGCGGCCTACGCCACCCCAGAAGTACAGCCCCTTGACCAGCGTCTGCTCTTTCTTGCCGAACAGTTTGCCGAACAGGCCAGGCTTGCTGTCGTGAGCGGCGATCAGATCGTCGTACAGGCGCTGCAGATGACGCACAGCGTTTTCCTGCGCGGCATCGTGAAAGAAGTCCGGGCGTTTCAGATCAGCTTGATATCGTTCTAGGGGCGTCATAATTCGTTAGCAAGGCAACAAAAACGGGTCGTCACTGTAGCGACGACCCCGGGGATTGGCAATCAGTCCTGTTGAGGAGCGAGCGCCAGCTTGAGAGTTTCGATGGCACTGTCGCGCGCGGCAGCGTCGGCGAATACCGGACTGTCCGCCACACAGGCGCCGTCCAGCCACAGCGTGAAGCGATCGTCTTCGCTGCGCAGGTCCAGTTCGCCGCCCTGCTGCAACTGCTTGCTGACCACGCCTGCAGCCTTGCCATCGGCAAAGTTGCGCGACAACAGCAACTGCTCGCCATCGGCTGCCAGCAGGCGGAAACGGAAGCTGCCGTCGTCTTCACGGAAGCTGACGAAACGAGCGCCCTTGCTGGCCTTTTTCTTGCCGGTGTCGGCGTTCTGCACCACGGTACGGAACGACCGCAGGCCCACCGCCTCGCGCAATTGCTCGAGAAACGGAGTGGCGACGCGACGGGCTTTCTGCGCGCCAGCGAGCAGGATGTCTTCGAGATCGGCAGGACGCTCGATCAGCCCCAGATACTTTTCACGGGGTTCGCTCAGTTGTGCATCCAGCAACGTGAACAGACGATTCTTGGCTTCGCCCCAGCCCAGGCCCTGCAACAGGTCAGAGCGGAATTCAGCGCACTGCTCGGCCGTCGAGAACGCCTGGTACAGAGTAAACAGGTGGGAGGTGTCCGGGTCTTTCGCTTCGCCCGGCGCACGCGAGTCGGTGACGATGCGCGATATCGCGCTTTTCATGTCCTTGGCACCGCTGAACAACGGGATGGTGTTGTCGTAGCTCTTGGACATCTTGCGACCGTCCAGGCCTGGCAGCGTGGCTACGCTCTCTTCGATCAATGCCTCGGGCATGACGAAGAACTCCTTGCCATTGCCGAACAGGTGATTGAAACGCTGGCCTATATCGCGGGCCATTTCAACGTGCTGAATCTGATCACGCCCTACCGGAACCTGATGCGCATTGAACATCAGGATGTCGGCAGCCATCAGCACCGGGTAGCTGTACAGCCCCATGGTGATGCCTGCATCCGGGTCTTCGCCACTTTCCACGTTCTTGTCCACCGACGCCTTGTAGGCGTGGGCGCGATTGAGCAGGCCCTTGGCCGCGACGCAGGTGAGCAGCCAGGTCAGTTCCGGGATTTCGGGAATGTCCGACTGGCGATAGAAGGTCACACGATCAACGTCCAGCCCCGCTGCCAGCCAGGTCGCGGCGATTTCCAGACGCGAGCGCTGAATGCGCAGCGGGTCATCGCATTTGATCAGCGCGTGGTAGTCGGCCAGAAAGTAGAACGAGTCGAAATCGCTCTGACGGCTGGCGACAATGGCCGGGCGAATGGCGCCCGCGTAGTTGCCCAGATGGGGAGTGCCGGTGGTCGTGATACCGGTCAGGATACGAGTGGTCATGGCAGGTCGCTTATCAATAGGATGCAATACGGCTGCAATCAGCTGGAAAGTCGCGGCAGGAGCAGATCTTTCAGATCAGTCAGCTTGCCGTGAAAAAAGTGTCCGCATTCTGCCACTTTCAGCAGCTCATGGGGACGTTGCAACGCGGCGGACCATGCATAGACGGTCTCGGGCTCGATCACTTCGTCGTTCTCGGGCTGAATGATCGTCAGCGGGCAAGCCTGGGGCAGCACGCTCTGATCCTCGAGCCGCGAAGCCGCAGCAGCAACCAGAAACACGTGCGTGAGCTTTTCACCCTGCGCTTCCAGCCTGCCACCCAGGTTTGCAGCAACGTAGCCGCCAAAGGAAAATCCGAACAGGGTCATCGGCAGATCCGGATGTTGCGCCCGCAGCCATCGGGCGGCTGCCTGGGCATCATCAATCTCGCCCGGCCCGGCAACCGACGTACCGGCACTGGCGCCGACGCCGCGATAATTGAAGCGCAATGTGATCAAACCCTGATCGCGTGCGGTGCGCTGCAACGTCGAAACGACTTTATTGAGCATCGTTCCGCCCTGTATCGGGTTAGGATGGCAGATCAGTGCAACACCTCGGGCGTCGGGGACGTCCTGATACAGCGCTTCGAGCTGGCCCTCAGGGCCATCGATAAATAATGGGGTTTCACGCATGAGCAAAACAGAACTCCGTGACCTCGAAATGGGTCGACTCGTCTAGCTGATTGTCTGCGGCATGCATATCAACGATACGTCGCGGGTATACAGCGCAGGTTCGAGCCGTTAACGTAAAGCAAAGCCGTTTATAGAGGAAGGACTCGTGGAACACTCGCTCTTAGTCTGGTTGTTGCCGACGCTCGCCCTGGTGGCCGGTGTCGTCATTGGTTTTCTGGTGGCACGCCTGCTGCCCAACACCGTTCCGAACAGCACCCAGCGCCAGCTGGATGACATTCAGGAGCGTTTCGACACCTATCAGAACGAGGTAGTCACGCACTTCAACAGCACGGCCAATCTGGTACAAAAGCTTTCACAGAGCTATCAGGATGTTCAGGAACACCTTGCCGAGGGCGCCAACCGCCTGGCTCTCGACGAGCTGACCCGCCAACGCCTGCTGGCCGCCCTGCACCCTGAGGCCAATCATGCGCACCGCGATCATCGCGACCGCCTGACCCCGCCACGCGACACTGAAACGCCCAAGGATTACGCCCCCAAGTCGCCCAACACCCCGGGCATGCTGGACGAGCATTACGGCTTGAAGAAGTAAGCTTTCACAGCCACACAAAAAGCCCGCCGCAGAGATTGTCTGCGGCGGGCTTTTTTGTGGGATCGACACTGCAATCCCCTGCAGATGTAAGCCCCTTGCTAGAGGCTATGAATCAGATCGCGCCGCGGCTGCGCAGCAGATCCAGCACCTGCCTGACGCTTTCTTCGACGTTGAGTGTCTGCGTGTCGATCACCAGATCGGCATTCAGCGGCACGTCATACGGGAAGGACTCGCCAGGAATGTTGTCGCCGTCGGCGGCATACAGGCCCTGTGGATCACGCTCGCGGCAGACCGCTGGCGATGCCTGCACATAGACCGTGAGCAGACGATCCTTGCCGATCAGCGCCTTGGCGCGCTCACGCCCTTCGGCGTCAGGGGCAACGAATGCGGCCAGAGTCAGCAGGCCGGCTTCGTTGAACTGACGCGCCACATGAGCAGCACGGCTCCAGTTCTCGGTACGACCGGCACGATCCTGTGGCAAGCCCTTGTTCAGGTCATGACGCAGGTTCTGACCGTCCAGTACATAGACCGCACGGCCCATGTCGAACAGCTTGCGCTCGACCGCATAGGCCAGCGTGCTTTTGCCCGCGCCGGACAGGCCGCTGAACAACACGGTGGCCGGTTGCTGACCGAAGCGCTGCGCGCGCTCCTCTGTGGAGACGTGGGCCAGTTCGCCATGGTGCTGCGAGCCACCACCTGAAACCGGCTTGGCAATGATCATGCCTGCCGCAACGGTGCCATTGGTCAAACGATCAATGACGATGAACGACCCCGTGGTGCGGTTGCTGCTGTAGCCATCCAGCGCGATGGGCGCATCGAGGCTGACCTTGACCCGGCCGATCTCGTTCAGTTGCAACGAGCTGGCAGGGCCTTCCTCCAGTGTGTTCACATCGACCCGGTGGGTGATGCTGGCAATCGAGCCCGGCACATAGCTGGTGGCGCGCTTGATGTCGTACTTCTTGCCCGGCAGCATCGGCTCTTCGGCCATCCACACCAGCATGGCCTCGAACGCATCGCTGACCTGCGGAACGTTGTCGGCATGCACCAGCAGGTCACCACGGGAAATGTCGATCTCGTCTTCCATGGTCAGCGTCACTGCCTGGCCCGGCCCGGCCTGCTCCAGCTCACCTTCAAAGGTGACGATGGACTTCACACGGCTGCTCTTGCCCGATGGCAGCACGACGATCTCGTCGCCCTTGTGCACGATGCCGCTGGCCAGCGTACCGGCGAAGCCACGGAAGTTCAGGTTCGGACGGTTGACGTACTGCACCGGGAAACGCAGGTCCGCATAGTTGCGGTCGCTGGCGATTTCGACCGTTTCGAGAATTTCCATCAACGACTGGCCGGTGTACCACGGCGAACGCTCGCTCTTGTTCACCACGTTGTCGCCCTTGAGCGCCGACATCGGCACAAAAGCCATGGTGGTCGGCTTGAACGCGATACCCTCGGCGAACTTCAGGTAATCGGCCTTGATCGACTCGAACACGCCCTCATCAAAGCCATTGAGGTCCATCTTGTTGATGGCGACGACGATGTGCTTGATGCCCAGCAGCGAAGCGATGTAGCTGTGACGACGGGTCTGGGTCTGCACGCCATAGCGCGCGTCCACCAGAATGATTGCCAGGTCACAGGTCGAAGCGCCGGTGGCCATGTTGCGGGTGTACTGCTCATGGCCCGGCGTATCGGCAATGATGAACTTGCGCTTGGCCGTGGAGAAATAGCGATAGGCGACATCGATGGTGATGCCCTGCTCCCGCTCGGCCTGCAGACCATCCACCAGCAACGCCAGATCGACGTCATCGCCATTGGTGCCGGACTTCTTCGAGTCACGGGTGATGGCTTCCAGGTGATCTTCGTAGATCATCTTGGAGTCGTGCAGCAGACGCCCGATCAGCGTGCTCTTGCCGTCATCGACGTTGCCACAGGTAAGAAAGCGCAGCATTTCCTTGCGTTCGTGCTGGCCCAGGTAGGCGAGGATGTCCTCGCTGATCAAATCAGATTGATGCGACATGTGACACCCCTTAGAAATAACCCTGACGTTTCTTTTCTTCCATCGAGCCAGCGCCGTCATGGTCAATGACCCGGCCTTGGCGCTCGGAAGTTCGCGTCAGCAACATTTCCTGAATGATGTCGGTCAGGCTGGTCGCTTCGGACTCGACAGCACCGGTCAGCGGGTAGCAGCCGAGGGTGCGGAAACGGACCTTTTTCTTGACGATGCGCGACTTCTCTTCATCGGTGAGATGCTCGAGGATGCGCTCGTCGTCGATCATGATCAGCGTGCCGTTCTTCTCGATGACGTCGCGCTCGGCGGCGAAATACAGCGGCACGATCGGGATGCCTTCGAGGTAGATGTACTGCCAGATGTCCAGCTCGGTCCAGTTGGAGAGCGGGAACACACGGATCGACTCGCCTTTGTTGACGTTGCCGTTGTAGACATTCCACAGCTCGGGACGCTGGTTTTTCGGGTCCCAGCGGTGCTTGCTGTCGCGAAACGAGTAGACGCGTTCCTTGGCCCGGGACTTTTCTTCATCGCGTCGGGCACCGCCAAAGGCGGCGTCGAAACCATGCTTGTCGAGCGCCTGCTTCAGGCCCTCGGTCTTCATGATGTCGGTGTGTTTGGCGCTGCCGTGGGTGAACGGGTTGATGCCCTGTGCCACGCCATCGGGGTTGATGTGGGTGATCAGGTCCAGCCCCATTTCCTCGACCATCTGGTCGCGGAAGCGATACATCTCCTGGAATTTCCAGCGCGTATCGACGTGCATGACCGGGAATGGCAGTTTACCGGGGAAGAATGCCTTGCGCGCCAGGTGCAGCATCACGGCCGAATCCTTGCCGATCGAGTACAGCATCACCGGGTTATCGAACTCGGCGGCGACCTCGCGGATGATGTGGATGCTTTCCGCCTCCAGCTGTTTCAGATGCGTCAGTTTGTCAACCATGGCTACTCACGGATTGCGTTCGTTATGGACCGGGAAACCCCGGGGCGGCCAGCGGGCCGTATTCGAGCCGGGCACTTTAACATGCGTGATATCGCTAATCAGCGACGCAGCTAGATCGAAACGATCTATGCATATGCCCTGCTGTTTGATCGTTCAAATCGGGTTCGGGCAGTCGATGAAGATATGCTCAAGCGCAAACCGTCGCGCCAGATAATCGCCCAGCGCCTGCACGCCATAGCGCTCGGTGGCATGATGACCGGCCGCAATGAAGCTGATGTCATTCTCGCGTGCGCTATGGAACGTCTGCTCTGACGCTTCGCCACTGAGGAACAGATCGACGCCTTCCAGCACTGCCTGATCAATGTAGTTCTGACCACCGCCCGTGCACCAGCCGACACGGCGAATCATCTGACTGCCTTCGATGAGCAATGGCTCACGCCCCAGCGCATCCTGCACGCGACGGGCAAAATCCCGCGCAGTCATGGGCTCGGACAACGAGCCGATCAACCCGACCACACGCGGGTTTTCAGGGTCCAGAGGGCCTTCGACCGTGATGTCCAGTTGACGCGCCAGTTGCACGTTGTTGCCCACTTCGGGATGCACATCCAGCGGCAGGTGATAGGCCAGCAGGCTGATGTCGTGTTTGAGCAAGGTCTTCAGGCGACGCTGCTTCATGCCGACGACACACGGGTTTTCGCCCTTCCAGAAATAACCGTGGTGAACCAGAACCAGATCAGCCTGGGCATCGACTGCCGCATCCAGCAGGGCCTGACTGGCCGTCACGCCGCTGACGATGCGCATGACTTGCGGCCGCCCTTCGACCTGCAGGCCATTGGGGCAGTAATCCTGAATCCGGGCACTGTTCAGATAGCGGTCGGCTTCTTCGACCAGGGTGCTCAGGGCAACAGCCATAAAAGACTCCTAAATATGCAGTTCAGAGCTGCGTTGTACTCGTATAATGCCCGCCATTATGGCGCACCCGTGGCAAAACTTTCTGCGCCCGCAACCATCAGGACTTGTTAAATGTTCAAGGCACTGCGTTTTTTCGGCTGGCCATTGCTGGCTGGCGTGCTTATCGCCATGCTGATTATTCAGCGCTATCCGCAGTGGGTCGGTCTGCCGAGCCTGGATGTCAATCTGCAACAGGCCCCACAGACCACCAACGTCATGCAAGGTCCGTCTTCCTATGCCGACGCGGTCATTGCCGCAGCGCCCGCGGTGGTCAACCTCTATACCACCAAGATGGTCAACAAGGGCAACAATCCGCTTTTCGAAGACCCGCAGTTCCGCCGCTTCTTCGGCGACAACACGCCCAAGCAGAAGCGTATGGAATCGAGCCTGGGTTCTGGCGTGATGATGAGCCCTGAAGGCTACATACTGACCAACAACCACGTCACCACTGGCGCTGACCAGATCGTGGTAGCGCTAAAAGACGGCCGCGAAACCATTGCCCGGGTCATCGGCAATGACCCGGAAACCGACCTGGCGGTGCTCAAGATCGATTTGAAAAACCTGCCCGCGATTACCATCGCGCGCTCTGACAGCATCCGCATCGGCGATGTTGCGCTGGCGATCGGCAACCCGTTCGGGGTCGGCCAGACCGTGACCATGGGGATCATCAGTGCCACCGGGCGCAATCAATTGGGCCTCAACACTTATGAAGACTTCATTCAGACCGATGCGGCCATCAACCCGGGTAACTCGGGCGGTGCGCTGGTAGACGCCAGCGGCAATCTGATCGGTATCAATACCGCGATTTTTTCCAAGTCCGGCGGCTCCCAGGGCATCGGCTTCGCTATTCCGACCAAATTGGCAATGGATGTCATGAAGTCGATCATCGAGCACGGTCAGGTCATTCGTGGCTGGCTGGGCATCGAAGTTCAACCCCTGACCCAGGAACTGGCCGAATCCTTCGGGCTGAAGGATCGTCCAGGTATCGTTGTGGCCGGCATCTTCCGCGACGGACCGGCGCAGAAAGCCGGCCTGCAACTGGGCGACGTGATCCTGAGCATCAATGGCGAACCTGCCGGCGATGGTCGTCGCTCGATGAACCAGGTGGCGCGCACCAAACCCAAGGACAAGATTGCTATCGACGTGATGCGCAACGGCAAGGAGATGCGCTTGAGCGCCGAAGTCGGCCTACGCCCACCACCCGCCCCGACACCCGCCGCAGCGCCGGAGTGATGCGCCATTACCTGAAAGTGCGGTACAGCACAGATCTGTGACGCCGGGAATAAAGGGCGTCCGGGCTTCTGCCCGAAGGGCGTGGGGGGCGAGCTTGCTCGCGAATACGGTGTTTCAGTCGATGCATTTTCGGCGCTTGTGCAGACCCTTTCGCGAGCAAGCTCGCTCCCACAGGTCCGGAGTGTTTTCAAGCCATGCGAGACACTCACACAGATCCGGGCTGTTTCAAGCCATGTGGATGCTCTGCGGCAGCGAGATCTTGTGGGAGCGAGCTTGCTCGCGAAGGCGGATTACCTGATCAATGGAGTTTCAGAGGCTGAACGGGCCTCTTCGCGAGCGCAAGCTCGCTCCCACACAGATCCGGAGTGTTTTCAAGCCATGCGAGACACTCACACAGGTCCGAAGTGTTTCAAGCAATGTAGATGCTCTGCGGCAGCGATGATCTTGTGGAAGCGAGCTTGCTCGCGAAGGCGGATTACCTGATCAATGGAGTTTCAGAGGCTGAACGGGCCTCTTCGCGAGCAAGCTCGCTCCCACACAGGTCCGGGGTGTTTTCGAGCCGTTTGGATTACTCACATAGGTCGGCGGTGTTTCCAGGCCATGCGGATGCTCTGCGGCATCGATGATGCTGTGGCAGCGCAAGGTCAGCCCGTTTTCGGGCTGACCGATCCGCGTCTCAGATGTCGCCCAGACCTTCCAGCAACGCCTGATGCTGCTCTGGCGTGCCGATGCTGATACGCAGGAACTGGGCGATTCGCTGCTGTTTGAAGTGGCGGACGATAACGCCCTGCTCGCGCAGTTTGGCGGCCAGTGCTGCGGCATCGTGTTGCGGGTGGCGAGCGAAGATGAAGTTGGCTGCCGATGGCAGCACTTCAAAGCCCTTGCCCTGCAACTGCTCGACCAGCGCCTCGCGGCTTTCGATGACCTTGTTGCGGGTCGTCTCGAAGTGCTCGCGATCCTCGAAAGCCGCTGCCCCTCCCACGTTGGCCATGCGATCCAGCGGGTAGGAGTTGAAGCTGTTCTTGACTCGCTCCAGCGCCTCGATCAGGTCAGGATGCCCCACCGCCAGGCCGACGCGCAGACCGGCCAGCGAGCGCGACTTGGACAGGGTCTGAGTGACCAGCAGGTTCGGGTAACGGTCGATCAGTGTAATGGCTGTCTCGCCACCAAAGTCGATATACGCTTCATCGACGACCACCACCGAATCCGGGCTGGCCTTGATGATCTGCTCGACCTTGTCCAGACCGAGCAGGCAACCCGTCGGCGCATTCGGGTTGGGGAAGATGATCCCGGCATTCGGCTTGGCATAGTCCGCAGCACGGATCTGGAACTGCTCATCCAGCGGGACCGTTTCATAGTCGATGCCATACAGGCCGCAATACACCGGATAGAAGCTGTAGCTGATATCCGGGAACAGAAGCGGAGCATCGTGCTGAAACAAAGCGTGGAAAATGTGCGCCAGCACTTCATCCGAGCCATTGCCCAGGAACACCTGATTGGGCTGCACCTTGTAGTAATCAGCGACAGCGTGCTTGAGCAGATCGCTGTTGGGGTCCGGGTACAGACGCAAGTCGTCGGTCAGCGCAGCGCGCATGGCGTCGATGGCCTTTGGCGAAGGGCCATACGGGTTTTCATTGGTATTAAGCTTGACCAGTCGGGTCAGCTTCGGCTGTTCGCCCGGCACATAAGGCACCAGATCGCTGACAAAAGGGCTCCAGAATTTGCTCATTATTTGCCGTCCTCTGTGTTGCCTGCTTTCCAGTCAGGGTCAGTGATTCGATATTCGGCACTGCGCGCGTGGCCGCTCAGGGATTCGCCACGAGCCAGCACGGACGCTGTCTTGCCCAGCTCGGACGCACCTTGCGGCGAGCAATAGATGATCGACGAGCGCTTCTGGAAATCGTAGACGCCCAGCGGCGAAGAGAAACGCGCCGTACCAGAGGTCGGCAACACATGGTTGGGACCTGCGCAGTAGTCGCCCAGTGCTTCGGAGGTGTGGCGCCCCATGAAGATCGCACCCGCATGGCGGATCTGCGGCAGCCAGGCTTCCGGATCGGCGACCGACAGTTCAAGGTGCTCGGGCGCAATGCGATTGGCGACTTCGATGGCCTGGGTCATGTCAGCCACCTTTATCAGCGCACCGCGACCATTGATCGACGTTTCGACGATGGCCGCCCGCTCCATGGTCGGTAGCAGACGGGTGATGCTGGCGGCGACCTTGTCGAGAAATTCGGCATCCGGACTGACCAGAATGGCTTGGGCGTCTTCGTCGTGCTCGGCCTGGGAGAACAGGTCCATGGCAATCCAGTCAGGATCGGTCTGGCCGTCACACACCACCAGAATTTCTGAAGGACCGGCGATCATGTCGATCCCCACCTGACCGAACACATGACGCTTGGCGGTCGCCACGTAAATGTTGCCAGGACCGACCACCTTGTCGACTTTCGGCACGCTTTCAGTGCCGTACGCCAGCGCGGCAACAGCTTGCGCCCCGCCGATGGTGAACACCCGGTCAACCCCTGCAATACAGGCAGCGGCCAGCACCAGCTCGTTGATTTCACCACGCGGCGTCGGCACGACCATGACCACTTCGGTCACGCCTGCCACCTTGGCCGGTATAGCGTTCATCAATACCGAAGACGGGTAGGAAGCCTTGCCACCCGGCACGTACAGGCCTGCGCGGTCCAATGGCGTGACCTTCTGGCCCAGCACCGTGCCGTCGGCCTCGGTGTAGCTCCAGGAATCCTGCTTCTGCTTTTCGTGGTAGCTGCGTACACGCTCGGCGGCCTTTTCCAGGGCTTCGCGCTGAACCGGGGTAATGCGCGTCAACGCCAGCTCCAGGCGCTGGCGAGGCAGGATCAGGTCGGCCATCGACGCAACCTGTAGCCCGTCGAACTTCTGGGTGAACTCGACCAGCGCCGCGTCGCCCCGCTCACGCACCGCCTTGATGATGTCGAGCACGCGCTGGTTGACCGAATCGTCAGACACACTTTCCCAGCTCAGCAGATGATCCAGATGTCGTGCGAAATCCGGGTCAGCAGCGTCGAGTCGGCGAATTGCAGTGGGAGTGGTCATAGCGGGGCCTCAATAATTGGCGGATGCTCAGGAGCCTAAAGCTACCAAGCTATCCGCGCAGGCACCTGAGAAATTTGGCTATGACACGGATAGCTGGACGCAACTCAACGTTGCGTGAAGGGATCAGCTACGGTGTCGCGACTCCACTGCCTTGCGCAGGGTGTCGATGAGGGCCTGGATGCGTGCGTGCTGCATCTTCATGGAGGCCTTGTTGACCACCAGACGCGAACTGATGGTCGCGATCAGTTCCTGAGGCTCGAGGCCGTTGGCGCGCAAGGTGTTACCGGTGTCGACCACATCGATGATCTTGTCTGCCAGGCCAATCAGCGGTGCCAGCTCCATGGAGCCGTACAACTTGATGATATCGACCTGACGGCCCTGCTCGGCGTAGTAACGCTTGGCAACGTTGACGAACTTGGTAGCCACGCGCAGACGGCCCTTGGGCTCGACCGCACCGATGGCGCCAGCGGTCATCAGCTTGCACTTGGCAATCTGCAGGTCCAGCGGCTCATAGAGGCCCTGACCGGTGTATTCCATCAACACATCCTTGCCCGCGACACCCAGATCGGCGGCACCATGCTCGACATAGGTCGGCACGTCGGTGGCACGCACGATCAGCAGGCGCACATCGGCCTGAGTCGTGGGGATGATGAGCTTGCGGCTCTTGTCCGGATTCTCGGTCGGCACGATGCCCGCTTCAGCGAGAAGCGGCAGGGTGTCATCAAGAATGCGGCCCTTGGACAGTGCGATGGTCAACATGGGAAACGTAAGTCCTTATCAGGAAACTTTTGTCACGACGCAAGCGGCGCATGACAACCCTCAGGCCTGTTGACCTGAAGTGAAACGAATCAGAAATCACACCCGCGACAGAACAGGCGGCCCCGATGCCAGCGGCATCAGGGCCGCCTGCTGCTAGCCCGGAACGCGGCGGATCTTGGCACCCAGCATTTGCAGCTTCTCTTCGATGCACTCGTAACCACGGTCTATGTGGTAGATGCGGTCGATCAGCGTGTCGCCCTGAGCGACCAGCGCCGAGATCACCAGACTGGCCGATGCACGCAGGTCGGTCGCCATGACTGGCGCGCCCTTGAGTACTTCGGTGCCGGTGACAATGGCGGTGTTGCCTTCAACCTGAATCTGAGCACCCATGCGGTGCATTTCATACACGTGCATGAAGCGGTTTTCGAAGATGGTCTCGATGACCGCCCCCGTGCCTTCGGCAATCGCGTTGAGCGAAATGAACTGCGCCTGCATGTCGGTCGGGAACGCCGGGTAAGGCGCGGTACGCACATTGACCGCCTTTGGACGCTTGCCGTGCATGTTCAGCTCGATCCAGTCTTCACCGGTCGTGACTTCAGCACCTGCCTCCTGAAGCTTGAGCAGCACAGCTTCGAGGATGGTCGGATCGGTGTCCTTGACCTTGACGCGACCGCCGGTAACAGCAGCGGCCACCAGGTAGGTGCCGGTCTCGATACGGTCAGGCATGACCTTGTAAGTGGCCGGGCCCAGACGCTTGACGCCATCGATGGTGATGGTGTCGGTGCCTGCACCGTGAATCTTGGCCCCCATTGCGATCAGGAAGTTGGCCAGATCGACAACCTCGGGCTCGCGTGCGGCGTTCTGCAGCACGCTGCGACCGTTGGCGAGGCTGGCTGCCATCATGATGTTCTCAGTACCGGTCACGCTCACGGTATCGAAGAAGAAGTTGGCACCGCGCAAGCCACCCTCGGGTGCCTTGGCCTTGATGTAGCCACCTTCGACGTCGATGATCGCGCCCATGGCTTCAAGACCACGGATGTGCAGGTCGACCGGACGCGAACCGATGGCACAGCCGCCTGGCAGAGCCACTTCGGCCTCACCGAATCGAGCGACCATCGGGCCCAGCACCAGAATCGACGCACGCATGGTTTTCACCAGTTCGTACGGGGCGACCAGGGTCTTGATGGTGCGCGGATCGATTTCGACACTGAGCTTTTCATCGATGACAGGCTCGATGCCCATGCGACCGAACAGCTCGATCATGGTCGTGATGTCGTGCAGGTGCGGCAGGTTCTGAACGGTGACGGGTCCGTCCGCCAGCAACGTGGCGGCAAGGATCGGCAGGGCAGAGTTCTTTGCCCCGGAAATGCGAATTTCGCCATCAAGACGAACGCCGCCGGTAATAATCAATTTATCCATTAGAGTCTCGACACCAATTGGCTCAGGAACGCTCGGCCCATGCAGCGCGGCTGAAAAATTTCATGGTCACCGCGTGGATGCTGCCATCGGCAATCCAGGGGTTCAGATGGGTATAAATCTGTTGCTGACGTTTGACCGGGCTCAGGCCGACCAACTCGTCGCTGATGATGTTCAACTGGAAGTTGCAGCCTTCGCCTTCGACTTCCACTTTGATTTCCGGCAGCTTTCCTTCAAGGAAGCTTTTAACTTCTACGGCCTGCATGCTTAACCTCGATCGGCGCTGTACGCGCGCGGGTCTGGCATCATACAAAAAAGCCCATGTTATGCGAAGCCCGACAAGCAGGTCCCGGATAAAGGGCTTTTTCGATGATGCCTTTCAGTGGGCGTCCAGCAGCTCGGTCAAACCTGATACGCGAGCTATCTGGCGCATGTCTTCGGGGAGTGCGCGGATGGTCATCGACTTGCCCGCATCCCGGGCGTCGCGCATGAACGCCAGCAACAAGGCCAGGCCGACGCTGCTGGACTTCTCGACACCCGAGCAGTCAAGCGTGAGGTCTGCCAGATCACCGGACTTGATCAACGCCGCACCCTGCTTGCGCAGTTGCGGCCCTGTACGGTAATCCAGCACACCGATCAGCCTGAGCTCACCCGGCCCGACGAGGCGGACGGCAGATTCGGTCATTGCACCGGCTTCTGCGTGGCATCAACGGTAGATTTGGTCTTGGCCACTTCGCCAGCCCAGTTGTTGATGGTGGTATCCAGGTTGTTGCCGTTGCGCTGCATGGCATCGGCGAACTGATCACGGAACAGCTTGCCGATATTGATACCGTTGATGACAACGTTACGCACTTTCCACTCGCCGTTCAGCTTGACCAGCGTGTAGGAAACCGGATAGATCGCGCCGTTATTGCCCTTGACCTGCATGTCAACGCTGGTGCGGTCATCGCCTTCGTCCTTGGCAGGTGCGACGGTGATGCCCTGGTTGTTGAATTCAAGCAAGGCATTGCCGTAGAACTGCATCAGGCTGCGCTTGAAGTTTTCCTCGAAACGCTTCACCTGTTCAGGGCTCGCCTTGCGGGAGTACTTCACGGTCATGATGCTTTTGGAAATGCCATCGGCATCCACGACAGGACCGACAATGCGGTTCAGTGCATCATAGAACGCGCTTGGGTTGGCTTTGTACTGCTCGCGATTGGTCGCCAGGTCACTCAACAGTTCCTTGGTGGTGCGCTCCACCAGGTCATGAGCCGACGGGGTCGCCGCGGCATTCGCCAGCATTGGCAGAGTGGCCAGCAATACCAGCAGGCCACGGCGCAGAATAGAGATCATTTGAAGCTCCTCACTTGGCATCTTTACTAACAGTATTGAGCAGGAATTTTCCGATCAGGTCTTCCAGCACCAGCGACGACTGCGTGTCATGGATAGTCCCGCCATCCTTGAGCAGCTTGTCATCGCCACCGACGCTCAGACCGATGTATTTTTCACCCAGCAAACCGGCAGTCAGAATCGACGCAGTCGAGTCCGAAGGCAGGTTATCGACCTTCTTCTGAATCTCCAGCGTGACGCGACCGGTAAAGGTATCGCGATCCAGATCGATCGCCGTCACCTTGCCGATCGTGACGCCAGCCATGCTTACCTTGGCTCTGACAGTCAAACCGGCAATATTGTCGAAGTAGGCATAAAGTTTATAAGTGTCGGTGCTCGCGCTCGTGCTCAGACCACTGACTCGCAGGGCCAGCAGGAGCAGAGCCAGTATCCCCGCCAGCAGGAACAGACCGACTCCGGTTTCGATGGCACGGTTTTGCATCAGAAATCTCCAAACATCAAAGCGGTCAAAATAAAGTCCAGTCCCAGCACGGCCAACGAGGCGTATACGACGGTTCTGGTCGTCGCGCGACTGATCCCCTCGGAAGTAGGCTCGCAATCGTAACCCTGGAAAACGGCAATCCATGTCACCACGAAGGCAAATACGACGCTTTTGATCACCCCATTGAGCACATCGTTCGTGAAAGAAACGCTGTTCTGCATGTTCGACCAGAAAGAACCGTCATAGACTCCGAGCCAATCGATCGCCACCCAGGAAGCCCCCCAGATACCGACCACGCTGAAAATCATCGCCAGAATCGGCAACGAGATGAAGCCGGCCCACAGACGCGGCGCAACGATGTACTTGAGTGGATCGACACCGATCATTTCAAGGCTTGACAGCTGCTCGGTGGATTTCATGTTGCCGATCTCGGCGGTCAATGCAGACCCGGCACGACCTGCGAACAGCAAGGCCGTCACCACAGGACCGAGTTCACGCAGCAGGGTCAGGGCAACCATCTGGCCGACCGCCTGCTCCGAACCGTATTTGGTCAGGATGCTGAAGCCCTGCAACGCCAGTACCATGCCGATGAACATGCCGGACACCACAATGATGACCAGCGACATGACCCCCACCGAATACAGCTGCCTGACCAGCAATTGAAAACTGCTGCCCGCACCGCCGCGACCGAGCAGGGCGTGCACCAGAAACAGACCGGAACGCCCCAGAACAGTAACAATATCAATGGCCGAACGCCCCAGCAGGCTGACCCGGTCCATCAGTGACTTATTGCGCATCAGCGCTTCCCCAATAGATCTTCGCGAAAATCCGGCGCCGGATAGTGGAACGGTACAGGGCCGTCCGGCTCGCCGGTCATGAATTGACGAATACGTGGATTGTCCGAGGACATCAGTTCCTGCGGCGTACCCTGCCCCAGCACCTGCCCGTCGCCGACGACATATAGATAGTCGGCAATGCTCGCAGTCTCGCTGAGGTCATGGGACACCACGATGCTGGTGATACCCAGTGCGTCGTTAAGCAGCCGGATCAGACGCACCAGCACCCCCATCGCAATAGGGTCCTGCCCGACAAAGGGCTCGTCATACATGAGAATCTGCGGATCGAGAGCGATTGCGCGCGCCAGCGCGACACGACGCTTCATGCCGCCCGATAATTCGTCCGGCATCAGTTCCACCGCGCCGCGCAGGCCCACGGCCTGAAGCTTGAGCAGAACGATGTCGCGGATCATTTCTTCCGGCAGCTCGGTGTGCACGCGCAGGGGAAAGGCGACGTTTTCGAAAACATCCAGATCGGTAAACAGTGCACCGCTCTGAAACAAAACGCCCATCTGCTTGCGGGCATCGAACAGATCACTGCGCGACAGCTCCGGCAGATTCTGGCCATTGACCCACACCTGCCCCTCGCTCGGGCGCAACTGGGCACCCATCAGGCGCAACAGGGTGGTCTTGCCGCAACCTGACGGCCCCATGATCCCGGTAACCTTGCCGCGCGGAATACGAATATCAACGTTATTGAAAATGCTGCGCGCACCGCGTTTGAAAGACACACCTTTCAACTCGACCGCATAGGCGTCATCAGGACTCATCTAAACTCCTTGCGATACAGCTTCCGCCTTGAGCCGTCGGTTTTTGAACACCGACAGGCTGTCCAGGCGTGCCGAACAGGCCGCGAACTATATCACCGCAGCCACCCGCCCCCAAGAAGAGAACCGAGCGGTTCAGGTATTCGCTGAATTATTCTGTACCACAATGTTATGGCCACAGGCTTGAATACAGACCCGCAGGTACGTAGGAAATTCGTTTAAAAACAACACAACGACGATCAGACGTGAGGGAATCGTTCATTACCGCTATAATCGCCGCCTTTCAGCAGGCTGACCCTTTCCAGACATGAACCAATCCAGTGACCTGATCCAATCGGCGCAACGCACCATTCGCCTTGAGATAGAAGCCATGCAAGGCTTGCTTGAACGTCTTGACGGCGATTTCGTGCGCGCGTGCGAAATGATCCTTGCCAGCAAAGGGCGCGTGGTCGTGGTCGGCATGGGCAAGTCCGGACATATCGGCAACAAGATCGCTGCCACGCTGGCGAGCACGGGCACCACCTCTTTTTTCGTGCATCCGGCCGAAGCCAGCCATGGCGACATGGGCATGATCACCCGTGACGACATCATCCTGGCCTTGTCGAACTCTGGCAGCACCAACGAAATCGTCACCCTGCTGCCACTGATCAAGCGCCTGGGCATAAAGATGATCAGCCTGACCGGCGACCCCGAGTCCATTCTGGCCAAGGCTGCCGACATCAACCTCAACGCGCATGTCGTGCATGAGGCCTGCCCGCTCAACCTGGCACCGACGTCCTCGACAACCGCCGCACTGGTCATGGGCGACGCCCTCGCCGTAGCGCTGCTCGACGCCCGCGGTTTCACCGCCGAAGATTTCGCATTCTCCCATCCGGGCGGCGCATTGGGTCGTCGCCTGCTGCTCAAGGTCGAGAATGTGATGCACTCCGGCGAATCACTGCCCAGCGTGCAACGCGGTACCCTGCTGCGCGACGCACTGCTTGAAATGACTCGTAAAGGTCTGGGCATGACCGCCATCGTCGAAGCCGATGGCACCCTGGCCGGCATCTTCACGGACGGTGACTTGCGCCGGACGCTGGACCGCCCTGTCGATATCCGCCAGACCATCATCGATGAGGTCATGACGCTTCATGGCAAGACCGCCCATGCCGAGATGCTCGCCGCCGAGGCGCTGAAAATCATGGAGGACAACAAAATCAGTGCGCTTGTTGTCGTAGACCAGAACGACCGGCCGGTTGGCGCATTCAACCTGCAGGATCTCCTGCGCGCAGGCGTCATGTAATGGAAACCGAAATAATGACCCAGGATCTCATGCAACGCGGCAAGGCCATCAAGCTGGCAGTCTTCGACGTCGATGGCGTGCTGACCGATGGCCGCCTTTACTTCATGGAAGACGGCAGCGAGATCAAGACATTCAATACCCTCGACGGCCAAGGCATTAAAATGCTGATAGCTTCGGGCGTCACCACGGCGATCATCAGTGGCCGCAAGACCGCGATAGTCGAGCGCCGGGCAAAGAGCCTGGGCATTGAACACCTGTTCCAGGGGCGTGAAGACAAACTGGTAGTGCTGGACAAGTTGCTGGCAGAACTCAATTTGAGTTACGAACAGGTCGCCTATCTGGGTGATGATCTGCCAGACTTGCCCGTCATCAGACGCGTCGGTCTGGGCATGGCAGTGGCCAATGGTGCCAGCTTTGTACGCGAGCATGCACACGGGATAACCAGGGCGCGAGGCGGCGAAGGCGCAGCGCGCGAATTCTGCGAACTGATTCTGAGTGCGCAAGGCAACCTTGAAGCGGCTCACTCCGCCTATTTATAGAAGCCATTATGTTCACTAAAAAAATTCGCAAGTTCCTGCTTCTCGGGGTACTGGCGCTGCTACTGGCAGCGGTCGGCTACTGGAACATCAGCCCGGAAAGCTTCATGGACCAGCCTGATGCGTCGATTGACGACACGGCGATCGACTACTATGCGGTCAATACTCGCAGCGTGCAGTATCTGCCAGATGGCACACTTCAGTACGACATGACATCCGACAAGGTCGAGCATGTGAAGGCCACAGATGTGAGCCTGCTGACGACACCCAATCTGAACATGTACCGCGGCGGAGCATTTCCGTGGCACGTGCAAAGCAAACGAGGTGAAGTTTCGTCCGGGGGCGATCAGGTCGAGCTGATGGATTCCGTTCGTGTTGAGCGCACCGATGAAAAACAGCGTACGACCATTATTACCAGCAGTCGCATGACCGTATTTCCTCAGAAGGAATATGCGGAGACCGACCAAGACGTTAGAATCGACGGCGCGGGCGGTGTCACTACGGCCAAGGGAATGAAAGCGTATTTGAAAGACAGCAGGATGGACCTGCTGTCCAACGTAAGAGGACAGTATGAGGCTCGTTAAAACTCTTCCTTTATTGCTCGGCCTGGGCGCAGCACTGGGAAGCGCGAGCGCCTGGTCCCTGCCAACCGACCGAGATCAGCCTATCCACATCCAGTCTGACGATGCTCAGCTCGATGACAAGAAAGGCGTGGCGACTTACAAGGGCAATGTCATCATCACTCAGGGCTCGATGAAAATCACGGGCAACACCGTGACGATCACGCGTAATGCCCAGGGCGAAGTCGACGTATTCACCTCGGTCGGCAATCTGGCCTACTACGAGCAGAAGCCTGCCGTGGACAAGCCGATCGTGCAGGCCTATGCCGTCACCATTCAGTATTACGCCGGCCAGGACCGTATCGTCCTGATCGACAAGGCCAAGGTCATCAATGATGGCAACACCTCGGAAGGCGAGAAAATCGTCTACGACACGGTCAGACAGGTCGTCAGCGCCGGTCGGGCCAATGGCGGCGCCAAGGTGACCACACCACGTCCGCGTATCGACATGGTCATCCAGCCGAAAAAGAAAACCGATCAACCTCAGAAGGCCCAGTAAATGGCGACGCTCAAAGCCCAGCATCTGGCTAAAAGCTACAAAAGCCGGCAGGTCGTGCGCGATGTGAGCATCTCCATCGACAGCGGCCAGATCGTCGGCCTGCTGGGCCCGAACGGCGCCGGCAAGACCACCTGCTTCTACATGATCGTGGGTCTGGTCCAGGCTGATCAGGGTCGTGTGCTGATTGACGATCTGGATGTCAGCCATCAACCCATGCACGGTCGCGCCCGCGCGGGTATCGGCTACCTGCCACAGGAAGCCTCGATCTTCCGCAAGCTCTCGGTGTCCGACAACATCATGGCGATTCTCGAGACCCGCAAGGAGCTCGACGCCGGTGCACGTCGCAAGGAACTGGAAAGCCTTCTGCAGGAGTTCCACATCACCCATATCCGCGACAACCTGGGCATGAGCCTGTCGGGTGGTGAACGTCGCCGTGTGGAAATCGCCCGAGCCCTGGCCACCGCGCCGAAATTCATCCTGCTGGATGAACCATTCGCAGGTGTCGACCCTATTTCGGTAGGCGACATCAAGCAGATCATTCACCATCTCAAGGCCAAGGGTATCGGTGTGCTGATCACCGACCACAACGTCCGGGAAACACTGGATATCTGCGAAACGGCCTACATCGTTAACGATGGACAGCTGATTGCGGAAGGCGACTCCGAGACCATTCTGGCGAACCAGCTGGTGAAAGAGGTCTACCTCGGCCACGAGTTCCGCCTTTAATCGTCTGCCCCTTTGCGCTTCGCAGCCGATTGATGCCTACGCAGTGTATTGACAACATTTTATTTGTCATATCACTCTAGGCAAATGCACAGGTTTCAGGCATATAATTTGCTTAATTTGGCGCCACGGCGCCTGTAGTAGATGGCGCATGCGCGCCGGCGAATAAGGTGTTTAGCCCCTGCCATGAAACCATCGCTAGTCTTGAGAATGGGCCAGCAGCTGACGATGACACCGCAGCTGCAACAGGCAATCCGCTTACTTCAGCTTTCAACTCTGGATCTTCAGCAGGAGATCCAGGAAGCGCTGGAGTCAAATCCTATGCTGGAGCGGCAGGAAGAAGGCGACGACTTCGACAACTCCGACCCGCTTGCCGACAACATCGAACAAAAGCCCAACCCCGACGTTCAGGAACCGACCTATCAGGAATCCGCGCCTACCGTGGACAATCTTGAAGACGGTGAATGGAACGAGCGCATTCCCAACGAGCTGCCCGTCGATACCGCATGGGAAGACATCTACCAGACCAGCGCCAGCAGCCTGCCAAGCAACGATGACGACGAGTGGGACTTCACCACACGCACCTCCGCCGGTGAAAGCCTGCAAAGCCACCTGCTGTGGCAGTTGAATGTTGCGCCGATGTCCGACAAGGACCGTCTGGTGGCGGTCACGCTGATCGACTGCATCAACAATCAGGGCTACCTCGACGAGACGCTCGATGAGATTCTCGAGTCGTTCGACCCTGAGCTGGACATCGAGCTCGACGAGATCGAAGCCGTACTGCATCGCATCCAGCAGTTCGAACCTGCCGGCATCGGTGCTCGCAATCTGAGCGAATGCCTGCTGCTGCAACTGCGCCAGCTGCCAGCGAAAACGCCGTGGCTGACAGAAGCACAGCGCCTGGTCAGCGACTACATCGATCTGCTCGGAAGCCGCGACTACGGCCAGCTGATGCGGCGCATGAAGCTCAAGGAAGACGAGCTGCGCCAGGTCATCGAGCTGGTGCAAAGCCTCAACCCGCGTCCAGGCTCGCAGATCGAATCCACCGAAGCCGAATACGTCATTCCGGACGTGATCGTGCGCAAGGACAACGAACGCTGGCTGGTCGAACTCAATCAGGAGTCGGTGCCACGCCTGCGGGTCAATCCGCAATACGCGGGCTTCGTGCGGCGCGCTGACACCAGCGCAGACAACACCTTCATGCGCAATCAGTTGCAGGAAGCGCGCTGGTTCATTAAAAGCCTGCAAAGCCGCAACGAAACACTGATGAAGGTCGCCACGCAGATCGTCGAACACCAGCGCGGTTTCCTCGAGTACGGCGACGAGGCCATGAAGCCGCTCGTCCTGCACGACATTGCCGAGGCAGTTGGCATGCACGAATCGACTATCTCGCGGGTGACCACGCAGAAATTCATGCACACCCCACGTGGCATTTACGAGCTGAAATACTTCTTCTCAAGCCATGTGAGCACCTCCGAGGGCGGAGAATGCTCGTCCACGGCAATTCGCGCAATCATCAAAAAACTGGTTGCGGCGGAAAATCAGAAAAAGCCGTTGAGTGATAGTAAGATCGCTGGTTTACTGGAGGCACAAGGCATTCAAGTAGCCCGTCGCACAGTCGCCAAGTACCGTGAGTCTCTCGGGATCGCCCCTTCCAGTGAGCGTAAGCGACTGATGTGATGCAGGCCGAGCCACAGCGTCCCAGTGGCAGGCGCCATGCCTGCCTCTTTATGCACTGGCAAAGGAGAAAGCTGTATGCAAGTCAACATCAGTGGACACCAACTGGAAGTGACCAAACCCCTTCGTGAATACGTTGAGCTCAAGCTCAAGAAGCTCGAAGGGCATTTTGACAAGATTACCAACGTGCAGGTCACGATGACGGTCGAAAAGCTCAAGCAAAAGATCGAAGCCACGTTGCACATCCATGGTGGAGAGGTCGTTGCCAATGCTGAACATGATGACATGTACGCTGCCATCGACCTGCTCACTGACAAGCTAGACCGACAATTGCTCAAGCATAAGGAAAAGCAGCAAAGCATCCTCAAAGGTGCGGCCGCTCGCTAACGCCCATTTAATGATCCGAATCGAAAATATCCTGACCCCCGGCCGCTCCCTCGTGAACGTGCCGGGTGGCAGCAAAAAGCGTGTACTCGAAGAAATTGCCAACCTGATCGGCCGTGAAGTGCCGGGCATGGTCTCGGATACAGTATTCGCAAGCCTCGTTGCCCGGGAAAAACTGGGCTCGACCGGTTTTGGCAACGGTATTGCCATTCCCCACTGCCGCCTTGCTGACTGCAGCGAGCCTGTCAGTGCAGTCATTCACCTCGCTACACCCGTGGATTTCGACGCCATCGATGGCGCGCCGGTTGACCTGCTGTTCGTCCTGCTGGTCCCGCAAGCCGCTACCGATGAGCACCTGGAGCTGCTGCGCCAGATCGCCAGCATGCTCGACGACAAAGATGTGCGTAAGCGCCTGCGCAGTGCCGAAAGCGCTCAGGCGCTTTATCAAGTGGTGCTGGACGTGCAGAACGGAAACTGACCATGCGCATGATCATCGTCAGCGGTCGCTCCGGCTCAGGCAAGAGTACGGCGCTCGATGTGCTGGAAGACAACGGTTTTTACTGTGTCGATAACCTGCCGGCAGGTCTGTTGCCGGAGCTGGCGGAACGCGCGCTGATCAACACCGAACTCGCCGAACCGCTGCTGGCGGTTTCGATAGATGCGCGCAACCTGCCCAGCCATCTGACCCGTTTTCCGCAGATGCTGAATGAAGTCCGCGCGCGCAATATTCAGTGCGACGTGCTCTACCTGGATGCAGACGAAGCCACACTGCTCAAGCGCTTCTCGGAAACCCGGCGCCGCCACCCCCTGAGCACGGCCGATCGTTCGCTGGCCGAAGCGATACGCGACGAGACCGCACTGCTTGGCCCGATCATCGATCTGGCCGACCTGAAGATCAACACCACCCACCTGAACCTCTATCAGTTGCGCGACGCGCTCAAGCTTCGCCTGCTGAACAAGCCGGAGCCAGGCACGGCGTTTCTGATCGAGTCATTTGGTTTCAAGCGTGGCATGCCCATCGATGCAGACCTGGTATTCGATGTGCGCTGCCTGCCCAATCCCTACTGGAAACCAGAACTGCGCGACCATTCAGGGCTTGAACAGCCTGTTATCGACTACCTGTCGGTGCAGCCTGATGTCGAAGAAATGTTTCAGGACATCTTTGCCTACCTGAACAAATGGCTACCCCGGTTTGCAGCCAGTAACCGTTCCTACGTTACCATTGCCATCGGCTGCACCGGCGGACACCACCGTTCGGTCTACCTGACCGAGCGGCTTGGTCAGGTTTTGCAACAATCACTCAAGAACGTTCAGGTCCGCCACCGCGACCTCAGCTGAAGGATTTTCACTGCGATGCCCGCTCGTCAAATCACCATCATCAACAAACTGGGCCTGCATGCCCGCGCTGCCGCCAAATTCGTCGGCGTCGCAGGCAAGTTCCCCTGCAAGATCAGGGTCGGCCGCACTCCGGAGAGCATGGTTGACGGCAAAAGCATCATGGCCGTGATGATGCTGGCTGCCGGCAAGGGCACCGAGATCCACCTGCACACTGAAGGCGAATTCGAACAGGAAGCGCTCGATGGCCTGGTCGAGCTGATCAACAACCGGTTTGATGAGGGCGAATAAGCCCTCGGACAAACGCGGTATACGTCACCACCAGCCTTGCAAGTGCATCCAGCTCAGCCCATGGGCAACCAGTAGCGCCATACCCGCCAACAACAGCACGCTACCCACTACCAGCCGAAATAACCGCGCAGTACTGAGCGTAAGGAATCCGAAGCGCATGGGCTGCCTTGGGTCCGGTTGCCAGGCTCAGGCCAGGGCGGCCTGATAACGGCGGGACACCTCATCCCAGTTGATCACGTTGTAGAACGCGTTGATGTATTCGGGACGACGGTTCTGATAGCGCAGGTAGTAAGCGTGCTCCCACACGTCCAGCCCTAGAATCGGCGTGTTGCCGTTCATCAGCGGGCTGTCCTGATTACCGCTGCTTTCCACCACCAGCTTCTTGTCAGGCGTGACGCTCAGCCATGCCCAGCCACTGCCGAATCGGGTCAACGCGGCCTTGGTGAACGCCTCCTTGAAGCTTTCGTAGCCGCCCAGTTGTTCGTCAATCGCCAACGCGACAGCGCCTGTGGGCAAGCCTCCCCCGCCCGGCACCATGACTTCCCAGAACAACGAATGATTGGCATGGCCGCCACCCTGATTGATCACCGCTGGACGCAGGTTTTCAGGCAATTGCTGGACACTGGCGACGAGTTTCTCGACAGACCAGTCCGCAAACTCCGTGCCTTCCACCGCTGCATTGAGATTGTTGATGTACGTCTGGTGATGCTTGGTGTAGTGGATTTCCATGGTTTGCGCATCGATATGCGGTTCAAGGGCATCGTATGCGTAAGGCAGTGCGGGCAAGGTGTATGGCATGTCAGTGTGCTCCGTAGAAAAGTCCGGAAGGGGCTCCCGAATGGCGTTGCAGCGCTGAGCGCGTATGCTCACCGCTGCTGTTCAGCAACCGATGGGTGCGCGGGTATTCGCCATGTTCGCTGATGAAACTCAGCAGCTCGGCGTAGGTTTTGCTGCTATGACGCAAGGCCGCCTCGCGCAGGGCGGGCGGGAGGCGCTGATCCTGTAGGGTCCGCAACAGGTGCTGGTGGATGGCACACAGGTACTCGGCGCTCTCCTCCGGCTGGCCCAGACTCAGGTGCAGATCCGCCAGGTTATGGTGAGAAATCACACAGGCCGCGACCGCTTCGTCGGCATCCGCCCAGCGTTCGAACAGGACTTGCGCCAACGCCAGCGCCTGAAGGTACAACTCGCGGGCCTCGACCCACTCGCCGAGATTGAAACAGCGATTGGCCTGCTCGATGGTGCGTTTCCAATGCTGCATGACATACCTCCAGGAACGTTGGCTAGGCAGCGACCATGGGCCAGGGCGTGGCGGTCAACCGCGTCAGGAACGCCTCTTGACGAGGTAATGCTCGATCAGCAGAGGCTCGTCGGTTTAAAGCGCACAACGAATCCGCAGACTCAAGCCACGCTGGTTTCCAGCGAAGACAACTCGTTCAAAGCAGACCCCGTGATCGCAGTTCATTTTATAAATGATATTCATTATTAAATGAGATAGAGAATCAACACAAGCCCGATCGTTTCACCGCCTTGCGCCGGTGAGCGTGAACATGCTTTGAGGGAAACGTAAAACGCGGGTTCGGAGGGAGGTTATTGGCGGTCAAAGCCGCAAGCGGATGGGTGACGCAGAGCGTCACGAAATGCATTCCCACGCTGGAGCGTAGGGAACGATAACCTCAACTATCGTGCGGCGCTCCGCGTCGCATGCCGTTCCGGACGCTCTGCGTCCTCTTGACGACGCAGAGCGTCGTGAACTGCATTCCCACGCTGGAGCGTAGGGAACGATCACCACGCTCTGCGTCCTTTTGACGACGCAGAGCGTCGTGAACTGCATTCCCACGCTGGAGCGTAGGGAACGATGATCACAACTATCGTGCCCACGCTCTGCATTTATGGGCACGATAGCCGGAATCGGGGGCCTGTCAGCTACCCGCTACGGTCATTCGCTCGATCAGTACCGAGCCGGTGCGGATGTTGCTGCGCAGCTCAAGATCGCTGCCAACGGCGACGATCTGCTTGAACATGTCGCGCATGTTGCCGGCGATGGTCACTTCCTGAACCGGGAACTGAATCTCGCCATTCTCGACCCAGAAGCCTGCCGCGCCACGCGAATAGTCGCCGGAGACCATGTTCAAACCGCTGCCCATCAGCTCGGTGACCAGCAAGCCGCGCCCCATGCGCCGAATCAGCGCAGCCTGGTCGTCCGAACCATGGGTGACGAACAGGTTATGTACACCGCCCGCGTTGGCGGTGCTCGGCATGCCCAGCTTGCGGCCGGAATACGTGCTCAGCACATAGGAAACCAGATCCCCACCTGCCACGAATGGCTTGGCGAAGGTCGCCAGACCGTCGCTGTCGAACGCCGAACTGCCCATCGCATGCTTCAGGTGCGGGCGCTCATCGATGGTCATCCACTCAGGGAACAGGCGCTGACCCAGCGCGCCTTCGAGGAACGACGATTTGCGGTACAGCGTGCCACCGGAAATGGCGCCGAGAAAGCTGCCGAAGAGGCCGCCCGCCAGTTCCGCAGCAAACAGCACTGGCACTTCACAGGTCGGCACCGGACGCGCACCCAGACGGCTTGCCGCACGCAACGCGGCCTTGCGGCCAATGCTCTGCGCATCGGCCAGCAGCTCGCCCTGGCGGTTGACGTCATACCAGTAATCGCGCTGCATCTGGCCTTCACCCTCGGCAATCATCACACAGCTGAGGCTGTGACGCGTTGAGGCATAGCCACCGATGAAGCCATTGCTGTTGCCATACACGCGGCAGCCCTGATGGGTATTGAGCGTAGTGCCATCGGCGTTCTTGATGCGGCTGTCGGCATCGAAGGCCGCCGCTTCGCAGATCAGCGCTTTCTCGATGGCCTGCTCGGGCGTGATGTCCCAGGTGTGATAAAGGTCAAAATCCATGACCTCTTTGGCCATCAGCGCAGCGTCGGCCAGCCCGGAGCTTTCATCTTCGGAGGTGTGCTCGGCAATCGCCAGTGCAGCGGCGACCGTTTCACGAATCGCATCGGCGCCGGTTGCCGACGTGCTGGCCGAGCCCTTGCGCTGCCCGACATACAGGGTGATACCAAAGCCCTGATCGCGGTTGAACTCGACGGTTTCGACTTCACGCTGACGGACCGATGTCGACAGCCCCTGGTCCACCGACACCGCGACTTCGCAGGCGCTGGCACCCTGACGCCGGGCTTCGGCGATGATCTGCTCGACCTGTTCCTGCAGTTCGGGCAAGGCTTGTGGGCCGACGCTTTGGGTTGCACTCATGACTTTCTCCATCAAATTCTTCTTTCAGCACAGGCCGAATACCGACCGGGCCGGACAAGCGGCCCACGACTGGTTATCATGGCGGCGTTTCTTTGCGGACTGCCCCCATGGTTGATTCTTACGACGACTCCCTCGACGGGGAGAAAAGCAAAACCCAGGTCAAACGAGAGCTGCATGCTCTGGTCGACCTCGGCGAGCGACTGACAACACTCAAAGCCGATGTGCTGGCCAAGCTGCCGCTGACCGACGCTTTGCGCAAGGCCCTGGCCGAAGCGCCCAAGCACACGGCGAACATCGCGCGAAAGCGGCATATTCTGTTCATCGGCAAGCTGATGCGCGATCAGGACCAGGAAGCCATTCTGGTGTTGCTGGACCAACTCGATGCCTCCACTCGCCAATACAATGAACGTTTCCACAATCTGGAGCGCTGGCGTGATCGCCTGATTGCGGGCGATGACGCCGACCTCGAGAAATTCGTTGTCGAATACCCCGATGCCGACCGTCAGCAGCTGCGTTCGCTGATCCGTCAGGCGCAACACGAAGTTGCACGCAACAAACCGCCGGCCACCAGCCGCAAAATCTTCAAATACATCCGTGAGCTGGACGAACTTCAACGCGGTCTGCGTTGATTTCGCCCTCGGGGCCGGCAGCAGAGGCAGCCGGCCCCGACTCACATTCAGCTACCGGTGCCACCCACGGTGATCGCGTCGATTTTCAGCGTAGGCTGACCCACACCGACCGGCAGCGACTGGCCATCTTTCCCGCACGTACCGACGCCGCTGTCCAGCGACAGATCGTTACCCACCATCGACACCCTGCTCATGGCTTCCGGCCCGTTACCGATCAAGGTCGCGCCTTTGACCGGCGCGGTGATCTTGCCGTCTTCGATCAGATAGGCCTCACTGGTTGAAAACACGAACTTGCCGCTGGTGATATCCACCTGGCCACCGCCCAGGTTGGCGCAGTAGATGCCGCGCTTCACTGAGGCGATGATTTCCTGCGGATCGCTCTGCCCGCCCAGCATGTAGGTGTTGGTCATGCGCGGCATCGGCAGGTGGGCATAGGACTCGCGACGGCCGTTGCCGGTACGTGCCACGCCCATCAGGCGCGCATTGAGCTTGTCCTGCATGTAGCCCTTGAGCACGCCATTCTCGATCAGCGTGGTGCATTCGGTCGGTGTGCCCTCGTCATCGACACTCAGCGAGCCACGACGCCCCGCCAGGGTGCCGTCGTCGACGATGGTGCAGAGTTTCGACGCAACCATCTCGCCCATGCGCCCGCTGTAGGCCGAACTGCCCTTGCGGTTGAAGTCGCCCTCAAGGCCGTGACCCACTGCTTCGTGCAGCAGCACGCCAGACCAGCCAGAGCCAAGTACTACCGGCAAGGTGCCTGCCGGGGCGGGAATCGCTTCCAGGTTGACCAGCGCCTGACGCAGGGCCTCACGGGCATAGCCCATGGCGCGATCGTCGGTCAGGAAATAACGGTAGTCGGTACGCCCGCCGCCGCCATGCCCGCCCCGCTCGCGACGGCCATTCTGCTCGACGATGACACTGACATTGAAGCGCACCAGCGGGCGCACATCGGCGGCAAGGCTGCCATCCGCGGCGGCCACCAGAATGCGCTCCCAGACGCCGGCCATGCTCACCGAAACCTGCTGGATACGCGAGTCCAGCGCACGCGTCGCAACGTCGATGCGCTTGAGCAACTCGACCTTCTCGGCGCGGCTCAACACTTCCAGCGGGTTATCCGGGGCGTACAACTGCGCCACGTCCTGCGAGGTGAAAGCCTGCACGCGACCATTCTGGCCAGCGCGGGAGATGGAACGCGCGGCCTGCGCGGCGGTGCGCAGTGCCTCGGCGGTGATCGCGTTGCTGTACGCAAAGCCGGTTTTCTCACCCGACTGGGCACGCACGCCCACGCCTTGATCGAGATTGAAACTGCCTTCCTTGACGATCCCGTCTTCGAGCGACCAGGACTCGGAGATCATGCCCTGAAAATACAGATCGGCCGCGTCGATTCCTGGCCCGGCCAGATCGCCCAACACGGACTGCAGGCTGTCGAGGTTCAGGCCACCGGGTGCCAGAAGGTGTTCGCTGACTGAGGACAGATCACTCATATTCACTCCGAAGCAGGCCGCATGGCGTCCTGCGAAAAAAAGCGCCGGTGACTGGACACCGGCATCCGCGCCCGTATGGACGCCTGTTCTTGACTGTCTCGTGTGGCCAGCAGCACCGCTTCACCCTGTGCCTGCTCGGCCAGTACGCGGCCCCATGGATCAACGATGGCCGCGTGTCCGTAAGTCTCGCGAGGCCCCGGATGGACCCCGCCCTGTGCCGCCGCCAGTACGTAACACTGGGTCTCGATGGCACGCGCGCGGATCAGAATGTCCCAGTGCGCAGCCCCCGTTACCGCAGTGAACGCTGACGGCGCGGTAATCAGTTCAGCACCGGCTTCACGCAGCGCGGTGTACAGCTCGGGAAAGCGCAGGTCGTAGCAAACGGTCAGCCCCAGACGCCCCACGGGCGTATCGGCTACCACCACACTGCTCCCATGAGCATAGTCATCCGATTCACGATAGCGGCCACTGTTGTCAGCGACATCTACATCGAACAGATGCAGTTTGTCATAACGGGCCACCTGCTCACCGTGCTCGTCGATCAACAGCGAACACGCCGTCACCTTGCCATCCGGCCGATCATCCGGCGGCAGTGGCAAGGTTCCGGCAACAATCCATAACTTGAGGTCGCGAGCGGCCAGTTTCAACCATGGCAGGATCGGTCCGTGCCCCTGGGCCTCGGCACGACCGATATCGGCAACGTCACGGCGCCCCATCGCGACGAAGTTTTCGGGCAGTACCGCCAACCGCGCGCCACCTTCAGCCGCCTGTTCCAGCAAACGCCGAGCACTGCCCAGATTAGCCAGGACATCGCTTTGGCTGACCATCTGAATCACCGCGAAGGACATGGCAACCCGCTCCTGAATGACATGGCCACCACTGTACTCCATGAGACGCTATTGGGGCTTTTCAAATGGCTTGTCGAACGTGATCTTCGGCTCTTTCCAAGGCCCTTCGACCTTGTATTGAACGCTGGCGAAACGCGCAACCCGGTCGCCCAGCAGCTTGTCGACCAGAAACAGCGCCCCGCCAATGGCGGGTGCGCCGACAATCAACGCAGCGATAGGCAGGTTGTTGGTGACCGGCAAGGTCACCAGCAGCTTCGCATCGACGCGATCACGAACCATGTCCAGGGTACCGTTGAGCTCCAGATTACTCGAAGGCCCGGTCAGGGTAATCGGGTTGCGCGTCACATAGACACCGTCGCTGGCGACCAGCAGCCCTTTGACCCGGTCGTAGCTCAGGCCTTTGCCCAGCAGGTCGGAGAAGTCCAGGCGCAGACGCCGGCCGATGGAGTTGAAGTTCAAAAGCCCGAATACCCGCAACGCCTGAGCACCGCCCTCGACTTCGACAAACTGGCCTCTGTTGAGCGTGGCATCCAGACTGCCGGAATAGCGCTTCAGACCGACCCAGGCAGGCGAACCCGGCCAGCGTCCGTCCACGTTCATCTCGAAGCGTTCACTGGTGACGGTGGGTGCGAAGTTCCACGCCTTGAGCACATCCGCCAGGTTCTTGCCCGCCAGGCGGCCTTTGAACGAACTGCTGCTGGACCCGGGCGTGCCCTCCCAGGTAGCGTCACCCTCCAGCAGGATGCCTTTGAGCCCCAGGCTCATATCCGACATGCGCATGCCGGCAGGCGTCGGCCGGGATTTCAACGCCCAGGCCCCCAGCAACTGATCGCCCTGAAACAGTTGGGAGATCTTCACGTCCAGCGCAGGGATATTGTGCGGGTCGATATCCGCCAGAGGGTCAGGTGCGTTTTCCACCACGGTCGCTGTCGGATCGGATGCAGGCAGTCGAACGTAGAGCATGTTGATGCCGATCGGGGCAGACTTGGCGTCGGGCAGCGTTGCCGTGCCCTTGGCCAGCGCGCTGTCCAGCGACAGGGCCCAGGCTGCCGCGTTGCGCTGCAATTGAACACGCACGTCATTGAGTGTGGTGCCCATCGCGGTCAGCTTGCCGATCTGCAGGTCAACGCTGTTAAGCAGTTGCTTCGCGTTGCCGCCCGGATCATTCCCGGTGTAACGCGCGGCCAGTTCCTGCCAGGGCGCTATATCCAGCTCGGACAACTCGCCACGGATCCGCAAGCCTTTGGCGTCTGGCACGATCGCCCCGCCGCGCCCCAGATAGAGTTCGCCTCGACCTTCGGCAAACTTGCCATTCGGTGCAGCGAAAGCAAAGTTGGCCTGATCGTTATACGCCGCGCCGAGCCTGCGCTCCGCGCCTTGCAGAGTCATGCGGAACTCGCTGGGACGCTCCTGTTCGGCGGTTTTGCCAAATGGTGCGGGCAAATCGATCGCCACGCCCTTGAGCGTGGAGTTGATTACCAGCGGGCTGTCCTTGCTGTCCAGAATCAACTGCAACTGATACGGCAGGTCACCGGAGACCGGCAGCGGCTGGGTCACGTTAAGCCAGTCGGTCAGCCGCTTCACGGTGATTTGCCCGTTCGCCACAATGCGTGTCACGTTGTCGCCTGGCCTGCCCTCGGCGGCGATTTCTGCGGTCACAGGACGATCGAATGCCTGGGCCTTGATGCCTTTGCCACTCAGGCCACTGGCGCTGTCGAAACGGAAATCGCCCTTCAGGCGAGTCAGCTCCAGCACCGGGTCAGCCAGTTTCAGACGCGCATTGTCGGTGCTGAAATCCACCACGACCTTTGGCTCGACGCCCTTGGCCAGCGGGATATCCAGCTTCAGTTTGCCGTCCAGCGGACCTTCGCCCTGCCATCCGGCAAATGTGCTGCCCGTGCCAATGGGCGCCTGCTGGAGAATCTTCAGGCCGTCGATCAGGTTTCCGGAGAAATTACCGTCCACCAGCAGGTGACTGTCCTGACCTGACGGCACATGAGGAATATTGACCAGCACGTTGCTGACCTTGGTATCGAGCAACTGGCCTTTGCTTGCCTTGACACGTACGCCGCTGTTTTCGACGTAGACCTTGCCATCCACTCCGGTCAGCGACGGCCAGCCCGGCTGGAACGCCAGCGTTGCGTTACTGACATCGAAGAACAGGCTGATGACACGCGCCGTATCGGGCGAATTCTTGTTCAGCGACCCTTGATACTGGAAGAACCCCTGCTTGACCGCGCCACTTACCACCGCGGTGCGCAACCAGTGATCGAGCTCCGGACTGAGCGCTGTCGGCAGGTACTTGCTGGTGTAACGGCCATCGCCGTCAACCATGCCGACCCGCAGGTCCATGTAATCTTCCTGATCATGACTGAGATGAATCTTGATCAGAAAGTCCGCCGCAATCTTGCCTTCGTCGCCAAGCACCTTGATATACGGGGCGATCAGCGTGAACGCCTGATCATCCAGTTTCCAGGTCAGACGGGCATTGGCCTTCTGGTAACGCCAGGGTTTGGCGAAGATCGGGTCCAGGTGCAGCATGAAATCATCGGTGTCGAGGCGCAGCTCGCCCTGGCCCAGATCCCCGCTGATGGCACCGGTGACATTTCCGGCCGCCGGGGCCCCGCGATAGGCGTTGAAACCCACCTTGTCCAGATTGGCCGCAAAGCTCAGGCGCTTGTCGCCCACTGCCTGCGGCCGGTAGTCGAGCAGCACGTTATGCAGCCCGCCTGTCACCTTGAGGCCGTCGACCACTGCCATGGCCTTGTCAGGCAGGGGCGCGAGGGAGTCGATCAGCGGCGTGACGGGAGTCAGGTCCAGACGATCAGCCTGTACGTGCCAGAGCTCTTCGCTGTCGGGCGTCGCGGCGGTTTGCGTCAGTTGCACACGGCTTTCCCAACGCGTGTCGCCAAGGCTCATCGCCAGTGAATCGAGGTTCAGGTCGAAACCTGTTTCAGTCCGTGCAAACCATGCGTTCAGCGCAAGGTTATCGATCGTCGCCGGTTTGCGACCGGCATAAACGCCTTTGACCTGCGGTGCATTGAGGCGCGTCGTCGCGCTTTGCACGGTGCCCTTGCCCCAATTCAACCAGACCTCGCCCCCGGCCTGCAGCTTCGACAGTGTCCATTCGCGCGTGAGACTTTTCGGCAGCCACTTGGCCCAGTCGCTTTGCGGCAGGCTGGCGTAGACATCGGCCTCGCCGTCCTTCCACTGACTGGCCTGAATGCGCGAACGCACGTTGAGCGCGACCGGCTGACCATCCGGCAGGGTCAGGCGTGCGTCAAGTCGCTGGGCATAGCTGCCGGTGTCCAGGCTGAGGTTTACATAGGTGAGGGTCAGCGGCGCGGCGTCAAACGGTTGCACCGTGACCTGGCTGTCGAGCAGCGACAAATGCGCGACCATCTGCATCTGCCTGAGCACCTGCTCGGGGTCGAAGGGGCTGTCGTTGTGCACCGGCAAGCCCTGAACCGACCATGCGCCGTCCTTGTCCTGCCTGAGACTGAACTGCAGGCCGTCCACTTCAAGATGAGCGATGCGCACGTCACGCGCCAGCAGGCTTTCCCAAAGGTCGGGAACAACCCTTACACGATCCAGACGCAGGGCACTGGTGCCCTCGCCGACCATCACATCGTTGGCCAGCAACACCGGAGCAAAGCGGCTCCAGCTGCCTTCCAGGCTGCCGATGCTCAACGGTATACCCAACGCGCTGCTGGCACGGGTTTCCACATCAACACGGTATTCGGCAACCAGCGGCGTCAATTGACGGCCGAGACTCACGTACAGCGCCGCAAGCACCAGCATCAGTGCGCACAGGCTCAGACCCCAGCGGGTCAGGGTTGCGACAAGGCGAGGAAGACGTCCCATCTCAGGAGGCCCTCCACTGCGAGGTGCGAGGAGCGGAATCGGCGAACGGATTCCGGCTCGGAGGTGCAGGTGCGGTCAGGTACAGGTTTTGCTCATTCGCCACGCATCATTCTCGATAAAACGGCATACCTGCCAGAAACCCGTAGGGCACTTTTCATATATTTCAAACGATCAGCACCCTCAGAGCAGCACCACGTCGTATTGTTCCTGCGAGTACATGGTTTCTACCTGAAAACGGATAGTGCGGCCAATAAAGCTCTCCAGCTCAGCCACGTTGCCGGACTCTTCGTCGAGCAGGCGATCCACCACGCGCTGATTGGCCAGAACGCGATAGCCCACTGCCTGATAGGCCCTGGCCTCGCGCAGGATTTCCCGGAAGATTTCGTAACAGATGGTCTCGGGGGTCTTCAGCTTGCCCCGCCCTGCGCAGCAATGACACGGTTCGCACAGCACCTGCTCGAGGCTTTCGCGGGTGCGCTTGCGCGTCATCTGCACCAGACCCAGCTCGGTGATACCGATGATGTTGGTCTTGGCGTGATCGCGTTCCAGTTGTTTCTCCAGCGTGCGCAGCACCTGACGCTGATGCTCACCGTCTTCCATGTCGATGAAATCGATGATGATGATGCCGCCCAGATTGCGCAGGCGCAGCTGCCGGGCGATGGCCGTGGCGGCTTCCAGATTGGTCTTGAAGATGGTTTCTTCGAGGTTGCGATGCCCCACGAACGCGCCGGTATTGACGTCGATGGTGCTCATCGCTTCGGCCGGGTCGATTACCAGATAGCCACCCGACTTGAGCGGCACCTTGCGCTCGAGGGCCTTCTGGATTTCGTCCTCGACCCCATAAAGGTCGAAGATCGGCCGCTCGCCCGGATAATGCTCGAGCCTGTCGGCAATTTCCGGCATCAGCTCGGCCACGAACTGGGTGGTTTTCTGAAAGGTCTCCCGCGAGTCGATACGGATCTTCTCGATGCGCGGGCTGACCAGATCGCGCAAGGTGCGCAGCGCCAGGCCCAGGTCTTCGTAAATCACCGTGGGGGGACTGACGGTCTTGATCTGCTCGCCGATCTGATCCCAGAGCCTGCGCAGATAGCGGATGTCCATGAGGATTTCGTCGGCACCGGCGCCTTCCGCAGCGGTGCGCAGAATGAAACCTCCGGCTTCCTTGATACCTTCCTGGGCAACACAATCGCTGACCACTTTCTTGAGTCGTTCGCGCTCGGCTTCGTCCTCGATTTTCAGCGAGATGCCCACATGCGCAGTGCGCGGCATGTACACCAGATAACGTGACGGAATGGAGAGTTGCGTGGTCAGCCGTGCGCCCTTGCTGCCGATCGGGTCTTTGGTGACTTGCACGACAAGGCTCTGGCCATCATGTACCAGCGACGCAATGCTCTCGACCGCTGGCCCTTCCCGCATGGAGATTTCCGACGCATGAATGAACGCCGCGCGGTCCAGACCAATGTCGATGAACGCCGCCTGCATGCCGGGAAGCACCCGCACAACCTTGCCTTTGTAGATATTGCCGACAATGCCGCGACGCTGGGTGCGCTCGACGTGCACCTCTTGCAGAACCCCGTTTTCCACCACTGCCACGCGCGATTCCATCGGCGTGATGTTGATCAGAATCTCTTCACTCATGACTTGTCACCTTCCAGGCATTGCCAGCAGGGTATGCCGAAATGGCCGAGCAGTTCTGCTGTTTCGCACAGGGGCAGCCCCACCACCCCAGAATAGCTGCCTTGCAGACCCTCGACGAAAATCGCTGCCAACCCCTGGATGGCATAGCCGCCGGCCTTGTCGGCGGGCTCGCCACTGGTCCAGTAGGCCTGGGCTTCATGGGTTTGAATCGGGCGAAAGCGCACACGACTGGTAACAATACGGGTTTCGCTGCGTTGCCGATCACTGAGCGCGACAGCCGTCAGCACGTCATGCTCGCGCCCGGACAGGGCCATCAACATCGCCAAGGCATCTGCCTCATCGACCGGCTTGCCGAGAATGCGTCCATCGAGCACCACCGCCGTGTCGGCCCCCATCACGCAGGCCTGTTGTTCGGCTGGCAGCACGGACAGCCCGGCCTGAGCCTTGCCCAGCGCAAGACGCTCGACATAGGCAGCGGGGGTTTCATGGTCGAAGGGGGTTTCGTCGATCTGAGCGCTCAGTACGGTAAACGGCACACCGATCTGAGTCAGAAGTTCGCGGCGGCGCGGCGAGCCAGAAGCCAGATAAAGCGAGGGCATAAGGACATCTCCGTGTCTGTGCGGGTGAGCGCGAGGGACGCAGCGGGGCGTCGCGCTCACCTTGCGCTTAATTGATTTTCAAACGTTTGCGCAATCCACGCAGGCCATAACTGATCCAGGGCCACAACAGAGCGCTGACCAACGCGGGCAGCACCAGCGCCAGCGTAGGCTGACGGTTGCCGGTCAATGCGCTCAGCCAGAGTTGCGCAAGCTGCGCCAGACCGAATACCACCAACAGCACCAGGCACTGTTGCCACATGGGAAACATGCGCAGGCGCTGCTGCAGGGACATCACCAGAAAGGTAATCAGGCTTAGGATCAGGGCATTCTGGCCGAGCAGTGTGCCGTACAGCACATCCTCCATCAGGCCCAGTATCCACGCGGTGGTCATGCCGTATTTATGCGGCAGCGCCAGAACCCAGAAGGTCAGCAGCAGGGCCAGCCATAGCGGGCGGAAAATTTCCATGAATTGCGGCAGCGGCGAAACGCTCAGCAACAGACCGATCGCAAACGTCAGCCAGACCACCCAGCCATTGCGCCCGGAAACATGACTAACCATCGATAGGCTCCCGAGCGGTGGAAGGTCTTGAGGCAGGCGGCTGTGACGCCGCAGGCCGGGAGGCAGGTCTTGCCGGTGTCGCAGGCGTTGCCGCCGGTGCAGGGGTTGTCGATTGCGCCGCCGGCTTGTGCGTCAGCGTACTGCCCGGAAAGACCGGAACGACTGCCTGTGGCCACATCGGGAAGGCGGGTGTCGGCGGAGGCAACGTCGCCATCACGGAAGGCTCGATGCCCTTGTCGAGGGATTCCTGCGCTTGCGCCGCATCGGCAGCGCGTTCTTCCGGCGAGCGGCCGTCAGAGAACACCAGCAACAGATAGCGACTGCGATTCAACGCAGCGGTGGGCACTGCCCGAACGATCGCGAACGGCTGGCCGGAGTCGTGAATCACTTCCTTGACCGTTGCCACCGGGTAGCCGGCCGGGAATCGCTGGCCAAGGCCCGAGCTAACCAGCAGGTCGCCTTCCTTGATGTCTGCGGTGTCCGCCACATGCCGAAGCTCCAGACGTTCCGGATTACCGGTGCCGCTGGCGATGGCACGCAGACCGTTGCGGTTGACCTGCACCGGGATGCTGTGGGTGGTGTCGGTCAGCAACAAGACGCGTGAGGTATAGGGCATCAACTCGACCACCTGCCCCATCAGGCCGCGTGCATCGAGCACAGGCTGACCGAGCACCACGCCGTCGCGCTCGCCCTTGTTGATGATGATGCGATGGGTGAAGGGGTTCGGGTCCATGCCGATCAGCTCGGCGACCTCGACCTTTTCGTTGACCAGCGCCGAGGAGTTCAGCAACTCACGCAGCCGGACGTTCTGCTCGGTCAGTGCCGCCAGCTTTTGCAGGCGACCTTGCAGGAGCAGGGCTTCGGTCTTGAGTTTTTCGTTTTCGGCGATCAGCTCTGTGCGGCTGCCGAACTGACTGGCGACGCCTTGATACAGACGCTGTGGCAGGTCGACGATCCAGTAGGACTGCATGAGCACCATCGACATCTGGCTGCGCACGGGCTTGAGGATCGTAAAGCGGGCGTCGACAACCATCAACGCAACCGACAGAACGGCGAGCACCAGCAGACGTACGCCCAGCGAAGGGCCTTTTGAGAAAAGCGGTTTAATGGGCCGCTCCTCCGGGGCATGCGATCGTTGGATCGAACTTCGATTGGCAATTATTCATGCGGTATGTAACCGGCCCGGACAAATGAAAGAGATAGGCACCCTGTTTCGGCGTCAGCCTGAAGCATACAGGTAGCATATCCGCTACCTGCATACAAAAGACTCCGTGAAAGGCACCCCGGCGAATTATTCGCTGGAGAGCAGATCCATGGTGTGCTTATCCATCATTTCCAGCGCACGGCCACCGCCACGCGCTACACAGGTCAGCGGATCTTCGGCAACGATGACCGGCAGACCGGTTTCCTGCGCCAGCAACTTGTCCAGATCACGCAGCAGCGCACCGCCACCGGTCAGGACCAGACCACGCTCGGCGATGTCCGAGGCCAGTTCCGGAGGCGATTGCTCCAGAGCGCTCTTGACCGCCTGAACGATGGTCGCCAGCGACTCCTGCAGTGCTTCGAGTACTTCGTTGGAGTTCAGCGTGAACGCACGCGGAACGCCTTCAGCCAGGTTACGGCCACGGACGTCGACTTCGCGCACTTCACCGCCCGGATAGGCAGTACCGATTTCCTGCTTGATGCGCTCGGCAGTGGATTCGCCGATCAGGCTGCCGTAGTTGCGGCGCACATAGGTGATGATCGCTTCGTCGAAACGGTCACCGCCAACCCGTACGGATTCGGCATACACCACACCGTTCAGGGAGATCAGGGCGATTTCGGTGGTGCCGCCGCCGATGTCGACAACCATCGAGCCGCGAGCTTCTTCCACCGGCAGACCGGCACCGATTGCTGCGGCCATCGGCTCTTCGATCAGGAAGACTTCGCGTGCGCCTGCACCCAGGGCCGACTCGCGAATCGCGCGACGCTCAACCTGGGTGGATTTGCACGGAACGCAGATCAGCACACGAGGGCTGGGCTGCAGAAAGCTGTTTTCATGAACCTTGTTGATGAAGTACTGCAACATTTTTTCGCAGACGCTGAAGTCGGCGATAACGCCGTCTTTCATTGGACGAATGGCTGCGATGTTGCCTGGAGTACGGCCCAGCATGCGCTTGGCTTCGGTACCGACGGCCACGACACTCTTCTGGTTGCCGTGAGTACGAATGGCAACGACAGAGGGTTCATTCAGAACGATACCGCGCTCACGCACGTAAATAAGGGTGTTGGCAGTGCCCAGGTCGATGGATAGATCACTGGAAAACATGCCACGCAGTTTCTTGAACATGGGAAAGGGACCCTAGGGAACGCGTGGTAAAAAAAGTGCGGCAAACTCTAACAACGACAGGGATTTTGGGCAAGGAGCCAATATGCTAAATTGGCGGTTTTCCGAACACCACCCTCGACGTTAGCGGCTTGAGACAGTAATAACGCGATAGTGTTCCGCAATTGGCAACAAAGCAAATCCATAAGCATTCCACTGGAGATACCCCATGGCGCTTGAACGCTCCGACGTGGAAAAGATCGCTCATCTGGCCCGACTGGGTCTCAATGACGCCGATATCCCGCGTACCACCGAAGCACTTAACAGCATTCTTGGGCTGGTCGATCAGATGCAAGCAGTCGACACCACTGGCATCGAGCCGCTGGCTCACCCGCTGGAAGCCACCCAGCGCCTGCGCGAAGACGCCGTCACCGAGCGAAATCGTCGTGACACTTACCAAGCCATCGCACCAGCGGTCCAAGACGGCCTCTATCTGGTTCCGAAAGTCATCGAGTAAGGGAAAGCGCCTGCATGCATCAAATGACTCTGGCCGAGATCGCTCGCGGACTCGCCGATAAAAAGTTTTCTTCCGAAGAGCTGACTCGCGTTCTGCTGTCGCGCATCGCGACGCTCGACCCGCAGCTCAACAGCTTCATCAGCCTCACCGAAGACCTGGCCATCACCCAGGCGCAGGCGGCAGACGCGCGCCGCGCCGCTGGTGAAAACGGCCCGCTGCTCGGCGCTCCGCTGGCGCACAAGGACCTGTTCTGCACCCAAGGCATCCGCACCAGTTGCGGCTCGCTGATGCTCGACAATTTCAAGGCACCGTACGACGCCACGGTCGTTTCGCGTCTGGCATCGGCCGGTACTGTGACACTGGGCAAGACCAACATGGACGAATTCGCCATGGGTTCGGCCAACGAATCCAGCCATTACGGCGCGGTGAAAAACCCATGGAACCTGGAATGCGTTCCTGGCGGTTCTTCCGGTGGTTCGGCAGCCGCTGTCGCTGCACGCCTGTTGCCCGCCGCGACCGGCACCGACACGGGCGGCTCGATTCGCCAGCCTGCGGCACTGACCAACCTCACGGGCCTCAAGCCGACCTACGGCCGCGTATCGCGCTGGGGCATGATTGCCTACGCCTCCAGCCTCGATCAGGCGGGGCCGATGGCACGCACGGCCGAAGACTGCGCACTGCTGCTGCAAGGCATGGCCGGTTTCGATCCGCAGGACTCGACCAGTATCGACGAGCCGGTTCCGGACTACTCCGCCAGCCTCAATACCTCGCTCAAGGGCCTGCGTATCGGTGTGCCGAAAGAGTATTTCAGCGCAGGTCTGGACCCGCGCATCGCGCAGCTGGTGCATGAAAGCGTCAAGGAGCTGGAAAAGCTCGGCGCGATCGTCAAGGAAATCAGCCTGCCGAACCTTCAGCACGCGATCCCGGCCTACTACGTCATCGCCCCGGCTGAAGCCTCGTCCAACCTGTCGCGCTTTGACGGTGTGCGTTTCGGCTACCGCTGCGAAGACCCGAAAGACCTGACCGACCTGTACAAGCGCTCGCGCGCCGAAGGCTTCGGCCCGGAAGTCCAGCGACGCATCATGGTCGGCGCCTACGCGCTGTCGGCGGGTTACTACGACGCCTATTACCTGCAGGCGCAGAAAATCCGTCGCCTGATCAAGAACGACTTCATGAGCGCGTTCGCCGATGTCGACGTGATTCTCGGTCCGACCACGCCCAACCCGGCCTGGAAGATCGGCGCCAAGACCAACGATCCGATTGCCGAATACCTGGAAGACTTCTACACCATCACCGCCAACCTGGCGGGCCTGCCCGGCTTGTCCATGCCTGCAGGCTTCGTCGACGGTCTACCGGTCGGCGTGCAGCTGCTCGCTCCGTATTTCCAGGAAGGCCGTCTCTTGAATGTGGCGCATCAGTATCAGCAAGTCACCGACTGGCACACTCGCGCACCTGAAGGCTTCTGAGGAGAAACACATGCAATGGGAAGTCGTCATCGGGCTGGAGATTCATACCCAGCTTTCGACCCAATCAAAGATTTTTTCCGGTAGCGCGACCACGTTCGGCTCCGAGCCCAACACGCAGGCCAGCCTCGTCGATCTGGGCATGCCTGGCGTATTGCCGGTGCTGAACAAGGAAGCCGTGCGCATGGCCGTCAAGTTCGGCCTGGCCGTCAACGCCGAAATCGGCCAGCACAACGTGTTCGCCCGCAAGAACTACTTCTACCCGGACTTGCCCAAGGGCTATCAGATCAGCCAGATGGAGCTGCCGATTGTCGGCAAGGGCCACCTGGACATCCCCCTTGAAGACGGCACGGTCAAGCGCATCGGCATCACCCGTGCGCACCTGGAAGAGGATGCAGGCAAGAGCCTGCACGAAGACTTCCAAGGCATGACCGGTATCGACCTGAACCGTGCTGGCACGCCGCTGCTGGAGATCGTTTCCGAGCCGGACATGCGCAGCGCCAAGGAAGCCGTGGCTTACGTCAAGGCCATCCACGCGATCGTGCGCTACCTGGGCATCTGTGATGGCAACATGGCCGAAGGTTCGCTGCGCTGCGACTGCAACGTATCGATTCGTCCGAAGGGCCAGGCCGAGTTCGGCACGCGCTGCGAGATCAAGAACGTCAACTCGTTCCGCTTTATCGAAAAGGCGATCAACAGCGAGATTCAGCGCCAGATCGATCTGATCGAAGACGGTGGCAAGGTTATCCAGCAAACGCGCCTGTATGACCCGAACACCAACGAAACCCGCGCCATGCGCAGCAAGGAGGAAGCCAACGACTACCGTTACTTCCCCGACCCGGATCTGTTGCCGGTGATCATCGAGGATTCTTTCCTCGAAGAAACCCGCGCCACCTTGCCGGAGCTGCCACCACAGAAACGCGAACGCTTCCAGAGCCAGTTCGGCCTCTCGACCTACGACGCCAGCGTGCTGGCTTCGAGCCGCGAGCAGGCTGACTACTTCGAACAGGTGGTGAGCATCAGTGGTGACGCCAAACTGGCAGCCAACTGGGTCATGGTCGAGCTGGGCAGCCTGCTCAACAAGCAGGGCCTGGAGATCGACCAGTCGCCGGTCAGTGCCGAGCAGTTGGGCGGCATGCTCAAGCGCATCACCGACAACACCATTTCCGGCAAGATCGCGAAAATGGTCTTCGAGGCGATGGCCAATGGTGAAGGCAGCGCCGATGAAATCATCGAAAAGCGCGGTCTGAAGCAGGTCACCGACAGCGGTGCCATTGAATCGATGCTCGACGAGGTGCTGGCAGCCAACGCGGAGCAGGTCGAACAGTATCGCGCCGCCGATGAAGCCAAGCGCGGCAAGATGTTCGGTTTCTTCGTTGGTCAGGCGATGAAAGCTTCCAAAGGCAAAGCCAACCCGCAACAGGTCAACGAACTGCTGAAGACCAAGCTGGAGGGCTGATCCTCGTCACTCACGTTCCCATGCTATGCGATCAGCGTTATACACGAGTCTTGTGGGAGCGAGCTTACTCGCGAATAGGCCGGTACAGCCTCTAGAGACAGGGCGTTTGGACCAAGGTCTTCGTGAGCAAGCTCACTCCCACGGAGATCTTTATTCACCGCGATTGCGGTCAAAGACCCCGCCTCTTGGGCTCTTCATGACTTATGTATAACGCTGAGCGCTCCGCGTGGGAATGCAGTTCCGGACGCTCTGCGTCCGCTGTTGAGTACGCGGAACGTCACGAAACGCATGCCAGCATGGAGGATTGGCACGAGCGTCAACCACAACTACTCCGGCACTCAGGAACCCACCCCATGCGCCGCCTTATTTTTGCCTGCAGCCTGCTGACCTTACTGGCAGGGTGCGCCAATCACATCATCGACCCCCATGGTTACGACGAGACCGGCACCGCCGCCTATTACGGCGCCCGCCATCATGGCAACCGCACTGCCAGCGGCGAGCCGTTCAATCAGAATGCGCTGACCGCTGCGCACCGACAACTGCCTTTCGGCACGCGCGTCAAGGTCACCAACCTGGACAACGATAGGTCGGTAGTAGTACGCGTCAATGATCGCGGCCCTCACACGCGCGGCCGTCTGATCGATGTCTCTCGCGAAGCGGCCGAACAACTGGGTATGCTGCGCAGCGGGACAGCGCCAGTCCGCGTGCAGGCCCTGGATTAACCCCAACCTCCGATCACCTCCGACAAGGACACTCGTATTCTCCAGCTATCGGCCCTGCCCGCCCCCGCGCTTATCCAAATGCTCAGTGGCTTGTTATTGCTGCTGATCGGGGCGGAACTGTCAGTGCGTGCAGCGGTACATCTGGCGGCGATTTTCAAGGTCCGGCCACTGATCGTCGGTCTGACCGTCGTGGCGATGGGCACCAGTGCGCCGCAGATGGCAGTCAGCCTGCAAGCCGCGTTTGCCGATAACACCGACATCGCCGTGGGCAGTGTCATCGGCGGCAACATTTTCAATGTACTGGTGATCCTTGGCCTCTGCGCGCTGATCATTCCGCTACGCGTTGCCCGTCAGGTACTGCACATCGATATTCCGTTGATGATCGGTGCCTGCCTGCTGGCTATCGGTCTTTCGTGGAACGGCGAATTCAGCAAACTGGACGGCGCACTGCTGCTTGCCGGGTTGCTGGCCTGCCTGATTATCATCATCCGTCAGGGTGGTCATGCGCCGCGCCACGGGCATGCCGAGACAGCCGAAAAACCTCGTACCTTCACACGCATGCTCATGCTTGCCACGGGCTTGCTGTTGCTGACCGCTGGCGGACACCTGCTGGTCGATGCTTCAGTGGTGATTGCCATCCACCTGGGGCTTTCCGAGCGCATCGTCGGCCTGACCATCATTGCCATCGGCACATCATTGCCGGCACTGATGACCTCGCTGATCGCAGCGTTCCGTGGTGAACGCGATATTGCCGTGGGTAACGTCATCGGCAGCAACCTGTTCAACCTGCTGGGCGTACTGGGGCTGACCGCACTGATCGCCCCGGTGCCGCTGACGATCTCGCCAAATGCGCTGGTGTTCGACCTGCCGATCATGCTCGGCGTCTCGCTGTTGTGCGTGCCGCTGTTCTATTCCGGATACCGGATAGACCGTCTGGAAGGCCTGTTTCTGCTGTCGTTGTACCTGACCTACGGGCTGCATATCCTGTCGATCAGCACCGGCATGGCGCTGGCCGAACGGCTTGAAAGCAAAATGCTCACGCTGGTGTTGCCTGTGCTGGGTGCCGTGGTTGTCTGGGGCACGATCCGCGCGTGGCGACGCCAGCACTGACCTCCAACCCGCATCGATACAAGGAGCAAGGCCATGACAGACAAAACGATCAGCGATGGCGAACAGATCCGGCGCCAGGTGATGGGCGATGTCTTCGTCGACCGCGCGCTGGGGAACGCCACCGATTTCAGCCAGCCGCTGCAGGATTTCGTCAACGAGCACGCCTGGGGCAGCGTCTGGAGTCGCGAAGGTCTGCCGCTGAAAACCCGCAGCCTGATCACCCTGGCCGCCCTCACCGCCCTAAAATGCCCGCAGGAACTGAAGGGCCACGTTCGTGGCGCACTGAACAATGGCTGCACGGTCGAGGAGATTCGTGAAGCCCTGCTGCACTGCGCGGTGTACGCCGGCGTGCCAGCGGCCATCGATGCGTTTCGGGCGGCCCAGGAAGTGATCGACAGCTACGTCAAAACCGATTAGATCCAGCCGCCCCATTGCAGGATGAAAATCCCCACGTTGGTCGTGACCGCGGCAGCCAGCGTGGTGATGACGATGATCGCAGCGGCCAGCTCGTAATTGCCGTTGGCCGTGCGCGCCATGATGTAGCTGGCAGCCGCTGTCGGGCTGCCGAAATACAGGAACAGAATCCCCAGTTCAGCGCCGCGAAAACCGGCCAGCCAGGCGGCCAGCGTGCACAGCACTGGCAGCGTGACCATCTTCATGACGCTGGCGCTGACAGCCAGTTTTCCACTCTTGCGCAACGACGCCAGCGACAGCGTGCCACCGATGCAGATCAGTGCCAGCGGCAGGGTCATCTGGGCAAGATAGCTGCCGGAGGTTTCCAGCCATTTGGGCAAGCCGATGGCGAAGTAAGCGAAGGGCGAGGCGATGATCACACTGATGATCAGCGGGTTGGCCAGCACGCTTTTGAAGATGCTCCAGGGGTCGGACTTGATCACCGGGCTGTAAACCGCCAATACCACCGTCGATAACGTGTTGTAAAAGACGATGACCAACGCGGCGAGAATGGCGCCCAGTGAAATGCCATCAGGCCCGTACATGCTGGCCGCCAGGGCCAGACCGATGACCCCGTTATTGCCACGAAACGCGCCCTGGACGTAGATCCCGCGCTCTTCGTACGGGCAACGCCAGATCGCCCATCCCCAGGCGAACGCGAAACTCAGGAGCGTCGCAACGCTGAAAAAAATCAGCAGTTTGGGCTGCAATGCGGTGCGCAGGTCGGCGTGAATAATGCCCAGAAACAACAGCGCAGGCATGGTGACGTTGAACACCAGCCCGGAAGCCGCAACGATGAAACCATCATTGATCGCGCCGATACGCCTGAGGAACACGCCCAGAAACAGCATGGCAAACACCGGAGCGGTGATGTTCAGGGTTTCGAGAAAAATAGCCAGCATGCAACGCATCCGGTCCCGTCGTTAGGTAGCTCATGATAGGCCACCGACGACAAGCATGTTGCACGGAATTTCCGAAGCCCTGATCAACCCGCCACAGCGGTTGTTTATCAGACGATGCGGCTGACTGCCTTCTCAGGCTGGAGCCTGCGCTCGAAGACCGAGACCCCGTCGAGATCGCGCAGCGTCACGGTCATCTCACCGGTCTGTCCGTCGATATTCACTTCACCAAAGAACTGAAAACCCGCAAATGGCGAGGTGTTCTGCGCAGGAGGCGCCTTCTGGAACACCAGCTCGGGGCCAAAGGTCTTGTCCAGCACATTGGGACCATAGCTACCGGCATTCAACGGCCCGGCGACGAACTCCCAAAACGGGTCGAAGTCCTGAAACACGGCCAGATCCGGCTGGTAATGATGCGCAGCGCAGTAATGCACGTCGGCCGTCAGCCAGACACAATCGCGAATCTTCTGCGCGCGCAGGTACGCCAGCAATTCGGCGACCTCCAGCTCGCGCCCCGACGCCGGCCCGTCATTGCCGTTGGCGATGGCCTCCCAACGCTGTACGCCGGGGCTGACCTCACCATCCGGAACGCCCAGGCCGATGGGCATGTCCGCCGCGATGACTTTCCACTGCGCGCGCGACGCATTGAGCTCGCGCTTGAGCCAGTCCAGTTGCTCACGGCCCAGAAACGCAGTGGTCGGACCCGGTTTGTCAGCCAGGTTGGCATCGTTGCCGGCGCGATAGCTGCGCATGTCGAGGACGAAGACGTCGAGCATCGGACCGTAAGGGATCTTGCGATAAATGCGTCCGCCGTTGTCGGCTTCCTGCAAGCGTAATGGCGCGTATTCCAGATAAGCCTGGCGGGCACGCGAGGACAGCAGGCTGATGTCCTTGACCTTGTAGCGATCATCGAGCTGTTTGCTGGGCGACCAGTTGTTGGTGACTTCGTGATCATCCCACTGCCAGATCTGCGGTACTTCGGCGTTGAAGCGACGCAGGTTTTCATCCATCAGGTTGTAGCGGTAATTGCCCCGGTATTCGTCAAGGGTCTCCGCCACCTTGCTCTTCGCCTCGGTGGTGATGTTGCGCCAGATACGCCCGTCCTCCGTGGTGAGCTGCTCCGGCACCGGGCTGTCGGCGTAGATGGTGTCACCGCTGTGGATAAAAAAGTCCGGCAAGCGCAAACGCATGGCTTCATAAATACGCATGCCGCCAATATCGGGGTTGATGCCAAAGCCCTGCCCGACCGTATCGCCGCTCCAGACGAAGCGGATGTCGCGGCGCTGCTGCGGTGTGCTGCGCAAATGGCCGAACCACGGTTCACTGACGACACCGCTCTGCGCATCCTCGAAAGACACCCGGTAGAAAATCGCCTGATCGACCGGCAGCCCGCTCAACTCGACCCGCGCGGTAAAGTCGCTACGCTGATCGGCCAGCGCCGACACCACGCGGCGTGGCTGGGTGAACATGCTGCGCGTGTCCCACTCGACGACCATGCGCGAAGGCCGGTCGCTTCGGCTCCAGACGATCGCCTTGTCGCCGAACACATCGCCGGACTGCACGCCATCCATCATCTTCGGACGATCCTGCACCGAGGCGATGACCGCCGGTGCAACACCTGGTAACAGCAGACCGGCACCTACCGTTCCAACGGCCTGGATGACACGGCGACGCTTGAGATCGAACTGGCTCACGGTTATCCCCTCGCTGACAGGCAAAAAAGCACCGTAGCAGGGGAATATTGGCGCTGTATGACAACGCAGGAGATCAAGCGCATGGCAGACTTCAAAAACCCCCGGCGTCCGGTAACTGGTAAACTCCCGCGCCTTATTCCAGCCCGAGGCGCTCAGCATGTCTTCCTTGAATCAGGCGCTCAGCGTCGCCCTCGATAATCGCCAGGCGTTGCTTGACCAATTGCATGGGCAGGGGACGGACTGCTATCGACTGTTTCACGGCAGCCAGGAGGGCGCCAGCGGGCTGACCATCGACCGCTACGGCCCGCAATTGCTGGTGCAGAGCTTTCATACCCGCCTGGATCGCGATGCCCTGCTGGCGCTGCATGAACAGGCCAACACGCGTCTGGGCCTGGATACCCTGCTGGTCTATAACGATCGCTCGCAAGGCAACTCGCGCGTGGATCGCCATGACACCGTGTACAAGGCTGAAGAAGCAGCTCTGGCCGATCATGTCGGCCACGAATGGGGGCTCAATTACCGGGTCCGCGGCCGGCATGCAGGCCAGGACCCGCTGTTGTTTCTCGACCTGCGCAACGCCCGCGGCTGGGTCAAGCAGCACAGCGCCGGGAAAAGCGTGCTGAATCTGTTCGCCTACACCTGCGGCGTCGGCCTCAGTGCTGCGGCCGGTGGCGCGAGTGAAGTGTGCAATCTGGACTTCGCCGAAGGCAATCTGGCGGTGGGTCGCGAGAATGGCGCGCTCAATCCGCAACTGCCGCCGATGCAATTCATCCAGTCGGATTATTTTCCGGCAATCCGCCAGTTGGCCGGGCTGCCCATTGCCGCACGCCGCAGCCAGCAATTGCCCAGCTACGTGAAACTGCAACAGCGCCAATATGATCTGGTCCTGCTTGATCCACCCGCCTGGGCCAAGAGCGCGTTCGGCACCGTTGACCTGCTGCGCGACTATCAAAGCCTGCTCAAACCTGCGCTGTTGACCACGGCAGACGATGGCGTGCTGATCTGCTGCAACAATCTGGCGAAAGTCAGCATGCAGGACTGGCGTGAGCAGGTACTGCGCTGTGCCACCAAGGCCGGGCGTCCGGTGCGCAACTGCCAGGAGATGCGTCCCGCTGCAGACTTTCCGTCTCAGGACAATCAACCGCCGCTGAAAACGCTGATTCTGCAACTCTGATCCGGCGCTTGATAGCTTAACGTACAACCGGAAAGTTCCTACAAGCCGCGACGGCAGTGCCTTCGGAACCGAACAGGCATGCCATACTCCAAGGGCTTCCAAAAGAGAGAGACGCCGCTGCCCATGTCCAGAGGATTGAAACGCACACTTGGCTCCCTGCTGGCTGTGATCGCGCTCTACAGTTTGCTGGGTTTTTTCATTCTTCCCGGCGTCGCTCTGCGGATCGCGAACCAGCAACTGGCCAATTACGCCACAGTGCCGGCAAAACTCGAACGCCTGGAATTCAACCCCTTCACGCTGGAGCTGACGCTCTGGGGCCTGAACATCGGCACGCCAGGCAAGGAGCAGGTGGCGTTTGAAAAGCTTTATGCCAATCTGCAAATCAACAGCCTGTGGACGCGGGCCCTGCATCTGCAACGCGTCGAGCTGATCAAACCACGCACCGAGTTGCTGTTCGACAAACAGGGCAAGCTCAATCTGGCACAGCTGTTCAAGCTGCCCGCCAGCGAACCGACAAAGGACGAACCCGCCACCAAGCCATTCCCGCTGCGTATCGACGAAATCAAACTGGCGGGAGGCTACGTTCACTTCCAGGACCTGCGCCCCAGCCAGCCCATCGAGTTTCTATACGACGCGCTGGATTTCGAGCTCAAGAACCTCAGCACACTGCCTGAAGACAATGCCGACATGACCCTGGTCGCGGCGGGTCCGGACGGTGGGCAGATCGACTGGGTCGGCCGCATCAGCCTGATCCCGATCACCTCCGAGGGCACGCTGAAGGTCACCGACAGCAAGATGAAACTGTGGTGGCCTTACGTACGTGATGCCTTGCCGCTGGCGCTTGAGGACGGCGTGCTGAATTTCAGCACGGCCTACACACTGAACCTGTCCAAGAAGACCGAGCTCAAGTTGACCAACGTCTCGGCCAGTGTCGCGCCTTTCGCGCTCAACGCTCCCGACGGTCGCCCGTTGGTACGCCTGCAACGCATGGACGTCAGCGAAACATCGGTCGACCTCGCAAAGCAGCTGGTTACCGTAGGCAAGGTCCGCAGCCAGAAGCTGGAAACCTGGGCCGCACGTGAAACCGACGGGCAACTGGACTGGCAAAAACTGTTTGCCAGCCAACCTGGCAAGCCCGCAGCAACGCACACGCCAGCGGTGGACGAAAAAGCCGCCGAGCCGGCGCCTGCCACCGAGGCCTCAGCCAAAGCCAGCGATCAACCCGTGGCGCAGAGCAAACCCTGGCAAGTCCTGTTGCGGGATGTGCAGTTGCGCAACTACATGGTCCATCTGGCAGATCGCGTACCTCAAGAGCCGGTCGCGCTGGACGTTGGCCCACTGAATCTGGACATCCAGAACTTCGACAGCCTGAACAAGGCGCCCTTCACGCTCAAGCTGGATACCGGGCTGGGCAAACAGGGCAATCTCACTGCCGCCGGTGAAGTGAACCTCAACCCGGTCAGCGCACGACTCAACGTAACCACCCGCGACATCGACCTGCGCCTCGCTCAGGCCTACATCAGCCCGTTCATTCGTCTGGAGCTGCGCAGTGGCATGCTCGGCAGCGATCTGGCGGTCGACCTGAAAAGCACCGAGCCACTGGCGTTCAGCGTCACCGGTAAAGCACAGGTCAATCAGTTGCACACGCTGGATACGCTCAAGCAGCGCGACTTTCTGAAGTGGCAGCAATTGGCGCTCGAGGGGCTGGACTACCAGCACGGCAAGGGCCTGTCGATTGCCAAAGTGAACATGGATCAGCCCTACGCGCGCTTCATGATCAATGAGGACCGGACCACCAACATCGATGATCTATTGATCCCGCAGCCAGCCGATGCGGCTGCCGGCAAAACCGCCAGCCAGCCAAAGGCAGCCAGAACGCAAGCCGTAGGCAAGAAGGAAAACCCGCTGGCGATCTACGTGGGTGAAGTGAATATCAACGATGGCTCGGCAAACTTTGCCGACATGACCCTGACCCCCAACTTCGCCACCGCCGTGCAGCAACTCAATGGGCGTATCGGCACCATCGACAATCGCAAGCCTACACCGGCCCCCGTGAATATCGAGGGCAAGGTCGACCGCTATGCGCCGGTCACCATCAAGGGCAGCCTCAACCCGTTCGACCCGATGGCCAGTCTGGATATCACCACCAGCTTCAAGCGCGTCGAGCTGACCAACCTCACCCCCTACTCCGGCAAGTTCGCAGGTTTCCGGATCCGCAAGGGCCGGCTCAATCTCGACCTGCACTACCTGATTACCAAGGGCCAGCTCAAGGCCCAGAACAAGGTGCTGGTGGAGCAGCTACAGCTGGGTGAACGGGTCGACAGCCCGGATGCGCTGGACCTGCCTATTCGTCTGGCGGTCGCGCTGCTCAAGGATACCCAAGGGCGCATTTCCTTGGAGCTGCCCATCGAAGGCGACTTGAACAACCCGCAGTTCAGCGTCATGCCGATTGTCTGGCAGACCCTGCGTAACCTGGTGCTGCGTGCAGCACAGGCTCCGTTCAAGATGCTCGGCGGGCTGGTTGCCGGTGGAAGCTCCGAGGACCTCGGCAGCGTAAGTTTCGCGCCAGGCTCCAGTGACTTGTCGGCAGAGGCGCAAAAGGCCCTGGACAAGCTCTCGGTGGCGCTCAAGGAACGTCCGGACCTGAAGCTGGAGATCGAAGGCACCAGCGCCGCCAGCAGTGACGGTCCATTGATCGCTCAGCAAAGACTGGAACGCGAATACCAGTACACGTACTACAAGATCCTCCAGCGGCGCGGCGACAAGGTTCCAGCCAGGGCCGGTTTGATAGAGGTCCCGGAAGAGGAAAAGGCGCCTATGCTCGAAGGTATCTACAGGACACGCCTGAAACAGCAACCGCCCGCTGAGTGGGCCAGTCTGGGCAAGGAGCAGCGTGCTGCCCAGATGCGTGCCGCCGTACTCAAGTTCTGGAGCAGCAATGAGGTGCTGCTGCGCGAACTGGGCCAGAGCAGAGCCAGCAGTATCAAGGATTACCTGGTGGACAAGGGCAAGCTAGAAGACGCTCGCGTGTACTTCGTCGACGCGCAACTGGGTCAGGCCCAACCGGATGGTAAAGTCATCAGCCCCCTCCACCTCGACAGCGAATGAAGCCATTGGCACACACCCGAATCAAACGGCTGATCAACCTGACCCTCGCCGCCATGGCCGGGTCAGTTGTCGCATCAGCGTATGCCACCTCGACCCTGCGTTGCGGCAGCCAGCTGGTCAGCACCGGCGACCGGACGTTCGAGGTCCAGCAGAAATGCGGCGAACCGGTCAGCCAGGAAGTACTCGGCACTCGGGAAACCTTTAGTAGTAATTATCGAAGGTCAGAAGCCGTGAAGATCGAGGAATGGATCTACGGTCCTGATAACGGCATGTATCAGTACCTGCGCTTTGAAGGCGGTCGCCTGGTAGGCATCGAGAGCAAACGCCGCAACTGATCCCCCGGCTCCCCTTCCCTTCATGTGTTTCGTAGCGCCCATAGAAAAGGCCCCGACTCTTCAGTCGGGGCCTTTAATGGCTACATCCTTGTAGCCTCGCATGAACCTTCCATCAATCAATGACTGCGGGTGTTCATGAGCAGTATTCGATTACTCGGCTTTCAGGCCAGCAGCCGATACGTCTTTAACACCTTTGATTTTCTTGGTGATAGCGACGGCAGTGTTTTTCTGAGCTTCGGTAACTTTTACCATGGAGGACAGGGAAACCACACCTTTGTTGGTCTCAACCTTGATGTCCGAACCTGGGATGCCTTTTTCAGTCAGCAGATCAGCTTTGACTTTGGTGGTGATCCAGGTGTCAGAAGTGTCTTCTTTGACTTCTTGAGTAGTGGTGTTAGCTGCCAGAACCATTGGCGCTTGAGCCGAGGTCTGTGCGAAAGCAGCGTTGGCCATGGTCAGAGTCAGGGCAGTAGCGGTAGCAGCGGCAATAGCGAACTTCTTCATACGATAACTCCTGTTTTTCTCAAAATCTGCACCAGCATGTGGTGGCAGGGTTAACAGGTATATCGCAAGCGGTGTGCCAAAAATGAGATAGCCAAAATAACCTTTAAAATCAATTGCTTATGTTTTTATTTGTTTTGCTGAGTCGTGCAGATTGCCCGTTCGCCCAAACCCGGGCTTGCAAGATGCATGTTTGTACCGAGCAGTTTGCATGCTCCATGTGTAAGCCTCTAATTGCGCTCATAAAAAAAGGACTCCGAAGAGTCCTTTTTCATCTGCTGCTCAGATCAATCAGACGCCCGACGCTTTCGCTGCGGCTACGTCCTTGATCGACAGCTTGATACGGCCGCGGTTATCCACGTCCAGTACCAGTACTTCGACTTCCTGACCTTCCTTGAGGATATCGGTCACTTTCTCTACGCGAGCATCGCTCAGCATCGAGATGTGAACCAGACCATCCTTGCCCGGCAGGATGTTGACGAATGCGCCGAAATCGACGATGCGTTCAACCTTACCGACGTAGATCTTGCCGATCTCCGCTTCTGCGGTGATACCCAGAACGCGCTGACGTGCTGCCTCAGCCGCTTCCTTGGACTCGCCGAAGATCTTGATCGAGCCGTCGTCTTCGATGTCGATCGAAGCCTTGGTTTCTTCGCAGATGGCACGGATGGTTGCGCCACCCTTGCCGATCACGTCACGGATCTTGTCGGTGTCGATCTTCATCGCGATCATGGTCGGAGCGTTGGCCGACAGTTCGTTACGCGACTGACCGATGATCTGGTTCATCTGACCGAGGATGTTCAGGCGAGCTTCCAGGGCCTGGCCCAGGGCGATCTCCATGATTTCTTCGGTGATGCCTTTGATCTTGATGTCCATCTGCAGCGCGGTAACACCTTTGGAGGTACCGGCTACCTTGAAGTCCATGTCGCCCAGGTGGTCTTCGTCACCCAGGATGTCGGTCAGAATGGCGAACTTCTCGCCTTCCTTGACCAGGCCCATGGCGATACCGGCAACCGGCGCCTTCATCGGCACACCAGCGTCCATCAGAGCCAGGGAAGCACCACAGACCGAAGCCATGGAGCTGGAGCCGTTGGACTCGGTGATTTCCGACACAACACGGATGGTGTACGGGAACACGTCTGCGCCTGGCAGCATGGCCTGGACACTGCGACGGGCCAGACGGCCGTGACCGATTTCACGACGACCTGCGCCGCCCATGCGGCCACACTCGCCCACCGAGAACGGAGGGAAGTTGTAGTGCAGCATGAAGGGGTCTTTTTTCTCGCCTTCGAGCGTATCGAGCAGCTGTGCGTCACGTGCAGTACCCAGCGTGGCAACAACCAGCGCCTGAGTTTCGCCACGGGTGAACAGTGCCGAACCGTGGGTCTTTGGCAGAACACCGACTTCGATGTTCAGAGGACGTACGGTGCGCGTGTCACGGCCATCGATACGCGGCTTGCCGTTAACGATGTTTTCGCGAACGGTGCGGTATTCGATTTCACCGAAAGCGGCTTTGACTTCGCTGGCAGACGGGCTGCCTTCTTCCACAGCCAGTTTGGCAACGATCTGATCTTTCAGCTCGCCCAGACGCGCATAACGGTCGGCTTTGACGGTGATGGTGTAAGCCTGGGAGATCGCTTCGCCGAACTCGGAGCGGATAGCGCTCAGCAGTTCAGTCGCTTCAGGCTTAGGCTGCCAGGCCCAGGTAGGCTTGGCGGCTTCGGCAGCCAGTTCCTTGATGGCGTTGATCACGACCTGGAACTCGTCATGCGCGAACAGCACAGCGCCCAGCATCTGGTCTTCGGTCAGCTCTTTGGCTTCCGATTCAACCATCAGGACGGCTTCGGAAGTACCGGCAACGACCATGTCCAGGCTCGAAGCCTGCAGCTGCTCGTAAGTCGGGTTCAACAGGTAGCCGGTGCTTTCGTGGAAAGCAACGCGGGCAGCACCAACCGGACCGTCAAACGGGATACCGGAGATGGCCAGGGCAGCCGAAGTACCGATCATCGCAGCGATGTCCGGATCGGTTTTCTTGCTGGTGGAGACGACGGTGCAGACAACCTGCACTTCGTTCATGAAGCCTTCTGGAAACAACGGGCGGATCGGGCGGTCGATCAGGCGCGAAGTCAGGGTTTCTTTCTCGGAAGGACGGCCTTCACGCTTGAAGAAACCGCCAGGGATCTTGCCGGCAGCGTAGGTTTTTTCCTGATAGTGCACGGACAGAGGGAAGAAGCCTTTGCCAGCGTCAGCCTGTTTGGCGCCGACCACAGTCACGAGTACGCTGACGTCGTCGTCAACGGTGACCAATACTGCACCAGAGGCTTGACGGGCGATACGGCCTGTCTCGAGGGTTACGGTCGATTGACCGAACTGAAACTTTTTGATTACCGGGTTCACGGTTTCCTACCTTTCTTTGTGGCTCTTGGGGAACTGGTTTCTTGCGAATTCTTGGGCAGCGTGGGGAATCGGCCCCTTCCACAGCCCAGATAAAACTTGAGGCTGGGAGCCTGCCAGAACCACCGGGCAAACCCGACGGATCGTGACAGACAACCAACCTCTAGCAACGTCGTTATTAGCGACGCAGACCCAGACGACCGATCAGGGCGCTGTAACGGCTAACGTCCTTACCTTTCAGGTAATCCAGCAGCTTGCGACGCTGGTTTACCATACGGATCAGACCACGACGCGAGTGGTGGTCCTTACCGTTGGCCTTGAAGTGGCCTTGCAGTTTGTTGATGTTGGCGGTCAGCAGTGCAACTTGCACTTCTGGCGAACCAGTGTCACCAACAGCTTGCTGGTAGTCGGTTACGATCTGAGCTTTTTCTTCAACGCTGAGTGCCATGTGGGCAATCCTTTTGTGCAAGGAAGCGCTTCCGGAGAAACGTTTCCAACAGGCCGAGGACAGATCCTCGTATTAAAAAATGAGGTATGACCGTGCCTGTTGACAGCCATCCTCGTTCCACCCCACTCGCCGGCAAGCCGACGCCTGGAGTGGTTTCGGTCACTCTGACCGAATCAAGCGACGCGGCGCAATGCGCCCGTCTTCGGCGACTTCACCGATACCGATGAAGCGACCTTCGTGATCCTGCACGCGAACCATACCGAATTTCGGTGCGTCCGGCGCGCGTACTGGCTGACCATGCAACCAGTAAAACGAACTGTGTTCCGAAAACTTCAACAGCGGCCAGTCCAGCAGACCGCTGTCCGATGGCATCAGGAAACGGTCGACCGCTTCATTACCGCCATCGGCATGCACCTGCTCGAGCTCTTCCAGCGTCACTGTCTGAGCCAGCGTGAAAGGCCCGGCCTGGGTACGACGCAATTCTGCGACATAAGCACCACAACCGAGCTTCTCACCGATATCCTCGACCAGCGTGCGAATATAGGTGCCTTTGCTGCAATCGACGGACAGACGTGCAGTGTCGCCTTCGCAATCAAGTAATTCCAGGCGCGTAATAGTAACAGAACGGGGCTCGCGCTCCACTACTTCCCCTGCACGCGCCAGCTTGTAAAGTGGCTGGCCATCACGCTTGAGGGCCGAGTACATGGGAGGTATCTGGCTGATTTGTCCGCGAAAATGCGGCAGAACCGCTTCGATATCGTCGCGACCAACGGTCACCGGACGCGTGAGCAAAACCTCGCCTTCAGAATCGGCAGTGGTCGTGGTCTTGCCCAGTTGCGCCAGGGTCTCGTAGGACTTGTCCGAATCGAGCAGGTACTGAGAGAACTTGGTCGCTTCACCAAAACACAACGGCAGAACACCCGTTGCCAGAGGATCAAGGCTGCCGGTATGCCCGGCTTTCTCGGCATTGAGCAGCCAGCGAACCTTTTGCAGAGCGGCGTTGGACGTGAAACCCAGTGGCTTGTCGAGCAGGATGATCCCGCTGACATTGCGGCGTATACGCTTGACCTGAGCCACTCTTTATTCCTCGGTACTTTCAGGCTTTGCATCCGTCGATGCGGGGCCTTCCTGATGCTGACCGTCTTCTGCAACGGCACGCTCGATCAGTGCCGAGAGATGCGCGCCACGCACGACGCTTTCGTCATAGTGGAAGTGCAGTTGCGGTACGCTGCGCAGCTTCATTTCGCGGGCCAACTGCATGCGCAGGAAGCCTGCGGCAGCGTTGAGCACCTTGATGGTCTGCGCGATTTCTTCCGCGCTGTCCTGGCCCATGACGGTCATGAAAATCTTCGCATGACCCACGTCACGGCTGACGTCTACGGCGGTGATGGTGACCAGACCCACACGCGGGTCCTTGATTTCGCGACGGATCAGCTGCGCCAGTTCGCGCTGCATCTGATCGCCGATACGTTGGGTACGGCTGTATTCTTTTGCCATGCTTGTTACCTGTTACTGATCCGGGACCAAACCCTGACAGTCTGAAAGCGGCAAACGCCCGGCCTGACAATTGCCAGACCGGGCGTTGCGTTTAGAGCCCATGGGGAAAGCAGGGCATTTGCATGCGAGGCTCCCACCATGACTCCTGAAGCTCGCGATTTAGAGGCTGCGAGCCACTTGGACCTTCTCGAAGACTTCGATCTTGTCACCAACCTTGACGTCGTTGTAGCTCTTGACGCCGATACCGCATTCCATGCCTGCACGTACTTCGGCAGCGTCGTCCTTGAAGCGGCGCAGGGATTCCAGCTCGCCTTCAAAGATAACGATGTCTTCGCGCAGAACACGAATCGGACGGTTACGGTAGACAGTGCCTTCCAGAACCATACACCCTGCGATCGCGCCGAATTTCGGCGAACGGAACACATCGCGGACTTCGGCGATACCCAGGATATTCTCCCGGACGTCGCTGCCAAGCATGCCGGTAAGGGCTTTCTTGACGTCTTCGATGATGTCGTAGATCACGTTGTAGTAACGCATGTCCAGACCTTCCTGCTCGACGATCTTGCGCGCGCCAGCATCGGCACGCACGTTGAAGCCAAACAGTACAGCGTTGGAGGCCAGTGCCAGGTTGGCGTCGCTCTCGGTGATACCACCGACACCGCCGCCCACTACGCGCACTTGCACTTCGTCGTTACCCAGGCCGCCAAGGGCGCCCTGCAATGCTTCCAGAGAACCGCGGACGTCGGACTTGAGGACGATGTTAAGCGTCTTCTTCTCTTCCTGACCCATGTTCTCGAAGATGTTCTCCAGCTTGCCGGCATGAGCGCGAGCCAGTTTGACCTCGCGGAACTTGCCCTGGCGGAACAGTGCGACTTCACGGGCTTTCTTCTCGTCAGCCAGCACCGACATTTCGTCGCCAGCATCCGGAGTACCGTCAAGACCCAGGATTTCGACCGGAATCGAAGGACCTGCTTCTTTGACCGGCTTGCCGTTCTCGTCGAGCATGGCGCGGATGCGGCCGAAGTTCGAACCGACCAGCACCATGTCGCCCTGACGCAGCGTACCGTCCTGAACCAGAACAGTAGCGACCGGACCACGGCCCTTGTCCAGACGGGACTCGACAACAACACCACGACCCGGGGCCGACGGGGTTGCCTTGAGTTCCAGGACTTCGGCCTGCAGCAGAACAGCTTCCAGCAGCTCGTCGACGCCAGTACCCATTTTCGCGGAGACCGAAACGAAAGGCGTATCACCGCCCCACTCTTCGGACGTCACGCCATGGACCGACAGCTCGCTGCGGATACGATCGAGGTCAGCACCAGGCTTGTCGATCTTGTTCACCGCAACAACCAGCGGAACGCCAGCCGCAACAGCGTGCTGAACAGCTTCGATGGTCTGCGGCATCACGCCGTCGTCAGCTGCAACCACCAGAATCACGATATCCGTTGCCTTGGCACCACGGGCACGCATGGCGGTAAACGCGGCGTGACCAGGGGTGTCGAGGAACGTGACCATGCCGCGTTCGGTTTCAACGTGGTAGGCACCGATGTGCTGGGTGATGCCGCCGGCTTCGCCAGCTGCAACCTTGGCACGACGAATGTAGTCGAGCAGCGAGGTCTTACCGTGGTCGACGTGGCCCATTACGGTCACAACCGGTGCACGGGAGAACGACTCACCTTCGAACTTCAGCGATTCGGCCAGGGAATCTTCCAGGGCGTTGTCGCTGACCAGCGTGACCTTGTGGCCCAGCTCTTCGGCGATCAACTGGGCAGTTTCCTGATCCAGTACCTGATTGATGGTCACCGGGGTGCCCATCTTGAACATGAACTTGATGACTTCCGCAGCCTTGACCGACATCTGTGCCGACAATTCGCCGACAGTGATGGTCTCGCCAATGGCAACGTCACGGATGACCGGGCCGGTAGGGCTCTGGAAACCGTGAGCATTGCGCTTCTTCAGCTTGGACTTGCCACGGCCACCGCGACGGAAGCTGTCGCTTTCTTCGTCGGTAGTGCGAGGAGCAACGCGAGGGGCCGGAGCCTTCTCCTTGACCGAAGCGCGATGCGGAGCGTTTTTACGCTCGCCGTCGCCGCCACGGGCGTTGCGGTCGTCAGCACGAGGCTTGTCAGGGCGACGTTGTTCGTCACGCTTGCGAGCATCGGCAGAAGGCGCTGCGCTGGCCGGTGCCGGAGCAGCGGCTGGCGATGCTTCACGCACAGGCTCGGCGGCAACAACAGGCTCGGCAGCAGCCGAAGCGGGCTGGCTTGCAGCAGGCTGATTGCGCGCATCTTCTTCAGCGCGACGCTTGGCTTCTTCTTCAGCCTTTTGACGAGCGGCATTTTCTACCGCACGGCGTTCGTCCATCTCGCGCTTGCGCTCGGCTTCGATCTCTTCCGGGCTACGCTGCACAAAGACTTTCTTCTTGCGCACTTCAACGCTGATGCTCTTGCTGCCAGCAACGCGCAGGGTGCTGGTGGTCTTGCGCTGCAAGGTAATCTTGCGAGGCTCTTCCACCTTGGCCTTGTGACCGCTTTTCAGGTGCGTCAACAAGGCTTGTTTTTCGTTATCGGTCACAACTTGCTCGGCGGCGGTGTGCGGCAGACCTGCCTCACGCATCTGCTGTAACAGGCGCTCTACCGGTGTGTCGACCACTTTGGCCAGTTCTTTCACCGTGACTTGCGTCATGCACTTCTCTCCTCAGGCCGCGCCCAATTACTCGAACCAGTGGGCTCGGGCGGCCATGATCAACTTGCCGGCACGATCATCGTCAATGCCGTCGATGTCGAGCAGGTCATCTATAGACTGCTCGGCCAGGTCTTCGCGGGTAATTACGCCGCGCACCGCCAGTTCCATCGCCAAATCCTTGTCCATACCCTCAAGCGAGAGCAGGTCTTCGGCCGGATGGGCGTCTGCCAGCTTTTCCTCTGTAGCGATGGCTTTAGTCAACAAACAATCCTTGGCACGAGCGCGAAGCTCGTTGACGATTTCTTCGTCAAAGCCGTCGATGTTGAGCATTTCTTCCAACGGTACGTAGGCAATCTCTTCCAGGCTGGTGAAGCCTTCATCAACCAGCACCTGCGCCAATTCTTCCTCGACTTGGAGTTCTTCGATGAAATTGCGCAGGATGTCACCGGTTTCAGCTTGCTGCTTGGCCTGGATGTCCGATTCGGTCATTACGTTCAGGGTCCAGCCAGTCAACTGGCTCGCCAGACGCACGTTCTGACCGCCACGACCAATAGCCTGGGCCAGGTTGTCCGCTCCCACTGCGATGTCCATTGCATGCGCGTCTTCATCTACGATGATTGCCGCTACTTCTGCAGGAGACATTGCATTGATCACGAACTGCGCCGGGTTATCGTCCCAAAGAACGATATCCACACGCTCGCCACCCAGCTCGCCGGAAACAGCCTGAACTCGCGAACCGCGCATGCCGATACAGGCACCTTGCGGATCGATTCGTTTATCCTTGGAGCGAACAGCGATTTTCGCACGAGAACCCGGGTCACGGGAGGCAGCCATCACCTCGATGAGACCTTCGGCAATTTCCGGCACTTCAATGCGGAAAAGCTCGATCAGCATCTCTGGCGCAGTACGCGACAGAATCAGCTGAGGACCACGGTTTTCAGTACGAATTTCCTTCAGCAAAGCACGGACGCGAACACCGACCCGGAAAGTTTCCCGGGAAATGATGTCTTCACGAGCCAGCAAGGCTTCGGCATTGTTACCCAGGTCAACGATGACATTGTCACGTGTAACCTTTTTAACAGTACCAGAAATGATTTCACCCAGACGCTCACGGTAGGCATCGACCACCTGAGCACGCTCGGCTTCGCGAACTTTCTGCACAATGACTTGCTTGGCGGTCTGCGCAGCGATACGACCGAATTCGATGGATTCGATTTTTTCTTCGATCAGGTCGCCGGCAACAGCACCCGGCTTTTTCGCCTGGGCCTGATCCACAGCAAATTCGTGCGCAGGATCGTCCAGATCTTCGTCTTCGACAACTGTCCAGCGACGGAAAGTCTCGTAGTTGCCTGTCTGGCGATTGATCTCTACGCGCAGTTCTACTTCATCTTCAAAACGTTTCTTGGTAGCGGTGGCAAGAGCCAGCTCCAGCGCTTCAAAAATTACACTTGCCGGAACGCCCTTTTCATTGGACACCGACTCAACAACCAGCAGTACTTCTTTGCTCATCGTACGCCTCGCCTTTCGCAAGCCATTGGATCCGCGGGATCCGCAGTAACCGGCACGTCTCAGTCAAACGTGGGAATAATGTTGGCCTTGTCGATCATGTCGATCGGCAACAGGAACTCATGGTCTTCAACCTGCACCACGACATCCTGCTCCTCCACCCCGCGGAGAAGGCCTTGAAAGTTGCGTCGACCTTCGAAAGGTGAACGCAGCTTTATTTTCACTTGTTCCCCGGCGTACGAAGCAAACTGCTCAATAGTGAACAGCGGGCGCTCCATGCCAGGAGAAGATACTTCAAGGGTGTACTCGGTGCTGATTGGATCTTCTACGTCCAACACACCGCTGATCTGGCGACTGACGATTGCGCAGTCGTCGACCAGAACGCCCCCTTCCTTGTCGATATAAATGCGCAGCACCGAATGCTTGCCCTGGGAACTGAAATCAATTCCCCAGCACTGATAGCCAAGGGCCACGACCACTGGGGCCAACAAGTCCTGCAACTGTTCTAGCTTGCTCGACACCTGAACCCCCTCGTGCATGCTTTAGAAATAAAAAAATGGGCAAAAGCCCATCCCTGAAAACGCCGCTGAACATCGACGTCATGTACTGTCCAGCTAACAAAAAGCCCCTTAAAAGGGGCTCCGCTAAAACTGGTTGCGGGGGCTGGATTTGAACCAACGACCTTCGGGTTATGAGCCCGACGAGCTACCAAACTGCTCCACCCCGCGACAAAGCTGGGGCGGAAGTATACGACCGATCCATTGCTGGGTCAATCCAACATCCACCTACAAGAAAGCCCGCTAGTGCGGGCTCTCCTGCTTAATTGGTACCGAGAAGGGGACTCGAACCCCTACACCCTATGGGCACAACCACCTCAAGGTTGCGTGTCTACCAATTCCACCACCTCGGCATTACAACTCTTTTTGGCGACCTCACGAACATCGCCGAATTCTGTCTTACTTCTTCTCTGGGGCTTGAGGTACGTCAGCTGGAACAGCGGCTGGCTTTTGCCCTTCGAGAACCGGTACATCATCTGCTGCCGGTTTTTGCTTCACTTCCAGTACTGCCGGGTCTGGCAAACCTACTTGAGTCAGCTGTTGAGCTTTCTCTTTAGCAAAGTAACCTAACCCCAAGCTGGTTATGAAAAAACATGCGGCAAGTATAGCAGTAAACTTACTGAGAAAGGTAGAGGTTCCTTGACCTCCGAAGACAGTATTTGATGCACCTGCTCCGAACGACGCGCCTGCGTCAGCACCTTTACCCTGCTGCAGCAATACCAGAGCGACAACGCCCAGAGCGCCCAACAGGTGAAAAACGATTACGACTGTTTCCAGCATTTTTTCAGTTTCCCGCGGCGCGACAGATCGCACCGAACTCATCTGCATTCAGGGAAGCTCCACCAATGAGCCCCCCATCGATATCCGGCATGCTGAAGAGCTCGACCGCATTGGCCGCCTTCACGCTGCCGCCATAGAGAAGTCGCACGCCTTGTGCGACTTCGGCATTCTCTTTTGCCAGTTGCGCACGGATGGCTGCGTGCACTTCCTGCGCTTCCTGAGGCGAAGCAGTCAATCCGGTGCCAATGGCCCAGACCGGCTCGTAGGCAATGACAGCATTGACCAGTGCATTGACACCAAACTCGGCGATGACACTGTCCAGCTGACGTCCTACCACTTCGAGCGTTTGCCCCGCCTTGCGCTCTTCAAGCGTTTCACCTACGCAGAGCACAGGTGTCAGACCTTTCGCCTGGATCGCCGCAAACTTCTTGTTCAAGACATCATCCTGTTCGCCAATCAACTGACGACGCTCGGAGTGCCCGACAAGTACCAGCTTGCAACCTGCATCAGCCAGCTGACTCGATGCAACCTCACCTGTCAGCGCGCCTTGCTCAGCCTGAATGGCTGCATCCTGCGCACCAACGATGATCGATGTTGCCTTGAGCCCCTCGATCACCTGATGTGTAAACAGACTGGCAGGCATCACGGCGATATCGACGCTGCCTGGCAACGACTGCTTGCACAAACCCTCGATCAGCTCAGCGACGCTGGCGCGGGTACCGTGCATTTTCCAGTTACCAGCTACCATTGGGCGACGCATGCTACACCTCGTGGGTCAAAGTGGGCGCAGATGTTACCCAACAGTTCCGACACTGGCAAGCCGAAATCAGGCGCAAACTTCAGTAACCAGTTTTGCGAGTTCTTCGGCGTACGCCCTGACCTGCGTTTCGTCCTCGCCTTCGACCATCACGCGCACCAGCGGCTCGGTACCCGATTTGCGCAGCAGCACCCTGCCACGCCCGGCCATCTGCTCGGTGACGCGGGCGCAGGCTTCCTGGACCGACGGATGCGAAACCGGGTCTACACCCGACCCGGCGAAGCGCACGTTAATCAGGATCTGCGGGCATTTGCGCAATTTCAGACGCGCTTCGGCCAGACTTACGCCACTTCGGCGCAGAGCCAATATCACCTGCAATGAGGCGATAATCGCATCACCGGTTGTGGCGTGCTGGAAACAGACGATATGACCGGAGTTTTCACCGCCGATCTGCCAGTTGCGCTCGAGCAACTCGGCGATCACATAACGGTCACCGACATTGGCCCGAACAAAGGGAATACCTTGCTCAGCCAGGGCCAGTTCAAGCCCCAGATTGCTCATCAATGTACCCACTACGCCGCCCTGCAAGCGTCCCCGCTCGTGCAGGTCGCGGGCGATGATGTAAAGCAATTCATCACCATCGACGATGGTCCCGGTATGATCGACCATCAACACGCGGTCGCCATCACCGTCGAAACCGATGCCCATGTCCGCATGCTCGGCAAGCACGGCCGCCTGCAGGGCTTCCATATGCGTGGAGCCACAGGCCTTGTTGATGTTGAGCCCGTCAGGCTGCGCGGAAAGCACCACTACCTGCGCGCCCAGTTCACGAAATACGTTGGGTGCCACCTTGTAGGTCGCACCGTGGGCGCAGTCGATGACGACCTTGAGGCCGGCGAAATCGGTGCTGGTAGGCACGCTGCTTTTGCAGAATTCGATGTAACGCCCGGCAGCATCGTTGATCCGCGAGACCTTGCCGAGGTTCTCGGACTCGGCCACGGTCATCGGCGCGTCGAGTAACTCTTCGATCATCATCTCGATCTCGTCAGGCAGCTTGGTGCCCTGACCGGAGAAGAACTTGATGCCGTTGTCGTAGTGCGGGTTATGCGAGGCGCTGATGACGATGCCAGCCTCGGCATGGAAGGTACGTGTCAGGTAGGCGATGGCCGGTGTCGGCATCGGCCCCAGCAAGAGAACGTCAGCACCCGCAGCGGAGAGACCAGCCTCGAGAGCGGACTCGAACATGTAGCCGGAGATGCGCGTGTCCTTGCCGACGAGAATCCGGCAGGCGCCCATCTTGCGGAAAGCCATGCCCGCCGCCCAGCCCAGTTTCAGCATGAACTCGGGCGTGATCGGAAATTGCCCTACGCGACCGCGAATGCCGTCGGTTCCGAAATATTTTCTGGTAGTCATAGATGCCCCACTGTTGTTATTCAGCTGCTTCGACAGCTGCGATCATGCGCACCACGTCAGCCGTTTCGGCGACATCATGCACACGCAGAATTCTTGCCCCCTTGGCCATCGCCAGAACCGCCAGGGCGAGCCCGCCGGACAGACGCTGGTCGACGGGACGCCCCAGCACAGCACCGATCATGCTCTTGCGCGAAACACCCACCAGCAAAGGGCGGCCGAGCGCATGCAGCGCTTCCATATGCTTGAACAGGCTCAGATTGTGCTCCAGTGTCTTGGCAAAGCCAAAGCCCGGATCAAGAATGATCTGCTGCTGACCGATTCCTGCCGCAACACACTGTTTCATCCGCTCAGCCAGGAAGGCACAAACCTCGCCCACCAGATCTTCGTAGTGCGGGTCATTCTGCATGGTTCCGGGCTCGCCGAGCATGTGCATGAGACAGACCGGCAAACCGGTGCTTGCGGCCGCCTCAAGCGCGCCAGGGCGCTGCAGCGAGCGAACGTCGTTGATAAGCCCTGCACCCAGCCCAGCCGTCGCCAGCATGACCTCAGGCGTGGAGGTGTCCACAGAGATGATCACATCCAGCTCGCGCGCGATGACCTCGACCACCGGAGCCACACGCTCCACCTCTTCCGACGCAGAGACAGCACGCGCACCCGGCCGGGTTGACTCGCCACCGACATCGATAAGCGTGGCGCCGGCCTGCACCATTGCCTCGGCATGACGCAACGCAGCATCGCGCTGGCTGTAGCGGCCACCATCGGAAAATGAGTCTGGGGTTGCGTTGAGGATACCCATTACATGCGTATGGGCCAAATCAAGAACCCGGTTGCCGCAAGGCAACCGGGTTGGATACAGCGCAGATGTCATGTCAGACCTTAGTGCTCGGCAGCAGGGCCGCCAATCGGAGTTTCCGGACGAGGGTCAGGCGTGATCGGAGTACCGTTGGTCCCCGAACCACCACCCCAGTCACGCGGCTCACGCGGAGTACGACCGGTCATGATGTCGTCGATCTGGTCGGCATCAATCGTTTCGTACTTCATCAACGCGTCGGCCATCGCTTCCAGTTTGTCGCGATTATCCGTCAACAGCTGCTTGGCGGTGCCGTAACAGTGGTCGATGATGCTGCGCACTTCGGAGTCGATGAGCTTGGCAGTATCGCCGGAAACACTGGAGTTCTGGCTGCTGCCGCGCCCCAGGTAACCTGCATCCTCGTCTTCCGAGTACATCAGCGGGCCGAGTTTTTCAGACAGCCCCCACTTGGTGACCATGTTCCGGGCAATCTGGCTGGCACGCATGATGTCATTGGAGGCACCGGTTGTGACGCCATCGAAGCCAAGGGTCATTTCTTCCGCAATACGACCACCGTACAGCGAGCAGATCTGGCTGATCAACGCACGCTTGGACAGGCTGTAACGGTCTTCTTCCGGCAGGAACATCGTCACACCCAGCGCACGACCACGCGGGATGATGGAGACCTTGTAGACCGGATCATGCTCTGGCACCAGGCGCCCAACGATAGCGTGACCCGCCTCGTGGTAAGCCGTATTGCGCTTTTCCTTATCGGACATGACCATCGATTTGCGCTCGGCGCCCATCATGATCTTGTCCTTGGCCAGTTCGAACTCTTTCATTTCTACAACGCGCTTGCCGGAGCGAGCAGCGAACAGCGACGCTTCGTTGACCAGGTTGGCCAGATCCGCACCGGAGAAGCCCGGCGTACCGCGAGCGATAACGCCTGCGTTGACGTCTTCGCCCATCGGAACCTTGCGCATGTGAACCTTGAGGATCTGCTCGCGACCACGAATATCCGGCAGACCTACAACTACCTGGCGGTCGAAACGACCTGGACGCAGCAGCGCCGGGTCCAGTACGTCAGGACGGTTGGTTGCGGCAATGACGATGATGCCGTCATTCATTTCAAAACCGTCCATCTCGACCAGCAACTGGTTGAGCGTTTGCTCGCGCTCGTCGTGACCACCGCCCATGCCGGCACCACGATGGCGACCGACTGCGTCGATTTCGTCGATGAAGATGATGCATGGCGCGTGTTTCTTGGCTTGCTCGAACATGTCGCGAACGCGGCTCGCACCGACACCCACGAACATCTCGACAAAGTCGGAACCGGAAATGGTAAAGAACGGAACCTTCGCTTCGCCAGCAATGGCCTTGGCGATCAGCGTTTTACCGGTACCGGGAGGGCCGACCATCAGCACACCGCGCGGGATTCGACCGCCCAGGCGTTGGAACTTGCCCGGATCACGTAGGAATTCGACCAGCTCGCCGACTTCTTCCTTGGCCTCGTCGCAACCGGCAACGTCAGCCAGGGTGGTCTTTACCTGATCTTCGGACAGCAGACGCGCCTTGCTCTTGCCGAAGCTCATCGGGCCGCCCTTGCCGCCCGCCCCGCCCTGCATCTGGCGCATGAAGAACATGAACACCGCGATGATCACCAGTATCGGGAAGCTGGCCACCAGCAACTGGGTCCAGATGCTCTGCTGCTCAGGCTGCTTGCCTTCGATCACGACGTTGTTGCTGACCAGATCACCGATCAGGCCATTGTCCGGGATGTTCGGGCGGATGGTCTTGAAGGTGTCGCCATCGCTGCGCTTGCCCGTAATGACGTAGCCGTCGACAGAAACCTTCTCGACCTTGCCATCCTTGACCTGCTGGATGAACTCGGAATAGTTGAGGTTCTGCGGCTCGTTAGGGCTGGAGAAGTTGTTCATCACCGTCACCAGGACAGCCGCGATGATCAACCACAGGATCAAATTCTTTGCCATATCGTTCAATTAGCTACCCTCTGAAGCAAGCTCCACGCAGCAAGCGTGCCTCGCATGATATTCACCGGCCTAACTTACTACAGAACCTACAGATACGGCAGACACCGTCTGTAACCCTTTGTGAAACTTTGACAACATAATGTTCAGTCATGCTGCATCGGCAACGCCATTTGAAAAAAGCTATCGCGCCTTGTCAAAACCGCTCGATGCTGGCTGCGCCATCAATGCCGCGAAAGCCGCGAGCCAGCAGGTATTGCTCGCGTGACCTGTCGCGGGACGACGACGGTTTGCGCATCTGCACCCTGTCGAACAGCTTGCGAATATCCTTGTGGTAGACATCGAAGCCTTCACCCTGGAAGACCTTGATCAGAAAATCGCCACCGGGACGTAGTACCCGACCAGCAAGATCGAGCGCCAATTCGCAGAGAAACATTGCACGCGGCATATCTACAGCGCTCAATCCACTCATATTGGGGGCCATATCGGAAATCACAAGGTCTACCTGCGTATTACCGACTGCCTCCAGGATCTGCTCAAGAATCGCATCCTCGGTAAAATCACCCTGAATGAAGGTCACATCGGGGATGCTGTCCATTTCAAGGATGTCGGAAGCGATCAGACGACCTTGACCGCCGATCAGACGACTGGTCACCTGCGACCAGCCTCCCGGCGCTGCGCCGAGGTCGATCACGGTCATGCCCGGACGGATGAGCTTGTCCTTTTCCTGAATCTCCAGCAGCTTGTAACTGGCACGCGAACGGTAACCGTCCTTCTGCGCCATTTTGACGTACTTGTCGTCGAAGTGTTCTTTGAGCCAGTTATGGCTTGTCTTGGAACGGGCCACGGGGCACCTCAAAAATAAACGAGTCGTGATTAACTGGGCGGTCCCGGACTCGCTCGGGTAAACTGGCCGCCGCTTTTAAAAGATCAGACGCAGAGGTCAGATTATGCCGCTCACTCCAGAGCAGAAGAAACAATACAAATCCATTGGCCACCATCTGAAACCGGTATTGATCGTGGCTGACAATGGTTTGACTGAAGGTGTACTTGCAGAGCTTGAACGCGCACTGAGCGATCATGAGCTGATCAAGATCAAGCTCAACATCCTCGACCGCGAAAGCCGTCTCGGTGCCATCGCAGAACTGTGCAAGGCCGGTTCTGCCGACCTGGTTCAGGTCATCGGCAAAATGGCGTTGATCTATCGCAAGAACCCAAAGGTAAACAAGCAACTGTCCAACGTCCACCGCGCACACGGATAAAAACAGAAGTCAGGGCCGCCAAAAGCGTGCCCTGACTCTTTTTTGCCGCTGAAAGCGCCCGTAAAACGGGCGCCAGCATCAGATGTGACGTACTTCGATGATTTCGTACTCGATAACGCCACTCGGCGTTTTCACCACGACGACATCACCTTCTTCCTTGGCAATCAAGGCACGGGCAATGGGCGAGCCCACTGAAATCTTGCCTTTCTTGATATCCGCTTCGTCCTCGCCCACGATCTGATAGACCACGCTTTCGTCAGTCTCGACGTTAGCGATTTCGACTGTCGTGCCGAAAATCACCTTGCCGGTGTGCGGAATAGTCGTGACGTCGATGATCACAGCGTTCTGCATGCGGCCTTCGATATCACGTATACGCGCCTCGACCATCCCCTGCTGCTCGCGGGCAGCATGGTATTCGGCGTTTTCCTTGAGGTCGCCCAGTTCGCGCGCAGTACCGATGTCCTGGCTCAACTTGGGACGGACCACCTTGGTCAGGTGGGTCAGTTCTTCTTCCAGGGCGCGAGCGCCCTGGACGGTCATTGGGTATTTGATCATGCCTTCAATCCTGCATGGAGATCCTGCAAGCGACGTACGGTCTTCTCCGGACCAAACTTGAGCGCTTCACAAATCGCTTCGCCTGCTGCAATAGTAGTGGTGCAATAAATCTTGTGCTGCAGGGCGTTGCGACGGATGGAGTAGGAATCCGCGATCGACTGGCGACCTTCGGTGGTGTTGATGATCAAGGTGACTTCGTCATTCTTGATCATATCGACCACATGCGGACGGCCTTCGGTCACCTTGTTGACGCGACGCACTTTCAGGCCTGCCGCTTCGATCAGCTTGGCAGTGCCTGCGGTGGCAACGATCTCGAAACCGAGATTGATGAGGTCACGAGCGACCGCTTCAACCAGAGGCTTGTCATCGTCACGTACGCTGATGAACGCGGTACCGCCAGTTGGCAGCACTTCGCTCGCGCCCATCTGGGCCTTGGCAAACGCTTCACCGAAGGTATCACCCACACCCATCACTTCACCGGTCGATTTCATTTCCGGGCCGAGGATCGGGTCAACGCCAGGGAATTTGGCAAACGGGAACACTGCCTCTTTCACGCTGTAGAAGTTCGGAATGATTTCCTTGGTGAAGTTCAGCTCTTTCAGGGTTTTGCCTGCCATCACGCGGGCAGCGACCATCGCCAGGGAAACACCGATGCACTTGGAAACGAACGGCACGGTACGCGATGCGCGCGGGTTGACTTCAATGACGTAGATGTCTTCGCCCTGAAGCGCCAGCTGCACGTTCATCAGGCCGACAACGCCCAGTTCCAGCGCCATCTTCTTGACCTGCTCACGCATTTCGTCCTGGATGTGAGCCGGCAGCGAGTAAGGCGGCAGCGAGCACGCGGAGTCACCAGAGTGAACGCCCGCCTGCTCGATGTGCTGCATGATCGCGCCGATCACCACATCAGTACCGTCGCAGACCGCATCGACGTCCATCTCGATTGCGCAGTTCAGGAAGTGGTCCAGCAGCACAGGGCTGTCGTTGGACACCTGAACCGCTTCGCGCAGGTAACGCTTGAGTTCGTCTTCCTGGTAAACGATTTCCATCGCACGGCCACCCAGTACATAGGACGGACGCACCACCAGTGGATAACCGATCTTCGCTGCGGCACGAATCGCTTCGTCTTCGCTGCGCACCGTGGCGTTTGGCGGCTGACGCAGGTTCAGACGCTCAACCATGTGCTGGAAGCGCTCGCGGTCTTCGGCACGGTCGATGGCATCAGGGCTGGTACCGATGATCGGTACGCCGGCGGCCTCAAGAGCACGCGCCAGTTTCAGAGGCGTCTGGCCACCGTACTGGACGATCACACCTTTCGGCTTCTCGACACGGACGATTTCCAGCACGTCTTCCAAGGTAACAGGCTCGAAGTACAGGCGGTCCGAGGTGTCGTAGTCAGTGGAGACGGTTTCCGGGTTGCAGTTGACCATGATGGTCTCGTAACCGTCTTCACGCAGTGCCAGCGCGGCGTGCACGCAGCAGTAGTCAAACTCGATACCCTGGCCGATACGGTTCGGGCCGCCACCCAGGATCATGATCTTGTCACGCGTCGAAGGGTTGGCTTCGCACTCTTCCTCGTAGGTCGAGTACAGGTACGCGGTGTCGGTTGCGAACTCGGCGGCGCAGGTGTCGACGCGCTTGTAGACCGGGAACACTTCCAGCTTGTGACGATGAGTCCGCAGGTTTTTCTCGGTAACGCCCAGCAGCTTGGCCAGACGCGCATCAGAGAAGCCCTTGCGCTTGAGACGGAACATCAGGTCGCGGTCGATCGCCGACAGACCCAGGGTCTTGATCTTCTCTTCGTCCTTGATCAGGTCTTCGATCTGCACCAGGAACCACGGGTCGATCATGTTCATGGCGAAGATTTCTTCGACCGTCATACCGGCGCGGAAGGCATCGGCGACGTACCAGATACGCTCGGCGCCCGGCACGGTCAGCTCGCGCTTGAGCGTGCTCATGCTTTCCGGATGGCTCAGATCCAGTTTCGGATCAAGACCGCACACACCGACTTCCAGACCGCGCAGGGCTTTCTGCAGGGATTCCTGGAAGGTACGGCCGATGGCCATCACTTCACCGACCGACTTCATCTGAGTGGTCAGACGCGCATCCGCCTTGGCGAATTTCTCGAAGGCAAAGCGCGGCAGCTTGGTGACGACGTAGTCGATCGACGGTTCGAACGAAGCCGGGGTCTTGCCGCCAGTGATTTCGTTCGACAGCTCGTCGAGGGTGTAGCCGACGGCCAGCTTGGCGGCAACGCGGGCGATCGGGAAGCCGGTCGCCTTGGAGGCCAGCGCCGAGGAGCGCGATACACGCGGGTTCATCTCGATCACGACCATACGGCCGGTGTTCGGGCAGATGCCGAACTGAACGTTGGAACCACCGGTTTCAACGCCGATCTCGCGCAGCACTGCCAACGAGGCATTACGCAGGATCTGGTATTCCTTGTCGGTCAGGGTCTGTGCAGGCGCCACGGTGATCGAATCACCGGTATGCACACCCATCGGGTCGAAGTTTTCGATCGAGCAAACGATGATGCAGTTGTCCTTTTTGTCGCGGACAACTTCCATTTCGTACTCTTTCCAGCCGATCAGCGATTCGTCGATCAGCAGCTCCTTGGTTGGCGACAGGTCCAGACCACGGGCGCAGATTTCTTCGAACTCTTCACGGTTGTAAGCAATACCGCCGCCGGTACCACCCATGGTGAACGAAGGACGGATGATGCAAGGGAAGCCGAGCTTTTCAAGCACCGCGTTGGCTTCTTCCATGCTGTGCGCGATACCGGAGCGCGGGCACGCCAGGCCGATGGACTTCATCGCCTTGTCGAAACGCGAACGGTCTTCTGCCTTGTCGATGGTGTCGGCGTTGGCGCCGATCATTTCGACACCGAACTTCTCCAGAACGCCTTCGCGCTCCAGATCCAGTGCGCAGTTCAGAGCCGTCTGGCCGCCCATGGTTGGCAGCAGTGCGTCAGGACGCTCTTTTTCGATGATCTTGGCAACGGTCTGCCACTTGATCGGCTCGATGTAGGTGGCGTCGGCCATGGCCGGGTCAGTCATGATGGTGGCCGGGTTGGAGTTCACCAGGATGACGCGGTAACCCTCCTCGCGCAGAGCCTTGCAGGCCTGGGCGCCGGAGTAGTCGAATTCACAGGCCTGGCCGATCACGATGGGGCCGGCGCCGAGAATCAGGATGCTTTTAATATCTGTACGTTTTGGCATGGGTTGTCACTCAAATCCGCAGGTCAGTCGGCAAGCCGTCTTGAACATTTGTCTGAGGTGGCCTAGGCGGCAGCGACCGGACATTGAGTCCGGGGCCGCCCTGGGCACCTGCGTATTACCGTCTCAAGGCAACCGGTCAGCGGCGCTTGGCCATGGCTTCGATAAAGCGATCGAACAAAGGCGCGACGTCGTTCGGGCCCGGGCTCGCTTCAGGGTGACCCTGGAAGCTGAATGCGCTCTTGTCGGTCAGCTCGATACCCTGCAGGGTGCCGTCGAACAGCGACTTGTGAATGGCGCGAACGTTGCTCGGCAGGGTCGCCTCATCCACCGCAAAACCGTGGTTCTGGCTGGTGATCATGACCACACCGGTGTCCAGATCCTGGACCGGATGGTTGGCACCGTGGTGGCCGTGACCCATCTTCACGGTCTTGGCACCCGCGGCCAGCGCCAGCAACTGGTGGCCCAGGCAGATGCCGAACACCGGAATGTCGGTTTCCAGCACTTCCCTGATCGCCTTGATGGCGTAATCGCACGGCTCCGGATCACCTGGGCCGTTGGACAGGAAAACGCCGTCCGGCTTGTAGGCGAGCACTTCACTGGCAGGCATTTGTGCAGGCACCACGGTTACGCGGCAACCGCGCTCGACCAGCATGCGCAGGATGTTGACCTTGACGCCGTAATCGTAGGCGACCACATGATAAGGCAGCTCGGACGCGGCGATTTCAGGGTGGCTGTCAGTTTTCAGATCCCAGACGCTGGAACGCCACTCGTAGGTATCCTTGGTGCAGACTTCCTTGGCCAGATCCATGCCCTTGAGGCCCGGAAAGCTGCGAGCAGCGGCAATGGCCGCCTCTTCGGTGATGTTATCACCGGCCAGGATGCAGCCGTTCTGGGCGCCTTTCTCACGCAGGATGCGGGTCAGGCGACGCGTGTCGATGCCAGCGATGGCAACGACGTTGTTGGCTTTCAGGTAATCACCGAGGGACAGCTTGTTACGCCAGTTGCTGGCTACCAGAGGCAGGTCGCGAATGACCAGGCCGGCGGACCAAACGCGATCCGACTCTGCGTCTTCAGGGGTGGTGCCGGTGTTGCCGATATGCGGGTAAGTCAGGGTAACGATCTGCTGGGCGTAGGAAGGATCGGTAAGAATTTCCTGATAGCCTGTCATTGCGGTGTTAAACACCACCTCACCAACGGTCTGGCCGTCGGCTCCAATGGCTTCGCCGCGAAAAATGCTGCCATCAGCAAGGGCGAGTATGGCTGGCTTAGTCAAGAAGACCTCCCGTAAATAAAACCTGAAAGGGCGATCGCAGGCTGCAAAAAAGCGGAATGACGTAGTTACGTCACCCCGCTTTCTTATGGAATCATCTGCGCGCTTTTAGTGGACACACTAAAGCTGTAGCTTACAGAAAAGGCCCATTTTGGTCTACCACCAATGAGCCTGAAATGCGGGGAAATGCGACAGGGCCACGAATGGTCCTGTATGAAATCAATGCAGACCCAACACATCCTGCATGTCGTAAAGCCCAGGTGCCTTGCCGTCGAGCCACATTGCAGCCCGAACGGCACCCTTGGCGAAGGTCATGCGACTGGATGCCTTGTGCGTGATCTCGACCCGCTCACCGTCCGCGGCGAACAGCACGGTGTGATCACCCACCACGTCACCGGCACGAATGGTCGCAAACCCGATGGTCTGGCGATCACGCGCACCGGTCTGCCCCTCACGACCGTAGACCGCAACCTTTTCCAGATCACGACCCAGCGCATTGGCAACCACTTCACCCATACGCAAGGCGGTGCCGGACGGCGCGTCGACCTTGTGCCGATGGTGCGCCTCGGTGATTTCGATATCAACCTCATCACCCAGAACGCGCGCAGCGGTGTCGAGCAGCTTCAGACACAGATTCACACCGACGCTGAAGTTGGCAGCAAAGACGATCGGAATATCTTTACCCGCCTCTTCCAGACGCAGCTTTTCTTCCGCACTGAAACCGGTGGTACCGATAATCATTGCCTTGCCTGCCTTGCGACAGAACGCCAGATTTTTCAGCGACACCGAAGGATGAGTGAAGTCGATCAAAACGTCGAACTCGTCCGCCACCTTTGCCAGATCACCCGACAGCGGCACGCCGATACGACCCAGCGCAGCCAGTTCGCCCGCATCAGCGCCCACCAGCGTGCTGTCAGGACGATCAATAGCGGCGGTCAAGCCGGCGCCCGGTGCCTGCTGAACCGCCTCGATCAAGGTCTTGCCCATACGCCCGGCGGCGCCTACTACAGCAATACGTCGCATGCCCTGCTCCCGTTGATAGCCTTACAGATCGCCGAAGAAACGCTTCACACCCTCAAACCAGCCACTGGCTTTCGGAGAGTGAGACTCGTCGTTTTCAAGCGAGGTGCGGAACTCTTCAAGCAGCTCGCGCTGGCGCTTGCTCAGGTTCACCGGGGTTTCGACTGCAACACGGCACATCAAGTCACCGGCACCGCCGCCACGCACCGGAGCGACGCCCTTGCCACGCAAGCGGAACTGCTTGCCGGTCTGGGTACCTTCGGGGATTTTCAGTTTGACGCGACCGTCGAGCGTCGGCACTTCAAGCTCGCCGCCCAGCGCTGCATCGGTGAAGCTGATAGGCACTTCGCAGAACAGGTGCTTGCCGTCACGCTGGAAGATCGCGTGTTCGCGCACATTGATCACGACATACAGGTCGCCGGTAGGGCCACCCTGGGTACCCGCCTCGCCTTCGCCAGACAGACGAATGCGGTCACCGGTATCGACACCTGGCGGCACTTTGACGGAAAGCGTCTTGGACTCTTCGACGCGGCCTTCGCCATGGCAGGAATCGCACGGATCGGAAATGATCTTGCCGTGGCCGTGACAGCGCGGGCAGGTTTGCTGCACAGAGAAGAAACCCTGCTGCATGCGCACCTGACCAATACCACCGCACGTAGGGCATGTGACAGGCGAAGAACCCTTCTTGGCACCGCTGCCGTCGCATGGCTTGCAGTTGACCAGCGTCGGAACGCGGATATTCACGTTAGTACCGCGAACTGCCTCCTCCAGATTCAGCTCCAGCGTATAGCGCAGGTCGCTGCCGCGCTGAGCGCCGCCACGACCACCGCCGCCACCGGCACGGCCGCCGCCAAAGAAGTCGCTGAACACATCACCGAAGATATCGGAGAAGTTGGCGCCACCGGCACCGCCACCAAAACCACCGCCGCCACCCATGCTCGGGTCGACACCGGCATGGCCATACTGATCGTAGGCCGCGCGCTTGCTGGCGTCGGAAAGCACTTCGTAGGCCTCGTTGGCCTCTTTGAACAGCTCTTCCGATGCTTTGTCATCAGGGTTGCGGTCAGGGTGATGCTTCATCGCCAGACGGCGATAAGCCTTCTTCAGGTCCGCCTCGCTGGAGCCTCGCTCCACTCCCAACACTTCGTAATAATCACGCTTTGCCATAATTCTTCCGCACTCTTGAGGACGTTCGGCGAAAGCTCTCCTGAGCCACACCAAACTCGTTGAGCCCCATACAGGCCCGGACCCAACTCACGTCGATTCAACGATCCTGGTCTTCGTTCAGAGCCAGATGCATCCGGCCGAGAAAGCGGCAGAATGATTCGCCACGCAGGAGCGTCGCGATCTTGCCACGTGGCTTGCGGAGCAACTCCGCACGCCGAAATTTTTGCTTGTTCCAGACACGCCAACGCGGGAGCAAGCTCCCGCGCGGCGACATCCTACCAGTCAGCGCTCGAAAGAGGTCAACCGGCTTTCAAGTGAGCCTGCGCTTACTTGTGGTCTTTTACTTCTTCAAACTCGGCGTCGACAACATCGTCAGCCTTGGCAGTTTCTTCAGCTGGCTTGGCCGCAGCGTCCGGGTTTTCAGCCTGCTCGGCGTACATCTTCTGAGCGATTGGCGCGGAAACCTTGGACAGCTCTTCAACCTTGGCTTCAATGGCGGCCTTGTCGTCGCCTTTGATAGCGGCTTCCAGAGCAACCAGTGCAGCTTCTACCGCAGTCTTCTCTTCAGCAGTGACCTTGTCACCCGCGTCAGCGATCATCTTGCGAGTCGAGTGGACCAGCGCATCACCCTGGTTACGGGCAGAGGCCAGCTCTTCGAACTTGCGATCTTCTTCGGAGTTGACTTCAGCATCGCGAACCATCTGCTGAATTTCTTCCTCGGACAGACCGGAGTTGGCCTTGATCACGATGGACTGCTGCTTGCCGGTGGCCTTGTCTTTCGCGCCAACGTGCAGGATGCCGTTTGCGTCGATGTCGAAGGTCACTTCGATCTGTGGCACGCCACGTGGAGCAGGTGGAATCTCGGCCAGGTCGAACTTGCCCAGCGACTTGTTCTGACCGGCTTGCTTACGCTCGCCCTGCAGGACGTGGATGGTTACCGCGTTCTGGTTGTCATCGGCAGTCGAGAACACCTGGGATTTCTTGGTAGGAATCGTGGTGTTTTTCTCGATCAGCGCAGTCATCACGCCGCCCATGGTTTCGATACCCAGGGTCAGCGGGCTGACGTCCAGCAGCAGAACGTCTTTGACATCACCGGCCAATACTGCGCCCTGAATGGCAGCACCCATGGCAACGGCTTCGTCAGGGTTGACGTCTTTACGTGCTTCTTTGCCGAAGAACTCGGTCACCAGCTTCTGCACCAGCGGCATACGCGTCTGACCACCGACCAGAATCACGTCGTTGATCTTGCTGATATCGATACCCGCGTCTTTCAACGCCATGCGGCAAGGCTCGATGGTGCGCTGAACCAGGTCTTCAACCAGCGATTCCAGCTTGGAGCGGGAGATCTTCACTACCAGGTGCTTAGGACCGGTTGCGTCTGCAGTGATGTAAGGCAGATTGACTTCGGTCTGGGTGCTGGAAGACAGCTCGATCTTGGCTTTTTCGGCAGCTTCTTTAAGACGCTGCATCGCCAGCGGATCACCCTTGAGGTTCATGCCGCTTTCTTTCTTGAATTCGTCGACGAAGTAGTCGATCAGACGAATGTCGAAGTCTTCACCCCCCAGGAACGTGTCGCCGTTGGTGGCCAACACTTCGAACTGGTGCTCGCCATCGACTTCAGCGATCTCGATGACCGAAACGTCGAAGGTACCGCCACCCAGGTCATAAACGATGACAGTGTGGTCGCCCTTGGCCTTGTCCATACCGTAAGCCAGTGCAGCTGCGGTAGGTTCGTTGATGATGCGCTTGACGTCCAGACCGGCGATACGGCCAGCGTCCTTGGTAGCCTGACGCTGACTGTCGTTGAAGTAGGCCGGAACGGTAATGACCGCTTCGGTAACCGCTTCACCGAGATAGTCTTCGGCAGTCTTCTTCATTTTCTTCAGGATTTCAGCGGAGATCTGAGGAGGCGCCATTTTCTGGCCATTCACTTCAACCCAGGCATCACCGTTGTCAGCTTTGACGATCTTGTAAGGGACCATCTGGATGTCTTTCTGAACGACTTCCTCTTCGAACTTGCGACCGATCAGACGCTTTACCGCATAGAGGGTGTTGTGCGGGTTGGTGACCGCCTGACGCTTGGCGGACTGACCGACCAGGATCTCTCCATCATTTGCATAAGCAATGATCGAAGGTGTAGTACGAGTACCTTCGGCGTTCTCGATAACCTTGACGTTACCGTTTTCCAGAATGGAGACGCAGGAGTTGGTAGTCCCCAGGTCGATACCGATAATTCTGCCCATCTTTGACTCTCCCGAAACTTGCAAAACTTGGATTGGGTTGCCGCCAGTGCGTTTACACCGTGCGGTAGCTCTTAAACGCTTGACCTTTAAATGGGGGCCTTACAGCTGATTTCAAGCCTGCTCGTTGATTGACGGCGTTGCAGGCGATGGTGCCTTGCTGACCACGACCATGGCCGGGCGCAGCAGGCGACCATTAAGCTGATAACCCTTCTGAAATACCTTGAGCACCGTATTGGGCTCAACGTCGGCACTTTCCTGCATGGCCATAGCCTGGTGCTGGTCGGCACTGAACGGTTGACCGTGTGGATCGATGGCTTCCAACTGATAACGCTTGAGGGTGTCCTGGAACATCTTCAAGGTCAGCTCGATGCCTTCACGCATCGGGCGAATGCTTTCATCGTCCGGACTGGACAGATCAAGGCCTCGCTCCAGACTGTCGATGATCGGCAACAGATCACCGGCAAATTTTTCCAGCGCAAACTTGTGCGCCTTTTCAACATCCTGTTCGGCACGGCGGCGGACATTCTGCAGATCCGCAGCCACGCGAAGGGATTGGTCCTGCGCAGCAGCCAGTTGCTCTTCGAGCACCTGCACGCGAGTTGTCAGTTCATCACCCGCGCCCGCTTCGGCAGCCTGATCCTGCGCCTGCGCATCCAGATTCTGTTCGTCAGCCATACATGTTCTCCTCTAAAGACGTCCGCGATCCCGATTCGCGCTTCTGCCCACCTATATGGGATCGGATTTTCCGGCTTCAAGGGTTTCATGTGATCGAGATACGCATTCCCTGACAAATAATCCGGATTCCAGCCCAACAAAAAATGGCGACTTGACACAAGAGGGACTAAAAACCACTACAGACCGATCAAATCGAGCTAAGCAAGGGCATTGTCAGCCACAAATAAAACACTGTATAAATAACCAGACAAACAGCCCGGGAGCCGCTCAATGCTGGTGCACCTTTCCGTACACAACTACGCCATTGTCGAACACCTTGACCTTGAACTGGATCGAGGCATGAGCGTCATCACCGGCGAAACCGGCGCGGGCAAGTCGATCATGCTCGACGCCCTCGGCCTGACCCTGGGCGACCGTGCCGACAGCGGCGTGGTCCGGCCAGGCGCCGACAAGGCCGACATCCTGGCCACGTTCGACCTGGGCGACATTCCCGAGGCACAGACCTGGCTCAAAGAGCGCGACCTGGACAACGACGGCCCCTGCATCCTGCGCCGGGTCATCACGGCCGAAGGCCGGTCACGCGCTTATATCAATGGCTCGCCCTGCCCTCAGGGCGACCTTAAAGCGCTGGGCGAACTGCTCATCGATATTCACAGCCAGCATGAGCACCAGTCGCTGCTCAAGACCGATACACATCGACGCCTGCTCGACGAATACGCGGGTGCGACCGATCTGGCCCGTCAGGTCCATCTCGCTGCACAGCGCTGGCGGCAGACGCGGCAGGAGCTCGAACGCCTCTCCAACTCGGGTGACGAGCAACGCGCACGGCATCAGTTGCTGAGCTATCAGCTCGAAGAACTGGAAAGCCTGAGCCTGGGTGAAAACGAGCTTGAACAGCTCGAACAGGAACACAAGGACCTGACCAACGCCGAAAGCCTGCTGAGCATTTGCCGACAAGTGGTCGAGCAGTGCAGCGAAAGCGATTCCGGCAACGTACTCAATGCCCTGACCGCCAGCCTGCATCGTCTTGGCAGCGTCGACCATTCACCCTCCGCCCTCAGCGAAGCCACAGGGCTGCTGTCCAGCGCGCAGATACAGGTAGAAGAAGCCGTAGGCGAACTGAATCGTTTTCTGGATCACTTCGATGCCGATCCGGCCAGACTGCAACAGCTTGAAGAACGTCTCGATGCCATTTACACACTGGCGCGCAAACACCGCATCCAGCCGGGCGAAGTCGCGACACTGCAACAAAAGCTGCTGGATGAAATAGAAACACTGAATGCCAACGACGAATCCATCGAACGGCTGGAGCATGAAGTGCAGGCATTTGCCAGGCACTATCAGGATAAAGCCCGCGAGCTGAGCGACCTGCGTCACAATTCGGCGACGAAACTGGCCAGCGCTGTAGAACAGGAAATTCATCGTCTGGGCATGCCCGGCGGCCGTTTCCAGATCGACCTCAAAGCCAACGCCAGCGTAGAACCCTCGCCTCACGGCCTGGAGCAGGTAGAGCTACTGGTCAGCGCCAACCCCGGCCAACCACTCAAAGCACTGGCGAAAGTCGCGTCGGGTGGCGAACTGTCGCGCATCAGCCTGGCAATTCAGGTCATCACCGCACAAACTTCGCGGGTGCCGACGCTGGTATTCGATGAAGTGGATGTGGGGATTGGCGGGCCGACCGCCGAGATCGTGGGGCAACTGCTGCGTCGCCTGGGCGAGCGCGGCCAGGTCATGACCGTCACTCACCTGCCGCAGGTCGCGGCGCAGGGCCATCAGCACCTGTTCGTGCACAAGGTGCGGGACAACGACGCAACGCGCACCGCCGTGTCCAAGCTCAGCAAGACTGAACGTATAGAGGAAGTCGCCCGAATGCTGGGCGGCATCGACCTGACCAAGGAATCTCTGGCGCACGCCAAAAAGATGGTCGTTACGGCTAAAAGCTGAGCCATAGAAAGCACAAAGGCGACCGCGGTCGCCCCTGTTGCTGATTACGCCTTCTTGTTGCGGACGTAGAGCACCAGATTGTGGTCCACCAGGTCAAAGCCGTGTCTTTCGACGATGGCTTTCTGAAGCTTCTCGATTTCTTCGTCGAAGAATTCGATCACCTCACCCGACTCCACGTTGACCATGTGGTCGTGGTGGCCGCCATCAGCCAGCTCGAATACCGCATGACCGCCATCGAAATTGTGGCGCACCACCAGTCCAGCGGACTCGAACTGAGTCAGAACACGGTAAACCGTGGCCAGACCGACGTCCTCGCTGGCCTCCATCAGAGCCTTGTAAACATCCTCGGCACTCATGTGGCGTTGCTCTGCAGAGTCGAGCATTTGCAGTATTTTGACCCGCGGTAAGGTTACCTTGAGTCCTACTTTACGTAGTTCGTTATTTTCAACCATGGTCAGCTTTCTCGCAGACGCTGCTTCGCAGCTTCTCTTAATGCAGGTATGATCGGAGTTTACGTTGTCCCAGCCAAGATAGTGGAAGTCGCCCACCGATGCAAAACACCAAGCTCTTGCTAACCAGTTTCACCTTCGTGGGACTGCTCGCACTCGCCGGTTGTTCATTCCCCGGGGTTTACAAAATCGACATCCAGCAGGGTAATGTCGTCACGCAGGACATGATAGACCAGTTACGCCCCGGAATGACCCGGCGGCAAGTACGGTTTATCATGGGCAACCCCCTGTTGACCGACACTTTCCACTCCGATCGGTGGGATTACCTGTACAGCCTGCAACCAGGTGGCGGTGAACGCCAGCAGGAGCGTGTCAGCCTTATATTCAACGGCAATGACCAGCTCGTGAGCCTGTCTGGCGACTTCATGCCCGGCGTCAGCCGCGATGAAGCCATTCTCGGCAAGGGCAGCGACACCACTGTCCCGGCAGAGAACCAGCCAGTGCAGCAGCCTGAAGAACCGGCCAAGCCAGGTTCGTTGCTGGATACAATCCAGAAGGACGTGGACAGCGTCGAGACCGTACCGGTCCCGACCCAGGAGCCGCTGGACACCAACACCCGGTAGTCCAAAGCGCCCAACAAAAAGCCCGGCATGCCGGGCTTTTTTGTGCCTTCCATTCAGCCAGCGTTCAGCCCGAGCTCAGCCGGGAGGCGTTCTTTTCTCACGCGCCTTGGCGGCACGCAGACGTCTGATCTCCATGGGGTCGGCCACCAACGGGCGATAAATCTCTATCCGCTCACCCGCCTCGAGCACCCGCGCAGCAGGATCAGCCACCACTTTGCCGAAGATACCCACGGCACACTGACCAAGATCCAGCTCGGGAAACTCCTTGTCCATACCGCTGAGTGCCAGCGCCTGACGTACCGAAGACCCGGCCGGGACATCGATCGTCTTCAATGCCTGGCGTTGTACAGAGGCGTAGACCACCTCTATCTGAATCGATGCGTCAGCCATGCAGCTCTTTCGCTCGCTGGCAGAACGCATCCACCAGCGTGTTGGCTGCCTGATTGAACAGTGGCCCCAGTGTGGCGCGAACGAGGGTGCCGGCATAATCGAAGGACAGATCCAGACTGATCTTGCAGGCCTTCTCGCCCAGCGGCTTGAACGTCCAGACGCCGTGAAACTGTTCGAAAGGCCCTTCGACCAGGTCCATCACGATCGACTCGCCGGGAACCAGCGTGTTGCGCGTCATGAACTTCTGGCTCAGACCGCCCTTGGCGATCTCCAGGCTGGCGCGCATCTGCGCCTCACTGGCTTCAACCACGGTAGCGGACGAACACCACGGCAGGAACTCGGGATAACGAGCCACATCATTGACCAGGTCATAAAGGAACCCGGCCGGGTAAGGCAGTAAAGCAGAGCGTTGTATATGCGTAGTCATGTGAGCGTCATTTCCAGAGCTGAGCGGCAAACACCACAAGAATGCCGAGCGGCGCCACGTAGCGCATCAAAAAGTACGTCAGGTTGAAGAGCAGCGGACTGCGAATCGACAATTCGTCGCGCACCGTCTCACGGCCCATCACCCAACCAGCGAATACTACAAAACACAACCCACCCAGCGGCAACATGATCCGCGAAGTGAAGAAATCAATGACTCCGAAGAAGTCCAGGCCAGTCGATGCGCCCCATTGATAGAGGTGGAATGCGCCTCCATCGTTCACGAAAAACTTGGCTTTTTGCCAGATATTGAACGAGAACACCGTGCCGAGGCCCACAAACCAGCAGGTAAAGGCCAGCCAGAACGTCACCCAGGCACGGCGAATACGGGTGCGCTCGACCAGGTAGGCGACCATTGGCTCTAGCAACGAAATCGCCGAACTCCAGGCTGCGACGGCCACCAGCACGAAGAACACGATGCCCATCAATTGGCCGAATGCGACGTTGCCGAACGCGTAAGGCAGCGTAACGAACATAAGGCCCGGCCCCTCGCTGGGGTTAAGGCCCGCAGCAAACACGATCGGGAACAGCGCAAGGCCGGCCAACAGCGAAACGAAGGTATCGAGCAACGCGATACCGACGACCGTACTGCTGATCGACGCGCCTTTGGTCATGTACGCGCCGTAAACCATGATCGAGCCGACACCGACGCTCAGGGAAAAGAACGCATGGCCCATCGCGGGCAGCAAGCCATCCAGCACCTTCTCCGGGTTGAAGTCGAACATGAAATGCACGCCTTCCATGAAATGCCCTGTGGTCAGGCTATAGCCCAACAGCGCGAGCATCAGCAGGAACAGCATCGGCATCATGATGCGCAGGCTTTTCTCCAGCCCGGCCTCGACACCCTTGCCGATCACCACCGCCGACAGCAGCATGAAAATGGTGTGCCACAGAATCAGACGCCATGGGTCGGCAATCACCGCACCGAAATACGCACCTACCTGATCCGGCGACACGCCTTGAAAGTCGCCGCGCCCCATGTCGATGATGTAATCCAGCGACCAGCCGCCCACCACACTATAAAAGGAGAGAATCAGCAGCGCCGTGATCATCCCGGCAAACGCACCCCAGGACCAGCGCGGCGAATGCCCGGCTTCCTGCGCCAGCGTCTTGAGCGCATTCGCAGGACTGAGCCGGGAACGACGGCCAATCAGCGTCTCGGCGATCATGACCGGAATACCGATCAGCGCGATGCACGCCAGAAAAACCAGTACAAATGCACCGCCGCCATAGGCACCGACCATGTACGGAAATTTCCAGATACTGCCCAGCCCCACAGCAGAGCCGGTAGCAGCCAGGATGAACACCCAGCGACTTGCCCAGCTACCGTGGACCGAAACCTTGTCCGTCGACATTATCGAAACGCCCAGCCAAAAAAGATCGCGCATTGTCCGGGATTCAACCTTTGTGCTCAAGCACGCGCTTTCCCGTAGCCGACATTGATGCAACTGCCTATAATGCGCCCCCTATGGCTAAGCTCAAGAAACACCCTACAGGGACCATCGCGCAAAATAAGAAAGCGCGTCACGATTACTTCATCGAACACAAGTTCGAGGCCGGTCTGGTCCTGTCTGGCTGGGAAGTAAAAAGCCTGCGTGCCACCAAGGTACAGCTGGTCGACAGTTATGTGCTGCTCAAGGATGGCGAGGCCTGGCTGATGGGTTGCCACATCACGCCTCTCAAGACTGCCAGCACACACGTCATCGCTGACCCGACACGCACCCGCAAACTGCTGCTGAACAAGCGCGAGCTCGAAAAGCTCACCAGCTCGGTTCAGCAGAAAGGCTATGCCTGCGTAGCCCTATCCGTTTACTGGAAGGAGCACCTGGTGAAGTGCGAAATTGCGCTGGGTAAAGGCAAGAAGGAATACGACAAGCGCCACACCGAACGTGAACGCGATTCGGACCGTGAGCTGCAGCGTGCCGTGCGCTCCAAAGGCAAGGAAGACTAGCCCTTGGCGCTGGCGTGTGCCAAATGTCCTGACCCGGACATTTGGCACTTCGTATCCACCCCTTTATCCCACCCCCCTCTCCACTCCCCCGCTTAAACCCGTTCGATACCCCAAAGCGAAGATCGCCTCATTTTGGTGCTTGAATGCGCAATGTGGCTATTTCGCAGTATTCCGAAAATAAAATAGAACGCCTGCGTCACACCACAGTCAATCCTTTAGGCCCAACTGTTAAACGGGCTTTCAAACCCTCGGGCGACGGCCTCAAATACCGGCCATACCGAGTCCACAGGTTATAAGGAGACACACATGAAGCGTACCGCCCTCACTGGATTGTTCCTCAGCGCCGCCCTGTTGGCTTCGCCGGTTTTTGCCGCCGATGATTTGTGCGCTGCAAACATCAAGACCATCGAAAACGCCAACACCTCGTCCAGCACCAACTTGAGTCCCGAAAACAAGACCATGCTCGAGACCACTGTGAAGAACGCCAAAGCGGCCCAAGCGCAGAATGACGAGAAAAAATGCGTTGAGATCACCACCAAGACCATCACTTCCCTGAAAAACACCGGTTCGGGCAGCGAAGGCACCAAGTAAACCTTCGAGCAGGCCAGCCACTCAGGCTGGCCTGAACGATTGCAGCAGACGGGTCGACGTGCCACGCCAATTGGCGTACACTCCGCCCCAGCGATTGCGAAAGCAGTCTCGGGGCCGATTTGGATTCGACGCCGGTGATGAAACTTTAGGTGCATGCCGAGTTGGTAACAGAACTCGTAAATCCACTGTTGCAACTTTCTATAGTTGCCAATGACGAAACCTACGGGGAATACGCTCTCGCCGCGTAAGCGGTGCTAGCCTTCCTTCTGGTAGCTTCGGCTCCAGCAATCATCAGGGGATGCCTGTAAACCCGAAATGATTGTCATATAGAACAGGATCGTCGCCTAGTACGTTGTGGACGAAGCGACTAAAACTTACACAACTCGCCCAAAGCACCCTGCCCGTCGGGTCGCTGAGGGTTAACTTAATAGACACGGCTAAGCATGTAGTACCGACAGCGGAGTACTGGCGGACGGGGGTTCAAATCCCCCCGGCTCCACCAAACAAGCTATACAAATCAGGCACTTAGCGTTTATCGCAAGTGCCTTTTTTGTGCCTTTAGGGGCCGTTTTGGCTTGGTAATGCCCACTTAATGACAGCACGGAGAAGGTGATAAATGACAACGGAAAACACTAACAACCCGGTGGGCAAGCTTCTGGGGTACATGACTAAAGCTGCAGATTTGTCTGGGAACATCTCCTCCCTATACGCTTGGGCCACGGTACTAGGATGCAAGCCCAACGAGCCTCGACTTTTGGTACAGGGCTTAGGGATGCTGATGGAGCTTTCCGTGACTGCAAGGAATGCAATTGAGACGTATGTTAAAGGCGACAAGAGTCTTTACCTGTCTCCATTTAAAAATATCGACAAGCTTCTCTCTACCTGCTCCTTGGACAATCCGTGGCAGCAGTACAAATCGCTACTAAACGTTGAAACTATGTCCGCCCTCAAATTTGGCGACTTGGCATTGAGGTTAGAATTTCCCGCAGCGCAGCCGGAAAACGCTGCAAAAATTGCTGAACTCGTCGATAAGCTCAGTACTTTGCTGAGTGAATGCCTCAAATCCGACTTAAATTCTGACGTTAAAAAGCTTTTTGTTAAGCACCTTGAGGCTATCAGAAAGTCTCTTTTGGACTACATGACCGGCGGCACCGCAGATCTAGAAGGTACTGTCGATGAGGCAATCGCGTCTATTCACAGGCACAGCGACTTAATCGGGAAATCCTCCGAAAAAGGGATGAGCGTGGTCAAGCGAATGGTAGACGCAATAGGGAAAGCCAATGAGCTCGTGACGTTCTCCCAGAGCCTGATGCTCGTCTCAGGGCCTACAGCTTTAGCATTGCTTCCCTTTCTTCAAAGCTAACATCGATAATATCAGCTCACGGGCACCAATTTAGAAGTCAGGGCTTACGGACAATCTACTCAGTAAGCCCTTTTTGGGTGCTCAGTCGCCAATTCCAGAACTCACCAATCTCCGGCGTCCTGCCGACGAATACCACTCCCCAAAGCTGAAAGACTCAAATACTGTATGAACATACAGCTACCGAGAGTCATCCACCATGAACATCGACTACGCCGAAGACTGGCCGTTTTGCCCCACCGAGGAACAGATGCTTAAACAGCACGCTCACTTGGTGGCGGAAGAAAACAGACTGCTGCGCGACGAGGTCGACCGATATCGCAAGCACGTCACGAAGCTCATCGACATGCACAACGCTCGAGCGTGACAAGCTCAGGGTAAAGCTGAGAGACGCGGACAGCCGGATATCTGATCTGTTGCGCGACGCTTGCGATTCCTGGGCGACAATCAACTCACAGAAGTACGTCATCGAGCAGCATCGCGAGGTTATGAGAGGTGCTGGAATCAGCCCGGAAAGATGGGGTGAAAAGGTTTAGCGCTCTAAGCGGGCTTACACCTTGCGTATCCCGAACTGCGCGGCCTTCGCTGTCGAGTCCTGCGGCACGCCTGCAGCCAGGTACAGGCCCATGCGCGACGTGACCACGGTTTCGGTCAGGTCAATCGTGCCGCGCTGCGTTTCCAACGCTCCGGAAAAGCTGGCCGGCATAGTGAACGGCTCTTGGTACTTGTCCATCGATCGATAATAGAACGTGGACGATGCACCGCTGACCGTCTTGGTGATGGTCAACTCAGCTTCCCAAGCCAGGATGCCGCGCGACGACCCCATGATTTCCACCGCCGACACCATTTCGATAACGTCGCCGGCCGCCAGGTTGGTCTGTACCACGTTGGCCGTGGGTTGCATGTAGATGTAGCCGCCCGCCGCCGCCATGTTGCCACGAAGCTCGATGCACTGCGCCTCGCCATAGGCGGCAGGCTCCTTGAACCAGCGCGTGGTGATACCGGTCAGGCCAGAGCCAACGGCCTTGTAGCCGTCCGCCAGCACCGACCCTGCCACAGCGTTCACGCCAGCCGGTAGCGTGCCGCCAGTGCCCGCCAGCAGCGGGTTGGCATTGAGGCAACCGAACGGGCGGATGGCCGAGTAAACGTCGCCAGCGTCCGTGGGCAGCGGAATGCCGGGAAATTCGAAGTTGGCGGTGATGATCGGCACCACCCGCGAACTGATGAACTCGGCACCCAAAAGATTCGGGTGCAGGCCTTCAACGGTCATTGCCTCGGTGAAGCCGTCCCAGATGTTCACGACCGGCACGAACTGGCTGACGTAGTTCAACACCCAGTCCTTGTAAGCGATCGCATCGGCCAGCGCCTGCCCGGTCAACGCCCTGCTACCGAAGCGCGGCGTACCAGTGCCGACGATCAGGTACTTGCCGGGCATGTTCAGGAACGCGGTGACGATCTTCATCACGTTGGCTTTCGTGTCGGCCAGGCTCATACCTGCCGTGGTGCTGTCATTGGTGCGCGACAGCAGCAGCCAAAGGTCGGCAGTGGACGATGCAATGCAGGCCGGAAGCCTGGCCAGAAACTGCCCGGTGTGGTCCCCGAGCTTGCCCTGGTTGTCGACGTAGCTCGGGAACAGGCCGGTACGCGCCGCGATCCAGCCCGCATAGCCATAGACCTCGGTGCCAAACGCCGTCGCCGCGATGGTGTGGCAGTTGCCCGAGAAGCTATCGCCGAGCAGACCCAGGCCGCGCCGGATCGGTTGGCGACGTGGGATTGGGTTGACCAGAAGGCTCATGCGTAGACCTCAAATGAAGCGCCAGCAGCGGGCACGTAGCGGATCGTCGCGGGCGGAATGCTCAGCGGATAGCCACCGTCTTTCCAGAAAGTGTCGGTGGTGATCCAGTTATCACCGGCCTGGATCTGGACCGTCACCGACCCGCCGTTCGCCTTCACTGCCAACGTCACTTTCATCGTGCGGTCGTAGGTTTCTTGCTTCGTTGCTGTCTGCACAGTGCTTCCCCGGCGGCCTACGGCCTGGCTGAATTGGTGGTGTTGGATAGCTCATCGACAAAGCGGTTACACGCCAGCCCGGCTATTCGGGATTGGTCATAAGCCTTTGCCAGCTCTCCCGCTCGCGCGTCAGCCCGGCCGAACAGGTCGGAGAGCACCATTGCGGCGCGGGTGGCTGCCTTGCCTCGTTCGGCAGCGCCGGTACCGCCGGGGGCACAACTGGTGGCGCCTGCCAGTTTTCCGGCTTCGACGCGCAGCCGGTCGCCAGCAGCGTCAGCGACAGCAGCATCAGTAAGCGCAGCGGTCTGTTCTTGTCTTGCATCGTTTGCCACCTGGTTGGCCGCTTTCTGGCGGCGTTGCTCTTCGGTTCGGTACTCGGACGTGGTGCTGGCCACGGCCTGCGATTGGGCTTTCAACTCCCTATCCCACTTCTGCTGCCAGTCCGCTTCGACCTTGTTGGACCCGTGGTTGAATCCCCACACCCAGCAGCTGATCAGCGCGGCGACTATTGCCAGTACCTTCCAGCCGTACGCAAAGGGGCCGATCATGCCAGCACCTCAAGCGCCCGCGCATAAAGCGCCTGCCGATCAGCCAGACCGTTCGTGCCGCCGTTGATGCGTTTGGTTATGGTCACGAACTCGCGCTTGTCGGCCAGCGAGTTCAGCGCGGCCCGGTGCCAGAACCACCCCGCCGACATCGCGGCGTACTGCGCCAGCTCGAGCAATTCGGGATGGTTGATCAGATCCAGGCCCAGCGCTTCGGCGCACTCGGCATAGTTCGCCCGCCCAGTGATCTGGATCAGGCCGCGCCCACGGTATTTGGAGCCATCGCCGGGCACGGTATTGCCCAGGTCTTTGCGGCCCTCGTATCCCAACTGCTGCGGAGTCGGCCCCCAAATCTCGCGGACGTAGCGCAGCTGGCCGGACTCATGACCGACCTGGGCGATGAAAGCTGCGATGCGCAGCGGCGTCACGATCTGGTACTTGCTCATCGCCGTATTGAGGACGGGTGCAAAAACGCCGGCTTTCTGGCCGGCGTTCGGGAGTATCTGCAGTAGTTGCTGCGTGGTGATCGGCATCGGTGTTTCTCCAGGCAAAAAAAACCCGCTCGATGGCGGGGTGCGGGTGTCGCTGTGCAGGCTTTACGCGGCGGCAGGTTCGGCCGCTGGCTGTGCAGCAGCCTTGAGCGCGACCAGTTCGGCACGCAGCTCTACCGATTCCGAGTGCAACTCTTTGACAGCGCCCATCAGATCGGTGATCAAGGCCATTGGGTCCAACTGCTGAATGCGCGCGTTGCCGCTTTCGTCGACGCCGTCCTTTTCGCCGGTCACGGCCAAGGGATTTACTGCCTGCGCCTCATGTGCAATCAGGCCTTGATAGGTGGTTCCATCGCCACGAAACACCGCGCCGAACACCTTGCGCTGGTAGGTGACGATTCTGTAAGCGTTGATGCGATCACGGTACGACGGCACTTTCGCATCGGTGACGTACTTCTTGAACCGGTAGTCAGACCCGAACAGCGTCATGGTCCCGACGTAGGTGTTGTCGATCCAGACGTCAACGTTCGATCCGGTCCAGTTGTAGTTGTAAACAGTGCCGCCACGACCGGCGCTCAGCCCTGCCCTGCACCAGGTGCCCGCAGACTCAATCCTGCCTGTAGTCTGAAAAGCACCCTGCAGTGTGAGAATGCCTGCGTTCTGGTTTATCAATCGAACGTCGTAGTCTGCTGCGGTGTTGTTGTAGTGGAAGTCAATGTACGGACTGGTGTTGCTCAGCTCAATGCCGCCAAAAGTTGGAGCTTGGGCAGCACCAATACCTAAAGCGCTGCGAGCAGCTGCCGCCGTGTTGCCGCCAGTACCGCCTGATGCGATGCCGATAGGTGCCGCAGTAACAGATAACGACGAAACGGTCAGTAGTCCGTCGTAGCTGTAGGTCATAGTGGGACCGGTGGCACTGTTAGCGGCGTTAACGGATCGCCAGGTGAACCCGCCTGCCCCCCCACCACGGTTTACGACAAAATGGCCCTCGCCCTGAGAGCCAGAGTTCCATCCCATATACATGCCTTGCGTGTTATACAGCGCGGCAGCCTGTTGAACCCCTACCTCAGAAAAAACAACGCGCCCGTCAGTGCGGCCAGTACCACCCTTTGTCACCGGGAGAATGTCGTAGTTACCAGTGGTGCCGAGTGCGGCCAGCTGCGTACCGAACTTGTTCACAAGCGCTCGCAGAGCATCCGCTGATTCTTTGACGTAGCCCTGCAGAGGCGCAAGTGCATAACCGCCCGCGCTGTTGCTTGCTCCCTGGTAGTTCGGAGAAATCGACATCGCGGTATCGCTGGCGATGTTGGTTACCTCGTACCAGCCGCCGTCAGGGCCGCGAAATCCGTCGCCTACACGGCTGTTTGCAATGAAGGCCGTACCGCTACCAATAACGGCGTTCGAATTTTGGGTGACGGAAACCGTCCCGGCTTTATACCAAGGCATTGAAGACTCCTAATTAAAAGACGCCTTGATTTAGGCGGTAAGTTTTGCGCAGAGAAATGGCCTGTGACCTTGATCGGTCCATGCTGTTGTTGCGAGGCTGTAAAGCATTATTTTCGAGTTGGCGTAATCCACGCCGATGGCGCAACCGCCACCGTTTGACCCGTTATGGCAATGAAATGCGAACGAGTTTATGGAGATAAATTCCCCAACGCCGAGAGCTTTATCAATGCTCCACCTGTAACGCTGGCCAACGCTTAGTTGCTCGCTGCCCACATATGTCCAGTTACCAGCAGCAAACGTCACGACGACTGGCGGTGCCCCGCTGTCATATACAAGCTCGCCTCCCGGCCCCCAAATACGCATTCCGAAAGAGGCTGTCCCCATAGACGCCCATGCGGCAATAAAGTATTGACCGCTCAGCGTGCTCTGAACGTTTGAAGCCTTCATGGCGAAGCCTGTCCAGTTGCCAGGCCCGCCAGTGAACCAAACCGATATCGGCACCTGAACGATGCCGTTTTGGTCAGGCCTGATGAATACCAGCGGCGGGTCAGCGCTTGTTACCGCGCGCGGAAAGGCGACATTCGCGTTTGTTGTTCCCGAATAACTGCCCTTCGTGAGCACGCAGAGCCGAGGCGTCTCCGAATCAATCTGCACGTAAGAGCTGTCGTTGATGCTGATAACGCCAAAGCTCATGTCTTGAACCTCACTGCAAAGCCTTTCGCGACGATGCGCGTCTGGTTGGTGTTACCGAGATTTGCTGACGGGTTGGCTGACCTCAGAACTACCTGGCCAGCCGATGTGGTCACGTAGGGATAGGACTTGGTGTTGCCCGTGGCATCACCCTCAGCTGACTGAATGTCCTGTGCCCTTGTAGGGATGACCATAAAGACGCAGTTCGCCGGATCAAAGCCAGGGATGCTCAGCGTGATTACCTTTGCCGTTGATCCGGACGTGTCACTGAAATCAATAACCCCCTGCCATATCACTTGATAAGTGAACGTGGTCGTATCCATAACCAAGTTCCCGTTTTCGTCCCAAACTCTGGCTCCGTAACTCATGCGGCCAAATTCCCCCACTGGTAGCGCAGCTGGCCCCTCTCATCGTAAACCTTGCCACCTTGGCCGTTTATTACTTGCTTACCCCCACCGGCAAGTGGTGAATTGATTTCAAACGTACCGTCCTTGCTCAAAATCCAACCGGACTGACCAGCTATATAGTTTGTTGAACTGATATAACTACCGATCTTGGCGTTGGTAATCGTGCCGTCTTGAATGAACGTAGGACCAAGGAACAGCTGCCCGTTCTGGGCAACGAAAGGAGTCGATATCGCTCCGCCCGCCAACGTGTTTACCAGTGCGAACCGGTCGGCAGACATGAGAATCTGGCTTTGCAGCACCCCGCCAACATTCTCAATCCCTGCGCCTATCCCCGCCATGACGTACTGGCCGTTGGAGTTAACTTGCAGCTTGACGGTGTACATCGCTGTGAGCTTGCCATCCGTGGTCGCCTGGGCCGAGCTTACCGTCTGAACGGCTGCGCTCGCGCCGTTGGCCGTAGCCTGCACCTGATCCAGCTTGGTCGACAGCGCACCGTCAGCGGTCGACCTGGCATTCGCTTCAGACTGAATAGCCGCCTGGTTCGTGCCGACAGATGCTGTGAGCGTCGATATCTGCTGGGCCGTCGCCTCTCGATCCGTGGCGGTCGTCGTTTCGACTGTCGCGATCCGTGCTTCGTTGGTGCCGACCCGCGCCTGAAGCGTCGTCGTGCGCTGCGCCTGAGCGAAGTCCTCTTCGGCTCTGACCTTCACTTCCTGTGCTGCGCTGGCCGCGCTATCCCAGCCACGAATTGCGTCGAGCAGATCACCCTCCCCGCTGTCAGCGCGGTACTGAGCCTGCACCGCCTGAAGCTGGGCTGCCGTAGCGGATGTCTTTCCGTCTACCGTGGTGATGTCTGCGGTGTTCTTCGTTACCTGGGCTGCCAGAGCATTTGCCGCCTGAACAACCTGCCCAGTGTCAAGCCAATATGTAGAGTTCGGTGGCGAGTTCGCCGCACCTTTCGGAACGGCTATTTTGGCGGTATAGAGCCTCTGGCCGAGCCGAACCGTTTCGCCGATTGCGTATGGTTCTTCCGGGTCGTATTCGAGGGCATCTACCAAGTCTCCGATATCGGCCTTCAGCTCTTCCAGGCGTTCATTGACTGAGCCAGGTCCGTCGCCATCGATGAGGTCGATTCGGCCCAGAAGTTTCTTACCAAGCTGGGTTTCTACTATTTGCCCCTTCAGCGCCGCCAGATAGGCCGACACATCGTTCGAAGTGGACGCAGGCACATAGAGAAAGGCGCTCTTCCCGTATGCGTTAGATGAGCGGATGAAGTAGTAATAGTTCGTGTAGAAGGCCAAGGCGTTATGAGTGAAAGACAGACCCTGCCCCAGATACTGCGACGTACCAGATGTGGCATTGGGGTTGGTGCTGAAAAAGTACTCGTAGGTGCCGCCGTTTAAGCCGTGGTTCGGGTTCTGGGGGATCAGCACGATGCTTTCGAGCGACGATTGCACTACGCAAGATTCCGGGATTGGAGGACCCTGAATGCTCACCGATATCGAGGCCTCTCCGGAACGAGCCATAGGCCCCAGAGCAGCCACACTCATTGTGTATGTGCCCGACGCCAATCCGTTGATGGCAAGCGTGTTGGCCGTCGCTGGCACCGAGCGTGACTGCGCGACACCGCCGCCCTGACGGACTGTCACCACATACGAGGTGACGATGCCCTGCGGTGGAACCCACGACAGCACGCCCTGCACCACCTCAGCGGCATCGCCCGGCGACCATGCAAGCCCTGTGGGCGATCCAAGCCCGCCGCTTGGCAGGTTGATGAATCCCAGCGGGTTGTAAGGCTGGCCCACGGCGTCATCGAAGATTGCCGCCTCGTACTGCTTGACCTGAACCGTGCAGCCTTCGTTGTCACCCATCGACCAATCAGAGACGATGAACTCACCAAGGATGTTCAGGGATGGCAAGTTCACACGCACGACACGGCCAGGCCGGCAGTTGTATCCTGAGAAGTTCATCGGCAGGCTGATGCCCCCGTCAGCGCGACGTTTTCGCAGGGATATGTTCGCAAGGCGCTGCGGCTGATACGCGTCGGTCACATACGAGAACGTCATCGTCTCTGCAGCTTCGCCGCCGTCCTCAAGAATCCATTCGGAAACGCTTACCTCTGGGTAATCCGTCTCGGTCCAGGACTGCTCAGGATCGATAAACGTGCCGCGCACCGTATTGATGGCGGAATCGTTGGTCGACTCGGTGCTGCCAGACACAGTGCCGATGATCATGTCTTCGGTGATTTCGAAGTCATACGGACCGTAATAGGCCCCGACCTGAAGCATCCATCGACCACCGACGCGGATAAGCTTGCCGGCGCAAGCTGCCTCCAGTTTCTGGAGCACGCCGGGGCGCTGCTCATCAGCACCAATCACGCATGAGGTACGATAGCGCTGGCTGACAGAGCCGTCGGCATTGGTAACGGCCTCGTCGCTCAAGTTGGCGGCGCTGGCGAACGTTTCAAAAATGATCTCATCGTCCGGCACGTTGCAGCGGTTACGCAGGTACCAGAGGATGTGCAGCGCCGTGTTCTCGGTGTAGATGTTGCTGCCGGTGCGCGGGTCGTAAATGTCATTCCGGCCACGGACCACAAAGCGGGTGTCAGGGATGCCAGACGGGAACTTCTCGGCGCTGTACTTCAGGGTTATGCGCACGAACGACAGGCCCCGCCCGATCTGGGTGTCCTTCCAATCTGGGCAGTTGGCCTTGAGAAATGCGTTCACCTCTGTCGGATTGACGATCAGCTCATAGCTGGCGAACTCGCCGTATGTGCTGATTTCCTCTTCGCCGAGGTAGATATTTTCAAGACCATCTATGGCGCCTTCACACAGCACGTAGACGAGGTGCAGCTGCTCGCCCTCTGTGAGGGTGCCGGACTGCTCTTGCGCCCAGACGAGCACGCCACCAGTGGACACACGGCCGAGGATGAATCGGATCGGCGCTTTCGACGACCTCACAGTCTGGGCGGACGGCTCGTTGTCGCGGAGTGGGGATTTGGTGTTGAGCTTCTCCTGTTGCTCAGATGCATAAAAAGCGAGTGCCGCACCAGCAACAGCGCCCCATGGGCCGCCTTGAGCGAAGCCAACGACAGCACCGACGGCGACTTGAGCAAGTTTTCTAACACCACTGCCCATTATTCAACCCTCCACGCCGCCAATGGCTCACACACAACGCGCGCAACGCCGTCATCGGTCGTCGCCCAATAATCGCCAGCCCAGAACACGGCCATGCTGCGACCTGCCGGAGCTTCGTACATCACGACATCGCCGCGCTGGATGAACGGAACTGCGACCCGTGCAAAGCACGCGTCCCATGCAGCTTCCAGGCTGCCGTGACGCTTTTTCAGCGCGCGCTTGGCACCCGCTTCAGTCTTGTAGGTGCCACGGTATTGTTCTGCTGGATCGACACCGCACACGGCGCTCGCGCAGTCGGCGGCGAACAAGCAACAGTCAAATTCCCCCCATGAAAAAGGCCGCCTTTGGGCAGCCTTGATCACTTCATGCAGACGCGTGGTCCAGTCTCGATTGCGCATATCTAACTTCCGTAGGTGAAGGTCGGCGCATCCTTGGCAGACCCCCAGTAGATAGGCCATTCGGACATTTGCGCGATTGCGTAGAAGAACCGGTCGCCCTGGTGCCGGGCGCGGTGGTTTTCGTCCGTCCAGCGCTCAGTGCCGGTTCGGCTCCATTCGGCCATGCGGTCGATGACCGGTACGGTGATGGTGTTGCCTTCCTGGCCATTCCCTGCGAACGAGAATTTGGCAGCGTCCATGCGCCCGGAAAACAGGATGTCGGCGGCGTAGTTACCGGCCTCGTCGAACACCACGAAGATGACCTTGGCCATTCGGCCCCGGCAACCGCGCACGTTGGTTTCGGAAAGGATGTAGGAGTCCAGCCCGCTCAGCGTCAAATCCACCGACATGGGCGAGCCTGAGTTGTCACTCTCTTTCGACTGGCTGACCTGACCGAAATTGCCCACGCCTTCGTAGGTGATACCGTCGACGACCAGCTCACCGGTTCCGGTGTGAGCGAAAACCATGCCGTCGGCAAAATCAAGCTGCACGGCGTAGACCGGCATGAATTTGCCAGTGGCGATGATATCCACCACACGCTGACTGAAAGGAAATGCTGAGGGCATCAGAACGCCTCCCTGAATTGCAAAGCGCTGTTGGATACCAAGGGATCCTGAACCACCTGATGGGTGTCGTCTAAACGGCGCATCTCCGAGTAAGGGTTGCGATATTCAACGTGTGAGCCCACGGTCAGCGTTTTTCGGATGCGCTTGTTGAGCGAAACTTGCACCCGGCCCTCCGCTGTCGAACTGGCATCATCTATCACCTCGAACATCTCACCGCCAACCGTGATGTAATCCCCCATCGAAAACACTTTGGCGCTGGGTATCACGCCGCCAATGGTCATAAAAGTGGCTTGGGAAAAACCTGAAACCACTACCGCAGCACCGATATCGTCGACTCGGGTACGGGTGATAGCGGGGATATTCACAGTCCCATACATGCCCTGCAGCTTCCCGATCAGAGAGGTGAGCTGTCGCTCATCCTCATCAAACAGCACGCCGAAGGTCATCGTGCATATCCAGTACGCGCCGGGGTAGCCAAGGATTTGTTGTGAGTTCGAAAGAATGGAAGTGAATGCGCGGTTGTTGTAAGTGACACCCCATGTTGTTTGCGATGGCTCAAGCGATTCAGGCCAATCAAGCGCCATGACGCCTCCTTATGCTGGTACTCAGCGGTTGATCAGTTGCCGGGCTGGCCCGTTGGTTTTGAAATCGTTAAGCACCATCTGGTATGCCGCCTGTGCGCCCTCCTGGGCTGCGCGCCGAACCTCGGCTCTCAATACGGCGTCAGAGTTGCCCTGGAAGGTGAAGTGCTGGGTGACGCTTCCCAGCGCGGTCGAAGTCGTCGCAGTACTGCCGCCACCTGCACCACCACCTACCATGCGGACGCCCAGCGAGCCGTCGGCTGCGCGCGTTAGGGGCATGATCGCCTCCGGCCCTGCCTCGCCCGCCATGCCTGTCTTTCCGCCAGCCATACCGAAAAGCGTCGGTGTGTTGACGATGGAGTTCGTGAAAGCGGCGCCCTTGGCGAACTTCTGCACGCCGCGATCCCAGACACCGCCGTCAGCCTGGAACACCGAGGCAATACCTGATCCCAGGCCACTGCTGGCAAAAGATGACACGCCGCCGACCAGCGCCTTGCGCACTTGGATGCGGATCAAGTCATCGACGATGGAGTCAGCCAGGCTTTTGAACGACAGCTTTCCGGTTTTTACGAACTCGGTTAGAACATCCTCGGCGCCGTCGAACGCGTCAGAAATCAGCGACTGAGTCTGTCCGGCGATATTGGCAACGTCGTCCCGGTAGTTCTGCCACGCAGCGCTCGCACCCTTCGACCAGTCGCCTTGCGCCTGATCCACCTTTTGCCAGCCGTCTTGCATCACCAGCACTTGCCTGGCGCCATATTGCTCAGTGAGTGCAATTTGCGTGTCCAATGCCTGGCGTTGCTTGTCCGTGGTGGCGGTTGCCAGCTCGGTGCGCAAAGCCAGCACCTTGTTGTTGGTGTCCTGCTCCAGCGACAGGCGAGCCTGAGCCCGCTCGGCCTCTTTGCTGCCCATGCCGACCGCCGAGGCCGTCTGCCCATATGAAGCGCTGGCGAGCGCGAGCTGACGCTGCAGATCGGCCTCGTACTTCATGGCCTCAGCCATGCCGTTGGCCGACGCCACGGTCTGGTCATACTGCTGTTTCAGCCACTGCAGGCCTTGGCCGTACTCTTCCGTGGAAATCTTCCCGGACTTGTAAAGCAGCCGCAGTTCCTCGGTTTTTTTCGACTGCTCATCTGCCGCCGCATTGACCGGATCGAAGCTTTCCTTGAGCTTGGCGTAGGCATCAGCAGCGGTTTTGAGCTGCTGCTCGAGCTTGTTCTGGGCCTCTTTATGCTTCTGCGCCGACTCTGTCGCAGACTTGTCCGCGTCCTTCTGGGCGTCGTAGGCCTTGGCGGTATCACGGATCTGCTTTGCCAGTGCGCCCTGCGGGTCGATCTTGTTCTCGGTAATAAACCGGTCGGCTTCCTCGAGCTTCGTCTTGTCTTTGAGCGCATGGATCTGCTTGTCGAGCGTCTGTTGATAGTTCTTGCCGGCATTCTCGGCGGCGATATCGACTTCGTTCTTGTCCTTCGTGCTCTTGGTGCTGCCGTCGAGCTGCTTGGTGTACAACTCCTGACGGGCAGCCAGCAGGTTGGTATTAACGTCGAGCGTGCTGACGGCTTCGGACTGTTTGACCCAACCGTCCAGCTGCTTCTGAGGAATGCCCAGCTGTTGGCCGACCTTGAGAATCGTGTCGGACAGCGGTTGGCCCGCCTTCCTGGCTTCGTCCATGCTGCTCGCCAACGCAGCAAACTGTTTGCCGCCCGCTTCGCTGGAGCGCGGCCCAATGAGCGCACGCTGCATCGACGTGCGCAGGCCCTCGAACGCACCAGCCGCCTCCTTGGCCGAGTCGCGTTGCTGCTCGGAGATACGCACCAGTGCGCCCTGCTGCTGGTCGCGCGTCAGCTGAGCAAACTCCTTGCGCACCTCTTCGACCGACCGCTTCAGATCGTTCACGTCCGTGCGTGCGGTCTGGGCGTTGGAGCCCATAGCCAGAAACGCCACACCGACGCCGATCGCCAGCGCCGCGATTCCGGCAGGACCGCCCAGCAAAGCCAGCAGGGATGAACTTGCCCGCGCCAGCACGTTCTTGGCGGCAGCGGCTTGAGCCTGGGCCGCTGCGTTGGCGGTCGTTGCTGCTGTGTCGCGAGCCATCGCCGACGAAGACGCCGCAGTAGCGATCGTCAGGCGCTGGGTGGCAGCAGCTGCCGCCGTCTTGGCTGCTGCAAGTTCGACATCCATTGCGGCCAGCGCTGCGGTGTATCGCGTCTCTTCCACCGTGCCAACAGCCAGGCTGGCCTGATAGGCGAGCGCCTGGCGCGCGGCTTGCACCTGGGCGAGCCGCGCGATTGTTTCCGCTTCCAGCGCCTGAGCTGCCGAGTACGCCGCAACTGATTCGCGTAGTTTGGCCGCAGTAGCCGCCGCCGACGCCGCCGTTTCCTCGGCCTTGGCAATGGCCGAAGCTTTGGTGGTGGCAATGTTGGTGAGCATCGCCTTGGTAGCCGTCGCAGACGATGCGACCGCATCGATGGCGAACTTGGCGAAAGCCGCCGCCATCTTGCCGCCCAGCGCTGCGACCAGTACATCCACGTTCTCGGCAAGAAAACTGATCGTCTCGCCCAGACGCTTAGCGCCGCCGTTGTCGCTCAGCCCCTGTAGAGACTTGGTGATGCTCTCTATACCTGGCAGCAGGCCGATGGTGATTTGGTTGGCCGCCCCGGAGAAGGTTGCTTTCAAACCGGAAATAGCCTGCCCAGCAGCGACGAGGCGGTTGACGTTGAACTCTGAGATAACCGAGCCCGCGCGATCGGCCTGATCCCCCCACTCCTTGAACCCTTTGCCGTTATTGCGCAGCAGTGGAATCAATGCCGTTGTCTCGTCGGCCATCGCCTCCATGTAGGTCGTCATCTGCTGCTGATTCAGACCGGCCTTTTCGAGCGAGGTGTAGTAGAGCTGCAAGGCCTGTGGCCCGGACAGATTGGCGAACTGACCAGCAGTTACCCCGATCTTCGGCGCGATTTCCTTGAAGAAATCAGACATCTCGCCGCCGCCGCGCTGCAGGAATTCGCCGACGCGGTCGTTGGTGTCTTTCAGGATGTCGCCCAGTTTGTCCTGCTCAACGCCCACAGTTTTTGCACCAAAGGCCATGCGCTGGAAGTCTTCGACCGTGGTGTTCGATAGCGCGGAAAGGTTCTTGACCTCTTTCGCGTAATCGATGGTGCTGGTCGTCAACGCCACCAACCCAGCGATAGAGCCAGCAGCGGCCAGGTTACCGGCGCCGATCTGATCGAATGCTGATGTGACCGCACGGCCCACCGTCTGGGCGCTGGCGTTCACTCGGTCGAAAGCGTTATCGATCCGCCCCAGGCTTTGATCGATGTTATGAGCAGTGCTCGACACCGAGCCTTCCGAGCGGGTCAGCTCCTGGCGCAGCTGCGCCGTGGTGGCTTCGATGCGGACCAGCATGCCTTGGACGTCGGTATCGGCCACGTGTAGAACTCCGGAAAAACGTTATGTGCTGCCCTTGCCGGTGAGCGCCATGCGCAGCTTCTGCGCGACAGTCGCCGGTTTGGGTTTGGATTGGGGGCTGGACTGGGTGCTGCTGGGGAATGGGCTGGTCATGCGTGCCCACTCGATCTTCGCGTCCATAGCGAGGAACAGTTCGGGCAACGAGGTATGCCAAGCCACTTGCGGTGACCAACCGAGCCAGCCGGTGGCCACCGCATAAAGCCGATCGACGTAGCTCCCCGCCTCTACGGCGCTGACTCCATCGGCTGCTCCTTTCCCGGCTCACCACCGCGCGGGTTGTACAGGGCTCCCAGGTAATCCCTGAGCTGCGGGGTCATGTCTGCTACGCCCGCCTGCCATACCGCCTCTGCCAGGCCTTCCGTTTGCTTTTCAGTCAGGTTGGCACCAGCAGCGATGATCAGCGCGGCGCCGTCCACGCTGACCTGGTGCAGCGCGCTGGCTGCGCCTCGGAGTCCGCCGAAACGCGCCTCGATAGCGCGGACGGCAGCCAGGGTCGGCCGCAGCTGGTAGGTGGTCCCGCCAATGACAAGATCGATGTTGCCGTGCAATGTCTTGCTCATGGTTCACCCGATCAGGCGGCAGGGCCGGCAGCGATTTCGAGGACATCGGAGTTGATGCCCATGGTGATGTTGCGGCGCACAACGTTGTCCGCTGCGCCAGGCGCGACGGTGTTGTTCATCACCTTTACGCGGAAGTAGAAAGTGGTCGGCAGCACGACCGGAGTGGCCGTCGCATCACCGTCGTTCAGCGTAACCTTGATGTTGTAGTCGCCCTTGGAGCGGTCCTTGTGGGCAACTTTCACGGCCTTTTGACCCGCGTCGCCGTTGTCCAGACCGACAGTCAGCGTCATGTCGCCAGCGTCGGCAGTACCCTTGTACTTGCGCACGCGGCCATCCTTCAGCGACGTGAAGGTCACCGAACTGAAGGTGTCGCCAAACTCGCCCAGGTCTTCGATTTCGCCGACGTCGACGTATACGTCCTGCTTGTAATCGGCTTCGGTATCGGCGCCGGTTTTGGTGCCGAGGCCAAGTCGGCACCCTGCAGCGGTGTTCAGATTGTCGGCCATGGAAAATCCTCCAAAAGGCACATTGGATAAAGCCGCGAAGCGGCAGAGGTTGAATCAGTGAGTGGTGATGACGCGGACCGTGATAGCGCCCATGTACGTGACGCCGTCTGCATCACGCTGTGAGTCGGCGCGCTCAACGCGCACAGACACTGCCCTGCCAACTTCCAGCGGCAAGGGGCGCTCATCCAGCGCGGCGGTTACCTCAGCGTTAATGCGCTTGACCTCGGCCTGGCCGTGAGCATCTGACCAGACGGTAAGGTAGAGCAGGCGCTGTTGACGCTTGCGCCCGGCGATAGGACTGGTGTTGGTCGAGATTTCGCGGTCGATGGAGACATACGGCATAGGCGTGTCCAGCGGTGCACCATCGTAAATGGGGCATGACACCTCGGCCTGTAGCCGCTCAAAAAGTGCGACTTGCAGGGCAACGGACGGATCAGCCATCGTTTCCTCCCTGGCTGGCCTTCTTCAGCGTTCGATTCACGGCGGCGCGGATGTCTGCCATCACCAACTCCCGATTCACGTCCAGCGAAGGCCGCAACCACGGATGAGCCGGCAGCGCAGGTATGCTCGGGTACTTGCCGAAAAACGTGGAGCCGTCCGACTTGTTCTTGACCGAACGACTACGGTTGCCCGCGCGCTTTTTCCCGTCGTAGCCCTTGGTGCCATATTCCAGAAACCGCAGGTAAAAGAATCGGCGGTTGTCCTTTTTGCCACGAATGCCGATCTGCGCATCCAGGCCACTCTTGGAGACAAACGCCTTCAGGGCGCCAGCCGCTTCGCCAGTGTCCCGAGGGATGGTTGACTTCATGGTGGCCAGGATCTTGTTGGCAGCCTCCTGCATGGCCGGGCGGAGCTCGTTGTCCACGTTCTGATGAATGTTGCGCAGCGTCCGGCGTAGCTTAAAGTCACCGGACATACGGGACCGGCGAGCCATGGGTTACTCCTTTGCCTTGTCGGCTTTCGGGGCCGGGGTGTCCTTGACCTCTTCGACCAAGCCGCGATCAATCAGGGACTTGGCCTTGGCAGCGTCAACGCTGAATTCATCGCCTGTGTTCTGGTCGCCAACGGCGCCGGACAAGCTGGCAAGTGCTCGAACTTTCATAGGATTTCCTCAAGGGTTGGGGACGTTGGTGCAAAGCAGGCGGAGCATTGAAAGCTCGTTGTCTGGCAGTGCAGCCACAATCAGATAGGTGACGCCTCTGTTCACCAGACGGCAGCCTGCAATCAGGTCTGGCCGTGGCCTGACCCGGACTTCTGCGGTAACCACCGCTGCAAGCTTTTCAGCAACGGCTTCGATGCGCCCGGTAGGCAGCGTGAACTCGGCCCAAAGCTGGCCGGACTCTATCCAGGTGTCGTCAAAACCACCGGTTCGATTCCTGACCCGTTCAGGCTTGTAGAGCGTAGGACGGTGACGCATTGGGCCTGCTCTCATTAGAATCGCTTCCTGTACCAAAGCAGGCGGTCGACGGCCAATGGAACCTCAGCGGTGATGGTGCCGATCACAACCGCCTCCCGATTTGAATACCAATGACCTACCAGCAGAAGTACTGCCTGACGGATGTCCTTGGTGAGGGTCATTTGTTCAGGCAGCACAGGGTCGGCGTCGACCAGCACCCGGTCACAATGCTGCTCGACATGCGCCAGCGCCGCGTCGATGTACCCCTGAATCAGAACGTCCTCTTCGATGTGGTCAACACGCAGGTGCGTTTTCACCAGGGATAGCTCGATCATTTACTTGCTCTCTTCCGGCTTGGCCTGCTTGTTGGCCTTGGGAGTGGTTTTGCCGCCAACCTCCTCAGCCAGGCCTTTGCCGATCAGGACGTGGGCATATTCGTCGTCAGCGTCATCGAACACTACGCCTGCGCGCACACGATCGCTCTCTGCGCCCAGCTTGGCCGCATTGCCCTCAAACCCCCACAGGGTGCGAATTTTCATAACGTACCTCAAAAAAAAGGGCCTTAAGGCCCCGGGCGGATGGGTTCGATCACTTGACTGCAAAGCGGCCCTTCACGAACGCGTAAGGGCGGCGAACGGCCAGGCCAAGACGCTCTTCTACCAGCACGACACGCTGGTTCTTCACAAAGTCGTCATTGATCCAACCTACCTTCACGGTGTACGCCATGCGGTCGTACAGGCGGGCGCCTTGGGCGAATGAGCCGACGAGGAATTCACCGCCGGAAGCGGCAGTACCGTCGGCAGCCGGGGTGCCCTCGTCCATGCTGTCAGACACCACTACTGGGCGTCCCCACAGGATTGGTGTGACCAGGCCCTGAAGGTTGGCGAACAGGTAGCGGTTGTCCGCATCCTTCAACAGCTCGATGTTCATCCAGTCAAGGTCAGTCATGACCACGGCATCAGCCGCACGCTGAGACTGCTTGCGCACCTGATAGATAGAACGGCGCACGGTGTCGATCGCCGTGTCACCGGTTTGGCTGAGCTGCGCATTGAAGGCGCTGGCCTGGGTCATGATGCCGTTCAGGTTGTTGCCAGCGCCGTCGCCCTTGAGGATCTGCCCCTCTTCCTTGAGCTTCAAGTCGTAGCGCAGCAGCTCCTGAATGTAGCTGTACAGCTGCGGAATATCATCCAGGGCTTCATCGGTCACCGGCATCCACACAGCAATCTTGCGAACGTTGTCGGTCTTCTGTTCGAAAGTGACATCGCTGGAAGGCTTGGCCGCGCCTTCCGCCACCATGCCAGCGCCACGGGTGTGGAGCTTCTCAAGGAAATAGCTATAGCTCTGACCGGTCACAGGCGTGGTTGGAATCAGGTCGCGAATCACCAGTTCCTGGCGCGGGCGATCTTGAATAACCGGGTCCCACTGCGTCGGCACCAAGCCCGCGCTGGTCAACTTGGTCTCGGACATGGAAGCCATGTCGGACTTGGTGACCTCGATTTCCGCCTGATTCTGGTTCTTCTGCTGCAGCGATTTGTAGGCGTCGTTGCCCTTGACGAGGTCGATGAAGCTTTTCTTCTCACCGCCCTGGCTGCGCAGCTGAATGCCCTTTTCCTCGAGCTTCTGCACTTGCTCGATGACGCGCTCCAATTCGCCTTTCTGGTTTTCGATCTTGGACTTCATTTCCAGCGTCACGGTGTTGCCTTTCTGCAACTCTTCAGTGACGTGGTCGTATTTTTGCTGCAGGCCCTGGAAGCCGTCTTTAAGTTGCTTGTCCAGGGAATCGCGCAGCTCTTTCACTTCGCTCATTGCGAATCTCCAAAATGATGGGTGAACAGTGTTGAAAGTTGTTTCAGCTCATCCACGATCACCGTGGCCGCTGTGTCACCATCTCGGTGCACGGCGGAATAGCCGAGCGAAGCGACGGCTGCCGCTTCCTTTTGCGAAAGGCCCATGCGATCGCGAAGGCCCTTCTCAAAAAGTCTGATGTCCGATTTGACGTCGGTAACTTTTGCTTCTGGGTTCATGCCGAATGGCACCAGCGAGGCTTCCCAGAGTTCTGCCTGCTTGATAATGCGGATGCTCCGACCCTCACGCTCTTCATATGAGGCTAGGATCGTGTTGAAGCCGATGGACATGCTGTCGAGCGTGCCCTCTTTCATCAGCTCGTAAGCATCACGCGCGTAGCTCACAGCCAGGTTGATCTTTCCTTTGATGTAGAGACCATTGCTGTCCTGGGTGAAAGCTGCCGACCCGACAAGGCGCGTCAGATCGTGGAACAGGGCCAACTTCAGTCGACCGCCCCGAGTGGTTTTCACCTTGATGAATGCGCCCGGGAGAATGACGTCGTCGCCCAGGTCGACGTTGTTGAACACGGCGGCATATCCCTCGAAGTTTCCCGCTTCATCCGCTGCCTTGAGTTCGAAAGGGACTTCAAGTTTTGACATTGGTCTGCATCTCCCACCGGGTGATCCGGTTGTATTCATCTCCCGCCAGTGGCGGCAGGTTTTCCTTTTCACGGACTTCGTTAATGGTCATCCAGCCCGACCCGCCGGAGCCGCCTAGGGCGCCTCCGAAGTACGTCGCACGGGCTGCGCTATCCGCGCGCAGCAGCCCCTCGACGACAAACTCGACGAATCGATCTGTATCGCCGTAAAGCTTGTCGTTGAACTCGTCTTCGATGGCATCCAAGTAAGGCTTCAAGCCAAACGTCACGAACCCACTGGTTTGCTGCTCCAGGTTGGACCCCATGATCGAGGTCTTGCTGGCACGGTTGGCCAGGTACAGTGGTACGCCCCAGATGCCCGCCAAGGCTTCTTCCTGGAACTGCTGGGATTCGATGAACTGGCTGTCTTTCTGAGTCAGGCCAGCCGGCACGATTTTCGGGCCGCCCTGCAGGATGGCCATCTTGCCCAGATCCTCGGTGTCGGCCTTACGAACGTCGGGAAACTTATTCATCACCTGAGCCTGCTGCTCAGCAGTCAGGAACCCGTCGTAGATGACGTAACCACCCGTGAATCCACCCTTGCGCATGAAGCGGGCGGACCAGTCGTGCGCGGCCTTTGCCAGGCCAATGGTTTCGGCCTGATGCTCGACCGGCGACATCCCGTTGATCCCGTCACTGCTGAACAACTTGAAGTGCAGCATGTTCTCGGGTGAAACCGGGGCGCGCTTGCCATCGAGCGACACGTAATAAATTAAGCGAGAGTCGAGCGTGTCGACCGTCACATCATACGGAGATACCAGCGTGAAACCGATAGGATCGCCACCGCTGGATCGCTCGATGATGGCAAAAGCGTTGCCGCGCAACGCCATGTTCACCACAACTGCCTTCAAGAAGTTGAGGCGAGTCATGAAAGGGTTCGGCTTACGCATGATGCGACTGGCTCGGTCCTTGTGCGCCACCAGTTGCCGCTTACCATCCTTGTCGTCGTAGAGCTTGAGCGGCAGCCCTGAAACGGTTTCACTCAGGATTTTCACGCAAGCCCAAACGATGCTGATGTTCATGGCTTTGGTAGGCGTGATCCTGACCCCGGCTTTCGTTGCCTTGCCACCGACCGTCATGTCCATTTCGACATAGTTGCCGGTTTTCGGATCCTCATAGCCGAACATCCGCCAGGACAGCGGGTTGTACCAATGAGACGCCATAGTCAGCCTACAAGTCCGAAGAAACCGTTGTTTAGGTAGTCATCCATCCCGCCTTTGCTTTCGGGGTTGAGTGACATAAGGGATACCGCGTTAAAGGTGGCCATCAGCGGGTCGATCTTGGCCGAGCCTGACGCCTGCTTGGTGATGAGGATCGAGTTACCACGCGGCTCGACTCTGGCATTGCCGCAGCACCAGGCCATCATGGGTTGGCCGCCGTGGATCAGGCCGCCCTCGGCCAGCTTGCGCTCGGTGGTCTTGATCGCGCCGCCCAGCTTCCAGCCCTGCGAGATACCAATGATCTTGTCCTGCGGTACGCCAGCCGCAACCAGCGCATCGAGCACACCACCAATACCGGCCGGGTCGACGCCGACCTGATCCAGCAGGCCAGCCTTCTCGACGCGGGCAGCCAGGTCCGCGACTTCCTCTAGGTCATCGCCAATGACTTGAACCATGGTTAGATGGCACTCTTTGGCAAAGTCATGAAGCCTTGGCGCCTCGCCCTTACGGCGCTCAAGCACCGACGGGTGAGCCCAGGCATGCGTCCACAACAGCCACTGACGCGTGTGCTTGTCACGCCCGATTGCAGCAAACCCAAGCAAGTCGTCCAGGCCGCCGCCGTCGATGCCGATATCGATCACTTCGCAGCGCTCGATCAGATCATCCAGCGTCAGGCCGGGCAGCTTGGCCTGCACCTCCCAGAACTCAGCACCGGCCCACCGATCCGAGCGCAGCGCCAGACCAATCTCGACATTTAGGTGCTTGGCCAGAAAGCCACGGAATGATTCTTCGCCGTCGATCTGCGCCTGGGCGAAGCCGCGTTCAATGAACGGTTCGTCCACCGACAGGCCCAGATTCGGATTGGTGATGTACGCGTTCTTAACGTCACGGTGGGCGCCCGCGTCGGTCATGTGTTTTGGGAATTCGTAGAGCACCGGCAAGAAAGACTTGTCGACAATCCCGCCGTCGCGCACCTGACGGGCATAGAGCAGCTTCTGCCGGAAGACGCCTGCAGGCGGCTCATCGGACTGAGTCGTTGCCCAGATGATGAAACCCTCTGGCCTTGATGCCAGACCGCCGGTGGCCTCGCGCAGCATTGCCTCGGCATTGGCTCGCTTGCCGAAGACCCACAGCTCGTCGATGAATACGCCGATGGCTTTCTTGCCCGAGACAGTTTCGCTGTCGGCCGCCACCACCTTCAGCGTCGCACCTGTCTGGTAATGAGTAACCGTGCGCAGGTGATCCTGCACCTTGAACAGGTCCTTCAGCTCATCGTCGGCTTTGACCATGTCCCGAATCGGGATGTAGGAATTGTCAGCGATCTCCTTGGTCGGTGCCAGAATGATGAATTCGCCCGAGGTGCGCCAGTTCAGCACAAGCGCCGTAAGCATGATGCCGGCGGCAATCGTCGACTTCCCGTTCTTCTTGCTGATCAGGAGCATGAACTCGCTGATCATCCGGCGACCGCTGTATGGGTCATAGGCGCCGAAGATGGCGGCGACGAATTCATTCACCCAGGACCGCACGGTCTCGCTCATCAGAGGACTTCCGGTGGCATCTACCATGCGTAGGCCGCCGAAGACCTCTAACGCTTCCGCCGCTTGATCAGGGAATAGCGGTTCGAACGGGATCAGGCTCTGGCGGGCAACAATGCGCTGCTCCCAGTCTGTACAGGCGGTTGACCATTCCATTATTTCACCACCGACAGCGGGCCTTTACGCACGCCAAACTTGCCTTGAGCTGCGCCTGCGGCCTTGTCCTTGGCCGTCTCCTTCTTGCCGCTCTCGCCCTTTCGCGGGTGAAAAAATGGCAACAGAGCCTTACCAGCGTCGACTCGCAATTTCGGGTCAGTCTCAAAGTCGTTCATCGTCGCCAGCAGGAAGTCTTTCGGATCGGAGAAGCGCACAGCCCTCGATAGATCGAACCCCTCGTCTGGCTTTACTTCAGCCTCGCCATGCTCCCCGACAGGTGCGGCGGGTGTCGCAGATGCAGGGGGGCTGCCTTTAACAAATTTGTTAACTTTTTTGTTAACTGCCGCACCTGTTAAGGCGGCGATCACGAACGGATCTTTCGCCAGCCTCGCCCCCGCCTGCGCGGCGCTGGAAGCCGCGTATCCTGCGGCTATGGCTGCGTCTTTATTGGACGCACCTCCCCTGACCGCATCGACAAATGCGCGTTTTTTAGGGGTGAGGGCCATTAACAAAAAATCCTGAAGGGAAAAAAATCTGTACGTGCGGTCGAGGGCGGTCTAGTGATCGAAAAACCCCATATTTTTGACCCCCCCCTCCAAAACGCCTGATCTCGCACCAAAACCGTGCAAATCACGCCAAAACCGGTCAAAACGACCGCGTTTTTGCCTCTTCGCGCTGTTTCACGCTGTTGTGGCAGGTCTTGCAGAGGGATTGCCAGTTGGATCGTGCCCAGAACAGGGATTGATCACCGTTGTGGGCGACGATGTGGTCAACCACCGATGCCGCGACGACTAAGCCAGCCCGATCGCAGTACACGCATAGAGGTTGCGCAGCCAGATGGACCAACCGTGCTTGCTGCCATGCGTAGTTGTAACCTCGCTGGTTCGCCGTGGTCTTGCCCGCTCGCCAAGTAGCTGGAGGCGCGGTGCTTACCCGGTCGCCTTGCGTAGCGACGCGGTTGCCGAGCGTCTTCAGTCGAGCCATGTGTTACTCCAGCATGTGGGCCGTTACGGCGTCTGTCGCTCTACCGCCTCGTTGACCTTATCGGCAGCCTTGCTGGCCGTCTCTGCAGCTTTGGTGGCCTTGCCGGCTGCGTCCTCAACCTTCCCTGCTGCATCGGTCGCGGTCTTGGCCAGCTTGTTCAGGCGCATGTCGCGCTGCACAGTGGCCTCGTCATAACCACGGCGCACTTCGGCGACCTGGGCGCTATACCAACTGGCAAGCGACCATTGCGAAGCACCGAAGCCAAGCGCGAACGATCCAGTTACCAGCAGCGAGGCAATCACCCACACTTCTAGGCGACGCCACCAACGCCTGGCGATAAAGTCTCTAACGCATCTTTCCATCAGTTGATACCTCCAAGCTGTGAACGCAGACGGGCTATCTCAGCGCTTTGACTGGTCACCTTGTCGGTGAGCTGAGCAACCTGGCCGGTCAGGGCTTCAATCTTCCCTTCCATACGGCCAACAGCGGCGGCCAGCTCGTTACGTTCTTTGGCGAACTGATCGGCTCGGGCCTCGGCTTCTTTGCGGGCCTGGCGTTCCGAGTCGAGCAGTTCGTTCAGCCTGCGGACGGTGCCGATGTCGGCGTTGTCCATGGCGCGATCGGTCGCATCCCTGGAAAGGAATTTCCTCAACCAGAGGAAGCCACCCAGCAGGATTGTGCCCGTGCCGCCCAGCCATGTAGCTGTGCCTGGGCCGAGGTCGGTCGGGTCCATCGTTACTCCAGAAATGAAAAAGGCCCGCCGATATGGCGAGCCTCAACAATCAATAACAACCTCGCACTGACGAGGTGTACTACAGCAACATCCTGAATGAAGACGTGCTTATGATCACTGCTTCAGTCATGGCGTCCGTAGCTCCAGAGCCACAGACCAATGCCCCAACCGACAACTGTCCAAACCAAGTCGGCTATAAACAACGCCTTATAGTTAGGTCCTTCCGGGGCAAGGCCGCCGCCAAAATACCTCATCGTCTCGGGCGGAAATACCGCGTGGAACCCGTTTGGAAAAATCGCCCATAACACTAAGAACACAGCTAAGGTGATTATCCAGCCGGCGTGCCTAGAGTACGTCTGGTTGCGACCCCAAAAAGCTAAATAGGTCGCACCGGCAGCAATCACCAATGTGAACAACTGTCCAACTAGGGAAGACAAAACAGCTAAAACTAACGTAATACTTTCCATGACAATCCTCGCGAATGATTCCGCGAATTCTATCATATTGGATCCAAATACGAACCAATACCTCTGACCTTAGAAGCTAGCGTGACAACCGCACAACATTTTCACAGGCAACAAAAAGCCCGACGCAGTGGCCGAGCTTAGTCAGGGGTGCCGCGCTGGAACAGCTAAACACCGTGCTATAAAAACAGGTGTTTATCAGGCCTGAAAGAACTTTTTACGCCGCTTCGCAGATATCGCCCAACGCACCGTCAATCCATGCCACACCTTGACGGATGATTTCGCGTGCTGACCGCTCCGACATCTTGTGAGTTTCAGCGATACGGACCATCGTCCACTTCGAACCGAAATACCACCAGATGAAATCTCCCATCTGCTGGTTGCGCGCGATCAGCCTTGCGATAGCGGAATCCACAAGCATTGCCGTGTCGTCGGTGATGACATAAGTCATCGCGCTCGGCTCTGGGCAGCACTGGTTCCTCAACGCTGCCAGTGGGGACACATAGCGCGGCACGCCCATGCCAGACATCCGCCAGGAGCCCCAGTTTTCCAGCAGGTATTCGGTGTCGCCCAATGGCTTGTCGACGTATGTACGCTTTTTCATGGTCAATCCCCTGTGTAATTCGACCCACCGGCACCGCGGCGGTTGTTCTGTTCGTAGTGGGCACCCAGCGCGGGTATCTGCACCGGGCGCTTCAATTGTTCGATACGTCGGTTAGCGGCCTGCAGGCGAATACTCAACTGGGTCACCAGCACTTCAAGCGGCAGCGCTTCACCTGTTTCAGCGGCGACCCAGCCCGAGGCGTTGCACTGCACGCAGGCCAGTTCATGGAAAACGCCCTTGATCACTGCGCGGCCTCGGCAGGCCGGGCACTGGGCCAGGTCAAACTGCGCGGCGCGGAATGCTGGGCCGTGTGACTTCTTCATTCGCGGCCTCGACCCTGGTATGCCTGAATAACGCCTTCAAATGCCCCGCCGATTACCAGCACAGCGATGGCGACGATCCCACCCGTCACTGAGTTCATCCAGCAAGCCAGGCCAACAGCCACGATGGTGATGTAGTGCTGCCAGAGGCTGATGCTCGGCTTGAAAAGGTCCCGATTCGCCATTTTTAAACCTCGCCTTTTATGGATTCGTGATCGCGCTGGAAGCCTCGCCGTTATTGGCCTCGACTGCATTCTGCGAATTTTCGTTTCTAGTCAGGGTCGAGCGGTGAATGCGGCTAAAGCCTTTCCCGTCTAACCATTCGTGCCACTTGTTCAGCGCCTCACGCTTGAGCAGCTCAGCCGAAGTGTGGATATAGGTCTGCACGTTGCGGGTCAGCGTGTGGTTCACCAGCATCTCGCCGATCAGGAAGTCGACGCCCAGATCAGTCCAGCCGGTCCGGGCCACTTTGCGCAGATCGTGGCTCGTCCACTCACCCTTGCCCAGGCGAGCGAATACGGCACATGCCTGGCTGTCGCTGATCGGTCCACGATTGCGGGCCGGGAACATGTAGGCGCCCTTGTAGCCCTTTGATGACTGCCAGCCCCGATACCGCTCCAGCAACGCACAGGCTTGATGGGTCAGCGGTAGCCGGTGCTCACAGCGGGTCTTGGTGTTCTCGGCAGGAATGAACCATTCGCCCTGCTCACCCAGCGTCAGGTGCGACCATCGGGCCTGCCTTGTCTCGCCAGCACGCGTGCCGTGACACAGCATCATCAAGGCCAGCATGCAGTCCTGCGGGTGCTGGTCGAATCCAGCAGCAAGGTCACCAAGCACCTCTTCCAACTGAACGGCCCGCAGGCGCGATGGTTTTGGCAGGATGCGGGCCTTGGTGAAGTCGGTGAACTTGAAACCGGCGACTGGGTTCTGGGCGATCAGGCGCAGCTTTTCGGCCTGTCGGAACGCGACCACCAGCACGCCCCACATCAGCCGGACGTAGGAGAGCGACATTTCAGCCTGCATGGGCCACATGACCAGCTTGTCCAAGGTGGACCGGTCCACATCGGCAATGAGCAGTTCTGACAGGCGCGGCTTGAGGTGGCAGGTGATGATCGAGGTGTTGGTGGCGCGGCGCTTTGCCGAGAGACTGCGCTCGGTGGACTGACGAACCATGAACCACTCCAGCAGCTGGCCAACGGTCTGCAGCGTGCCGGCTGCGGCAGAAGCCTTCGGGTCAGTCGCGAGGCGTTCCCGGATCTTCGGCAGAGCGTTGATCAGGCCTTTCACAGGTAGCTCTGGGAAACCGGCGATCTTCTCCCACTTCTTGCCCACCACCAGGTGCCAGGTGCCGCGCTCACGATTCTGATGAAACCGGAAGTAGACGCCCGGATAGCGAGCATCGCGCAGGTCGCGCACGTCCGAATTCGATGCCTGCCGGCGGATTTCCGCATCCGAGAACGAAGTAAGCAGGGTCTGGCTCATGGGGCCACCACAGTCAGAGGAAGTCGGAGGTATGCGCGGATTTGCTCCATCGCGTCAAAGTGACCACGGCAGACGATAGCCAGATAGCCTTGCGAGTTGAGCTGACGTATCCACTCGTACTGGCTGCCCGAGACAGCGGCGTCGTGCGGCGGCGTTGCCTTGAATTCGATGTACAGGCCGAAGTACCCTCCGCGAGCCATCGGTAGCACCAGATCGGGAATACCAGCGCGCACGCCCTGCTCTTTCAGCTTTATCGCAACCAGCTTGTGCCGGTGGCCACCGTTGGGAACGTGATAGATCAGCGTCGCCACCAAGGGCATACGCAGCTTGAGCTCGCGCAGCAGCGCTGCCTGTTCCAAGCCTTCACGGTCGACGGACTTGGCGCGGGTGCGCTTCGGTTTGAAAAACGTCATTTCGGCGGGCTTCACGGTGACACCTTCCCTTCGCGAATAAGCGCGTCCTGGGTGCGCATGACCCCCTCGGCGTGGAACAGGCGGACTTCGTTACGGCTCAGCACCGCCGGGGCGCGCAGGCGGCCATCGGCGATATCGTGGCAGTAAGCACACGCCCAAGCGGCCTGCAGGTCGTTTGGCTTGATGCCCATGCCGCAAGTACCAGCCAGTCGGTAATGAGCGAGCACGGTGGTCGAGGATTCGCTCGAGCATCCCGGGTAACGGATCTGGCATTCACGGTCACGCGCTGCGTTGGTGAGTTTGCTCATTTCGTGTCTCCGCTGCGATTGGCACGGAGTTCGGCCAACGCCTTGTTACCCACTTCGGGAGTGATTGATTTGCCGGGCGCGGCGAGCTGCGCAACAGGCACTGGCGGCAACTCTTCGCCCCGCCAGATCTTGCGGCACTGCTCGAGGTATTTCTGCTCAAAGCGGGTCATACCCAAGTCGCGAGGAAGCGTTTGCAGGCTCAGGAATCCAGCGGCAGCAGTGGCGTGGTAGATCGCCGGGTGAAACCACTTACCGCGCCCTTCCATGCCTGGGTGTGAGTTACGCAGAGCTTGGGAATACGCGACCTCGACGCTGGGCAGGCCAAGACCCTCTGGAGCAAAACACCAGCTCACGAACACGCCAGGCGCGGGCACGAATGCCGATTTGCTCGCGCTGACCATGCGCATACCGTGGCGCAGTTGATCCATTGAGTTGATCCCGGAGCGCATGAATTCCGCAAGCCACTCCAGTTTCGCGGCGTTCATCACCTCCTCGGTCGGCCAAGACTGTCTCCATGCGCCGCAAGCTCCACGCAGCCGCAGAAACAATTCGTCGATCACTTGGCGGGTGGCCGGGTCGATCTCGACAGAGACCGCAGGCGATGGCGTGTAGGTCGGATCAGTTCTCCGATTCTGGACCAGATAACCAGCTCGAACAGGCCCATTCACAGGATCACCCCCTTTGAAGCCCAGTCGCCGCCAACTGCCGCTTCCTCATCGGCTGACAGCGAGCCTTTTGCACGCTCTTTCACGTACCAGCCCACCAAGCGGTTACACCAACCGGCGGATGTGTCTACGGTGTTCTGCTTGGCCACATACCAGCCGATGAAGCTTCGGATCAGCGCGTCAGAGATATCGGTACGCTTCACGCCAGCAATCTGAGCCTGGGCGATCAGGTAGCGGCTGTCCGGTGTCCAGTCGGCGAACATGGCGAAGCGCTGGCGATCATCGGTCGACTCCAGAGCCTGCTTGTCCTGCTGATCAATAACGTCCGAAATCTCGCGCGGCTGCTGCTGTTCGGTTAATTGATGGTTAAGTGACGGATTGGGTGCAGATTTCGCACCCCGTTCGGTCGAATTCTGCACCCCGTTCTGCTGTGGTTTGCACCCCGTGCCGTCATCTGCACCCCGTTCAGTACGGGGTGCAGGATTTGCACCCCGCTTGATAGGAAGGTCATACACAACCGGGCGGCGGTCATGACGCTCAATGTACACAGCGGCCAGCGCTTGATTACCCGGAATGATCAGTTCAGAAGCCCGTAACAGCTCGAGCTTAGAACGAACCGTACGCTCGGAAAGGCCGGTGTCTTCGCTCAACGTTGTGGCAGACGGGAAAGCGCCGCGCCCATCAGTGCCGGCATAGTTGGCCAGGCACAGCAGCACATGCCGTGCACTGGAATCGGAAAGGGTCACTCGCGGGATCTGTAGCGCCCACGACATTGCTTGAACGCTCACAGTGCTACTCCAATCGATCTGCCTGTGTTGCCTTGATCAGGTCTGATGTGCATAATCTGTCTCGCAAAGTTGTGAAGAAGCCGGTCTAGCCACCGGCTTTTTTTTGCCCAAAATTCAGGCGTTGTAGGTGTCCGGCGCATCCGTGGTAGCTTTCTGCTTCCACACAAGAAGGTCACGGAGACCGGACATGACTGATCCAACCGAAAAAATTATCGACAAGCTCAACGAGCAGAAGGGAGAGCTCCTCGCTACCCAGGCGCTGCTATTGGGCGTGCTTAGATCGCTTCCGCTTGAAGTGCGCGCGGAAGCCATTCGCGAGTTCGATATCGAGATCGCTACTGCAAGATCGACGCTCGCGTATCTGCCAGTTCCAGATGAAGTCATTAACGGCCTTGAGAACTACGTGAAGGCCCTGAATCACATTCGGGTCTCACCAAACCAAGAGTGAGCATTGCTACGTAGAACGCCTTGCGGCTTTGCTCATCTGTCTTGAGCAGAGCCTTCTTCAGATGCTTTTTGCCTGCCATTTCCACTCCCTTCATATTCACTGTATGAATTAACAGCCCATCCGCTGTACTACCTGCCCTACCCGCCTGAGCGGATAATCATTTCGCTGCCGTTCGAATAGCGTGGCTCGTCGTAACGTATGGGCTTAAGCGGCCGATTTTCTTGCTGGAATTGGCTTGATTTCATTGGCCAAAAGGGAACCGTCATCCATTAAAGTGATGTTGATAGTTCGTCCGGATCTGTGCATTTGGGATACGGCGCTCTGCTGAATCCCCAGGGCCTTGGCGAGTTCGCTCTGGGTGCCGTGAGTTGCCAGGTACTCCCCAAGGGTTACGGTCTTCATTGGCGTTTCTCTCGTGAAATTTTCCAAATATTAGCACTGCTACTTTACAAAACGCAAGGAAATGATTAGCAGTGCTGTTTGCTTAAATATCAGCTCTGCTACTTAATCGAGCATATGAATAAACCTACGAGAACGCCGCTGACAGATTGGCAGCTTGCAGATGCAGAACGGCTGCGGGCTGTTTACAGAAAGCGCGTAGCAGAGTCTAAGAGCCACCCGGATGCTAGACCGCTCAATCAAACAGAGGTTGGGGAGCGTTGCGGCTGGAACTCACCACAAAGCGCATTCAGTCAGTACGCTAACGGCAAGGTCGCATTGAACCTGGATGCCCTTATAAGGCTGTCCAAGGCCCTTGATTTTGAGCCTGCAGATGTGAGCCCGACTCTTGCAGATGGAATAGCGCGCGCATCCGACGAATCGCTTGAGGCTGGCTTTCAATCGGGTATTGGGGCAGCGGACACTCCGATGCCTGCTGACGGCGAGCCCGATATAAGCCTCGACGGCAGCTACTCATTCATCCCTCAGTACACAGCGCGTGCTGCGGCGGGCGCAGGCTATGACAACCCGCATGTAGAGATACGCAGCACCTTGGCATTCAAAAAAGAATGGCTTTCCTCGAAAGGGCTTCAGCCCAAGAACCTGCGTGTCATCTACGCCCATGGGGAAAGCATGTGGCCAACGATCAGCGACCAAGACGTTCTTCTCGTCGACAGCTCTCAGATTGAGCCTGTTGATAATGGCGTGTTCGTGATTGAGAGCATTGCGGACGGAACACTGGTCAAGCGTCTGTTGCGTGATCCACTCCAAGAATGGATATTGCGTAGCGACAACGCCGACAAGGAGGCATACCCGGATCGGTTTATCTTGCAAGGCGAGTCTAACGAACACCAGATTATCGGGCGAGTGGTCTGGCGTGGCGGAGACCTTTGAAAGTCTCTCCATCCGGTTACCTTTGATGTCGACGCTTTTTGATCTGCTAGCGGCGATCGGACAATTCCTGACGGTATGGCCCGGCCCCACTAGGCGTAAGCGAGTATTCTCGCCCGGCTTCGTCATCGTATGCATAATCGTAGTGACGCTTGAGCTTGCCATTCTCATCGCTATGTATAACGACTGAGCCCGACGGAAGCCAGCGCAGGGGCCGATCTGAAGATGAGCACCGCGTTGCATGCCGGCGAGTATAATCTGGCTGGGTATTTAGATGAGGTTAGGGAAGGAAGGGATGTGCGGCCGCGGTGTGAGTAGTGTGCGGGTATTTCTAATTAAGTTGTGCATTGATCAATGGAGCGAAATAGATGTCCGACAAAACAGACGATTTCGATGGAGAGGATGGAATCGATATAGTTGAATCAGATACCTCAGAAGCGGCTGTGGTTCTCAGCTCGTCACTACCTTTTGCGAAATGGCGTGGAAAAATTGATTTAGGAGGTGACGAGCTTGATGTGTATGTCCTCAATACGCAATCTCGTGTCATTGCTCTTCGTTCAGCCATTAAGTCCATCTCCAATACTGAGTCTGGGAACCTGGGTGCGTACATAGGGGTTTCATCGATAAAACCCTATGTAAACAGTGAGTTGATCCTGGGTGAACTTCTAGACTTTTCGATCCCTGGAACGCAGTTTACCGGTCGGGGCATGACTACCGAGCACTTCGAGCTGATTTGTCGTGGGTATGTGCAAGCGTTATATGAAGGGGCGCCATTAACCGATAGGCAGCGGCAGATCGCGATCAAATGCGCTGTGCTCACTGCAGGTCTGACCAGAACCGGCTTGGACGCACTTATTGACGAGGCCACCGGTTACCAATATGAACGTGCGGAAGATGCTCTCCAGGTCAAGCTAAGGGCGTTCATTGCTGAAGAGCTTCGAGCATGGGAGAAGACCTTCCCTGATGAGCTTTGGGAGGAGTTCGGAAGGCTTACCGGATGGGCTACGCCTCTTCAAACGAGACCAAAATGGTGGGGCAAGCTGGTTATCGAGCTTATCTATGACACTCTGGATGCAGATGTGGCTGCATACCTCAAGGCAAATAAGCCTCCTGCAGGCGTCCACTGGCATCGACAGCTAACTGAAAATCTGGGTGTCCGCCAATTAGTATCCCGATGCTGGGAGGTGATAGGTGTTTCAAAAACATGCGACAGCATTAATGAGCTTAGACAGCGGGTGGCTCAGCATTACGGGAAGAATCCGGTTCAGATGACTATGTACTTAAAGCCCAAAACGGATAGCTGATCACTATCAGCCCGGCCTAGCGCCGGGCTGTTTTATTCTACCCCTTGCACGCCCTCTGCTGTCGATCAGACGCAAGCCTTCTCAGCCTCATCTCCCCTTTCACCTCAAGTACGAGGCCGACGATGTCCCGGATCGTCACCAGGTCCGCAGTATCGATGCCTGTGACAGTGAACTCTTCCGCCTCGGTGTTCGTGTCGAATACCCGGATCGTCATTGACGCGTCAGGCGCGATCACGCACACGCACTTCATTGGCAAAAACGCTGCCTCTATGCAAGGCCTCAGGTCCATTTGGGAGTTCATTCGATCCATCCTGGTTGCAAGCCAGGAGAATTCCTAAGGCCTACGTTCCGCGGAGTGTAGCCGGAATATTGGATAGTGCTGGCGTTATGCCTAATGCGCCTCCATTGCCCTCCTCGCCTTCGCACAGCCTGCTATTTCCGATCTGACCTGGCCCGCCACTGAGCGGGCTTTGCTGTCAGGACTACAGCGACGCTGCGTCTATTCCTGCCAGCCTTAGCGATTCGGCCAGAGAAGGATCGAGCGCGACCTCGCCTGTTGTCGACGCCGCCTGATTGATTCCTACAGTCCGGTACTTGAGAACCTTCCCAGCAAGCATCTGCTTGAGAATCTTTTTGGCCTTATCGCCGCCCGCGATGGTATATGGGCTCATCATCTGTGTGGCATTGATCATGGCCTGCTCTTGTGCGTTTTTGACGATGGCAGCCTGTTCGGGGGGAAGGTTCAGAACGTACTGCGGCACAGCAGGCATTGAGCTTACTGGCGTCTCCTGCGGCGATATAGTCCAAGCTTCGTTTTGATCGATCCGCAGCTGCACGGTTCCCACAGGGATCTTAAACCGGCCGCCAGACATAACACCTACGTAGATCTGCCCGCCCTCCTTTCGCACGACCGGGTAGAACTTCAGCGAGCTTGTCATGATGCTGCTACCCGAAGAGAAATCCCCAGTCGTCACCATCATAGTGGTCTTGTCTGTGAATTCGTCAGTGCTGCCAGTGGCTTTCCATACAGCCCCAGAGGCACATCCGCCAAGGGCAAAAGCGAACATAGATAAGGCGATGATCCGTTTCATTTCCAGCTCCACAATTCGAGTTTGCGGATTGTATCAGAGCGCCATTAATTCCTAGGGCCCGCCACTGATAGGGATTTGGGCACGCAAAAAATATTAGCACTGCTGTTGACATACTATTATCAGCAGTGCTAATTTTGACCCATCGAGACTCTGAAGCCCTCCGATGGGCCCAGCGGATTGAACCGCTCTTTAACATCGCCATAGACAACCCCTGACGCCAGATGGCCGTTGAGTTCAGGGAACAGCACCGAACACAGTCTGCTATCGCGCACGATTACCCGGCGCGAATGGTTTGCTGGAAAGACCGAAACACAAATGGAAAGTATCACTGAAGCACCTGGCTTGCCGGGTGCTTTGGGATGACAACCACCGAGTAGACGTAATGGATACCACCATCGTATGCGGGGCATGGAGAGGCTACCTCGGCCGTGGTCTTGCGCCGCGAGAGTTGCAGTATTTGTTGTCAGCCGCCCAGGGCTGCACAGCCAAGGAAATCGCCCGAACGTTCGGCATCGCGCCGGGCACGGTCGTCAAGCGGCTGTCGGTCGCCATGTTCAAGCTCGGCGTGAATCGCCAAACAGCGATGATCGCCGAGGCCATGCGCCGCCAGATCATTTCTCCGCTCTGCCTGCTGTTCATGTCGGTGATCGTTCTGCACGCAGTGCTGGGCGATGAATCGATGAGGCGAGAGCGCAGAGCCCCCGAGTCACGTCGGGGCGGGTACGAACAGAAGATCAGCCGTAAGGGCTCGGACAAGCTCCGGCCAGTGTCGGCGATCTGCTGACCACCGAACTTAGTAGCAGTGGTTAACGCGTCACCCAGTGAGAACTGGGTTGGTTGAACGGCTGAGGATACCTAGCGCCTCTTACCTGAACCAAAAGACCCTTCGACCTTCGTCATTCTTTCGTCGAATTTAGAAAGTAAATGGCCTTCAAGAATGCGCAGCTGATCTTCCAGCCTAAATATATGAACAGGAAGACCAGAGCCTTTCCCGGGCAGCAGTTCATCCATCAAAGCCCTTGCCTCTAATAATTGCTTTTTGATCTTTTTGATTCTTTCACGCGGAGGCTCACTGATCTTCCTTCGTTTCTTTTTCTTGGCCATTCGCTGCTCCTTCTGCGTAACCCAAGTAAACCATCTATCCCACAAACTATCGACCGCATCGGCAGGTGCCAGGCCAGTCTCACGGCTGGGTTTGGTCACCCGCGCCTGGCATCTGGCCAATGCGGTCAAGGAGCCTCATATGCATCAGACAATCAGCCAGCGTCGTGCAATCCTCGAAGGCCTGCGCCAGCGCTGCACCCTTTCCACTGCCGAGTTTTACGACAAGGTCGGCCGCAAAAATCCGGCAGCTCTGCCGCGCTTCACGGTTGTGCCGAACGGCAATAACGAGTTCGGCATCGTCGAGCGCTCGACCGGCACTGTGCGCGGCGTGCATCGCGGCCACAGCGCGGCTTGCAAGGCCGCTGAGCAACTTGAAGCGAAGCCAGTGCGCCAGCCATCGATCGCCACGCACATGCTGCGCTGGACTGCTGTCATCGCCACCGGCCTAGCGCTTTTGCGCTCTACGGTTTTAGCTAATGATCAGCATTAATCAACTATTAATTGTCACCTCTTACCTTCGACTCAAAAAGTGGACGCTTCGCTGGACGTATCATTCGGTACTTGTCTAGCATTTGCTTAACTATTTCCGGGTCGACTCCTAAGCGCTGACCTTCTGAGCGTACGATTTGGATTGGCACTGCTTGGTCCATCGCTAAAGACTGAAGATAGCTCTGAGAGTTTAAAGCCTCCTGAGTGACTGATGGAGAATTACTCATACTTTGCTCGATATCTCTTACGCGAGTGGCAAGCGCACGTGTATTAGAAAGTATCTCATCAAGTATGCTGCCCTCCGTACGGGGGGCGGCGATGCTAGCGGCAGGTACATCTTTCAGGATTTTCTTGAATTGCGTCTCAAATTGAGGCCAATACGTCTCAAAGACTTGCCTAAGAATCTTCTCATTCAGCCTGGAAGATTCCTCAAGCCCTGCGTTTAATGAGCAAACTAACCCCCACATGGACGAGCTATCTGGCGATGTATGGTTAAATTGAGCCAAGGGATCTTCAACATCCGATGGCTTAAGGTCAACCAAGAACGTACATACTCGGTTCTTCGAAATACCCTTGGCTAGAGCACCAGTTTCGAAGAGAATCCACGGCTTTTCTTTGTTGTCCTGCGTTAGACATACTATCCCGGCCGTCGTGTCTTTTAACTGGTCTGATATTTCCGAGAACCAAATCGCGCCTTTATCGATATCTCTAGTGGATATCCATGGTTGAGATGCTTGCAGTACGCATTTTATCCACTCTGCAAGCATCTCAGCGACAGCCTTGCTACGAGTCCCAGACCAACTGACGAACACTTTCATCGTTACTCCCCTGTTCCGGCTCCATGCCGGTCATTTGTAATGCCTAATTTTTTATTAAAGTGCCACCTGATCACGTCCGGTACTCAGGAGCTCTGGAAAGCTTCCAAATTCCGACGCGCATCCAATAGACGCGCAGTAATAGCATCGCCCTCCCGTGGATTCGCTGATACAAAATGGAGCATTTGGCCAGCCTCTTCAATTGCGGTCCGAGCCTCATATAGCTGAACATAGATGCTCGAATCTACGCCCTGGATGGACATTGCTTCCTTAAGGTGAGTTTCAGAGTTCTTAAAATCGTCCTTGACAGCATTTAAAAAGTTTTGTGAGACCCCGAGCCTGGCCGCACCTTCGAACCCGGCAACTACTCGGGCTTCCGCATCCCTCACTGCCGTAGTGGCGCGAACCAAAGCCCCCTTACGGGCTTCTTTTTCGATATTTCTTCTGAATCTTGAATCTCTATTGGCAATCCAGATCGCCGCCAGTATCGCCGCCACGGAGCCTACAGCTTGAACCCATGCCGCCATCTCTGACGTTGCTCCTTTCAAGGCAAGAATCAACCCTACAAACGCTAGAAAAAAAACACTACAGATCACCGTGCATATCCAAAGCGTTTTTAGGACGATCTTTGAGAAACGATTTAGTACTTCCTTAGCTGTCACGTGCAAGCTTCCATTCTGAGTAAGCGCACACCAATACCCCACTTCAAAGAGTCACGCCACCCCGGCGAGGATGAACCATGTCAGAAAAAACCATTGACCCGAAAAAGCTCGAGCGGGCTATCCGCAAGATCAAGCATTGCTTGGCGCTTTCGCAAAGCTCGAACGAGAACGAAGCGGCCACTGCGATGCGCCAAGCGCAGGCGCTGATGCGTGAGTATCACCTGACCGAGACGGACGTGAAAGTGAGCGACGTTGGTGAGGTTGAATCCTCGATGTCGCGAGCTGCGCGCCGACCGTTATGGGATCAACAACTGAGTGCCATTGTGGCCTCGGTGTTCAACGTCAAGGCCCTGCGTTACAACCACTGGTGCGAGACCAAAAAGAACCGCGTCGAGCGTGCCAAGTTTGTGGGAGTGAGCCCTGCCCAGCACATCGCTCTCTACGCCTACGAAACTCTTCTTGCGAAGCTTACCCAGGCTCGAAACGCTTACATCGCTGGAGTGCGCGCTGGGAAGTTCAGGAGCAGCTATTCCGCCCCTACTGCAGGCGATCACTTCGCGATAGCCTGGGTTTTCGCGGTGGAGAGCAAGTTGCAACAGTTGGTACCGCGCGTCGAAGAAAATACAACACCCGAATACAAAGGCGCAGGGCCGGGACTGGTGGCAGTGGAAGCACAGCACCAAGCGCTGATTAATAGCTACCTTGCAGATAAGCAGGTCGGCAAAGCAAGGAAGGTCAGAGGGGCAGAGCTTGACCTAAACGCCCAGATCGCTGGAATGCTGGCAGGCACAAAGGTCGACTTGCATGCAGGTCTCGTCAACGTCGCCGAGCACGCACCAGTTCTACCTGCGAGCGCTTGAACTCAGTCTATCTAACAATAAATATCAGCTCTCCTCTGTCAGTCATCGCCATGCCGTACTTGAGCCTGCCCAGATACTGCTCATGCATTGAGTAGACCCGGTCGTCGATGATTCTGAAAATCATCGTGGTGCCCGACCAGATATTACCGTCCACCGCTCGCCTGCCGAGCTTGGCATTCCGCGGGCCATAAACCTCATCCGCTGTTGTGGTGCATTCCATGACCTCTCCTTGCTGCTGCCTCAGCTCCTGCTGGCTGCTTTGACCATAGCAGTGAATAGAAACGGCGGACGCTTATGAAATCGAATCGCACCAAAGCGTCATGAAGTAGGTTGGATGCATAACCACAACCTGATTTTGCGAAAGCCAACAATCGAGGCAGGCAGCAGCCTGCCTACATAAACCAAAAGGAGTTGCATCATGCTCTGTTTATCCCGTCGCGTCGGCGAATCAATTGTCATCGGCGACAACATCAAAATCACTGTAATCAGTGGCCGTGACGGCAAGATCCGCCTGGGCATCGATGCCCCGGTCGAGCTGGCTGTCGACCGTTCCGAAGTCCGTACTGCCAAGCTGGCTACCCCCTGCGGGATCGGACTCAAGCTGCGCACGGTTGCTGAATCGGGGGCGCGCGATGATGAAGGCTGACGCGTCAGTTTCGCCCTTAGTTCCAAACCTGACACGGCAGGAGTAGCAATCAATGCGCTACATGACCATTAGGAAATTCGCCAGCGAGTCTGGCTACAGCGAGGACGCTATCCGCTCGAAAATCCGTGATGGAATTTGGCGGCTTGGCGAAATTTGGTATAGGGCTCCGGATGGCCGGACGCTCATCAACATGGAAGGGTACGAGTCATGGGTAGAGACGGGCGGGGAGTTCGGGCGGTCTCCGATACGAGCATCGAAATCACGTTCATGTATCGGGGCGTCCGGTGCCGCGAGCGCATCACGCTCAAGCCCTCCCCCACTAATCTGAAGAAGGCCGAGCAGCATAAGGCAGCGATCGAGCATGCGATATCGATCGGCGCGTTCGACTACTCGGTGACGTTTCCCGGCTCGCCCAGAGCCGCGAAGTTTGCGCCCGAGGCGAACCGGGAAACAGTGGCAGGATTCCTGACTCGCTGGCTGGACGGAAAGAAGCGGCACGTATCAAGCAGCACGTTCGATGGCTATCGCAAGCTGGTGGAGCTGCGCCTGGTGCCGGCTCTGGGGGACCACATGGTGGTCGATCTGAAGCGGAAAGACGTGCGGGACTGGCTGAGCACCTTGGAAGTCAGCAACAAGACACTGAGCAACGTTCAGAGCTGTCTCAGATCGGCGCTGACTGACGCAGCAGAGGAAGAGCTGATCGAGGTGAATCCCCTGGCTGGTTGGACCTACTCGCGGAAGGAGGCACCAGCCAAGGACGACGACGTAGACCCGTTCAGCCCAGAAGAGCAGCAGGCAGTACTGGCGGCGCTCAATGGCCAAGCACGCAACATGATGCAGTTCGCTTTGTGGACTGGCTTGCGCACGAGTGAACTGGTTGCACTGGACTGGGGGGATATCGACTGGCTCCGCGAGGAAGTGATGGTCAGCCGGGCTATGACGCAAGCGGCAAAGGGGCGAGCTGAAGTAACAAAGACGGCGGCCGGACGTAGGGCCGTGAAGCTGCTCAGGCCAGCTATGGATGCTTTGCAAGCACAGAAGGCACACACCTTTTTGGCAGACGCCGAGGTGTTTCAAAATCCTCGAACGCTTGCGCGCTGGGCTGGCGACGGACCGATCAGAAAGACGATGTGGGTACCAGCTATGAAGAAAGCTGGCGTCCGATATCGCCGGCCGTACCAGACGCGGCACACATATGCGTCGATGATGCTGTCGGCAGGTGAGCACCCGATGTGGGTTGCTAAACAGATGGGGCATACTGATTGGACAATGATCGCTAGGGTCTATGGTAAATGGTTACCTCATGCAGATATGCTGGCAGGCTCAAGGGCCGAGGAAGTTTTCAGCGGCAGCACTGCATATGAGCCATGGAGGGAAATTGAAGATGTCCCAGGTACAAGAAATTAGCATTCAGCTCGACGGGATCAGCAACACACTAAAAACCAAGAAATTTCGTGTACCTCCTTATCAGCGATCTTATGCGTGGGAGATTGAGCACGTCGAAGCTTTAATAGCTGATATTGACGACGCAATAAAATCAAAGGAGCGAGAATACTTTCTCGGCTCTATCGTAACTACTGGTCCGTCGGGGCGCAGATTCGAAGTAGTGGATGGTCAGCAGAGGCTTACTACAGTCAGCTTGCTGATCTCTGCAATAAAAGATCGTTTCAAGTCAGAGGGCGACTCCGAAGCAGAAACATCAATTCGAAACGATTTTCTGGCCAGTGTAGATCGTAAAACCAAAGAGCGTGAACCTCGACTTTCTTTGAACGAAGTAGATGACGAGCTATACCAAGAGCTAATTAATGACAAGGAGGCTATTGATCCAAAGAAGTACCCCAGGCAGTCTCACAAACGACTTCTTCAAGCCGCTAAATACCTTGAAGTTTTTATTGATAAACTTTGCCAAGATGCCCATGACTCTGAAGAGACTTTACACGAATGGCTGGATTATCTAGAGACAAACTTAAAAGTTATATTAGTGCAAGCCCCTGATGATAGCAACGCTTTTGTTATTTTTGAAACGTTAAATGACCGAGGTCTAGAACTCGCAATTTCCGACTTACTTAAAAACTACTTATTCCATCGCTCCGCAGATAAAATCTCTGAGGCTAAAGAGAGATGGCTCGCGATGGTGGCCACTCTCGAGAGTGCTTCGGACGACCCACTTGTAGTTTCATATTTGCGACATTTCGCCATGTCGAAATATGGCCTAGTACGTGAAAAGGAGTTGTTCGGACTTATAAAAAGAAAGATAACAAGTAAGAAGTTAGCAATTCAATTTTCAACAGACCTGTCCAACAGCTCAAAAACTTATGCTGCACTACTCAATGCAGACCACGAGATATGGCGTAAATTCCACCAAGACACCAAAGACTCAGTTTCCGCATTTAACATTTTAGGTATGGTTCAGGTTAGACCACTACTTCTTGCCATACTAGAAAAATTTGAAATAAAGAAAGTTGGCCCAGCCTTCAAAAAGCTAGTAGCACTCTCGGTACGTTTTCAAATCGTCGGTGGTGCTGGTGGTGGTACACTTGAACGAATCTATAGCGAAGCAGCAAAAAGCGTATCAGAAGGCAAGCTTAATTCTATCTCAGATATTTTGAGAGGGTTCTCTAACCTGCCTTCAGATGCTGTATTTGAGCAAGCCTTTTCCATAGCGACTACATCAAAACCTGCTTTGGCGCGATATTATTTGCGTACCCTGGAGAGCGGTATGCCAGGAGCTACAGGCGAGCTTATACCTAACAGCGATGTTACAAAAGTCAACTTAGAACACGTCCTACCGCTTTCACCAAACTCGGACTGGGAGCGTCGTTGGAATAGTGAAGACATTCGAGCCTATCAAAGAAGGTTAGGAAATCTCGCAATCATGTCCTCAAACGCGAATAGTATTTCCGGCAATGACGCCTTTGAGGAAAAGAAAGCTTCTTTCAAATCATCTCCATTCAGTCTTACGAAGATTATAGCGGATAAAAAAGCATGGGATGCAGAAGCGATAGACGATCGACAACGCGTAATGGCCAAAGTAGCAGTAACCGTATGGTCACTCAAGTAACCAGACCGGTACGTAGCGTTGAGGCACGCGCAAAGTCATAAAATCCTAGCATGCGGCTTGGCACAGCTGTCTGTGCCAGTACCGCAATCTATGCATTGGTGATTTCTCTGTGCAGGCGGGCAGCCTTTAAAGGATAGTCACGTATTGGGATCAGGTAAAATTAGTCATGGCAACGACTATGAACATTGACGAGCCTGGTCGCAAGTCGGTATTACAATTTTAGACCAGCGCAGCGATGATTATTTATCACTTAGGGTAGCCCTGAAAATGTCAAACAGTCATGACAGAAGTATTCTTTTCACGCTTGGTTCAGCGATCGTTGCCACGGGCGGATTGAGCGCGACAAGCCTAATATATTTTTACGAAAACTACCGGATACCGCTTAAAGCACTAGAGACAAAGATAGAGCAAAAAGACATTGAAAAGTCCTACCAAGAAGCTTTAGATTCTGTTAAATCGCTCAAAGAAAAAAACTTAAAACTAGAAGCAAAAACCAATGAATTGGAACAAACAATAAGTCAAAAAAGCATTTTGATAGACGAACTGCAGAATTCCAACTTATTTTACCCTAATAGTTTTTACCCTCAGGGCTTTGGAAGAGTACAAATTGGAGAAAGCATAGAATCACTTCGCACCATTTATAAGCAGGAAGATTTAAACTGGAGAGAATCTGCAGACGGTGACCCCCAGGTAGTGGTGCAAACTCCGAGCAGCTTTTTCAAAACCGTTGAATACACATATGACGATAAGACTAAGAAAATTGAAACAATTACGTTTCAGGCAGAATTTACCCGAGATGATTTTCTGTTAAGGAAGTTATCGGATATTGGAGGGCCACCAGAACCATCTAAAGGACTGGACGCTTTCCGATGGAAATTGAGCGGCGGAGTGCATGCCTACCTTGTCTCACCGTATATCTACATGATCATGATTGACCGATACTCCCCTATCGTATGGAGAGCTCGCCGTTGATAGGTAATTAAATGACAGCTTTATGTCAGCGTTGGGCCTGCAAGCCGCGGACACAATGGGCTGGATGCGGGTTCAAATCCCCCCGGCCATCCAAGACGCCCAAAGGCGTCTTTTTTGACCTGAAATTCAGTGAGTACTAGCACCAAGCAGAACCACTACCCTCCAGGCTTATCTATGCCTTGCAAGCCTCACGAAGCACTCCAAGCATGCCAGACGCCCAGCTTTTAGCCCCCCATTGACACCCAACCCAATCCCCCAGACTATAAATCAATGACCAATCCTAACCGAACAAACATCATGCACACCTCAATGACCGCCTCGTGCGGGCCATAGAGTGATGCGCGCGTAACTACCAAGTGCATTGACTAGAGCCCCGCCAGGAATGGATGGGGCTTTTTTATTCTCCGTTCACGATGGCCCCCGTTTCAGGAGCATAAAAATGCTACAGGTCCGTCGAGCTAAACGATGCGATGCCGAGGCAGCGTTCAATATCCGCTTTCAGGCAATTCAGAATCAATGCAACTCCTTTTATACGCACGACCAAGTAGTGGCGTGGACCTGCGTTCCGCTCACGGATAAATACAGATCCTGGGTCGAAAAAGATTATTACCTGGCTTGCGTCGATGGAGTTCCTGCGGCAACAGGAGTGATCAATCTTGAGAGCGGGGAGCTGGAGGCGATCTTCGTATTGCCCTCATTCATGGGCCAGGGAATAGGTAAAAAGATGGTCGCTCATCTTGAGCATTTGGCACGAGAGGCAGGACTCACCGAAATCCATCTCGAAGCCACATTGAATGCGGAGAGGTTCTATCAACGTTGTGGCTTCACAGGAAGCGCCCATGCTGTCTACATCTCCCCCTCAGGGCTACGTTTGGCATGCGTACCTATGCGTAAGCCACTGTAGATCAGACTGGCCGCTGCCCTGCCCCTTATTCAACAAGACCTGCGCGCGCCGCCCACAGCAAGACCAGCGGCCATGCCCTCCATCTGACAATCACGTATAGTGGCCATATACCACCACCCCTCTCGACCAAGGCGTGTGCCGTCGATAATGGTTCGGCTGGCATAAGTATGGAAAACTGCACATGCCGCAAAGAAGAAACCTGAAAAACTCTATTTTCATACCCTTGAAGCTTTCTCAACTGATCGGTCTTTTCAGTTGGGTTATCAGTTGGTGCCTGAATCCGTCCATTGATCGATCGCTGGATGTATTCATCTGTTGCGCGCTGACCGGGGCGACGCTGTCGATCATTGTCACGTCCAATAGCAGGAGCATGCTGGCGTGGCGTCTGTTCGGCATTATTTACATGGCGTCACTGACCTTTCTGTTCAATGAACAGATCGAACGCATGGGCGAGGAAGCGTCGATGTGGGGGCTGGTTGTCACCTCTCTGCTCATCACGGGAATGAGCGTATTCTTCGTCAAGTTTATTGATTACATCGCGGCCACTGCGCTGATCTGGTTGATCATGTGGCACACGGACCTGACGGCCATCGGCATGGGCCATAAGCCGCTGTTTTATGTGTTCCTGATCAGTTCGACCTTGCTGGGCGGCTGCCTGAATGCGACCTTCCTGAGTCTGATCATGCAGACCATGGCAGCCAGGGACCGCTATCAGGAACTGTCCGAAACCGACACCCTGACGCACGCCCCCAATCGCCGTGCGCTGGTTGACAGTCTGAATACTGCGCTGGCGTCCGCTGAAAAATCGTCGTTGTGGTTTGCCATGCTTGATCTGGATCACTTTAAAAGTATCAACGACACCCATGGGCATGAGGTGGGCGACAATGTCCTTATAAGTTTTGCGACACGCCTCAAAGACACAAAGGGGCGAATCGCTTTTGGGCGCTTGGGTGGGGAAGAGTTTGGTGTGATCTTATCGGCGGCGAACGCCACAGACGCTGTACACGCACTGGAAGAGTTATTGATGCTCACGCAAAAGGATGAAACGGCTCAAGTGCCCTATTCATTCAGTGGCGGTGTTGCAAGTTTGTCGCGGGTTGAAACGTTCAATGACCTGTTGAAAGAGGCTGATGAGAACCTCTATCACGCCAAGCGCAGTGGCAGAAAATGTATCGCCTTTGAAGGCAGGATAGTTTCATCGAGCACTGCCAGCACGACAACGCAGAATCAAGCGATGCAATTAGTTGACGCGCCTACGCATGCGTAGCGCCCGTCTCCCCCTTCAAACATTCCCGCCCCGCCGCACCTTCGAATACCGATCGATATCCTCCCGCAACGTCCACCCCTGCCCGTGCCAATAACGCCCGGCCGCTTCATTACTCTTCATGACGTCCAGGTGACACTTGTAAATACCCAGCGCTTCCAGACACTCAAGGCAGCGTTCAACCAACTCATGGGCAATACCGCGCCGGCGATACTCGGGCAGCACGATCAGATGCTGCAGATAACCGCGGCGTCCGTCGTGCCCGCACATCACACAGCCGCACAGGGCGCCGCCTGCCTCGGCGACGAAGCTCATGCCGGGGTTGCGTTCAAGGTAACGTGCGGTCGCTTCGCGTGAGTCGGCGTCGCGCAGGGAAATGCCCGGCGTGCTGCGCATCAGTTCGATGACCGCATCGTAGTCGTCCAGGGTCATGCGGCGAATCGTGATCATGGGCTAAGCCTGGCCTGCAGTCTCATGGGCTGGACAGGTTAGCAGAGCCGCTTGATGCCTTGATGACAGCGCCGCCAGAGTCTGCCTATCAACCCGTAATGTTCTTTCTATTAGAAATCTTCGCGAAGAAGGCTAATCTGGATAAGCGTCGGTGAGAGCCGCGCGGTTCCACCCTGATAAGGAGATAAGAATGAGCTCAAGTTTGCGACGCACGTTGCGGGCTTGCCTCGCAGCAATCTGATGATCGCTGTGCTGCGTATCTGTAGAGCTGGCCCGATCGTTGACCGAACGGCCGGCATGAACCCAGTGCTGTTGAGTTCCGTCATCACTGTCTGAGGTCCCACGAGTGGACTGGATGGCCGGATGCAAATGACAAAAAAGGTGTATCAAGCATGTCAACTGAATCGAAATGCCCCTTCAACCACGCTGCTGGCGGCGGCACTACCAACCGTGATTGGTGGCCCAAGCAGCTGAATCTGAAGATCCTGCATCAGCATTCCTCGCTCTCCGACCCGATGGGCGAGAGTTTCGACTATGCCAAGGAATTCAAGAGCCTTGACATCGAAGCGGTCAAACAGGACCTGCGCAACGTCATGACCCAGTCCCAGGACTGGTGGCCGGCAGACTTCGGCCACTATGGCCCACTGTTCATTCGTATGGCCTGGCACAGCGCCGGTACCTACCGCACAGGCGATGGTCGTGGCGGTGCCGGTGCCGGTCAGCAACGTTTTGCGCCGCTCAACAGCTGGCCTGACAACGTCAGCCTGGATAAGGCGCGCCGCCTGATCTGGCCGGTCAAGCAGAAGTATGGCCGCAAGATTTCCTGGGCTGACCTGATCGTGCTGACCGGTAACGTCGCGCTGGAGTCCATGGGCTTCAAGACCTTCGGTTTCTCCGGTGGTCGCGCGGATGTCTGGGAACCGGAAGAAGACGTGTACTGGGGTTCCGAGACCACCTGGCTGGGTGGTGAAGAGCGCTACGGCGCGCAGAAGAAAATGCAGCAACCGGGCGACGGCACGCTGGTGGCCGAGCCGGAGAACCATGCCAACGAAGAAAGCCGTACTGCCAGCGGCGAACGCAACCTGGAAAACCCGCTCGCCGCCGTGCAGATGGGCTTGATCTATGTGAACCCTGAAGGCCCTGAGGGTGTGCCGGACCCGGTTGCTTCGGCAAGGGATATCCGTGAAACCTTCGGTCGTATGGCGATGAATGACGAAGAGACCGTGGCGCTGATCGCCGGTGGTCACGCCTTCGGCAAGACCCACGGTGCCGGCCCTGCCGACAACGTTGGTCCGGAGCCTGAAGCAGCCGGCCTTGAAGAGCAGGGTTTTGGCTGGAGAAACAAATTCGGCAGCGGCAAGGGTGGCGACACCATCACCAGTGGCCTGGAAGTGACCTGGACTTCGACGCCGACCAAATGGAGCAACGAGTACCTCGAAAACCTCTTTGGCTTCGAATGGGAACTGACCAAGAGCCCGGCAGGCGCGCATCAGTGGACGCCGAAGAACGGCGCTGGCGCGGGCAAGATTCCGGATGCCCACGATCCCTCCAAGCGTCATGCACCGAGCATGCTGACCTCTGACCTGGCGCTGCGCTTCGATCCGGCTTACGAGCAGATCTCCCGCCGCTTCCTGAACAACCCTGAGCAACTGGCCGACGCGTTCGCCCGCGCCTGGTTCAAGCTGACTCACCGTGACATGGGCCCGCTGGCCCGCTACCTCGGCCCGGAAACACCGACCGAAGAGCTGCTGTGGCAGGACCCGATTCCAAACGTTGATCATGCATTGGTCGATGATCAGGATGTGGCCGCACTCAAGGCCAGGATTCTCGCTTCGGGCCTTTCGGTCTCGCAGCTGGTATCGACGGCTTGGGCGGCAGCTTCTACCTTCCGTGGCTCGGACAAGCGCGGTGGTGCCAATGGCGGCCGTCTGCGTCTGGCTCCGCAGAAGGATTGGGCGGTCAACCAGCCTGACCAACTGGCGGGCGTGCTGAAGACCCTCGAGGGTATTCAGAGCGAATTCAACGCGGGTCAGTCGAGCGGCAAGAAGGTATCAATCGCCGACCTGATCGTCCTGGCGGGTAACGCAGGTGTCGAGCAGGCTGCGAAAAATGCAGGCCAGCACGTCACCGTTCCATTCGCACCGGGCCGCGCCGATGCGTCTCAAGAGCAGACCGATGTTGAGTCGTTCGGCTTCCTTGAGCCAATCGCTGATGGTTTCCGCAACTATCAGAAGGGGCATTACAAGGTCTCGGCAGAATCGTTGCTGGTCGACAAGGCGCAATTGCTGACCCTGACTGCACCGGAAATGACTGTACTGCTGGGCGGCCTGCGGGTCTTGAACATCAACGTCGGACAGAGCAAGCATGGCGTCTTCACTGATCAGCCGGGCACCCTGACCAACGACTTCTTCAAGAACCTGCTGGACATGGGCGTGGAGTGGAAAGCGACCGCAGGTGGCACTGATACCTTCGAGGCCCGTGACCGCAAGACTGGCGCAGTGAAATGGACCGGCACCCGTGTCGACCTGGTCTTCGGCTCGCATGCTCAACTGCGTGCGATTTCCGAGGTGTATGGCAGCTCGGATGCTCACGAGAAGTTCGTCAAAGACTTCGTGGCAGCCTGGACCAAGGTGATGAACCTGGACCGCTTCGACCTGGCTTGATGTGTCTGATGTGCTGAGTTGAAAAAACGCCTCCCTTGCGGAGGCGTTTTTTTTGCTGCGATCAAAAAGCGAAGGCTGGTTTCATGAGCGGCTCATCATGCTTGCCGCCTGCTCCGTCGCTTCGGTCGTTCGGGTCGCCAGCTTGCGGACTTCATCTGCCACAACCGCAAAGCCCCGCCCTGCCTCACCGGCGCGCGCAGCTTCGATTGCCGCATTGAGCGCCAGGAGGTTGGTCTGGCTGGCAATGCTCTGGATAGTGCCAACTATCTGGGTCAGTTGAGCGATGTTCTCTTCCAGGTTTTTCTGATGCTGTGCTTCGGTATCGCGAAGAGCGTCCTGTTCATGCTTCAAATGCACATCCACCAACGCACCCACCACCCTGAGTGGAACACCTTCGGGGTCACGGCGAGTCTGGCCGCGCGCACGGAACCAGCGGTACTCGCCGGTTTTCATCTTCAGGCGGTACTCGATATCGAACGGCGTCTTGCCAGTCCGGTCATTCAGGTGCTCACCGAAAGCCGTCAGACTGCGCTCCTTATCTTCAGGGTGCAGCCGTGACGCCCAGCTATCCAGTACGTCGGGAAACTCTTCCACCGTTTCAAAACCCAGCAGACGCCTGAATTGTGGAGACCACCAAAAAGGATTGCGCGCATTGACCGGGTCGCCAGCAATGACCTCCATGTCCCAGAGCCCGTCGGAGAGCATCTCCCGGGCCAGTTCGAATCGGGTAATGATCACATCGTGTTCAAGATCACGTTCAAGCTCGTCGTGGATATCCCGAAGAGAGCCGGCGACCCTCAGCGGCGTTCCGCGTGCGTCTCTTAACGTTTCGCCCTGGGCATAGAACCAGCGATACGTGCCATTCTTCATCGCCAGACGATTCTTGACTCGGTACGGCGTGTTGCCGGAACGGTCATTCAGATGCTTGGCAAATGCATCGAGCGTGGCTTGTTTATCCTGAGGATGAAGCCGGTCTGCCCAGCTCGCCAGTACGTTGGGGAAGTCGCGCTCGTCGTTGAAACCGAGAAGCGTGCGTAGTTGCTGAGACCACCAGAATCGGTTGTTCGGATTGACCGGATCGCCCGCGACCACCTCCATATCCCAGAGGCCCTCGCTCGATGCACGGTTGACCAGATCAAAGCGGGTTTCATAAGCGGCAGCCGAGGCAGAGGCTTCACCCAGTAGATGGCGGGCGGTTTCCAGTTCTTGCTCAAGATCGGCAATACGTTGCTCGTCAAGGCGACGCTGGGTGCTCAGCAAGCTCCAGCATTCAAGTACCGCAGCTTTTTCAGCACATCCCCCTAGCGCGGGCTCAGTGCCGCCCTTGAGCGAGGAGATCAGTTGCTGAAGGGCCTTTTTGTCACGACGGGGACTGAACAGGTGAAGCATGCTGTGGGCTCTCAAAGTAGGAGAAGTTGGCCGAGTCCCTGGCACGTCCCGTCTTTATCGTCCTGCCGCCCGGTTTCTGTAATGCCAGATTGCGATCAGATTCACCCCCGCTGCGCAAACCTGCGCAACACAACCACACCCAACACAGCCGACAACACCGAACCGATCAGCACACCCACCTTGACCTCGTCGACCAGTTCCGGCGCGCCCGGAAAAGCCAGTGCGCCGATGAACAGGCTCATGGTGAAGCCGATACCACACAAGGCCGCAACGCCGTAAAGCTGACCCCAGTTGCTGCCGTCCGGCAAACGGGCCAGGCCTGCGCGAATCGCCAGCGCGGCCATGGCGAATATGCCGACCTGCTTGCCGACCAGCAGCCCTAGCGCAACGCCGAGCGGGACCGGGTCCACGAGCTTGTCGGTGGTAATGCCCGACAGTGACACGCCAGCGTTGGCAAAACCAAAGATCGGCACGACCGCAAACGCCACCCACGGGTGCAGCTTTTCTTCCAGATGCAGCAGTGGCGAGCGAGCCTCTTCATCGGGTTTGCCCAACGGGATGCACAGCGCAAGCGCAACGCCAGCGAGGGTGGCGTGGATGCCGGACTGGAGCATAAAGAACCACAGCAGCGCGCCAACGATGAGGTAAGGCAGCAGTTTTTTAACACCCAGACGATTCAGCGCGACGAGCACGGCGATGGAACCCAGCGCTGCCAGCAACATGGGCATGGAGAGATCGCTGGTGTAGAACAGCGCGATGATCAATACAGCGCCGAGGTCATCGAGAATCGCCAGTGCAGACAGGAAGATCTTCAACGACAGCGGTACGCGCTTGCCCAGCAGGGACAGCACGCCCAGGGCGAATGCGATATCGGTCGCTGCCGGAATGGCCCAGCCGCCGATGGTGTCTGGCCGTCCCCAGTTGAACGCCACGTAGATCAGCGCCGGAACCACCATGCCGCCCAGTGCCGCAAAGCCTGGCAAGGCTCTCTGGTTCCAGGACGCGAGCTGACCGGCGAGCACTTCGCGCTTGATCTCCAGGCCGACGAGCATGAAGAAGATCGCCATCAGACCGTCATTGATCCAGTGCGAAACCGATAACCCGGCGAACACTGCGTGCAGCGCGGCGAAGTAGCTGTCGGCCAGCGGTGAGTTGGCAACGATCAAGGCCGCCAGCGCAGCCGCCATCAACACCAGCCCGCCAGCGGATTCAGCAGCGAAGAAACGCGTGATGAACGCCAGCGCGTTCGGGGATTCGGTACGGGGGGTGGGTTTATGCATGACGGCTCCGCGGGGGTACAGCGCAAAAAAGGCCGCAACCTTACCATCCGCGGAGTCTGTTGAAGGCTTGGTAAACCTGAGGATACAAATTAACGCTTCCCGGCCGAAACCGGGCCGGGAAACGTCGCTGAACAATGCCTGCCGATCAGGCAGATATTGTTCATGTCACTTCTTGACCGTTTCCTCGAGCGTAAAGCGGCCCAGCGGGTTCTGACCGAAGTGCTCGATGTTCTTGCGCGACACACTGATGTAGGGACTGTAGTAGAGGTCGATCCAGTTGACGTCGGCCTTGGCCATTTTCTGCAGGTCGATGTACATCTGCTCGCGCTTTTTCGGGTCCATTTCGACCCGTGCGGCAGCGACCAGCTCCTTGACCTTGTCGTTCTTGTAATGGGTCATGTAGTTATTGTTGGTGTCGTGGCCGAGCACGAAGGTGGTCTTCTGGTCCGGGTCGAGGATGTCGTTGGTCCAGTACATCACGGAGATGTCGTAGTCACCGGCAATCAGCATGTCCCAGCTCTGGCTCGGGTCGACTTTCTGCAGCGTTGTGGTCACGCCGACCTTGGCCAGTTGCTGTTGCAGCATGACCGCGATTTGCTCGTCGACTTCGTTGCCCGCGTTGACCACGTAATTGAGTTTCAGGTCCGACGCGCCGGCGTCCGCCAGCATCTGTTTGGCCTTCACCGGGTCATAAGGGCGTTGCAGGTTGTCGGCGTAATGGTACAGCGCGCCTTTGGGAATGTAGGAATTGGCCACGGTGCCCAGCCCGAAGGTAGCGGCTTCGACCAGCGATTTCTTGTCGATGGCCATGTCCAGCGCCTGACGTACTTCAGGCTTGGCCAATGCGCCGTGTTCGTGGTTGATCAGCAGGTGATCCTCGCGAGTGGAGGGGTCGAGGTGGACCACCAGATCGGGGTCCTTCTGCAGATTTGCGATGCGCGAGAACGGTATCCATATCGCAGCATCGAGCTCGCCCTTCTGGACCATGAGCGTGCGGGTGTTGTCGTCCGGCACCGAGATCCACTCGACACCGTCCAGGCTCACGCTCGGCGCTTCCCAGAAGTTGGGGTTCTTAGCCAGAATTACCCGGTCACCGCGCCGCCATTCCTTCACAGTAAATGCGCCGGAGCTGACAGGCTGCTCGGCATACGCCTCTTCGCCCATGCTCTTCATGGATTTCTCGGAGAGAATCGACACGTTGGGCAGGGCCAGTTGCGAGAGGAACGAGGCCGAAGGATTCTTCAGCGTGATGACCAGCGTATGCGGATCTGTCGCAACGGCCTTGTCGATAATCTTGTAGGAATCGCTCCACAGCGAACCCTTGTCGTCGCGAATTCGCAGCAGGCTGAACACTGCGTCACTGGCTGTCAGGTCCGAGCCATCGGAGAATTTGGCCGGGCGCATCTTGAGCGTATAGGTCAGCCCGTCAGGCGAGATCGACCAGCTTTCCGCCAGCCCCGGCACCAGCTTGGTGCCTTTGTCATCTACGCGGATCAGCACATCGTAGACGTTGGAAAACACCCAGTTGTCGATGTTCTGCGCACTTTTGATCGGGTCAAATGTGGTGCCGTCCTCACGACGGCCGATGGTCAGCACGCCCGCAGCTTCGGCAACACCCGCCGCCAGTGAACAGGCCGCCAGCATGGCGACGGTCAGCATTTTCATTGGTCGAGCTTTCATACGCATGAACTCCTTGTCGATGTCGGGACAGATGTCGTTACAGATCAGGATCAAAAAATCGGGGCTTCCAGCACACAGTCGTAGCGCTGCTGGCCGACATGCCGCGTCGGTGGCGCGACGCTGGAACAGGTCGGCCTGGCAAACCGGCAACGCGGATGAAACGCGCAGCCGTCGGGTAGCTGCAGGGGGCTTGGCGGCTCACCCTGCAACGGCTCGCCGGGCAACGGGCGATCCGGATCGATTTCCGGAATCGCCTGAATCAGCGCAGCGGTATAGGGGTGACGCGGCGAGAGAAAGACGTCCTCTACCGGGCCTTCTTCAACAATTTTGCCCAGGTACATGACCGCCACCCGATCGCACAGGCGACGCACGATGGCCAGGTCATGGGCAATGAACAGAATCGCCAGGTTCATGCGCTGGCGCAGCTCCAGCAGCAAGTTGATGATCTGCCCTTGAATCGAGACGTCCAGCGCCGCCACGCATTCGTCGGCAATGATCAGCCGTGGCTCGATGGCCAGCGCGCGGGCGATACCGACACGCTGACATTGTCCGCCGCTCAAGGCACCCGGCTTGCGTTCGGCAAATTCGGGCCGCAGACCGACCATGTCGAGCAGCTCGATAACCCGCGCCGGAATGTCGGAAGTGGCGACCTTGCGCTGCACGGCGAGCACCTCGGCCAGCGTCGCACCGATGGTCATGCGCGGGTTGAGCGAAGAGGACGGTTCCTGAAAGACCATCGCGGTTTCGCTGCGCAGGCGTTGCAGATTGATACCGCTGCCCTGGGCCATGTCGACGTCATCGAAGACGATCTGCCCGGAGGTGATGTCATTCAGGCGCAGAATAGCCCGCCCCAACGTGCTCTTGCCGCTGCCGGACTCGCCGACCAGACCCAGCGTTTCACCCGCACAAATGCTCAGCGACACCCCGTTGACGGCGTGCACCCAACGCTTGTTGAGACCGAGGAAACCCGAGCCGGGGGCCGGGAAGCGCACCACCAGATCATTGACGTTCAGCAGTGTGGTGCCGCTCATGAAACGGCCTCCCGGGATTGCACCAACGGGTGGTGACAGGCCGCAGCATGGGCAACGCCCATCGGCCGCATCAGCGGCAGCTTGTCAGGGCAGTCTGCCCCCGCATGACTGCAGCGGGCATGAAAACGACAACCGCTTGGCAGTGCGTCGAGTAAGGGCGGCTGACCGGGAATGGTCCGTAGCAGTTCGCTGCCCGCGCTGCTGGCGGGCTGGCATTCGATCAGGCCGTGGGTATAAGGATGGCGTGCGCGAGCGAGCACGTCGCGCTTGCTGCCGTGCTCACACAGGCGACCGGCATACATCACCGCTATGGAGTCGCAGGTTTGCGCCACCACGCCGAGGTCGTGGGTGATCATGATCAACGACAGCCCGTGCCGGTCGCGCAAGTCCAGCAACAGACGCAGGATTTGCGCCTGCACCGTCACATCCAGTGCGGTGGTCGGCTCATCGGCGATCAGGACCTGCGGCCCACAGCCCAGCGCTACGGCAATCATTGCGCGCTGGCGCATGCCACCGGAAAATTCGTGGGGGAAGTTATCCACACGCGACGCCGGATCGGGAATGCCGACCTGGCGCAAAAGATCGATGGCCTGCGCCCGGGCTTCACGCTTCGACGCGCCCTGATGCAGACGCACACCTTCGGCGATCTGCTCGCCGATGCGCATCAGCGGGTCCAGGTGGCTGCTGGGATTCTGGAAAATCATGCCGATCCGCCGTCCGCGCATGGCACGCATTCCAGCGGCATCCAGCGTCAACAGATCGACATCATTGAGGCGTACCGAGCCGCCGCGCACGTGCAGATCCGGCGACGGCATCAATTGCATCAACGCCCGGCAGGCCATGGTCTTGCCAGAGCCACTTTCACCGACCAGCCCGAGAATCTCGCCCTGGTGCAGGTCGAACGACAACCGGTCAACCAAGGTCACTTCGCGATTTCGATGGTTCGCTGCATGGCTCGCCACCACGCTCATCTCGCTGACCTGCAGCACGGGCGTACTCATTGCCGTTCTCCCAGGGTTTCGGCGACGCCGTCCGCCAACAGGCTGAAGCCCATAGCCAACGTCACGATGGCCAGGCCCGGAAAGGTGCAGATCCACCACGCCGAGGTGAGGAACGCCTGCCCTTCGGCGACCATGGTCCCCCACTCCGCCATCGGTGGTTGCACACCCAGGCCCAGGTAGCTGACCGATGCGCCGCTGAGCAGCACCAGAACCGCGTCAGACATGGAAAACACAATCGAGCCGAACATCGCGTTGGGCAGCAGATGGCGGAACAGGATACGCAAGTGACCAAAACCCAGGCTTTTGGCCGCCAAGGCAAAATCGCTTTCCTTGAGCACCAGGATCTGTGAGCGGATCAGCCGCGCATAAGACACCCAGCCCACCAGCGCCATGGCGATGTAGAAGCTGCCCAGGCCCGGCCCGAGAATCGCGATGATCGCCAGCATCAACACCAGAAACGGGAACGCCAGCACGATGTCGATCACGCGCATGCACAGGTTGTCGAAGCGCCCGCCAATGTAGCCCGACAAGGCGCCGATGAAGGTCCCGATCATGAACGGGAAGATCACCCCGAGCACGCAGATCTGCAGGTCGACGCGTGCCGCCCAGATCACTCTGGACAGAATGTCGCGACCAAAATTGTCGGTGCCGAACGGATGCGCGAGGTGCGGCGCGAGCATGCGCAGCTCGGTGTTCTGGTAGATCGGATCGTAAGGTGCCAGCCATGGCGCAAACAGCGCCAGTATCAGCCACCCGCCCAGTAAGCAGCCGCCCAGCAGCATCGCCAGCCGGCCATTGCGCAAACGCAGGCGTAGCCGGGAACGCCAGTGCGGACGAAGATGCGCATGGGCCACGGTCATTTGATATTCACCCGCGGGTCGATGGCCACCGTGGCCACATCGGCAAGGAAGTTCACGATCACCGTGGCGCATGCCAGCACCATCGCCACACCCTGCACCACCATGTAATCGCGGCTGAAGATGCCGCGCACCAGCAACTGACCGATGCCGGGAATCGCAAACAGACTTTCGATCACCACGGTGCCGCTGATCAGCCAGCCGATGTTCACTGCCAGCAGGTTGATCGAAGGCACCAGCGAATTGGGCAACACGTGGCGCCGAAACAGTGCACTTTCACTGAGGCCACGCGCCCGGGCCGCCGTCACATGATCGGCTTGCAGCTCCACGAGCATGCTCGCACGCAGGTTGCGAATCAGCACCGCAGACAGGGCCAGAGCGATGGTCAGACAGGGCAGCACCAGGTGATGAACCTTGTCCAGCCAGTCGCTGCCGTAGCCCGACACCGGAAACCAGCCAAGCTGCACACTGAACATCAGGATCAGCATGATCCCCAGCCAGAACGCCGGCATGCCCAGCCCGGTGGTGGTGAAGACGCGGATGAGGTTGTCGCTCCAACTGCCTTTGTTGCGCGCCGCGAGCGTGGCGAGGGGCACGGCAATCAGCAACGCCAGCAGAACGCTGCCCAACACCAGAAATACGGTGGGCTCGATCCGTGTGCTGATCAGCTTGAGTACGTCTATCTTGTACAGCAGCGATTTACCCATATCGCCCTGCACCAGGTTTTTCATGAAATACACGTACTGTGTCCACAGAGGCTCATCCAGACCATACTGGGCGCGGATGTTGGCCAAGGCCTGCGGTGTGGAACGCGAACCCAGCAGGATGCGCGCCGGATCGCCGGGGATCGAACGCACCAGAATGAAGGTGACCAGGCTGATGCCGAACAGCACCGGCAGCAGCTGCAACGGACGCTGGAGAATGAAACGATAACGACCCAGATTCATCAGACGCCCCGATGCTGTGACAGAAAATTCAGCAGGACCGGAAAGTACGCCGCCGCCCCCTCTACGTAAAAGGGCAGAGCAAAGCTGTAGTCGAACATCGACCATCCGTCGACTTTGATTGTTTTCAGCTCATCCGGCCTGTGTTCATAGCCCATTGCATTGCACCTTTGCGGACGACGCTCATGGCATCAACCCTATCCTGCAAGGCGAGCGCAGACAGCTAGCAATTCTTATAGGTTTTACAGGACTGGCAGCCGATTGGGCGCACGCGTGGCACCGTCCTTGCTAATTGCTATATTAGGGCCCTACATCGGCTCAATGACAAAGGAGGTCATGCCATGCATATCAGGTTGTCGGATTTCAATTCGCGGCTGCAGTCTGCATCCACGCTGGATCAGCAAATGGATTGCGCGCTGCTGCTGGCATCGGATCTCGGATTCGATGCCGTGATTTATGACTACAGCCCGGTGCCGGTGTCCCATGATGGAGCACTGATCACCCCGTCGCTGCTGTCATTGCGTAATACACCTGCGGACTGGTATGCGCTTTGGTGCAGTCAGGGCTATTACCAGATCGATCCGGTGCAACACCTGGCCGTCGCCAGCGTCTCGCCTTTTGTATGGTCATACCAGCCCAGGGCCGATACGGTCCTGAAAACCTTCATCACGGATATGCACAAGCCGGTGGTGCGCTATCTGCATGACTCACACATGACCTGTGGCGTGACGGTGCCGATCCACATGCCCAAAGGCGGTTTCGCCACATTGACCGGCCTGTGTGCGGACGGCAGCGACGTCGCCCTTGAGGACGCCCGCCAGAGCCTGGCCGAGTTCGGCCTGCTGGCTCACGCCTTTCAGGAGGTCGCCTACCCGCTGTTCGACCAGAAAATTCGCTCGTGCAATGCGATCAGGCTGACCCCGCGCGAGCGCGAATGTCTGAGCTGGTCTGCCGAGGGCCTGACGGCCAGGGAGATTGCCGATCAGCTCAACCGCTCTGTCGCCACGGTGACCTTGCACCTGAATTCGGCCATGCAGAAGCTGGGGGCCAAAAACCGTGTACAAGCGGTAGTGCGTGCCGTTCATTACCGCTTACTCGACCACTGACCGGTTTATCGGCCAAAACCTATCATTTTCTATAGTTATGAGGCGCAAGACGCCGCGCTATGGTGCCCCCAAACTATCCAGCAGGGACCGGCGACATGGCAGATATGACGATCAAGGAAGGTTTTGCGCCTTTTGGCGACTATCAGACGTGGTATCGCATCACAGGCGACCTGCACGGTCCCGGCACACCATTGGTCATTCTGCACGGCGGCCCCGGTTGTACGCACGACTACGTCGATTCGTTCAAGGACATCGCCAGCACCGGCCGGGCCGTTATCCACTACGACCAGTTGGGTAACGGAAAGTCTACCCACTTGCCCGACAAGGGTCGCGACTTCTGGACGGTCAAACTGTTCCTGAGCGAGCTGGATAACCTGCTTGAGCACCTGGGCATCGAAAACAACTACGCATTGCTGGGCCAGTCGTGGGGCGGCATGCTGGCTTCAGAGCATGCCGTGCGTCAGCCCGAAGGGCTGAAAGCGCTGATCATCGCCAACTCTCCCGCAGACATGCGCACCTGGGTAAGCGAGGCCAACCGGCTGCGCGAGGATCTGCCATCTGACGTACAGGCCGCGTTGCTCAAGCATGAAAAAGCGGAAACCTTGAAAGACCCGGAATACCTGAAAGCCTCGCGAGCATTCTATGACCGTCACGTGTGCCGCATCACACCGTGGCCGGAGGAGGTAAGACGTACTTTCGACGCGATTGACGCCGATCCGACCGTGTACCACGCCATGAATGGCCCTACCGAGTTTCACGTTATCGGCACGATGAAGGACTGGACCATCGTCGATCGCCTGAAACTCATCAGCGTTCCGACCTTGCTGATTTCCGGTAAGTATGACGAAGCCACACCGCTCGTCGTGAAGCCCTATGTGGATAACGTCCCCACCATCAGTTGGTCTGTTTTCGAAGAGTCCAGTCACATGCCCCATGTAGAAGAGCGAATGGCCTGCATGGGATGCATCGCAGGTTTTCTGGACACATTGGTCGAATCGGTTGCAGAGTCCGCAGCTTGATGTTCAGGCCTGATGGATCCACGCCCTGAGAGTTGCATTATTAGAGTGAATACTTTAGTAGCATTCACCCGACTAACGGTTAACTTTGCTCACAGTGTTACTGGAACTTTTTGCCAACATACCGCTGCCTTACAGCAGATAGTTGCAAAAGGCCATTATGAAATAACTTTCATGGCTATTTTGTTAAAGCTCTCTCGTTTTCAGCAGAAAAACAGTTACTGGAAGGAAAGTATTGGCCTTCCGCCTGTTTTGCCGCTGGAGGCAACCATGAACCTCAGATCGTTAAGTATTTCACGCAGGGCCTCCCTGTGCTTTGGCGTCATTACCTTACTGTTGATCGGTCTGGGTGCCTTCTCCTACGTGCAGATCGACCATCTGCGCAAGGCTGAGCAGAACATTGAAGAAAACTCACTGCCCAGCATCCAGGTAGTCGACGACATTCAGATCGCCCTGCTTCACGCTCGCCTGGAAAGCATCAGGATGCTTGCGAGCACCGATCCCGCTGTACACGCCACCGCGGAAGCCAAGGTCCGGGAAGCGATCGAGGCGCTGCGTGCCAACAGCGACTTTTATCAAAAACACCTGCTTTCAGGTGAAGCCGACCGCGCGCAATTCGAAGAAGCCAACAACAAGATGAGCGTATACATTGATGGCTTGAAACAGGTCGTCGCGCTGGACAGCTCTGATCATGAAAGAGCGGTCTCCCTTGCCAACGGAGAGCAGGCCCAAAAGGCCACTGCGTACCAGGAAAAACTTACCAGACTGCGCGAGCAAAATGCCACGGAAGCCGTGAGCTCCGGGAAAGATGCAACCGAGGTCTACAATCACAGCGTCAACGTCCTGATGATTGTGCTGATCGCAGCGTTCCTGCTTACCGTGGTCCTCGCTATTGCCCTGACACGCAGCATCGTCGACCCGATCAGCGTCTCGCTTAAACTCGCAGAAGACATCGCCGCCGGTGACCTGACCCGACAACTTAGCGTTGCCGGCAGTGATGAAGCATCACGCTTGATGACGGCCCTGAATACCATGTCGGGGAACCTGCGCACCACCATTCACGAAATTTCCGGCGCCTCCGCACAACTGAGCACTGCCGCCGTCGAGATGACGTCGATCACCGAAAGTGCCGACCGCACGCTGCAGCAGCAGAACAGCGAAATTGAGCAGGCTGCTACTGCGGTAAACGAAATGAGTGCTGCCGTAGAAGAGGTCGCTCGTAATGCTACGTCGACCTCGCAGGCCGCCCAACAGTCGAGCCTTTCCGCCGACCTGGGTAATCAGCGCGTTAACGAAACCCTGACGGCCATGCAGAACCTGACAGGCCTGGTCGAGGGCTCTTCAGCGCAAGTCACTGCGCTGGCTGGCCAGGCTCAGGACATCAGCAAAGTGCTGGGCGTGATTCGCGGTATTGCCGAACAGACCAACCTGCTGGCACTCAACGCAGCCATCGAAGCGGCGCGTGCCGGTGAACAGGGTCGCGGCTTTGCTGTGGTAGCCGATGAAGTGCGGGCTCTGGCGCATCGCACACAGACGTCCACCCAGGAAGTCGAACAGATGATTTCAGCGATTCAGGCCGGTTCTTCCGCCACGGTCGAGTCCATGCAGAAGAGCACTGAGGAAGTTCACAGCACCCGCAAGACGGCAGAGGACGCCGGAGAGTCGCTGCGTCAGATCACCAACTCGGTACTCGAGATCAATAACCGTAACCTGCAGATCGCAGCGGCCTCCGAGCAGCAGGCGCATGTAGCGCGTGATGTCGACAGAAGCCTGGTCAGCATTCGCGACCTGGCCGTGCAGAGCAGCGAAGGCACCCGTCAGACCCTGATCGCCAGTACCGAACTTTCGCAGTTGGCGGTCAACCTGAATGATCTGGTGCTGCGCTTCAAGACGTAATCCAGAACAACACCCACACATGCCGGGCATGACAGAAGGGCAGCAGATTCGTCTGCTGCCCTTCTTTATATAGCGTCAGTACCGTTTTCGGCAAAAAACCCGCAATGGTTCCTCCAGCCGGCGGTCCCCTCCTCTCAAAAACTGTGAGCCGCGTCTCTCTGCTGACAGCCTTTCAAACACATAGTCTTCATTAGTTGAAATAGGATCCATAAAGACCTATTTACAAGCACAGGCTATTTGAAAAAGCCCGCAACGTTGACAGGGGCATTGAACTCATTCAATAGTTGGCGTCGAACAACACAATATTTATGTAAGCCACGATCAGGTATGACACGATCACTTCCTGCACGGGATCGGCAGCGCCCGGCGTACCGCCAAGGCCGCATCAGTGCTTTTATGACCAGGGTGACACATTTTGAACAACAAACTGACTTCAGCAGAGCTGGCAGTCATCAGTGAAATCGAGGCCACTTCCAGTCTTTTACGACTGGTGACCCGGCTGACCGGGCTGAGATTTGCGGCAATTGCCAAAGTAACCGAGGCCAGCTGGACCGCATGTGCTGTATACGATGAAATCCAGTTCGGGCTGGAACCCGGTCATCAGCTCAAGCTGGAGACCACGTTCTGCAATGAGTTGCGTCAGCACCGCCAGCCTATCGTGATCAACGAAGTCGCGACCGACCCCGTCTACGCAGAGCATCCCATTACTAAAATGTACGGTTTCCAGAGCTACTTCTCGTTGCCGATCATTTTTCCCAACGGAGAGTTCTTCGGCACCCTGTGTGGCCTGGATACCAAGCCTGCGCCACTCGATGACGCCAATACCCTCGATACCCTGAAAGTGTTTTGCACGCTGATCGCCAGCACGCTGTATGCGCACTATCAATTGCAGGAAATGCAGGAAGTCACCGCTTAAGGCATGGAATGCCTCAGACGCGCAGTTGCCGCTCCATGATCAATGTGCGCTCCTCTCCCTCCAGATGCTCCCGCACCACGTTGAAACCCAGCGCCAAGTAGAACGCCTGCGCAGTCAAGGATGACGGTACAACCATTCGCACCGCGCCCGCATTGCGTGCGACAGCCTCCAGCTCGGCCATCAATAAACGCCCGATCCCCTGCCTATGCCTGTCAGGGTCGACGAATACCGAGCGCACGACCTCCCCCTCCAGACTCGCAGTGCCCACCACCACATTGCCCTCTGACGCCACGAACACCTGACGCTGCAGCATGAACCGCTCGATCGCACCCGGGCCGAAACCCGATTGCACGCGCTCGATCACGCTGACGGGATAATCCCTGGCATTGCTGGTTCGCAAGGCCGCCAATATCACTCGACTGATGGCATCCGCTTCGGCTATGCGGGCGGGTCGTACCTTGATGCTCATGGCGTGGTTCCTGGTTACCCTGCAGTAGGTGAATTCATTTCGAACGCGCAATGGCAAGCAAGACACCGCTCATACGGCGAAGGATTTGCGCACTCCTCATACAAAAAATGTAGGCGAACAGCCCGAATAACGACGTTCGATCAACTTATTTTCGGCCAGTCGACGAATGGTAGTGCTCACAAGATACCGTAAACAAATGGCCAACCCCTCGCCGTGCGCGGCTTGAACAACGATAGCGTTCAAAAAATCCGATCTGCGGCCGATTAATCGGTATCTCGCCGCTGTGGTCGGAATATTTTCGTCTGTTAAAGTGAGTTTCGTGATGTCATATAGTCATCATCGAGCACCCATTGAGAATTGTCATGAACGCCAGTGCCCCTATTCCCTTGAATGAAACGCAACGTCTGTTGCGCATACGGGAGCTGTGCGTGCTTGAAGATACGTCCGATGACGTATTCGATGAAATCGTCGCGATGACCGCTGCCTTTTTCGAGACGCCGATTGCCTTGATCTCGATCGTCGATGAGCACCGTCAGTGGTTCCGCGCAAGGGTAGGCCTGAATGCCCGCGAAACACCACGCAACGTGTCCTTCTGCGCCTACACCATCCTTTCCGAAACACTGTTCGAGATTCCCGACGCCACGCTCGACGAGCGCTTCGTCAACAACAGCCTGGTGACCGGACACCCTGACATTCGCTACTACGCAGGCGCTCCACTGATCACCGATGACGGCATTGCCCTGGGCAGCCTGTGTGTGATTGATACCAAGCCGCGCGAGCCGATGAGCGAGTACCAGACGCAGATGCTCAAGCGCTTTGCGTCGCTGGTCATGAAACGCATTGTCGGCCTCAGGCTCAGTTGCTTTATCGACCAGCCCACCGGCTTGTACAACCGCTCGCGCCTGCAGGAAGATATTCATCAGGCCGTGGCATCCAGTGTCGATTATCAGTTGGTCGTGGTGGATATGATTACCTCCGCGTTCCTCAACGATATCGTCAAGGCCCTGGGTTACAGCTTCTCCCAGGACCTGGTGACAGGTATCAAGAGCCGCTTGGAGCACCTGTTGCCGCCGACCTGTTCTTTATACAAGGTCAGTCCTACGCGCTTCGGCTTTCTGTTGGCAGGCGACCGTACGCCCGAACACCTGTTCCGCACCATCCTCAAGGATTTCGAGACGCCCGTTGAGTGCCGGGGAATTCCGGTGCAGATGCAGGTCGGCCTGGGCGTCGTGACCCTTAACCGTAATCCGGTCGAAGAACAGGACTGGATGCGCATGGTGATCAGCGCTGCCGACGATGCCCGCGACCGCGACCTCGGCTGGGCGATGTATGAACCGCACTTTGACGCCGCCCAGCAGCGTGCTTTCAAATTGCTCAGTTCGTTGACCGGGGCGGTGCATGCTGACGATCAACTGCGTCTGGTCTACCAACCGCGCATCGACCTCGACTCTGGCCTGTGCACCTCGGTAGAGGCCTTGCTGCGCTGGAATCACCCGACGCTCGGCGCCATCGGGCCTGCCGAGTTCGTGCCGCTGGCCGAGAAGACCGCTCTGATGCGCCCGCTGAGCCTCTGGGTGCTGACCAGTGCAATCGAACAGGCCGCTCGTTGGCAGCAGCAGGGTTTCGATTTCCGTATTGCGATCAACGTGACGCCCGAAGACCTCACCGGCCCGGCGTTCACCGACCGGATGATACGCCTGCTGGGCAAGCACAAGATTGACCCCACCCGCTTTGAGCTGGAGTTCACCGAAGGCGCGTTGATGCACAACCCGGCAGAAGTGCGCCACCAGCTGGAGCGCATGCGCCAGGAGGGCATGGATGTGGCGATCGATGACTTCGGTACGGGCTACAGCAACTGGAATTACCTGCGGCAGCTGCCTGCGACGACGGTCAAGCTCGACCAGTCGCTGATCCGCAATCTGGCGTCCGACAAAACCGATCAGCGTCTGGTCAAGGCATTGATCGGTCTGGCCAAGAAACTTGGCTACTGCGTCGTGGCCGAGGGCATCGAAACCGACGAGATTCGTCGCCTGGTCAAGCAGTGGGGCTGCGATGAAGGTCAGGGTTATCTGATCGCCAAACCCATGGAAGCCGAGGCGTTGCTGAACTGGCTGGGCCCCAACCAGCGCCTGCAGAGTGCCTCCGAAGCCGCAGAAGCCGCCATCATCCGCGACAAACGGTTATAACCTTAGAACACATCTTCATAACCGATTACAACGCAAGCCGTTATGCTGCCCGCCACTTTTTGCCTGATGCGTTTGCTTGAAAAAGGTTGGATATGGAAGCGGGTGGTCTGGGTTTCGTAGTTGCAGGACTGGCAGTCGGTTTCATCGTGGGCATGACCGGAGTCGGCGGCGGCTCGCTGATGACTCCGATACTGCTGTGGTTCGGGATCAATCCGGCCACGGCGGTCGGCACGGACTTGCTGTACGCGGCGATTACCAAATCCGGCGGGGTTCTGGTTCATCGCAGGAACGACAACATCGACTGGAAAGTTACCGGGCTGCTGACTCTGGGCAGCGTCCCGGCGGTGCTCATGACGCTGTGGTTTCTGAGCACCCTGCACACCGCCCCCGAAGCACTTAACGCGATCATCAAGCAGGCCTTGGGCTATGTGCTGCTGCTTACCGCACTCGCCGTTCTGTTCAAGAAAAAACTGCTGGCCTTCGCTCATCGGCGCGGAGACGGGTACTCGTTTTTCAGCGGCACCAGCCTGACGGTACTGACCGTCATCACCGGTCTGATCCTCGGCACCATGGTTGCACTCACCTCCATCGGTGCAGGCGCGCTGGGCACGGTGGCCCTGTTCATCCTCTATCCATTGCTGCCGACCCGACGTCTGGTGGGTACGGAGATCGCCCATGCGGTCCCGCTCACGCTGGTCGCAGGCCTGGGTCATGCGAGCATGGGCAACATGAACTGGGAGTTGCTGGGCTGGCTGCTGATGGGCTCACTGCCCGGCATCTACCTGGGCAGCCACATGGCCGGCCGCGTCTCCGATGACCTGCTACGGCCCTTCCTGGCCATCATGCTGGGCACGATCGGCTTCAAGCTGGCGTTCTGATCGGCGCCTATCCATCAGCCTGTCACATTTCTGAGTCAGGCTTGCCCACGAACATAGCCTCGAAAGCCGCAGAGCCGGTTTGCTTGCAGGCTGTGCGCACTCATCGGGAATTGTAATTTTTTGTAGCGAGACACCGATTTTCGGCGCAGGATTTCGTGCGTCAGCTTCAGCGCCGATGACCCGGCACAGACTTACCCTCACTGAAAGGAGATGCCAACAATGCTCATCCGAATTGAAGAAGGTGTATATGGCGACGCTTGGGTTGTAATACTGGACGACTACCCGGTCAAATGCCGGAGCTGGCAGGAAGCCAGAGAATTTGCCGACCGCATGAAATCCAGAATCGACGCGCCTCATTCGCTGCCGCATATGGCACGCCGCGCAGCGGCCGAGATAAGCGTTCAGGCGGCCGCCCGCTAGACCGCCCCCTCCCCGCGAATTAATCCCTACAGCGTTGCCAGGCAATGGGCGACGCTGCTTCACCCTGTCACTTCGCCCTGTCATAACGCCGCTTGAATTATCGAACCACTTCTCGTTTCCATGACATCCGTTTCACATCCCCTTCACGTCCGGCTGCGTAAATTGGCCCTACTCCTTTGATGAATCCCATTTGGCCCACCCCGTTGTGGGCCATTTTTTTGCCTGCAGAAAAGTGCCGGTGCTCCCGCGCTGATACGGCGGGATTACTCGTCTTGCGCTGCGGGCGACGATGATACAGCCAGCACTTGGCTGCCCAATACGCCAGCATTCAGCTCTGCCAGCCGATCACTGCCGGTGCCATTGGCAACGTGATTGCTCCAGCTCGCCACCGAAACTGCCATCCAACCCAGCACAAACAACGCAGCTGCCTGTAACGCCCACTTGGTCATGATCGACATACGCTTTCTCCTTGTTCAGGTCTGGATGGCAAGCATGTAAACACCTCACCATTGCAGAAGAATTGCAGAGATTTTTATTTTTGCCAGCCGACATTCCACCGTTGTGAGCAAAGGTGTCGAAAAACAGGAGGGAGCGATCTACAAGAGGAAATACCCACGCCCGCAGGCGGGGTATTTTTGAAAAGCGGGGTCAGTACTTGGTGCTTTGCTGCTCAGGTCTGGCCGGTGTGTCCACATGACTCGGACCCGCAATCAGCAGAGCCAGCACGCCAACGATTGGCACGGCAACAACGACAATGATCCACATCAGCTTGTTGCTGGATTGTGTCTTGCTCTTGCGAATACGCAGTACTGCCCAGATGTCCGAAATCACGATCAGGGCGGTCAGCGCTGCGAACAACCACAAATGATTTTCCGATATCCAACCCATTTGAAATCTCCTGCACCATCAACGAAGGCAACCAGATCGGCTGCCCTACTGTAGAAGAGGTCAAAAAGAGCCTTAAAGTTCAGAGAATATTTCGGATTGTGACCGGGTGCTCAGCGCAGAGGCAAGAGCGTCCAGAACGGCGCGCCCAAGCAGAGCATGGGCACGATAGGCGTATTCCTCTGCACATCGCTCCTCACACTCCAGCGTGGGAATGCCGTTCGTGACGCTGCGCGTCACATCCCCGTCAGGTAATCGGTGCCGGGTTGAAGAGCGTGATGTCGTTGTGCAGCCGGTAATGCTCGGTCCAGGTCTTCTTCTTGCCGCTGGCCACGTCCAGGTAGAAGTGGAAAAGCTCCCAACCCAGGTCCTCGATGCTCGCGCGTCCGGTCGCGATGCGTCCGGCGTCTATGTCGATCAGGTCAGGCCAGCGCTGGGCCAGTTCGGTGCGGGTCGAGACCTTCACCACCGGCGCCATTGCCAGACCGTACGGAGTACCGCGGCCGGTGGTGAACACGTGCAGGTTCATACCGGCAGCCAGTTGCAAGGTGCCGCAGACAAAGTCACTGGCCGGTGTCGCGCAGAAGATCAAGCCCTTGCCGCTGACCCGCTCGCCCGGGCCGAGTACGCCGTTGATGGCGCTGCTGCCTGACTTGACGATCGACCCTAGAGACTTCTCGACGATGTTCGACAACCCGCCCTTCTTGTTGCCCGGCGTGGTGTTGGCGCTGCGATCAGCCTCGCCTTTGGCCAGATAGCGGTCGTACCAGTCCATTTCCCGCACCAGCGCTTGTGCGACGTCCTGATCCTGTGCGCGGGAAGTCAGCAAATAGATGGCATCCCGCACTTCGGTCACTTCGGAAAACATCACTGTCGCCCCAGCGCGCAACAGCAGATCCGATGCATAACCCAGCGCCGGGTTGGCGGTAATGCCGGAAAACGCATCACTGCCGCCGCACTGCATGCCCAGAATCAACTCCGACGCCGGAACCGTTTCGCGACGCCGCAGATTCAGCTTTTTCAAACGTGTTTCGGCCAGTTCCATGATCTGTTCGATCATTTCATTGAAGCCATGACTGGAATCCTGCAAGCGATACAGCCAAGGCTCGCTGAGGTCCACCGAGCTGTCGCCCTCATGCATGACCTGTCCAGCCTGCAACTTCTCGCAGCCCAGGCTGATCACCAGCGCTTCGCCGCCCAGGTTCGGGTTGCGCGCCAGGTTGCGTACTGTACGAATCGGGATGTAGGCATCGGTGGCCGTGATTGCCACGCCGCAGCCATAGCTATGGGTCAGCGCCACGACGTCATCGACGTTCGGGTACTTGGGCAACAACTCGTCACGGATGCGCTTGACCGCGTGGTCGAGCACACCGGTCACGCACTGCACGGTAGTGGTGATGCCGAGAATGTTGCGAGTGCCCACGGTGCCGTCGGCGTTGCGATAGCCTTCGAAGGTGTAACCCTCGAGCGGCGCCTGCTTTTCCGGCACGGCATCGGACATCGGCAGGCTGTCGAGCGCAGGCGCGGAAGGCATGCGCAACTGGTCTTCCCTGACCCAACTGCCGCGCGGTATTGGTTGCAATGCATAGCCAATGGTGTGGCCGTAACGAATCACGGCTTCGCCCACGGCCAGGTCAACGGTGCTGACCTTGTGGCTCTGCGGTACGTTATCGACAGTGACCAGGCCGTTGTCGAATTCGGTTCCGGCCGGCACACCCTGGTCGTTGACCACGACCACGACGTTATCCAGCGGATGCAGCCGGATATAGCGTGGCGAATCGGCATGTTGAATCAGGTTCATCACGGTTTCCTCAGGATTTTGCTTCGGAAAGGTCGCTGACCGAGTCGTTCAGCAATGGCCCCTTGGCAGGCGGCTCTTTCAATTCCACACGCTTGATTTCACCCACGATGAAAATGTAACTGATCACCGCCAGCAGCGCGTTGGCGCCCACGAACACCAGCGCCCATTTGAACGAGCCGGTGCTGCTGATGATGTAGCCAATCACGATCGGAGTGGTGATCGATGCAATGTTACCGAAGGTGTTGAACAGGCCGCCGCTCAAACCGGCGATCTGCTTGGGCGACACGTCGGACATCACAGCCCAGCCCAGCGCACCCACGCCCTTGCCGAAGAATGCCAGGGCCATGAAGCCCACGACCACCCATTCGATGTCGACGTAGTTGCAGGTCACGATCGAGGTCGACAGCAGCAGGCCACCGATGATCGGCGCCTTGCGGGCGAAGGTCAGCGAATGGCCCTTGCGCAGCAGGTAGTCGGAAATGATGCCGCCCAATACCCCGCCGATGAAGCCGCAGATAGCCGGCAGAGAGGCGATGATGCCAGCCTTGAGGATGGTCATGCCGCGCTCCTGAACCAGGTACACCGGGAACCAGGTCAGGAAGAAGTAGGTGATGCCGTTGATGCAGTATTGGCTGAGGTAGATACCCAGCATCATGCGGTTGGTCAGCAACTGGCGGATGTAATCCCACTTGGGGCCGCTGCTGGCTGTTTTTTGCGCGCCTTTACCCTTGTCCTGATCCAGATCGACCAGCGCGCCATTGCTGGAAATGTGCTCCAGTTCGGCCTCGTTGATCATCGGGTGGTTGCGCGGGCCGTAGATGACCTTCATCCAGATCATGGAGAACACGATACCGAACGCGCCCATCACGACGAACACGTGCTGCCAGCCGTAGGTGTAAACGATCCAGCCCATCAGCGGAGCGAACAGCACGGTGGCGAAGTACTGCGCCGAGTTAAAGATCGCCGAGGCGGTGCCGCGCTCGGCAGTCGGGAACCAGGCGGCGACGATGCGCGCGTTGCCCGGGAAGGACGGCGCTTCGGCCAGACCGACCAGAAAGCGCAGCATGAACAGCGCAACGATTGCCGTGGAGACGCCGAACTCGCCCACATAGCCTTGCAGCAGGGTGAACAGCGACCAGGTGAAAATGCTCATGGCATAGACTTTCTTCGACCCGAAACGGTCGAGCAGCCAGCCACCGGGAATCTGACCGGCCACGTAGGCCCAGCCGAATGCGGAGAAAATATAGCCCAGAGTAACGGCACTGATGCCCAGGTCTTTCTGAATGCTGGAACCAGCGATAGCGATGGTGGCGCGGTCGGCGTAGTTGATCGTAGTGACCAGAAACAGCATCAACAGGATCAAATAGCGGACGTGCGTCGGCTTGGACTTTTGCATGGTAGAGCTCCCACTGATTATTTTTTTACGCGGGTAAATCTGTTTTTTGGGTGTAGCGTTACAGGCCCCTTGGCAGTATCACGGCGACGACATCTGCCACCTGTAAGGGTCATGCAGTGCAATGAAAAAACCGCTGATCGCTCAGCGGCTTTGTCGTGGCAGGTGTTATTGCTTGCCTTGCTTGTCCATCAGAGCGGCGAGCATGTCGCACTCGTCTGGCGTCAGATCGGTCAACGGCGCGCGCACCGGACCTGCGTCGTAACCGGCGATCTTCGCGCCGGCCTTGACGATACTCACGGCATAGCCAGCCTTGCGGTTGCGGATTTCCAGGTAAGGCAGGAAGAAATCGTCGATGTATTTACCGACCGCCTGATGATCGTCGCGGGCGATGGCGTGGTAGAAGTCCATCGCCAGTTTCGGTACGAAGTTGAACACGGCAGACGAGTAGACCGGCACGCCCAGCGCCTTGTAGGCAGCGGCGTAGACTTCAGCGGTCGGCAGCCCGCCCAGGTACGAGAAGCGGTCACCAAGACGGCGGCGGATCGAAACCATCAGCTCGATATCACCCAGGCCATCCTTGTAACCGATCAGGTTCGGGCAACGCTCGGCCAGTTGCTCGAGCAGGGCCGGCGTCAGGCGGCAGACATTACGGTTGTAGACCACCACACCGATCTTCACCGATTTGCACACGGCTTCGACGTGCGCGGCAACGCCGTCCTGGCTGGCTTCGGTCAGGTAGTGCGGCAGTAGCAGCAGACCCTTGGCGCCCAGACGCTCGGCTTCCTGCGCGTACTCGATGGCCTGACGAGTCGGCCCGCCTACACCGGCGAGGATTGGCACACTGGTGGCGCAGGTGTCGACGGCAGTCTTGATGATTTCGGAATATTCGCTGGCAGCCAGGGAGAAAAACTCACCTGTGCCGCCCGCAGCGAACAGAGCGCTCGCGCCGTACGGGGCCAGCCACTCGAGACGTTTAATGTAGCCGGCGCGGTGGAAGTCGCCCTGGGCATTGAAATCGGTAACCGGGAAAGACAGCAGACCGGACGAGAGGATGGACTTCAGTTCTTGTGGATTCATTATTCGAACACCCTGGAGGACTTAATTGTTAGAGGATCACCGGGTCAGTGCCGATGTCGTAAGTCATCGTACAACTGATAATAAAATCACTCAACAGGGATTTTCGGGTTTTTTCAGGGGGAGCGGACAGAGCCCGGTTTTGACTTTTGCGCTGCCGCATAGATGTGTGACGCAGAGCGTCTGGCGCGTGAGGAACGATAGGTGTTCCCCCAGCCATCTATCGTACCCAAGCTCCAGCGTGGGTATGCCGTTCCAGACGCTCCGTGTCCTCTTTTAATCCTCAAGCCCGCTGCGATTCAGCCTCTTCATGCGCATGGCGCAGGCGTTCGCGGCTGTTGGTGAGGTGCAGGCGCATGGCCGCGCGGGCCGCATCGGAATCCTGGCGGGCGATGGCGTCGAAGATTTCTTCGTGCTCACGGCTCAGCCGATCCATGTAGTGCTGCTGGTCATCATGCGCCAGACGCGCGGAATTGAGCCGGGTACGCGGGATGATGCTGGTGCCCAAGTGGGTCATGATGTCCGTGAAGTAGCGATTGCCGGTCGACAAGGCAATCTGCAGATGGAACTGGAAGTCCGACGCCACGGCATCGGTGGCGTGTGCCGCACTTTCATTGAGCGCGTCCAGCGCCGAACGCATGGCTGCCAGTTGTTCATCACTGCGCCGCTGGGCTGCAAGGCCTGCCGACTCGACTTCCAGACTGATGCGCAACTCGAGAATCGCCAGTACATCACGCAGAGTGACGATGGTCGCCGGGTCAATCCGGAAGCCACTGGGGCTCGGCGTGTCGAGCACGAAGGTGCCGATGCCGTGACGGGTCTCGACCAGACCGGAGGCCTGCAGACGCGAAATCGCCTCACGCACGACAGTCCTGCTGACGCCCTGCTCTTCCATGATTGCGGATTCGGTGGGCAGTTTGTCGCCGCGCTTGAGCTGACCGCTGCGAATACGCTCGGACAGCTCTGTCACCAGCTCCTGCGCGAGGCTGCGGTGTTTTCTGCGGGCGCGGGGCAGAGCGCTTTGATTTTCCATCCAACATCGATCTCTGGACTGCTAAACATGGGGCTAATCATAGCTCAGCGGTTGTATGATCACACCCTCAAAAGCGCCGTGTCCCCTATAGCATCGACCTCAAAACGTTGCGAATCACGGTTGCTCGATCAATTTGCCGCCCTCGACACGCACATGCCGGTCATGAAAGCGTTTGAGGCTGCTGCGGTGCCCGACGCTGATCAGCGTCAGGCCCGGCAGCCCGTCGATGACTGCGCGGTGCATGGCCGTCTCGTCATCTTCGTCCATGGCCGAGGTGGCTTCATCCACATACAGCCAGTTCGGCGCGACCAGCAGGGCACGAGCGAACGCCACCCGCTGCTGCTCGCCCGGTGAGAGAAAACGCTGCCAGTGATTACTTTCGTCCAGACGCGGTATCAGGTGCTCCAGACGGCACTGCTCCAGTACCTCGGCAAATCGCTGAGCCGGGTAATGTTCCGCGGGTTGTGGATAACTCATCGCCTCACGCAGTGTGCCAATAGGCAGGTAAGGCCGCTGCGGCAGGAACAGCGCCGTACCAGTGGGCAAGCGAATCTGCCCCGCCCCCTCAGGCCAGAGACCGCCCAACGCCCTCAGCAACGAGCTTTTACCACTGCCCGAACGACCGCTGAGCATCACCCGCTCTCCCGCGCCGACCTGCAGACTCGCGTCGCTCAGCAATTGCCGCCCACCGGCGATGCTCAAGCCCAGATTGCGCAGGTCAAGCGTGTCGTTGGCGTGAATTCTTTCGATGGCCGGCTGCCGATCTTCATTGTCACTCATCGCCTGACGGAAGCTCAGCAGACGGTCGCTGGTGGCGCGCCATGACGCCAGCGTGCCATAGGCGCTGATGAACCAGCTGAAGTTCTCCTGTACATTGCCGAATGCCGAATTGATCTGCATCAGATCACCCAGCTCGATCTTGCCGGCGAAATACCGTGGCGCGGCCACAATGAACGGAAAGATCAGCGCAATCTGCGAATAGCCCGAGGTGAAGAACGTCAGCCGCTTCTGGACCTTCATCGACGCCCGGAAGTTATTCCAGATCATCATGAAGCGCGCGCTCAGGCGCTGGTTTTCATTGCGTTCGCCCTCGGACAAGGCAATGCTTTCAGCGTTTTCGCGCACACGCACCAGCGCAAAACGCAGGTCTGCCTCGAATCGCTCCTGCTGGTTGTTCAACGTGATCAGCCGCTTGCCGATCCAGTGGGTCAGCAGGCTGCCCACCAGCGCATAGAGCATGGCCGCCCAGAACATGTAACCGGGAATGGTGACGCCGAACACCTCGATACTGCCCGACACGCCCCAGAGGATCACTGAAAACGACACCAGACTGACCACCGCGCTCATCAAACCCAGGCCCAGGCTGAGCGTACTGGTGGTGAACTCGTTGAGGTCTTCGGACAGACGCTGGTCAGGGTTATCGGTGTAACCGCCCTGCTCCAGGTGGTAGTAGTTCTTGTCCGCGAGCCAGCGCGCGAAGTGTTTCTCCGTCAGCCAGCGGCGCCAGCGGATGGTCAGCAACTGGGTCAGGTACAAGCGATAGACCGCCGCCAGAATGGCGATCGCGGCGATGCCGCTGAAGTACAGGATCAGGTGGGTGAACGCGGCAAGATCCTTGTTCTGCAGAGCGTTGTAGAAGTCTCGGTACCAGCTGTTGAAGAACACCGAGACCTGCACGCTGAACAGCGACAGCGCGATCACCGAGACCAGCAGCAGCCAGGCAGTGGCCTTTTCCTCACTGCGCCAGTACGGCGTTATCAGCTTCCAGACGCGGGGTAGAAAGGCTCCTTGCACAGTATCGTTGACGGCAGAATATTCAGCATTGCGATTCATGTGGTTCAGGCTCGCTCTCTTCGAAAGTACGATGCCTGAGCACAATGAAGCAAAAAAACGCCTAAAAGATCACTATGAAAAAACCTTCATCAACGCCGCACGGGACGCTTCTGCAACTTGCGCTGCAAGGTGCGGCGGTGCATGCCCAGCGCCCGCGCAGTTGCGGAAATATTGCCCTCGTGCTCGGTCAGCACGCGCTGGATATGCTCCCACTGCAAGCGATCCACCGACATCGGATTCTCGGGAACCAGCGTGTCGAGGTTGGCGTGCTCGGATAGCAGGGCCGCCAGTACGTCATCCGCGTCAGCCGGTTTGCACAGGTAGTTGCACGCGCCGCGCTTGATCGCTTCGACCGCCGTGGCGATGCTCGAATAACCGGTGAGAATCACCACGCGCATGTCCGGGTCCATTTCCAGCAGCTTGGGCAGCAGCACCAGACCGGAATCGCCGTCCATCTTCAGGTCCAGCGCGGCATATTCGGGAATGTCCTGTTGCGCCAGGGCCAGACCTTCTTCGGCCGAGCCGGCGGTGCTCACGCGAAAACCACGACGGCTCATGGCCCTCGCCATCACACGGGTGAACGTCGCGTCGTCATCGACCAGCAACAGGTGCGGCAGCTCTTCGCCTTCGACCTGGATGTCATCGTCACTCATGCTTCTTCTCCTCGCGTATCTCGGGGCAGGCGCAGCTCGGTGAGCGTACCGCCTTCTTCATGACTGTAGAGCTTCACCGAGCCACCCGCACGGGTGACGCTGGCCTTGCTCAGGAACAGCCCCAGGCCGAAACCTTTGCCCTTGGTAGTAAAGAACGGCTTGCCGATCTGTTCGGCAATCGCCAGCGGCACACCCGCGCCATGGTCGCGAATGCTGATGCAGACTTCCGCACTGTCCCAGTCCAGATTGACTTCAAGGCCATCGGGGCAGGCATCGGCAGCGTTGTTGAGCAGGTTGAGCAGCGCCTGGGTCAGGTCCGGCGGCGGTGCCAGCATCGGCGCTTCGCCCTTGCCCAACTGATAGAAACGGTAACTCACCTCCGGGCGCATCAGATGCCAGCGGTTGAGGGACTCGTCCAGCCAGCGGGTGGCGGTCTGATATTCGACGGCCATGCGCCGATTGGCTTCGGCGGCACGCACCAGTTGCTGCAGGGTCTGCTTGCACTGTTTGACCTGCTCCTGCAGCACGGACAGATCATCCTGCAACGCTGGGTCGCTGTGATCCTGGCGCATTTCCTTGAGCAGCACGCTCATGGTTGCCAGCGGCGTTCCCAATTCATGGGCGGCCCCTGCAGCCTGGGTCGCGACGGCGAGCAATTGCTGATCACGCAGGCCTTCTTCGCGACGCTCGGCACGCAGTTGCTCCTGGCGGCGCAGCTCTTCGGCCATCTTCGCAGCAAAGAAGGTAATCACCGCAGCGGCCAACGCAAAACTCAGCCACATGCCGTAGATCTGCATGTTTTCCCGGGCAATGGAGTCGGTTTCCAGCGGGTAGGAGCGCACCATCAGCAAGGTGTACATGCTCAGCGCAAAGCCGGACAGAATCAGCGAGTAACGCCATGGCAGCGTGGCGGCGGCAATGGTCAGCGGCACCAGATAATAGGAAACGAACGGGTTGGCCGAGCCGCCCGAGTAATACAGCAGCGCGCTGTGAATCAGCAGGTCCAGCGCCAATTGCAGCGCATATTCAAGCTCGGTGAGCGGCAGCGAGGTGCGCAGACGAATGACTGTCAGCCCGCAGAGCACCAGCGAACAGCCCAGGGTGATCGACAGCTGCAGCCACGGCAACGGTAGAAAGTCGAACAGCCAGGCCATACCGACCGAGCCGGCCTGCGCGGCCAGCACCAGAATACGGATGAATGTCAGGCGCCACAGGTTTTGCCGTGTGGCTGAAAGCATTTGAACGGGGGCGAGCATGAGCTCTCCTGATGAGTGCTCCAGGCGGATCGCAGCGAGTATAACCAAGCGGGAGACAAAACTGAAAAAGTGCGTCAACGCACCGCACGCCAGAGCACTCGGTCATCGCAGGAACCGGACCAAAGCGCTACAGTCAGAACACTTTGCGCCGCCCGACCATCGTCGGAGGCCGTTTGATAACAAGGAGCTCTCATGTTCAACCTTCGCCCTGCCGCCACCCTCGTCGCGCTGGCTGCGGCTTTGTCCAGCCTGCCCGCCATGGCTGAAGAAGCCCGTTACAACCAGATTTCATTGCGCGCCGAGGTCAATCAGGAGGTGCAGCGCGACCTGATGCTCGTCACGCTGTACACCGAAGCGCAGGACAGCGATCCGGCCAAACTGGCCGCGCAGATCACCGAGACGCTGAACAAGGCGCTGGGGCAGGCGCGCCAGGTCAAGGACGTGAAGATTCGCCAGGGCAGCCGCAACAGCTACCCGGTCTACGACGATAAAGGCCAGAAGATTACCGGCTGGCGTGAACGCGCCGAACTGCGCCTGGAAAGCGCAGACTTTGCTGTGCTGTCCAAGCTGACCGGCGAGCTGCTGACCGACCTGAAAATGGGCGGCATGGACTTCTCGATCTCGCCATCGACGCGCAAGACCAGCGAAGACGCCCTGCTCAAGGACGCCGTGACTGCGTTCAAGGCTCGTGCGCAACTGGTCACCGAGGCGCTGGGCGGTACAGGCTACAAGCTGGTCAACCTGAATCTGAATACCTCGGGCTACCCGCAGCCGTATCTGCGCGCGCCGGTCATGATGATGGCCAAGTCCTCGCGCGAAGACGCAGCTCCGACGCCCGATGTCGAGGCTGGCACCAGCCAGGTCAGCGTCGCCGCGGATGGCGTGATCGAAGTCGCGATACCCTGAGCAGGGTTGATCATTGAGCCCGAGCCCGGAAAAGCGAGCTCCAATCAGCACAACCATCGTTCCCATGCTCGGCGTGGGAACGCAGTTCCGGACGCTCTGCGTCCGATCTTGAGAACGCAGTACCACGCGAGGGATCCATGGGACACACACTTTTCAAACCGCTGCTGTTGACCACCGCGCTGCTGGCCTGCGCACCTTTGGCCCAAGCGGCAAGCACGCTGGTGTATTGCTCGGAAGCAAGCCCGGCCGGTTTCGACCCCAGCCAGTACACCAGCGGCACCGACTTCGATGCCTCGGCCGAAACCGTTTTCAACCGTCTGACCCAGTTCAAGCGTGGCGGTACGGAAGTGGAGCCGGGTCTGGCCACGCGCTGGGACGTTTCGCCGGATGGTCTGACCTACACGTTTCACCTGCGCGACGGCGTGAAATTCCATACCACGGATTATTTCACCCCGACTCGTACGTTGAACGCCGATGACGTGCTGTTCACGTTCAATCGCCTGCTTGATGCCAACCACCCGTTCCGCAAGGCGTATCCGTCCGAGTCGCCCTATTTCACCGATATGGGGCTGAATACGACGATCAAGAGCGTCGAGAAAGTCGACCCGCTGACCGTCAAGTTCACCCTGAACAACATTGATGCCGCCTTTGTGCAGAACCTGGCGATGAGCTTCGCCTCGATCCAGTCTGCCGAGTACGCAGACAAACTGCTCAAGGAAGGCAAGGCCGAGGACTTGAACCAGAAGCCCATCGGCACGGGTCCGTTCGTCTTCAAGCGCTATCAGAAGGATTCACAGATCCGTTACGTCGGCAATACCGAGTACTGGAAGCCGGAGGATGTGAAGATCGACAACCTGATCTTCTCGATCAGCAGCGATGCCGCCGTGCGCCTGCAGAAGCTCAAGGCCAACGAATGCCAGGTCAGCGGCTATCCGCGTCCGCAGGACATCGAGGAGATGAAAAAGGACCCGAAACTCAAGGTCCTCAGTCAGCCGGGCTTCAACCTGGGCTTCCTGGCCTACAACGTTACGCATCCGCCGCTGGACCAGCTTAAGGTGCGTCAGGCGCTGGACATGGCCATCGACAAGCCGGCAATCATCAAGGCGGTTTATCAGAGTGCAGGCCAGCTGGCTGAAAATGCCCTGCCGCCGGGTCAGTGGAGCTTCGATCCGACCATCAAGGACGCCCCGCACGACCTGACCAAAGCCAAACAACTGCTCAAGGAAGCAGGTGTGGCACCGGGTACCAAAATCGATCTGTGGGCCATGACCGTCCAGCGCGCGTCGAACCCCAATGCACGCATGTCGGCTCAGATGATTCAGTCCGACTGGGAGAAGATCGGTATCAAGGCCAACATCGTCAGCTATGAATGGGGCGAATACATCAAGCGCGCCAAGGCCGGCGAACATGACGCAATGATCTATGGCTGGACCGGTGACAACGGCGACCCCGACAACTGGCTCGGCGTGCTTTACAGCTGCGCAGCCGTCAAAGGAAGCAACTACGCCAAGTGGTGCGACCCGGCTTACGACAAGCTGGTGCAGAAGGCCAAGCTGACCAGCAACCGCGATGAGCGCATCAAGCTCTATCAGCAGGCTCAGCACATTCTCAAGCAGCAGGTGCCGATCACCCCGATTGCCAACTCCAAGGTGTTTCAGCCAATGCGCCAGGAAGTGCAGGACTTCAAGATCAGCCCCTTCGGCCTGACACCCTTTTATGGTGTCAGCCTGGGAACAGTGAAGTAACAACACAGCGCCAACCGGGTGCATTTTTCTCACCCGGTTGCGCTTTATTGGTGCACGAAACAATTGAAAAAGCGTCGCGCAAACGATCAACTACCAAGAAAGTTACACTTTCGCGACATTCCTGTACGATCGTGCCACTCTTTGTCGCTTCTTTCGCCTCACTGTCTTGCTTTGGGTATGGCCCCTGCATAAGTATCGGACGGATCGGCTCACGAGGTCGTTCCCTCTAATCAAAAATGACAACAACTGAGGCAACCATGCTCAAACACGCGGTCATTCCGTTTCTGGTCGGCGCCAGCTTGCTCGCCAGCGCACCTTTCGCTCACGCTGCATCGAATCTGGTGTTCTGTTCCGAGGGCAGCCCTGCGGGCTTCGATCCAGGTCAATACACCACAGGTACTGACTTCGACGCCTCAGCCGAGACCATTTTCAATCGCTTGAGCCAGTTTGAACGCGGCGGCACCGCCGTGGTGCCAGGTCTGGCAACCAAATGGGACATCTCCGACGATGGCCTGACGTACACCTTCCACCTTCGTGAAGGCGTCAAGTTCCACACCACGTCCTACTTCAAGCCGACCCGTGAATTCAATGCCGATGACGTGCTGTTCACGTTCAATCGCATGATCGACAAGGACATGCCTTACCGCAAAGCGTATCCGACCGAGTTCCCGTACTTCACCGATATGGCGATGGACACCAACATCACCAAAATCGAGAAGATCGACGACCACACCGTCAAGTTCGTTCTGGGCAAGGTCGACGCCGCGTTCATCCAGAACATGGCGATGAGCTTCGCGTCCATCCAGTCCGCAGAATATGCCGCCCAGTTGCTGAAGGAAGGCAAGCCGGAGCTGATCAACCAGCAGCCGATCGGCACTGGTCCGTTCGTGTTCAAGAGCTACCAGAAAGACTCCAACATCCGTTACACCGGCAACAAGGATTACTGGAAGCCTGAGGACGTCAAGGTCGACAACCTGATCTTCGCCATCACCACCGATGCTTCGGTGCGCATGCAGAAGCTCAAGAAAAACGAATGCCAGATCACTGCCTACCCGCGTCCTGCCGACCTCGAACCGCTCAAGGCCGACAAGAACCTGAAGATGCCCGATCAGGCAGGCTTCAACCTGGGGTACATCGCCTACAACGTGATGCCTGAGATCAAGGGCGAAGACCATCCAAATCCCCTGGCTCAGTTGAAAGTGCGTCAGGCGCTGGACATGGCGGTCAACAAGCAGCAGATCATCGACTCGGTTTACCAGGGTGCAGGTCAATTGGCGGTCAACGCCATGCCGCCGACCCAGTGGTCCTATGACACCACCATCAAGGACGCCAAGTACGATCCCGAGAAAGCTCGCGAGCTGCTCAAGGAAGCCGGTATCAAGGAAGGCACCGAAATCACCCTGTGGGCGATGCCGGTTCAGCGTCCTTACAACCCCAACGCCAAACTGATGGCCGAGATGCTCCAGTCCGACTGGAAGAAGATCGGTATCAACGCCAAGATCGTCAGCTATGAATGGGGCGAGTACATCAAGCGCGCCAAGAATGGCGAGAACGGCGCCATGCTGATTGGCTGGAGCGGTGACAATGGTGACCCTGACAACTGGCTCGGCACCCTGTTCGGCTGCGACGCACTGAATGGCAACAACTTTGCCAAATGGTGTGACAAGCCGTTCGACACGCTGATCCATCAGGCCAAGGAAACGTCCGATCAGGCCAAGCGCACCGAGCTGTACAAACAGGCGCAACACCTCCTGAAAGACGCCGTGCCAATGACGCCTATTGCGCACTCGACGGTCTATCAACCCATGCGCACCAGCGTGCAGGACTTCAAGATCAGCCCGTTTGGCTTGAACTCCTTTTACGGTGTGAGCGTGAGCGGCAAGTAAAAGTGACAGCTTGCTGCGCCGCTCATCCGGCGCAGCAAACCGCTCTACTTGAATAGCAAGCCCCGAGCGATGGGTTGAAAAAGTGCCGATAACGGCATTCTTCTACTATCACTAAGATATTTCCTACGAGCTTTGCAGCCTTCGAGCCTATATACCGCGGGCCTCTGACGACTTACCGTCGAAGGGCAGCGGCAATGGCAGGAAGCCCGTCGCTTCGTGTCCAGGTGCGCCGGGCATGTCGTGCGAAGTTGCGTGGGGCGACGCCTTTGGGCCAGTTAGACATTCGAGCCTCGGCTCATCCTTCGAGGATAGGGATCATCATGCGTAAAACTCTTGCGATGACGTCGTGCCTGGGACTGTTGGCACTGGCCCCGTTTGCCCAGGCGGCAAGCAATCTGGTGTTTTGCTCCGAAGCGAGTCCGGCTGGCTTCGACGGTGCGCAATACACCTCCTCCACCGATAACGATGCATCCGAGCCGATCTACAATCGACTCACCGAATTCAAGCAAGGCGACACCACCGTGGTTCCAGCGCTGGCGACTTCCTGGGACATCTCGGAAGACGGCCTGGTCTACACGTTTCATCTGCGCGAGGGCGTGAAGTTCCACAGCAACAAGAACTTCAAACCCAGCCGTGACTTCAACGCCGACGACGTGCTGTTCACCTTCAATCGCATGCTCAAGCCCGATCATCCGTTCCGTGTCGCTTACCCGACCGAGTTCCCCTACTTCACCAGCATGGGCCTGAACAAGAAGATCAAGTCCGTCGAGAAGACCGACCCGCTGACCGTCGTGTTCACCCTCAATACGGTCGACGCGGCCTTCATTCAGAACATCGCGATGAACTTCGCCGGCATCCTCTCCGCCGAGTACGCCGAACAGCTGATGGCCAAGGGTGACGTACGCGACATCAACCAGCAGCCTATCGGCACAGGCCCGTTCGTGTTTCAGCGTTATCAGAAGGATTCGCAGATTCGCTACAAGGGCAACAAGGAGTTCTGGGACCCGAGCCGGGTGAAAATCGATCAGTTGATCTTCGCCATCGTGACCGACGCCTCTGCGCGCATGCAAAAGCTCAAGGCCAATGAATGCCAGGTCTCGGTCAACCCGCGCCCGGCGGACCTCGCCAGCCTCAAGGCAGACAAAAGCCTGCAGATCATCGAGAAACCAGGCTTCAATCTCGGCTACATCGCCTACAACGTGCGCCACGAACCGTTGGGCAAGCTGGAAGTGCGTCAGGCGCTGGACATGGCCGTCAACAAGAAGGCGATCATCAACGCGGTTTACCAAGGCGCAGGGCAACTGGCAGTCAACGCCATGCCACCGACCCAGTGGTCCTATGACGACACTATCAAGGACGCCCCCTACGACCCGGAAAAAGCCAGGACCCTGTTGCGTGCCGCAGGCGTCAAGGAAGGCACCGAACTGACCCTGTGGGCCATGCCGGTTCAGCGCCCTTACAACCCTAACGCCAAACTGATGGCCGAAATGCTTCAGGCCGACTGGGCCAAGGTCGGCATCAAGGTCAAGATCGTCAGTTACGAATGGGGTGAATACCTCAAACGCACCAAAAATGGCGAGCACGATATCTCGCTGATCGGCTGGACTGGTGACAACGGTGACCCGGACAACTGGCTGGGCACGCTTTACAGCTGCGCCGCGATTGGCGGCAACAACTACTCGATGTGGTGCGACGAAAAATACGACCAACTGGTCAAGGCCGCGGTTGCGACCACTGACCGCGCGAAGCGTACCGACCTGTACCAACAGGCGCAGCGCTACCTCAAGGAGCAGGTGCCAATCACACCGGTTGCCCACTCGACCGTCAATCAGCCATTGCGCGCCGAGGTCAGGGACTTCCACGTCAGCCCGTTCGGTCGCAACAATTTTTCAGGCGTCAGCATCGTCGATTGATCGAAAACTCCGCACGCCCTCGCCGTCTTGTGTCACGGCGAGAGCGGGCACTTGCGCGTCGATACCTATAACAACGCAGGACCCAAAGTCCTGCACCACCAAAAGCCAGGCTTAAAGAACTGGCATATAAAAAAGTGATAAAGGGAGCTGCACATCGTGAAAACAACTAGCACTGCATTATTGGCATTGTCTCTCTCGTCGTTTGGCGCACTGGTTCAGGCTGAACCGGCAAGCCAGACGTTCGTACCGACCGAGCTGAGTTCAAAGAATGCACAGGCCGACGCCAACGGCTTTATCGAAGACCAACACCTGACCGGCACAACCCGTAACTGGTACGCCAATGAACTCAAGCGTCGCGGCGAAGTGTTCCGCTACAACGACAACGGCGTTGCCGAGCAGACCTCGCGTCGCATCAACTGGCAGCAGGGCACGATCGTCAACTACACCTCCGGTTATACGCAGGGCGTTGTAGGTTTCTCCACCGAACTGGCGCTGTACAACGCCATTGCGCTGGACCGTGACACCGACGACTTTGCCGGCAACTCCAACCGTACCCTGGCACACAGTGACGGTGATGCAGTGGGTCAGTGGAGCAAGATGGGCCTGGGCAACGTGAAGGCGCGGGTTTCCAACACCGTCCTGACCATGGGTCGCCAATCGGTGAACACCCCGGTCATCGCCTTCATCGGCAACCGCGCACTGCCGTCCAGTTTCCAGGGTTTTGCAGTCCAGAGCGACGAATTCAACAACCTGTCCCTGCAGGGCGGCAGCTTCGACCGCGTATCGCCACGTATGGAACAGAGCCTGGACAAGTTCCGCTCCGAGTACGGTGACCGCAGCAAGACGGCCGACCGTCTGGACATGTTTGGTGGTGACTACAAGCCGACCGACAGCCTGACCGCCAGCTTCTATGCGTCCAACCTAGAAGACTTCTGGCACCAGTACTACTTCGGCTTCACCCACGAACTGGGTGACAGCAAGGTGTTCGCCCTCAGCACCAACCTGAACTACTACAAGACCAAGGATGCAGGTCAGAGCAAGCTGGGCGCGATCGACAACGATACCTACAGCCTGTCCTTCACCGGTACACATAACGCGCACAGCATCAGCGTTGCGTACCAGGAAGTTAACGGTAACGAGTATTTCGACTACGCCCACGACACCAACGCGATTTTCCTGGCCAACTCCCTGCTCTCGGACTTCAACGGCCCGAACGAGAAGTCCCTGCAGGTCGCTTACGTACTGAACATGGCCGAATATGGCGTGCCGGGCCTGAAATTCAACATCTACCAGGCACGTGGCTGGGACATCGACGGTACGCACTACAAGGGCACCGGCTACACCGACGTACTGGCAATGGACGGCGAGACTCACTACGAATACGGCATTGGTTCGTCGTACTCCGTGCAGTCCGGCCCGCTCAAGGCCACTGCCATCCGCGCCACCTACACCACGCACCGCGCCAGCGAGAATCAGGCTGATGGCAACATCAACGAATTCCGTCTGGTGACCACCGTTCCGTTCAACATTCTTTGATTCGCTGAAAACCGTTGGGGCGCAAGGCAATGGCCTTGCGTCCCATCATCACCATCGGCGTCAACTCTATGGAGGGTTCACAATGAAACTGTTATCGCTACGAAACTCGATCGCCCTGGCCCTGCTCAGCGTCGCCGTCAGTGTTTCGGCAAAACCCCTGGTGGTCTGCACCGAAGCCAGCCCCGAAGGCTTCGACATGGTGCAATACACAACAGCAGTGACGGCCGATGCCGTGGCTGAAACCGTGTTCAACCGCCTCGCGGATTTCAAACCCGGTACCACGGAAGTGATTCCTGCGCTGGCTGACTCCTGGGAGATCAGCGACGACGGCCTGACGTACACCTTCCACCTGCGTAAAGGCGTCAAGTTCCACACCACCGATTACTTCAAACCGACCCGCGACATGAACGCCGACGATGTGCTCTGGAGTTTTCAGCGTCAGCTGGACCCGAAGCACCCGTGGCATGACAAGTCGAGCGTCGGCTTCCCCTACTTTGAAAGCATGGGCTTCAAAGAGCTGCTGAAAAGCGTCGAGAAAACTGACGACTACACCGTCAAGTTCACCCTGACCCGCCGCGAAGCACCATTCCTGGCCGACCTCGCGATGGCCTTCGCGTCGATCTATCCGGCTGAATACGCTGACCAACTGTTGAAAGCCAACAAGACCGGCGACCTCAACAGCAAGCCGATCGGCACCGGCCCGTTCATCTTCCAGCGCTATGCCAAGGATGCGCAGGTACGCTTCAAGGCAAACCCGGACTACTTCCGCGGCAAGCCGCCTGCCGATGCCTTGATTCTGGCAATCGCCACCGACAACAACGTGCGCCTGCAGAAGCTCAAGGCCAACGAATGTCAGATCGCGCTGTATCCGAAGCCGGACGACGTACCGAGCATCAAGAAAGACCCGAATCTGAAAATCGATGAGCTGGAGGCAATGACCACCGGCTACATCGCTATCAACACCACGCACAAGTACCTGAGCGACGTGCGCGTCCGCAAAGCCATTGACATGACGTTCGACAAGAACGCTTATGTCAACGCGGTGTTCGGCAAGGGCAACGCGCTGGTAGCGGTCAACCCGTATCCGCCGACCCTGCTGGGTTATAACAAAGACCTGAAGAACCCACCGATTGACCTCGACAAGGCACGCGCCTTGCTGAAGGAAGCTGGCGTTCCGGAAGGCACCACGTTTACCCTGTTCACCCGCAACGGCGGCGGACCAACCAACCCCAACCCGATGCTCGGCGCGCAAATGATGCAATCCGACCTGGCGAAGATCGGCATCAAGATCGACATCCGCGTCATGGAATGGGGTGAAATGCTCAAACGTGCCAAGAATGGCGAACATGACATGGTGTCTGCTGGCTGGGCAGGCGACAATGGCGACCCTGATAACTTCCTGACTCCGATGCTGAGCTGTGAAGCGGCGAAAAACGGCGAGAACTACGCCCGCTGGTGCAACGCCGATTTCCAGAAGCTGATCGATAAGGCGCGTGAAACAGTGAACCCCGAGGAGCGCGCTGGGCTCTATGAACAGGCCCAGGCCATATTCAACAAGGATCAGCCATGGATCAGCATGGCTCACACCAGAATGTTCACCGCCATGCGTAAAAATGTGGAGGGCTACCAAATCAGCCCGCTCACAACCAACAACTTCGCCACTACCCAGGTGAAGTAGAAAAACAATCCGGCGAGCTCATAACCCGAGACTCGCCGGAGCATGCCTAACCGGCTGATGAGGTACACACCAAGATGTTTAGTTTTATCGCCCGCCGAGTGGGGTTGCTGATACCCACTTTCTTCGGCATCACCTTATTGACCTTCGCCCTGATTCGTCTGATTCCGGGCGACCCGGTCGAAGTCATGATGGGTGAGCGCCGTGTCGATCCGGAAATGCACGCTCAGGCCATGGAACGTCTGGGTCTGAACAAACCCCTCTACGCCCAGTACATCGATTACATCGGCAAGCTCGCCCAGGGCGACCTCGGTGAATCGTTGCGTACACGCACCAGTGTCTGGTCCGAATTCACTTCGCTGTTCCCGGCAACCCTGGAGTTGTCGCTGGCGGCGCTGATTTTCGCGGGTATTCTCGGCCTGCTGGCCGGGGTGATCGCCGCACTCAAGCGAGGGTCCCTGTTCGACCATGGGGTCATGGGGATTTCCCTCGCCGGCTATTCCATGCCGATCTTCTGGTGGGGCCTGATCCTCATCATGTTCTTCTCGGTAACACTGGGTTGGACCCCTGTTTCCGGGCGGATCGACCTGCTGTACGACATTCCGCCGGTCACCGGCTTCATGCTGATCGACACGCTGCTGAGTGACGAACAGGGTGCGTTTCTCGATGCCCTGCACCACATGATTCTGCCGGCCATCGTGCTGGGTACCATCCCGCTGGCGGTGATCGCCCGGATGACCCGCTCGTCGATGCTCGAAGTATTGCGGGAAGACTACGTGCGAACCGCCCGCGCCAAAGGCCTGTCGCCTGCCCGTGTGGTCTTCGTTCACGGCCTGCGCAACGCGCTGATTCCGGTACTGACCGTGTTCGGCCTGCAAATCGGTACGTTGTTGGCCGGTGCGGTACTCACCGAAACGATCTTCTCTTGGCCGGGTATCGGCAAGTGGTTGATCGAAGCCATTGGCGCCCGGGACTACCCGGTCGTGCAAAACGGCATTCTGCTGATCGCCTGTCTGGTGATCCTGGTCAATTTCGTGGTGGATATCCTCTACGGCTTTGCCAACCCACGCATTCGTCACCAGCGCTGAGATCATCGATATGAGCACCCCTACTCCTGCGGTAGCAGTCGATCAAAGCCTGCTTTACCCATCCCCGTACAAAGAATTCTGGCAAGCCTTCTCGAAAAACAAAGGCGCGGTTGCCGGCCTGCTGTTCATGACCCTTATCGTGTTCTGCGCCCTGTTCGCGCCCTGGGTTGCCCCCCATGACCCGAGCGAGCAATACCGCGACTTCCTGCTCACGCCGCCGGTATGGCTTGAAGGCGGTCAATGGCAATTCATCCTCGGCACCGACGAACTGGGCCGCGACCTGCTGTCACGCCTGATCCAGGGTTCGCGCCTGTCGCTGCTGATCGGTCTGGCATCGGTGGTCATGTCGCTGATCCCAGGCATTCTGCTGGGCCTGCTGGCGGGCTTTTTCCCGCGCATTCTGGGCCCTTCGGTGATGCGTCTGATGGACATCATGCTGGCCCTGCCCTCGCTGCTGCTGGCTGTGGCCATCGTGGCGATCCTCGGCCCTGGCCTGATCAACACCGTGATCGCCATCGCCATCGTGTCGCTGCCTTCCTATGTTCGTCTCACCCGCGCTGCGGTGATGGGCGAACTGAACCGCGACTACGTGACGGCCGCCCGTCTGGCCGGCGCCACCCTGCCGCGCCTGATGTTCATCACCGTGCTGCCCAACTGCATGGCACCGCTGATCGTTCAGGCCACCCTGAGCTTCTCGTCGGCGATTCTCGATGCCGCAGCGCTGGGCTTCCTGGGTCTGGGCGTACAGCCACCGACGCCTGAGTGGGGCACCATGCTCGCCTCGGCGCGCGACTACATCGAACGTGCCTGGTGGGTCGTGAGCCTGCCCGGTCTGACCATTTTGCTCAGCGTGCTGGCAATCAACCTGATGGGCGACGGTCTGCGCGATGCGCTGGACCCGAAACTCAAGAACGCCGCCTGAGGAGATTCGCATGTCACTTCTTGAAATCAAGAATCTCAACGTCCGCTTCGGCGACGCCAAGGCCGTACCTGTTGTGGACGGCCTGTCCCTGAGCGTCGAAAAGGGTGAAGTACTGGCCATCGTCGGCGAATCGGGTTCCGGTAAATCGGTGACCATGATGGCGCTGATGGGGCTGATCGACTCCCCCGGCATCATCACCGCCGACGCGCTCAATTTCGACGGCAACGACCTGCTCAAGCTCAACGCACGGCAGCGTCGACGCATTATCGGCAAAGACCTGGCGATGGTCTTTCAGGACCCGATGACCGCTCTGAACCCCAGTTACACCGTGGGCTTCCAGATCGAGGAAGTGCTGCGCCAGCACCTGAACATGTCGGGCAAGGCTGCACGCCAGCGTGCACTGGAACTGCTGGAAAAGGTCGAGATCCCTGGCGCCGCCGCGCGCCTGAATGCCTACCCGCACCAATTGTCCGGCGGCATGAGCCAGCGTGTGGCGATTGCCATGGCGATTGCCGGCGAACCGAAACTGCTGATCGCCGACGAACCGACCACCGCGCTGGACGTGACCATTCAGGCGCAGATCATGGAGCTGCTGCTGAGCCTGCAGAAAGAGCAGGACATGGCACTGGTGCTGATTACTCACGACCTGGCTGTCGTGGCCGAAACCGCCCAGCGTGTCTGCGTGATGTACGCCGGTCAGGCCGTCGAAGTCGGTCAGGTGCCGGGGCTGTTCGATGTCCCTGCCCACCCGTACAGCGAAGCCTTGCTGGCCGCCATTCCCGAGCACAGCATGGGCGCCGAGCGCCTCGCCACGCTGCCGGGCATGGTCCCGGGCCGCTATGACCGTCCACAGGGTTGCCTGCTGTCACCGCGCTGCCCTTACGTGCGCGACAACTGCCGAATCGAACGCCCTGCCCTTGATCCCAAGGCGCACAGTCTGGCGCGCTGCTTCTATCCCTTGAATCAGGAGGTGGCGTAATGAGCGTCGTACTTACCGCCCGCGACCTTACCCGTCACTACGAAGTCTCCCGCGGCCTGTTCAAGGGCACGGCGCTGGTACGTGCGCTTAACGGGGTGTCCTTCGAACTGGAAGCCGGCAAGACCCTGGCTGTGGTCGGCGAGTCCGGCTGTGGCAAATCGACACTGGCGCGCGCGCTGACGCTGATCGAAGAGCCTTCATCCGGCTCGCTGAAAATCGCCGGTCAGGAAGTTGCCGGGGCCAGCAAGGCCGAGCGCAAGCAGTTGCGCAAGGACGTGCAGATGGTCTTCCAGAGCCCTTATGCCTCGCTCAACCCGAGGCAGAAAGTCGGGGATCAGCTCGGCGAGCCGCTGCTGATCAACACCAGCCTGTCAGCCGCCGAACGCCGCGAGAAAGTCCAGGCGATGATGGCCCAGGTCGGTTTACGCCCTGAGCACTATCAGCGCTACCCGCACATGTTCTCCGGCGGTCAGCGTCAGCGTATCGCGCTGGCTCGGGCGATGATGCTGCAGCCCAAGGTGCTGGTAGCGGACGAGCCGACTTCAGCGCTGGACGTGTCGATTCAGGCGCAGGTACTGAACCTGTTCATGGACCTGCAGCAGGAATTCAACACCGCCTACGTGTTCATCTCCCACAACCTGTCGGTGGTGCGCCATGTCGCCGATACGGTATTGGTGATGTACCTGGGCCGGCCTGCGGAAATGGGTCCCAAGGAAGAGATCTACAACCGTCCGCTGCACCCGTACACCCAGGCGCTGCTGTCGGCGACTCCGACCATCCATCCGGACCCGCTCAAGCCGAAGATCAAGATCGTCGGCGAGCTGCCCAACCCGCTCAACCCGCCAAGCGGCTGCGCCTTCCACAAGCGCTGCCCCTATGCGACCGAGCGTTGTGCAGCCGAAGTGCCAGAGCTGCGCCTGGTGGATAACCGCCAGGTGGCTTGCCACTACGCCGAGCAATTTGTAGCGGCGTAGCTAAAAGCCAAAAGACTATCGTGCCCACGCTCCAGCGCTCAGCGTTATACACAAGTACGCTTTTGATTCTGGCCAGCGGCCGTGGGAGCGAGCTTGCTCGCGAAGAGGCCAGTAAATCCCCTGAAAATGGGGCGTCTGGGCCATCGTATTCGTGAGCAAGCTCACTTCCACAGGGCTCTTGGACGCCCCGCGTCCGGTTTTGAGTGTGTGATGCGGCGCAGATTTGTGACGCAGAGCGTCAACCAAGGCATTCCCACGCTGGAGCGTGAGAAACGATACTCTCAACTATCGTGCGATGCTTAATACACATCCCGCCGATAACGCCCTTCCTCGATCAATTCGCTGATCGCCTGCTCGCCCAGCACCTCGTTCAACACCTGATCCACGCCCGCCGCCATACCCCGCAAGCTGCCACAGATGTAAATCGTAGCCCCTTCGTCGAGCCATAGACGCAGTTCATCGGCCGCCTCGCGCAAGCGATCCTGCACGTAGATTTTCTCTGCCTGATCGCGGGAAAAAGCCAGGTCCAGGCGCGTCAGGAGACCAGTCTCCAGCCAGCCCTGCAGTTCAGCGCCGCAATGAAAGTCATGCGCCCGGTTACGTTCGCCGAACAACAACCAGTTGCGCACCTGCCCTTGAGCGATACGCGCCTTGAGCAGGCTGCGTAAACCGGCCAGCCCCGTACCATTGCCCAACAGGATCAGCGGGACAGGTTCGACAGGCAGATGAAAGCTGCTGTTACGGCGCAAACGCAGGCTGACGGCACCGCCCACGGCACAATGTTCGGTAAGCCACCCCGAACCCAGCCCCAGGCTACCGTCGGCATGCACTTCCTGACGCACGATGAGTTGCAGAATGCCGTCCTGCGCAATCGAGGCAATCGAGTATTCACGTACGGAGACCGGCACCAGCGCATCGATCAACGCTTGCGCATGCAGCCCCACCAGATGTGAACGGTTCTGCGGTAACTGGCGGCTTTCCAGCGCCTGCGCGAGCGGCTCCTGCAAGCCATCCACGCTGACCGATGCGCCCGGATCGACACCCAGCCCGGCGAGAAACGGCTCGATGACCTGCAGCGTGTGGCGCGGCATCACCTCGACCAGATCCCCCGCCTGCCAATGCGCAAGGGTTGGCGGCACCAGGTCCAGCAGATAGACCTCCGAACCACTGCTGCCAGCGTTTAAAAGCACGCGCCGGGCCAGCGTCCAGTTCTCGAAAACCGGTGTTTGCCAGTGCGCTGCCGGCACGGAGCCAGTCAACTGCCCCAATTGCTGCTGCCAGTTTTGCAGGGCCACAGGATCGGCGCTGTCCACTTCAACAGGCGGAAACACGCTGCGCCCGCCCTGCTCGGTCAACCAGTCATGCAAACGATGGGCAAAGCCGCAAAAATGCGGATACTGCCGGTCGCCGAGCGCCAGAACGGCGTAATCGAGCTGGTTCAGTGAAAGCGGACTACCCAGCAGATTGCGCTCAAAACGTCGGGCACTGTCCGGTGCCTCTCCGTCACCAAAGGTACTGACAACGAACAAGGCATTGCGGCTTCGGCATAGCTCTTCTTCGCTCAGATCGCCCAGTTGCTTCACGCGCACCGACAATCCTGAAGCCTGCAACTGGCCAGCGGTCTGCCAGGCCAATTGCTCGGAGAAACCGCTTTGACTGGCGAAACAGACGAGCCAGGATGCGTCATCGTCGTGGTCATCACCCTGAACCTCGCCGCGTGCACGCTCGATATCACGCTTCTTGCGACGTCGATCCAGGTACAGCAACCAGCCAGTAATGAAGAACAGCGGCATCAGCAACGATGCGCCGGTCATGATGATTCGACCGACGAGCCCGAAGTAGCTGCCGACGTGCAGCGCATAATTGCTGGCCAGCAATTGCGCACCGAAACTGCGCTCGGCATAGCGTACAACCGAGCTGACCTGACCATTGGCCGGATCAAGGGTGATGGTGTTCAGCGCGCGCGGGTGCGGTGAATCCTTGAGCAGGTAAAACACCGTGGCAGGCTGACCGCCCGCAGCAGGCAGGCGCAAGTTGTAAGCGCGCAAGTCCGGCCCGGCGGCCTTCTGGATACTGTCCCAGACCGCCACGTAATCGACCACCAAGGGCGATCTTCCAGCAGCCTTGGCTGGCGCAGCGACGTCTTCGTTGAGCGGCGAATCCCCGATCAGTTTATTCAGACCGTTGCTCACCCAGTCATACGACCAAGTGAGTCCCGTGAGTGCGAACAACAGATAGAACAACAGGCACCAGGTGCCGAAGACCGAATGCAGGTCCCAATTGAAACTTGGGCCTTTCTTTGCCCAGTCAACCGTCAGCCAGACCCGCCAGTTCCGCACTGCGCGAGGCCAGCGCAGGTAAAGCCCGGACAGGCAAAAGAACACCAGAATCAGCGTACACGCCGCCGTAACCTGCTTGCCCGCCTCGCCCATGGCCAGATAACGGTGCAGCTTCAGGACAAAGTCGAAAAAACCCTCCCCTACTGCATTGCCTTTAAGCTCGCCGGTGTAGGGGTCGAAATTGCGTTTGGGGCCTCGACGCTCACCTGTTTTGGGCGTGAAAAACACCTGAGCGACACGGTTGCCAGTGGTTTCGACACGCAGAATAGCGACCGTCAGGCCGGTAGTGGCCTCCAGCCTGCGCACCAGTTCAACGGGTGGCAGCGTGGCACCACGCGACTCGACCAACAGCACATTCGGGTTCAGCGCGTCGAGAATTTCGTCCTCGAACGAATACAGCGCACCGGTCATCCCCATTAGGGTCAACACCAGACCTGCCGTGATCCCGAAGAACCAGTGCAACTGAAACAGGACTTTCTTCAGCACGCTCGCCACTCTCACTCATATTTCGCGGCGCAATTAATGCACTGACGGCCATGGCCTGTCTATCTGTAACGTGTCTTTTGCATGTTTCAACGCTTCGAGCAATTTGCTCATCTCGCGAACGTAATCGGTCTTGCAAACCTCGACCGAGGCAAGGGCCGAGAGCTGGTCACGCTTGCCCACTTCGACGTCCAGCGCTGCACGCTTTTCGTCAACCGCTGCCTGCAGTTCGGTCAACTGCGTTCGCTGCTTTTCCCTCAAGCCTACCAACTGATCCTGGAACGTATCGGGTTTCGGCAAAAAAAACGCTGCACTCATCGTACGGATCAGCGCCTCAAGGCTTATATAACTATTTTTTTACGGGCAAAAAAAAGCCCACTTTCATGGGCTTTTTCTGACGCAGGTAATTTACAGGTAGAACGACTTCAATGGCGGGAAGCCATTGAATTCTACTGCGCTGTAGCTGGTGGTGTAGGCACCGGTGGACAACCAGTACATACGGTCACCGATGGCCAGGTTGAGTGGCAGACCGTACTTGTAGTTTTCGTACATGATGTCGGCGCTGTCGCAGGTAGGGCCGGCGATGACCACTTCTTCCATTTCGCCTTTTTTCTCGGTCCAGATCGGAAACTTGATGGCTTCGTCCATGGTTTCGATCAGACCGGAGAACTTGCCCACGTCGGTGTATACCCAACGCTCGACCGCAGTACGCGACTTACGGGCGACCAATACCACTTCGCTGACCAGAATACCGGCGTTGGAGATCAGCGAACGGCCTGGCTCCAGAATGATTTCCGGCAGGTCATCACCGAAGTCTTCCTTCAGGAAGCGGATGATCTCTTCAGCGTAGGTTTCGAGGCTGTTGGTGCGGGTGATGTAGTTAGCCGGGAAGCCGCCACCCATGTTGATCAGCTTGAGAACGATGCCGTCTTCTTCTTTCAGACGCTCGAAGATCACTTTGACCTTGGCAATGGCAGCATCCCAGACGCTGATGTCGCGCTGCTGCGAGCCGACGTGGAAGGAGATGCCGTAAGGCACCAGACCCAAGTCGCGGGCAAGAATCAGCAGGTCCATGGCCATGTCGGTCTGGCAGCCGAATTTGCGCGACAGAGGCCAGTCGGCAGTGGTCGAACCTTCGGTCAGAATGCGCACATAGACTTTCGCGCCCGGTGCGGCCTTGGCAATGTTGCGCAGGTCGGCTTCGGAGTCGGTCGCAAACAAACGCACGCCCTTCTCGTAGAAGTAGCGAATGTCCTTGGATTTCTTGATGGTGTTGCCGTAGCTCATGCGCTCCGGACCGACACCACAGCTCAGGACCTTGTCCAGCTCGTAGATCGACGCAATGTCGAAGCTCGAACCCTTTTCCTTGAGCAGATTGATGACTTCAACGGCAGGGTTGGCCTTGACCGCATAATAAACCTTGGCGAATTCGAAGCCCGCACGCAGGTCGTCATATGCCTTGCTGATGATGTCAGTATCAATGACCACGAACGGGGTTTCTTGCTTGTCAGCGAACGCCTTCATTTTCTTGAAGGTTTCGGCTGAGTAGTAGTCTTCGACATTGATCGGCATGCTGCTGGAACTCCTATTGGCAAACGGTATTGGTCAATGGGTACAAATGAACGCCCTCCGTATCCCCACTTTGGTTCGCCTACTTCCCAAGGCATGTCGCCGAAAGCAAAAAGGCCCTGAAGGGCTGCCTTCCTGGCCTTGCTGTCTCGTCGTCAGTACTTGAGCCGGATGGATCGTTTCCAGCATGGACGTTCGGCGCGAACTTTAGGACCTGAGGGGCCGGATATCAACAAAAAATGTCGCGTTTTTGCACAGGGCTCTTGAGTTGCCTTCCCAAGGACCTGTTTAACCGACCTGCATGACAGGCAGATGTTCCCCACCTCCGTCGCCAATGCCTTTTCGCAGCACGCTGGGCATCACCTTATTCACCGGCACGCAAAGCAAATCAGCCTGTCAGTTCTGTCAGTAGACGGATGCAGGGGTTGCGCGCTCAATAAACAGCTCAGACCGCCTTTTCAGGTAACGATCATGGATGACCGACACCTTCACGCCGCAAGCTCCGTTGCGCCCAGTGCAGTTCAAGCCCGGTGGCAAGCCTTCGGCTTCGGATCTGCCGAAAGTCATCGCCAACGTCACGCCCGTACCAGGACACACACCGACTTTCAGCCGACTAATATTTATGTAACGAAAGGCGATCGGCTGGAAATCACAGCAACCAGTCTGTACATGAATCTGGTGTCTGCAGTGATCGGGGTGCCAGAACTGGATACCCCCACCTCGTACCCGCTGAACCGTGGCATGAACGTTCTTGTCGCGACCAACACAGGCCTGCTGGGCTTCACCAACCTGGACCCCCTTGGCCACGTGGTTCTGGACATAACAGGACAGTACAACCATGTGCCGTTTTTCAGAATGGATATGACCAATCTGGAATGGGAACAGCAAATGGCGCACTACAGCGAAGCGCCTGTCGTGCTGCTTACCAGCCCGAGGGCTATTGTCGTGGTGCGCTATCAGAGCGCACAGCTCTACCTGACCGATCCCGTAAAGCTGATGGGCAATTTCGATGGTGCCATTAGCGCGCAGGATGGTATTTCAGGCTTGATCGACTACGGCACGATGGAATGGGCGCTTGATCCCAGTAAACATTTCTACGTGGAAGCGGACCGGCTTTACATGTTTGCCACAAACGGTCATATGGGGTTTAACGGATCGGCTGCGCTGGCGCGTTTATTGTCGACCGCCCCTGAAGATGGTTGGGGCCCTTGGCACGAAAGCGGCCATCAACGACAACTCAGCCCTATGACATGGGGCACCGGCACCGGAATGACAGAGGTCACGGTCAATCTCTACTCGATGGCCGCCCAAGAGTTTTTCCTTGGCCGTGCTACAGGCGCCGACTCCAGTTACCCCCCCGTGAAAGAGTACCTGGCCAGTAGCCTGCGAGCGTACGACAACATCAAGGAGGCCGGACACAAGCTTGTCATGCTCTGGCAATTGCGTCTTAGCTTCGGTACTTCGTTCTACCCGCAATTGCACCAGCGCTATCGGCTCATGCACAACCCGCCCACCGTCAGCGACGATAAAGCGCAGCGCTTCATCGTCGAAACCTCGCTGCTGAGCCACCTCAACCTGGCGGAATTCTTTGATCGCTGGGGATTGTACCCAACCCCTGAAACCCTCAACCAGATCGCCGACCTGCCCGCATTGACGCGGGCCATTTGGGAAAATGACGCTGAGACGACGATCCCGATCGATCTGCCGTTGCTCACTTACACCCCGCCGCTTGCCCATATCCTGTCCAGCGTGCACGGTACCTTTCAAGACCGGATAAAGTTTACCGTTGCCAAGCAATGGTACACGTCATACCGTTACGAAATAACGCTAAACGGCACATTAGTGGCGTGGGCAGACAACGGCGAACACGTGGGTTGTGAAGCCCGTATCGAGGAAGGCATCGCCTACGTTGAAGCCAGCACTCCCCTCTCCGAAGGGGATGAGGCGTCAGTCAAGGTGTTTGCTGGAGGCAAGCCATACACTGTGGCCAGCACCGCATCACGACCCATCCTGCTGTTCAATATCAAGGCCATGTTTACCGATGACCGTTGCGCTGAACTGAGGCCCGGCATTACCCAGCCAAGGCTTGACGTTCTTTTCTTCAATCTGGAGAAAGAAAAGACCGATGAACTGCACGGCCGACTATTGAACCGTGCACAACGGTTGCTCCTGCAAAAAACCATAAGAAGCGTGATCGTCAGCGCAGGACTTGTCCAAGTGACGTTCGAGGGTGAGGCTTTCAAGAATTATGATTACACGATCGTCTTCGGAGCCCCTCCTTATGCAACGCTTGAGAAGGGCTCCCCCAACGGCTCAGGACTTATTGACAACACCTGGATACGCCTCGGCGGCGTAGGCCATCAAGAGGTGACCATCACGGCAATTGCAGGCATAGGGAAACCCTATACCCTGTTCTCCGGCAACGTCGAACAGGCAAAAATCGCCCTGCCCATCCGCCAGCTCTTCACCGACTCAACGATGACCCAACTGGTAGCAGGTGTCGATCAGGCAAGCGTTGATGCCCTGTACATGACCGTCAATGGCAACCCTCTCATCAGCGTGACAAACCGGGCGTCTTACCGTTCTTATCTGGCCATTGCCCAGAGTATGTTGTTGCGACTGACAGTCGCGAAGGTCGTCAGAACAGATGACCTGCTGGAGGTCTATTTCGAGGGAGACACGTTTAAAAAGCTTAACTACAAGCTTTTGGTCAATGACCTCTATGCCTCCGAGATCACCCAAGGCAAAGCCTACTATTCAAGTGTGTCCAACCAGGTCTGGACCAGCAGCAAGAAGTTCGAGGGTAATGACCACTGTAAAGTGAACGTCGAGTATCAGGGGGTCGTGACAACGGTGTATGAGAGCGACGCTGCAGACGCAATGACTGCGTCTGCATTGCAGGAAAACAACGTCACTCAATGTGGCATGGAGAATTTCCAAGTGTGAACATTGCCGCCAGCCATGATGCTGGCGGCAATACATCCGGTCAGGAAGCCACTTGCTCGGCTGGCGAGACAATACTGGTCTTCATGCCACGCGAACGGCCGGAGCTCAGATAAGCCGCAATGGACTCTTGCGTCACTTCACCCAGGAACACGTTCTCGGCGTCCAACACCGGCAGCCAGGCGCGGTTGAACTCGTACATGCGCGACAGGAGGATGCGCAAGTGCTCGTCGTAAGCGGCGGTGGCGTTGAATTCACGCAGGAACTGCGCGCACGTGCCCTGCTGACGGTGCAGGTCACGACGACGTACATAGCCCATCGCCTTGTTCTCGCTGTCGGTGACCACGATATAGCGACGGTCGTTTTCGTCCATCACTTCCAGCGCATCAGCCACCGGGGTTTCCGGGCTGACCGATGGCGCGTTGTCGGCGGCGTCTTCGGCCTTGACCAACAGCAGACGCTTGAGGGTGCTGTCCTGGCCGACGAAGCTGCTGACGAAGTCGTCGGCCGGATGCGCGAGCAAGGTGTCCGGGTGATCGATCTGCAGCAGTTTGCCACCACGGAAGATCGCGATCTTGTCGCCCAGCTTGATGGCTTCATCAATGTCGTGGCTGACCATGATCACGGTCTTGTTCAGCGCGCGCTGCATCTCGAAGAACTCGTTCTGAATCATCTCGCGGTTGATCGGGTCGACCGCACCGAACGGTTCGTCCATCAACAGCAAGGGCGCGTCGGCTGCCAGGGCACGGATCACGCCGATACGCTGTTGCTGACCACCGGACAGTTCACGCGGGTAGCGATGCAGGTACTGTTTGGGCTCCAGCTTGATCATGCTCATCAATTCACGAGCACGGTCATGGCAACGCTGCTTGTCCCAGCCGAGCAGCTTGGGCACGACCACGATGTTTTCTTCGATGGTCATGTTCGGGAACAGACCGATCTGCTGAATCACGTAGCCGATGTTGCGACGCAGGGTCACTTCGTCCAGATCAGTGGTGTCTTCGCCATTGATCAGCACTTTGCCGGAGGTCGGCATGATCAGGCGGTTGATCATTTTCAGCGTGGTGCTCTTGCCGCAGCCCGAGGGGCCGAGGAAGACGCAGATTTCGCCTTCGTTGACCGTGAGGCTGACCGAATCGACAGCCTTCACTTCTTTGCCGTTGCTCTGGAAAGTCTTGGAGAGGTTCTGGAGTTCGATCATTTCAGTAATCCTTTTGGAGTCAGCGTGCGTTGCAGCCATTGCAGGAGAAGGTCGGCGATGATGGCCAGAATGCTGACCAGTACCGCGCCAACGATCAGCATCGACATATCGCTGCGGCTGATAGAAGCAAGAATGAGTACACCCAGACCACCGGCACCGATGGTCGCGGCAATGGTCATGACACCGATATTCATCACCACGGCGGTGCGCACACCGGCGAGGATCACAGGCACGGCGATCGGCAGCTCGACCATGCGCAGACGCTGGCCGAAGGTCATGCCGATGCCTTTGGCGGCCTCGCGGATACCCGGTTCTACGCCAGTCAGCGCCAGGTAGGTGTTACGCATGATCGGCAGCAGCGAGTAGAGAAACACTGCGGTAATAGCCGGCATCGGGCCAAGGCCCTGGCCGAATTTGGAGTAGAACGGCAGCAACAGGCCGAACAGAGCAATCGACGGCACGGTCAGCAATACCGTGGCGCTGGCCTGCAACGGGCCCGCCAGTGCTGGAAAACGCGTCATCAGCACGCCCAGTGGCACGCCGACGACAATCGCCAGGGTCACGGCAATGCCCACCAGCGTAATGTGCTGCCAGGTCAGTTGCAGAACCTGTGCCCAGTCCAGATGGGAGAAGGCGCTCAAGAAACTCATATCGTCTCCTTCCTTAATTCAATGGGTGCTGGCGCAGAAAGTCTGCAGCAACCGTGGAGGGGCTTTCATGGCCGACGTCGACGCGAGCGTTGAGGTCGATCATAGTCTGGTTGTCCAGCAGGTCAGCCAGCGGCTTGAGCAGCGTGGCGATGTCGGGATGCTTGTCCAGATATTCCTGACGGATCACCGGCGCTGCGGTGTAGTCAGGGAAATAGTGCTTGTCGTCTTCCAGCACTTTCAGCTTGAACGCATTCAGACGACCGTCGGTTGTGTACACCAGACCGGCGAAAACCTGACCGTTGCGCAACGCGGTGTAGACCAGCCCGGCGTCCATCTGCCGGGTGTTTTCACGACCGAGGTTCATGTCGTAGTGCTTGACCATGCCGATAAGGCCGTCGGAACGGTTGGCAAACTCGGTGTCCAGCGCTACGACATGACCCTCTTTGGCTTCGTCCTTGAGCACTTTGGTCAGGTCGGTCATGGTGTTGATCTGCGGGTACTTGTCAGCCACTTTCTGCGGCAGTGCCAGCGCGTAGGTGTTGTTGAACTTCGACGGTGAAAGCCAGACCAGGCCTTTCTTCGCATCCACTTCCTTGACCCGCGCATAGGTCTGGGCGCTGTCGAGTTTTTCGTCGATGTGGTTGTAGGCCACCAGCGATACACCGGTGTATTCCCACAGCAGATCCAGCTGACCGCTCTCCTGAGCGCTGCGCGCCAGGTTGCTGCCAAGGCCGCCGGTAATCTGGACGTCGTAGTTCTTGGTCCGCAGGTATTGCGCGGTCAGTTCGGCAAGCATGGTCTGTTCGGTGAACACCCGTGCGCCGATACGTAGCAGCGGCTTTTCCGCAGCCTGGGCAAGTGCCGGAAACAGCAAGGCAAAGCCTAAAAACAAGCATATTCTTTTCATGAGAATTCCTTCGCTCAGCGAGCCAGTCCGCGTTCCAGCCAAAGACGACTGGCCAGTGTCACCAGACCATCGAGCAGTAGCGCCAGCAGAGCGGTACACGCTGCACCCAGCACAAGTTGCGGCTGGTTATTCAACGCAATGCCCGGGAAAATCAGGCTGCCAAGGCTGTTGGCGCCGATGAGAAACGCCAGTGGCGCGGTCCCGACATTGATCGCCAGCGCGACACGCACACCGCCGACAATGATCGGCACGGCGTTGGGCAGCTCGACACGCCACAGCACCTGACGCGGAGTCATGCCAATACCGACGGCAGCTTCCTTGAGTGAACCCTGGACGTTTTTCAGGCCTTCGTAGGTATTACGCACGATAGGCAACAGAGAGGCGAGGAACAGCGCGAAGATCGCCGGCCCGCTGCCGATCCCGAGAATTCCGAGGGCAATGGCCAGAACGGCGAGAGGAGGAACGGTGTTGCCAATGTTGAAGATCTGCATGAAGCGTTCAGCGCGGCCAACCATGCTCGGTCGGCTGAGGGCAATGCCTGCAGGGATGCCGACCACCAGGGCCGCCAACATTGAAACCAGAACCAGAATCAGGTGAGCCTGAAGGTAGAACAGCAGGTCATCCTGGTATTGCTTGATAGTACTGATGCCGATCCAGTGGATCAGCAGGGCCAGGAGTGCGATCGCAACCGCACCTCCCAATAGCCCCTTGCCATAGCGATTTGCCACAGGCGGACTCCTTATTTCAGTCGGCGAACGCGTTGACCTGGACGTCCGGAAAGGACGCCGGCAATAACGTTCGCGAAGAGCAGCGGGTGGGTCGCCGGTAAGGGTTTAACCTCGGCGAAAACACAAGCCATAAGCGCAGCTTCGTCAAACCAACATGCTGATGAATCAGCCCCTTGCGTTGGCTTCGTTGCGAGCCTTGACGGGGGAGTGGACGTCTCCACGACCTGAAAGGTTCCCACACGAGACATTATCTGGCCATCGTTTATTGTCTGAACGGTTCGGTTATTGCCGCGAGTTGAGCTATAATCTGCGCCCTTTTTCAATCCCATCCCAGGCGATTTCCCATGACCCAACAGGCCGCCGAAGTCGCGAAACGCCGCACTTTCGCCATTATTTCCCACCCGGATGCGGGTAAAACCACCATCACGGAAAAACTCCTGCTGATGGGCAAGGCCATTTCCGTCGCCGGTACGGTCAAGTCGCGTAAATCCGACCGTCACGCCACCTCCGACTGGATGGAAATGGAGAAACAGCGTGGTATCTCCATTACCACGTCCGTGATGCAGTTTCCGTATCGCGACCACATGATCAACCTGCTCGACACCCCGGGCCACGAAGACTTCTCCGAAGACACCTATCGCACCCTGACGGCAGTCGACTCGGCCTTGATGGTCCTCGACGGCGGTAAAGGCGTCGAGCCACGCACCATCGCGCTGATGGATGTCTGCCGTCTGCGCGACACGCCTATCGTCAGCTTCATCAACAAGCTCGACCGCGATATCCGCGACCCGATCGAGCTGCTCGATGAAATCGAAGCGGTCCTCAAGATCAAGGCGGCACCGATCACCTGGCCGATCGGTTGCTACCGGGACTTCAAGGGTGTCTACCACCTGGCCGACGACTACATCATTGTCTACACCGCAGGTCACGGCCACGAGCGCACCGAAACCAAAATCATCGAGAAGCTCGATTCGGACGAAGCCCGCGCTCACCTGGGCGATGAATACGAGCGCTTCGTCGAGCAACTGGAGTTGGTGCAGGGTGCCTGCCACGAATTCAACCAGCAGGAATTCATCGACGGTCAGCTGACCCCGGTGTTCTTCGGCACCGCACTGGGCAACTTCGGCGTCGATCATGTACTCGATGCCGTGGTGAACTGGGCGCCCAAGCCGCTGGCACGTGTGGCCAACGAGCGCACCGTCGAGCCGGCGGAAGAGAAATTCAGCGGTTTCGTGTTCAAGATCCAGGCAAACATGGACCCCAAGCACCGCGACCGCATCGCCTTCATGCGGATCTGCTCGGGCCGTTACGACAAGGGCATGAAAATGCGCCATGTGCGTCTGGGCAAGGACGTACGGATCGGCGACGCGCTGACGTTCTTCTCGTCGGAGCGCGAACAACTGGAAGAAGCCTATGCCGGTGACATCATCGGTTTGCACAACCACGGCACCATCCAGATCGGCGACACCTTCACCGAAGGCGAAGCGCTGGGCTTCACCGGTATTCCGCACTTCGCACCGGAGCTGTTCCGTCGCGTACGCCTGAAGGACCCGCTCAAGTCCAAGCAATTGCGTCAGGGTCTGCAACAGCTGGCCGAAGAAGGCGCCACGCAGGTGTTCTTCCCGCAGCGCAGCAACGACATCATCCTCGGCGCCGTCGGTGTGCTGCAGTTCGATGTGGTCGCCAGCCGTCTGAAGGAAGAATACAAGGTTGAATGCGCTTACGAGCCGATCACTGTGTGGTCTGCCCGCTGGATCGACTGCGACGACAAGAAGAAGCTCGAAGAGTTTGAGAACAAGGCGGTGGAAAACCTGGCAATGGACGGCGGCGGTCACCTGACCTACCTCGCCCCTACCCGCGTGAACCTGGCGCTGATGGAAGAACGCTGGCCCGACGTGAAATTCCGCGCTACCCGCGAGCATCACTGACAGGCCGACGGCGTCGCTGTGTGACGCAGAGCGTCACGAACGGCATTCCCACGCGGAGCGTGAGGAACGATAGTTCTGTAACTATCGTCCCAACGCTCCGCGTCGGCATTCGCTGATCTGGATCAACCATTCAGCGCAAAATGAGAATTAATCTCAATAGAGCCTTGCTATTATCCCGATAAGAATTATTCTCATCTAACTTGCACAGGAGATGAGACATGACTTATTTGATCGATGCATGGCTGGACAGACCCCACCCTTACCTGAGAATTCTCCACCGCGAGACGGGGGAAGTGTGTGCCGTACTGGAAGAGGAAGCGCTGGAAGAGTTACGCGATCAGGGCGATCTGGATGTGTGCAGTTTGAGTTCCAGCGAGCCATTGGTGCTCAAGGAACTGGTGAGAAACCTGTTTCTGTTCTGCTACGCGCGGGCGTTGCGCCCCATGAGTGAGTTGCACTGAGCATGAAGCATCAGCACAACTGCGTCGCTGAACGAATCGGCGCGATTCGTTCAGCGACTATCTGCATCGACCGGGTCGCTTACAGAACGTCCAGCAGTTCCACATCAAACACCAGCACGCTGTGCGGTGCGATGCTGCCTACGCCCTGAGCGCCGTAAGCCAGCTCGCTCGGCACGTGCAGACGCCATTTGCTGCCGGCGTTCATCAGTTGCAGCGCCTCGGTCCAGCCGGCAATCACGCCGCTGACAGGAAATTCGGCCGGCTCGCCGCGATCGTAGGAGCTGTCGAAGACGTTACCGTCGATCAACGTGCCGTGGTAGTGAACGCGTACCTGATCTTCACGGGTTGGCTTAGGGCCAGTGCCAGCGGTCACGACTTCGAATTGCAGACCCGAAGCCAGGGTGGTCACGCCTTCGCGCTTGGCGTTTTCAGCCAGGTAGGCCTTGCCGGCGCCCGCAGCCTGCTCGGCTTTGGCGGCTGCTTCAGCCTGCATGATTTCGCGGATGACCTTGAAGCTGGCGGACATTTCTTCCTGACCAACACGGCTTGGCTGACCGCCGAACGCATCGCGCAGGCCTGCCACGATGGCTTCCAGATCGACACCCGGTGGCGGGTTGTCGCGCAACTGATCGCCCAACTGACGGCCAATGCCGTAGCTGACGCGGGTTTCGTCGGTGGACAGATTGACTTCGGACATGACACTGCTCCGTAGAGGGGCACGCAGTCGGTATCGCGCAAAACCTGAACGGCAATCACGCTATACGCTGATGCGCCCCGAACCAAAAGGCCGAGCAGCCTAGCACAATTGCCGCTACAGCCCCTACCGCAGCAGCAATACGCGGCTGGCGATCAGGACCAGGAGGAATGAAACGAGATCGGCAGGCGCATTTCAGAGCGGTCATTGACCGGCATGCCGCACAGCTCGTCATGGACCACACAATGGACCAGGTAAAAAGGCACCACCGGTATGTCCTTGAGCAAATCCCGCGCATGCTCCACCGAGCGAAGATGCAGGGTCTTGCCCGCTGGGTCCTTGAGCATCACCGAAGTGCCATTCATGCGCACATCCAGCAGATAGATGCCGCCTTCGATGGAGATCAGGTTCAGCTCATCGACCCGCCCGGCCTGGGCGTGGTCGATAAATTCCTGATAATTCATGATCGAACCTCCTGCGCAAATGCCTGATGCATCGGAACGGACGTTTTACAACACACAGCGCCGACATGCCAGAAACGATAACGCCCGCCCCTTTCATCGCGCGTCGCCTTAGTGCTTGGTGACCTTGTCCAGATAGCCCATCGCAAACGCCGATATCACGAACGTCATGTGGATAATCACGTACCACATCAGGTATTCGGGCTTGATGTTGGTGGCATCCATGAACACCCGCAACAGGTGGATGGAGGAAATCGCGACAATGGATGCTGCAACTTTCATCTTCAACGAAGACGAATCCATAGTGCCCAGCCAGTTGAGCTTTTCCTTGTCCTCGTCGATGTCCAGCTGCGACACGAAATTCTCGTAGCCGGAGATCATCACCATCACCAGCAAGCCACCGACCAGCGCCATGTCGATCAACGACAGCAGCACCAGAATCAGGTCAGCTTCGGCCAGCGAGAAGATGTTGGGAATGACATGAAAGATTTCCTGGAAAAACTTCAGACACAACGCCAACAGGCCAAGGGAGAGGCCGAAATAGATCGGCGCCAGCAGCCAGCGCGATGCGTACATGGCATTTTCAAAAAAACGTTCCATTGATACTCGCAAGGTGTTTTGAAGGAGCGGGCGAGTATATCAGCGGTAATGCACCGCTCTGGCCGTGCGACAAAATATCGCACAGCGGCAGTTAGCGCACTTGAGGAACCGGATTGAAGGCTAGGCTCTGTACGAAAAGTCGGCGAGCGAAGGCCAAGCGAGCCTGTTTTTAACGAAGCATCACCGAGCGCAGACACTTTTCGTACAGAGCCTAGAACAGCGACGAGCTTTGACAGACCGTCCTGCCGCTATCGATACGACGCAGTTCGGCCTGAATGTGCAGCATCCAGATAGGTACGTCATCGGCACATTGATAACCATGCAACGACAGGCTTTCGAGAATGCTGGTCAGCACCGATTGCGCTGCGGGCAGGCCCTTGAAAGGCCCTTGGGTCTTGATTGCGGAAGGCTGTTCCTCGGCCATTCCGGCCGCGAAGAGCACCATCCATTGTCCGCTGTCATGAGGGAGGGGCCGGATGACGCACTCGATACGTGTCATCAGCCCCATGCATTCTCGGGTAAGGCAAAGGCTACGCTGCATGATGCGCTCCTGATCAGCAACACTATTCATCCTTCTCGTGAAACAGGATTTACGCCAATCTCTTTGGCCACTGCGATCACCTCAAGACTAGAAGAAAACCGCTCTGCGAGAAACTATCCCTGATGAACGGAGCACCGGGCGGCCCTCACCGCCCGGCTCCTGCGCTGTCAGACCTTGAGTTCAGGCTGCAACTGCGCAGGCTCCTTTTCCAGCTCTTCCTTGAGGTCTTCATCACTGAGCATCTCTGCGATATCGCGCAGACGCTCCACGACGCGTGCATTGACGCTGCCCTCAGGGAATTCGCCATGCTCGTCAGGCGCACCGGCAGGTTCGCCCACCAGCAGGCTCAGCGCCTCATCGGCCTGACGTACGGCATAGATGTGGAATTGCCCGGCACGAACAGCCTGCACCACGCGCTCGTCAAGCATCAGCGTGGTGACGTTGGCGTGCGGGATGATCGCGCCCTGCTCGCCAGTCAGCCCACGTGCTTCGCAGAGACGGAAGAAGCCCTCGATCTTTTCATTGACCCCGCCCACCGCCTGAACTTCACCAAACTGGTTGATGGAACCGGTAATCGCGAAGCACTGCTTGAGTGGCGTGCGTGACAGCGCCGAGATCAGCGTGCAGACCTCGCCAAGCGACGCACTGTCGCCATCCACGTAACCGTAGGACTGCTCGAGCGCGATACTTGCGGAAATCGCCAGCGGAAATTCCTGGGCATAACGGCTGCCAAGGTAGCCGGTGAGGATCATCACGCCCTTGGAGTGGATCGGCTGGCCAAGATTGACCTCGCGCTCGATGTCGACAATCCCGCTGCCGCCCGGGTACACCGTGGCGGAAATGCGCGCGGGCACGCCGAAGGCCGAGTCGCCGACCTCCAGCACCGTCAGGCCGTTGCATTTGCCGACGGCCGCGCCGTCAGTGTCGATCAGAATCACACCAGCCATCATGTCATCGAGAATCCGCGCCGAGACCCGCCCGGTACGGGTGGCCTTGGCCTTGAGCGCACGTTCGATATGCCCGGCGTCGGTCTTGTCGTCGTTGGCCAGCTGGCGGATGAAATCGGCCTCGCTGACCAATTGGAACAGGTCACCGATACGCGCCGACAAACGCCCTTGGTGCTCGGCCAAACGGGCGCTGTAAGTCGCCAGTCGTGCCACCGCATCGGCGGTCAGCGGCGCCATGCCCTCTTCCGAGGTCCGGGTCTTGAGTAGCTGAGCGAATTGCTCGAGCGTCTCGTCGACCATCGGAATCTCTTCGTCAAAGTCGACCAGCACCCGGAACATCTCCTGGAAGTCAGGATCGAGGTCTTGCAGGGTGTAATACAGCGAGCGGGAACCGATGATGATGATTTTGACGTTCCACGGGATCACCTGCGGCGTCAGGCTCACGGTTGCAACGCGGCCGAGCTCGCCCAGCGGCGACTCCATCTTCAGCTTGCGCGATTGCAGGGTACGCTTGAGCGCATCCCAGACGAACGGCTCGCCCAGCATTTTCTCGGCTTCCAGAATCAGGAAACCGCCGTTGGCACGATGCAGCGCGCCGGGGCGCAGTTGCCGGTACGTGGTGTACAGCGCGCCCTGATCGGTGCTGTATTCGATGCGCCCGAACAGGTTGTCGTAGGTGGGGTGCTGTTCGAAAACCACCGGCGCACCGCCATCACGAGTATGCCCGACCACCAGACTCGGGCTGTATTGCTCTTCCAGCAGCTTGCGCGCCTGAGCGTCGGTCTTGGCGTCATCGACCAACTGCTCGACCAGAGTCTTGAGCAGGTAAACCTGCATGGCCTGCAGGTAGGCGCAGACCGCAGCGTTCTCGGCGTACTTTTCAGAAAGCGGTGCCAGCAAGGGCTGCAGGGTCAGGGTGATGGTCTCTTCATTCAACTGACGCAGCTGATTGTTGGACTCGCGCTTCCACTGCGGCAGGCTGGCCAGTTCTTCGTTGAGACGCTCCTCGAGCGCGGAGATATCTTCGTGGAAGCGCTCGCGATCCGCTTCGGGCAACTGGGAAAACTCGGCCTCATCCAGCGCCTTGCCATCGGCCATCGGCGTGAACGCGATGTTGGAGCTGTCGCGATACAGCGCGATGTCCTTTTCCAGCGACAGGCGCTCGATGACGTCCAGGGCGCGGTCATAGCGCTGATTGAACGCACGGTCGATCGAGCTTTTCTTCTGCTGATACGACGGGTGCTCGAAAACCGCCGGGAAGGTCACCAGCAGGTTGTCGATCAGGCCACCGATGTCGGCGGTGAACTCATGGGCAGTGCCAGGCGGCAGCTCCAGCGCCTTTGGCTCGCGGGGCTCGTCGAAGTTGTTGACGTAGACCCAGTCCGACGGCGTCTGCATCCGTTTGCCTTCGGCCTTGAGATAGCGTTTTACGAACGAAAAGCGCCCGGTGCCGGGCTCGCCCATGACAAACACGTTGTAACCGGGGCGCGGCATCGCAACGCCGAACTGCAGGGCCTCTACGGCTCTCTCCTGGCCAAGGACACCGCGAAAGGGTTCGAGCTCGTGGGTGGTCGCAAAGCTGAACTGCTCAGCGGAAAACGGACGGGTCAGCGCGTTGGGCGCCAGGCGTAGGTTGGCTGCGACAGAATCGGGCATCAGTAATCCTTACATCAGGCGGGGCAGATGTCGGCATTCTGGCGCTCGCTGTGCACGACTTGCAAGGCAGGAAAGAGCCGAAAAGCATTTGCGTGTGTAGCGTCACCCGCCACGTTCTGAAAAAAGCCGTTTTCAAGTAATAATCTGTAATCCCTAACGGAACCCTTGGAACCTGCCTAAACTCCAAACTGCACAGGTGGCTGCTGGCTGACCATCTGTCTTGATGTGACAACTCAAGAAACTCGACCCTTGGCTGAACTAAAAAGAGAAAAAGCTATGAAACGGATTCTTCTTGGAACGCTCTTCGCCGCTGTATCGATCAACGCTATGGCTCAAGCACCAGGCGGTCCTGACTGCGGTTGGGGCAACATGCTGTTTGAAGGCCAACGCGGTACTCCAGCTCACTTCCTCGCTTCGACCACCAACGGTACATCGGGTAACGCCACCTTCGGCATGACCTCCGGCACCAACGGCTGCTCGACCAACGGCGCGCTGACTTATGGCGGTAAATCCTGGCTTGCCATGAACGGCATGATGGATGAACTCTCCAAAGACATGGCCATGGGTCAGGGCGAAGCACTGACTACCTACGCTGTGGTACTGGGCGTTGCACCAGAAGACCGCGAGCACTTTGCCGCCGTCACTCACGAGCACTTCTCGCAAATCTTCAGCAAGGCCGACGCCACTGCCGAAGATGTTCACACCAACACCGTCAATGTTCTGAAAAACGATCCGACTCTGGCCAAGTACGCTACCCAGGCTTAAAGTCGTTCGCCCGCCCTTTCTTCGCAAAGGGCGGGATCCCCTTTTCTGACTAGTTGCCCTCTATGCTCAAACGTCTTGTATCGCTGGCGCTGTTTGTCTGTGCCCCCTTGTATGCGGCACCTCATGCCAGCGCTGACCGTTTGCAGCAATTGGCCAATGAGCCGTTCTGGATTTCCCTGGGTCACTACGAAGCCGGCAAGCTCGGTGGCTGGCGCAGCTATGTCACAGACCCGAAATTCTTTCTCGCCGCCAACGGTGCACACGACCCGCAGGCAGAGCTGAGCGCGACACTCGACGCTATTTACGCACCGGTCAGCAACGAGCAGACTCACGCCCAGTGCGTATACCCGGCACGCACCCGCTGGCTGCGTGACCAGTTGCACCTGACTGACCTGCCGACGCCGGACTGTAAGGAATTCAAGGCCTGGTACAAGGATGTGGCCCCGGACAGCACGGTGCTGATTTTCCCGGCCGCTTACCTCAACAGCCCCTCGTCGATGTTTGGCCATACGCTGCTGCGCATCGATCCGGCCAGCGCGAAAACCAATAACACCACCTTGCTGAGCTACGCGATCAACTTCGGTGCCTATATCGAAGGCATGGACAACAGCATTCTGTACGCGTGGAAAGGTCTGGCAGGCGGCTACCCGGGGTTGTTTGCGCTGGTGCCGTATCAGGAAAAACTGTCGGAATACCGCAGCCTGGAAAACCGTGACCTGTGGGAATACCGCCTGAACCTGCCTGCGGAAGAAACCGGGCGCATGGTCGAGCATGTCTGGGAGCTGAAACAGATCCGTTTCAGTTATTTCTTCTTCGACGAAAACTGCTCCTACCGGCTGCTGGAATTGCTGCAGGTCGCCCGACCGGGCCTGAAGCTTACCGATCAGTTTGGCCTGACCGCGATCCCGACCGATACGGTCAAGGCGATCAAGGCCGCCGGGCTGGTGGAGAAGATCGACTATCGCCCGTCACGCGAACGCGAGTTGCTGAGCCGCGCCGAACCGCTCGATGCAGACGAGCAACAGTGGGTATTGAAGGTCAGCGCCGATCAGAAACAACTGCACAACAGCGAGTACCTCGCGCAGCCCACAGAACGCCGCGCGTTGATTCAGGACGCTGCCTATCGTCTGGAGCGCTATCGCGCCAACGGTCTTGAGCGCGATACACAACGCTCGCAACGCAGCTTCGAGCTGTTGCAGGCGATCAATCAGAACCCGCCGCCACAGCTGGACATCCCGCGCCCCGGCCTGCCGGAAGAAGGCCATGAATCACGTACCTGGCAGTTGGGTGCGGGCACACGCGGTGACAAGGCGTTCGCTGAATATGGTCTGCGCATGGCCTATCACGACCTGAACGACAATGCCTACGGTTTCCCGCTGGGTGCGCAGATCGAGATTCTTCAGCTCAAAGTGCGTCAATACGAAGGCAATGACTGGCAGGTGCAACAACTGGACCTGGCCACCATTCGCTCACTGACCCCGCGTACCGAGCTGCTGAAACCCTGGTCATGGCAAGTTACCGGGGGGCTGGAGCGGGTTCTCGGCAAGCACGGCGACGAAAACCTCGTCAGCCACGTCAACGGTGGTGGCGGCGGCACCTGGCAGCTGGCCGACGACATGCTCGGCTTTGCACTGGGCACCGTGCGAGTCGAGCACAATAACGATTTCGCCGAATTCATCTCTCCCGCCGCAGGCTTCAACACCGGCGTGCTGTGGCGCAACCCGCTGGGCAACCTGAGCCTGGAAGCCAAGGGCGACTATTTCACCAATGGCGAAGTGCGCCGCAGCGTCAGTCTCAACCAGCAATGGGAGCTATCCCGCAACCTCGGCCTGCGCCTGAGCGCCCAGCGCGAATTCAGCCAGATGAGCTCGCCGCAGAACGAGGTGATGCTTGAGGTGAAGTGGTATCACTACTGACCGGATCAGTGTCAATGGTCGGCAGTGTGCCTTGAAAACACCGGCACACTGCTATTACACGTTCCCTACATCGCTTTTACGAATAACTCACAAATTACCTTCTAGACTCCTCTCATAAGCAGAGGGAATCACCATGAAGCGGTATTGGCTGTTGTTGTCGCTGGCCATCGTGCTGGCGGGTTGTCAGTCCACCCGTGACCAGATGCTGGCCGAGGGTTATCCGCCGGGTTTTGCAGACGGCTATCAGGACGGTTGCAGCAGCGGCAGGGACGCAGCAGGTGCCACTACCGGCCAATTTCGCAAGAACGTGCCCCGCTATCTGAAGGACAAGCTCTACGCCCAGGGCTGGACCGATGGCTTTCGTCAGTGCGAAACCTCGCAGGACAATCGCGACCGGCTCAACCCCGGCCAGGTCTTCAATGAGCGTGACCGTGCCTGGGAGCAGGAAAAAACCCGCAGCGCGGCCAAGGCCTATCGTCCCAACTGATCAGGCGTCGGTGCAATCCGACGAAACCAATGATGTCCTGCTGCGGCCTAAAGCCTATTAGGGAGGACTCTTCATGAGCCGCGCATTCGTAAACGAAGACAACGCTGCCGCCGAGGCCGAGCAACCGGTCGAGCGGCTGGTCAGTACACAGATCAACTACGTCACGGCCGAAGGCCTGACCTTGTTGAAGAAACACGTCAATAGCCTGCAGGCGCAGCACAGCGCGCAAACCGCGTTGGGCGAAGCGGCGGACAAGCAGCGACTGGCCGACCTGGAACGCGACCTGCGTTACTTCAATCAGCGCCTGCAAAGCGCGCAGGTCGTCGCCCCGGCTGTGTCGACCGAGAAGGTGCAGATCGGCAGCTGGGTGACGTTCGCGGATGAACAGGATAACCAGCAGCGCGTGCATCTGGTCGGAGAGGATCAGGCCGATGCAGCCAACGGGCTGATCAATTGGGGATCGCCACTGGGCCGCGCCCTGATCGGTGCGCAGAAAGGCGATGAAGTGTTGTGGCAGCGCCCGGCGGGCGATCAATCGATTGAAGTGCTGCTGATCGAACCTGACGCGTGAGTCAGGCCAGCCAACGGCAGCGCCGCTCCTTGCAAGGAGCGGCGCGTGCCTGAGCGCTGATCAGGCCAGCTTTTTGTGACGCACACGATGCGGCTGAGCAGCGGCTTCGCCCAGACGCTTCTTGCGATCCGCTTCATACTCGGTGTAGTTACCTTCAAAGAAGATCGCTTGCGAATCGTCTTCGTACGCCAGGATGTGCGTGGCTACACGGTCAAGGAACCACCGATCGTGAGAGATCACAATGGCAGCGCCCGGGAAGTCCAGCAGCGCTTCTTCCAGTGAACGCAGGGTTTCCACGTCGAGGTCGTTGGACGGTTCGTCGAGCAGCAGCACGTTGCCGCCCTCTTTCAGGGTCAGCGCCAGGTGCAGACGACCACGCTCACCACCGGACAGGTCCTTGACGAACTTCTGCTGATCGCCGCCCTTGAAGTTGAAGCGACCGACGTAGGTGCGCGACGGAATCTCATAGTTACCGATACGGATCACATCGGAACCGTCGGATACCGCCTGGAATACCGACTTGCTGCCGTCCAGGTCATCACGGCTCTGGTCCACGCAGGCCAGTTGTACGGTTTCACCGACTTCGATGCTGCCCGAATCCGGCTGCTCCTTGCCCATCAGCATGCGGAACAGGGTCGACTTACCGGCACCGTTACCGCCGATCACGCCAACGATGGCGCCTTTGGGCATGGAGAACGACAGGTTGTCGATCAGCACGCGGTCGCCATAGCCCTTGGTGACGTTCTTGAACTCGATAACCTTGTCGCCCAGGCGCGGACCGGCCGGGATGTAGATCTCGTTGGTCTCGCTGCGCTTCTGGAACTCCTGCGACTGCATCTCTTCGAAGCGTTGCAGACGCGCCTTGGATTTGGACTGACGCGCCTTGGCACCCTTGCGAACCCACTCCAGCTCGTCTTTCATGGCCTTTTCGTGAGCAGTCTGCTGCTTGGATTCCTGCGCCAGACGGTCGGACTTGGCTTCAAGCCAGCCGGAATAGTTGCCTTCGTAAGGAATGCCCGCGCCGCGGTCGAGTTCCAGAATCCAGCCAGCCACGTTGTCCAGGAAGTAACGGTCGTGCGTGATCGCAACCACAGTTCCCGGGAAGTCGTGGAGGAAGTGCTCCAGCCAGGCGACAGAGTCGGCATCCAGGTGGTTGGTCGGTTCGTCGAGGAGCAGCATGTCCGGGGCGGAGAGCAGCAGGCGGCACAGCGCGACACGGCGCTTCTCACCACCGGAAAGGACCGAAACCTTCGCATCCCAGGCCGGCAGGCGCAGCGCATCGGCGGCGACTTCCAGCTGGCGCTCCAGGTTATGGCCATCGCTGGCCTGCAGGATGGCTTCGAGCTTGGCCTGCTCGGCCGCCAGCTTGTCGAAATCAGCGTCCGGCTCGGCGTACTCGGCGTAGACCTGATCGAGACGCGCCTGTGCGTCCTTGATCACGCTGACCGCCTCTTCCACGACCTCACGGACCGTCTTGTTCGGGTCAAGTTGTGGCTCCTGCGGCAGATAACCCACATTGAGCTCCGGCATCGGACGCGCTTCGCCATCAAACTCGGTGTCGACACCCGCCATGATTTTCAACAGCGTGGATTTACCCGAACCGTTGAGGCCCAGCACACCGATCTTGGCACCGGGAAAGAATGACAGAGAGATGTTTTTCAGGATTTCACGCTTCGGCGGCACAACTTTGCTCAGCCGATGCATGGTGTAGACGTATTGAGCCATGAAATGAAAACCTAGCGTCTGTAATGAGGACCGATTTGGGTAACGAGCTTAAAGCTCCGGCCGGAAAAAAGCTTTTATTTGTCCTTGAGACTTGCCGCGAGACCGTTCCGAGCCTTGAATAAACTCAGTGGTAAACCTGTCGGGGCAGTGCTGGCAAATATAAAGCCTGATCGATATTGCAAAAAGTGGAGTCACTCATGCAGGAGTCGGTGGATACCACGCGTTGCGCAAAGCTACCCGAATGCGTCGTGCAGGGCAAACGATACGGCCCAATGGGGCTGGCACTTTGCCACAACTAAAGGCATGCTAGCCGCCCTCTTTGAGCGACCCGCCTATTTTACATAAAGCACCACTGCTTCAGTCCAGCAGTCAGGAACAGCGATTTGCCCACTTTAACGCCTCTGTCGTCATCCAGTGTCGCTCCAGACAGTGCGACCAGGCCTTTGCGTGGGTCAGTGAAAGGCATGCTGGCGGGCCTGGTTCTGGTGGTGCTTGCCCTGTTGCTCTGGCAACTGATCGAGCAGTTCCACCAGACCCAGGAACGTCAGCGTCAGCGCAGTCTGGAGTACAGCGTCCAACTGTCCGACCGGATGAGTCTGAACATGGCGCTCAAGGCGCAGATCGCCATGAACCTGCTGGACGAGGCGCTATCCGCCGGAGAGCGACTGGAGCAGTCGACCACGCTGGTGAACCTGCGCACTGCCCTGCCCGCGCTGCGCAGCGTCGCTCGCCTGAACCGGGAGGGTGAAATCGTCAGTGACAGCGCCGAGGCCTCGCGCGACAGTGAGTTTCTTGAACAAGCCATGAAACAGGCGCGAGGTCGCCCCTACTTCTATACCGGCTCGGAAGACGGCAACCAGATTTATATACTGATTCGCCTGGGCAACGGCGTGAGCGGCGATTACTGGGCATTGCGCGTGGCCCCCGAAGCCTTGAAGGAACTTGCCAGCCAGCCGGCTCAGGACTTTCAGCACCTGTGGCGTCTTGAACAGCGCAAGACGCAGCGGGTCATTCTCCATGAACCGGTGCCCGCCAACGAAGCGGAGAGTGGCCTGTCCGATACCATTCTGCTTCAACCACTGAGCAATAGTGACTGGCAACTGCGGGGGCTGTTCGACACCTACAAGGCGCGCAGCGAACTGCTCGCGCCACTGATCGGCAAGTGCCTGATCGGCCTGCTGCTGTCGATCCTGCCGCTGATCGCGCTGATGAGCCTGCGCAGGCGCCAGCGCCAGATGCTGCAGAGCCGAAGGCGCTATCGGGATATCTTCGAGGGCGCGGGCGTCGCCATCTGTGTCATGGACATGTCCGGCCTTCAGGAGCAACTTGAAGCACTCGAGGTCAGCACCGGCGAGGACTTCGAGCGCCTGCTCAAAAGCCAGCCAGCCGCTCTGAAACGCCTTTTGCAGCAATTGCGCATCAGCGAACTCAATGAAGTAGCCCTGAGCCTGCTGGACATCGAGCACCGCGAACAGGCATGGCAACCGTTGATCGAGGGCGAGTCGCGCTCGCGTCCGGGCGTCGGCATTCCGATCATCCAGGCGGTGCTTTCCGGGCAGCCACGACTGGAACTGGAAATCTGCCTGACCCGTGCGGGTGGTCATGACCAGCACCTGTGGCTGGTCATGCGCCTGCCCGAGACACGCAGTGACTTCGATGCGGTGATTCTCAGTATTGGCGATATCACCAGCCGCAAACAGGTCGAGCTGTCGTTGCTGGACCGCGAGAGCTTCTGGTCCGACGTGGTACGAACCGTACCGGACCATTTGTACGTTCAGGATGTGCTCAGCCAGCGGGTGATCTACAGCAACCACCACTTTGGCTATACGCTGGGTTACAGCAAGTCAGAACTGCACGCCATGGGCGAGTTCTTCTGGGAAGTCCTGCTGCACCCCGACGACGCCCGAAACTATCAGGACATGCGCCTGCGCCAGCGTCACCACGGGCACAATGAATTATTGCAACGCGTGTTGCGCTTTCGGGACCGCGAGAGCAACTGGCGGTCCTTCGACATTCGCGAGCAGGCACTGGCCTGGGACGAAGAAGACCGGGTCACGCGTATCATCGGCATTGCCAAGGACATTACCGAACAGGTCGCGTCCAGCCAGTCGCTGCGTGACAGCGAACAGCGTTACCGCATGCTGGCCGAAAGCATCAGTGATGTGATTTTCTCCACCGACGGCCGGCTGGCAGTCAACTACGTCAGCCCTTCGGTAGAACGCGCGTTGGGCTACAGCGCCGAGTGGATCCTGCAGAACGGCTGGTCCGCCGCCATTGCCAACCCCCAGCAAACAGTCGGTTTTGATGCGCTCATGGGCCGCATCGACAAGGTCCTCGACAAACCTCAGGAACTCGCCAGGCTGCGCGAAGAAGTCACCACCAGAATGTTTCTGTTCGACTGCCTGCGTGCCGACGGTCGCAAGATTCCGGTGGAACTGCGCGTGGTCCTGGTGTGGGGCGAAAACGGCAACTTTGAAGGCATCTTCGGGGTAGGCCGCGACATCAGTCAGCAGCGTCGGGCCGAGAAAGACCTGCGCATGGCTGCCACGGTATTCGAGCATTCCACATCCGCCATCCTGATTACCGACCCCGCCGGCTATATCGTGCAGGCCAACGAGGCCTTTACCCGCGTCAGTGGCTATGAAGTGGCTCAGGTGCTCGATCAGTTGCCGGGCATGCTCACCGTGGAAGCCGAACAGGAAACCCGTCTGCGCCATATCCTCAGGCAACTGAACGGACAAGGCACGTGGGAAGGTGAAATCCGGCTCAAGCGGCGTAACGGCGAACACTATCCGGCCTGGGTCGGCATTACCGCGGTCCTCGACGATGAAGGCGATCTGGCCAGCTACGTGTGCTTCTTCAGCGATATCAGCGAGCGCAAGGCCAGCGAGGACCGTATCCACCGCCTGGCCTACTACGACGCGCTGACTCATCTGCCCAACCGCACCCTGTTCCAGGATCGTCTGCACTCGGCGTTGCAGCACGCCGAGCGCCAGCAGGCCTGGGTCGTGCTGATGTTCCTCGACCTCGACCGTTTCAAACCGATCAACGATTCCCTGGGCCATGCCGCTGGCGACCGGATGCTGCAGGAAATGGCCACGCGGCTGCTTGCCTGTGTGTCGGTGGATGACACCGTGGCCCGCATGGGCGGGGATGAATTCACCCTGCTGCTGGAACCGGATGAAACCCGTGAAGCCGCGCTGAGCCGCGCCATTCACGTTGCCGAACGCATTCTGACCAGCTTGATCACACCGTTCGTGCTGGAAGGCCGCGAGTTCTTTGTGACCGCCAGTATCGGCATCGCCCTCAGCCCGCAGGACGGCAAGGAACTGAGCCAGTTGATGAAGAACGCCGACACGGCGATGTATCACGCCAAAGAGCGTGGCAAGAACAACTTCCAGTTCTATCAGGCGGACATGAACGCCACCGCGCTGGAGCGTCTGGAGCTGGAAAGCGACTTGCGCCACGCCCTGGAGCAGAAGGAGTTCACCCTCTTCTACCAACCGCAGTTCAGCGGCGACGGCAAACGCCTCACAGGCGCGGAAGCCCTGCTGCGCTGGCGCCATCCACGCCGCGGGCTGGTGCCGCCCAACGACTTCATCCCGGTGCTCGAAGAGCTCGGGCTGGTCGTAGAGGTCGGCGATTGGGTCCTGGCCGAGGCCTGCCGCCAACTCAAACACTGGCATCAGGCAAGGGTTCGCGTGCCCAAGGTGTCGGTCAACATCTCGGCGCGGCAGTTCTCGGACGGCCAGCTCGGCAAGCGCATCGCCCACATACTCGAACAGACCGGCCTGTCACCCGCCTGCCTGGAGCTGGAACTGACCGAAAGCATCCTGATGCGTGAGGTCAACGAGGCCATGCAGATACTCGACGGCCTCAAGAACCTCGGCCTGAGCATCGCTGTCGATGACTTCGGCACCGGCTACTCGTCGCTGAACTACCTCAAACAGTTCCCGATCGACGTGCTGAAGATCGACCGCACCTTTGTCGATGGCCTGCCATCCGGCGAGCAGGACGCCCAGATCGCCCGCGCCATCATCGCCATGGCGCACAGCCTGAACCTCTCGGTGATCGCTGAAGGCGTGGAGACCCATGAGCAACTGGAGTTTCTTCGCGAACACGACTGCGACGAAGTCCAGGGCTACCTGTTCGGCCGCCCGATGCCCCCCGCCCAGTTCGAAGCGCAATTCAGCAATGATGCGCTGTTCATGCTGGATTGAGGGCGAGCCTTGCGACCCGGCCATCGTCCATTTGAACGATAGCCGAACCCTTGAATATGAGTAGACTTGAGCCAATGCCTCGCACAGCGTCAATGACAGCGAGCGCTCTACCCATAACAAAGAACACAAGGGGGTAGCATGATCAGCGATACAACGTCCCTGGACAGTGTTTCCTGTCAGGTCGTCGAAGCCTTGAACAAGGTGATTCTCGAGCTTCAGACCGAGGTCAGCAGCGCGTCGATCTCTACATTCCATCAACAGGCGCTTGAACGGGTGCGCGCACTGGTGCAGTTCGACAAGGCCTGGTGGGGAAGATCTACCTGGCGTGACAACTGGCCCGTCGAGCACAGTTCCTTTTTGCTGGGCCTGCCCAACGGTTACGCCGCCGAGTGGGAGCAACTCAAGACCTCGGACGCCAGCGTCGGCAAAATGCATCAGACTCAGGGCGTCTGTCAGGTCATTCACTGCACGGCAGCGGATGCACCTCCTGCGCTTGCCGACCTCGGTCGCCAATACGATCTTTGCTTCGCGCTGGGCATTGTCCTGACCGACCCTCACACCCAGCAGGGCGTGCATCTGACACTGTTTCGCTCGGCTGGCCACACGCCCTTCTCGCCCCTGGACAAACGCCTGATCGAGTGGCTGATGCCGCATCTGATCGCCGCTGAACAGGCCAGTTATCTGCGTACGCTCACGACTCTGCGGGAAACTCAGGGCGCCTACGATGAGACCGCCATGGCGGTGAGCGACCGTTACGGCGTGCTGCTTTCCATGGAGCCTGCGTTCTCGTCGATGCTGGGCTCGGAATGGCCCGACAGACCGTCCAATCGTCTACCCCGACAGTGCAACCCTCAAGAGGGCTATTCGAGTCATAACCTGCACATCACGTCGCAGCCGGTGGGCGACCTCGTTCTATTGACGGCGCGGCGACGCAGCAGTCTGGAACTGTTAAGCACGCGCGAGCTTCAGGTTGCCCGAGGCTTTGCGGTCGGACAGACGTACAAGGAAGTCGCGCGCAACATCGGTGTGTCACCCTGCACCGTCCGGCACCACTTGAGAAAGATCTACAACAAGCTCGGTGTCACCCGTAAAGCGCAGATCGCCCAGTTACTGCATTTGACTGACGGCTGACGCCAACGCGCTCTACCCCATTTCCGGTTTTTCCAATAACTGCCACCCCGCAAGGGAGGGCTGTGCTCGCCCATAAAAATAACAAGGCACTTACCGATGTCATTAAAAAACCACTTCCTTAGCGCTTCAGGGCTCGCCATGGCGATCCTGTGGTTATCGTCCACGGCCTGTGCCACCGAAAATGCTGCGCCCACGACAGCTGCTGGCGTTTTCGACTTTGGCGCAGGCTTCATGCCGCCCACCACCCCCAATGGCACCGTCGGCCTGCGCATCAGCAACTACCACGCGGATGTCATCAAGGACAGCCACGGCAATGACAGCCCCAACGACTTCCAGATCAACGTCCTGGCGATCGGCCTCGCCTACTTGCGAATGACCGAGCAGGAGTTTTTGGGTGCCCGCTATGGTTTCGCGGTGGTGCCGGTCTTTTTCAAGATGGATGCCGACCTGGGCGTGAACGTCGGGGGGCAGCGGGTATTCAGCGACAGTGCATCGCTGTTTCGTCAGGCGGACCTGCAAGTGGTGCCGATCATCCTGGACTGGAAGCTCGCGCCGGGGCTGGGCATCAATACCCAACTGATGATTCAGGCGCCCACGGGGGACTACGATAAAAACCGTCTGGTCAGCCCTGGCACCCATCACTGGACGGTTTCTCCGCTGTTGAATGCGACCTACATTTCACCCGGCGGCTTCGAGGTTTCCTCGAGTTTCCAGATCGATATAAATGCGCGTAACCCCGACACCGATTACCGCAGTGGCGTTGAGTACCGACATGAGTTTGCAGTGGGCCAGCATGTCGGCGACTGGACCGTCGGCGTGGGCGGCTACTACTACCGGCAGCTGTCGGACGACGACGCGCCGGGGCTGACCCGCGGCAATCGCGCCCGGGTAATCGCCGCAGGCCCTGCAGTAAGTTACTTCAAACCCGGCGCCGGGCTGCCCCCCATCTGGTTGCACGCCTACAAGGAGTTCGACGCCCGCAACCGTGCCGAGGGCTACACCGTGGCGCTGCGTACCGGAATCAGCTTTTAAGTGGCGCGCGTAACGCGACGACACTCTTTCAATCCTGGAGACCATCGATGAAAGACCTGCACGAATTATTCAATACGCTGGACGGCCGTGGCCTGGCAACACTGGTACGCAATGGCGAGGTGAGCCCCGGCGAGCTGCTGGAAACCGCCATCGCACGGGTCGAGCAGGTCGAGCCTGGCCTGAACGCCGTCAGCGAAAGGCTTTACGATCAGGCGCGCAGCCAGGCGAGCGGGAGTAGCGTCAGACAGGGCGTCATGGCAGGCGTACCGACCCTGGTGAAAGACATGTTCACCCCGATGACCGGGGCACGGATGACCAGTGGCTCGCATGCGCTGGGCGAGTTTCGCTCAGACATCGACTGCGAAATCGTCAGTCGGCTGCGTCATGCAGGCTGCCAACTGATCGGCACGACCACCGCTCCAGAATTCGGCGTGTCCTACAGCACCGAATCGCAACGCTTCGGCGCGACCCGCAACCCCTGGAATCCGCAACACAGCGCAGGCGGTTCCAGTGGTGGCGCAGCCGCTCTGGTTGCGGCACGCGCCATCCCTTTCGCACATGGCAACGATGGCGGCGGCTCGCTTCGCGTACCGGCCTCCTGCTGTGGCGTATTCGGCTTCAAGCCATCACGCGGCCTGCTGCCTTCAGGCCCGATGGTCGGCGAGGGCTGGGCAGGCCTGAGCACCGCTCACGCGATTACCCTGTCGGTAGGCGACAGCGCCGCCCTGCTCGACGCCACTGCCGGGAGTGACCTGGGGGCTCCCTACGCCGCGCCCATGCCAGCGACGCCCTTTGCACACGCCGCAGGACGCGATCCCAGGCGTCTGAAAATCGCCCTGATCTCGGCAATATCGCCGTGGCCGGCAGAACCGGAGGCCCTGGCTGCACTGCAACACACTGCGGCCTTGCTGGAGGCGCTCGGGCATTACGTGGTCCCGGCGACGTTGCCGGTCCGGCTGCCTGAATTCCTCGACGCGACGTTCGACATCATCGGTTCACACACCCAGGGCTACCTCGATCTGCTGGGCAAAATGCGCGGCTTCCCGGTCGCCATGGACGAACTGGAGCCGCGCACCCGTGTCATTCTGCGCGAACGCGGGCAACTGCCTGCGACACGCTACATTTCCGCGGTCGAGTCGATGCATGCACTGGGCCGGGCGATGGCCGGTTTCTTCGAAGAGTACGATATTGTTCTCACCCCGACGCTCAACCGCGCGCCACCCCGCCTGGGAGAACTGGCCTTCGATGACGACAGCCGGTCCCTGCAGGACTTCATCGCGCTTTCGCACAGCTACTCGCCCTACACGGCGATCTTCAACGCGACTGGCCAGCCAGCCATGTCCGTGCCCCTCTATTGGACAGCCGATTCGCTGCCGCTGGGTTCTCACTTTGCCGCGCGGTTTGGCGACGAACTGACCTTGTTGAGCCTTGCCGGGCAACTGGAGCGCGCCCAGCCGTGGGCCGCACGCAGGCCGCCGTTAAACGCTTGCGCGGGTTGATGCGAAGGGATTATTGGCGGTGATGGTGGTAAGCCAGGCAAGACCACCGCCTGCGTTGCTGGCGGCGGTCTACCGGCTACAGGCTTATGGCTCGCCAGCCGCTTGCGGTGCAGGCGCCGGGTGCGACCAGGTCAGGTACCGGAAGCGGTCGTAGAGACCCGCCACGACCTGCCCGCCTGCAATCCTGCCCGGAATTGCCGTTTGCAGGGTGCCGACCGCGCTCCCCAAACGCGAGGTGCTGACGTAATCTCCGGCCCAGGACGCTGCCGCCCTGCCGGCCTGATGCGCCGCCTTGCCTTTGTCAGTCAGGTAGCTCAACCCCTTGCCGGCTGCTGCGCCAGCCACTTCTCCAACCATACCGGGAAGCGTGAGGTTGGCTGCGGTCAGGACCGCAGCACCGGAGGCGTAGCCTTTGATCCCCTTGTCGAGAAAATTCCAGACTTTGTTGACGCCCAGAAACCCCGTCATCACCAGATTCAGACCGACGATTTCCTTGAAGACCTGAACCGCCTTTTGCATATCGACTTCAGGGTTCATGGCCAGTTTGAGCATCTCCGATACGCACCAGACGCCATCCGCCGCGTAATCGGCTTTGCCGACCATGCTTTTCATCAACATCACCAGCGCCGCACCGATACTCGCCGTCAAGGCCACCAGGCCCAGCTTGGTGTAGAAGTCAGGGTCCGCCTTGCGCTCCCCCTCGGCCAGTTGCAGCCCTGCGCGCAGGGCATCGGCGACTTCGAACCTGGCCTGGAACTCGCTGCTTTGGGTGCCCAGGTATGTCAGGCTCGAGTTCATGATGTCGGTGATGCTTTTGTCTTGCTTGTACAATTCGGTCGCCACTTTCATCTGCTGGGCAAAATGCTCGCTGACGTCGAAATGCTTGACCACGGCCAGATGGTCTTCCTCCGGGATGCGGGCGTTCCCGGTGTCTTGCCTGGAAAGCTTGCTCTTGGCGAGCTTGAAGGCAGCGACGATCGATTCACGGTTGAATACGCCCAGCGTGGCTGCGCCCGATGCCACGGCCGTTGCGATACCGAAGCCGACCTGCTCCAGCAGGTGTTCGTTCCTGGCAAAGGTGGGCTGCGCCACGATGGCGTTGGCCAGCACGGTGACGAAGTAGCGGTTCAGGCCATGATCGACATTGGTCCGCGCGTTGGTCAGCTCGTTCATCATCAGGCCAGCCATGAACACCGCGTTCTTGGTGAAGTGGGCAACCAGCGATGAGCTGTAGGAGTTGTCCTTGCTGACGAACGCCACGGCCAGTGGCAAGGGTGCCAGCGCGAGCAGCATCGCCGGGCTTGCAAGGACGCGACTCTTGAGCGAGGCGCCGTTCTTGAGCGTGCCCAGTTCGGCATTCATGCTTTTGTTGAGGCTGAGCAACTCGTCTTTCACATCAGAGGGCAGCCCCGAGCGGCTCAAGACTGCAGGCAACTGTTCGTTGTGAGCGCGCCAGGCGTCGAGTTGCCCCTGAGCATTGGCGTGAACGATTGCGCCCAACATGTCACGCTCGGCTTCGCTCAGCGCAGACGATGGCTTTTCCAGCAGCGTCTTCACAACGTCGGACGTCGTGGTAGCGGCACTTGGCAAATCACCAAGACGGGCCAGTTGCTCCTCGCTCAACACCAGCGAACCGTTGGTCAGCGCCAATCGCAGTTTTTCATCGAAACCCATGCCGCACCTGGCCTCGATGTCTTCTTCAGGGGCGAAGGGCAGCGGGGTATTGCTGACGATATCGCGTTGTTCTTGCGTGAGATGCAGCACATGCTTGTTCAGGAAGGCATGCATCTGATCGGGCGACAGGTGTGGCGCCGGGGTGCGCATCAAAGCCAGCAACGCCTTGTCATCCATCGGCGCGAGCGCCCCGTAGGCATCAAACTTGCGCACCAGATTGCCGCCGGCCTTGAGCAATGCCTGGCGTGTGGTCAGCCTGGGCTCGGCAGGCTCGTGGCCAGGTGCAGGTGCCTCGCCTGGCTCAATGGAGATTTCTTCCAGCCTCGGCAAAAGATCGTGTTCGCGCAATAGCTGCAGCAGCGCCCCCGCCACTTCCGCCAGCTCGCGCAATTCATTGCAGGCTGGCGCGTCCTGGCAATTTTCGGTCAATGCCTGCAATGCGCCCGGCAACATCTCCAGATCATTGAGCGTGTCGGCATGTGAGCGCAGCAGACTGACGACCGCGTCGGGTTGACGCTGGAGGCTGTCATTCAAATCCGCCGTACGCTGCTTGGCCGTGCGAACGAAATGACTGAAGAGCGTGTAAGACGAAACAACGGGGGGCTCTGCGCCAAGCGTCTCGGGATCCAGATGAGTCAACGTCAGCAGATCCGGAACCGCACGGGCCAGGGCGGACGGTCGGGCGGTCAAACGAGCGACGGATTGGTGCAGCCGTGCCGTCCTGAGCCCTTCACAGGCCAGCGACAGCGAGTCGTGAGATGCGTGAGAGGCCGGCATATCGGCCAGCCGGTGAGTACAACGGTCAAGCAGTTCTCTCAGCGCCGGCACCTGATCCTCGCTTGCCAGTTGATGCCAGCCCTGCTCCGTCGTGCCGACCTCGGCGAGGCTCTGACAGAGTTGAGCAACGGTGTGCCAGGACGGATGCTGTTTATCCAGCTCACGCTGAAGAGCAGACAACAGACGCACAGAGTCCTGCGCTGGCGCAGCAGAGGTGCGACCAAATGCCACGGCCAGCTCGCCGGAGGCAAAAAACGCTACGGTACGAGCCTGCTGCGGAGTTTGCTCACTAACGCCGGTTGCATCGCCGGACGCAGGAGCAACCTCCGGCAATGAGGAATGAGAGGAGCGCGTGATCTGAGAGGGCATCATGGCGTTTTTACCTACTGTCGGTGGGTATGGGCAACAGACCGACTGAGTGTCGTCCGGCCCGGAACGGTTCCGGCAGTTGAAGGTAAATAGATGCGTGATCGCTGAAAATTCGAGTGGATGTGCCCGGTTCACGCCGCCGATGACTAAATCGATCTCGACCCTCTCATGTGGGCGAGTCCCCTACAGAACGAGCCTTGCGCCTGCGGCACGTCCATGATTTCAGGCCTTGTCGAAACCCGCGTGAACGGCGTCACTGGTCAAGATGACTGCCTTTCATATGCCAGATAAAACCCGATGGGGTAGAATAGCCGCCTTTTCCGCCATGCCCCCTTGAGGACTGCCATGTTCAGCCGTGATTTGACTATCGCCAAGTACGACGCCGATCTGTTTGCCGCCATGGAGCAAGAAGCTCTGCGTCAGGAAGAACACATCGAGCTGATTGCCTCGGAAAACTACACCAGTCCGGCCGTCATGGAAGCTCAGGGCTCGGCCCTGACCAACAAGTACGCCGAAGGCTATCCAGGCAAGCGCTACTACGGTGGTTGCGAGTACGTCGACGTTATCGAACAACTGGCCATCGACCGCGCCAAGGAGCTGTTCGGCGCTGATTATGCCAACGTCCAGCCACACGCGGGTTCGCAAGCCAACTCGGCGGTCTACCTGGCCCTGCTGCAAGGCGGCGACACCATTCTGGGCATGAGCCTGGCTCACGGTGGTCACCTGACCCACGGCGCCAGCGTTTCGTCCTCGGGCAAGCTGTACAACGCCGTTCAGTACGGTATCGATGCCAACGGCATGATCGACTATGACGAAGTCGAGCGCCTGGCTGTCGAGCACAAGCCAAAAATGATCGTCGCCGGCTTCTCTGCCTACTCGCAGATCCTCGACTTCCCGCGCTTCCGTGCAATCGCTGACAAGGTCGGTGCCTACCTGTTCGTCGACATGGCTCACGTAGCCGGTCTGGTCGCCGCAGGCGTCTACCCGAACCCGGTGCCATTCGCTGACGTCGTGACCACCACCACGCACAAGACCCTGCGCGGTCCACGTGGCGGCCTGATCCTGGCGCGCGCCAACGCCGAAATCGAGAAGAAGCTGAACTCCGCAGTATTCCCTGGCTCCCAGGGCGGCCCGCTGGAGCACGTCATCGCAGCCAAGGCCGTGTGCTTCAAGGAAGCGCTGCAGCCTGAGTTCAAGACCTACCAGCAGCAAGTGGTCAAGAACGCCAAGGCGATGGCCGGTGTGTTCATCGAGCGTGGCTTCGACGTGGTTTCCGGCGGTACTGAAAACCACCTGTTCCTGCTGTCGCTGATCAAACAGGACATCTCCGGTAAAGACGCCGACGCCGCTCTGGGTCGCGCCTTCATCACCGTCAACAAGAACTCCGTTCCAAACGACCCACGCTCGCCGTTCGTCACCTCCGGCCTGCGCTTCGGCACCCCGGCAGTGACCACTCGCGGCTTCAAGGAAGCTGAGTGCAAGGAACTGGCGGGCTGGATCTGCGACATCCTGGCTGACCTGAACAACGAAGCCGTGATCGACGCTGTTCGCGAGAAGGTCAAGGCCATCTGCGCGAAGCTGCCGGTTTACGGCGCTTGATAAGCCTGGTTTAAACGCAGTACCAAAAAGCCCCGGCTCGTGAGAGTCGGGGCTTTTTGTTGGGCAGATCACTCTATGGGCAGAAGCTCAGCCGCTGCCTGACCTCTCAGCCGCATACCCTCTCGAACCCCGCCCGGATCTTCTCCTCCGGCAATTCATCGGCAATGAACACGATCACGCTCTCGCGTTTTTCGCCTTCGGCCCACTCGGTGTCCCAGTCAAAGCCGTACAGCTTGAGCACGCCCTGAAACACCATCTTGCGCGGTTCGTCTTCGATGTTGAGCACGCCCTTGTAACGCAGCAGTTGCTTGCCATGGTCTTCCAGCAGTTCGTTCATGAACTCGCTGAGGCGGTCCAGGTTCAGCGGTTTTTCACTGCGCAGGACCAGGCTGCTGATGCGGTCAGCGGAATTGCCGGTCGGGGCCAGTGGGCGCAGGATCATGCCGCCGCCGAGGTCGGCGTTGAGGTTGAAGCCGCGTACGTCGAGCAGTTCGGCGAGGTCGATCCTGCCGTGCTCGACGATACGGATCGGCGCGCGGCGGTTGATGCGGGTCAGGCGCGCGCTCAGGGCATCGAAGGCTGCATCGTCGACCAGATCACGCTTGCTGACCAGCAACCGGTCGGCAAAGCCGATCTGCGCCTGGGCGATGGTTTGCGCCAGGTGAGTATCGGCGTGCGCGGCGTCGACCAGGGTGATGATGCCGTCGAGGATGTAACGCTCGCGCAGCTCTTCATCGATGAAAAAGGTCTGCGCGACCGGCGCGGGATCGGCCAGCCCGGTGCATTCGATCACCAGCCGGTCGAACACGATCTCGCCGCTGTCCAGACGCTCCAGCAGCAGGTAGAGCGCCTTGGTCAGGTCAGTGTGGATGGTGCAGCACACGCAACCGTTGGACAGGGTCATGATCTGCACGGGATCCGTGCCGAGCAACTGGCTGTCGATGCCTGCATCGCTGAATTCGTTTTCGATCACGGCGATTTTCAGGCCGTGTTCGGCCTTGAGCAGGTGGCGCAGCAAGGTGGTCTTGCCGGCGCCCAGAAAGCCGGTCAGCACGGTCACGGGGATGGGTTGCAACTCAGTCATAAGGCTCCTGGCGTGAGGCATTCAGCTGAAATGAAAACGCGCCACAGGTGATGGCCTGCGGCGCGTCGGATCAAACAATAACGCAGATCAGCGGATCAACAGCATTTCGGACCGGCCTTGCCGCCGTAACGGGCCTCTTGCCGCTCCCGAAAGAACTGCTCATAGGTCATCACCGGCTTGTCCGGGTGGGTGTTCTGCATGTGCTCTACGTAAGTGTCGTAGTCCGGCATGCCCACCATCAGGCGCGCGGCCTGACCGAGGTATTTGCCGAGGCGACTCAGGTCATTGAACATGGGCAAATCCTCTATGGGTAAGCGTGGTCACACCTGCGACGCTGGCGGCATGGCCTGGAACGGAGCTTCCTTGTCGGTGCGCTCCTTGGTGCTCCAGGCCGCTCGGCCGACTTTAATGGCGTAGAACAGGATGCTGAACACCACGAACAGGAACAGCACGGTCAGCCCGGCGTTGGTGTAAGCGTTGAAGATCACATGCTGCATCTGGTCCATGGTCTTGGCCGGGGCCAGAATCTGACCGGCATCGGCCGCCGCGCTGTATTTCTTGGCCAGGGCCAGGAAACCTACCGCAGGGTTGGCATCGAACAGCTTGATCAAGCCCGCCGTCACGGTGCAGATCAGCAGCCAGGTGGCAGGCAGCATGGTCACCCAGACATAGCGCTGGCGCTTCATCTTGATCAGCACCACGCTGGCGAGCATCAGGGCGATACCGGCGAGCATCTGGTTGGAGATACCGAACAGTGGCCACAAGGTATTGATGCCACCCAGCGGATCGATTACACCCTGATACAGCAGATAGCCCCACAGCGCCACGCAACCGCCGGTGCCGATGGCGTTGGCCGTCCACGACTCGGTGCGCTTCAAGGCCGGGACGAAGCTGCCCAGCAGGTCCTGCAGCATGAAGCGTCCGGCACGTGTACCGGCGTCGACTGCGGTCAGAATGAACAGCGCCTCGAACAGAATCGCAAAGTGGTACCAGAACGCCATGGTGTTTTCACCCGGCAGCACCTGATGGAGGATCTGCGCGATACCGACGGCCAGCGTCGGAGCACCACCGGCACGGGCCAGCACGGTGTTTTCACCGATGTCTTTCGCCACAGCGGTCAGTTGTTCCGGCGTGATGGCAAAGCCCCAGCTGGACACGGTCTGCGCCACTGTTACCACGTCACTGCCGACCACCGCAGCAGGGCTGTTCATGGCGAAGTACACACCCGGCTCGATCACCGAAGCGGCAACCATTGCCATGATGGCCACGAAGGATTCCATCAGCATGCCGCCGTAACCGATGTAGCGGGCGTTCTTTTCGTTATCCAGCAGCTTGGGCGTCGTGCCCGACGAGATCAGTGCGTGGAAACCCGATACGGCACCGCAGGCAATGGTGATGAACAGGAACGGGAACAATGCGCCCTTCCAGACCGGGCCTGTGCCGTTGGTGAACTGGGTCAGGGCCGGCATTTTCAGCTCGGGCGCCAGAATCAGGATGCCGATTGCCAGTGCCAGAATGGTGCCGATTTTCAGGAAGGTCGACAGGTAGTCACGTGGCGCAAGCAGCAGCCAGACCGGCAGCATGGCCGCGACAAAACCGTAGCCGACCAGCATCCAGGTGATCTGCACACCGGTGAACGTGAACATCGGACCCCAGGTAGGATCCGCCGCGACCATGCCGCCGACCCAGATCGAACCGAGCAACAGAATGACGCCGACGATGGAGATCTCACCAATGCGTCCCGGACGGATGTAGCGCATATAAATGCCCATGAACATCGCGATCGGGATCGTCGCCATTACCGTGAACATGCCCCACGGGCTCTCGGCCAGGGCCTTGACCACGATCAGCGCCAGCACCGCAAGGATGATGATCATGATCAGGAAACAGCCGAACAGCGCGATGGTGCCGGGAATACGGCCCATTTCCTCGCGCACCATGTCGCCCAGCGAGCGACCGTTACGGCGCGTGGAAAGGAACAGGATCATGAAGTCCTGCACCGCACCGGCCAGCACCACGCCGGCAATCAGCCAGAGCGTGCCGGGCAGATAGCCCATTTGCGCTGCCAGTACCGGGCCGACCAGCGGGCCTGCGCCGGCGATGGCTGCAAAGTGGTGACCGAAGAGGATGTGTTTGTTGGTCGGCACATAGTCCAGACCGTCGTTGTTGACCACTGCCGGTGTCGCACGCAGCGGATCGAGCTGCATGACGTGAGTGGCGATGAAAAGACTGTAGTAACGATAGGCAACCAGGTAGATAGCTACCGCAGCGACCACTATCCACAAGGCGTTGATCGCCTCTCCGCGACGCAAGGCCACGACCCCAAGGGCACATGCCCCGACAATGGCGATGATGAGCCAGGGAACATGGCGCATCAGACTATTATTATTTTTCATTTTTTTTATTCCAGCAGAGTTGACTAGAAGGCAAGCCATGCGAGTTTAGCGCCGGATCAGCGAAAGACCACCCCCAACCAAGGTCTAGGTCGAAATTTGATCAATTGCGGCAGATACCCGGCATAGAGGGCTGGAATGGCCTCGACAGATGGCGTCCCGATCACAAAACCGTGATGCGGAACTGTTCTGCAATTGCTTTACGGTCTATCGTGCATGGACAACAGAATCGATCAGATAACGACCTGCACGCTGACTCCGGCGGCGGTCAACAAGAGAGTTCATTCGATGACCGACTCACCTGCAGATCGCCGTCGTTTCAAACGCATTGCCTTTGATGCCAAGACCGATCTGAAGCAAGGCGACAAAAGCTGGAAAGTGCAACTGGTCGACCTGTCCCTCAAAGGGCTGCTGATCGAACGGCCTGATCCGTGGAACGGTGATCAGACGCAGCCCTTTGAAGTTGACATCATTCTAAGCAACGATGCCCATGTGAAAATGGATGTCGAAATCACTCATGACAACAAACGGCAACTGGGATGCGTTTGCCGGCACATAGGGCTGGACTCGATCAGCCACCTGAGGCGGCTGGTCGAATTGAACCTCGGAGATCCCGAGGAACTGGATCGGGAACTGGCAGCCTTGATCGAACTGCAGGAATAATCCTCAGGGCGAGGTTACTCGAACAGCGCATCCAGGGCCTGTTCCAGTCGCGTAACGGCAATGATCTGCAAACCGGGCGGCGCCTCCTTAGGCGCATTGCCCTTGGGCACGATGGCGCGTTTGAAGCCGTGCTTGGCGGCCTCCTTGAGGCGCTCCTGTCCACTGGGCACCGGCCTGACTTCACCCGACAGCCCCACCTCACCGAACACCAGCAAGTCATGCGGCAGCGGACGATTGCGCAGGCTGGACATTACGGCTGCCATCAAGGCCAGGTCGGATGCGGTTTCCAGCACCTTCACCCCACCTACCACGTTGAGAAACACGTCCTGGTCGTGAGTGGGAATGCCGCCGTGGCGGTGCAGAACAGCCAGCAGCATGGCCAGACGATTCTGATCCAGACCCAGCGTCACGCGGCGCGGGTTGGACATGTGACTGTCGTCCACCAGCGCCTGCACCTCCACCAGCATCGGCCGCGTGCCTTCCCAGGTCGCCATGACCACACTGCCCGGCACTTCTTCCTGCGCGCGGGTAAGAAAGATCGCAGACGGATTGGAGACTTCTTTCAGGCCCTTGTCGGTCATGCCGAACACGCCCAGCTCGTTGACCGCGCCAAAGCGGTTCTTCACCGCCCGCAGCAGGCGCAGGCGCCCGTCCGACTCGCCCTCGAAATACAACACGGTGTCGACCATGTGCTCAAGCACGCGCGGACCGGCCAAGGCGCCTTCCTTGGTGACGTGACCGACCAGGAAGATCGCCGTGCCGCTCTGCTTGGCGTAACGCACCAGCAAGGCAGCGCTTTCGCGAACCTGCGACACGCCGCCGGGGGCCGACTGCAACTGTTCGGTGAAAATCGTCTGGATCGAATCGATCACCATCACCTTGGGCTTCTCGACCTTGGCGGTGGCAATGATGGTCTCGATGCAGGTTTCGGTCATGACCCGCAGCTTGTCCTGCGGCAGTCCCAGACGACGGGCACGCATGGCGACCTGCTGCTGGGATTCCTCACCCGTGACGTACAACGCGGGCATGCGCTGGGCAATGTTGCACAGCGTCTGCAAGAGGATCGTGGACTTGCCGATGCCGGGGTCACCGCCGATCAGCACCACCGAACCATCAACCAGACCGCCGCCGAGCACCCTGTCCAGCTCGGTGGAGTTGGTGGAGAAGCGCGGAATCTCTTCGACACTGACCTCCGCCAGGGTCCTGATCTGCGCCTGGGAACCGGTCCAGCCGGTACGCCCGGTAGGCGGCGCGGCGGCACCGCTTTCAATCATGGTTTCGACCAGTGTGTTCCAGGCACCGCATTCGCTGCACTGGCCCGCCCACTTGGGAAATGTCGCGCCGCACTCGGTGCAGCCGTACAAGCGTTTGGCCTTGGCCATGACAACCCCAGTCGTTATAAAACGCCCATGATAACGCAGGTTGCAACACCTGCCAGTCGCAGGGCGACGACTGCTTTTGAAAACCGGATAAAACTTACGCGGACGACTCCGGTCGATTGAACGTGGCACGGGCGGCAGCAGTACGTCTGGGCTACACTCATCCGGATCAAATTTATCTGCTACAAGGAATTACCCCATGAGCGTGCTTAAGGAATTCAAGGCATTCGCGGTCAAAGGCAACGTAGTTGATATGGCCGTCGGTATTATCATCGGCGCGGCATTCGGCAAGATCGTTTCTTCGTTCGTCGGCGATGTCATCATGCCGCCGCTGGGCCTGTTGATTGGCGGCGTCGACTTCAGTGACCTGGCGGTCACCCTGCGCCCCGCGCAAGGGACCGCACCTGCGGTACTGCTGGCTTACGGCAAGTTCATCCAGACCGTTATCGACTTCATTATCGTCGCGTTCGCGATCTTCATGGGCGTCAAGGCCATCAACCGCCTGAAACGCGAAGAAGCCAAAGCGCCTACCCTGCCGCCAACGCCCACCAAGCAGGAAATCCTGCTGAGCGAAATCCGCGACCTGCTCAAGGAGCAGAGCAAACCGGCAGCGCCCATTACCGTGGATCCTGCGCGTACGCCTTGATTGAGTAAGGCCTGCACCTGCAGGCCATCGCCCCCACGCAGCGCTTTTCAACCGCGATGTCACTGACGACGCAAATTGCGACGTAAGTGACGGCTGCGTCCTGGCGCTGATCCGCCTGACAAAGAAAAGCCGCTGTGTGACGCGGAGCGTCATGAACTGCATTCCCACGCGGAGCGTGAGGAACGATAGATATGTGACTATCGTGCCAATGCTCGGCACGATAGCCGTAGCCAGCCGCCAGCCATCACCAATACGTTTCCACCGCCACTTGCCCCGGCTTGCGTGACAGGCTCAAGCGCATCTCGCGCTGCTTGAGAATCGTCCGAGTGTCATCGATCATCTGCGGATTGCCACACAACATCACCCGCGAATGCTCCGGCGTGAGGGCAATACCGGCAGCGCGCTCCAGCTCTCCGTTTTCGATCAACTGCGTGATACGCCCATTCAATGCACCCGGATGCTGCTCGCGGGTCACCGTAGGCAAAAACAGAAACTTGTCCGCGTATTCAGCCAGGTACTCACGCTGCATCAGTTCGGCAATCAATTGCTGATAGGCCAGCTCGCGCGACTCACGCACGCTGTACACCAGAATCACCCGCTCGAATTTCTCCCAGACCTCGAAATCCTGAAGGATCGACAGAAACGGTGCGACCCCAGTGCCTGTGGATAACAGCCAGAGATCGCGACCGTCAATGAAACGATCCAGAGTCAGATAACCAAACGCCTGCTTTTCCACCAACAGACTGTCGCCCTCCCGCAAGCGGCTCAACTCGCTGGTGAATTCGCCATCCGGCACCACGATGGAAAAAAACTCCAGAAACTCATCGTGCGGAGAAGAAACCATCGAATAGGCACGCCATACCACCGTGCCGTCGGCCTTGGTCACCCCGAGACGCGCAAACTGTCCGGCACGAAAGCGAAAACCGGGATCACGCGTGGTACGCAGGGTGAACAGGTTCGCGGTCAGCGGCGTGACACGCTGCAGTGTCTGTCGGGTGAATTTGTCGTCACTGACGGTCATGGTGCGCTTTGAACTCCTGAATATGGAAAGCAGCGCCCAGTGTCCCGCAAAGCAGGCTCGATAAACACCGGCTGTTTGTGATGGATTACCCGGCAACGGGCTCTGCAGCTTAGAGTATTTGGTTCTTGGATCAGCCCTTGCAGGGTCGAACATCCACAGAGCCGATTACCCCGACCCTTCTCGCGCGAGGGTTTCAGCCGACAGCCCCAGAACACGCTGCCAAGTGCCATCAGCCCATCCGTCCGGCTGATCCGCGCCACCACGGACTGTCATGTATTTGTCCCTAAACTGGATAAACACCCAGCAAGGTCTGTACACGTACTGCAAGGAGGCTACATGAACACGATGGACATAAATTTCTCACAGCCCTCGCCAGCAAAAAACCTGACTCAGAGAGAAATCGAAGTCCTCAAATGGTCCGCTGAAGGCAAAACAGCTGGCGACATCGCAATGATCCTCTGCCTGAAGGAGCGCACCATTCACTTCCACATTGCCAGCGCCATTCAAAAAATGGGCGTTTGCAACAAGACGGCTGCCGCCGTACAAGCCGCACTCAGCGGGATGTTCTGACAAAACGGGCAATCACCGCGTAATCAGACAGGTATCGAAACGAAAAAATACGTAAAATCGTCTGTCTCAGCGAGCCCACCTGTCATCGGGCTCACTGACATACCTTCGATTGCACAGAGTTTTCCCGCCAATGCCCCTGCTCATCAGTCCCTTCGCTGAACTTGATCTCATTCGCCAACCCGAGCAACAGGATGAGCCCCTGCAGGCCTTCGATGCCGCTGACGAGTACCTGCTCAATCATGTTGCAGAAGCAGGGCTGAGCCTGCAAAGCCGGGTTCTGGTGCTCAATGACAGTTTCGGCGCGTTGGCGGCAAGTCTCGCGCCACATGCCACGGTGATCAGCAGCACCGACTCGTTTCTGGCGGCGCAGGGGCTGGAAAAAAATCTGGCACGCAACGGCATGAGCTACGACGCAGTACCGCACATACCGGCCAGCGAAGCGTTGCAGGGGCCATTCGACTGGGTGCTGATCCGGGTGCCCAAGACCCTGGCGCTGCTCGAAGAGCAACTGATACGCCTGCAAGGTCAACTGGCCCCCGGCGCTCGGGTCATCGCTGCGGCAATGGTCAAGCATTTGCCGCGCTCGGCGGGCGACTTGCTGGAGGAATATGTCGGACCGGTACAGGCCTCGCTGGCAGTGAAAAAAGCCAGATTGCTGTTCGCCACGCCACAGCCCATGGAAGTGCGCACCTCGACCTACCCGACGCGCTACCGGCTGGATGATCCGGCCATCGAACTGCTCAACCATGCCAATGTGTTCTGCCGCGACGGGCTGGACATCGGCACCCGCGCCTTCCTGCCGCATCTGCCGAAAAACCTTGGTACGGCAAGGGTCGCAGACCTGGGTTGCGGTAACGGCGTGCTGGCCATTGCCAGCGCGCTGGACAACCCGCAGGCGCACTACACGCTGGTCGACGAGTCGTTCATGGCCGTGCAATCGGCAGCCGAGAACTGGCAAGCGACGCTGGGGGATCGCGACGTACAGCTTCGCGCAGGCGACGGTCTGGAGATGCAGGAGCCTGACTCGCTGGATGTGGTGCTGTGCAACCCGCCCTTCCACCAGCAGCAAGTGGTTGGCGACTTTCTTGCCTGGCGGATGTTTCTTCAGGCCCGGGCCGCTCTGGTGACCGGCGGGGCGCTGTATATCGTCGGCAATCGCCACCTGGGTTATCACACCAAGCTGTCGCGCCTGTTCCGCGGCGTCGAGCAAGTCGCCGCCACGCCGAAATTCGTGATTCTGAAAGCCCGCAAGTAACCCAGGCCCACGGCACAAAAAAAGACCCCCTTGCCACGCGAGTGGCAAGAGGGTCGCAAAACGTGTCCGGAGGACACGAACGGGAATTCAGTATCAGTGTGTCGTCAGGCCCGCTGCACTCATGAACATGCGCATCAGGCTGGCCACGATGAACAGCGCAAATACGCTGCCCGCCCAGATTCCGACCAGCCAGGCCAGTCGTTGCCAGAGCGGCTTGCTCAGTGCCGGATCAGGATCGTGCATGGAATGCTTACCAGACATCGTCATTCTCCTCGGTTCGGACTAGTGATAACCGTCTGCAGCCGTCACCTTGCCGCGGAACACGTAGTAGCTCCAGAAGGTGTAGCCCAGGATGAACGGAATGATGAACAGCGTGCCCACCAGCATGAAGCCCTGGCTCTGCGGCGGTGCGGCGGCTGCCCAGATCGATACCGAAGGCGGAATGATGTTCGGCCACAGGCTGATCCCCAGACCGCTGTAGCCCAGAAAAATCAGCAACAGGGTCAGCAGAAACGGCGTGTAGTGAGCATTGCGGGCCACCGCCTTGAACAGACCGTACATGGTCACCAGCACCAGAATGGGTACCGGCATGAACCAGAACAGGTTGGGCGTGCTGAACCAGCGATGCGCGATATCAGCATGAGCCAGCGGCGTCCACAGGCTGACCACGGCCATGACCGCGAGCACTGCAAGGGCCAGCGGACGTGCCAGATCATGCATCGCCTTCTGCAGCGAGCCTTCGGTTTTCATGATCAGCCAGGTGCAGCCCAGCAGCGCATAGGCAACGATCAAGGCCAGCCCGCAGAACATCGGGAACGGCGAGAGCCAGTCCAGCGAGCCTCCGGCAAACTGGCGATCGACCACCGGAATGCCTTCAATGTAGGCGCCCAGTGCCACGCCTTGGAAGAAGGTCGCAGCCAGCGAGCCGCCAATGAACGCCTTGTCCCACCAGTGGCGCTTCAGCTCGGTCGCCTTGAAGCGGAACTCGAATGCCACGCCACGGAAGATCAGGCCCATGAGCATGAACATCAGCGGCAGGTACAGCGCAGACAGGACCACCGAGTAGGCCAGCGGGAAAGCACCGAACAATGCCGCACCGCCCAGCACCAGCCAGGTTTCGTTGCCGTCCCAGACCGGCGCGACGGTGTTCATCATCACGTCGCGGTCGGAGCTGTCCTTCATGAACGGGAAGAGAATCCCGATACCCAGATCGAAGCCGTCCATCACCACGTACATCATGATGCCGAAGACGATGATGACGGCCCAGATCAGCGGAAGATCGATACCCATGGCTTAAATCCCCTTGCCGAGCGGGTCAAGATTGCCGCCATCTTCTTCGCCTTCAACAGCGGCGGAGAGCGGACGGGCCGGTGTGCGTTGCTGGCCGGGACCACCGTGAGGCACATGTTCGACGTAGGCTTTCGGCCCTTTGCGAACCAGACGCATCATGTAGCCAAGACCTGTACCGAAGAGCACGAAGTAGACGACCACGAACAACACCAGGGTGATGCTCATCTGCGCCACGCTGTGCCCGGACGACGCATCCGCGGTACGCATCAGGCCGTACACGACCCAAGGCTGACGACCAATTTCGGTGGTGAACCAGCCTGCGAGAATCGCGATCAGGCCAGACGGCCCCATCCACAATGCCAGGTACAGGAAAGGACGCGAGTTATACAGCGTGCCGCGCTTGCGCAGCCACAGGCTCCACAGGCCGGTGAAGATCATCAGCATGCCGAGGGCGACCATGACCCGGAACGACCAGAACACGATTGTCGAGTTAGGGCGATCCTCAGGCTTGAACTCTTTGAGCGCCGGCACCTGCTTGTCGAGACTGTGAGTCAGGATCAGGCTGCCCAGGTACGGAATTTCCACCGCGAACTTGGTCCGCTCTTCCTTCATGTCGGGAATGCCGAACAGGATCAGCGGGGTCGGTTCGTCACCGACGTTCTCCCAGTGACCTTCGATGGCCGCGATCTTCGCAGGCTGATGCTTGAGCGTATTCAGACCGTGGAAGTCACCGACGACAGCCTGGACAGGCGCCACCAGCAGGGCCATCCACATGGCCATCGAGAGCATCTTGCGTACCGCAGGAGTGTCACGGCCCCGCAACAGGTGCCAGGCAGCCGACGAACCGACGAAGAACGCCGTCGCCACGAATGCGGCAATCGCCATGTGCGTCAGGCGATAAGGGAACGACGGGTTGAAGACCACGGCGAACCAGTCAGTGGGAATGACCCGACCGTCAATGATCTCGAACCCTTGCGGCGTCTGCATCCAGCTGTTGGACGACAGAATCCAGAAGGTGGAGATCAGCGTGCCGATGGCGACCATTACCGTGGAGAAGAAGTGCAGGTTGCGGCCGACACGATTCCAGCCGAACAGCATGACACCGAGGAAGCCCGCCTCGAGGAAGAACGCGGTCAGCACCTCGTAGGTCAGCAACGGGCCGGTCACAGCACCTGCGAAGTCGGAGAAGCGGCTCCAGTTGGTGCCGAACTGGTAGGCCATGACGAGCCCGGAAACCACGCCCATGCCGAAGTTGACAGCAAAAATCTTCGACCAGAAGTGGTACAGGTCACGGTAGACGTCATCGCGGGTCTTCAGCCACAGGCCTTCGAGCACAGCCAGGTAACTTGCCAGACCAATAGTGATGGCAGGAAACAGGATGTGAAACGAAATCGTGAATGCGAACTGGATCCGGGCGAGATCTATAGCCTCTAAACCGAACATAGGATGTTCCTCTCTCAGATGAAACCTGCTGCCGGCCGCAAGCCAACAGCGATTGCCCCCACGGTAATGAGTGCTTATGTTTCTTTATTCTGGCGTTTCCAATGGCGAAAACGCTGGTCGATGCACCGATCATTGCCTGAACGCAATGATGCAGATCAATCGACCATCAAAGAGTAGTCCTGTTCAGCCATTAAAGTCGTGTGGTCTATTGTCGCGTGGCGGGTTGTCTCACCTGCACAGCGCTTGCAGATGCGGAGTCCTTCCGGGCACCTATCGTTCCTCACACTCCGCGTGGGAATGCCGTTCGTGACGCTCCGCGTCACACCTGCGCCGCACTGCCTGCGCAGGAGGATGTAGAGCGTCACGCACTGCATGCCAATGCAGAGCATTGGCATGATAGGCCGTTGGATTTGCGGTCGCTGTTACAACAGCTTATCCAACGTGATCGGAAACTCGCGGATCCGCTTGCCGGTGGCGTGATAGATCGCGTTGGCGATCGCTGCCGGGACGCCCACGATGCCGATTTCACCGACGCCCTTGGAGCCCAGCGCGTTGACGATATCGTCGTGTTCTTCGACAAACAGCACGTCGATGTCGCCGATGTCAGCATTCACCGGGATGTGGTACTCGGCCAGGCTGTGGTTCATCGGACGGCCCAGGTTGTGGTCAAGCATCGCCTCTTCCTGAAGCGCCATGCCCATGCCCCAGACAACGCCACCCAGAATCTGGCTGCGCGCCATTTTAGGGTTCACGACCCTGCCCGCTGCCACGGCACTGACCACACGATTGACCTTGATAGTGCCCAGATCCTCGTCGACCAGCACTTCGACGAACACCGCCGAGTGCGTGGCTGCCGCATAGGCTTCGCGCTTCTTGTCCGGCTCGGCGTCGACTTGCACCTCGATGACACCGTGAGCCTGAGACGCTGCCAGTTCAGCCATCGATAGCGCCTGATCGCCTATGTGCAGCTTGCCCGCTTCGAAGCGAACCCGATCCGGCGTCACGGAAGCGAATTGTGGATGCTGCCCCTTGGCAACTTCCAGTACCTGACGCTGCAAAGCCTGACAGGCCTGTTGCACCGCAGTACCGACTGAAGAAACCGTGAACGAGCCACCCTGCAACGGCGCAGTCGGCAATGAAGAATCACCCAGCAGGAAGCTGACGTTATCCACTTCGATACCCGACGATTCTGCAGCGATCTGCGTCATGACGGTATAAGTGCCGGTGCCGATGTCGGTGGTAGCACTACTGACCACCAGCTTGCCGTCACCTTGCAGACGCGCCTTGGCGCTGGCCTTCATCTGCATGGCCTCCCAGACACCGCCGGCCATCCCCCAGCCGACCAGTTGACGGCCCTGGCGCATGCTGCGTGGCTCAGGGTTACGGCTGGACCAGCCAAAGCGTTCGGCACCCTGGGCGTAGCATTCGCGCAATTCCTTGCTCGAATACGGCTTGTCTTCGTTACCGTTGCGCTCGGCGTAGTTGGTCAGACGCAGGCGCACCGGGTCGATGGCCAAGGCGTAAGCCAGCTCGTCCATGGCGCATTCCAGGCCGATCATGCCCAGGGCAGCACCTGGCGCACGCATGTCGAGCGGCGTGAACACATCCAGCGGCACCAGCTTATAGGTCAACTTCACGTTGTCGCAGTGATAGAGCATGCCGCTCCATTCCACCACGTGTTCGCTGAAATCTTCGAAGCGCGAAGTCTGCCCGATGGCCTCATGACCGACCGCCAGCAAACGGCCGTTGGCAGCCGCACCCAGACGCAGACGCTGAATGGTGCGCGGGCGATAACCGAAGGTGAACATCTGCTGCCGGGTCAGCGTCAGGCGCACGGAGCGCTTGAGGTGCAATGCAGCCATCACCGCCAGCGGCAACTGATATTGCGGGCGCAGGCCGGAGCCGAAGGCACCACCGACAAAGGCGGCCAGCACACGGATCTTGTCCTTTTCCAGGCCAAAGACCTTGTGCAGGTAGTCCTGACAGTTTTGCGTACCCTGCGTCTTGTCGTGAATCTGCAAGCTGCCGTCGGCCTGATACAGGACGGTCGACGCATGCGGTTCCATCGGGTTGTGGTATTCGCTGGGCGTGCTGTACGTCACGTCCACACTCAGCGCAGAGCTGGCCAGTTCACCTTCGAAGTTGCCACGCGGCGGCGGCAATTCGGCAGGCGCGTCATAAGCGGTGTCGAGCATGGCCTGCAGATCGGTCTGGTGCTCCTGCTGCTCGTATTCGATACGCACCAGCGAGCCCGCATGCCGCGCCAGCTCCAGCGTATCGGCAACGACCAGCGCGAGCGGTTGGCCGCTGTACATCACGTTGTCGTTGTAGAAAGGACGAAACGGCGACCCGTCAGCCGAATCGGCGTCCTCATAGTTTTCGTCGTAGCTGGCCAGCGAAGGGCGATTGGTGTGGTCGATGACAGCGACCACACCCGGCACCTTCATTGCCTCGCTCGTATCGATGCTGGCGACGCGCCCGTTGGCGATGGTGCTGGAGACCACGCTGCCGTACAACAACCCTTCTTCAGGGTATTCACCGGCGTAACGTGCACCACCGGTCACTTTCAATCGGCCGTCGACGCGGTCCACAGGCTTGCCCATTGGCGAAAATGGCTGGTTCATTGGGCGCTCCCTCCTGTTGCGGCATCGCTCAAGGCACGAATGATCGCGCGGCGGGCCAGTCTGACCTTGAAACCGTTGTGCTCCAGAGGCTGGGCATCTTCAAGCATGGCGTCTGCGGCAGCGGCGAAGTTCTCGCGGGTGACCGGCTTGCCGATCAGCAGCGCTTCGACCGCCTTGTCGCGCCATGGCTTGTGCGCGACACCGCCCAACGCCAGACGCACGTCGCGAATCACGTCGCCGTCCAGATCGATGGCGGCAGCCACCGATATCAGGGCAAACGCGTAGGACGCACGGTCGCGGATTTTCAGATAAGCGTTGTGGCTGACAAAGCCGTTTGCAGGCAGCTCGACAGCAATGATCAACTCATCGTCGGCCAACTGATTGTCACGCTGCGGCGCATCACCCGGCAGGCGGTGGAAATCCGCAAACTCGATGGTGCGACGACCGGCACGTCCCTGGACATGCACCACCGCTTCCAGCGCAGCCAGGGCCACGCACATGTCGGAAGGGTGAGTCGCGACGCAATCTTCGCTGGCACCGAGAATCGCGTGAATGCGATTCACGCCGGTGCGCGCCGGGCAGCCGCTGCCCGGTTCGCGCTTGTTGCACGGCACGCCGGTGTCATAGAAGTAATAGCAGCGGGTGCGTTGCAGCAGGTTGCCGCCAGTGCTGGCCATGTTGCGCAACTGCGGCGACGCACCGGCCAGCACCGCTTTGCTCAGCAGCGGGTAACGCGCTTCGATCAACGGGTGATAGGCCAGGTCGGCGTTGCTGACCAACGCACCGATCATCAGACCGCCCGAGGCGGTTTCAGTGACATCCCTTAAAGGCAGGCCGGTGATGTCGATCAGGTGCTCGGGCGTGGCGACGTTTTCTTTCATCAAGTCGAGCAGGTTGGTGCCGCCCGCGATGAAGCGCGTGGCCGGGCCGCTCAGGTTGACCGCTGCGGTGATGTCGGTCGGCTTGCTGTAGGTAAACGGATTCATGCGTTCACCTCAGGCTTCGGCGCCGCATTGTGGAACTGTGGCAACGCCTCTTCGACGGCGGCGAGAATATTGCTGTAGGCACCGCAGCGGCACAGGTTACCGCTCATCAGTTCCTGAATCTGGGCACGCGTGCTGGCGCGACCTTCATTGGCAAGCCCGACAGCCGAGCAGATCTGTCCGGGCGTGCAGTAGCCGCACTGGAACGCATCATTCTTGATGAACGCCTGCTGCATGGGGTGCAACTTATCGCCATCGGCCAGGCCTTCAATGGTGGTCAGCTCGGCGCCGTCACACATGATCGCCAGCGTCAGGCAGGCATTGATGCGCGTGCCGTCGCGCAGTACGGTACATGCACCGCACTGGCCGTGGTCGCAGCCTTTCTTGGTGCCGACCAGATCGAGCTGATCGCGCAGCAGGTCAAGCAAGGTGGTCCAGGGCAGCACATCCAGTTGGCGGAGCTGTCCGTTCAGGGTCAGAGAAATCGCGTGGGTAGCGAAGTCCTGGGGGTTCGGGGTCGTTGCACTCATGGAAACCTCACGGTAGGCGGTCGCTTAGCGCACTTTTTATGCGTCTTAAGGGGTGGGACTTCGCGAGGTTTGCAACGTTCAGGCTTTCTTGATGAGCGTACTTGTCATCGAAAGGCCGTCATCCACAGGCAGCCATCCCGCCAAGCTGCTGGTATGATGCGCGGCTTTTTCCGAGCCGCAAAAATCAAACGGGCTGCCCTGCAGTCTGTGCTTTGCTGCTGGAGTCGATCATTCACGACGCGCGCCGCGTCACGGAGAGCCAGACATGCTGGAAAGGCTGTTTCAACTCAAGGCACACAACACCAACGTGCGGACCGAGATTCTTGCGGGCGTCACGACTTTCCTGGCGATGGCTTACATCCTGTTCGTCAACCCGAGCATCCTCGGCGAAACCGGCATGGACAAGGGCGCCGTGTTCGTCGCCACCTGCCTGGCAGCGGCCATCGGCTCGACGGTCATGGGCCTGATCGCCAACTACCCGATCGCCCTGGCACCGGGCATGGGTTTGAACGCCTTCTTTACCTACACCGTGGTCCTGCACATGGGTCACAGCTGGCAGGTGGCGCTGGGCGCGGTGTTCATTTCAGCGGTGATGTTCTTCATCCTGTCGATATTCCGGATCCGTGAATGGATCATCAACAGCATTCCCCTGCCCCTGCGCTCGGCGATTGCAGCTGGTATCGGCCTGTTTCTGGCGCTGATCGCCCTGCGTAACGCCGGTATCGTGGTCAGCAACCCGGCGACCATGGTCGGCATGGGCGATCTCAAACAGCCAGCCCCGGTACTGGCGACGCTGGGCTTCTTTTTGATCGTGGCCCTGGATTACCTCAAAGTGCGCGGCGCCGTGCTGATCGGCATCCTCGCGGTCACCCTGGTGTCCATCGCCCTGGGCTTTTCGCCGTTTGGCGGTGTGGTGTCGATGCCGCCTTCGCTGGCACCCACGTTCATGCAACTGGACATCATGGGTGCGCTGGACGTCGGTCTGGTCAGCATCATCTTCGCCTTCCTGTTCGTCGATATCTTCGACAACTCCGGCACCCTCATCGGCGTGGCCAAACGCGCCGGGCTGATGGGCAAGGACGGGCACATGCCGAAGATGGGCCGTGCGCTGATCGCCGACAGTACTGCCGCAATGGCCGGCTCCCTGCTGGGCACCTCGACCACCACCAGCTACATCGAGTCGGCTGCAGGCGTGAGTGCGGGTGGCCGCACAGGTCTGACCGCCGTAGTGGTCGCCGTGCTGTTCCTGCTGGCGCTGTTCTTCGCCCCGCTGGCCGGCAGCGTGCCGGCCTTCGCGACCGCACCCGCGCTGCTGTTCGTCGCCGTATTGATGGCGTCCGGCATGGCGGAAATCGACTGGGATGACATCACAGTCGCAGCGCCAGTAGTCATCACTGCCCTGGCCATGCCATTCACCTACTCCATTGCCAACGGCATCGCCTTTGGCTTCATTTCCTGGACCGCGATCAAACTGCTGTCGGGACGCTGGCGCGAGCTGAATTCCGCGCTGGTGATCCTGTCGATCCTGTTCGTGATCAAGCTGGGGTGGTTCAACGCATGAGTGTTCCCTTCGACCCTGCGAGCTACGACCGTCAGCTCGAAGAAAAAACCGTCCGCCTGCGCGAGTTACTGGCGCCGTTCGATGCACCCGAGCCGCAGGTGTTCGACTCGCCACGCGAACACTATCGGCTGCGCGCCGAGTTCCGCCTGTGGCGCGAAGACCAGAAGCGCTACTACGCGATGTTCGCGCCGGGCGACAACAGGACGCCGATCCTGCTCGAAGGCTTGCCGATCGCCAGCGACCGCATCAACGCGCTGATGCCGGTGCTGCGCGAACGCTGGGAAGCCAGCCCGACGTTGAACCACAAGCTGTTTCAGGTGGACTTTCTGACCACGCTGGCAGGCGACGCGATGATTACCCTGTGTTATCACCGCCCGCTGGACGCCGAATGGCAGGCCGCAGCCGAACAATTGGCTGCCGAACTGGACGTCAGCCTGATTGGCCGCTCCAAGGGTCAGAAGCTGGTCATCGGTCATGATTACGTGACCGAGAAGCTCGACGTGGCTGGCCGCACGTTCAGCTACCGGCAACCGGAAGGCGCTTTCACCCAGCCCAACGGCACGGTGAACGGCAAGATGCTCAACTGGGCCTTCGACGCGCTGGGCGAGCGGCAGGACGACCTGCTGGAGCTGTATTGCGGCAATGGCAACTTCACCCTGCCGCTGGCCACCCGCGTGCGCAAGGTGCTGGCGACCGAAATCAGCAAGACCTCGGTCAACGCGGCGCTGAGCAACCTGGATGACAACGGCGTGGACAACGTCACGCTGGTGCGCCTGTCAGCCGAAGAACTGACCGAAGCCCTGAATGAAGTGCGCCCGTTCCGTCGTCTGCACGGCGTGGACTTGAAGAGCTACGATTTCGGCAGCGTGTTCGTCGACCCGCCCCGCGCCGGCATGGACCCGGACACCTGCGAACTGACCCGGCGCTTCGAACGCATTCTGTACATTTCCTGCAACCCGGAAACCCTGGCCGCCAACATCGCCCAACTGCACGACACCCACCGGGTCGAGCGTTGCGCACTGTTCGATCAGTTTCCGTACACCCACCACATGGAATCGGGAGTGCTGCTGGTTCGCCGTTGAAGCTCCCCGGACGCCACTATCGTGCGACGCTCCGCGTCGCATGCCGTTCTGGACGCTCCGCGTCCTATCCTGAACAGGCGGCGCGGCGTAGATCTGTGACGCAGAGCGTCACCCACGGCATTCCCACGCTGGAGCGTGAGGAACGATAATCTCGACTATCGTGCGACGCTCCGCGTCGCATGCCGCTCTGGGCGCTCTGCGTCCTATCCTGAACAGGCGGCGCGACGCAGATCTGTGACGCGGAGCGTCACCCAAGGCATTCCCAAGCTGGAGCGTGAGGAACGATAATCTCGACTATCGTGCGGCGCTCTGCGTCGCATGCCGTTCCGGACGCTCCGCGTCCTATCCTGTACATGCGGCGCGGCGCAGATTCTTTCATACCCGTCACGGCGAAACTGTCAGAATATTTATTAGCTTCCTATCGATACGCTGGGGTATAAACCAAAAACCTGAATCAGCTGCTTCGATGGGATCCTTTTTCTTGAGCTCCGAGTCTTCCGCGCCTTCTGCCCCGGTCAAGTTGTCCAGCCAGCCCGGTTTCGTCAGTTTTATCCTCTCGCGTCTGATGGCGGTGTTTGCCATGCAGATTCAGGCGGTGGTCGTTGCCTGGCAGGTGTATGACATGACCCGCGAGCCGATGGCGCTGGCGTATGTGGGCCTTGCTCAGTTCATTCCCATGTTGCTGCTGTTGATGCCTGCCGGGGATCTGATCGACCGCTACAACCGCAAGATCATCCTGATGCTCAGCTGGGGGGTGCAGGCGATCTGTGGCGTCATTCTGCTGGTGTTCTCGGCGCTGAAGCTACAAGACCTGCGGCTGATCTACGGCGCGCTGATGCTGTATGGCTGCGCCCGCGCCTTTACCGGTCCGGCGCTGCAAAGCCTGTTGCCGCAGATTGTCCCGCGCGACCAGCTGCCCTCGGCCATCGCCACCAACAGCGTGATCATGCGCTGCTCGACCGTCGGTGGCCCGCTGATCGGTGGCTATCTGTACTGGCTGGGCGGCGCAGAGCTGACGTATTCGGTCTGCGTCGCAGCCTTCATTGCCGGCATCCTGTTTCTGTCCCCCGTGGCAACGCCCTTTGCCGGTAAACCGGTGGAACTGGGCTCCAGCGCCTGGGGCCGGTTCACCGCAGGTATCGCCTTCATTCGCTCGCGGCCAATCATCCTTGGCACCATTTCGCTGGACCTGTTCGCCGTGCTGCTCGGCGGCGTGGTGGCGCTGCTGCCGATCTACGCCCATGAAGTGCTGCACCTCGGGCCGCAAGGGCTGGGCATGCTGCGGGCGTCGATGAGCCTGGGAGAACTGGGCGTGGGCATTTACCTGAGCATGCGCCCGCTGCAGCGCAACGTCGGCATGACCATGTTTCTCGCCGTCGGCCTGTTCGGCGTAGCGAATCTGGTGTTTGCACTGTCGACACTGTTCTGGCTGTCATGCCTGGCCCTGCTGATCGCGGGCGCGGCGGACATGGTCAGCGTGTTCATTCGTTCGGCGCTGGTGCAGTTCTCGACGCCGGACAACATGCGCGGCCGGGTCAATGCCGTGAACATGCTGTTTATTGGCTCCTCCAACGAGCTGGGCGAGTTCCGCGCAGGCACCAGTGCCTCGCTGGTCGGCGCAATCCCTGCCGCAATCATGGGTGGCGTCTGCACGCTGGGCGTGGTCGGTGCCTGGATGACGGGCTTCAAATCGTTGCGCCAGGTCGACCGTTTTGCCGACGCCTCGCCGCCGGACGTGCTCAACGCGCAGACCGTCAAACAGGCCTGACAGCGGCGGATTTCAGCAAAACACAGCCACGGTACAGCTTGCGCGAACCAATCAGCCCCGGCGCACCTCTATACCCTCGCATTCTGCACACGACGCTGGCCGGAACACGCCGGACTGGCGTATTCGCGTATCAGCAGCGACACTCATTGCACGAAAAGAAGAGGGATCCGACATGCTCTGGAAAAAAGGCCGACGCAGCGACAACGTAGTCGATGCGCGCGATGGCGGCAGCAGTGGCGGCGGCGGCGGTGGCATGCGCATCGGCGGCAAGGGCCTGGGTCTGGGCGGCATCGTCATCATCGTCGCCATCGGCCTGCTCACCGGTCAGGACCCGATGCAGATTCTCGGGCAACTGACCGGGCAAGTAACCGAGCAAAGCGCTCCACCCAGCGCGCAGACGCGTGAAGCGCCGCCGGCCAACGACCAGCAAGCCGAATTCGTGCGCAGCATCCTTGGCGATACCGAGGACACCTGGCGTGCCGTGTTCGCCCAGAATGGTCGCGAATACAAGGACCCTACGCTGGTGCTGTTCAGCGGCCAGGTGAACTCGGCCTGCGGTCGCGCGACCTCGGCAACCGGTCCGTTCTATTGCCCGGCTGACCAGCAGGTCTATCTGGACATGGACTTCTTCCGTGAAATGGCCCAGCGCTTTTCCGCCGCTGGCGACTTCGCTCAGGCTTACGTGATCGCCCACGAAGTCGGGCACCATGTGCAGACCCTGCTGGGCATTTCCGCCAAGGTCGACAAGGCTCGCCAGGCCGGGCAGAAAATGGAAGGTGCCAACGGTTTACTAGTCCGCCAAGAGCTGCAGGCGGACTGCTTTGCCGGTGTTTGGGCGTACAACGCACAAAATCGTTTGAACTGGCTCGAGCCGGGTGATATTGAAGAAGCATTGAACGCGGCCAACGCTATCGGCGATGATCGCTTGCAACAGCAAAGCAGTGGTCGAGTCGCTCCGGACTCCTTCACTCACGGCACGTCTGCACAGCGTGTACGCTGGTTCAAGGCAGGCTTTGCCCAAGGTCAAATCAATCAATGCGATACGTTCGCCGCCAAGAGTCTCTGAGCACATGATTAAACCGCTTCTGGTCCTGTTGTTGAGCACTGCCTTCGTGAGCCTCGGGGCGCATGCCGAGGATCAAGCGGTCAATTCCATCAGCCCGGATCGCCTCGCCATCAATGGCGCTGAGGCGACTCTGGGGTTGAGCCAGGAGTGGGTACACCCCAAACCGAAGATCGAGCGCGTGGTGATCGTCCTGCACGGTCGCCTGCGCAATGCGCAAACCTACCTGCGCAGCATCGAACGTGCGGCCAACCAGTCCAGAGAGCGCAGCAAGACCCTGCTGATCGCCCCGCAATTTCTGGATGAAAAGGATATCGTCGCGCACCACCTGCCGGACTCTATCCTGCGCTGGCGCCAGAACAGCTGGATGGAAGGTGCAACCTCCACCGATCCCAAGCCGGTCAGCTCGTTTCTGGTGCTGGACCACATCCTCAAGCGCCTGAGCGACAGCAAGCTGTTCCCCAACCTGAAGGAAATCGTCATTGCCGGGCACTCCGGTGGTGCCCAGGTGGTCCAGCGCTACGCGATGATCGGCGGCAAGGAAGACGCCTTGCTGCAACGTGAAGGCGTGAAGCTGCGCTACGTGATCGCCAATCCGTCGTCCTACGCTTATTTCGACGCGGAACGACCTGAGCCGGTAACCGCGCAGAGCTGCCCGAACTTCAACGACTGGAAATACGGCCTCAACAAGATGCCGTTCTACTCGGGCAAGGAAAAGCCGGCTGACATCGAGAAGAATTACGTGAAGCGCGACATCACTTACCTGATGGGCGAGCTGGACACCGACCGCAACCACCCGGCGCTGGACAAGACCTGTGCCGCCGAGGCGCAAGGTCCCTACCGCCTGATTCGCGGACAGAACTACTTCAACTATCTGCAGAAGCGTCACCCGGAAGGGCTGAACCAGCGTCTGGTGATCGTGCCGAAAGTCGGCCACAACGGCGACGGGATCTTCACTTCACCGGAAGGTCAGGCGGTGCTGTTCAAGCCGTTTTGAGTGATAGGGATATAACTATCGTCCCCACGCTCCGCGTTCAACGCCACATACAAGTCCGCTTTTGATTCTGGCCGGAGGCCGTGGGAGCGAACTTGTTCGCGAAAGGGTCAACATAGTCGTCGAAAATGCATCGACTGAAATACCTTCTTCGCGAGCAATGCGGATCGCCGCCCCGGTCGCTCCCACAAAGACTTGTGGATAACGGTGAGCGCTCCGCATTGGCACGGTAGGCAGCTCAGATCACCTCAGCATCCCGCGCAGCACTGTGCAATCCTCCGCATGCCAGTCAGTCAGCTCCGGCCAGGGGTTGTCCTTCAGGTTGACCAGAACAGTCTTGGCGCCCGCCGCACGGCCGCAGTTCAGGTCATGCATGTAGTCGCCGATCATGACCATCTGCTTCGGCTCGACACTCCAGCGAGTGGCCAGTTTCAGCAAACCTGCCGGGTCCGGTTTGGGGGTTGCCTCGTCGCGGCCCAGGACATCCTCGACGGCAAAGCAGTCATCCAGGCCGATAGCCTTCAAGGTGATATACGCCAGCTCCTGGGCGTTACGGGTGAGTATGCCCAGTCGATAACCGCGCGCCGATAACTCGCGAACCAGCTCGACCGCGCCCTCGGCAGGCTGCGAAGCCAGCGCCAGCTCGCGTTCATGCTCCAGCAGCCAGGCGTGCTTGGCCGCCGACTCCTCAGCAGGCAACGCAGCAAGATGCCCGAGAATGTCATCGTCCTGAGGGATGCCCAATTCACGTTTGATGGCCGGGAAGTCGTGGATAGGGACGGTCAAGGTACCGTCCATGTCGAACACCCAGTGCCGTATACCTTCGAGTGTCATGCCCAATCCTTACGATGGCGGATCAGCCCTTCCTGACTGACCGATGCGACCAGTTGCCCGGCGCGGTTGAAGATACTGCCGCGCGAGAAGCCGCGCGAGTTGCCTGCCCAGGGGCTGTCCATCGCGTAGAGCAGCCAGTCATCGGTGCGCAGGTCGTTGTGAAACCACAGCGAATGGTCAAGGCTGGCAACCTGCATATCGCGCTGCCAGACCGTCTTGCCATGTGGCAGTAGCGACGTGGTCAGCAAGTTGAAGTCGGAGGCATAGGCGAGCATGTAACGATGCAGTGCCTGCACGTCCGGGAGGCTGCCATCGGCGCGGAACCACACGTACTTCACAGGCTCGCCGGGCTTGGGATCGTACGGATCCTCGGAGGTCACCGGACGGAACTGGATCGGTTTGGGACGCAGAAACTTGTCGTGCATCGCTTCAGGGATCAGGTGTGCGCGGCGGGTCAGCAACTCGAGCTCGGACGGCAGGTTTTCCGGACCGACAATCTGCGGCATCGGTGCCTGATGCTCGAAGCCCTCTTCATCGTACTGAAACGACGCGCTGCAAGTGAAGATCGGCTTGCCCTTCTGGATGGCAGTGACGCGGCGCGTGCTGAAACTGCCGCCGTCACGTACGCGATCCACCTGATAGACCACCGGCAAACCGGCATCGCCGGGACGCAGAAAGTAGCCGTGCAGCGAGTGAACATGACGGTCCTCTTCAACCGTCTGACTGGCGGCAGACAGCGACTGACCCAGCACCTGACCACCAAACAACTGGCGAAAGCCCAGATCCTGGCTATGCCCGCGGAACAGGTTTTCTTCAATGGCTTCCAGCGTCAGCAGCTCAACCAGATCATCCAGCACTTGGCTCATTCTCATTCCTCTCATACATCGACTTTGCACTGGTACGGCAACGGCAGTCGCTGCATTTTCCGACAGGCCTCAAGCCCATCCCACTGGAATGGAATGATACAGATTTAAAATGGTTGGCTTAATTCAATCTACACCCTGATCAAGGCTTCAGCGTCTTGAGCCACTGCTCATGACTGATCCGGTACAGCACGTGCGGCTTGAGCGGGTGGCCGTCCTCCAGATTGGGGTGATCGAAGTTGCCGGACTCATCCTGCTGCATACCGATTGCCTGCATGACCTTTTGCGACGGCTGATTATTGACCGCGGTAAACGACACGATCTCCTTCAGCTCCAGGCGTTCGAAACCACAGCCCAGCGCGGTCCAGGCCGCCTCGCTGGCAAAGCCCAGGCCCCAGTGGTCATAAGCCAGCCGCCAACCGATTTCCACAGCGGGCGTAAAAGGTGCCTTGAAACCCACGACATGCAGCCCGGTAAAACCGATGAATTCGCCGGTATCCTTGCGCTCCAGCGCCCAGAACCCGAAGCCCAGCTCGGCAAAATGACCACGCAACCGTCCGATCATGGCAGCACTTTCAAGACGGCTCAGGGGTTGAGGAAAATAGCGCATGACACGAAGATCCGCACACATGTCGGCGAACGCTGGCAAGTCATCGTCACGCCACTGCCGCATCAGCAGTCGGGCGCTATCAAGCTTGAGTATCGGTTCCATCGATTCCCCCGTGTAACGAGACATGAGTGGGCGTCAGTGCGGGTATCCACTGCGCCACACAACTGGGCGTGCGGATACTTTACTGGCACTATCGGGCTTCGGCCCTTCAACGGACGCAAAATGTCCCTACCGCTTATCTACCACGAAGACTACAGCCCGGATTTCCCGGCGGATCATCGCTTCCCGATGGACAAGTTTCGTTTGTTGCGCGATTACTTGATCGACAGCGGCCTGACCAGTGACGTTCAATTAATGCGTCCCGAGTTGTGCCCGGCGGACATTCTGGCGCTGGCTCACGATCCTTCCTACATTAACCGCTACCTTGACGGCGATCTGTCGCGCGAAGACCAGCGACGTCTCGGGCTGCCGTGGAGCGAGGCTCTGGCACGCCGAACCATCCGTGCGGTGGGCGGCTCACTGCTGACTGCCGAGCAGGCTCTCAAGCATGGTCTGGCCTGCCATCTGGCGGGCGGCACCCACCATGCGCACTATGACTACCCGGCGGGTTTCTGCATTTTCAATGACCTGGCGGTGATCAGTCAGTTCCTGCTGCAAAGCGGCCGCGTGGACAAGGTGCTGATCTTCGACTGCGATGTGCATCAGGGTGACGGCACGGCGCGCATTCTGGCCGATACCGAGGACGCCATTACCGTCTCGCTGCACTGCGAAAAGAACTTCCCGGCACGCAAGGCGCAGAGCGACTGGGACATTCCGCTGCCGATGGGCATGGGCGACGCCGATTACCTCAACGTGGTCGACGACCTGCTCAACTACCTGCTGCCGTTCTACAAGCCGGACCTGGTGCTGTATGACGCAGGGGTCGATGTCCACAAGGATGATGCGCTGGGTTATCTGCAGCTCACCGACCAGGGGCTGGCCAATCGCGACGAAGCGGTGCTGCGTCATTGTCTGGGCCGCGACATTCCGGTCATGGGCGTGATTGGCGGTGGCTACAGCAAGGACCGCCGGGCACTGGCAAGACGCCACGGGATTCTCCACCACAGTGCACAACGGGTCTGGAACGACATGGGCTTGTGACCCTGCTCGGTACTTCGCTTGAGTCGCAGGCCATGACGTGCGCCACACCTTGAAAGAGCGCTCGGGTAGAATGCCCCACCCCTCTGCTATCGATATTTCGCTGACCATGACCGACCTCGCCCCCTCCGCTGCCCGAACCGTCGCCATCATCGGAGGCGGCCCTGCAGGGTTGATGGCAGCAGAAGTATTGAGCCAGGCCGGGCTGAAGGTCGATCTGTACGACGCCATGCCGTCGGTGGGGCGCAAGTTTCTGCTCGCCGGGGTGGGCGGTATGAATATCACCCACTCCGAGCCCTACCCGGCATTTCTGGCGCGCTATGCCGAACGTTCGCCAATGATCGCACCGCTGTTGCGCGGCTTTGACGCTGATGCCCTGTGCCAGTGGATTCATGCGCTGGGTATCGAGACCTTTGTCGGCAGCTCGGGGCGCGTGTTTCCCACAGACATGAAAGCCGCCCCCCTGCTACGCGCCTGGCTCAAGCGGCTGCGTGATGCGGGTGTCACGATTCACACGCGGCATCGCTGGTTAGGCTGGAAGGCTGATGGCAGCCTGCGCATCACTCATGCTGACGATGAACTGGCAATCAAACCTGCAGCCACGTTGCTGGCGCTGGGCGGTGCCAGTTGGGCGCGGCTGGGGTCTGACGGGGCCTGGCTGCCATGGCTGCAAGCACAGCAGGTCGAGGTTGCGCCTTTGCAGGCCGCCAACTGTGGTTTCGAGGTGAGCGCCTGGAGCGACCTGCTGCGCGACAAGTTTGCCGGTGCGCCGCTGAAGAATATTGCGATGGGCCTGCATGGCCACGCTCTGCGCCTGGGCGAATTCGTGCTGACTGCGACGGGTGTCGAAGGCAGCCTGGTGTATGCGCTGTCGGCGCAGATTCGTGAACAAATCAACCTGCACGGCTCAGCGGTTGTGGATATCGATCTGCTGCCCGGCAAAACGCTGTCGGACCTTCACAAAGTCCTGAGCAAACCGCGCGGCTCGCGCTCGATGTCCAAGCATTTGCACAGCCAATTGGGGCTGGACGGCGCGAAGGCAGCGCTGCTGCGCGAGCTTGCGCCTCGTGAAGCGTTTGCCGATCCGCTGTTGTTGAGCGAGGCGATCAAGGCGTTGCCACTGCCCCTGATCAAACCACGCCCCATCGATGAGGCCATCAGCACCGCAGGGGGCGTCACCTTCGAGGCCATGGACGAACGTCTGATGCTCAGGCAATTACCAGGCGTATTCTGCGCCGGTGAAATGCTCGACTGGGAAGCGCCAACCGGCGGCTACCTGCTGACCGCCTGCTTCGCCAGCGGCCGCGCTGCCGGGCTGGGGATGGTGGAGTGGCTGAACTCACAGTGATTCCTGTGCGTATGCTCTGCGCTCAGCGTTATACATAAATCCTTCTGTGGGAGTGAGCTTGCTCACGAAGACGATGGTCCTGCCGCCCTACTTCCAAAGTCTGTCATGGCCTCTTCGCGAGCAAGCGAAGCGTCGCCCGGCTCGCTCTCACATGTGTATATCAAGGCTTCTTCTTACGCGGGCCGGTGTTGAAAACCGGGACCTTGCGTACCGGTTTGACCACCGGCGCAGGCTCGGACTCGCCGCTGTCGACCCATTTGCCCAGGTTGCGCTTGCTGCCCGACACTTTGGGTTTTTTCGGTTTCTTGGGCTTTTTCAGGATCTGGCCGCTGGCATCCGTACTCGGCACGCGATGCTCCGGTTCGAAGTCCTGCTCTTCCTTGCGCTCCAGGGTCTGGCGGGTCAGCACTTCGATGGCTGACAGCAACTCGACCTCATCGGCACACACCAGCGAAATCGCCTCGCCCGTCAGCCCCGCACGGCCGGTGCGGCCAATACGGTGAATGTAATCCTCGGCCACGATCGGCAGGTCCAGGTTGACCACAGTCGGCAGGTCATCGATGTCCAGACCGCGCGCCGCCACGTCGGTGGCCACCAGAATCTTCACTTCGTTGCTCTTGAAGCGGTCCAGCGCACGCTGGCGGGTGGCCTGCGGCTTGTCGCCGTGAATACCGTCGGCGTTCATGCCCAGCGCCTGCAAGCGATCCACCAGTTGATCGACGCCAACCCGGGTCTTGGCGAACACCAGCACCTGCCCCCAGCGATGTTTCTTCATCAGATGGATGAACAGATCCGCCTTGCGTTTCTTGTCGACGGTCACGACCCATTGCTTGACCGAAGACGCCGCGACGTTGCGCGGGCTGACTTCGATGGTCAGCGGGTCATTGAGCATCTGCGCGGCCAGCAGACGAATCTCGTCGGAGAACGTCGCAGAGAACAGCAAGGTCTGGCGCTGCTTGGGCAGCACGGCATAGATACCGCGCAATTCCTCGGCAAAGCCCAGGTCGAGCATACGGTCAGCTTCATCGAGGATCAGCGTCTGCAACTGGGAGAACTTGACCGCGTTCTGGCGATGCAGATCGAGCAAGCGACCGGGGGTCGCGACCAGCACGTCCACGCCCCTGCGCAGCTTCATCATCTGCGGGTTGATGCTCACGCCGCCGTAAGCCGCGTAGGTGGTCAGCGGCAGGTGCTCGGCGTACTGACGAATACTTTCGTGAACCTGATCGGCCAGCTCACGGGTCGGCGCCAGCACCAGCGCGCGAATTGAGTTGGGAGCGACTTTCGGGCCTTCCATGGTCAGCCGTTGCAGCAGCGGCAGAGCAAAACCTGCGGTCTTGCCGGTGCCGGTCTGCGCAGCTGCCATCAGATCGCGGCCCGCCAGTACCGGAGGAATTGCCTGGGTCTGTACAGGCGTCGGAGTCTGGTAACCGAGCGCTTCGAGGGCGCGCAGCAAGGGTTCGATCAGGCCGAGAGAGGCGAATGTCATGGTAATACCGTAGGAAAGATTCAACGCAAGGCGCGCAGTTTAACCTGTCCGGCGCGCCTCGGTTAGCTTGTGCGTGTCGATACAACCTCTTGCGGCGGCGACCTGCGCCATTGCGGCAGGCCAATCAGCACGACGGCGCTGATGATCACCACCATGGCCATGCACTCTTCGACACCGATCGTTTCGCCAGCGAACACCACGCCGAGCATCACTGCCACGGCCGGGTTGACGTAGGCGTAGCTGGTCGCCGCAGCCGGGCGCACGTTCTTGAGCAAGTACATATAAGCGCTGAACGCGACGATAGAGCCGAACACCACCAGATACAGCAGCGCACCCCAGCCCGCCGCCGTCGGCATATGCGCCAGACGCTCGCCACTCAAGGCACTGCCGATCAGCAGCGTCGCTCCCGCCGTGATCATTTCCGCCGCACTGGCCATCGGGCCTTTCGGCAACGGCAGGTGCTTGCTCAGCACCGAACCGAACGCCCAGGCTGCGGCGGCAAAGATCACCACGGCGGCGCCATAAGGGCTGGCCTGCAAATTGGAGCCGAGGTTCAGCAGGCCGATGCCGATCAGGCCCAGCACGATGCCCGCCCATTCAAGGTTAGTGGTGCGATTGCCCCAGAACAGGCCGAACAGCAGGGTAAACAGCGGCATGGTCGCCACCGCCAGTGCTGCAACGCCAGATGCAACGCCTGCGTGTTCAGCCAGGGTCACACCGCCGTTACCGCAGGCCAGCAGCAGGAAGCCGATCACGAACGTGGCTTTCCACTCGCGCCAGGTCGGCGCAGGCACGCCGCGAAACCGCAGAAAGCCATACATCAGGCAGCCGGCAATCAGAAAGCGCACACCCGCCATCATCAACGGTGGCCATGACTCCACACCAATGCGGATCACCAGATAGGTAGAACCCCAGATCAGGTACAAGGCCAGAAAGGCACCGATGAGCAAAGGTGAAACACGAACGGACTGAGGCATGGCAAGGCCCTGGGATCATTGTTATGGTTGACCTATTGTATGAAGGCCCAAGGCGGATATTAAGCAGACAAACCTGTTTAAACCGCGCTGAAACTTACGATTCAATGCTTGTAAGACCTATTTTCCTTTTATTTTAAAATTGCCCACCGCACGGTACGAGGCACGCCATGACCCTGGATAAATACGATCGGATTCTGCTCGATGAGCTGCTGAAAAATGGCCGGGCGTCTTTTGCGCAGCTGGCGAAACTGGTCAATCTGTCCGCGCCCGCCGTGGCCGAGCGGGTCGCCAAGCTGGAGGCCAGTGGTGTGATTACCGGCTACGAAGCGAAGGTTGACCTGTCGAAAGTCGGCTTGCCGATTCAGTGCCTGATCGAGTTGCGCATGGGCAGTCACGGCAATCAGCAGGCGTACAAGGAACTGTGGAAAGTCCCCGAACTGATCCAGTGCTACCGGGTGACGGGCGACCCATGTGTGATCATGCGCGCGGCGGTCGATTCGATGCCGCACCTGGAAGACCTGATCAACCGGATCGCCAAGTTTGGCTTCAGCAAGACATCAATCGTGCTGTCGACAGCCGTGGAACGCAGCCTGCCGGCCGATTACTTGATCAGCAATGGCAAGCAGGAGCACTGACAGGTCAGATGCCGCGCTGACGCTTCAGCGTTTCGTTGATCTTCGCGGCCGGGACTTTCTGCAGGGAGCACAGCATCTGGTGAGAAATGGCAGAGATGCCGTGGGTCTGGCGCAATTCGTTGGTCAGGTGCACGGTCAGATTGGCCGCCATTTCCGCATCGGCCATCGCCCGGTGAGCCTTGCCGGTGTCGGGCAGGCGCGCATAGCGGGTCAACGTGCCGAGCTTGTGGTTCGGTGCGCCCGGCATCAGACGTCGGGCCAGCAGCAGTGAACAGGCAAAGCTCTGTTCGCGCGTGCGCTGGATACGTGACAGCTCGTAATCCCAGAACTTCTGGTCGAACGAGGCGTTGTGCGCCACCAGCGGTGTCGAGCCGACGAAATCCGCTACATCGCCCATCACCCGCTCGGCGCTGGGGGCGGTACGAATCATGTTGTTGCTGATGCCGGTCAACCCTTCGATGAACGCAGGAATACGCACGCCGGCATTCATCAAGCTCTGAAAACGCTCGACGATACGCCCCTGCTCCATGATCACCACCGCAATCTCGGTCGCCCGGCAGCTATGGCCTGGGGAGATACCGGTGGTTTCAAAGTCGATGACTGCAATACGTTCCAACACTGGCCTGGCCCTGTAAATTCATTTCAACAACAACGCGCCTTCGATCGGCACGTAACGGCTGGCGGCGCGGATCAACGAATTCGCGGTCAGCCCCGGTACGCCGTAGGCGACCGCCTCGACCCCATGCTTGCTGATCACGCGTTCGAGCAACATGTCGAAATCGCCATCACCCGACGCCAGCACGATTTCGTCCACTTGCGGCGCGAAATCCATGATATCGATGGTGATGCCGACATCCCAGTCCCCTTTGGCCGAACCGTCGCTGCGCTGGATGTACGGCTTGAGCCTGACGGTGAACCCCAGATTGCGCAGGATCTGCTGGAACTGCTGTTGCTTGCTGTCGCCACGATCAATGGCATACGCAAACGCGTGAACGATCTCGCCGCGCTTGCTGATATCCGCCCACAAGGCGGCGTAATTGAAATGACAGCCATGCGCCTGGCGCACGGTGTAATACAGGTTCTGCACGTCGGCGAACACCGCGATCTTCTTCACCGCAATTCCTCATGGCGGGCAACATGCCCACGGGTTACAGCGATCCGGAACGTGAATCGGCGCCCAGTATGCCAGTTTGAGGAAGGAATTGAGGGATGGATCGGTATCGGCCGCTGCGAGGCCCGCGCGGCATGGCACAGATTATCGTTCCCACGCTCCAGCGCTCATCGTTATACACAAGTCTGCTCTTGATTCTGGCCGCAGGCCGTGGGAGCGAGCTTGCTCGCGAAGAGGCCGGTAACCCCTGAAAATGGAGCATCTGTACCATCGTATTCGTGAGCAACGCGGATCGCCGCCCCCGACCTGCGGGCAGAAGCCCGAAAGTCACGCTTTTCGGGCTCTTGGAGATTTGTGCATAACGATGAGCGCTGGAACGTGAAGAACGACCGTCACGTCTTCAAACGAACGAATCATCGTCAGAGAACATGTCACCACCATCGTCGAAACTGTCGTCAGCCGTGTACTGCTGATCCGGCTGTCCCCAACCGCCCTGATCATTGAACGAGCCGGTGTCCTGAGCCTGTGGCGCGTCGTGAATGACTTCGACGATCTCCTGCGGCTGGCTGTGGTGGCTGAACATGCTGCTGATGCCCTCTGCCAGCAGCACACCGCCCGCTACACCGGCCGCGGTCTTCAGCGCCCCGCCAAGAAAGCCGCTGCCGGCAGCCGGAGCAGGCGCGGCATAACCGCCCTGTGGCGCTGCGGGCGCAGGTGCAGGATTGAAACCACCACCATCACGCCAGCCGCCACTGGAAGGCTGGCTCGGTTGCGGCTGCGAGGCCCGCGGTGCGCTGCTGCCAAAGATACTCGACAAAAACCCGCCACTCGCTGGCGCGGACGAGGACTGCCCCCTGGCCTGCTGAAGCTCGGCCTGCAACTGCTGAATCTGCTCATCACGCTGTTTTACCTGCTGATTGAGCTGATTGACGGCTGCTTCCTGAACCAGAATCGCCTGCGTCATGTAGTACGGCGCAGCGGGCTGGCGGTTCAGATGCTCCTTGATACGCGCCTCGGCCGCAGCATCTCGCGGGGCGGATGCCGTTTCAGCGTCTTTCAGTTTCGAGAAAAGACCGTCAATCAGGGTTTGCTCTTCGCTGTTCATGACCACCTCACTGAGTTGCCACTGGAGTTCTTCCCTGCCGCAATGGCAGTACCATGTGCAGAAAATGGGGCCTCAATCGACGCGCTTCAATGACATGAAGAAAAAGATAACAAGCCGTGCGCCGAAAACCACTGCGCTTGGTTAGACAGGGGGCATGGGCTAAAGTGTGCGCCTGCTTTTAGCCTGCGATCTATCTCCATGAACCCGTTGAACATCATCCAGGATTCGCTTTATTTCTTTCGGCGTAATCTGGGCAGCATCGCGCTGCTGTGCCTGCCTGTCGTGATCCTTGAAGTGCTGGCCAAACAAGCGCTGGGCAGCGCCATGTCCGCCGACACTTCGCCTGCCTATGCATTGGTGATCGGGCTGTTCTTCTACCCTGTCTATACAGCCGCGCTGATCCTGTTTCTCGACGCACGCAGCCGTGGCGAGGACGTACACACCCGCGATGTACTGGCCATGGCCGTGCGCCTGTGGCCGACCTTCGCCGTGCTGTCGGCCATGAGCACCCTGCTGATCATGTTCGGCCTCTCACTGTTTGTCGTGCCCGGCATCTGGGTGATGATCAAACTGGCGTTCAGCGAATACCTGCTGGTTCTGCGCAAACTCACGCCGTTCATGGCCATGCGCGAAAGCATGCAGATGACCACCGGACACTTCACGCGCATTCTGGTGTGCGTGCTGAGCGTCTACATACCCTTGTGGCTGCTCGAGGGCGCCAGCCTGTACCTGTTTCCGGAGCCGCAAAGCGCAGCGGTTTCCGTTATCACCGACAGCATCGGCAGCTTCCTGCAACTGTTCACCACCATCGTGACGTTCCGCCTGTTCATGCTGATCAGCGAACCCGCACACCGCGCCTGAAGCAAAGGCTGACGTCAGGCGCGTCGATTCGGTATGCTCAACGCCGAATCCCTCACTGAGCGCCAGGCGCTCCAAGTCGAGCCGATGCCCCGTTTACTGCTACGTCTGACCCTGTACGGCTTGCTGCTGGTCGCCGTATTGCTGTTGCTGGTTTTCCAACTGACCTGGCGCCCTCCAGCCCGTGAATTACTCACGGCCAGCTGCAACCCAGCGGTCGAAGCACCGAAACTGGTGCCGGGGCAAGCGCTGAAAGTCATGACCTGGAACATCCAGTACCTGGCGGGTAAACGCTATGTGTTCTGGTACGACATGGCCGACGGCAGCGGCCCGGACGAACGCCCGACACATGAAGACCTTGCCTACAACCTGGATGAAGTGGCGCGGGTCATCCGTGACGAACAACCCGACATCGTGCTGCTGCAAGGCGTCGACGATGGTGCCAAGAACTCCGATTATCAGGATCAACTGGCGCTAATCAAGGAGCGTGTCGCGGACCTCTACCCGTGCAGCACGCAGGCGTTCTACTGGAAGGCAGAGTTCGTACCCAACCCGCATATCTGGGGCAGCGTCGGCAGAAAACTCGCGACCCTCAGCCGCTTCCACATCGACAGCGCCGAACGTATACAACTGCCGGTGCCCGACGCCAACATCATCAGCCGTCAGTTCCAGCCAAAAGATGCCTTGCTGGTCAGCTACCTGCCCTTGCGTGACGGCGGCAAACTGGCCGTCATCAACACCAGCCTGACCACCGCCAGACACGCCGGCGACACCGCACAAAAACAGGTCGCGGCCACTGAAACGCAGCTGGACAAGCTGGAAAGCGGCGGCACGCCCTGGCTGATAGGCGGCGACTTCAACCTGCTGCCGCTGGGCCAATACCAGCGCCTCCCCGAGCAACAGCGTCTTGGCTACACCGCCGACAGCGAACTGCACGAACTGTGGGACAAATACCCGATGATCCCCGACAACGCCGAATCCAGCGGCATCGACCGCAGCAAATGGCTGACGCACTTCCCCAACGACAGCCGCATCAACGGGCCGGACCGGACGGTGGATTATCTGTTCTACAGCCCGAGTTTGAAGCGAGTGAGTGCGAGGGTGCGCAGGGATGACACGTTGTTGATCTCTGATCACTTGCCGGTGATCGGGCGGTTTTTGTTGCCGGTTTTGCCTTGAGGGAGCGAGCAGCATTCAGGTTTCAATACTCTGGCTGGCCACCAAACTTTCGAATAGCGCCCTCACAGCCGACAGTGTCAAAACAGTTTGAACCGTTTCTCAGCGCGTTCGCCTAATGATTAGCCCATGGATACTTCCATGGACGTCGTGCCAATACCGGCATACACCAAAGGGTGATCAACGTGGCTAAAGACGACAAGAAAAGCAAAGGCGAAGCCTCGAAAGCCAGCAAGGATCTGAAAGACAAGAAAGCATCACCGGCCAAGAAATCTGAAGCGGCCTCGACGCTTTCCAAGTCTTCCGAAAAGAAAGACAAGAAAAAAGACGCCGAGCCAAAGAAAGCTGCCAAAAAAGCTGATAGCAAGCCAGAAAAGGCCAAGAAATCAGAAAAGGCTGAAAAGCCGGCTAAAAAGAAAAAGTGACATCTGCTGCCTGCCAGGGCTTTGCGCCCTGGTGTTCTCTGGGTCTGTTGCGTTGGGTACGCAATAGCTGATATGGCCAATATCCGAACACCCTCCTCCAGGCACTTCCCGCGAAAGCACCTTGGTGATCACCTTTCCGAAGGCTATTGTGAAGTGGATCTTCCTCACCTATGATCAAGGCAGGCGGTGATGGTCGCCTGGCGCCTGTTTCGCAAAGCAATAGCCCATCGTTGATACACACCACCGTTTTACATCGGCATGCCCCTAACCAGACGCTGCCCGGTGAACAGGCAATCGGACACCTAAGCGTCGTAGATTAGGAATCGTTGCCATGTCTGATTTTTCCCCATTAAACATTTTAAAATCTCAATCTAAACAACTTGCTCGTGATCAAGGCCTGAAGCTTTCTGTCGCTCAAGAAACACTTGTGCAAAAAGCAGGCTTCGCTGATTACCATGAGTTTTCTGTGGTCGCACAGCGGAATCCCAAGGATCCACGCTTGATGATGACGGTATTTGGGGTCAGAGATTTTAGCGACGCGATCCACGAGGACGATGTTTACGCAGATCTGGATCAGGAGCTAGAAGATCAGCTCTCCGGTGCGATTGCGGAGACAAACGCAAGCGGGTTTACGGTGGATAACTTGACAGTCGATGCCTCTGAATACACCGATTCAACTGGAATGCTGATCTTGGGTGTCTCGCTGACCTACCAAGGCAAGCAAGTCCAGGAACGGGTGTATCACGGTGCAGCGTTCTTCCTTACTGCCACGGTCGAGTTGCTTCGCCGCGAAGGTAAGTGGTTGCTTGCTGAGGATGGCGTGTCCATCATCAGCGGTGAGTCTGATGCTGACCGCGACCGTAGGTCTGAGCTGCAGTATTGGGCAGCGGTGGAAGAAGCCCGGAGTAGCAACCGCATGTCTATGGCGCAAGCACTGGCGAGCGAGCTGGGGATATCGGTCGAAGACGGCGAGCTCTTGGCCGGATCAGAAATCACGACCAATGAGTCGGATGATGGTCTCCCGTACAGCCACCGGATCAATTTTGAACCGGAGGCTGAAGGTGAGCTGAGAGCAGATCTGCTCGCGCGATTCGGCTCCCTAGAGCACGAACTAAACGCAAACTTCTTCGATGATGTTGAGCGCGAATTCTGAGATTGATGATGTGGTGGCCAGCCTAAAAAGCCGGCCATTTAATCCTCCGCCCCCCATATTCCATTCCACAAATACAGACCCACCTGTTAACCAAGACCCTTACCTTTTGGACGGTTTTCCTGCGCAGCCTACTTGGAGGTACAGAGTACCTCCAAGACTCAGACTTCATGTTACTTGAACTGTGATCAGTCGGCCCATTCAATCCTGATGAAATCTTCGATGCTTCTTGCCCGAGCTAGAACCATATCTTCAGTCCAAGATTCAGAGTCATGAATCTGTTGGCCTACATGGATCGTGGCAATCAGTCCACAGCTTCGATAGATGTCTATCTTTTCAATCGGCGGCTTAGCTTTTAGCGAAGAATTTGTTCCTGGTGGCAGCATCGTCAGATTCCCAAGGTGGTGCATCCACTCAACGCCACTGCTTTGTGGTGCAATATGCTCTATTGAGCTAGCGGCATCCTGCTCCCAGATTTTTCCCCATTGGCTCTCATTTAGCTTCTGCCCTGCGAGCTTAGCCAAGTGCTCGTCATAACGGTTCAGCACATAGCGCAGCTGATTTTGCCAGCCATCGTAGCTGCTCACCCAATCAATATTGTCCAAAACCTCATCAATGGAATAACCCTTGGAGATTTTTTCCAAACCGATAAGAATTTGATCTTTATCCAAGTTATTCCGGTAGATTTCGTAACCAAGACGGATGTACTCCCCAACCTTGTGACGGCTGTCACGGCTCGCCAGTTCGTAGATTCTAAAAGTTGCGCGCTCCCATTTACCCAGCAGCTCTTGCTCTGTCTTCTTGTCGAATTTCCGCAGGATGATCGCTGCGGCAACAAACCGAGCGTGCACAATGCGCGTTACAGCCCGGAGGCGCGGATCTCGGAACAGGCGCAGGTTCGCTTGCACGACCGCTTCGAGCTCATGACCGACCTCTGCAATCGTTTTTAGCTGCGTGCCCGCCTTCAAGGTCAGTAATGCGGTCGAGTCTGCTTCACTGGGAATCCGATTCGGTCGTGCGTCACAAGCCCATGCTCCTGCGAAGCGGAGAGCTTCGTCTCCAATTCGTGTGCTGTTTTCCAGCGAGCGATAAATGCCCCGCCAGACGTCTTGCATTTCAGACACCGCCTCATCGCGAGTACCACCCTCAACGTGCTCGAAAATGAGTGCCATTAGCTGGCTTTTGAGCTTGTCGATCCATTTCACATCCAGCCCACGGCTGTTAAGAACCTCGAAGACTCGGTATACCGTAGCCTCGTCAGAAATCTCATGGTAAATGATCGTTAGCTTATTTCTGATGGTCACCAACAGTTCAAAGATCGTATCTCCACGAGCCAGCCATTTGCTCACAAAGAGCTCGCAGTCACGGGCAGCTTCAACCAAATTCTGATCTGCAGCAGTTTTTGCAGAGCCTTCCTCCACCATCCCCTTGCGGATGTAGTTGGTGAAAACCTGACTCGCATCATGGTTTGTCTGGAGCAGAATTAGAGAATGATCGTCTCCTTTAACAAGGAGCTCACCCAACTCCCGCCGCACCTTGGCTTGCGTAGCGTCATCGTTGTCTAGAGCTTTCTCAATCGCCTTCATAAGGATGATGAGGGTCGTTACCCGTTGTTGGCCATCCACCAGCTCGACAGTCTTGAACTCGTCGACGCCGAGAAGACGGGTTTCTTTCTCCTTGGCCAAGGCGACCAATGTAGCCATGAAATGCTCCCGGCCAGATCGAAATGCCTCCTCGATGTCGCCGAATAAGTCTTTGCGCTGGCGAGATGTCCAAGAGTAGGCGCGTTGGTATTCTGGGATTCGAAAAAGCCTGCCTTCAAGCAAACCAGCGATCTTGAGATGTAGTGGGTTGAGCTTCATACGCGTTCCTTGCTGGAGAAATGATGAGAGAATAGCCATTAGCCAGCAAAAATAGCTAGCGTCCCTCGGCCAGTTTTTCCTCACAAAAGGAACACGATATGAGTCTGCGCACCAAAGTACTGGATGCTTTAATCGACGGTCACGTTGGCAAAGGTCTCATTGTCACGAGGCAAGCTGTTATCCAGCTTTTTAGCGACGTTGCTAAAACATGCAATGAATCGCCCCGGGCTTCCTAGGCACCTCTATACTTTTGCATACAAAGATGCCGTTGACGGTCTCGTAGAGGCTATGGCAAATCGTCAGGTGCCTTTGGATAGCGGCATTTACCTTTGCTCTTTCTATACCGACACTCCCTAGAGCTGCAGTTAAAGCTGATGCTAAAGAGCGCTCGTGCTCTGACAGACAGAGAGCCCAAGAATTACGACTAGCATCCGTTGATGCCTCTATGGTCGGAATTGCGTCGTCTGCTTAAAGACTTCGGTGTAGAGCACTCAGACGACAACGCTACTGCTGTTCACGAGTTCATTCGTCAGTTGGCGACGTTGACCCAGACTCCATGGTATTTCGGTATGCGACGACCAACGTTGGTAAAGACCACCTCCCGGACGTTACCCACATCAACTTCTGGCATTTGCGCGAGGTGCTCAACAGCGTCTTCGTTTGGCTAAACGGCACATACAGCTGGATTAGGGAGATGGAGCAAAGTCAATAAGGCACTAAATGCGTACGCTGGAAGACACGGTCATGTCAATGGGTAAACTGTGAAAGGGGACTGGGACGCTACCACGCCTGCCCATCATTCTCCTCCTCGGCTGTCTCCGAAAGGAAATCTGGAGCATAGCGTCAGACATTAGCTATTGCCTTGGCAATGTGGGGTTCGTGAAGCGGATACGCTACAATCGTTGGCCACCAAGTTTTAAAATCGACAGCCCCCCTGACTAATGCCCGAAATTTTGCCAGAAAAGAAAGCCTTTTCAACCAATCCTAAGTCCCTTAAATAAAAATCAAAGTAAAGCTATAGCTTTCAGAACAGCCGTACGATGACCTTTAATCATTCTCTGACATTGGCTTTTTCGTAAAATATCTTCGCTCACTGATTTCAGCACTTATCCCCTCATAACCAGGGAACAATCGAGAGGGGCCATAGCCTAACTCACGAAGATATTTTGCTAGGTTTTCCGCTTGTGAATTTGGCAACGTAAACTTTATGAAAAGATCGTCTACCACAGGAATTCCCAGATCACGAAAATAGTCTGCAACCTGCTGTACCAAGCAAACAGCAGGCGTATTTTCCGAAACCTTATCCAATATATACTCAAGACTACCGAGTGGGGTAACCCAATGACTAAACAGCCCCTGCTGGGCCTCCAGATTCGGATTCCCTCTATAAGGTGGCGTAACAAATTTTAAAGGGAAATCCGGAAAAGGCCTTTCCATCGGAACGTCTTTTGCCTTGCGGTATGCCATATGAATAAAACCTACTTTCTCTGTATTAAGCCCCCATATGCAAAGCTTTCCATCGCGCTTAAAACCGTCGCAGCCAGGCCTTGGCTGAGAAGCGAAAAAAGCAGAGATCATTGGATTATATGTCCAGTCCAATAGCCGAGTTGGTATCCCGTAGTGCTGTGCTAAAGCTGCTGCTTCCAGCATATCATCAGGTAGCCAAGGAGAATTATGATTCCAGCTTGACATAGCCTGAAAGTCTACTTTTCTATAGTGCAGATCTCTTAAAAACCTTGACTCTGGCACTGAGAGACCATTCATATCAGCTTGCCTATAAAAATCTCTGATTAGTTGATACTCTACAAATGCTTGTATAAAAGACGAATGCTCTAGATCAGGATGAGCATCAACAAAAACATTCATACTCGCAATCATGTCTTTTTTTGAAGGCGGCCGCAGCGAGGACGGTACCAAATGGTAAGTAGCGTCTCGCTGCCCTCTGAAAACATAATTTTTTAGTACGATATCGGAGCTTAATTTTGACCAAGGCATGAGAGCACCTAGAAGTTCCTTGGCTGTTTCGAAGTGATACGTGGAGCTTATTTCTGACATAATTCCCACCTCAAAAAGCATTCAAGTATCAAAAACCCTAAAAACCACAACATCAAATCACAACATACTTAACGCGAACCAAAAATCTAGCCCCCCCTAACACCAATCAACCTTCAAATATTTACCTTATAATCTAGAAGCCCAATTGAGAATTGCTGCGAGTAACCTGATCACAATTCAAATTAGGCTATAGCTCGACTTACAACAAGCATCAACCCAAATAACCTTTCTTATATTTCAACTTAAAACTTTCACCTAACTGCCTAGACGATTCCTGCACATTTCTTGATAGATCCGTACCAGCACCAATACGCTTGAAGTATTTAATCTTTTCATCCATTTTTTTTGTTACCATATCCCAGTCGCTAGACACTAGCCCAGCTATACTGAAATCGCTCTGCACTAACGCATTTAAAGCACCTTTATATCTTCGCTGATAAAAGTCCCATGCTGTGAGAAACTTAGTTCGAACGGCGGGATCTGCATGCTTTCGCATTTGGGTATGGATATCTTTAAGAAAACGCACATCCCAAGGAAGATTGATTGCAAAGTCTTCTCCGGGGCTACCTCTTAGATTGATCGGCCATTTATTAGGAGAAAGGGCACTCAATGCTTGTAGACCCTCACATAGAAAAACGAACGATAGTCCAGGCGAGAAATCAGCAATCTTTTGCATGAGCCCAAATCTCGAGCATTCATCAGAAATGAACAGCCCTAAGGATGGAATCGCCTTTTCAGCGTGGTATGCAGTAATAAGAGCGCTGCCGAAGAAGCAGTTAACATGATTCCGTTCATAGTGATGAAAATCGCCTTTGACAATAACGGCGCGAAAGTAGATATCCTGACCGACGAGTCTATGATGTAGATCACTCGCAAAATCAATGAGAGCTTGTATGCAATACGCTCTATCTGGATCGCTAGAAACTGTAGAGCTGCTGTATATCAGAATGGTATCTGAAAAAACAATCACCTTGAAATCGGATCGTCCATGAACATTCAGGGTATCCAGAATTTCGTAGACCCGAACGACTTTTCTAGGCTCCTTACTGACCATTTCCGAGAAACCGAGAATATCAATGTATAGCAGAAACCGATCACTCATCCCATTACCTATCGACTAAATTTCCTATAAAGGCCTAACCCCTACCTAATTACAGCTCACGATCTTTATACTCAATCATCCCCCTTTGACAATACCATATTGACATTCACTTGTGCGACTCAGTACCTGCCTTACGTTGATCATGTGGCCAAACACGTAATACGCGGGCATTCTCATCCAAAAGCAAGTCGTTATGTCACCACACTGATGGTGTAGCTCTATGAACAATGTCACACATCGCATGGTCTGCACAGCGGCACCAAAACTGCGCGATTGAGGAGGACTGCCGTATAGTTGCAAACTAGCATTCTCGTGTTCAGTCTCCCATCATTCTTCTGGCAGCCAAGGAAAATGTTCGCAAATATCTGGATACTCTGCGTAACAGACTGCATCCGGAATAATCCAGCCGTGGAACAATTCACTACGTCCCCCTAGGCTTGACCCGAGCCGTAGCCTCCGCCACCAATGGATCATCCGGCCAGTAATGCTTGGGATAACGCCCCTTCAAGTCCTTCTTCACATCTATATAGGTCGACCGCCAAAAGTTAGCCAGGTCCTGCGTCACCTGCACCGGGCGGCGTGCCGGGGACAGCAAGTGCAGTTTCAGCACCTGCCGCCCATTGGCGATACGCGGCGTATCGGACAAGCCAAACAGCTCTTGCAGCCGCACCGACAGAATCGGCGGATGTTCGCTGTAGTCGATACGGATATTCGAGCCAGACGGCACTTGGATGGTCTGCGGGGCCTGCGCTTCCAGTTGTTGCGGCATTGGCCATGGCAGGAGGTTGCGCAGGATGGAGGACAGGTCGAGCTGGCTGAAATGGCTGAGCCGGGTGACTTTGCCCAGGTAGGGCATCAGCCAGTTTTCGAGTGTCGCCAGCAGTTGTGCGTCGCTCAGATCAGGCCACTCGCTCGCTGAGCTTTTCTCGATATCCAGGCTGCGCAACAGCGCGACACGCGCCTGCCACTGGCGCAGTTCGGGCGTCCACGGCAGCAATTCCAGGCCTTTGCGACGCACCAGCGCCAGCAACGCATGGCTGCGGGTTGCGTCGTTGAGGCCGGTCAGTGGTTCGCGACTGATGATCAGTTCACCGACTTTGCGCTGTCGTTCGGCGCGGAATACACCTTCGCGTTCGTCCCAGTCGATCTGGTCCACGCTGATGACCTGCTCGGCCAGCACAGAGTCGAACAGCGCTGGATCGAATTCGGCAGCGAGGTAGATGCGTTCCTCGCGCTGACCCTGACGGCTGCCCAAATCCGCGATGACCAGCCATGGCTGTTTCATCAGCGCATCCGCCTCGGCGAACAGTGCCGCGCGGCCGTTGGCCAATCGGTATTCCGCTCCGCCCGCTCGGCGTTGCTGTGCGACGCGATCCGGGTAAGCCAGCGCCAGCAAGGCGCCCAGCCAGCGGGAGTGGTCCGGATCGCTGACCGGGCTGCTCGCCGCGCCGCGCAGATAACCGCGATATTGCCGCGACAGTTGTCTGGCCCGTTGTACCCCGCCTTGTGCGCCGCGCGCCGCGCGTTCGGTGCCGGCCAGCAGGGTCAGGCGGCTGTGCAGGTCCGCGCCAGCGCCGCGCAAGATATCGCGCTCGCCCAGCAAGGCCGCCACGTCGCACGCCAGTTCGCCCAGCCCCAGCGCATGGCCGCGCAACAGCAGATGGGCGATGCGCGGATGAGCAGGCAGCTCAGCCATCGCCTGACCGTGTGGGGTCAGGGCTGGCGGCTGACCCGGCTGATTGTTCAATGCCTCCAGACGTACCAGCAAATCCTGCGCCTGTGCATAAGCCGCGGCTGGCGGTATATCCAGCCAGACCAGTTGCGCAGGCGTGACGCCCCAGCGAGCCAGTTGCAGCGCGAGCCCGGCGAGATCCGCCTGAAGAATTTCTGCCGCCCCGTAGGCGGCCAGTTGATCGTGCTGCGCTTCGGACCACAGCCGATAACACACGCCCGGCGCCAGCCGCCCTGCCCGGCCAGCGCGCTGGGTGGCGCTGGCACGAGAGATGCGCTGAGTCTCCAGACGCGTCATGCCGCTGCCCGGATCGAAACGCGGCACCCGCGCCAAGCCGGCATCGATCACCACGCGCACGCCGTCGATGGTCAGACTGGTTTCCGCAATGTTGGTCGCCAGCACCACCTTGCGCGTGCCCTTGGGAGCCGGTTCGATAGCCGCGCGTTGCGCATTCAGATCAAGCTCGCCATGCAAAGGGCACAGCAGAATGTCGGCGCGCTCACCCAGTGCTTCCGCCAGTTGCTGGTTGACCCGACGAATCTCGGCCTGCCCCGGCAGAAACACAAGCAGGCTGCCGGACTCGCTGCCCAGCGCATCCAGCACCGTCTGCACGACACGCGGCTCGACAAACTCACCGGGCTGAAAAGGACGCCCCCACTGCATGCTCACCGGAAACATGCGCCCATCGCTGCGCACCACCGGCGCGTCATCCAGCAACGCCGCCAACCGCTCGCCTTCCAGCGTGGCCGACATGAGCAGAACCTTCAGCGGTTGATCGTCCCGAAACAGTTCCCGGCCATTGAGGCTCAGGGCTAAGGCCAGATCGGCATCCAGACTGCGTTCGTGAAACTCATCGAAAATCAGCAGCCCCACACCTTCCAGCGCCGGATCGTCCTGCAAACGACGCGTGAGGATCCCCTCGGTGACCACTTCGATACGCGTCTTCGGGCCGACCCGGCTTTCCAGACGAATCCGATAGCCCACCGTCTCGCCGACCTTCTCGCCCAGCTCACTGGCCAACCGCTCGGCAGCCGCTCTCGCAGCCAGGCGCCGAGGCTCCAGCATCAGAATGGTCTGCCCGGCCAGCCAGGTTTCCTCAAGCAGCGCAAGCGGCACGCGCGTGGTCTTGCCCGCGCCGGGAGGGGCTTCGAGTACGGCCTCATGGCGCGTGGTCAGGGCCTGGCGCAAGGCCGGCAGGACGGCATCGATGGGTAACGAGGTCATGGGGGCTCCCAGGTAAGCTGGCTATTGTAACGGGTAACCATCCCAACTTCGCCTGACGCCTTTCACTCCAAGCGCGCTAACGCATAACTTGTCGGTGCCATGAAAACCCCGTGAGATGTTCGCACAGAGTCCGCCCCGCCCAAAGCTTCGCATCTGCATCAAATAGGTCACGAGAGACAGTGCGAGACTTGATCTCATCGATATCCTGTATATCCGTTGCAAATACGTAGCGGTTGGCACCATTGAGGATCATCGTCCGAATAAATTCTGCTTCGGTAAGACTCAGCGTGGTGCCTCGTTGAGGGGGTCGATAGCCAACACAAGCGAATAGAAGATGCCTGGGGCTCAAAGGAAGGAAAAGTTTTGTGCCTGGCACACCCCTGCCACCTTCAAGGCTCAGTTTGCCGTTCGCTCCAACGCCGAGCCTCGTGAACGGGTTATCGGTGGTTGGCCAAGTAATTCCAGGTGGAGCCTGCAGCAGGGTCCATCGATAAGTTGGCATACGATGGATTGTGCTCTTGAGGATGTGTTCGAGCTGTAAGCGTACGGGCATCCCCCCTTTTCTGAACACACTGAGTCAGGCTGAATATTGAGACTAATCGTGTGCGCTTTGCCAATTCAGTCATTTGGGACGTTTAATGCCGGGAACAACCATTACGCTTGAGGCAATCCCGATTTATCGGAATTGCCGCGTAATCAGAAAACCTGAGCATTTCGGGCACGTTGCTTTCAGTGCCTGGCTAGTCCGAGGTTAGCCCTCAGCTTCCCTAAAGCCTTTGTCATACCACAAATCGGTTAACCAACTGATTCAGGTTAACAGCCAGTTTTGACATTTCACCGCATGCACTTGCTGTCTGGCTGGCACCCGCAGCGTTTTGCGCTGCTAACTCGCGGATACTGACCAGATTGCGATCAACCTCGCGGGCTACATGCGATTGTTCTTCAGAGGCCGTCGCGATCATGAGGTTACGTTCATTGATCTGAACAATGGCCGTGGCTATCTGATCCAGCGAGGTACTGGCTTCCTGGGCGACGCCAAGCGATTCGGTCGCCAGGTCTCGGCTCGTGTTCATTGCCTTCACGGCCAGATCAGAATCGTTCTGGATGGCAGCGATCATCTGCTCGATTTCCTGGGTCGACACTTGAGTGCGATGGGCCAAAGCTCTTACTTCGTCCGCAACCACCGCAAACCCACGACCTTGCTCGCCTGCGCGTGCTGCCTCAATGGCTGCGTTCAAAGCCAACAGGTTGGTTTGTTCTGCAATTGCCCGAATCACCTCGACCACTTTAGTGATGCTCTGGGCACGATCTGACAACCCTTGAATCTGCTCGCTGGTGTTTTCAACGTTACCGTTCAGCGTTTGAATTGACTTTAACGTCTGAGCCACCCGCGCCAAACCGACCTCTGTATACCCTTGGGTACGCTTCGACTCTTCAGAAGCTGACTCCGCATTGCGTGCGACCTCATCAACTGCCGCGCTCATTTCTGTGACCGCTGTGGCTGCTTGATTGACCTCGTCATTTTGGGCGACAAGACCACGACTCGACTCCTCAGTGACCGCTGTCATCTCTTCTGACGCAGAGGCCAGTTGGGTGGACGAGTCGGATATCTGCAGAATCGTGTTGCGCAGGTTTGTCTGCATCTGCGCAAGTGCTTTCAACAATCGCCCTGCTTCATCAGTCCCGCTAACCAATACCTCCTTGGAGAGGTCACTGGCCGCGATACGCTCCGCGACGGACAACGCATCGTTAATCGGAGAGGTAATACTTTTCGTCAGCAGTAATGCCAAGCCAATCGTCAAAATGACTACGCCCGTTATAAGGCCAACGACAAGCCACAGGCCGTTGTTATAGAGATCGGTTGCGGTTTGCCCAGCCCGAGCTGCACCCTCGTTGTTAAAATTGGTCAAGTCTTTAATCTGCTGCTCCATCGCATTCGTGAGCGGGCGGATACCTGTACTCACCAGGTTGACCGCTGAGGCTATGTCACCTTGTCTCATCAACGGTTCGAGAATATCCAGTTGTTTGGAATAGGCATCGGCGCTGTTTTTTACTGGCGTGTAAAACGAGCGCTCTTTATCGCTCGCTATCAGTGGCTCATAGCCCGCCACCGCATCGGTGAAAGCCTTGCGATAGCCAGCGAGGTTTTCAATGTTCTTTTGAATGGATTGAGGGTCAGCGAGGCCTCGCTGGGTCTCGAGCCTCAGGCGAAGTGTCGCTTTGTCCATCAACGCAGTTTGTCGGATGCTGGCCATCCAATTGAGTTCGACGTCTTTTTCGGCATCCCGTAGCTTGCCCATTTGGAGGACTGCGAATATACCCAGCACAAAAACTAGAATGATGATTGAAGTGAAAAACAGGGCCGCTCGTGGAGCTAAATTGAGATTTCTAAGGCGCATGTTAGATTCCTGCTCTCCAATGATGGTTGACATATTCAACAAGCTATCGACCCAAAATTGGAAACTTTAAGCTTTTCGTCAAGAGGCGATGTGGCTGCTGGACGGCTGTCAAAACCTGGCATGCATATTCAAAGGCCACGAAGCAGGTTGAATGATCAGGCCAGCGGCACCAAAGGCCTACACCCATCGCAATTGGGGTGCATGGCAATGGGGTTCAGAAGGCGAGACGGGCAGCAAGTCGGCCATAATCAGCATTGGCTTGTGCCTAGAACGGGCTGGCATATGAACTGCTTTCTGGTGGGGTCGGCCATTGCTCGTCCCTCGACGCAGTTGCGACCTTTGGTTTTAGCAGAGTAAAGAAGTAGATCTGCTTCCCTCAGGGCGGCTATATAGCCCTCCTTCTCCGGTGCGTTGATCGCCACCACACCTGAACTGATTGTTACATTCCCCACTGGACTGCCGGAGTGCTCTATAAATGAGTTTTCAATGGATAACCTGACTTTTTCGGCAACGCTCAAAGCACCCGCTAAATCTGTTTCAGCTAGCAGGATCACGAACTCCTCACCGCCATACCGTGCCGCTAGATCGCCAGCCCGGTTGATGCAGCTTCCGATGATCCCGGCTACCTGGCGCAGGCAGTCGTCCCCCCGCAGATGGCCGTAGCAGTCGTTGTATTGTTTGAACCAGTCGATATCCAACAAAATGATCGCGATGACCGAGTTATTTCGAGACGCTCGTCCCCACTCTTTTTGCAACGTAGCGTCGAAGCAACGTCGATTGGCCAAATGCGTCAGACTGTCGGTCTGAGCGATGACCTCAAGCTCGGTTCGGGCGCTGCTCAGCTCACTTTCCGCAGTGATCAAGTGCTGAATTTGCCTGTACAACAAGAGACCTAGCGAAGCCAAAGATAAAGTGATCATAGCCACCAGAGCCATGGATCGATACGCATAGGCCCACCAGGGGGCGAATACATGCTGGCAGGAAACGCCAGCAGCAGCGACGATGGGCAACCCAGAAACCCGCCGATAGGCATAAATCCTTTCCACGCCATCCACTACAGACTTGATCACAGCGGTACCGCTATCGCTGTATGGCAGGTAACTGGTGAAAAGATCCCCTTTGGCCACATTGGTTGTCATAAGTGCCGTCATTGTCGGTCGCCGAGCCAGCAAGTCGCCATTGTTCAGCGCGAGAAAAATAACGCCCTTGTCGTCCACATCCATGCGCTTGAAGAATGATTGGAAATAGGCAACGGGCACAGTCGCTAATGCCACACCTGCAAACGTACCGTCGGCAGCATTGATGCGTCGACTGATAGGGATAACCATCTCCCCCGTAATGCGACTCTCGACAATGGAACCGACGTGGATGGACTCATCGGCGTTATCGCGGTGATACGCGAAGTACGCGCGGTCGCTGTTGTTTTTCACCTGTATACCTTGGGAAAAGGAGTTGGCGACCCAGTTGCCTTGGGCATCGTAGATGAAAAGCCCCTGGATGCCGTCCACATTCACCACATCCTGGGCCATCAGTTTCGCCAGTCGAGCTTGCTGAGCCCCCTCTAAACCGTCGCGCTCCACGCGCTCCACGAGATCACGCAGCGTATTATCAGCTTGTCGTACCGTATCCCGAGCTTGCTGCTCGGCGGCAAGAACGATGTTTGAAACCGCAATTTTGGCTGTAGCTACGCGCTCACGCTTGGACTGATTCATCTGCCAGGCTGTAGCCAAAATCAACGAGAGACACACTAGAGCAATGAAGCCAAGCAGTGCTTTGGTGAGCATGGAAGGCGCGAGTCTGGTGGAGGTAAGGTAAAAAGGCTTCATAGAAGGCGTCATCAAATTGGCTTTTGAGCGCTCTATGCAGCTTTCGTACCTTAGTAGTGAGGCTGGCTAGTTAAACAGCAACTTGTCTGCCAGTGCCCTTAGTTGGCACTTTTCCTCGTTCAAAGCCAAGGCGCTGTCTGATCTTCTCAAAAGGATATTCGCGTGCCTCACGCAAACGGCTTTGAACAAAGCGGGATCGATCTGAGCCAGGCTGATCAGGGCTTTCATCAGGCGCAGATCCACTTCGATGATTGCTGCGCCATCTCTGGCTATCGGCGCAAAGAAGTCATCGAACAAGTTGTCCACATTCAAACCATGCAGAAAAACCTGGCCGCAGCTTTTTTCATGCTCAGGGGCAACTGGCTGTGGCTTACACCACGTAGTCAAGCTACGTACGCCTCGCCCGATGACGTCAATGGCCGTACCGGGGTCATTCACTGCGGGAGACAGCGCGCGGGATGCTATTTCCGACAGCACTGAAAGTCCAAAGCGGGGATCGTGTTCGAAGGTTCTCCGGGTGCCTATTGTCAGCGTAGCGAGCACCTTCTCCGACAGCTCGCCAGTGATCTCGACAGACTCTTTGGCCAGCGGTACGAGATAGGCCAGCGGCCTCCCCAGGTGGACGAAACTACCGGGGAGAATATCCACGAATATTTTGAGGTTTCCGGCCTCCGCTACCTCGCTCAGTGCCTGAACATCGATATGCTGTACATATCCAGTCGATTCACTGGTAACGATCTGAGAGCCGATAGGCACAGTCCACCCCTTTGGGAAAGCAACTCCGCCCAGGTATGGCCACCGTACTCTATGATCGATTGCATCAATGGCCGCTTTCTCCACCAGATCAATCGTCTCGCCCATTCGCCCCAACTTTGAAAGGTGATCAATCCAGCGCAGAAGCGTGTAAACGATGAGGATGACCACCACCATGGTCGCTGCGAACAGGAGTACGCGTCCTTGGGCGCCATAGACTCCAGTGCTCAAGGCGATGATGCCTACCAGGCTAAATAGAAATGAGCCGATGAACGTCGCGAGCGCGTTTTGTGTTGTCGTGTCCTCCATTACCAACGTCGTCGCACGCGGTGTTACGCCACTGCTGGCCGCGCCGTACGCTGTCACCATAGTGCTTAGCGAAAAGGTGGTCACTGCAAGCATGCTGGAGGCAATGATGCTCAGAATCTTGTCAACGGCATCTGCACCTATACGGTGCCGACAGAGAAAATGGAATCGAGTCCTTGAGCAAGATTGATATCAAGGCGGTCGCTACGCCCAGCAGTGAAAACAAGGTAGCTCTGAGCCAAAGCTTCTTTGTAAGTTGCACCAGCATCCAATGCCATCGAGCGATCATAGCCTTACCTTTTTGGACAACTGCTTCGGAAGCAAACGGAATCATCCTCCGACTACCTAGACTGATTGAGTTCGTTCACCAACAGAAGGTTCAGCGCATAGGCGCCTACCCCACCGTTTCGCCGACCTTCTCGCCCAGTTCACTGGCCAACCGCTCGGCAGCCGATCTCGCGGCCAGGCGCCGAGGTTCCAGCATCAGAATGGTCTGCCCGGCCAGCCAGGTTTCCTCAAGCAGCCCAAGCGGCACGCGCGTGGTCTTGCCCGCGCCGGGAGGGGCTTCGAGTATGGCTTCATGGCGCGTGGTCAGGGCCTGGCGCAGGGCTGGCAGGACGGCATCGATGGGTAACGAAATCATGGGGGCTCCCGGAGAGATGCAGGGAGTATACCGGGGTGGGGTTGGGGAATCAGGCGGCGTATTTTAGCTGAACGGCAGTCGCCAGAAAGACTGCCGCAAGCATGCCTCGCGTCGAAAAATCAGACCTGGACCTGGTCACCTTTCTCATCAATAAGGCCATTGTCGTATTTCTTGCGCAATTCTGGATCGGACAAAATCTTGAACGCATTTGAAATCACTTTGAAACGCTCAGTCGCCTCAGCCTCGTTACCGACGTTCTTATCAGGGTGATTCTTCAGCGAGGCTTTCTTGTAGGCCGTTTTGACTGCGGAGAGGTCCGCCGTCATGTCCGAGAGGCCCAGATGCGCGTACAGCGGCTTGACGGGTGGCGTGGCGGGGCCGGAATCGTCCACCTTCGCGGACGCGCCAGCAGCGGGCGTGTCGTGGGGCCGATCTGCTGACGGCCGCTGAGCGCCTGCACGGGGCTCGGCTTTCGGCGGTGGCGGCGGCGCGCTGTTGGCAGCCTGGGGGCGAGTGCGTGGAGGCGTTTGTGGGCGTGCTTGCTGTTGAGTGCTTTCAGGTCTCCAGGACGGGCCCGGCGTGGGTCGTCGCACGCGATCGGTGTTCGACTGACGAATCTCGTTGATCAGTTGATCAGCGATGTCGTTCATCAGTTTGTTCAGCTTCAGGTTGCTGGAGAAGAACGCATAGTTCGCCTCACTGTTGTGCTTGCCATACTCAGGTTCGGGCTTGACCATCGCCTCAGCCAGCGTCTTGCCCAGAGAGAACAGCAGGTTGCCCTTGCTATCGCTGACGCCCAAAAAGCTCATCACGTTGCGCATCGACTTGTCGCGCTCCCAGACAACGCTGGCCACGTCGAAGGCAGCTCGCGCCAGATTGAATCGGCCTCCCCCTTCGTGCGTCTCGACATGGGTCACCGGTTCCTTGCCACGCAACGCGTCCAGGATTACCGCGAGGCCTTTCTGCTGACGCTCGTTGAGCCGACCTGTCTGCTCCAACAATGAGTTGTTGACCTGCAACGCCACTTTGCCAGCGATATGGCTGACGACGTTCATCGCGCGGTCTATCGTTGGCTTTGTCGAATCGCTGAGCGCCACACGCGCCAACGAAGATGCAATGCTGGTGAGGTTGATCATCGGCTTCTCCGGAAACTCATACCGCCTTGGTGGCAAGCAACGAGATCCGGTTCCACGGGATGTCCAACTCTGCACAGGTGCAGAACACTGACGCGAGCATCAGTCAGGTGTGTGCATTACGGTCAGCCCGCTTTGGCCGCCATCGCCGTCACTTCAACCCGCATGCCTTCAACCGCCAGCGATGCCACGCCCACTGCCGCGCGCACGGGCCACGGCTTTTTGAAGAAGCGTTTGTACACTTCATTGAAAGCCGCCCGGTCCGCCATGTCGGTCAGGTAGATGGTCAGGTGCATGACCCGGTCCATCGAGCTGCCGGCGCGTTCGAGGGCGTCTTTCAGGGCACGCAGGGTGCATTCGCTTTGCTCGGTGATGCCGCCCAGTTCCAGGCTACCGTCGGGATGAGTAGGGATCTGGGTGCTGACCAGCACGCCGTTGAAGTCGGCGACGTCCGACGAGATGGACTCCGGATCTGGATCGGGGGTGAAGGTGATGTCTGTGTTTGCCATGGGATCTCTGCTTTGCAAAGGATGGAAAACGCCAAGCCTACGCGAGCGACAGGTGGGGGTCGAGCCGTGGGCTTTGTCGCGGAAAGTTGAAATGCGCCGCGTTGCTCTACAGAATCGCGCCCGGACCCGGCCATGCTGTCGGACGTTTGGGGTGAAAGGGGTTGCCGTTGAACGAACAGAGATTGTCCATGCGCCTTGAGCGTGTGGCGACGCACGTACCCGCCGGTGCACGGCTGGCTGATATCGGCTCGGATCACGGTTATCTGCCGGTCGCGCTGCTGAACCGTGGCGCCATCTCGGCGGCGGTGGCTGGCGAGGTGGCATTGACGCCGTTCTGCGCAGCCGAGCGCACCGTGCGTGAGAACGATCTGGAGGATCAGGTCAGCGTGCGCCTGGCCGATGGTCTGGCGGCGATCGAAGCGCAGGACGCGATCACGGCGATCAGTCTCTGCGGCATGGGCGGCGAGACGATTCGCGACATCCTTGAAGCGGGCAAGGCGCGCCTGAGCGGTCAGGAACGCTTGATCCTGCAACCCAACGGCGGCGAGCAACCGTTGCGTGTCTGGCTGATGGAGCATGACTACCGCATCGTCAGCGAAGAGGTGCTGCGGGAAAACCGTTTCGACTACGAAATCATCGTCGCCGAACGCACAGGCCCCGTTAAGTACACGGCTGAGGAACTGTATTTCGGCCCGCTGCAGATGCAGGCGCGCAGCCCGGCGTTTCTGCTCAAGTGGCAGCGTTTATTGGGCAAAAAACAGAAAACGCTGAACAACTTCGAAAGAGCACAGAAAGGCGTGAGCGAAGAAAAAGGGCAGGAGGTTGCGCAGCAGATTCGCTGGATTAGCGCATTGCTGGCCTGAAAATCGAACTCATGCCCGAACCTGCTCTCAAACCCGCATGATCCGCAGTTCAGGCTTTTATGGCGCCTCAAGCTGGTGGTGTCAAAGTTGCAATGTGTGACGCGGAGCGTCACGAACTGCATTCCCACGCGGAGCGTGAGGAACGAGAGGTGTGCGGGAGATTACTTCTCGTGACCATGCGCGGCGCAGGGCAATCAGCCCGGCGCGCCTGTTTGTCTCGCGCCAATGCTCTGCGTGAGGAACGAGAGGTGTCCGGGAGAATGCTTCTCGTGACCATGCCCGGCGCGGGCAACCAGCCCGGCGCGTTTTCTGTACAACCCTCGACGGGAGCAACACGACCATGTATTCAGACGTACTTTCCTGGGGCCACGGACCTCGTCTGTTCGAAGTCTTTCTTGAGCCAACCTGCCCTTTTTCAGTGAAGGCTTTCTTCAAGCTCGATGAGCTGCTGGCTCAGGCCGGAGAAGACAGGATCACGGTCAAAATCCGCCTGCAATCGCAGCCCTGGCACATGTTTTCGGGTGTCATCGTGCGCTGCATTCTGGCGGCTGCGACCCTTGAAGGCGGCAAGCAAAGCGCCAAGGCGGTCATGACGGCGGTTGCGTCGCACCGTGAAGAATTCGAGTTCGAACACCACGCCACCGGCCCGAACATGGACGCGACGCCCAACGACATCATCGCGCGCATCGAGCGTTACAGCGGCCTGGCGCTGGCGGAGGCATTCGCCAATCCCGAGCTTGAACAGGCCGTGAAATGGCACGCCAAATACGCTCGCCAGAACGGTATACATGTTTCGCCGACCTTCATGATCGACGGTCTTGTGCAGCCGGGCTTGAGCAGTGGCGACCCCGTGTCGAAGTGGGTCGCAGAATTGGGTTGAGCGGCGGGCTCAACCCAGCGCACCGATCCGCTCATTGATCCATTCACGGCTGCGCGCCAGCGCCTTGCGCGCCAACGTGGTCGGGAAATGGATGAAGCCGTGCGGCGACTCGGGCATGAGGTGCATTTCGACCTCTGCCGAGTTGGCCCAGCGCTCGGCCATTTGCAGTGTGTCATCCAGCAGCGGGTCGATCTCTCCGACGAACATCAGTGCGGGCGGAAAGCCGGTCAAATCGCCATACAGCGGTGACAGTGGCGGCTCGCGGCGTTTATCGTCGCTTCGGTCGGGGGTAAGCGCGCGCATGGCGCCGACCATGCCCGGACCGTCCAGCACCAGCGTCTCCGGCCGTGCGGTACGCACGCTCTTGGTGCCCGTCAGGTCGTAAACGCCGTAGTACAGCACCGTCCCCACTATCCGCTCGAGCAGATCAGGTCGGCTTTTCAATTTCAGAAGCGTGGCTGCGGCAAGATGTCCGCCAGCGGATTCGCCGACAACGATAACCGGCAGGCCGGCAAACTCCTCGCAGTCTTTGCCCAACAGCCAGCAGGCGGCAGAAAAACAATCCTCCATCAGGCCCTCGATGGGGGTTGTTACAGCAAGTCGGTAATCAACCGAAACAATGGCTACGTCGCAGGCGTTGACCATGCCGACGTTGAGATCATCGTTCATCTGGGCATTACCGATCACCCATCCGCCGCCGTGGATGTCGAACACCACGCCCTTGGGTTTACCTTTGGGGCGGATGATGCGCACGGGCACCGGTACGTTATCCGAACTGACCGTTCTTTTCTCGATGCGCAGGTCATGGCCTCCCGGTTTCAGGGCGCTGCCGATCTGAGCTGCACGCAACAGCGCCTGAATCAGCCGGGGCGTGACGCGATTGCGAATCTGGAAACGCGGCATCCGCGCGAGGGTTTTATTAAACCGTCGTACTTCTACCAATTCCTGCTCACTGGAAGGCCAAGGCTGTTTTGTGTCCACTTTCTGCTCTCTTGTCAGGCTGACGTATGCAGGGGCGCGCAACGCGGTTTGCCCCTACCTGTACCTGAGAGGCTTTTAGTCGTAGAACGGTTCAACGGATGCCCGACTGCCCACGAAAAAACTGTCCGCGACCAGCCGCAACGGTTGCAGGTCCAAGTCACTGGCTTTATCGCCGATCAGCTGTTGGAAGTGGCGATACACCGCTGCGTACTCGCCCTCTTCCGAAACAGCCTGACGCACGCCATCGATACTCAACACTGCACCGCCGTTGTCCAGGCGCAACGTCCCCTCAGCGCAGCGAATCTCGATGCTCCAAAGCTCGTCGTGACCATGATCGAAATCGAACTCGGCGCGGATATCGAGATGGCGCGTGTCGGACATTTTGATGGACGCAGCGATAGGCGACTGGCAATTGCTCGGCACGCGCAGTTCGGCAGACTCGACGAACAATGACAGTGGCAGCAGGTGGGTCACGATCGACAGGGCATTGATGCCCGGATCGAACACGCCAAGGCCACCGGGCTGCCAGATCCACGCCTGACCGGGGTGCCATTTGCGCACGTCTTCTTTCCAGTCGATCTGCACGCCGTGCAGGGTGCGGGTGGACAACCACTCACGTGCCGCTTCGATACCCTGCGCGTAACGCGAATGCCAGGCAAACAGACCGCTGACGCCCTGCTCTTGCACCTGGGCCACCAACGCAATCGCCTCCCCCAGGGTCGCGCACGGCGGTTTCTCGACCAACACATGTTTGCCGGCCGCCAACGCTTCCTGCACCAGAGCAAAGCGACCTTGCGGGGGCGTACAGAACGCAATCGCGTCAACCTGCAGCCCGCTCGCAAGCAGTTCGCCCAGGGATTTGAAATTCTCTACCCCGGCGCACGGCTGGCCTTGCGTGGCCACGGCCACCAGCTCAAACGCGGGGTTGGCGTGGATCGCCGGGACGTGTTGATCCTGCGCAATCTTGCCGTAGCCCACCAGACCGAGACGAATCGGTTGCATACATGACTCCTGAGTTTTTGTAGTTATCGTGCGGCACAGTAAACCAGATGTTAATCGTGGTCGGTAAGGGGCATCGGCGCGGGAGCTGTTTCCCTGGTCAATCTCACCTTCGATAATCTTCAGCGCCCGTTCAGGGCCTTCGTGAGCAAGCTCACTCCCACCACTGCGATGGCTCCGCATCCCATGTGGTTTAACTCAACGGCCGCAGAACCACCCCATCACTCAATAGTCTTAGCCTTGCAGTCATTGCCTTGTATAGTTGCCCTCTTCATCTCAGGAGCTTTCCATGCGCATTCCTTCTCGCTTGATCGGTGGCGTTCTGGTCGCCACGTTGCTGACTCAGATTTCGGCCTGCGGCAGTATTTTCTATCCTGATCGTCGTGGTCAGATCGATGGCAAGGTTGACCCGGCCATTGCGGCGCTGGATGCTTTCGCGCTGCTGTTCTATATCATTCCAGGGGTGATTGCGTTTGCGGTGGACTTCGCCACTGGTGCGATCTATTACGGGCCTGGCGAGCATGCGCAGATCGATCCGCAAAAGCTGCAAAAAGCGCTCAAGGCTGACGGCAGTGTCGACAACACCAAGCTGCAAGCCATCATTGAAACCGAGCTGGGCCGTTCCCTGCCGTTGAACGATCCACGCCTGATCCAGCACAAAGGCAGTGTCGAACAACTGGCAGCACTGGGTCTGGTCCCGGCTGCCTGATATCAATTCCGTTCAAGGAAGCGTCATGAGCACCACTGCCGAACATTCCCGACTGCTGCGTCTCGCGACACGGGCTTCGCTGGCAGTTGCCACGACGCTGATCCTGGCCAAGGGCGTTGCCTGGTGGCTGAGCGGTTCGGTGAGTCTGCTGGCCGGTCTTACCGACTCGCTGCTCGATGGCGCCGCCTCGTTCCTCAACCTGCTGGCGGTGCATTACGCACTTAGGCCTGCAGATGACGATCATCGCTATGGCCACGGCAAGGCGGAAGCGCTGTCGGGCATGGCGCAGGCGTTGTTCATCACCGTCAGTGGTGTGCTGATTGCCGTTCAGGCGGTCGAGCGCATCCAGAATCCCGAACCGCTGGGCGCGCCGCTGCTGGGCATGGTCGTGATGGTGGTTTCCATCGCGCTGACGATCGCACTGCTCACCCTGCAATACCGGGTGATCAAGGCGACCGGCTCGGCAGCGATCCGCGCCGATTCGCTGCACTACCGTTCAGACCTGCTGCTTAACGCCAGCATTTTGGTGGCGCTGACGTTGGCGTATTTCGGCTGGCAACAGCTGGACGCGTATTTTGGGCTGGGCATCGCGCTGTATATCTTGTGGAGCGCCTTTCAAATCGCCCGCGAAACGATATCGGTGTTGATGGATGCGGAGTTGCCGGCCGATGTCAGCACTCAAATGCTGGCACTGGCGTGCGATGTGCCGGGCGTGCTCGGGGCGCATGATCTGCGTACACGAATCTCCGGTAATCACTGGTTTGTGCAATTGCACCTTGAGCTACCGGGCACCCTGACGCTGTCGGTCGCCCACGCCATTTGTGATCAGGTGGCCGACGCCATTCACAAGCAATTCCCGAAGGCCGAAGTGCTGGTGCACGCCGACCCTCAGGAAGTCGTCAAGCAGGCCAGTGCCTGACCGGCATCAGTTGACGCTGTAACCTCGCCCCGCCAGGCACGCGCCCATCGAGCGACGATACAGATCGACCATGTCAGGCGATGGCTGGCCGGTGACATTGGCCGGGTCGAAACCGCTTTGCTCCGCAGCCCAGCGGTAGCACTGGTATTTATCCAGCTCGACCTGCTGCGGGCTCTGCCCGTTGGTAGGGTAGGCCACCGGATCATAGCCATTGCCCTGTTGTTCGGCCGGCGGAGCCTGATACACGGCTTCGTTCTGCGGCGGATTGACCACCACATAGTCCTGACTGTCCGGCTGGTAGGCGTAATAAGTGCCGGCAGCCAGAAACAGCAGGCTGCTGCCGATCCATACTTCCTGAGAGTAGGACGGTAGTCTGCTGACACGCACGCCGTAGGGCGGTGTCACCACGACATACCGCGGGCCTTGCGGGCGATACCAGTAGCCACCCGAGTAGTAATAGTCCTGCCCACGATAGGGAATACGCGAGTAGCCACCCGGTACGCGATCTATCGCATAGCCAGGCCGGTATTGCGGGCCGGGGCCCCAGCCATTGCCACGCCCATCGGGGCGTCCTTCCCAGTGATCATTAGGGCGACCGTTACCGGCCTGCCAGTTGCGATTGTTGCCGCGTGGAATGTCCTGGTAATAGCCCTGACGCGGCGGCTGGGTTTGCCACGCCTCTTTCGGGCCGCTCTGAATCGGCAGGTTGTCCTGAGCCTGGCGCAACTGCTGACGCTGCTGGTTTTGCTGCTGCTGAATCTGGCGCTGCTGATCGCGCTGTTGCTGCTCGATCTGCTGTTGCTGCTGGCGCTCGACGTTGCGCTGCTGAAGCTGCTGTTGCTGGATCTGCTGCTGTTGCTGACGCTCGACCTGACGCTGCTGGTTCTGCTGTTCCTGAATCTGGCGTTGCTGATTGGTCTGCTGCTGGTTGATCAGTTGTTGCTGCTGACGCTCGACCTGGCGCTGCTGGTTTTGCTGCTGTTGGATCTGCCGCTGCTGATTGTTCTGCTCTTGAGCACGCTGTTGCTGCTGCTGACGCTGCTGCGCGTTTTCACCGGGGCTGCCGTAAAGCGGATTGCGCGGCGGTTCATCACGTTCGTCGGCCAGCGCCTGAGCACCAATGCTCAGACACAACAGACTTACACCCGCAAACTGCCAGATCCCAGATTTCATGCTTTCCTCACTAGAGCGCGGGTTGACGTCATTAAGACTGTTTAAGCGTAGCGCCGTTCTGCGCACTTTATCAGCAGACAAAGAAAAGGGGACCAAATGGCCCCCTTGAGATACTTCGTCCTGGCGCAGCGCTTTTGACGCTGGCTCACCTCATGCCGTCTTCTGGACAGTATGTAGCCCGGGGGCCTGACACACCCTGTTGGGTCGGAGGCCGCGACTGGCCTGATTCGGCGGGTCGCGCTGGACGCTGTGTCCGGGCAGTGATTCTGTTTAAAAGAATAGGCCTGAGGCTGAGGCAGAAGATTGCTAATATTGCGGATTGAAACATTACTTGCGCAATTTTTGACTTCAGATGAATAATCCAGCGCAATTGAATTGATAATGGGGTGCATCGTGAGCAAGCTCGACAGATACGACCTGAGCATTTTGGCTGAATTGCAACGGGACGCACGGATATCCAATCAGGAATTGGCCGAACGCATTGGTCTGTCGCCGTCGCCCTGCTCGCGCCGGGTCAAGCAACTGGAAGACGACGGTTACATCGTGCGCCAGGTTGCCCTGCTGGACCGCAAGAAACTGGGCCTGAACCTGACCGCCTACGTGCTGATCGGCATGGACCGGCACACACCCGAGCGCTTCGAGAACTTCGAGCAGCAGATCCGCAACCTGCCTCAGGTACTGGAATGCAGCCTGGTGACCGGCATGGACGCGGACTATCAACTGAAGGTGGTGGTGCCGGACATGGATCACTATCAGAAGCTGCTGTTGGGCCATCTGACGCGCATCGAAGGCGTGACCAGCGTCAAGTCGAGCTTTGTCCTCAATCAAGTGCTGGCCAGCACCGAAATGCCGCTGACTCACCTGCGCAACTGAGCCAGCACCGGTATCACAGTTTTGCGGCGACTTCCCTGTACTGGCCCTGATCCAGGCCCTCCAGCGTCCAGTCGCCAATCCTGACCCGCACCAGCCGCAGGGTCGGCAAGCCGACGGCAGCGGTCATACGCCGCACCTGCCGATTGCGCCCTTCCTTGATCACCAGCTCCAGCCAGCTTGTCGGCACACTCTTGCGAAAGCGCACGGGCGGGTTGCGCGGCCAGAGTTGCGGTTCATCGAGCCGCCGCGCTTCGGCGGGCAAGGTCGGCCCGTCATTGAGCTGGACACCGTCGCGTAACTGCTGCAACTGCTCATCGCTCGGCTCGCCTTCGACCTGCACCCAGTAGGTCTTGGCCAGCTTGTGCTTGGGATCGGCAATGCGCGCCTGCAACTGGCCGTCGTTGGTCAATAGCAGCAAACCTTCGCTGTCGCGATCCAGACGCCCGGCCGGATAGATGCCGGGGATCTTGATGAAGTCCTTGAGCGTGGCGCGCCCTTCCTCATCGCTGAACTGGGTCAGCACGTCGAAAGGCTTGTTGAACAGGATCAGCCTGGGCTCGGCCGGTGGCGCTTTGGCGACACGCCGGGCAGTGCCTGTCGGTGTGGGGGCAGGACGGCGGGAAACGGGGCGTTGGGTGCGGGACATGAGAATTCGGCAATCGGAAAACAGAAAGGGCCACTTTAGTGGCCCTTGGTGCAAATACCAATCTATTAACGGCAAGCCATCAACGGAATGGCGGCTCGTCGAAGCTGCGCAGTTTGCGTGAGTGCAGCGAGTTCACCTCGGTACGCAGCAGGTCCAGCGCAGCGATGCCGATTTTCAGGTGCTGACTGACAGCACGCTCATAGAACGCATTCGCCGAACCCGGCAGCTTGATTTCGCTGTGCAGCGGCTTGTCGGATACACACAGCAACGTGCCGTAAGGCACACGCAGGCGATATCCCTGAGCAGCGATGGTGCCGCTTTCCATGTCGACCGCCACTGCGCGCGACAGGTTGATCAGCGGACGTTCCTGAGCCCAGCGCAGTTCCCAGTTACGGTCGTCATAGGTCAACACCGTGCCGGTGCGCAGGCGCTTCTTGAGCTCTTCGCCGCGCTCGCCGGTAATCTGCGCAGCCGACTCCTGCAAGGCCAGTTGCACTTCGGCAAGCGCCGGAATCGGGATATGGGGCGGCAGTACGCGGTCGAGAATCCCGTCGCGACGCATGTAGGCGTGAGCCAACACGTAATCGCCGATGGTCTGCGACTGACGCAGGCCGCCGCAGTGACCGATCATCAGCCAGCAATGCGGACGCAGCACCGCGAGGTGATCGGTGATGTTCTTGGCGTTGGACGGGCCGACGCCGATGTTGACCAGCGTCACGCCATGACCGTCTTCGGCGATCAGGTGGTAGGCCGGCATCTGATAGCGGTGCCAGACCACGCTGGCGACGATGGCCTGGGCTTCTTCCTGGCCCATGCTCTTGTCGACCACCACGTTACCCGGCAGGACCATGCGCACGAAACGCGGGTCTTCGCGGAGCTTTTCCAGGCCGTGCAGAATGAACTGGTCGACATAGCGATGGTAGTTGGTCAGCAGGATCCACGGCTGCACATGGCGCCAGTCGCTGCCGGTGTAATGCACCAGACGGCGTAGCGAAAAATCCACCCGCGCAGCGTCGAACAGCGCCAGTGGCAGCGGATCGACGTTGGCCCAGTCGTAGAGGCCGTCGGCAATGCCGTCGGTGGCAGCCGACAGGTCGGTGCTCGGGAACACTCGTGCCAGCGCCGCCGCGGTGACGCCCGTGCCGGCCAGCTCATCGCCCTGCTCGACCACGTAAGGATAAGGAATGCTCTGCTCGCTCATACCGACTTCGACCGTCACGGTGAAATCGTTCATCAGCGGGACAAGTTGTTCGAGCAGGTACTTTTTGAAGGCCTTGGGCTGCGTGACGGTGACGCTGTAAGTGCCCGGCAGTTGCACCTTGGCGTAGGCGCGCGTAGTGACCGGCACTTCGCCCTGGCATTTGTAGACCAGGCGCAGTTCCGGGTAGCTGAATTGCGCTCGCTCTTCGGCAGTGGGTTCAACGCGGTCTTTCAGGTAGCGCTTGAGCGCCTGACTCAGCGCACTGGTGGCGCGTTCATGCAGCTCGGCGAGCCGTTCTACAGCCTGCTCGGCGGTGTCGACAACAACAAAGGCTTGGGTCACGATTCATGTCCTGTCTGATCTTGCAGACGTGCATCGTAACGGGTTCGCGTGCTCATGCCACCTGCGGCGAGGCCCTTTGCAGCAATGTTTCTACGTCAACACCCTTGGGCAAAGCGCCATACACCCGCCCGCCAGACACCAGTCGACCGGCAATGAAGCCGTCACTGACCGCCGCGTTACCCGCTTCCAGCAACAACTTGCCCTGCAAAGCGATGGCGATGTCTTCGGTCAGTTGGCGGGCGCGGTACTGAATGTCGCCGGTGTCCTGAAACGCCGCCTTGAGCTTGCCGATATGTGCCGCCAGCTGCCGGTCGCCATGTCCGTCGCCCAGTTCGTCGAACAGCGCATCGAGTGCGCCGGGCTCCTTGGACAGGGTTCGCAGCACGTCCAGGCATTGCACGTTGCCGGAGCCTTCCCATGTCGAGTTGACCGGCGCTTCGCGGTACAAGCGGGGCAGAATGCTGTCCTCGACATAACCGGCGCCGCCCAGGCACTCGGCGGCTTCGTTGATCATGGCCGGGGCGCGTTTGCAGATCCAGTATTTGCCCACTGCCGTGACCAGACGCACAAAACGCTTTTCGTGGTCATCATCCAGGTGATCAAGCGCGCGCCCCATCCGCAGGGTCAGGGCCAGCGCGGCCTCGCTTTCCAGTGCCAGATCAGCCAGCACGTTCTGCATCAACGGCTGCTCGGCGAGCAACCGGCCACTGATCGTACGGTGCGCGCAATGGTGAGTCGCCTGAGTCAGCGCCTGACGCATCAGGGCACTGGAGCCAATCATGCAGTCGAAACGGGTCATGGCGACCATTTCGATGATGGTCGGGACGCCGCGCCCTTCTTCGCCGATCATCCATGCCAGCGCGCCACGAAACTCGACTTCGCTGGAGGCGTTGGACCAATTGCCGAGCTTGTTTTTCAGGCGCTGAATGTAAAACTCGTTACGCGTGTCGTCCGGCCTATGGCGCGGCAGCAGAAAACAGCTGAGGCCCTTGTCGGTCTGCGCCAGGGTCAGGAATGCATCGCACATCGGTGCCGAGCAGAACCATTTGTGCCCGACCAGCTCGTAGGCCTGGCCGGGGCCGCCTGCTCCCACCGGGAACGCACGCGTGGTGTTGGCGCGCACGTCGGTGCCGCCCTGCTTCTCGGTCATGGCCATGCCGATGGTCGCGCCACGCTTGTGCGCAATGCCCACGTTGCGTGGATCGTACTCAGTCGACTGCACCTTGGGCAGCCAGATTTCAGCCAGATCCGGTTGCAGCCTGAGCGCAGGAACGCTGGCGAAGGTCATGGTCAGCGGACAGCCGCTGCCAGGGTCTGCCTGGGTATGCAAATAACTCATGGCCGCACGCGCCACGTGAGCGCCGGGCTGCGGATCGGTCCATGGCAACGACGGGATGCCATGCTCGATGGCCGTGCTCATCAACTGGTGATACGCCGGGTGGAACTCGACCAGGTCGATGCGGTGCCCGTAACGGTCATGGCTGGCAAACTCAGGCTTGTGCTGGTTGGCCAGAAAGCCCGCCGCCATCAGCGGGCCACCTGCCAGCGCACCGTAGGCATCGATACGCGACTGCGCCCAGCCCGCCCCGAATCGCCTGCTCCATTCCTGAAGTGGCACGTCGATACGGTAAAGGTTTGCCCCGTCCAGCGGCGGCGGTTGATTGGTGACTTCGTGGGTTTCGGCGAATTGATTCAGGTTCATGAGTCATCTCCTGCCTGAGTACACACACAACATGCACACAGTGAATCACGCACCCGGCCCTCGCAAAAGTGCCGTAGCCGCCTAACCGTCGGCGCTTTCAGCTGATGACGCTATAAGGCCGCTTATATACCCCATTGAGCCTTGAGTTCAGGCGCCCTGCGCACCGCGCCCGGCACGACCATCAGCATCGGCACGCTCAGCGTGAAACAGCTGCCCTTGCCGGGCTCGGAACGATGACTCAGTTCGCCGCCCTGCAACTCGACCAGTTTCCGGCAGATCGCCAGTCCGATGCCCAGCCCGCCGTATTCGCGGGTCATGGAGCCATCGACCTGAAAGAAATGCTGATACAGCCGGGCTTCGTCCAGGCGGCTGAAGCCGATACCGCTGTCCATCACTTCGACCCGCAGGTACAGGCGCTCCAGGTCTTGCGGATGGCCACTGAAACGTACCTGCACCGCGCCCTTCCGGGTGAATTTGATCGCGTTGTCCACCAGACACTCGATGCACTGGTAAAGCTTGCTCGCGTCGCCACGAAGGCTCGGCGGCAGTTTATCGTCCAGATCGAGCGTCAATATCAGGCCCTTGGACTGAGCCGCGCCGCTGAAACGCTCCTCTAACCTGTCAGCCAGATCCTCGGGGGAAAACGCCTCGCAGTCGGCGTACAGCACACCGGCCTGCAGCTCGGTGAGGGTCAGGATACCGTTGATCATGCTCATCATGTCGCGTGCCGAACTGGCGGCGGTTTGCTGATACATCTCGACTTCGTCGTCCATGTCCAGCGTCTGCATGACCTCCAACGATCCGATCACCCCGTTCATCGGCGTTCGCAGCTCATGGGTGAGCGTGGCAAGGAACTCGTCCTTCAGCCGGTTGCTGTTGGCCAGTTGCTGGTTGAGGCGCTCCAGATCCTGACCGGCGGCCAGCAAGGTTTGCGCCTGCTGCCTGCGGGCGTGGTTGATACGGTCGGCCAGCGCCATCGACAGGAAGGCCATTTCCAGCACCGTGCCGATGTGCGAGGCGTACATGGTCAGGAAGGTATTGGGCAGATAGCCAAGCAGCATCAAGCCGAAGATCAGTCCGCTGACCATGAATACCGACCAGGCAAGTACGAAGTAGCGCCCGACCCGTTCGCCTTTGATGACCGCAACGATACCCGCCAGGTAGATCGTCAGAGAGCCCGCCATGACCAGCTGAGTGGCACCGCGCAGAGCCGGCCCGTAGCTGAGGAACAAGGCCATGAACATGACCAGTACGGCAGCGCCGATAACCGCCAGCAGCAGCCGGTCCAGCCAGCGGCTCAATTGTGCGGTGCCCAGAAAGCTACGCGAAAACTGGCATGCGAATAACGTCGCCAGCGACATCAGGAAGGGGGTCGACGCATTCGCCCACCAGGGGCTGTCAGGCCACAGGTATTCGATGGCGACGCCGTTGATCGACATCTGATAAAGCCCGAAAGAGGCGACATACAGCAGGTAGTACAGGTAATCCACCTCACGAACGCTGAGGTAGATGAACAGGTTGTAGACCAGCATGCCCAGCAGCACGCCGTAGATCAGACCGAAGACGTAAACCTTGGTGGGCTGAGCGTCCAGATACGCGTGGGTAGACCAGAGGTTGAGCGGTGCCTGAACAGAGCCTTCGCTGCGAATACGCATGTACAGGGTTCGCGCCTGGCCCGGCGGCAGGTCCAGCTGGAAGAGGTAGTTGTTCTGGGCGAACTGGCGGCTGGAGAACGGCAGCATGTCTCCGGTCTGCCAGACCCGCCCGGGATTCCCGTCGGCATCCGGGACATAGAAATCAATGTGGTCCATTGGCGGATAGGCCAGTTCCAGCAACCAGTCGTTATGGATGCTGGCGTCCGTCGGGCGATAGGTCAGCTCGACCTTCAGCCAGAAGGCGGAACGCGAATAACCGGCGTTGAAGGTCCCGGAAGGCACGGACTGAAAGGCACCGGCGTGAGCGGCGGCGCTGACGCTTTCGATGGTCGCCTCGCCGGTCGGGTCTTCGAATACCTGAATGGCACGGCCCAACGGCAGAAAACGAGTGTTTTCATCAAACTCGACTGCATGACTCTGCAACGGCAGCCAAAGAGCCAGAATGATCAACAGATAGCGCATTGAAGCCCCAAGGTAGGTCGTCGCGTTCAATCCATCCATTGATTACGACGTCCCGCAAATTTCTATCCTTGAAACAGGCTAATGATTCAAACAGACCGTTGAACGTGCACATGTACCGGCAGACATCAGTAAAGACCCGAACCGTCACTTGTCAGCCTTGCCACTCAAGCATAGCCGCTAATAGCTTAAAGACAGTATCGCGATCAAAATCAAGGCAATAGCTCTATATCGGTGACCGCAAGGCAAACATGAGTACTTTTTAAGGTTTTGTCGAGCCTGCCGTTGTCACCGATCGGGCTCGATCCGCAAGAAAAAACCGGCACCCCGAGCGGCCCGCGAAAGGTTTAGTGATAAGCTCGCGCACCATGAATATCTATAGCTCCCGCCCCGTAGTCCTTTGCCTGTCCGGTCACGACCCTAGTGGCGGCGCCGGTATGCAGGCCGATATAGAAGCCCTGCTCGCCCAAGGCTGCCATGCCGCTCCGGTGATTACCGCGCTCACCGTGCAAGACACGGTGAACGTCAGTGATTTCCGCGTGCTGGATCGCGAATGGGTGATGGCGCAAGCCAATGCAGTCCTCAACGATTCGAGCGTAGCAGCCGTCAAGCTGGGCATGCTGGGGTCACTGGAAATGGTCGATACGGTAGTCGAACTGCTTTTGGCCCACCCGCATTTGCCCATGGTCTGTGATCCGGTGCTACGCGCTGGCGGCGGCGGCAGACTGGGCAAGGACGAGGTCGGCTACGCCATGCGTGAACGCCTGTTGCCCCTGTCGACCATCGCCACCCCGAACCTTCCGGAAGCCCGCATCCTTGCCGAGCTTCCCGAAGGGACTGCGGACGAGTGCGCCGACAGACTACTGCCGTTTTGTGAATATCTGTTGATCACAGGCGGACATGGTGACGAGCAGCAAATCCATAACCGTCTGTACCTGCGTGACGGCCGGACCCACACTTTCGTCTGCGAGCGTTTGCCCGGCAGCTACCACGGCTCTGGCTGTACCCTGGCCAGCGCACTGGCCGGGCGCATCGCACAGGGTGAAGAGCTGGTCAGCGCGGTGAAGTCGGCACTCGACTACACCTGGCGGACCCTGAGGGATGCCGAACAGTTGGGCCGGGGGCAATTCGTGCCACGTCGGCTGCCGCTGGATTTTTGCTCGTAACACATCGCCATGAGGGTCGATTCATGAAACTGCGTGGCCTGTATGCCATTACCGACAGCCAGTTGCTGTCCGGAAAATTTCTGTCGTATGTCGAAGCTGCGCTGGACGGCGGCGTGACGCTGCTGCAATACCGCGACAAGAACAGTGACGAGTCCCGGCGTCTGCGCGAAGCGACCGAACTGCTCAAGCTCTGCGAGCGCTACAAGACCCGGCTGATCATCAACGATGACGCTGAGCTGGCTGCGCGGCTGGGGGTGGGCGTGCATCTGGGACAGTCCGACGGCTCGCTGCCCGATGCCCGCGCCCTGCTCGGACACAAGGCGATCGTCGGTGCCACCTGTCATGGCCGCGTGGAGCTGGCCGAGCAAGCCAAGGCTGACGGCGCGACGTACGTGGCATTTGGCAGGTTCTTCAACTCCCTGACCAAGCCTGGCGCCCCCGCTGTACCGCTGGACCTGATCGCTCAGGTGCGTGCCAGGGTCCACCTGCCGATCGCGGTGATTGGCGGCATAACCCTGGAGAACGCACCGCAACTGGTTGAACACGGGGCCGACCTGCTCGCCGTGGTGCACGGCTTGTTCGGCGCTGAAAACACTCAGGAAGTGACGCGCCGGGCAAAAGCTTTCACGGCGTTGTTGTAGAGCGGAATGGTCGTGGGCCAGAAACGGGCGACGCTTCGTTTTCTCGCGAAGGCGATGGTTCAGAATGCTCTGTTTTTGGGGCCTGCACTGCCCCCTTCGCGAGCCAGTACGTGGATCCTCCTTCATTTGATATAGTGCGTGTTCCTGCGCCTTCTCTGGCTCATGCCACCCAATAAAGCAGCCCACCCTGAAGCTGCCCGCCTCGGCTGACCCCAGCGTAGACACGAATTCCCCGTTTCAAAGCAGAGACCCGATCATGTCCCGTTCCGAAACACTGTTCGCCAACGCCCAAAAACACATCCCCGGCGGCGTCAATTCGCCGGTTCGCGCCTTCAAGAGCGTGGGTGGTACGCCACTGTTCTTCAAGCACGCTGCGGGCGCCTACGTGACTGACGAAGACGACAAGCGTTATGTGGATTACGTCGGCTCCTGGGGCCCGATGATTCTTGGCCATAGCCACCCCGACGTGCTCGACGCCGTGCGCAGCCAGCTGGAACACGGCCTGTCCTACGGCGCACCGACGGCCATGGAAACCGAAATGGCCGACCTGGTCTGCGAACTGGTGCCATCCATGGAAATGGTTCGCATGGTCAGCTCGGGCACTGAAGCGACCATGAGTGCAATCCGTCTGGCCCGTGGCTTCACCGGCCGCGACAGCATCCTCAAGTTCGAAGGTTGCTACCACGGTCACTCCGACAGCCTGCTGGTCAAGGCCGGCTCCGGTGCGCTGACCCTCGGCGTGCCCAGCTCGCCTGGCGTACCTGCTGCTTTCGCCAAACACACCCTGACCGTGCCCTTCAACAACCTCGACGCCGTGCGTGACCTGCTGGCCGAAGTGGGTCAGGAAGTGGCGTGCATCATCGTTGAACCCGTGGCTGGCAACATGAACTGTGTGCCGCCTGCGCCTGGCTACCTGCAAGGGCTGCGCGACCTGTGCGACGAGCACGGCGTGGTGCTGATTTTCGATGAAGTGATGACCGGTTTCCGCGTTGCCCTCGGTGGCGCACAGGCTTACTACGGCGTGACGCCCGACCTGAGCACTTTTGGCAAAATCATCGGCGGCGGCATGCCGGTCGGCTGCTTTGGCGGCAAACGCGAAATCATGTCGCACATCGCACCGCTCGGCCCGGTCTATCAGGCCGGCACCCTGTCGGGCAACCCGCTGGCGATGGCGGCCGGCCTGACCACCCTGCGTCTGATCAGCCGTCCGGGCTTTCACGATGAACTGAGCGACTACACCCGCCGCCTGCTCGAAGGCCTGCAACAGCGCGCCGATGCCGCAGGTATCCCGTTCGTGACGACCCAGGCCGGCGGCATGTTCGGCCTGTATTTCAGCGAAGCCGACCAAATCGTGACGTTCGAAGACGTGATGACCAGTGACTCCGAGCGCTTCAAGCGCTTCTTCCACCTGATGCTGGAAGGCGGTGTTTACCTCGCGCCGAGCGCTTTCGAAGCGGGTTTCACTTCCATCGCCCATGGTGATGCCGAGCTGAAACTGACACTGGATGCCGCAGAAAAGGCATTCGCTGCGCTGAAATAAGCTCGTCAGGCATCACTCGCGCAGGGTGTCAGTGAACCGGCGCGAGTGATGACTGCGAATGAAACTGAACGTTAAGTACGTATTTTGCTTCTACAATGCAATGCGAACGCTGCACAGACACGCTGACAACAACCCTCTTTCAGGTAATCCGCCCGTAAAAAAGGATGTTTTCAGGCCGTGCAGCAGAAAATCCGTAAAGACTTTGTAAGGTTGGCTCTGCTTATTTCATAATGCGCAGCCAGCACGTTTAGCTGGTCGGGCATGCCCGCACCTTTTTCAGAGGTAAGTCGACTCCCATGAACCGCACCGGCCGCACCCTTGTATTGGGCTGCCTGTTGCTTGTCTATCCTCTGCTGGCAACTGCCGGCGGCAACTCGTTGTTAGTCCCGGCGATGGGTCGTTGCACCCTCAATACCCAGCCAGAGAACCTGCCTGCAGCGCTCGAAGCCTGCCAGCAGGCCGCCAAGGGTGGGGACGCGCAGGCGCAGTACGAGTTGGGTGAGTTCTATTACGAGGGCAGAAATGCACCTCGCGATTTGTCGCAGGCGCTGAATTATTTCGAGCAGGCTTCGCTGCAGGGCCATGCCCAGGCGCAGTATCAACTGGGCTTGATGTTCAGCCGTGGTGAAGGTGTGCAGGCCAACAACATTCAGGCCTACATCGTGCTGAAGATGGCCGCGGTCAACGGTTCGGAAGACGCGCTGGACGCTGCCGACGAAGTCTCGGCGAAGATGCAGCGTGACGAGCTCGAAGTCGCCACTCAGGTACTCGGGCAGATTTTCCGCAAATACCTGCTTGAACTGCAGACCGCCGAAGGTCGCAGTCCTTTTTCTCCGTTGCCCTGATCAGGAATCCTTCAGGGCAATCGCGATTCACACCTGCAACGCTTACTTTTCCGGCATCGGCATGGGGAACGGCATCACATTGCTGCTGCTGCCGCGCGCTTCGCTGATCTTCGGCGTGCCCATGCGTTCGACTTCATCGATGCGCACAATCGAATGCATCGGCACGAAACTGCGCACCACACCTTCGAACTGGGCCTTGAGCTTCTCTTCGCTCGGGTCAACCACAACGGTCGTGCGCTCGCCGAAGACGAATTCTTCAACTTCCAGAAAGCCCCACAGATCACTTTGGTAGATCTGCTTGGCGTACATCTCGAACACCTGTCCCTGGTTGAGGAAAATCACCTTGTAGATTGGAGCTTCGCGTTTGGTCATAACGGGCGGGTAACGATCGGAGATGAAAAAGGGGCACGGACTATAGCATGTCCGCCCGCCTCGTCGGACAGCCGACGCTAGGAACCCGAGCCCTTCATCCTTATAATGCGCGGTTCACTGACACGGTTGATCATCACGCATGGCCAAAAAGCTTTATATCGAAACCCACGGTTGCCAGATGAACGAGTACGACAGCTCGCGCATGGTCGACCTGCTGGGCGAACATCAGGCCCTGGAAGTCACCGCTCGCGCGGAAGACGCCGACGTGATCCTGCTCAATACCTGCTCGATTCGTGAACGCGCCCAGGACCGGGTGTATTCCCAGCTCGGCCGCTGGCGTGAGCTGAAACTGGCCAATCCGGAAATGGTTATCGCTGTCGGCGGCTGCGTGGCTAGCCAGGAAGGTGCAGCCATTCGTGACCGCGCGCCCTATGTGGACGTGGTGTTCGGCCCGCAGACCCTGCACCGCCTGCCGGAAATGATCGACGCCGCACGCGTGACCCGCTTGCCGCAGGTCGATGTCTCGTTCCCGGAAATCGAAAAATTCGACCACTTGCCCGAGCCGCGCGTCGATGGCCCGAGCGCTTATGTGTCGGTGATGGAAGGCTGCAGCAAATACTGCACGTTCTGCGTGGTGCCCTACACCCGTGGCGAGGAAGTCAGCCGCCCGTTCGACGATGTGCTGAGCGAAGTCATCCACCTGGCCGAAAACGGCGTGCGTGAAGTCACCCTGCTGGGGCAGAACGTCAACGGTTATCGCGGCACCACCCACGACGGCCGCGTTGCTGACCTGGCGGACCTGATTCGCGTGGTCGCCGCCGTCGATGGCATCGACCGAATTCGCTACACCACCTCGCACCCGCTGGAGTTTTCCGACAGCCTGATCCAGGCCCACGCGGAAGTGCCGGAGCTGGTCAAACACCTGCATTTGCCTGTGCAGTCGGGCTCCGACCGCATCCTGGCGGCGATGAAGCGCAACCACACCACGCTGGAATACAAGTCGCGTTTGCGCAAGCTCAGGGCCGCAGTGCCGGGCATCAGTATCAGTTCCGACTTCATCGTCGGCTTCCCCGGCGAGACCGAAAAGGATTTCGACAACACCATGAAGCTGATCGAGGACGTGGGTTTCGACTTCTCGTTCTCGTTCGTCTACAGCCCGCGCCCGGGCACGCCCGCCGCGGACCTCAAGGACGATACGCCCGAAGCCCTGAAGAAAGAGCGCCTGGCCGCCCTGCAACATCGTCTGAACCAGCAGGGTTTCGAGATCAGCCGACAGATGGTGGGCAGCATCCAGCGCATTCTGGTGACCGACTACTCGAAGAAAGACCCAGGCGAACTGCAGGGCCGCACCGAGAACAACCGGATCGTCAATTTTCGCTGTGACAACCCCAAATTGATCGGGCAGTTTGCCGATGTACACATCGATGATGCGCAGCCTCACTCGTTGCGCGGCTCGCTGCTACAGTAAAGCTTGAGTGTCGCCGCAGAAACGAATCGCCGAATGAATTCGTTTCTGCGCGGTCCCTACCATTGAGCACGGTGAATCCCTGGCGCGGCCTTTAACAAGGCAACGCTTTCGCACAATCAGCGCTAGGGGTATTCTTCAATACATCTCAATTGCCGCCGGACGGCCATTAAACGACCTTGAACGCACCCATAGAACCTCATCGCTTCACCCTCGAGCCTTTCGAGGCCCATCGTTTCGCCAACTTGTGCGGGCAACTCGACGAGCACTTGCGCCTGATCGAGCAACGCCTGGACATCGAGATCCGCAATCGCGGCAATCAATTCGAGCTAATTGGCGACGCCAAACAAAATCATTCCGCCGAGAACCTTCTGCGCCGTCTGTACCGTGAAACCAAAGGTACCGAACTGACGCCGGACATGGTCCACCTGTTCCTTCAGGAATCGGGTGTGGACGGCCTCGACAATCACCCTGCCGCCGAAGTCGGCGTCTCGCTGCGCACCAAAAAGGGCATGATTCGCCCGCGCGGCCTGAACCAGCAGCGTTACGTCAAGGAAGTCCTCAGCAACGACATCAACTTCGGCATCGGCCCGGCGGGTACCGGCAAGACCTACCTGGCGGTGGCCTGCGCGGTGGATGCACTGGAGCGCGAGCAGATCCGACGCATCCTGCTGGTGCGCCCGGCGGTCGAGGCTGGCGAGAAGCTGGGGTTCCTGCCCGGCGATCTGGCACAGAAGATCGACCCGTACCTGCGCCCGCTGTACGACGCGCTGTACGAGATGCTCGGTTTCGAATACGTCGCCAAGCTGATCGAGAAGCAGGTCATTGAAGTGGCACCGCTGGCTTACATGCGCGGACGCACCCTTAATAACAGCTTCATCATTCTCGACGAAAGTCAGAACACCACCGTCGAGCAGATGAAGATGTTCCTGACCCGTATCGGCTTCGGCTCCACGGCCGTGATCACCGGCGACATCACCCAGGTCGACCTGCCGAAGGGCACTCGCTCCGGGCTGACGCACGTCATCGATGTGCTCAAGGACGTGCCGGGCATCAGCTTCACGCATTTCAAACCCAAGGATGTGGTTCGCCACCCGCTGGTTCAGCGCATCGTCGAAGCCTACGAGCGTTTCGACGACCGCCTCAGCGATGGTCCGTCGGGCAACAACAGTTACCCACGGGACAACCACCGCGATGCTTGAGCTGGACCTGCAGATTGCAAGCGAGACAAGCGCCCCTGACGAAGCCCGATTCCGCCTCTGGTGTGAAATGGGCCTGCGTCAGCGCAGTGCCGATTCCGAGCTGACCATCCGCCTGGTTGACGAAACCGAAGGGCGTGAGCTCAATCACACCTGGCGACACAAAAATTACGCAACAAACGTGCTTTCATTCCCGGCAGACGTTCCAGACGACATGCTGGACATCCCGTTGCTGGGTGATCTGGTTATCTGCGTTCCGGTCGTCAACCGTGAAGCCGTTGAACAGGGCAAGTCCGTCGACGCGCACTGGGCGCACATGGTCATTCATGGCTGCCTTCATCTGCTGGGTTACGACCACATCGATGATGAAGAAGCCGAAGAAATGGAAGCACTGGAACGAACGTTGCTTGAGGAGCTGGGCTATCCCGATCCCTACGCCGACGACGAAAGTGCCGACCATCCACATTCAGACACACCAAGCAAGGACCACGAGTAAGGGCTATGAGCGAAGACCGATCGAGCAACGGGCAAAAGTCATGGTTGGGTAAACTGACCCAGGCCTTTGTCCATGAGCCGAAAAACCGCCAGGAGCTGCTTGAGCTGCTGCGCGAAGCCCACCAGAACAAACTGCTGGACAGCGAAGCGCTGGCCATCGTCGAGGGCGCCATTCAAGTGGCTGACCTGCAAGTGCGCGACATCATGGTGCCGCGCTCGCAGATGATCAGCATCAAGGCGACCCAGACACCCCGGGAATTTCTGCCTGCGGTCATCGATGCTGCGCACTCGCGCTATCCGGTGATCGGCGAAAGCCACGATGATGTGCTCGGTGTGCTGCTGGCCAAGGATCTGCTGCCGCTGATCCTCAAGGCCGACGGTGACAGCGATGACGTCAAGAAGCTGCTGCGTCCGGCCACTTTCGTGCCCGAATCCAAGCGTCTCAACGTGCTGTTGCGCGAATTTCGCGCCAATCACAACCACATGGCCATCGTCATTGACGAATACGGCGGCGTGGCGGGTCTGGTAACCATCGAAGACGTACTGGAACAGATCGTCGGCGATATCGAAGACGAGCATGACGTCGAGGAAGACAGCTACATCAAACCGCTTCCCAGCGGCGACTTCCTGGTCAAGGCCCTTACGCCGGTCGAGAATTTCAACGAATTCTTCGACAGCACGTTCTCGGACGACGAGTTCGATACTGTGGGCGGTCTGGTGATGAATGCCTTTGGCCATCTGCCCAAGCGCAACGAAATCACTGAAATCGGTGCCTATCGTTTCCGCATCCTGAGCGCTGACAGCCGTCGCATTCATTTGCTGCGCGTGACGCCCATTTCACGTCCGTAAACACTTGATGCTGCTTTAAGGAATCTACATGCGCTGGATAACCCGCCCCGGCTGGCCCGGTAACCTGCTGGCCCTGGCGGCTGGCGGGCTCACGACCCTGGCCCTGGCGCCCTTTGACCTCTGGCCTCTGGTACTGGTCGCAGTGGCGATGTTCTATCTGGGCCTGCGCGACCTGAACCCGCGCCAGGCACTGGCCCGTGGCTGGTGCTATGGCTTCGGTCTGTACGGCGCCGGCACCAGCTGGATCTACGTCAGCATTCACACCTACGGCGGCGCTTCCGTGCTATTGGCTGGGTTGTTGATGCTGTTGTTCATCGCCGCCATTGCCCTGTTCTTCGCCCTTCCCGCCTGGGTCTGGGCGCGCTGGCTGCGTCGCAATGAAGCACCGCTGGCCGATGCGCTGGCCTTCGCAGCGCTATGGCTATGGCAGGAAGCGTTTCGCGGCTGGTTTCTCACTGGTTTCCCGTGGCTCTACTCCGGCTACAGTCAGCTCGACGGCCCACTGGCCGGGCTTGCCCCCGTCGGCGGCGTATGGCTGATTTCGTTCTCGCTGGCGCTGACTGCTGCACTGTTGTGCAACCTGCACCGCCTGCGTGCACGCAAATCGTTTCTGGCCATGGGCGTGGTGCTGTTGCTGGCCCCGTGGGTGACAGGCCTGGCCCTCAAGGGTCACGCCTGGACATCGCCGTCCGGCGCGCCACTGAAAGTTGCGGCGATGCAGGGCAACGTCGAACAAAGCATGAAGTGGGACCCGCAAAAGCTTAACGATCAGCTGGCGCTGTACCGCGACATGACCTTCCGCTCGCAGCAGGCAGACCTGATCGTCTGGCCGGAAACCGCCGTGCCGGTGCTCAAGGAAAGCGCAGAAGGCTATCTGTCGATGATGGGCAAGTTCGCTTCGGACCGCGGCGCTGCGCTGATCACCGGCGTACCGGTGCGTGAACCGACCGGGCGCGGTGAGTATCGTTATTACAACGGCATCACGGTCACGGGCCAGGGTGACGGCACCTACTACAAGCAGAAGCTGGTGCCGTTCGGTGAGTACGTGCCGCTGCAGGACCTGCTGCGCGGGCTGATTTCCTTCTTCGACCTGCCAATGTCGGACTTCGCGCGCGGGCCGAACGATCAGGCGTTATTGCAGGCCAAGGGTTATCACATCGCGCCGTTCATCTGCTACGAAGTGGTCTATCCAGAGTTCGCCGCAGGCCTGTCGGCGCAAAGCGACCTGCTGCTGACGGTCAGCAACGACACCTGGTTCGGCACCTCGATCGGCCCTCTGCAACACTTGCAGATGGCCCAGATGCGCGCCCTTGAAGCAGGCCGCTGGATGATCCGGGCAACCAACAATGGCGTGACCGCGCTGATCGACCCGTTTGGCAAGATCACCGAGCAGATTCCGCAGTTCGAACGCGGCGTGCTGTACGGCGAAGTGGTGCCCATGCATGAACTCACGCCTTATCTGCACTGGCGCTCGTGGCCGCTGGCGATTGTCTGCCTGCTGCTGTTTGGCTGGGCGTTGATGGCGGCACGGATTTCCAAGACCGTCTGACTGCACCAAGCCGGTTTCATCTGCCTGCAGGTGGAATCGGCTTCAGATGGCCATTGCTTCAAATGATCATTGCCCCTTCCGATAGATCCACGGATAAACCAGCAAGCCTGCGGCTTCATTGAGCAGCATCCCGCTCTGCGTGAACACGCGACTTTCAGGCAGCCAGCCGCCAAAAGGCCGAGCGTTGTCGACACCCAGATAGCCGACCGGCGCACTCACCACAGTAAAGCCCGCCTGCTCGAAGCTCCAGCGTGCCCGCGGCATGTGCCAGGCCTGAGTCACCAGCACCACGCGCTTGATGCCTTGCGGCTGCAGAACTGCGGCGCTCATGGTCGCGTTTTCCCACGTGGTGCGACTCAGCCCCTCCTGCCAGCGCACCGTCACAGCAAAATCGTCCTGCAGTGACTGCGCCATGATCGCCGCCTCGCTGGGCGGCTGGTCAAAATGCAGGCCGCCGGAGGTCAATATCGGCAGTCCGGATTCTTTCGCCAATCGAGCCGCCAGACGCAGGCGCTCCAGTCCAAGACCGGTGGGCGTGTCTGCACCCCAGGTCGGCGAATTGCGCTCGCGCCCATTGCCCAGCACCACAATGGCGTCGGCCTGCTGCGCCAGCGTCGCCCATTGCTGTTGCGGCAAGGGCGGGATCTGCTCAAGTTTACGCGCTGCGAACTCTACGGCGACCGGCAGGCTCATCAGCCACAATCCGCCGAGGCCGACCGCAAAGGATACCGTCGCCAGTCGTGGCCGGGAGCGACGCAGCCACCAGCCAAGAATCAGCAGGACAAACAGAATACCGGGCGGCAAAAGAAGGGTTTTGAGCAGGTAGCGCAAGGGCATCGGGACATCTCCATGAGTGCCCGCAGCCTAGAATGTTTACAGACACGCGACAATGCCAGAAGCAGGAAGCCCGAAATGGCCAGGCCCTTGGCCCGCGTGCAGGCAGGCAATGCCTAAGTGTTACGGCCCAGCCGCACTGACGCCCTGGCTCGTCGCCGATCTTTCAGCCACACGATGGTGGCTGACGCACGGGGCGACCTGCCATGCTCCGCAGCCGCCAGAGCGCTGCCCGCAGGCATGTCGACGACAACTGCGCCTGCGTCCCCGTTGCCCTTTTCGAGATAGGCTTCGATCAACCGGAACTCGGCATGGCTCAACCCCTTGAGCTCAAGCTCGGCAGGCGACTCGTTTCGGAGCCGGACCGAGGTACTCGCCGTCTCGAGTGCCAGTCCGAGACGATCGATCAGACGCTCATACAGCCTGGTCAGGCTTGCAACATGCTGCAACTCTGTCATCCACTCACCTCATCGAAGATAATCATCACCCTCGCGTTTGAGCTTAGCGCTGCTGCAAGAACCGGTAGGGGACTACGACCAACGGCCAGATGAGGTTGCCGGCCGGGCGTTGAGCCCGCAAGGGACGCAATCAGGGTTTCCCTCGATAGACGGCCCTCATGTATGCTACTGCGCTTCCTGTAATTCCACTTCCGCGCTCTTGAGCCTGAACGCACCGCACAGACAGTTGCAAATGTCCGCCACGCGGTGCCGACCTGACTCGGCGAAGCAATGAAGAGGTCAAGGGTCACTAATCCTTAGTAAAAAGTAGCCATGCACGAACTCTATCAGCCCCGTGAAATCGAAGCCGCCGCCCAAACGTTCTGGGATGAGCAAAAGTCTTTTGAAGTCAGTGAACAGCCAGGCAAGGACACCTTCTACTGCCTGTCGATGTTTCCTTACCCGAGCGGCAAGCTGCACATGGGTCATGTGCGCAACTACACCATTGGTGACGTGATCTCCCGCTACCAGCGCATGCTGGGCAAGAATGTTCTGCAACCACTGGGCTGGGACGCTTTCGGCATGCCGGCTGAAAACGCCGCCATCGACAACAACGTCGCGCCGGCCAAGTGGACCTACGAAAACATCGATTACATGAAGACCCAGCTCAAGAGCCTGGGTCTGGCGGTTGACTGGTCGCGCGAAGTCACCACCTGCAAGCCTGATTACTACCGCTGGGAACAATGGCTGTTCACTCGCCTGTTCGAAAAGGGTGTGATCTACCGCAAGAACGGCACCGTGAACTGGGACCCGATCGACCAGACCGTACTGGCCAACGAGCAGGTCATCGACGGCCGCGGCTGGCGTTCCGGCGCGCTGATCGAAAAGCGCGAAATCCCGATGTACTACTTCAAGATCACCGCGTACGCCGATGAGCTGCTGGAAAGCCTCGACGAACTGCCGGGCTGGCCTGAACAGGTCAAGACCATGCAGCGCAACTGGATCGGCCGTTCGCGCGGCATGGAAGTGCAGTTTCCGTACGACCAGGCCTCGATCGGCGAAGCCGGTGCCCTGAAAGTCTTCACCACCCGCCCTGACACCCTGATGGGTGCGACCTACGTCGCAGTGGCGGCCGAACACCCGCTGGCAACCCTGGCCGCGCAAGGCAACCCAGCCCTGCAGGCGTTCATCGATGAATGCAAGGGCGGCAGCGTTGCCGAAGCCGACGTTGCCACGCAGGAAAAGAAAGGCCAGGCGACTTCGTTGTTCGTCGAGCATCCACTGACTGGCGAGAAACTGCCGGTGTGGGTCGCCAACTACGTGCTGATGCACTACGGCGATGGCGCGGTCATGGCTGTACCGGCGCACGACGAGCGTGATTTCGAGTTTGCCACCCAGTACGGTCTGCCGATCAAGCCCGTGGTCCGCACCAGCGCCGGCGACGAAACACCTGCCCCATGGCAGCCGGCCTACGGCGAGCATGGCGAGCTGATCAATTCCGGCGAATTCACCGGCCTGACCTTCCAGGACGCGTTCGACGCCATTGAAGACGCACTGGTCAAGAAATCCCTGGGCCAGTCCCGTACCCAGTTCCGCCTGCGCGACTGGGGTATCAGCCGCCAGCGTTACTGGGGCTGCCCGATTCCTATCGTGCATTGCGACACCTGCGGCGACGTGCCGGTCCCGGAAGACCAGTTGCCGGTTGTCCTGCCGGAAGACGTCGTGCCCGACGGCGCTGGCTCGCCACTGGCACGCATGCCCGAGTTCTACGAGTGCAGCTGCCCGAAATGCGGCGCACCGGCCAAGCGTGAAACCGACACCATGGACACCTTCGTCGAGTCCTCGTGGTACTACGCACGCTATGCCTCACCTCATTACGAGGGTGGTCTGGTCGAGCCGAACGCTGCCAACCACTGGCTGCCGGTGGATCAGTACATCGGTGGTATCGAACACGCGATTCTGCACCTGCTCTATGCGCGCTTCTTCCACAAGCTGATGCGCGACGAAGGCCTGGTGACCTCGAACGAACCGTTCAAGAACCTGCTCACCCAGGGCATGGTCAACGCCGAAACCTACTTCCGCATGGAAACCAGCGGCAAGAAGACCTGGATCAACCCGGCCGATGTGACCCTCGAAAGAGACGCCAAGGCCAAGGTGATCAGCGCCACATTGACCAGCGATGGCCTGCCGGTGGAAATCGGCGGCACTGAAAAGATGTCGAAGTCGAAGAAAAACGGCATCGACCCGCAGACCATGATCGACCAGTACGGCGCCGACACCTGCCGCCTGTTCATGATGTTCGCCTCCCCGCCCGACATGAGCCTGGAATGGTCCGACTCGGGCGTCGAAGGTTCGCATCGTTTCCTGCGTCGCGTATGGCGTCTGGCCCAGGCGCATGTGGCTCAAGGCCCGTCGACCGGCCTGGACGTTGCGGCATTGTCCGATGAGCAGAAAGCCATCCGCCGCGCGATTCATCAGGCGATCAAACAGGCGAGCCAGGATATTGGCCAGAACCAGAAATTCAACACCGCTGTCGCGCAAGTGATGACGCTGATGAACGTGCTGGAAAAAGCCCCGCAGGACACACCGCAGGATCGCGCACTGATGCAGGAAGGCGTGGAAACCGTCGCCCTGCTGCTGGCGCCTATCACGCCGCACATCAGCCACGAACTGTGGAAGCAACTGGGCCACAATGAGCCAGTGATCGACGCGGGCTGGCCTGCATTCGATGCAAACGCACTGGTGCAGGACAGTCTGCAACTGGTGATTCAGGTCAACGGCAAGCTGCGCGGTCACATCGAGATGCCTGCCAGCGCCAGCCGCGAAGAAGTCGAAGCGGCCGCACGCGTCAACGAGAACGTATTGCGCTTCACTGATGGCCTGACCATTCGCAAGGTGATCGTCGTGCCTGGCAAGCTGGTCAACATCGTCGCAAGCTGATTGGATCGGGCGCCCGGCAAACGCAGGGCGCCGAACATATTTCCAGGGCACGCACTGGCGGCCCAAACGGATTCAAGGGGAGCATCAAGATGATCAAACGCAATTTGCTGGTGATGGGCCTGGCTGTTCTGTTGAGTGCCTGTGGCTTCCATCTGCGTGGCACCGGCACCACCGAGCTGGCGATCAAGGAGCTGGATGTCAGCGCCCGCAACGCCTACGGCGACACCGTGACGCAACTCACTCGCCTGCTGACCAGCTCTGGCGTCAAGGTCTACACGGGCGCGCCTTACAAGCTGATGCTGACCAACGAAGCCGAGACTCAACGGGTCATCAGCTACTCGGGCTCGGGTCGCTCGGCTGAATACCAGCTGACCACCACCCTGACCTATGAAGTGCATGGCGACAAGGATCGCTTCCTGCTTGGCGATAAAGTCACCGCAGACCGTTCCTACGTACACGACGGCAACAACCTGACCGGTTCCGACCAGGAAGCCTCTCAGGTTCGTCAGGAAATGCGCAACGACCTGATCCAGAAACTGATGGCTCGCTTGCAGCAACTGACCCCTTCGCGTCTGGACGAGCTGCAGGCCAAGGCTGATGCGGTTGCCAAGGCCGAAGCCGACGCACTCGAGGCTGCTCAGCGAATCCGCGACGAGACGCCTCAGCAGTCGCCTGTCGAAGTTCCAGCCAGATAAGTGTTCGGGGCCGGCTTTCCGGCCCCGACATGCTCTGACGCATGAAACTCGCCCCCGCCCAACTCGGCAAGCACTTGCAAGGCACACTTGCGCCCGTCTATGTGATCAGCGGTGACGATCCGCTGCTCTGTCAGGAAGCGGCTGACGCCATTCGCGCGGCCGCACGCCAGCAGGGCTTCGATGAGCGCCAGGTGTTCAGCGCCGACGCCAGCTTCGACTGGGGCACATTGCTCCAGGCGGGTGCCAGCATGTCGCTGTTTGCCGAACGCCGTCTCCTGGAGTTGCGTCTGCCCTCCGGCAAGCCCGGCGACAAGGGTGCTGCGGCGCTCATGGAATATTGCGCCAGACCTGCCGAAGACACCCTTCTGCTGATCAGCCTGCCCAAGCTCGATGGCAGTGCGCAGAAAACCAAATGGGGCAAGGCTCTGGTTGAGGGTGCGCAAACCCAGTTCGTGCAAATCTGGCCGGTGGACATCGGCCAACTGCCGCAATGGATTCGCCAGCGCCTGTCGCAGGCGGGTCTGGCAGCGACTCAGGACGCTGTCGAACTGATCGCGGCCCGGGTCGAAGGCAACCTGCTGGCCGCCGCGCAGGAAATCGAAAAGCTCAAGCTGATGGCCGAAGAAGGCCAGATCACCGTCGAGACTGTGCAGGCGGCGGTAGCCGACAGTGCACGCTTCGACGTATTTGGCCTGACCGATGCCGTGCTCAATGGCGAAGCTGCCCATGCCCTGCGCATGCTCGAAGGCCTGCGTGGCGAAGGGGTCGAGACGCCGGTGATTCTCTGGGCATTGACCCGCGAACTGCGCGCCCTGGCCAATATGTCGCAACAGTTCAGTCAGGGCGTGCCGCTGGACAAGGTCTTCAGCTCGGCACGCCCGCCGATCTGGGACAAGCGCAAGCCACTGATGAGCAAAGCCCTGCAACGCCACTCGGCAAAACGCTGGAGCCAGTTGCTCATGGATGCGCAACGCATCGATGCGCAGATCAAAGGCCAGGCAGCAGGCTCGCCCTGGAGCAGCCTGAGCAGGCTGGCGCTGCTGATGGCGGGGCAACGGCTGGCACTGCCTGCGGAGTGAGCTGTCATGTCCGAGCTTGTTCAAGAGTTACTCGAAGTAATCCTTCGTGCGATCTGCTATCCCGTTGGCTGGCCCATCGTGCGACTGTTGTCACGCGGTAGATATCCATCCAGAGGGTCGTGGTTTTCAAACACCGCAGAAGCAAACTGGACGGTAGCAACAGGGCTCGCAATTCTGGCGATCACCATGATGGCGTTGCTTCATCAATTCGATATGCCCTGATCGGCCTGCATTTTACACCCTCGTTATTACACAGCGGCCAAGCGCGCTTTTCAGCACCATACACATATCTCGTGGGAGCGAGCTTGCTCGCGAAGAGGTCAGTGCAGCCCCTGAAACTCGAGCGTTCGGACGATTGCCTTCGTGAGCAAGCTCGCTCCCACAGGTATTGCATTCAAGTCCACCTCCCGCGTCATAGCACACGACTATTAGACACAACCGCCAATCTGCCCGATTATTTGTATCGCTTTACAACACCCATCAGGAGCACCCGCCATGAGCAAGCCAAAGCGGCCGAACAAGGCCAAATCCATCATCGCCCAGCCCTTGTTCCGCAGTCGTCAGGAACAACCCGCCAAGGGCAAAGGCAGCTACCGCCGCGAAGCCTTCCAGTCTAAAAGCTGGGAGGCTTCCTGCTTTATGGCAGCCTGATATCGAGCAACATTTCCGGGGCGCTTTCAACCGCTTAGCCGTGTTATGGTCTGCACCTAACGGTAATACCCTTGGACTCAAGCATGCCTTCTCGTTTTACCCATCGCCCGCAGCTGCGCCAACTCATCGCTGCCTCCAGTCTTGTTGCCCTGGTAGCCTGCGCAGAAAAACCCACTGCAGCCGATGCCACGCCTCTTCAATCCAGCAAGGTGCAGACAAACGCTCCTGCCGTGGCGCCTACGCCAGCGCTGGTCGTTGATGACAACCTCACGATTCAGCCCGCCGTCAGCTTCAGCGAATGGCAGGCCGGCTTTCGTGCCCAGGCGTTGAAGGCAGGTATCCGTGCGGACGTATTCGATCTGGCATTTGCCGGCGTCACCCCCGACATGAGCGTGGTCAAGGCCGACCGCAGTCAGCCTGAATTCAGCCGCCCGGTCTGGGAATACCTCGACGGTGCCATCTCTGCCGTACGTGTGCGCAAGGGTCAGGCGCTGCTTTCGCAGTATGCCGACGACCTGCAGAAGATCGAGCAGCAGTACGGCGTGGATCGTCAGGCGCTGGTCGCGGTATGGGGCATGGAAAGTAACTTCGGCTCGTTCCAGGGCACGCAATCCGTCATTCGCTCACTGGCAACGCTGGCCTACGAAGGCCGTCGTCCCGGCTTTGCACAGAGCCAATTGCTGGCCGCGCTGGAAATCATCCAGCATGGCGACATCACACCGGACAAGATGCTGGGTTCGTGGGCCGGTGCGATGGGCCAGACCCAGTTCATCCCGACCACCTACAACACCCATGCCGTGGATTTTGACGGCGATGGCCGTCGCGATATCTGGAACACCCCTGCCGATGCCCTGGCCTCCACCGCACACTACCTGCAAAGCTCCGGCTGGCAGCGTGGTCAGCCCTGGGGCTTTGAAGTGGTGCTCGGCTCGGGATTCGATTACTCGCTGGCCGACTCGACGACCCGCAAGAGTCTCGCTGAATGGCAGCAACTGGGCCTGAAACAACCCGACGGCTCAGCCATTCCGGTCGCCGCCAGTCAGCAGCAAGCCACCTTGTTGTTGCCAGCCGGTTATCGCGGGCCAGCCTTTCTGGTGCTGGACAACTTCCGCGCGATTCTCAAGTACAACAACTCGACCTCCTACGCGTTGGCGATCAGCCTGCTTTCCGATCGCTTCAAGGGCGCGGGTTATGTAGTGGGCAGCTGGCCACGCGGAGACCTGCCGCTGAGCCGCTCAGAGCGCATTGAGTTGCAAACCCTGCTCTCGGCACGCCAGTACGACGCAGGCGCGCCAGACGGCATTATCGGCGCTAACACACGCAAGGCCATCCGCAGTGCGCAGCAATCGTTCGGCTGGCCAGCCGATGGTTACCCGACACATGAATTGCTGGAGAACCTGCGCAAGCCTGTCGGGCAGTAATCGGGAGGACGCGGAGCGTCCAGAACGGCATGCCCACGCGGAGCGTTGGCACGATAATCAACCGCAAACAAAAAGGGCCAGGTATCGCTACCTGGCCCTTCCTGTTTTTGCAGCGTGCTGTCAGAGCATTGCCTTGGCGATCTTGGCCTGCTCGTCGGCGTGGTACGAAGAGCGTACCAGTGGCCCGGACGCGACGTTCTTGAAGCCCATCTTGTAGCCTTCTTCGGCGAACCAGGCAAAGGTGTCCGGGTGGACAAAGCGCTGCACGGGCAAGTGATTGCGCGAAGGCTGCAGGTATTGACCCAGAGTGAGCATGTCGATGTCGTGCTCACGCATGCGCTGCATGACCTCGATGACCTCTTCGTCAGTCTCGCCCAGCCCCAGCATCAAACCGGACTTGGTCGGTACGTGCGGGACCATCTGCTTGAAGCGCTGCAGCAGGGTCAGCGACCACTGGTAGTCCGAACCCGGACGCGCAGCCTTGTACAGACGCGGCACGGTTTCCAGGTTGTGGTTGAACACATCCGGCGGCTCGGCGGCGGTGATTTCCAGCGCAACGTCCATCCGGCCACGGTAATCCGGCACCAGCGTTTCGAGCTGTACGCCCGGCGACAGCAGGCGGATTTCACGGATGCAGTCGGCGAAGTGCTGAGCGCCGCCATCACGCAAGTCGTCACGGTCCACCGAGGTGATGACCACGTACTTCAGGCGCAGGTCGGCAATCGCGATGGCGAGGCTCTTCGGTTCGTTGACGTCGAGCGGCTTCGGACGGCCGTGGCCCACGTCACAGAACGGGCAGCGACGGGTGCAGATGTCGCCCATGATCATGAACGTGGCAGTGCCACCGGAGAAGCACTCGCCCAGGTTGGGGCAGGACGCCTCTTCACAGACGCTGTGCAGCTTGTGCTTGCGCAGCAATTGCTTGATGCGGTCGACTTCCGGAGAAACCGGGATGCGCACGCGAATCCAGTCGGGCTTCTTCGGCAGATCTACCGTCGGGATGATCTTGACCGGGATGCGCGCAACCTTTTCCGCTCCGCGAAGCTTGACGCCCGCTTCGACTTTCGGACGGGCCACTCGCTCGGAAACATCCAGCGCCGGGATCAGGGTTTGCACGGTGTCAGTCATAATGGTTTATTCCGCCCGTAAGGGTCGCCTGCTCAGCGTAGTCGAGGTGTTTGACGAGCTGCGCACGCAGTCGGGCACTAACCTCGGAAAATTCTATCTGCCCTGCCTGATCGCTCAGTTGGGTCATGGCCAGCCCCGCGTATCCGCAAGGGTTGATGCGGCGGAACGGCTCAAGGTCCATGTCGACGTTCAACGCCAGGCCATGAAACGAACAGCCGTTGCGAATGCGTAGACCGAGTGACGCGACTTTCGCGCCATCAACGTATACGCCAGGGGCATCAGCCTTGGCTGCTGCCTTGACGCCGTAGTCGGCGAGCAAGGCGATGAGGGTGTTCTCGATCCGGGTGACCAGATCACGAACACCGAAACCAAGGCGCCTGACGTCCAGCATCAGATAAGCCACCAGTTGGCCCGGGCCATGATAAGTCACTTGGCCGCCACGATCGACCTGTACGACAGGAATATTACCCGGCAGCAGCAAATGCTCGGGCTTGCCGGACTGTCCCTGGGTGAAAACCGGCGGATGCTGGACCAGCCAGACTTCATCGGCAGCCTCGCGGCCACGCTCGTCGGTAAAGCGCTTCATGGCGTGCCAGGCGATTTCGTAATCGATCAGGCCCAGATCACGAAAACCCAGCGTACCCGCCATCAGAGCACCATGTGCACGAAACCCGTAGCGCGCAAGGCACTATTGATATCGCGCAACTGGTCTTCGCCGGTAGCAACAATGTGCAATTGCACAGTGGTGTATTTGCCGTTGCTGCTCTGCCGCTCGGCGAGCGTCTTGAGGTCGACCGTGGCGTGCTTCTTAAGCACTTCCATCACGGCCGCCGTAAAGCCCACACTGGTGTCACCGATCACCTTGATCGGATAGTCATTGCAGGGAAATTCGATTTTGTGCGACTTGATGTCGGTATCGGTCATGGCAGTAAAGGTCTCACAAGCCGTGACGACGGACACGCGGCCCGCTCAGATCATGAGCAGGCCGCGAGAAGGTCGGCATTGGTTACTGGATCAGTTGAACAAGCCGTAGAAGAACAGGCGGATGCTATCCCACACGCGGCGGAAAATACCACCTTCCTCAACCGCATCAAGGGCAATCAGATTGGCGGTGTGAACCACCTGATCGTCTTTCTTGACCTCGACCTTGCCGATCACGTCGCCCTTGGCGATTGGCGCAACCAGTTGCGGGTTCATGGTCATGCTGGCAGACAGCTTCTTCATGTCGCCTTTTGGCATGGTCATGCTCAGATCTTCAGCCAGACCGGCCTTGACCTGACGCTCTGTACCTTTCCAGACCGTGGCCTGAGCCAGCTCAGTGCCCTTCTGGTAGAAGTTCTGGGTTTCGAAGAAACGGAAACCATAGGTCAGCAGCTTCTGGGTTTCAGCTGCACGAGCCTGTTCGCTGTTGGTACCGAACACCACGGCGATCAGACGCATGCCGTCACGCACTGCCGAAGAGACCATGCAATAGCCGGCTTCATCGGTGTGGCCGGTTTTCAGACCGTCAACGGTCTTGTCGCGCCACAGCAGCAGGTTGCGGTTAGGCTGCTTGATGCCGTTCCAGAAGAACTCCTTCTGCGAGTAGATCGCATAGTGAGCCGGGTCTTCGTGGATGATTGCGCGCGCCAGGATCGCCATGTCGTGAGCCGACGAGTAGTGCTCAGGGTTCGGCAGACCGGTCGGGTTCATGAAGTGGCTGTTGGTCATGCCCAGATCGGCAGCAGTCTTGTTCATCATGTCGGCGAAGGCATCTTCGCTGCCGGCAATGTGCTCGGAGATCGCGACGCTGGCGTCGTTGCCCGACTGAATGATGATGCCGTGCAGCAGGTCGCTGACCGTGACCTGGCTGCCGACCTTGATGAACATCCGCGAACCGCCTGTGCGCCAGGCGTTTTCACTGATCGTCACCGGATCGTTTTCGCCGATCTGGCCGCGACGGATTTCCAGGGTCGCGATGTAGGCGGTCATCAGCTTGGTCAGACTGGCAGGAGCCAGACGCTGATCACCGTTGTTCTCGACCAGGACGTTGCCGCTGGTCGCATCCATCAGCACGTAGGCCTTGGCCGCCAGTTGCGGTGCAGCAGGCGTCATCTGCTCTGCCGCCCACACAGTCGGGGTGATAATCAGTGGAACAAGCAGGCACAAACGTTTTGCAAAGGTGGTGATGTTCATCCGTCTCTCGAGAATCCTAATGGGCAAACATGCCCTTGCGGGCAAAACTGAACAGACCGGCGAAGCGAAACGCCTCGGTACGGCTCGTGGCGCCAGGCTGTAACCCTGGCTGACAAAGTCGCCTGTTCGACACACGACCTTGTGGGCAGTTACCTGCAACGCTTGCCCTGAAAGCAAATCTGCGCCGCCTGCGACTGCATACCGTCCCCCATTGTTGCCGGGGAACGATTGTCGAAAAAACTTACTGATCCGATGTCACTACGCTCGGCTGACCCAGATTGGCCGACCTGACGCTGTTTTGCAGCTGCTGGGCTTCACCCTGCGTGTCGATCGGTCCCATCCGCACTCGATAGAGCGTTTGCTGATTGCGCGCTATCGAGCTGACGAACACCGGCGCTCGAACCATCCCGCTCAATTTCGACCTCAGGAGTTCCGCAGCGTCCGGGTTGGCGAAGGCTCCCACTTGGAGAAACAGCCCAGCGGCTTGTCCTGAAGCGTTTTTTTTTGCGTCAACCTGCAACGGCACCACAGGTGCGGCGTGCTGCTGAGGGGGTGGCGTGTACTGCTCGACGGTGCCGGTCGAAGTGGACAGCGCGGGCGGCGTCGCCTGGGCAACGACCTGCGGCTGATTGAGCATCAGCGGCGCCGGACGACCACGTTGCGCCCACCATTCCTGAGGGTCGATCCCTTCTACCTTGACGCGTGCAGTGCCGGTTTCGGCGTAGCCGAGCTTTTTGGCGGCCGCATACGAAAGGTCGATGATACGGTCGGAATAGAACGGCCCGCGATCGTTGACGCGCAGGATCACCGTACGATTGTTGTCCAGGTTGGTCACTTTGACATAGCTGGGCAGCGGTAGGGTCTTGTGCGCGGCACTCATGCCGTACAGGTCGTACACCTCGCCATTGGCGGTGTTCTGGCCATGGAACTTGGTGCCGTACCAGGAGGCGGTGCCCGAAGCGACGTAACGCTTGGCATCGCTCATGGGGAAGTAGGTCTTGCCCAGCACGGTGTACGGATTGGCCTTGTAGGCCCCGGTGTGCAGGGTCGGCGTTGCATCAGGGATACGCGAGACATCCACATCCCACCACGGCGCGCCGTCCTTGTGGGCCCGGTTGATATCCAGCCCCGGCATCGAGCGCACGACTGCACCGCCTTTTGGCGACTGCGACGACGTTGTGCGTGACGGCGACGAGCAACTGGCAACCAGCACTGCCAGGCCGGTCAGCGCCAGAAGCTTGAATGATTGAAGAATTGGCGATGCCCGCATTACTTGACGCCTCGAGCTTGAACCAACGATTCAGACAGCTGATATACGGCCATGGCGTACATCACACTGCGGTTATAACGGGTAATTGCATAAAAATTGTTCAAACCCAGCCAGTATTCAGGACCATTGTCGCCTTCCAGACGAAACGCCGTCACCGGCATATCGTCGCGCAGCGCATCATGACTCGCCCAGCCCAGCTGTCGCAACTCCCCGACCGACATTACCGGATCAAGCGCAGGGCTCAACCCCTCGTCAACCCGGTCGCCACGCGCCGTGGCACGACTGACCACCGGCTGCCCGGCCACCCAGCCATGACGTTTGAAATAGCTGGCGACACTGCCGATCGCATCGTCCGGGTCGGTCCAGATATTGATGTGGCCGTCGCCGTCGAAATCCACTGCATAGGCGCGGAAACTGCTCGGCATGAACTGCGGCAGCCCCATTGCCCCGGCATACGAGCCCTTGAGGGTCAGTGGATCCACCTGCTGCTCGCGAGCCAGCAGCAGAAACTCGCGCAACTCCTTGCGGAAAAACTGGGCGCGTGGCGGGTAATCGAAGCCAAGCGTCGACAATGCGTCGATGACCCGATAGTTACCGGTATTGCGGCCGAAAAAGGTTTCTACACCAATGATCGACACGATGATCTGCGCCGGCACGCCGTATTCCTGCTCGGCACGCGCCAGGGCCGCCTCATGCTGACGCCAGAAGTCGACACCGCGAGCGATGCGCGTGTCGGTGATGAACATCGGCCGATACTCTTTCCACTGTTTGACCCGTTCGGCCGGGCGGGAAATGGCATCGAGAATGGCCTGCTTGCGCTCGACCTCCCGAAACAGACTCATCAACTGCTCACCGGCAAAACCATGATCGCGGGTCAGTTCACCGACGAATTCCGCCACCTGGGGCGAACCTTCATAGTCGCCCGCCAGTGCCTCTTGCACCGAGCCAAGGATGCCCACCAGACCGACCACCGGAGCATATCGAGCCCAGTTACGCATTGCTTGCATTGAATAGTTCACCTTAATCAAACCTGAGCGATCCATTTACGATGCGTATGGATCGACATCAAAACCCCAAACGCTGACAGTAGGGTCACGAGCGAAGTTCCGCCGTAGCTAATGAAGGGCAACGGCACCCCCACCACTGGCAGCAGGCCACTGACCATACCGATGTTGACGAAAACGTAAACAAAAAACGTCATGGTCAACGCGCCAGCCAGCAGTTTGCCGAATAATGTCTGCGCCTGTGCAGTGATCACAAGCCCGCGACCGATCAGCAGCATATAGATGATCAGCAGCGCACAGATGCCTACCAGGCCGAATTCTTCACCCAATACTGCAATGATGAAGTCGGTATGGCTTTCCGGCAGAAAGTCGAGGTGCGACTGGGTGCCAAGCAGCCAGCCCTTGCCGAACACGCCGCCCGAACCGATGGCAGCCTTTGATTGAATGATGTTCCAGCCGGTCCCCAGCGGATCGCTTTCGGGGTCCAGAAACGTCAGTACGCGCTGCTTCTGGTAGTCATGCATGAAGAAGAACCACATGGCCACCGCCGCCGGTACGGCCGCCGCCAATACGCTGATGATCCAGCGCCAGCGCAAACCGGCCATGAACAGCACAAAGGCACCCGAGGCCAGAATCAGCAGCGACGTCCCCAGGTCAGGCTGGCGCACGATCAGAATGAACGGCACACCGACCAAAGCGAGACTGACCGCCACATGCTTCAAATGCGGGGGCAGCGTGCGCTTGGACAGGTACCAGGCGATGGTTGCCGGCATGATGATCTTGAGAAACTCCGAAGGCTGGAAGCGGATCACCCCGGGAATGTTGATCCAGCGCGTCGCGCCCATGGCGTTGTGGCCCATGACATCCACCACTACCAGCAGCAGGACACCGATGACATACAGTACCGGCACCCAGCGCGCCATGAAGCGCGGCTCCAGCTGAGCGATCACCACCATCGCCACCAGACCGATACCGAACGAACTGGCCTGCTTGATCAGCAGATCCCAGTTCTTGCCGCTGGCCGAATACAGCACGAACAGGCTGCCCGCCGCCAGCGTCAGCAGCAGGATCAGCAATGGACCATCGATATGAATGCGCTGCAGAAAGGTAGCGCGGCGACGCATCACGTCTTCACTGGACAGGATGCGGTCGAAATTACTCTTCACGGGCCGCAGCCTCCAGATTCAGGGAACCGGCGTACTCGGGTTTGAGATGGCCGTTTTCGTCGAGCAACCAGGCGTCCAGAACCTGACGCACGACGGGTGCAGCAACGCCGGAACCGGATTCGCCGTTCTCGACCATCACTGCAACAACGATTTTCGGGTTGTCGGCCGGGGCGAAGCCGACGAACAAGGCGTGGTCGCGATGACGTTCCTGCACCTTGGTGCGGTCGTATTTCTCGCCCTGCTTGATGGCCACCACCTGGGCCGTACCACTCTTGCCGGCGATCCGGTACTGCGCACCGATGGCGGCCTTGCGCGCCGTACCGCGCGCGCCGTGCATCACTTCCTGCATGCCGTGGTTGACGCGCTCCCAGTTGGCCGGATCGCGCAGCACGATGTTCGGCATCGGGTTTTCATCCACAGGCGCCTTGCCTTCAATGGTTCTGGCCAGATGCGGACGGTTCCACACCCCCTTGTTGGCCACCAGCGCGGTCGCCTGAGCCAGTTGCAACGGCGTTGCCTGCATGTAGCCCTGACCGATCCCGAGGATCAGCGTCTCGCCGGGGAACCAAGCCTGACGACGCGTGGCGCGCTTCCATTCACGGGAAGGCATCAGGCCGGGAGATTCTTCGAACATGTCCAGCGAGACCTTCTGCCCGATACCGAACTTGTTCATATAGGCGGCGAGCCGATCAATGCCCACCTTGTGCGCCAGATCGTAGAAGTACGTGTCATTTGAACGCATGATCGCCGTGTCCAGATCAACCCAACCGTCGCCGGTGCGGTTCCAGTTGCGGTACTTGTGATCGTAATTGGGCAATTGGTAATAGCCCGGATCGAATACCCGCGAGCCAGGCGTCACCGCACCGGTATCCAGCCCGGCAATCGCCACCGCAGGCTTGATGGTCGAGCCCGGCGGGTAAAGCCCTCGCAGGATGCGGTTGAACAGCGGCCGGTCGATGGAATCGCGCAGCTCGGCATAGGCCTTGAAGCTGATGCCGGTGACAAACAGGTTCGGATCGAAGCTCGGCGCACTGACCATCGCCAGCACTTCACCGGTAGCCGGATCCAGTGCGACGACCGCGCCACGACGACCGCCCAGCGCGGCTTCGGCAGCCTCCTGAAGGTTGATGTCCAGGCTCAGGACGATGTCCTTGCCGGGGATCGGGTCGGTGCGCTTGAGCACACGCAGTACGCGACCACGGGCGTTGGTCTCGACCTCTTCGTAGCCGACCTGACCATGCAGCTCGGGCTCGTAAAAGCGCTCGATACCGGTCTTGCCGATGTGGTGCGTGCCGCTGTAATTGATCGGGTCGAGGCTCTTGAGCTCTTTCTCGTTGATCCTTCCCATGTAGCCGACCGAGTGGGCAAAGTGCGGCCCTTGCGGATAATGCCTGACCAGTTGCGCAACCACTTCGACGCCCGGCAGGCGGAACTGGTTGACGGCGATCAGGGCGATCTGCTCTTCGCTCAGCTCGAACAGGATGGGCACCGGCTCGAACGGCCTACGCCCCTGCTTCATGCGCTTTTCGAAGATGATGCGATCGTCAGGGGTGAGCTGCAGGATCTCGACAATGGTGTCGAGCACGCTGGACCACTCGCCTGCGCGTTCACGGGTCATGCTGAGACTGAAACTGGGCCGGTTATCGGCGACCACAACGCCATTGCGATCGTAGATCAGCCCACGGCTGGGCGGAATCGGCTGAACGTGAACGCGGTTGTTTTCCGAAAGCGTGGAGTGATACTCGTACTGGATGACCTGCAGGTAATACAACCGGGCAATCAGCACGCACACCAGCAACACCACCGCCACGGCACCGAACACGACCCTGCCGCGCACCAGGCGTGCGTCCTTTTCGTGGTCTTTGAGGCGGATCGGTTGAGACATTTAGGCCGTATTCACAGTAAAGACGATGCTACTTGTGATAAGGGTGCCCGGACAGGACCGTCCAGGCGCGATACATCTGCTCGCCGATCAGGATGCGCACCAACGGGTGCGGCAGGGTCAGCGGCGACAGAGACCAGCGTTGTTCACTGCGGGCACAGACTTCAGGTGCCAGCCCCTCGGGGCCGCCGACCATCAGGTTGACCGTGCGTGCATCGAGACGCCAGCGATCGAGCTCGACCGCCAACTGTTCGGTGCTCCACGGCTTGCCATGCACTTCCAGCGTGACAATCCGCTCGCCCGGCTGCACTTTTGCCAGCATCGCCTCGCCTTCCTGACGGATAAAGCGTGCGACGTCGGCGTTTTTGCCTCGGGTATTGAGCGGAATTTCCACCAGTTCCAGCGCAAGCTCGGAGGGCATCCGCTTGGCATATTCGTGCCAACCTTCTTCCACCCACTTGGGCATGCGCGAACCCACAGCGATCAGACGCAGACGCACATCAAAGCCTTATTCGTTGCCTGGTGTGTGGTGTGCAGCGCTGGCAGCACGGCTTTGCTCTGCACCCTGCCACAAGCGCTCAAGGTCGTAGAACTGGCGTGCGGCAGCGGTCATCACGTGGACGATCACATCACCAAGGTCCAGCAGGACCCAGTCGCTGTCGCCCTTGCCTTCTTCGCTCAGGGACTTCAGGCCGGCAGCCTTGACCTTGTCACGGACGTTATCGACCAGTGCGTTCAACTGACGGTTGGACGTACCGGTGCAGATCAGCATGTAGTCGGCGATGCTGGTCTTGTCGCGCACGTCGATGGTCAGGATGTCGGCACCCTTGACCTCTTCAAGGGCTGCAATCGCAACATTGATGACTTCTTCACTGCTCATTTTTTGCTTTGTCATATAAAACTCATTCAGCTCGTATGTGTGGGACCGTCCAGACGCTTGTCGATCAAAGCAGTTTCAGGACGACCCATCAGTGTTCGGCGCGCGGTAAAGTCCGCGTGCATCGATATAGGCCAGTACCGCGTCTGGCACCAGAAAACGTACCGACTTACCGCTGGCCAGCAGTTGACGGATCTGGGTGGCAGACACCGATAAAGGCGTCTGCCAGACGAATGTAATCTGTCCACCCGGCCCTTTCAGGGCCTTGGGATCGCTGACTGCGCGGGCCGCCAGCAGATTGCGCATGGCATCCGGCGACTCGCTGTCCGCATCCGGGCGTTGCAGCACCACGATATGGCAGTGCTCCAGCAGTTCTTCCCATCTGTGCCAGGTCGGCAGCCCGCAAAAGGCATCCCAACCGAGCAACAGGAACAACTGGTCCCGAGGCGCCAGTTCGGCGCGCATCGATTCCAGTGTGTCGAGGGTGTACGACGGTTTGTCACGCTTCAGTTCACGGTCATCCACCGTCAGGGGCGACACACCCGCAACGGCACTTTGAACCATCGCCAGACGATCCTCTGCGGTGACGCTCGGCATGTCACGATGCGGAGGCCTGGCGCTGGGCGTCAGGCGCAACTCATCGAGTTCCAGCAATTCGGCCACTTCGAGCGCACCGCGCAAATGACCGATATGAACCGGGTCGAACGTGCCCCCAAGCATGCCGATACGTCTGGGCAGCGCGGTCATGGGGCTATTCAAGTCAGGCTTGTCCGCGCAATTGGCCGTCACCGATCACGATGTACTTCTCGCAGGTCAGACCTTCAAGACCGACAGGACCGCGGGCGTGCAGCTTATCAGTAGAAATGCCGATCTCGGCACCCAGGCCGTATTCGAACCCGTCAGCGAAGCAGGTCGGCGCGTTGACCATGACCGAACTGGAATCGACCTCGGCCATGAATCGGCGCACCTGACTCTGGTGGTCCGAGACGATGGCGTCGCTGTGATGCGAGCCGTAGTGGTTGATGTGCTCGATGGCTTCATCCAGACCGGAGACGACGCGAATCGACAGAATCGCCGCCAGGTACTCGGTGTGCCAGTCGTCCTCGGTGGCCGGGATCGCGTCGATCAAGTCACGGGTACGTTCGCAACCGCGCAACTCCACGCCCTTCTCGCGAAACTGCGCGGCCATCGACGGCAGAAAGTCGGCGGCAATGGTCTGATCGACCAGCAGGGTTTCCATCGCGCCGCAGATCCCGTAACGGTAGGTCTTGGCGTTGAAGGCGATCTTCTGCGCCTTGGCCAGATCGGCGTGGGCGCTGACATACACATGGCAGATGCCATCCAGGTGCTTGATGACCGGCACACGCGCGTCGCGACTGACGCGTTCGATCAAACCCTTGCCGCCGCGCGGCACGATGACGTCCACGTACTCGGGCATGGTGATCAGCGCGCCAACCGCCGCACGGTCGGTGGTTTCGACCACCTGCACGACAGCAGCGGGCAGCCCGGCCTCGGCCAGACCGCGTTCGATGCAGGCCGCGATGGCGCGATTGGAATGAATGGCTTCGGAACCACCGCGAAGGATGGTTGCGTTTCCGGACTTCAGACACAGACTGGCAGCATCGATGGTCACGTTCGGACGTGACTCGTAGATGATTCCGACAACACCCAGCGGCACGCGCATCTTGCCGACCTGAATACCCGAAGGCCGATAGCTCATGTCGCGGATCGCACCGACCGGGTCTGCAAGCGCTGCAACCTGACGCAAGCCGATGATCATGCTGTCGATCCGGGCGGGGGTCAGCGCCAGACGCTCGAGCATGGCCGGCTCGAGCCCGTTCGCCTGACCATTGGCCAGGTCCAGCGCATTGGCGGCAGACAGCTCGGCGCGGGCTTCGTCCAGAGCGGCGGCAGTGGCCTGCAGGGCGCGGTTCTTCTGCGCAGTGCTGGCACGACCGATCACTCGCGAAGCTTCGCGGGCGGCGCGACCCAGGCGGGTCATGTAGTCAAGAACGGACTCAGTCATTGGTCTCAGAGGTCTTGGCAAAGAGGAAAGCGACTGATTATAGCTGTCGTGCCGTCCGAACGACAGCGCAGACAGGCGGATGGTCGATATCAGTGCGCAGATTTTTCGCCACAGTGACGGGTGTTGCCGGCGGCAATGCGCAGACAGGCATCACGCACGGGCCTAACGACATGTCATGCGTCGGTCACGTTCAGAAACAACAAAGTGCCTAATCCAGACACATTCAGCTGCAATTAAAGTTGCGCTTGTTATCATCGGGCTCTTTCCCAATGTACCCGTCTGATTATGCCCACAGCCCTACCCGACCACTTCTTTCACCGCGATGCCCAGTTGCTGGCGCGCGATCTACTGGGCAAAGTCATCCGTCACAAGGCAGGCGATCTGTGGCTGGCCGCGCGGATCATCGAAACCGAGGCTTACTACTGCGCCGAAAAGGGCAGTCATGCCTCGCTGGGCTATACCGAGAAACGCAAGGCGCTGTTTCTCGACGGCGGCCACATCTATATGTACTACGCGCGCGGCGGAGATTCGTTGAATTTCAGCGCCGAAGGGCCGGGCAATGCCGTACTGATCAAGTCGGCATTTCCCTGGACCGACGCGACCAGCGACGAAAACGCGTTGGCGCAGATGCAGTTGAACAACCCCGACGCCAGCGGTGCGATGCGCCCGGCGCAACGGCTGTGCGCTGGCCAGACGCTGCTGTGCAAGGCGCTCGGCCTGAAAGTCCCGGTGTGGGACGCCAAGCGCTTCGACCCGCAGAGGTTACTGGTCGAGGACGTCGGTCAGACACCCGCACGCGTTATCCAGACCACCCGACTGGGCATTCCTGCCGGTCGCGATGAGCACCTGATGTATCGCTTCGTGGATGCCGGTTACGCCCGTTTCTGTACACGGAACCCTCTCAGACGCGGTCAGGTCGAAGGCCGCGACTACCTATTTCTCGATCAAGGAAACTGACCGATGGGCGATCTGCTCAATGGAATGACCGGCTGGCTGACCGCAAATCCTTCCTGGGTGGCTGTCGCGATCTTTTTGGTGGCCTTCACTGAATGCGTCGCGATCGTCGGGATCGTCGTGCCGGGCACGGTCATCATGTTTGCCATCGCCGCCTTGGCGGGCAGCGGCATACTGCCGTTGAGTGAAGTGCTGTTACTGGGTTTTCTCGGCGGGCTGCTGGGTGACGCGGTGTCGTACTTCATAGGCCGGCGCTTTCATCAGAATATCCGTCAGTTGCCCGGCTTGCGCACGCACCCGGAGTGGATGGAAGGTGCGGAAAAATACTTCCACCGTTACGGCATTGCCAGTTTGCTGGTCGGACGTTTCATCGGTCCGCTGCGCCCGATGCTGCCGATGATCGCCGGTATGTGCGACATGCCGCTGCCGCGCTTCGTGGCGGTCAGCGTGCTGGCGGCGGCCGGCTGGTCGATTGCCTACCTGATGCCGGGCTGGGCAGCCGGCGCGGCCATTCGCCTGCCACTGCCGGAAGGCTTCTGGCCCGAGGCGGCCGTGGTCGGCGGCAGCCTGGCCGTGCTGTTCGGGCTGAGCATCCAGAGCAGTATTCGCCAGAAACGCTACGCAACCCGACTGATCTCCGCGCTCAGCCTTGTGCTGGTCGCGGCGCTGTTCTTCGGCTTTCCCTTGCTGGCCGACTTCGACAACGGCTTGATGACGCTCATCCAGGAACACCGCAGCGAAGCCACGCAGCACATCGTGGTCTTCGTCACCAGCATCGGCGATTTCAGGGCGCAGTTGCTGGCCGCCAGCCTGCTGATCATCGTGCTGGCGGTTGCCAGGCAATGGCGCCACGCAGCCTTTGCCCTGACCGCCACACTGGGCACCGCGATCGCCAACGGCGTCCTGAAAACGTTTTTCGCCCGCGCTCGCCCGGAGGTGCTGTTAGAGCCGCTGACGACGTACAGCATGCCCAGCGGCCACAGCTCGGCAGCCTTTGCGCTGTTCATGACTCTGGCAGTGCTGGCCGGACGCGGCCAACCCGTGCGCCTGCGCCTGACCTGGATGCTGGTCGCCGGTATTCCGGCCCTGGCAATCGCGCTGTCGAGGGTTTACCTGGGCGTGCATTGGCCCACCGACATTCTCGCCGGCATGCTTCTGGCGTTCTGCGTCTGTGCCGCCAGCCTGGCGTTCATCCAACGCAAGGACCCCTTGCCGGCCATGTCGGTGCGCGTCTGGTGGCTCGTTGTGCCAGCCATGACCGCACTGCTGGGTATCTTCGCCGTTCGTGCCCTGTCGCATGGGGTGCTGCGTTACCAGTATTGATCGACAGCACTGATCGCGCCCGCCCATGACGGGTGCGACACTTCTCAAATCTGGCACCTTGCCAGTGCTCTTTCGGGGCGTTGACTACACTCTCCAGTGACAGATGAGTGTGCAACGGCGTGATCGAAGGAGTGTTGATGTCTCCACTGGATGGTTATACGGCGATGCCCTCCCGGCAGCGCGGCGCAATCGGCCTGATGGCAGCGCTGACCATGGGCCTGGCGCTGCTGTGCACGCTGACCGTTATCGACAGCGGCAGGCTGTATCTGGAAAAGCGCTCGTTGCAGCGGGTTGCGGACATTGCCGCACTGGAAGCGGCGGGCCGTAGAGGAACGTGCAGCGGCACAGCGGCCACGGCGCCCGATTTCGCCAATCAGAGCGCCACTCGCAACGGTTTCACCCCCAATACCGATGGCCGCACCCTGGCGACTCGTTGCGGAACACTCACGGTGGACGTCGCGGGACCGCGCGTATTTGTCGCTGATTCGACGCAGGCGCTGGCTATCCAGGTGGTCGCGTCTCATCCGGTGCCGCGCAGCATTGCAGCCGGTATTGGCGCACTGTTCGAAAAAACGCCCTCCCCACCCAACGTCACGATCAGCGCCACCGCGGTTGCCGCCAGTGCTGCGCCGCTGGCGGCACTGACCATTCGCAGTGCGGCAGTCACCGTGGATAGCACCGGTGCCGCCCTCCTCAACCCGGTGGTCGGCAGCCTGCTGGGGGGCTCGTTGAACCTGAGTGTTGCCAACTGGCAAGGCATCGCCGACACCAACCTGAGCCTGCTGAGCTACCTGAACAGGCTGAAAACCGACCTCAGCCTGACGGCCGTGGGCTACAACGATGTACTCAACACCTCGGTATCGGTCAGTCAGTTGCTGCAGAGCGCAATCAATATCATCAGTCCGAACGCCACGCTGGGCGGTGCCGCCGCCATTCAGGGCCTGCAAGCCTTGAAGCTGGCCGCGGGAACGACCACCGTGCTGCTGGGGGATCTACTGTCGGTGCAGAGCGGCACGGACCTCGCCGCGCTGAATACCAATCTGCGGTTGATGGATCTGGTTCAGGGCCTCGCGCAACTGGCCAACGAAAAGACCGGTGTTCTGACCGCGTCCCAGATCAATGTCGCCGGGCTGGCGCAGGTCACCACACGCATTCAGGTAATCGAGCCGCCTCAGTTGTCGGCCATCGGCGACCCGAGCAAAATCGACCCGCTCAACCCTCGAAACGGTGCAAACCGGATTTACGTGCGTACGGCACAAATGCGCGCGCTGGTGTCGATCAACCTGCCGGTGCTCGGCACGATAACCTCGCTGGCCAATACCGCAGGTTCGGTGATCGGCAGCCTCACGCCGATCCTCAACAGCGCATTGGGCCTGAACATTGCCGGGCTGGGGACCTCGGCCACCTGCGCGCTGGGACTGAACAGTTGCATGGTGACCGACTTCAAGTTTCTGACAGACAGCTCGTCAAACTCGGGCCCGAGAATCGACATGAGCCTGTCAATGGCCAGCGCCGACAGCTACGTCACCGGTTTTACCTGCACCAGCAACGCCAGCAAAACCCTTAACGTCAAGACCGACGCAGCGCTGCTCAGTGCCAAGATCGGCTGGATCGACAGTGCATCGGCCTTCCCCGCCAGCACTGATCCGGCGGCAATCACCGCACTGCCTCTGCCTGTCATCGATATCGGCACCAAAACCTGCCAGAAGATCGCCGGGCTGCTGGGCAATTGCACCGCCCGCACGCCTTTCGGGGGTGGCGGCATCGGCCTGACCTTCGACAATGTCAGCCAGTCGGCACTGGGCAGCTCGACGGTGACCAGTACGACGTTCAGCTCGCCCAACCTGCCGGAGATCAACAGCGCCCCGTATTACCTGACAGGCGTTGCGCACACCAAGCCGAGCACCTTGCTCAACGGCACGGCGTCAAGCGTCAAAGTGAATGTGTATAAACCGGCGACCAGCAATGTGCTGGGCAACGTCATCACCGGCGCGGCCACCACGCTGAGCAGCCTGACCCTGGCGCTGGACGCGATGGTCGATGACACCCTGACACGCTTGCTGACGTCGGTTGTCGACCCCCTGTTCGAATCGCTGGGCGTGAGCATGGGGGCTACCGACGTCGGCACCAACCTGAGTTGCAACCTGGGTCAGGCGACACTGGTCATTTAGCTGCCGGTCTGATCGGCGTTGAAGATCGGCAGCTCGATCTGGAATCGAGCACCCTCGCCGACGTTGGCGACGCTGAGCTGGCCGCCCATCTGGTCAACGATGCCATAACTGACGGACAAGCCCAGACCGGTGCCGACCCCCACCGGTTTGGTGGTGAAAAACGGCTCGAAAATGCGCTCCAGCAACCGCGGGTCAATGCCCCCGCCATTGTCCTGAACCGCCAGGCGGATGATGTTTTCATCGCGTTCTGCCTCGACGCTGATCCACGGCTGGAAATCGCGGTCCTTTTCCCGACGCGACAACAAGGCATCACGGGCATTGACCATCAGGTTGATCAACACCTGCTCAAGTTGATCGACATGGCCACGAACCTGTACCGCGTCGATCATCGCGCCGACCCGCAACTGCACGGCCTTGCCTTTCATGCCTTCAGCCAGCATCGAGATCGTGCCTTCCACCGCCTGGGCCGGATCGAACAACTGCTCCTCTACCTCAGAGCGGCGACCGAATACCCGCATATGATCGACCACCCGGGCGGCACGCTGCACCTGGGTGTCGATGCGATTGAGTTTTTCGGTGAGGTATTCGATGTCCACATCACCCCGGCCCAGACGCTTGAGAACGTTGACCACGGCCATGCGCATGACGTTGAGCGGCTGATTGATCTCGTGGGCCAGACCGGTGGACATCTCGCCAAGCGTTGCCATCTTCGCGCTCTGATTCAACTGCATGCGCGAGCGACGTACATCAGTGTTGTCACGGCCTACCGCCTGCACTTCGACCAGTTTGCCGTGCTCATCGAATACTCCCCGGTCGGCCCATATCCACCAGGCATACTCGCGTCCCGGCAGCTCGATGCAGATTTCTTCGGTACTCACCGGCGCCTCCGGAGTCAATTGACCGATACGCCGGATGAACGCCTCACGCTGCTCGTCCGACAGCCAGTCGCCCAGGTTGATCCCGGTCAGTTGCTCGGGTGTGCACTCCATATAATTGGCCAGCGGCCGGTTGCCGAAACTCAACACCAGATCCGGCGTGTAGCGGCAGATCATGGCCGGCGAATCCTCGACCAGAATGCGGTAACGCTCCTCGCTGCGTCGTATATGCTCGGCGGCCAGGGTGGCCTCGGTCACGTCCAGCCACAGCCCCACCGCCTCCACCGGCATGCCAAGGTCGTCACGCAGCAATCGCGCCTCGTCCAGCAGCCAGTGGTATTGACCGTTCCGGTTGCGCAATCTGAACCGGCGACTGACGAATCCTTCGCGCAGCAGTTGGCGGTTACGCTCGAACCAGATGTCGTGATCTTCGGGATGGATGTATCCCGCCAGTTGCCCATCGACGCAATCGGCCAGCGTCCAGCCCAGCAAAGGCGTGAGGCTGTCACTGAAAAAGGTTGGCTCCAGATTGCCGCGATCGTAACGCTGCACGTAAATCACCGCTGGCGAACTGGCAATCAGGTTATCCAGCCGGGCATGGGCGGCAGCGGCCTCGGTTTCCTGATTCTTGATATCGCTGACATCCAGCATGAACCCCAGCACACGCTGAACCTGCCCTCGGATCAACGCCTGCCCCTGAATACGAAACCAGAGGGTTTCCTGGGCGGGATCGCTTTGCGCCAGACGCACACAGAGCAACAGCGGTGTGCCCTTGTCGCGTAACTGCGCGAGGCGACTGGACAGTTCCTGTCGATCGGCGGGATGAATCAGCGCCAGCCAGTCCTGACGTGACAGGCTCTCGACCTGGTCGCCCAGACGCAGACTGCGAGCCAACTGTGGCGCCAGCAAAACCTCGTCACGATCAGGCACCAACTCCCACCATCCGGTGCCCAGCAGGTCCTGAAGCACTGCCAGGCGTTCGACATGATGACGGTTGGTCTGCTCGGACAGGCGAAAAAGCACCGGCCCGGCCAAGGCCGAGCACAGGTTCAGCCACTCTCGCTCGCCAAGGTCCGGAGCCTGCTGCTGCGCGTTATAAAATCCGAACATCAGCCAGGCCTTGGCAACGTTATCGCGACTGTGCGGGATCAGAAAACCGTCAGCGTTGCCGAAAGCACTTTGCAGCGCCCCCTGATCGACACCGCCGTCAAACCTCAGCTGTCGCGTAGCGTCGGCGTTGAATCGATCCAGCGCGGAACCCAACCGCTGCCCGACCTGCCACAACTCGGGCGCCGTATGGGCGCTGTACTGACAATACACGCGCCAGCCAACACCGCCGACCTCCGGCAACACCAGCGCTACACAGGGGATGCGCCACAGCTGCGCGAGTTCCTCCAGTTGCTCGCTCACCACCGCAGTCAGGCGGTCGACGCTGCACCCTCGCACACGCTCGGCCATTTGCCCGGCGAACCGCAGGCACTGTTGACGGCTGCGTGCGGCACTGGCCTCCTCCATCAGGTCGCTGATATCCAGCAATTGCAAGAGCCAGCCCTTGCCATGCGCCTGCACCCAGCCTCGGGCGTGCAAGGTGTGTGCGTCGGCACTCTTGAAGTCCAGGTCGAGCATGTGCCCCAGCCAGTCACGCGGCACGCCTTCGATGACCAGCGCGCTATTGGGTAACAGCAGACTCATCAATCGCTGGGCAGCCGGCAGTGGCGCAGCCATGTCCAGGCGGGCAAGCAAGTGCGGGCTGATGCTTTGGATGCGGCCCTCGTCATCCAGCAGCAGATAGAGGTCCGCACCGATCGGACCGGGCTCGCTCGATACGGGCAGGGGCTGCGGCACTTGTGTTGCTTCACCACGCCCCAGCCAACGGCTCAAACGATTCTTTTCAAGGGACAAGTTGCAGACTCGCTTGTGCAGTCAGGTTGCTCGGCAAGCGCGGGACCTCCCCGATACCAGGGAGGGTCAGCAAGGGCAGAACCTGAGCCAGTCGGGCCTTGGGGTACTGGATGGTCACTGTCAGAATGCCTGCGCTGTAAGTCACGCTGGTGTAGCTGACATTGAAGCCCAGCGCTGGAGGTATCCACGACAACTGGTTCATGACCACACTCTGGGCCTGACTCTTCAACACCTCGTTATAGCCAGTAACTGTCGGACTGAGGGCAACACTTCTGCGCACCGCTTCACTGGCGGCGGCATTGAATGACTGGACCATGAGCAACGGCAGGCTATAACTCACCATGCCGTAGAACACGGCAAAGAAGATAACGAACACCGCAGAGAATTCAATAGCAGCAGCCCCGTGTTGACGGCGGGGCAAGGTATGTTGCGGAACTGTTTTCATATCGACGTCTACCCTGACATGTACTGCATCAACACAGCATAGATTCTTTCCCGATAACAGGATGTCTTCGGCGTGATGAAATTATTTTTCCTACTGATATGGTTTGCAATTTGCGCCGAACAGGATGCGCGTTGCAAGCAGATTTCCAACGGGCTGACACTCGGCGCAGCAGCGCTGGCTATTATCTACCTGGCTTTGACCGGTATGACCTGGCTCGGCTCGCCTGCGCTGGAGGCCTTGCTGGCCGTGACCCTGGCATGGGCGCTGACATTGCCAGGCTATGCCCTCGGCAAGTTGGGCGCCGCAGACGTCAAACTGATGACGGCATTGGCGCTGGCCTCAAACAGTGCTTACCTGCTGTGTACGTTTATTGGCGCCGGCCTCACCATGGCAGCCTGGCTTATCGTCGGAAAGAGTACCTGGCCTCATACGCAGCAATGGGTTGCGCAACGCTACCGGTATATGAACCCTGGCACGCCAGATAAATATCCTTTTTCACCTTTTTTATTCGCAGGTTTACTCCTGAGCACAGCACTGCTCCATTAGTCGAATAACGGCACGGGAATATTTTAATGCTATGTACATAGTCAGGAAGTACGACTACGGTTAAGTCATGGCTATGGCGTACTGTCAGCAATACCCGCACCGATCAAATGACGCCGAATCATGGTTTGCTGAATGGATCGGGGCGCCGTCGAAGGCCCCCAACAGCATGGAGTCGCCTGTGGATAATTACCCGCTCACGAAAGTTCTGGTGGTCGATGACCAGCCGCTTATCGTTGAAGAGCTCTGCGAGTTTCTGGAGAGCAGCGGCTATGAGTGTGTGCGTTGCTATTCAAGCCTGGAAGCCATCGAGCGTTTCAGCGCCGACAGCACCATCGGCATCGTACTCTGCGATCTGGAAATGCCCGGCATGAACGGGATCGAGATGGTCGAAGCGATGAAGATGACCGGCGGCAAGACGCATCTGTTCGAGGCCATCATGCTGACCGGCGAGGCCGAGAAAAAAGACGTCATCAAGGCGCTTCGGGCCGGCATCGCCGATTACTACCAGAAGCCGGTCGATCTGGAAGAATTGCTCGAAGGTGTGCAGTTGCAGGTCCAGGCGCTGAACGAGCGGCAGAAAAACCGTCAGCAGCTGGGCCTGCTCAACGAAAAGCTTCAGTTTTTGGCCGCGTCCATTGATGATCTTTATCAGAACCTGGACAGCGTCCAGAACAGGCCTCAGCCCGAACGAAAAGCGCGTGACGGTGTGGCGCGTGAGGTGCAGATGCCGGTGGCTCTGGCCAAGCTGTCACCTCGCCAGCTTGACGTAGCGCGCCTGGTCAGCACCGGACTGACCAATTATCAGATCGCCTGCGAACTGGGGATTACTGAAAACACGGTGAAACTCTATGTGTCGCAAGTGCTGCGCCTGACGCACATGCATAACCGCACGCAGCTGGCATTGGCATTTTCACCGGGCAAATCGGCGGAGCGGCAAAGACTGATCGAAAGCCAGGGCTGAATGGAACTCAGGCTTCGATCTCGCTCAGCACGACGTGAAAAGGCACATCGACCAGCACCGAATACACTTGATTGCGGCCTGCGTGCTTGGCGCAGTACAACGCCGCATCGGCCTGGGACGCAAGGCTCAGGCTGTCGTCATTGGCACCGAGCGAAACCACCCCGGCGCTGAAGGTGCAGAACAGGTCGACGGGCTGCGCCGGGTAATGGATCTCGGCAAAGCGCTGGCGGATGTCATCCAGCACCCTATGAGCGCTTTGAATGTCGGTGTCCGGCATGACAATGGCAAATTCCTCACCGCCGTAACGACCGATGAAGTCGGTTTTGCGCAGGCGTTGCTTGAGAAACAGCGCAAGGCTCTTGATGACACGATCCCCCATCGGGTGACCGTGGCTGTCATTGACCCTCTTGAAGTGGTCGATATCAAGCATGGCAAAGCACAGCGGCTTGCCTTCACGTCGCGAACGAAAGCAGCAATCTTCCAGCAGTTGCAAAATGTGCGTGTGATTGTAAAGCCCGGTCAGGCTGTCGCGGACCATGCGCGCCTTGAGGTTGCGAGCCCTCGCGGCACGGTTGCGCACAGTGGTGATGAGATGACGGGGTTTGATCGGCTTGGTCAGGAAGTCATCGCCGCCTTCGCTCATGGCATCGAGCTGCTTGTCCTGATCGTCTTCAGCCGACAGATAAATGATCGGCACACTGACGTAACGGTCGTTATGGCGAATGACCTTGGCCAGCTCCGTGCCGGTACACCCCGGCATGTACATGTCGAGGATGATCAGGTCCGGCTGAAACTCGGCCAGCTCGGACATTGCCTGAATCGGGTCGAGCAACACCCGCGTAACGATTCCGGCAGCATTCAGAACACGCTCGGTGTGCAGCGCCTGCGCGCGGGAATCGTCGATGATCAGCACTTTATAGGGCTCGTATTGAGCCACGCAGGTCAGGACTTCAATTTTTTCCAGCAGACTCGACGCTTCAAGCGCGCCGGTCAGAAACTCCTCACCACCGGCCCTGACTGCGGCCAGGCGGGTGGGCGTATCGGTTTCATTGAGGCTGAAAAACAACAGCGGAAGTTTCTGCTCCAGCCCTTCCTGAGCCTGGGAGGCCAGTTCGAGCCCCTTGCCGGGCCCGCTGAAATCGACATCCATGACAATCGCCGCCGGATGCCGCTGGGCCATCGCCCGCTGAAACTCGCCGACATTGTGCAGCGACAGCGCCGCCAGCCCGAAAAACTCCAGCTGCTTGGCCAGACGCTCGGCCCGCTCGTGATCATGAAGCACCACATAGACGGGCTTGCGCAACGGTGGCAGCGTCGTTTGCTCAAAACGGTCGCCGTGTCGCAGCCCGGTTCGGGAAAGGCGTTGCATCAGACGATTGAGATCGGTGATGACCCGGCTGTTGAGGCGACCGCGATTGGCTTCCACCGCATCGAGCGCCTGGCTGATCTCCTTCGCCAGCGCGCTGTGTTCGGCCTGCTCGAAGCGTTCGGCAAAGCGCGAAAGACGCAGCGTGGACTCCTTGAGCTCGGCCATATCGCCAATCGACCACTCGGCCTTCTGCAGACGTTGCCACGTCTCCAGAATCTGGCGCGCCTGGTGAATGACCCTCTGGGCAAAGTGGTGCTTCAGGCGGTCTCGGCTAGGGTCTTCGGGGTCGGTCATATTCAGACTACTGTGGTTTTGCTGAGCGATACGGCTGATGGCGCTATGCTAGCACCTCCGTTACAACAGAACAGTGTCGCAAGTCACTTATTTGACAACAGTTTGATGGCGCATAGCCATTATGCAAAATCAATCGGTGCATAGACTGCGCCTATCAACGTTACAGTTCAAATCTCAAGATAATGTCTGCCAGCCGCACCTTGAGGTAAGGTTGCGGTCGAACGCCTCGTGAAGCATTCAACTCAAGATCGAAAGGACCCTACCATGCTGGATTGGAAGAACCGCGCAGGCAGCGCGGGTGCGCGCACCGCAGACACTTCATCGACCAAACGCCGCGGTTACCTGGGTAACCTGTTCTATAGTCGCGCGCTGGGCGCCCTGATCTTGATCTACCTGCTGGTGGCACTGGCAGTCGGCTGGTACTGGAGCAAGGAACCTGCGCTGTTCCCGGTACAGCAAAACGCCCAGGCTGCCGCCGAGCGTGAAGGCAAACAGATGGTCATCGGTTACACGACGGTTGAAACGCTCAAGACCGTGGCGGGCACGTTGCTTAACAAGCCCGGTGGCTACCTGTCCAACGACCGCATGCCACCGGGCCTGTGGCTGGACAACATCCCGAGCTGGGAATACGGCGTGCTGGTTCAGGTGCGTGACCTGAGCCGTGCGCTGCGCAAGGACTTCGCGCGTTCCCAGTCGCAATCGGCTGAAGATGGCGACCTGGCGCGTGCCGAGCCGTTGTTCAACTTCAATAATCGCAGCTGGGTCCTGCCTTCCAGCGAATCGCAGTACGCCGAGGGGATCAACTCCCTGAGCCGCTACCAGGCACGTCTGTCCGATCCGAACCAGAAAGGCGCGCTGTTCTATGCCCGCGCCGACAACCTGAACAACTGGCTGGGCGATGTCGGTACCCGTCTGGGCTCGCTGTCGCAGCGCCTGTCGGCCAGCGTTGGCCGGGTCAAACTCAACAGCACGCTGAAAACCGAAGCTGCTGTTTCGGTCAAGCCCGGTGAAGTACCGCAGGTCGATGAGGAAATCGTCGAAACGCCATGGCTGGAAATCGACAACGTGTTCTACGAAGCACGTGGTCAGGCCTGGGCGCTCTCGCACCTGCTGCGCGCCATCGAGGTTGATTTTGCCGACGTACTGGCGAAAAAGAACGCGACGGTCAGCGTGCGCCAGATCATTCGTGAACTGGAGGCCTCGCAAGAGCCAATGTGGAGCCCGATGATTCTCAACGGCAGCCCGTTCGGCGTGTTCGCCAACCACTCGCTGGTCATGGCCAACTACATTTCGCGTGCCAACGCCGCAGTCATTGACCTGCGCCAGCTGCTGAATCAAGGCTGATGTCCATACCTGCCAACGAGGCCGCGCATCGCGCCGCCTCGGATGCCGAGCAGATCGCCTGGGTCGACGAACAGGATCGGCTGCTCGGTTCACTGGTCCGCGCCGACCTGCGTGAACGCGGGCTGATTGGACGCGGCACTTATATCCTGCTGTTCAACAGTCTGGGTGAGCTGTGTGTGCACCGACGCACGCTGAGCAAGGCGATCTATCCCGGCTACTGGGACGTAGCCGCAGGCGGAATGGTCCAGGCGGATGAAAGCTATGCGGAGTCTGCTGCGCGCGAGCTGGAAGAAGAACTGGGGGTCAGTGGCGTGCCGCTGCAGGCCCACGAACAGTTTTTCTTCGATCAGCCGGGCAACCGGCTCTGGTGTGCAGTGTTTTCAGCCGTGTGGGACGGCCCTTTGAAACTGCAACCTGAAGAGGTGCTGGAAGCGCGCTTCATGCCCGTCGTCGAAGTTCTGCAACAGGCTGAGCACAATCCCTGGTGCCCCGACTCCCTGGCGGCGCTGAAACGCTACCTGAAACAGATAGAGAACGAGCAGTAAGCGAGTGTTCAGAAATTGGCGCATTCAGCCCCTTAGCAACCGGCCGGTTTGCCGTTACACTGCGCGACCTTTTCAAACTGAACCGGCCCTGCCGTTTCAGTAGCGCTGCCCCTGCCAGAGTGGGGCTTCGCGGTCGATGGCTCATACGAGCCCGACCCATCTTCAGTCCTCAACAAGAGGATTTTTGCGTGGCTAAAAAAGCCGCTTCTCTCGCTGCCCTCGGTGGCCTGGTATTTTCAACCGACGCAGGGCGCCACTGCCCCGATTGTCGTCAACCCGTTGCCGAGTGCACCTGCAAACAGACGGCCATCCCCGAAGGTGACGGCATTGCTCGTGTACGTCGTGAAAGCAAGGGCCGTGGCGGCAAGACGGTTACCACCATCAGCGGCGTCCCGCTGGCCGAAGAGCCGCTCAAAGAGCTGGCCAAGGCCCTCAAGCAGCGCTGCGGCACAGGCGGATCGCTCAAGGAAGGCGTGATCGAGATTCAAGGCGATCACGTCGAACTGCTGTTGGCCGAGCTGATCAAAAAAGGCTTCAAGGCTAAAAAGTCCGGCGGCTGAACCCGCGAATCAAATCGTCATTTCCACTCATTACAATGCGCGCAGCTGGCTACTGGCTGGCGCTACGACTTCTTTATAGGGGACTTCGATGTCCGTACGACGCACACGCAAAGACGATGGCAGCCAATGGACCGTTGCGGACAGCCGCAGCGTTTATGGCATTCGCCATTGGGGCGCGGGTTATTTTGCAATCAACGAAGCGGGGCGCGTTGAAGTCCGTCCCAACGGGCCGGACAGCTCGCCCATCGACCTTTACGAACAGGTCGACAACCTGCGCAAGAGCGGCCTCTCGCTGCCTTTGCTGGTGCGTTTCCCGGACATCCTGCAAGACCGCGTGCGTCAGCTGACCGGCGCGTTCGACAGCAACATTGCGCGCCTGGAATACCAGAGCAAATACACCGCGCTGTACCCGATCAAGGTCAACCAGCAGGAAGCGGTGGTGGAAAACATCATCGCCACGCAGAACGTCTCCATCGGCCTGGAAGCGGGCTCCAAGCCTGAACTGATGGCTGTGCTGGCACTGGCGCCGAAAGGCGGCACCATCGTCTGCAACGGTTACAAGGACCGTGAGTTCATCCGTCTGGCGCTGATGGGCCAGAAGCTGGGCCACAACGTGTTCATCGTCATCGAGAAAGAATCCGAAGTCGAACTGGTGATCGAAGAAGCCGCCGAGCTGAAGGTCGCCCCCCAGGTCGGCCTGCGTGTGCGTCTGTCTTCCCTGGCATCGAGCAAATGGGCGGATACCGGTGGCGAAAAATCCAAGTTCGGCCTGTCGGCAGCGCAATTGCTGTCGGTGGTCGAGCGTTTCCGCATGGCCGGCCTGGATCAGGGCATCCGCCTGCTGCACTTCCACATGGGCTCGCAGATCGCCAACCTGGCCGACTATCAGCACGGTTTCAAGGAAGCGATCCGTTACTACGGCGAACTGCGCAAGCTCGGCCTGCCGGTGGACTACATCGATGTCGGTGGTGGTCTGGGTGTCGATTACGACGGTACGCACTCGCGCAACGCCAGCTCGATCAACTATGACATGGACGACTACGCAGGCGTCGTGGTCGGCATGCTCAAGGAATTCTGCGACGCGCAAAGCCTGCCGCACCCGCATATTTTCTCGGAAAGCGGCCGCTCGCTGACCGCCCACCACGCCATGCTGGTGGTTCAGGTGACCGACGTCGAAAAACACAACGACGAAGTCCCGGAAATCGCCGACAAGGCCAGCCTGCCGGAAACCGTGCAATGGCTGGTCGACCTGCTGGGTCCGACCGACATCGAGATGGTCACCGAAACCTACTGGCGCGCCACGCACTACATGAGCGACATCGCGGCCCAGTACGCCGACGGCAAGATCAGCCTGTCGGAAAAGGCACTGGGCGAGCAATGCTACTTCGCCGTCTGCCGCCGTCTGTACAACTCGCTGAAAGCCCGTCAACGCTCCCATCGTCAGGTGCTGGACGAGCTCAACGACAAGCTGGCCGACAAGTACATCTGCAACTTCTCGGTGTTCCAGAGCCTGCCGGACACCTGGGCTATTGGCCAGGTACTGCCGATTCTGCCCCTGCACCGCCTGAACGAAGAGCCGGTGCGCCGCGCCGTGCTTCAGGACCTGACCTGCGATTCGGACGGCAAGATCAAGCAGTACGTCGATGAGCAGAGCATCGAGACCAGCATGCCGGTGCATTCGCTGAATGAAGGCGAAGACTATCTGCTGGGCATCTTCCTGGTGGGTGCCTACCAGGAAATTCTCGGCGACATGCACAACCTGTTCGGTGATACCGACTCGGTGAACATCTACCAGAACCCGGACGGCAGCGTTTACCACGCCGGCATCGAAACCCACGACACCATCGAAGACATGCTGCGCTACGTGCACCTGTCGCCGGAAGAACTGATGACCCATTACCGGGACAAGGTCGCCAGCGCCAAGATCACCCCACGCGAGCGCACCTACTTCCTCGATGCCTTGCGCCTGGGGCTGACCCGCTCGTCGTACCTGTCGTCCTGATCCTTGCGCGGAGCCAGATCTGACTGCTTATCATGCCAATGCTCCGCATTGGCATGCAGAGGCGTCCGTAACCATCGCCGCCCATGCTACGCGCTCATACAGCCCACCCACTCGACGTAATCCCCCACCAACACCTGCTGTAGGCAACGTCCTGTTCTATCTGCAGACCTCTACCCTGCCCGGCTTCTGCGCGAGAATCCGCGGTCGCATTCCCGGTAGAGAAGCCCTCCATGCCCGACCCCGCCAGCGCGCCGTTCTTTCATCTGGAGATTGCAAGCCTGCAGCGCCGTTTCACCGTCGTATCGTTCAGCGCAACCGAAGCGATCAGCCAGCCGTATGCCATCGTGCTGGAAATCCTCGGCGACGGTTTCGATCTGGACCTCACCAGCCTGATGTATAAGCCTGCCTGGCTGAGCTGCGGCGGCGAGCAGGGTTTTCCGGGGCAGAGTTTTCAAGGGCCAGGCTTTCACGGTCAGATCCACGGCGCGACACGCAAGCATTACCAGCCCGGCCCGGCCTGCTACACGCTGCTGATGGGGCCTCGACTGGCCTGCCTCGGGCTGCGCCACCACTCACGTATCTTTCAACACATGACTGCCACGCGGATCATTGCCCAGGTGCTGGAAGAACATGGTTTGAGGAACACCTTCCGCTTTGACCTGCAGACAGAATGCATCGAGCGCGAAAGCTGCGTGCAGTACCAGGAATCCGACCTGCAACTGGTCCAGCGGCTGTGTGCAGAAGAAGGCATTCACTACCATTTCGTCCACTCACGTCGCCGCCACCAGTTGGTATTTGGCACCATCCCTTGGGAAGCCGGGTTCACAGCACCTGCCCCGGCACCGCGTCCCTGCATTGCGCCTCTGCAGCGTGGCTGGATCATCGGTCGCGACGGCGAACCGGCAAGGACCGATGCGTCAGGCCGGTTGCACGTGCGCCTCGAATGGGACTGGCAACACCCGGAAGGCCCCGATGCTGGCTGCTGGCTGCATCTGGCTGCGGGGCTGGATGTCGAATGTCGGGGTGGGATGTCGGTGATAGTGAGCTTTTGCGCAGACGATAAACGCCCGCCGCAGATCAGTGGCTGCCTGTCAGCGCTGGCAGATGACGGCTGCCACAGGCGTGATCAAGCACCCGCCGATAACGTTGAGATGCACCTTGACTGGCAGGCGATCACCGGGCCAGACCGACGACTGCAACTGGCGAACGGGACCCGCATAGAACTGGCTGAAGGCAGCACACTGATCGTCGACGCCGGGCCGAGCAAGGTACAGATCGACGACAGCGGTCTCACGCTGAGCAGCCCGCGCATCAGCTTCGCCAACAAAGCGGATGGCAAATCGAGTGATCCACACGCCATTGAATGACGTAGCAGCAACTGTGCGGCACTGGGATTAAGCGTGATGGTCTCAGGCATATCCGACTCACCTTCCAGAGCCCCTCCGCCATGATCCGAGTGATTTTCCTGACACTGATGACCGGTGCCGTACTGGCAGCCTTGTCCGGTTGCTCGCCTTTGAAGCTGCTCAATACGTTGAACCCCAGCGGGCCTGTCGATCATGTCTACAACCTGGCGTACGGGCCGGATCCACGCAATACGCTGGATATCTACACGCCCAAGGCGAAACCGGCCAAGGCACCGGTCGTGGTGTTTTTCTATGGTGGCAGCTGGAACAGCGGCTCGAAGGCCGATTATGCGTTCGTCGGCGAAGCGCTGGCTGCGCGAGGCATGGTGGTGGTTATCGCCGACTACAGGCTGTATCCACAGGTACGTTACCCCAGCTTTCTGGAAGACTCGGCCAAGGCGCTGGCCTGGGCGCACAAACATGCGAACACCTACGGTGGCGACCCGAGCCGCCTGTACGTGATGGGCCACAGCGCGGGTGCCTACAACGCCGCAATGCTCGCGCTTGACCCGCGCTGGCTGGCTCGTGAAGGCTTGTCCCCCTCCATCCTCAGCGGCTGGATCGGACTGGCCGGGCCTTACGACTTCCTGCCCATCGAGAACCCGGACGTGAAGCCGGTGTTCTTCTTCCCGAATTCACCGCCAGACTCGCAACCCATCAACCACGTCACGTCCAGCGCGCCACCGGCATTGCTGATGGCCTCGAACACCGACTCGCTGGTCAACCCAAAGCGCAACACCGGCGGCCTGGCCAGGTCGCTGCGTGAAGCCGGCGTGCCGGTGCGAGACTTGTATTTCTCGCGCACCAATCACGGCACGCTGGTCGGCGCATTTGCCAGATTGCTGAGTGGTCTGGCCCCTGTGATCGATGAGGTGGACATGTTCGTCAGCCACACCCCGCAAATGGCGTCGGACAAGAACGGAACCGGGCAGAAGGCTCAGTGAACGAACCAGCCGTCGCTGCGCGTCAGCCGCCAGGCAATGAACCCAACGCTCAGGCCGCGCAGCAGGGTAAAGGCCAGGAACGTCAGCCATAGGGCGTGGTTGCCGTGGCTGGCAGCCAGATAAGCCAACGGCGCGATGCCCGCTGCGCTGAACAGCATCGCGTTGCGCATTTCCCGCGCACGGGTAGCACCGATGAACAGGCCGTCCAGCAGGTAGCTCCAGACGGCCAGCAACGGCATCAGTGCCAGATACGGCAGATACGTCATCGCGGTGGCGCGTACTTCCGGGATATCGGTCTGCAGGCTGACGAAGCCATGCCCAGCCACCAGAAAGAACAACGCAAACACCATGCTGGAAATCAATGACCAGCCTCCCGCAACCACCAGGGAGCGTCGCAACGTATCCCGGTCCCGCGCGCCGATGGCATGGCCACACAGCGCTTCTACCGCATGCGCCAGCCCATCCAGGGCATGGGCAGTCAACAGCAGGCCGTTGAGCAACAAGGCATTGGCAGCAACCGTCGCATCCCCCAAACGAGCGCCCTGCACGGTGATCAGGAACATCACCGATTGCAGCGCGAGTGTGCGCAAAAAGATGTCCCGGTTGACCGCCAGCAGGGGCCGCCAGTTACTCCATAGCCGCAAGGCCGACCAGACGATCCGGCCCGGCCAGGCGCGCAAGGTGTTACGTGCCAGCAGCAGACCGAGCACCACGCCAGTCCACTCCGCGAGTACCGACGCACGCGCCGAACCGATCACGCCCCAGTCCAGCCCGATGACGAACCACAGATTGAGAACGATGTTGACCGCATTGGTCAGCAACAGAATGGCCAGTGGCGCCCGCGCGTTCTGCGCGCCAAGAAACCAGCCGACCAGCGCATAACTGGCCAGCGCCGCAGGCAGGCCGAACAGTCGGGTGTGGAAGAAATCCAGTGTCATTTGCTGCAAATCGGCAGACGGCTGCATCATCGTCAGCGCCAGATGGCTGAAAGGCAAGGCGATCACACCCAGCAATACCGCCAGCCCGACGGCCAGCAGCAACCCCTGCAACAGAATGCGGCGCAACGCTGCGCTATCACTGCGCCCTGCCGCCTGTGCGGCAAAACCGGTGGTGCCCATGCGCAGAAAGCCCATCGCCCAGGCGAGAAAGGTATACAGCGTAGAGCCCACCGCCACAGCGCCCAGCTGATGGGCGTGCGGCAAATGACCGATCACCGCGCTGTCGACCAGCGCCACCAGCGGCACGGAAATATTCGACAGAATCATCGGCGTCGCAAGCGCCCAGACACGACGATGGGTTGAGCGATGACGCCAGTCAGTGAACAACGTAGACATGAGAGCTCCCGGCAAGGCCGGCATTGTAGCCAGATCAAACGCAGGGTGTCCCAGCGTTTCGATACGTCCGTAAACGGTACTCATGCCTCGAAAGCGGCAGCGTTATCATTCAGCACGCTCCACTGGAGCGTGAGGAACGATAGTCAACTGTCTAACTTTTTGGGGTCAGTCCACAACGTGTGAGTGCATTTCGTGACGCTCTGCGTCACCCGCTGCATGCCAACGCGCAATGGCACGATAGTCAGTCCGCTCGATATGTGACCTTACTGGTCAATCTGACAGTAATACTTGTCATCACGACTGTTATATAGTCGCATCCTCTCTACCGTTGCCGATGAGTGCCCCCATGTTAAACAAAGGATTGTTTCTGGCTTGCGCGCTTGCGCTGTTGAGCGCCTGTGATTCTTCTTCCACGGATAAACCCGCGCCTGCCACGGCCCCCACGACCCAGGCAACGGTCAACGACAAAAAGCCCAAACCCGCAGTCGACCTGGCCGCGCTGAGCAAGCGCTACGCAGGCCGCGAACTGACGGTCATCGACGTGTCGGAAATCCAGGTCGACGGCGCAAGCACCCTGTCGGTGAGCTTCTCGGTCCCGCTCGACCCCGAACAGAAATTCGACGAAAAACTTCACCTGGTGGACAGCAAGAACGGCAAGGTCGACGGTGCCTGGGAACTATCGGATAACCTCATGGAATTGCGCCTGCGCCACCTGGAGCCGCAGCGCAAACTGGTCCTGACCGTCGATGCCGGTCTGCTGGCCGTCAACAAGGCCAAACTTGCCGCCGAATACATCAGCCGCCTGGAAACCCGCGACTTGCAGCCCTCGGTCGGTTTCGCCAGCCGTGGCAGCCTGTTGCCAACCCGTCTGGCCGAGGGCCTGCCGGTGATCGCGCTGAACGTCGACAAGGTGGATGTCGAGTTCTTCCGCATCAAACCCGACTCGATGCCGAATTTCCTCGCCCAGTGGGACGGCGCGTCGAGCCTGTCCAGCTACAGCTCCGAAGAACTGCTGCCCATGGCCGAACTGGTCTACAGCGGCCGCTTCGACCTCAAGCCCGCGCGCAACACCCGTGAAACCCTGCTGCTGCCGATTGCCGGTATCAAGCCCCTGCAACAGCCAGGTGTTTATCTGGCGGTGATGCGCGCCTCGGGCACCTACAGCTACTCGCAGCCGGCCACCCTGTTGACGCTCAGTGACATCGGCCTGTCGGTGCACCGTTACAGCAACCGTCTGGACGTCTTCACTCAAGCGCTCGAGGGTGGCAAGGCGCTGAGTGATATCAGCGTCGATGTGTATGACGACAACGGCAAGGTCGTCGCCCAGGGCAAGACCGACAGCGACGGCCACGCGCAACTGCCATTGCCTGCCAAGGCTGCCGTGGTACTGGCGCACAAGGACGAACAGACCAGCATGCTGCGCCTCAACAGCTCGGCACTGGACCTGGCCGAGTTCGATATCTCCGGCCCGCAGGCTCACCCGCTGCAGTTCTTCATCTTCGGCCCGCGCGACCTGTATCGCCCCGGCGAAACCGTGCTGCTCAACGGCCTGCTGCGCGACAGCGACGGCAACACCGTCAAGCCGCAGCCCATCACCGTCGAAGTGCGCCGTCCCGATGATCAGGTCAGCCGCAAATTCGTCTGGGAAGCCGACAGCAACGGTTTCTACCAGTATCAATTGCCGCTTGCCGACGAAGCGCCCACCGGACGCTGGCAACTGATGTTCGACCTGGGTGACGGCAAACCGCAGCTCTACGAGTTCAAGGTTGAGGACTTCCTGCCCGAGCGTCTGGCGCTGGAACTCAAGGGCAGCGACACGCCGGTGGCGCCTGCTGACAACCCGCAATTCGATATCACTGGCCGCTACCTGTACGGCGCCCCCGCTTCGGGCAATACGCTGACCGGTCAGGTCTATGTCCGCCCGCTGCGCGAGGCGGTGCCGAAGCTGCCGGGTTATCAGTTCGGCTCGATCACCGAGGAAGACCTCAAGCATGATCTGGAGCTTGAGCCCGTCACCCTCGATGCCGAAGGTCATTCGACGCTCGCCGTGCAGAGCGAGTGGGCGCAGGCCAAATCGCCGCTGCAACTGATTCTGCAAGCCAGCCTGCAAGAGTCTGGCGGGCGGCCGATCACCCGTCGTCTGGTGCAGCCGATCTGGCCTGCCGAACACCTGCCCGGCGTGCGTGCACTGTTCGGCAGCAGCACGGGTGGTGATGACTACGACAACGAGGCCAAGGGCGAAGCGCAGACCAACGGCGACGGCCCGGCCGATTTTGAAATAGTCATGGCCGACGCGGCGGGCAACAAGCTGGGCGCTGACAACGTGAAAGTCCGGCTGATCCGCGAGCGTCGCGATTACTACTGGAACTACTCGGCCGACGACGGCTGGAGTTACCACTTCAACGAGAAATTCCTCAACCTCAACGAAGAAACCGTCAGCATCACCAAGGACGCCACCGCCAAGGTCAGCTTCCCGGTCGAATGGGGTCCTTACCGTGTCGAGGTGGAAGACCCGTCCACCGGAATGGTCAGCAGCCTGCGCTTCTGGGCCGGTTATCGCTGGCAGGACAACACTGACGGCGGCGCGGTCAGACCGGATCAGGTCAAGCTGGCGCTGGACAAACCGGCCTACAACGATGGCGACACCGCGAAAGTCACTGTCACCCCGCCGGCTGCGGGCAAGGGTTATCTGTTGGTCGAGTCCAGCGAAGGTCCGCTGTGGTGGCAGGAAATCGACGTGCCTGCCGAAGGCAAATCGTATGACATCCCGCTGGACAAAAAATGGGCACGCCACGACCTGTACGTCACCGCTCTGGTGATACGTCCCGGTGAACGCAAGGCCAATGTCACACCCAAGCGCGCCGTGGGTGTGCTGCACCTGCCGCTGGACCGGGCGCAGCGCAAGCTGGCGCTGACGGTCACCGCGCCGGAGAAAATGCGCCCCAGACAACCCCTGACCCTCAAGGTCGCCGCCAAAAATGCTGACGGCAGCGTCCCCAAACAAGTCCACGTGCTGGTATCGGCGGTGGACGTCGGCATCCTCAACATCACCAGCTACGCAACGCCCGATCCGTTTGCCAGCCTGTTTGGCCGCAAGCAGTACGGAGCCGACCAACTGGACATCTACGGTCAGCTGATCGAAGCCGGTCAGGGGCGCCTGGCAAGCATGGCGTTCGGTGGTGATGCACTGGCGAAGGGCGGCAAACGTCCGGACACCAGCGTCACCATCGTGGCGTTGCAAAGTGCGCCGGTGACGCTCAATGACGCCGGTGAAGGTGAAGTCAGCGTCGATATCCCGGACTTCAACGGCGAGCTGCGCGTAATGGCTCAAGCCTGGACCGACGACCGCTACGGTATGGCCGAGGCGAAAACCGTGGTTGCCGCGCCGATCATCGCCGAACTGTCGACGCCGCGCTTTCTTGCCGGTGGCGACCAGACCAGCGTGGCGCTGGACGTCTCCAACCTGTCGGGCAAGGCACAGAAGCTGGACGTGAAAATCAGCGCTGAGGGCCAGTTGAGCATTCCGGGCGGCGACCAGAGCAAGCCCCTGCAGCTCAAGGAAGGCCAGCGCGTCACCCTGAAGGTTCCGGTGCTGGCGCAAGGCGGCCTGGGTCAGGGCAAGATCAAGGTGCTGGTCGAAGGTCTGGACCTGCCGGGCGAAAACCTGCCGGCCTTCACACGCGAATGGACCGTCGGCGTACGCCCGGCCTACCCAGCAATGCTCAAGCATTATCGCGCCACGCTCAATGATCAGCCCTGGAGCCTGCCGGAGGGCGCGCTGGAAGCGTTCGAACCGGCCGGTCGTGAGGCGCTGCTGTCGTTGTCGAGCCGTCCGCCCTTGAACCTCGGCGAACAGATTCGCGCATTGAAAGCCTACCCCTACGGCTGCCTGGAACAGACCGCCAGCGGTCTATACCCGTCGCTGTATGCCGATGCCGCAACCCTCAAACGCCTGGGCCTGACCGGCGAAACGGATGCCGAACGCAAGCGCAAGGTCGAGATCGGCATCGAGCGGCTGCTGGGCATGCAACGTTACAACGGCAGTTTTGGCCTGTGGGGCTCGGACAGCGACGAGGAATACTGGCTGACGGCGTATGTCACAGACTTCCTGCTGCGCGCCCGCGATCAGGGCTTTGCCGTGCCGCCGGATGCACTGAAGAAAGCCAGTGAACGCCTGCTGCGTTATCTGCAGGATGCCGGCCAGATTCAGGTCAATTACAGCCAGAACGCCGAACATACGCGCTTCGCCGTGCAAGCCTATGCCGGGCTGGTGCTGTCGCGCAGTCAGCAGGCACCGCTCGCCGCCTTGCGCAGCGTGTTCGACCGCCGCAGTGACGCCCGCTCCGGCCTGCCATTGGTGCAATTGGCCGTCGCGCTGGAGAAGATGGGCGACAAACCCCGCGCCGACCAGGCCCTGATGGCGGGTCTGGCCGCCAGCCGCAAGAATGAATGGCTGGCCGACTACGGCAGTTCGCTGCGTGATCAGGCGTTGATACTGGCATTGCTGGAAGAAAACGACCTCGCCAAAGACAAGCGTGATGAGCGCCTATTCGCCTTGGCGGATGAGGTGGCGGCCAATCGTTACCTGTCGACCCAGGAAAGCAATTCACTGTTCATGGCTGGCCGTAACCTGCTGGGCAAACCGGAAAAAGACTGGACCGCCAGCATTGTCAGCGGCACTCAAAACCGCGAACTGAGCAACCGGCAGCCGGGCCTCAAGCTGGACGGTTCGCTGCTGGCCTCGCCGCTTTCGGTGCACAACCAGAGCGGCGAAGCGCTTTACCAGCAACTGACCGTCTCCGGTTATCCCACCCAGGCGCCTGTAGCGGGTGGCGAAAACCTGAGCATTCGCCGCGAGTACCTGAACCTGAGCGGCGCACCGCTGAACATCGGCGCCTTGAAAACCGGGCAACTGGTGCTGGTGCACTTGGAAATCGGTGCCAAACAGCGCGTCCCGGATGCGCTGGTGGTGGACCTGCTGCCTGCAGGCCTGGAGCTGGAAAACCAGAACCTGGCGCAAAGCGCGGCAAGCCTGGAAGACGCCAGCGAGGAGGTGAAAACCATCCGCGAATCGATGGAAAACGCCGGGATCAAGCATCAGGAATATCGTGGCGACCGCTACGTGGCAGCCCTGGACATCGACGGCAGCAGCACTGTGCACTTGCTCTACCTGGCGCGAGCCGTCACCCCGGGCACCTACCGCATACCGCCGCCGCAGGTCGAATCCATGTACCGCCCGAACTGGCAAGCCCTGGGCGAAGCGCCAGCGCAGATGGTGGTGAAGGGAAAATGATCGCCAATTGATTGGAATGCATGACAGTGGAAGCAAGCTTGCTCACAAAGGGGCCGACGCACCACAGATCCAGTAGGAGCGACCGGGGCGGCGATCCGCATTGTTCACGAAAGGACCGGTACAGGCTTCGGAAACAGCGTGCCCGAACCATCGTCTTCGCGAGCAAGCGAAGCGTCGCCCGGCTCGCTCCCACAAAGGCCTCACTGCATCGACAGCAATGGTGGTTCTTCGGTGTATCTACGTGGGAGCGAGCTTGCTCGCGAAGGCGTCGCCCCGTTCACCCACCATGGCGGCAGGCTAGCCTTCAACGCATCAATGAATGATCCAGCTCAGCAACCAGAGGCCCAGCGCCAGCCAGATGATGCCAAGGATGATCGAAGCGCGCATGAAGGCGCGGACCGCCGAGTACAGCAGCATCAGGCCGATGACCAGTGCGATGATGCTGATCAGCGAGGTGTCCATGCCCAGCGTGCGGGACAAGCCATCGACAAAATTTCCCCCAGCATGGGTAAACCCGTTGAACAACCACGCCAGACCGTCGACAAAGAAGCGAATGATCGCGCCGATGGCCTGCCCGAGCCATTCAAAAAAGCCTTCTACCTGCATATGTACGTCCTGATTGGGGTCGTGAAGAAAATGGTCTGTTCGCTTTGGCTGTCGCAATGCGTGTCAGGTTCCGTGGATCATAAAGGCTCTTTGCGTTGAAACCTGAATTTCTTCTGCGCCTGCCGCGAACATTCAAGTGGCTGGCGGGCGCGATCATGCTGCTGATCGCCCTCCTCTGGCTGGCCGACCGACTTTGGCCGCTGCCACTGCCCAGAGACGATCTGGCTCGCGTCGTCCTGGCCGAGGACGGCACGCCACTGTGGCGCTTTGCCGACGCCAATGGCGTGTGGCGCTACCCGGTCAGCAACGAGCAGGTCTCGCCCTACTACCTCGAAGCCCTGCTGACCTACGAAGACCGCTGGTTCTACAGCCATCCCGGGGTTAATCCGCTGGCGCTGTTACGCGCCACCTGGCAAAACCTCAGCGGTGCCCGTGTAGTCTCGGGTGGCAGCACGCTGTCGATGCAAGTGGCGCGGTTGCTCGATCCGCATTCACGCACGCTATCCGGCAAGTTTCGTCAGCTGTGGCGTACGCTGCAGCTTGAGTGGCACCTGTCCAAGGATCAGATCCTCAGTCTGTACCTCAATCGCGCCCCGTTCGGCGGCACACTGCAAGGCGTCGCAGCCGCCAGTTGGGCCTATCTGGGCAAGTCGCCGCAGAACCTGACCCGCGCCGAGGCAGCATTGCTGGCGGTGCTGCCACAGGCGCCAAGCCGCCTGCGTCCTGATCGCCACCCGCAGCGGGCGCAGCAGGCCCGCGACAAGGTGCTGAGGCGCCTGGCAGAGTTTCAGGTGTGGCCGCAAGCAAGCGTGAACGAAGCACTGGAAGAGCCTTTGTGGCTGGCACCGCGACAGGAACCGAGCCTGGCGCCGTTGCTGGCCCGACGCCTGAATCGCCCCAACAGCCCGCCACTGATCCGCACCACGCTGGACGCCTCACTGCAACGGCGCATGGAAGACCTGCTGATGGGCTGGCGCGCACGACTCCCGGAGCGAACGTCGGCAGCGATTCTGGTGGTCGAGGCGGAAAACATGGCCGTGCGCGCGTACGTCGGCTCGGTGGACATCAACGACGCCAAGCGTTTCGGCCATGTGGACATGGTCACTGCCCTGCGTTCGCCGGGCTCGACGCTCAAGCCGTTCCTGTACGGCATGGCCATGGACGCCGGGCTGATCCACTCCGAATCCCTGATGCAGGATGTACCGCGGCGCTATGGCGACTATCGACCAGGCAACTTTTCGAGCGGTTTCGGCGGGCCGGTGGCGGCCAGTTCGGCGCTGTCGATGTCGCTCAACCTGCCTGCCGTGCAATTGCTCGAGGTCTACGGGCCGAAGCGCTTCGCCGCCGAACTGCGCAATGGCGGCGTCCCCCTGACCCTGCCGCCGCTGGCCGAGCCGAGTCTGGCACTGATTCTTGGCGGCGCAGGCAGTCGGTTAGAGGACTTGGTGACAGGCTACAGCGCCTTCGCGCGCGGCGGGCGCAGTGCCGATGTTCGACTGCAACCGCAGGACCGACTGCGTGAACGGCGGATGATGTCACCGGGCGCTGCGTGGATCATTCGACGCATTCTCAGTGGCCAGTCGCGCCCGGACATCGACCCGCGCGCCGAGCTGGTACAGCGCCCGCAACTGGCCTGGAAAACCGGCACCAGCTATGGCTTCCGCGATGCCTGGGCGATTGGCGTCGGGCCGCGTTTCCTGGTCGGTGTCTGGATCGGTCGGCCGGATGGCACACCGGTGCCAGGGCAGTTCGGGCTGGCGTCGGCGGCGCCGCTGATGCTTCAGGTGCACGATGTGCTGGTCAATCGCGACAGTCAGCGCGGGATCGCCGCACCGGTGCAACCCGTGCCGCAGAACGTCGGTGTGGCCGCCATCTGCTGGCCGCTGGGTCAACCGATGAGCAAAAGCGACCCCAATTGCCGTCGCCAACGTTTCGCCTGGACGCTTGACGGCACCACGCCGCCCACCCTGCAAGCGGCCGACCAACCGCTCGGGCTGGGTTTGCAGGAACGTGTCTGGGTCAATGCCAAGGGGCTACGCGTCGCGGCCAATTGCCCGGACGCCCGAGCGCAGGACATCGCGCTGTGGCCTGCGCCTCTTGAGCCCTGGCTGCCCAGAGCAGAGCGGCGTGATGCACGCCTGCCGCTCGCTGACCCGGATTGCCCACCGCAGAACCTGAACCTGGCGCCCCCGCTGAGCATTGTCGGCGTGCGCGAAGGCGACAACCTGCGCCTGCCTGCCGCCAGTCGTCAGGCTTTACGCCTCACGCTCTCGGCGCTCGGCGGCAGTGGCCATCGCTGGTGGTTTATCGATGGCAAACCTCTGGCAGACACCGACACCCGGCAAGACTTCACCCCCACCCTGAGTAAACCGGGGCGTTATCAGTTAAGCGTGCTGGACGAGAGCGGCCAGACGGCGCGGGTTGAATTCAGCGTGGTGGAGTGAACGCAGACGGGTGTGACGCAGAGCGTCACGAAAGGCGTTCCCACGCTGGAGCGTGAGGAACGCTAGCCCTTTAACTATCGTACCCATGCTCCAGCGTGATCATGCTGCAGGGCGCGATGCCTGTCGTCACTGAACCTGGAAAACCTTCGGCTCGGGAAACAGGTTGTTGAGGGTTTCCAGCAAACGGACGTGATAGATCGGTTTGCGGAACAGGTCGAGCACATGCAGGCGCAGCAAATCGCTGACGTCATCCATGTCGGCATGGCCGGAGGTGACGATAACGGGCAAATGCTGGCGTGAGGTGTGATCGCGCAGATGGCGAATCAACTGGATGCCGCTTTCCTCGGGCATACGCAGGTCAGTGATTACCAGCGCGATATCCGGATGAATGGTCAACTGGTGCAGGGCCATCTTGACGGAAGACGCCGTGAAACAGCAGAACCCCTCACCTTCGAGCAGTTCTGCCAATTCCTCGTTTGCGTCCTCTTCGTCATCAACCAGAAGCAGTTGTTGGCGGATGGGGTGGACAGCCATGTGGTTATCTCAACAGGGTGAACTCATAGCGCAATCATAGACTACCCCGCCGTAGGTGTGGAGGTCCCAGGCGTTGTACCCGTCGTGGTACCCGTCAAGGCAGTCTGAATTTTTGTGAAAATCGCCCCCACACTTGTGCTGATCGTTGGAACAAAAGCAATCAACGCCACGGCAACCATCGCCGCTACCAAAGCGTATTCAATACCTGACGCCGCTTCACGATCCCTCAAAAAACAACTGATCCGGGTATAGGCGCCTACATAAATCTTGGTCAGGAACATCTCATTTCTCCTTGCGCCTCCGAGACGCGAACATGCATGACACATGCGAAACTGTGTGCACCTCCAGCATTGTCTCCAATCCATAAACCCACAATCGCAACAAAGCATTAACCAGAAAGTTATAACCCCTGCACATGCCCCAAAACAAAGGCTTCAAACGGAGTCTCGTCAGCAAAAAACCCTTACACACCAAAGCATAATGGCGCTTTTGAATGAATGAGCTAATGTCACTAAAAGCCGTTATGCCGTTCACCGTTGCTTGGTTTAAAAGTTGATGCACCGGTTCGAGAATGTCCTGCGATGACAAAGGGAAACTTGCCATGAGCAGTCGTGTCACCATGGTGCTCGCTGTAGTGTTTTTGCTGGGTGCGTTAATCGCTGGGTATCTGGGAATTATTGTCGGCAGACCAACCGAAGTGTCTGTTGATGCCCCACAATCGGCACCACCTGTAACCACCGAACAAACCACCCCGCCCGCTCCGACTCCGCCCGTCGAGGATGCTGTGCGTCACAACGTTGTGGTGCTGGCGCGGGATGTTCCTGCCTACACCGCAATCATGGCCGATGACCTGACCATCGAGCGCCTCAAGGTCGCCCCACCCGGTAGCTTTGAAGCCATCGACAAGATTGTCGGGCGCAGCAGCTGGCGCACGCTGACCGCCGGGAGCTGGCTCACCGAGAGCAGCTTCGACACAGGCGGCACCCTGGCGCGGATGATTCGGCCACATGAGCGGGCCCTGGCGTTGCAGGTCGATGAAGTGACGGGCGCCTCCGGACAACTCAGCCCCGGCGACTACGTGGATGTACTGCTTTACCTGCCTGAGGACGTGAGCAATCCGAATCGGTCGAGCCAGGTCGTGGTGCCTGCCCTGCGGATTCTCGGCGTTGGCGCGCTGCTCGGTCCGGACCGCAACGGCAAGCCGGTGCAGGACCTCAACGCTGACGAACGCCTCAAACAGGAGCAGCAGCGAATCAACGCGCGAACCGTCACGGTCGCGGTGCCGCAGGCCCTGGTGGCGCGCCTGATGCTGGCGTCGCAAACCGGTGTTCTGCGTCTGGCCGTGCGCAGCGCCGACGAGGGCAACCTGCAGGATTACTGGGCCAACGAAGCCGGCGGCCCTGACGCTGCCGAGCGACTCGATTCAGCCAACCGCCAACTGGTCAGCTTCAGACAACTGAGCCTGGGGCCGGCCAGCGCGCCAACAGCAGGCGCAACCCCGCGTACGTCTCGCGCTGTCGAGGTCATACGCGGTAACCAGATCACGCAACAAACTCCCTGATTGAGCAAGGATTGCATTTGATGAGCTGTTGTTCCGTGCCAGTTATAAAACCCCGGCTGCTGGCGTTAGTCATTGCAGCACTGTCCGCGCCAGGCGCGTGGGCCGCTTCGGGCAATTGTGCCGGCCTTGCCGCCATGCCGGCGGCCGTGGAAATCGACCAGGGCATTCAACGGGAGGTGCGCTCTGCGGTGCCCATCACCCGCATCGCCGTGGGTGATCCGAAAATCGCCGATGTGCACGTCAACGGCACCGACGGTTTTCTGTTGACCGGCGTCGCGCAGGGTACGACCAGCCTGATGGTCTGGACGGCCTGCGCAAGTGCGCCGCGCCAGAGCATGGTCTTCGTGCGTGGCCGGGCGACGACAGCCATGGTCGAGAGTGTCACTGCGCCGTCTGCCGATGCGCAGTTACCCAGCCAGGTGCAGACCGACATTCGCTTTATCGAAGTCAGCCGCACCAAGCTCAAGGAAGCCAGTACCTCGATCTTTGGCAAGGGCTCGAACAACTTTCTGTTCGGCGCGCCCGGCACGGTGCCGGGTGTCAACGTCACGCCCGGCACCGTCAGCGGCACAAAGCCAAACATTCCGCTGAACAACAGCAATTTCAATATCGTCTGGGGCGGTGGCAGCAGCAAAGTGCTGGGCATGATCAACGCCATGGAAAACAGCGGCTACGCCTACACCCTGGCACGCCCCAGCCTAGTCGCTCTCAACGGGCAAAGCGCGAGCTTTCTGGCCGGCGGCGAATTCCCGGTGCCGGTGCCCAATGGTGAAGGCAACGGCATCTCCATCGAGTACAAGGAGTTCGGTGTGCGCCTGACCCTGACCCCGACAGTCGTGGGCCGGGACCGGATTCTGCTGAAGGTCGCACCGGAAGTCAGCGAGCTGGACTTCTCGGCCGGTATCACCATCGCCGGGACCACTGTGCCGGCACTCAACATCCGTCGCACCGACACCAGCATTGCGCTTGCCGACGGCGAGAGCTTCGTGGTCAGCGGCCTGATCAGTTCCAGCAACAGCGGCTCGGTGGACAAGTTTCCCGGCCTCGGCGACATCCCGATTCTCGGTGCATTTTTCCGCAGCTCGCAAATCCAGCGCGACGAGCGCGAACTGCTGATGATCGTCACCCCGCATCTGGTCCAGCCACTGGCCGCCAACGCCCGCCTGCCGTCACTGCCAGGCGAGGGGCTGCGCACCTATGACCCGAGCTTCCCGCGTCTGTATTTTCTGGAAAACGGCGATTTCGACCGCCGCGACGGATTATCCAAATGAGCCAGAGCCTGAGCCAGACCTTCCTGGCAATCACCCGTAACAATACCGACCTGGAGTGGCTGCAAAGTGCTCTGGGTTCGCTGGGTCAGGTGGTCAGTGCCGGTACGGGCAGCCTCGACGACCTCCTGGCGCTGGTGGACGTGACGTTTGCCAGCGTGGTGTTCGTCGGGCTCGACCGTGAGCATTTGATGACTCAGAGCGCCCTGATCGAAAGTGCGCTGGAAGCCAAGCCGATGCTGGCCATCGTTGCGCTCGGCGATGGCATGGACAACCAGTTGGTGCTTAACGCCATGCGCGCCGGGGCCAGGGACTTCGTTGCCTACGGGTCCCGCTCCAGTGAGGTCGCCGGCCTGGTCAGACGTCTGAGCAAGCGCCTTCCCGCTGTGACGCCCAACCCGAACATGAGCGGCCTGTCGGTGCTGTACGGTGTGCAAAGCGATGACGACGGGGCCTTGATCGCGACGCACCTGGCGATGGTCGTGCACAAGACCGGCCAGCGCACGCTGCTGCTGGACCTCGGCCTGCCACGCGGCGACAGCCTGTTGATGCTCGGTCTTGAATCGACCTTCAGCTTCGGTGACGCCCTGCGCCATTTGCGCAGGCTCGATGCAACGCTGATCGACAGCGCCTTCACCACCAGCGAAAGCGGCCTGCGCATTCTGGCCTACAGCGAAGCCGACGATCATCTGGAACAGTCCAGCGCCGCCGAGCTTTATATGCTGCTCAGCGCACTGCGCCAGCATTTTCAGCATGTGGTCGTGAACCTGGTGGGTCAGCCGGACAGCGAGGCCTTGCGCTCGCTGGTCAGCCATTGCGATCAGTTGCTGTGGTACACCGACCAGAGCGTGCTGGGCTGTCGACGCAACCTGACGGTGCTCAACAACTGGCGCGAAAAAGGCATGAAAATGCAGCACGCCAGCCTGCTGGTCGATCGCTATCAGCGCTCGGTTGCACCCAATTCCGAAACCGTGAGCAAAACCTTCGGCCTGCCGGTGCTGGCGGTACTGCCGCTTGCCCCGGAGCTGCGTCTCAACGCCAAGAATCAGGGCGTGACGCTGTTCGAACTGGCCTCACGCGACGCTCTGTGCTCCGGGCTGCGGCGGCTTGGCGAGCATTTGGCACGGCATGCCGAGGCACGCGAGAAACCCGATCAGGGCTGGCTCGCTCGACTGTGGGGGAACCGGTAATGGCGGAGAAACTGTTTGGCGTCTCATCGCGCACGCAAGGCAAGCCTGACGAGGGGCAAGGCCTGAAACTGGTGCTGCACCGTTACATCATCGATGGCATGGAGGAAAGCGGCAAAAGCCTGCTCGAAGGCTCAAGGCCAGCCCTGGCGCAATTCGTCATCGACAAGGTGGCCGAATACGTCGCACGGCTGCGGCTGGCCATCTCGCGTTACGAAATGGAGCGCCTGGCTGAAGAGCTGGTCGATGAACTGACCGGCTTCGGCCCGCTGGAAGTGCTGCTGCGCGACACTTCGGTGACGGAAATTCTGGTCAACGGGCCAGGCAAGGTATTTGTCGAGCGCGATGGCGTGCTGCACCACACCGACCTGCGCTTTATCGATTCGCACCATGTCGAGCGCGTGATGCAGCGCATCCTGGCACCACTCGGGCGCCGCCTGGACGAATCCTCACCGATGGTCGATGCGCGTCTGCCCGATGGCAGCCGGGTCAACGCGATCATTCCGCCCATCGCGCTGGACGGCCCGTGTCTGTCGATCCGGAAGTTTCGCAAGGACATGCTCAAGAGCGCTGACCTGGTGGCCATGCAGACCATCGATCAGTCGATTTTCGAATTCTTCCAGGAGGCCGTCGGCAAACGCTGCAACATTCTGGTCAGCGGCGGCACCGGCACGGGCAAGACCACCATGCTCAATGTGCTGAGCCAGTTGATCGACAGCAATCAGCGCTTGGTCACCATAGAGGACGTCGCCGAGTTGCAGCTCAGTCACCCGCATGTGGTGCGCCTGGAAACCCGCCCGCCCAACGCCGAAGGGCATGGCGAGGTGCGCGCCAGCGACCTGATCCGCAACTCGCTGCGGATGCGCCCGGACCGCATCATCCTCGGCGAGATCCGCGGTGTCGAAGTGCTGGACGTGTTGACGGCGATGAACACCGGCCACGACGGTTCGATGAGTACCGTGCACGCCAACAATGCACAGGATGCCCTGCTGCGCCTGGAAACGCTGGTGGGCCTGACCGGGCGGCTGATCCCGGAAAAGACCCTGCGCCAGATGGTCTGCGCGGCACTGGATGTGATTATCCAACTGACGCGTCTGCCTGACGGGCGCCGCTGTGTCAGTGAAGTGGTGGAAGTGGTCGGCATACGCGATGACATCTATGTCACCAATACCCTGTTCCGCGTTGATCGTCGCACCGGGGTCGGCTTCATGCGCGAAGCGGCCCACGCTGCCGGCGACAAGCTGCGGCCTGGCTACTGACATGACCAGGGAGTCGGCATGAGTGCGTCACTGGTACTGGGCCTGATCTCCGTGATGCTGCTGATGGCGTCCATTCGCATGTTCTATCTGGCGCTCAACCAGGGTGCCAGTGAGCGGGTCAGGCAGCGGCTGATGGCCGGGCAAGTGCAACCCGTGGTCGAAAAGACCGGCTGGACCTACCTGGATCGGGCCTTTTTGCGCGCTGGGCTGGGACAGCCGACCAAGCGCGCGGGCCTGGCCTTGACGCTGTATGCGCTGCTGATACTGATCGGCTACGCAATGGCGGGGGGCGTCGGCGCGATCAGCGTCATGCTGGCGGTGCCTTTGACACTGCGCCTGTTCGTTTCATGGCGCTATGAGGTGCGCGTGCGCCGCATGATCCAGCAACTGCCGCAATTGCTCGACCATACCGTGCGCAGCCTCAAGTCCGGCAGAACCCTGGCCGACGCGGTACTGCACGGCATCGATGCCACGGACCAGCCGCTCAAGGACGGCATGAGCCGGATCGAGCGTAACGTACAGCTGGGCGTCAGCCTGCCGGATGCGGCGAGGGATTTTGCCGAACTGTATGAGCGCGACGAGTTTCACCTGTTCGCCATCGGCTTGCGGGTCAATCACCGTTATGGCGGCAATGCCAGCGAACTGATGGAAAACCTGATCAAGCTGATTCGCGATCGGGAACAGGCCGGTCGTCAATTGCGCGCCATGACCGGCGAAACCCGCATGACTGCGTTGGTGCTGGCCCTGCTGCCGATCACCATGGCCGGTTACTTTCTGGCGGTGAACCCCAGTTATCTGCTGCATATGTGGGACGACGACAGCGGCAAGATCATGCTGAGCATGGCCTTCGCGCTGCAGGTCACGGGCTGCGTGGTGCTGTGGCGCATGTTGAGGAGCATTTGAGATGGAACTGGTATTCGCTGCCATGATGCTTGCCGCTGCAGCATTTCTGCTGTTGTCCGGCGTAGCCCGTCAACGCCGCAATGAACGTCTGGTGGCCAGGCGCTTGAGGGGCCAGGTGATCCGCGAAAGCCGCATCGGCAGCCTGTTGCGCTTGCTCGGCGATACCCGCATAGGCCAACGCAGCATCAGCCTGGATTCGGAAACCCAGATACTGCTCAACCGCATCGGCTGGCGGCGCGCCAGCAAACGTTCATTGTTCGCGGCCTGCCAGGTCGGCGTTCCGGTCGGCCTGATGGTCATGGTCATCCTCGGCCAACTGCTGTTTTTCAAAGGCGTCCAGCAACCGCTCATCGCGCCGATCTTTGCCTTGGGAGTCGGTTATCTGCTGCCCAAGCGGATTCTGGCGGCCGCAGCTCGGCGCCGTCAGAAACAAGTGGTGGTGGAAATCTCTACCTTTATCCCGCTGCTGCGCATCCTGTTCGAGTCCGGTATGGCGGTCGAGCAGGCCCTTCGGGTGCTCAGCAACGAAGGCAAGGACCTGTTGCCGGTGCTGTCCGAGGAAATCCGCGTAGTGCTGGTGCGCGTCGACTCCGGCCTGGAGCTGGGCGAGGAACTGAGAAAAACCGCTGCCCTGCTGGCTGTCGACGAGTTGAGCGACACCTGCGTGATCCTCAATCAACTGATTCATCAGGGCGGCGGCGCGTTGAAGTCTCTGCTCATGCTCAAGCAACTGATCGACGACCGACGCCTGACCCGTCTGCAGGAATACATTTCCAAACTCTCGGCAAAGATGTCGGTGGTCATGATGGTGTTTCTGTTCCCCGCCCTGCTGATTGTGCTGGCCGGGCCAGGCTTCATGGCAATAAGCCGCGCACTGGGCAGTTGACCCGGTGTTACCCGTGGACGAAAGGACGCATTGCAATGAAACCAGTGATCGTACTACTCGGGCTGTTGTTGCTGGGCGGATGCGCCAGTGATGGTCGCCCCCTCTGGACGCAGACCACGGCTCAGCCGGGGCAGTGCCCCAAGCTGACCTCGGATCAGGAGTTTTCCCTGAATCTGGCTCAGAACATGGCCGATGAAGGCCGCCTGCATGCCAGCCTTGCCAATCTGGAAAGCCTGCCCGACAGCCTGGGCGAGGTTCGCCTGCGCAAGGCCCGGGTGTTGCGGCTTTTGGGCAGCAACGAGGCCGAGCCTCTGTACCGCAGCCTGCTGGGCACCTGCCGGGCAGCCGAGGGTGAGCATGGCCTAGGGCAACTGGCCGCAGCGCGTGGTGACAACACGCTGGCACAGCAACACCTGCTGATGGCCAGCAAACTGCAACCGACCGATGAAAAGATCCGTAATGACCTGGGCGTCGTCTACCTCAATCAGTTGAAACTGGAACAGGCACGCTTTCAGTTCCTGACGGCCATGGAGCTCAAACAATCGGACTCGCTGGCGGCGGTGAACCTGGCCACGCTGCTGATCTATCAGAATAACTGGACGCAAGCCGCCGAACTGGCGTCGCGGGCCGGGCTGACGCCTGAGCAGGTGACCGATGCCCAGGCGCGTACCGAGCAATTGCGGAAGCCCCCTGCCGCTCCTCTAGCATCTGCACGGCCCATTGCGAGCCTGACAGGGCAAAATGATCGTCAGTCCCAGGAGGTACGACCATGAAGCGCATCCTATTCACCGGGTGTGTACTGCTGTTGAGCGCAGGTGATGCCTGGGCAGACAACAATGAAACTGCGGCCTCTGAAACCAGACAGACCGAGACCTGGCTGCAGCTTCAAGCCAGCGGCAAGGCCGCTTCGCCGACGCCGCAGGTCAATACCGCGGCAGAACGTGACCTCAGCCTGCAACGCTGGCTGGACACGTATAAGTACAAGATCCCGGATTTTTACGACCAGGAAGCTGGTGGCAGCTTTTCCTCGGGCAAGAAATAATTCCGGCACGTCGTGGGCCTGCTGACACCCACTCTTACAACCTGCCCTCGGCACGCCGCCGGGCACTCCGTTATCATGCGCAGACTTTCGAGATTCGAGACTGCCATGCGCCGTTTGTTATGCCTGCTGTTATTGATCCTGGCCCTACCCGCCTCCGGCGCCGGTCTGCTGGACAGCCGACCTTCATCCACGCTGGGCGGCGGCTCGCTGGATAACAGCAAGGACTTCCTGCCAGTGCGTCAGGCCTTTCAGTTGAGCCTGATCGAAACGACGCAGGAGTCGATCAAGCTGAGGCTGGTCGCCACCGATGGCTACTACCTGTATCGCCACCGCTTTCAGTTCCGCACCGAGCCTGCCGACATCGGTCTTGGCGAAGCGCAACTGCCCAAGGGCGAGCAGAAACACGACGAGTATTTTGGCGATGTCGAGGTCTATCACGGCATTCTCGATATCGACCTGCCACGCAAACCCGGCGAACAGCGCCCCTTCACCCTCGCCGTCACGTACCAGGGCTGCGCCGACAAGGGCTTGTGCTATCCACCTGAAACCGAGCGTTTGAGCATTGGCGACGTAGCCGCCAGCCCGAGCGACCAGGCGTCTGCCAGCGCAGCCACAGCGGCCGCCTGGAGCTGGAAAGAACTGGCGCTGTTTTTTCTCGCGGGCGTAGGCCTGACCTTCACACCGTGTGTACTGCCGATGTTGCCAATTCTGTCCGGCGTGGTGCTGCGCGGCCAGGTTGGCGGGTTGCGCGGGCTGAGCCTGTCTCTGGCTTACGTACTGCCGATGGCGGCGTGCTTTGCCCTGCTGGGCGCGCTGATGGGTGTGTTCGGTGCAGGCCTTAACCTGCAGGCGCGCTTGCAATCGGCCTGGGTACTGGTGCCGTTCTCGGCATTCTTCGTGATCTTCGCCATTGCCATGTTCGGCGCCTTCGAACTGCGCCTGCCGCAGTCCATCAGCTCTCGTCTGGACCGTATCGCCGGCAAGACCCAGGGCGGTTCATTGTGGGGTGCAGCGGTGCTGGGCGTGGTCTCCAGCCTGTTGGTGTCACCTTGCGTATCGGCGCCTCTGGCCGGTGCGCTGTTGTATATCAGCGCCAGCGGCGATGCACTCGGCGGCGCTTTGAAACTGTTCGCGCTGGGCCTGGGCATGGGCGCGCCGCTGTTGCTGATCGCAACCGGCGGTGCCACATGGCTGCCGAAAAGCGGCCCTTGGCTGGTGACGGTTAAAAACGCCATCGGTGTGCTGCTGCTGGGGCTGGCTATCGGCCTGCTGAGCCGCGTACTGCCAGGGCAAGTCACGCTGTTGTTGGTGGGTCTGTTGTCGGCCGGTGTCGCACTGTTTCTCGGCACGCTGGAATTCAATGTCAAAACCACACGGCAGAAACTCGCCCAACTGCTGGGGCTGGCGCTGCTGGTCTATGCGCTGGCGTGCTGGTACGGCGCGCTGTCCGGGCACACCGACCCTATGCGCCCGCTGGGCCGCGAGTACGCCACGGCGAATAACGGAGCGGTAGCTCCGGCCGCCTCACAGTGGCAGACGATCACCACCTCCGCCGAACTGGACCGTGTGATGCAGGAAGCCCGGCGCGAGGGCAAACCGCTGGTGCTCGACTGGTATGCCGACTGGTGCATCAGTTGCAAGGTCATCGAACACGAAGTCCTGCCTGACCCGGGTGTGGTCGCCCGCTTGTCGGGTTACAAGCAGGTGCGTTTCGACATGACCGACAGCAACGCAGAGCAACGCGCCCTGCTTGACCGGTACAAGCTGTTTGGCCCGCCAGCGCTGCTTTTCTTCGATAAAAACGGCGAAGAACTGCAAACTGTACAGGTCGTCGGCGAAATCGACGCGGCAGGCCTGATCGAGCGTCTGAACAGCGCCAATGACCAAAACTGATCCCTGAGTCATAAACTTTGCGCGAATATCGCTCATTGTGCTGGCTACTGTTGTTAACTGGACAGTCCACTGCCCTTCCGGCATAGTCGCCGGGCGTAAACCGCTCGCAGACAATAAAAGGAACACGCAATGGCGACTATCCTGGTCCTACACGGGCCCAACCTGAACCTGCTGGGCACTCGGGAACCCGGGGTCTACGGCACTATCACCCTGCCTCAGATCAATCAGGACCTGGAGCAGCGCGCTCGCGATGCCGGTCACCATCTGATGTATCTGCAAAGCAACGCCGAGTACGAACTGATTGATCGCATTCACGCCGCTCGCGGTGAGGGTGTGGATTTTATTTTGATCAATCCGGCTGCTTTTACGCACACCAGCGTTGCAATACGTGACGCGCTGATGGGAGTGAGCATCCCATTCATCGAAGTGCATTTATCGAACGTGCACAAACGCGAACCTTTCCGCCATCACTCCTACTTTTCAGATGTCGCTGTAGGAGTGATCTGCGGCCTTGGCGCCAGCGGTTACCGACTGGCCCTGGAAGCCGCCCTGGAACAACTGGCCGCCAGTGCCAAGCCATGATGAGTCCAGCCTGAAGCTGACCATATGGCTTGAGCCGGCCGACACATTGCCCTTACAGAACCTTGGGAGTTGATTAATGGATATTCGCAAAGTCAAGAAACTGATCGAATTGCTGGAAGAGTCCGGCATCGACGAGCTGGAAATCCGTGAAGGCGAGGAATCCGTACGGATCAGCCGCCACAGCAAGACTCCGGCACAGCCTTACTACGCACCGGCTCCGGTTGCTGCACCTGCAGCCGCTCCGGTTCCGGCAGCAGCACCGGTTGCGGCCGCTGCAGAAGCGCCATCGGCTCCGAAACTGAACGGCTTTGTAGTCAAGTCGCCAATGGTCGGTACGTTCTACCGTACCCCGGCGCCTACTTCGCCTGCATTCGTTGAAGTCGGCCAGACCGTCAAGAAAGGCGACACCATCTGCATCGTCGAAGCGATGAAAATGATGAACCACATCCAGGCAGAAGCCAGCGGTGTGATCGAATCCATCCTGGTAGAAAACGGTCAGCCGGTTGAGTTTGACCAGCCGCTGTTCACAATCGTTTGACCCGGGGAGAGCCTGCGATGTTGGAAAAAGTTCTGATCGCCAACCGCGGCGAAATTGCCTTGCGCATCTTGCGTGCCTGTAAAGAACTGGGCATCAAGACCGTCGCTGTACACTCCACAGCAGATCGCGAGCTGATGCACCTGGGCCTGGCAGACGAAACCGTCTGCATCGGTCCGGCACCGGCCAATCTGTCCTACCTGAACATTCCGGCGATCATTTCGGCTGCCGAAGTGACCGGCGCCACGGCGATCCACCCGGGTTACGGGTTTCTCGCCGAGAACGCCGATTTCGCCGAACAGGTCGAAAAATCGGGCTTCGCTTTCATTGGTCCCAAAGCAGACACCATTCGCCTGATGGGCGACAAGGTTTCCGCCAAGGACGCCATGAAGCTGGCCAACGTGCCGACCGTTCCCGGTTCCGACGGCCCGCTGCCGGAAGACGAGGCCACCGCTCTGCGCATCGGTCGTGAAGTCGGTTACCCGGTGATCATCAAGGCCGCCGGTGGTGGCGGTGGTCGCGGCATGCGTGTGGTTCATCGCGAAGAAGACCTGATCGAAGCCGCTTCCCAGACCCGCGCCGAAGCAGCGGCCTGGTTCAGCAACCCGATGGTCTACCTGGAAAAATACCTGACCAACCCACGTCACGTGGAAGTCCAGGTAATTTCCGACGGTCAGGGCCAGGCCATTCACCTGGGCGATCGCGACTGCTCGCTGCAGCGCCGTCACCAGAAGGTTCTGGAAGAAGCGCCGGCACCGTTCATCGACGAAAAGGCGCGCGAGGATGTCCTGGCCGCCTGCGTCAAGGCGTGTATCGATATCGGCTATCGTGGTGCGGGTACTTTCGAGTTCCTGTACGAAAACGGTCGTTTCTACTTCATCGAAATGAACACCCGTGTTCAGGTGGAGCACCCGGTTTCGGAAATGGTCACCGGCATCGACATCGTCAAGGAGATGCTCAGCATCGCCGCTGGCAACAAACTGTCGTACACCCAGGATGACGTGGTCATCAAGGGTCATGCGCTGGAATGCCGGATCAACGCCGAAGACCCGAAGACCTTCGTGCCAAGCCCTGGTCTGGTCAAGCACTTCCACGCACCGGGCGGCAACGGTGTACGGGTCGATTCGCACCTGTACAGTGGCTACAAGGTACCGTCCAACTATGACTCGCTGATCGGTAAAGTGATCACTTGGGGCGCGACCCGCGAAGAAGCCATGGCACGCATGCGCAATGCTCTGGACGAAATCGTGGTCGACGGGATCAAGACCAACATCCCGCTGCACCGCGACCTGACCCGCGATGAAGGCTTCTGCGAAGGCGGAATCAACATCCACTACCTGGAGCACAAACTGGCCAATCAATAAGCCAGTCTGCTTCACCACGACAAAGCCGCAGTGATGCGGCTTTGTTGTTTGCAGCGCATAGCAGTAAACTTGCCCGCTTCCTGCGGCCGCACCGGCTGTACAAGCCGCACTTATTTCCAAATCGAAGGTAATCCGCCATGCCTTGGCTGCAAGTCCGTCTCGCCATCAGCCCAGAACAAGCCGAAACCTACGAAGACGCCCTTCTTGAAGTCGGCGCCGTGTCCGTGACCTTCATGGACGCCGAAGACCAGCCGATTTTCGAACCCGAACTCAATACCACGCCGCTGTGGGCGCACACCCACCTGCTCGCACTGTTCGAAGCCGACACCAATGCCGAAATGGCCCTGGCACACCTGAGCCTGCTGACCGGCGAAGAGTTACCCGAGCACAGCGCCGAAGTCATCGAAGATCAGGACTGGGAACGCAGCTGGATGGATAACTTCCAGCCGATGTGTTTCGGCAAGCGCCTGTGGATCGTGCCGAGCTGGCATGCCGCACCACAGCCGGACGCCGTGAACCTGTTGCTCGATCCGGGCCTGGCGTTCGGCACCGGGACCCACCCGACCACCGCGCTGTGCCTCGAGTGGCTGGACGGCCAGGACCTCGAAGGCTGCAACGTGCTGGATTTCGGCTGCGGCTCGGGCATTCTGGCCATCGCCGCACTGCTGCTGGGTGCCGAACAGGCCGTTGGTACCGATATCGACGTGCAGGCACTGGAAGCCTCTCGAGACAATGCCGGACGCAACAATATCGCGGCCGAACGCTTCCCGCTGTACCTGCCCGAGGATCTGCCGCCCCAGCAGGCCGACGTGCTGGTCGCCAACATTCTGGCTGGCCCGCTGGTTTCCTTGGCGCCGCAACTGGCAACCCTGATCAGGACCGGCGGACGCCTGGCACTGTCAGGCATTCTTGCCGAACAGGGTGAGGAAGTCGCGGCAGCCTATGCTGAAAGTTTTGATCTGGACCCGATCGCAAACCGAGATGGCTGGGTACGCATCACGGGTCGCCGCCGTTAATCGCCGCTTCAACCGGACAGCCGCATGACCGACAGTTTCGTCACCCAGTGCCCGCACTGCCAGACCAGTTTCAGAGTCAGTCACGCTCAACTGAGCGTGGCCCGTGGCGTGGTGCGGTGCGGAGCCTGCCTGCAGGTGTTCAACGCAGCGCGGCAGTTGCTCGAGCAGCGCGCCAGCGATGACGCCGAAAAAGAGACCCTGCCCGCCTCGCCGGTGATCGCGGCCCTGCCCGGACCGGAGGCCCTGCCGACGCCAGTGCCCGAGCCCGAGCTGAAGCCGGAGCCCGAGCCGGAGCCGGAGCCGGAAAAGACGCCCGAAGAGGACGATCCCTGGCAGGTCAGCGAGCTGGATCTGGACAATCTCAATCTGGACGAAGAACTGGCCCGCCTCGAACAACGCGAGACCCGCAGGCCTGACACCTTCGCCCGCCCTGTAAGCGATATCGGCAACGACGATGTGAGCCTGACGGCGAAGCGTGACAGTCGGCAGAGCGACGAGGCGGCATGGGTCGATACGCTGCATAACGACGATGTCGAGCAACTGCCCGAGCTGCATGCAGAAGTCATCCCGGACACCGACTCTGTAGACGCTCCGGAGCCGCTGGAGGATGACTCGCGTACCGAGCCGTCGCTGTCACTGGACAAGCATCTGGACGATGACGAGCCCCCGATGCCCGTCATCATCCAGCGCAAAGCTCCGCCTGCCGAAAAAGTCGAGCGCTGGTCTGCGGTGGATGACGATGATGAAGACGACGACCATGAGCCGGAGCCAGAACCGCGGGGCAAGCGCAGTCGCAACGAACCGGCAGTGCGCGACCAGACACTTCTTGACCTGACTGACGACCCTTTGCAACTGGACTGGCAACGGCCCAAACCACGCTGGGGGCGACGCCTGGCCTGGGGTCTGTTGATCGTACTGGCGCTGGCGGGCCTGGCAGGACAATACGTCTGGTACCACTTCGATCAGCTGGCACGCCAGGACCAGTATCGCCCGTGGTTTCAACAGATTTGCCCGCAGGTCGGCTGCAAGGTGCCGAGCAAGGTCGACATTTCCCAGCTCAAGAGCAGCAACCTGGTAGTGCGCAGCCACCCGGAGTTTCAGGGGGCTCTGGTGGTGGACGCGATCATCTACAACCGCGCCTCGTTTTCCCAGCCGTTTCCCCTGCTGGAACTGCGTTTTTCCGATACCGGCGGTCAGTTGATTGCCAGTCGTCGGTTCAAGCCCAGTGAATACCTGAGCGGCGAAATGGCCGGCAAGGAAGAGATGCCACCCCAGACGCCGATCCATATCGCGCTGGATATCCTTGATCCAGGTGCCAAGGCCGTGAACTACAGCCTGAACTTCCGCTCGCCGGAATGACTCGTCCGGCGCGACAGCGTCGGCCGAGACTCCTTTTTTACACGCTACTTTCACCAAAGAACGCTGCATGATCGCAGAAATTCAGCAACAAAATACCCTCTGACCGGACTCATCGAACTCAGGCAAGAGCTGTTCAGATTTTATCCAATTCAGCCTTTATCCAGTCATCGAGAGCGGGTATCATGCCAACCCTTTTTCAAACTCTCGGTTCGATCTGACGGTGGCGCATGCGGCTGGCGGGATGAGCCGTTGCAGACCGGGTGAAACGGTTTTTTACACGGCCTGCGGATGATTTGGCCTCCACAACAGGTAAGGCTATGTCGGCAGTACGCATCGGCCCATATACAGTGCAAAACGGCTTGATCCTCGCCCCGATGGCGGGCGTCACCGACCAGCCTTTCCGTCAGCTGTGCCGAAGACTCGGTGCCGGCCTGGTGGTGTCGGAGATGGTCACCAGTGACATGAGCCTGTGGAACAGCCGCAAATCGCGTCTGCGCATGATCCACGAAGGTGATCCCGAGCCGCGCTCGGTACAGATCGCCGGTGGTGATCCGCAGATGCTGGCGGACGCAGCACGTGCCAATGTCGAACTGGGCGCCCAGATCATCGACATCAACATGGGTTGCCCGGCCAAGAAAGTCTGTAACAAGGCGGCTGGCTCGGCGCTGTTGAAGGATGAGCAACTGGTCAACGACATCCTGCAGGCCGTCGTGGCTGCAGTCGATGTACCGGTCACGCTGAAGATCCGCACCGGATGGGATCGCGACAACCGAAATGGCCTGACAGTGGCGAAAATCGCCGAGCAGGCAGGCATTCAGGCACTGGCAGTGCACGGGCGAACCCGTGCCGACCTGTACACCGGCGAGGCCGAGTACGACACCATTGCCCAGATCAAACAGGCCGTGTCGATACCGGTCTTTGCCAATGGCGACATCGATTCACCGAAAAAGGCCCGGCACGTGCTGAAGGCCACCGGAGCAGACGGATTACTGATTGGCAGGGCCGCACAGGGGCGTCCCTGGATTTTTCGCGAGATAGAACACTTCCTGCGGACCGGAGAGACACTCCCGGCGCCGCAGTCGAGTGAAGTGGAACGCATTCTGCTTGAGCATCTGGCAGCGCTCCACGTTTTCTATGGAGACGTGATGGGCGTGCGCATTGCACGCAAACACGTCAGCTGGTATCTCGCAACCCTGCCGGGCGCCAGAGAGTTTCGCGCCCACTTCAATCGTTTGGAAGATACGGAAGCACAGTGCGCCAACGTCCGGGAGTTCTTCAGCCAAGGCTGCAAGGGCCCGGATAACGAGAATGATAAAGAGGTGGCCGCATGACGATGATGACCGAGACTTTAGTGAGTGGAACAACACCCGTGAGCGACAACGTCAATTTGAAACAGCACCTCAACACGCCGAGCGAAGAGGGTCAGACCCTGCGCGGAAGTGTCGAGAAGGCGCTGCACAATTATTTCGCCCACCTCGAAGGCGCATCCGTCACTGACGTCTACAACCTGGTGTTGTCGGAAGTCGAGGCTCCGCTTCTGGAAAGCGTGATGAACTACGTCAAGGGCAACCAGACGAAGGCCTCCGAGCTGCTGGGACTGAATCGCGGCACGCTGCGCAAGAAACTCAAACAGTACGATCTGCTTTAAAGCATTCAAAACAGAAAAGGCGACCTTGCACCGCGGTCGCTTTTTTTTGCTGACTTCTTTTGCTTTTGATGGAAATCGAGATGACCGACCAGACTACCCGCCTGCCGATCCGCCGCGCCCTGATCAGCGTATCCGACAAGACAGGAATCCTTGAGTTTGCCCGCGAGCTTGAAGCGCTGGGCGTCGAGATTCTTTCCACTGGCGGTACGTTCAAGCTGCTCAAGGACAACGGCGTCGCGGCAGTCGAAGTGGCCGACTACACCGGCTTCGCTGAAATGATGGATGGCCGGGTCAAGACCCTGCACCCCATGATCCATGGCGGGATTCTGGGTCGTCGCGGCATAGACGACGCCATCATGACCGAGCACGGCATCAAGCCGATCGATCTGGTTGCGGTCAATCTGTACCCGTTTGAAGCCACTGTCTCCAAGCCAGGCTGCGACCTGCCGACCGCCATCGAAAACATCGACATTGGCGGCCCGACCATGGTCCGTTCCGCAGCGAAGAACCACAAGGACGTCGCCATCGTGGTCAATGCCAGCGATTACGGCCAGGTTCTGGAAAGCCTCAAGGCCGGTGGCCTGACCTACGCCCAGCGCTTCGACCTGATGCTCAAGGCGTTCGAGCACACCGCCGCCTACGACGGCATGATCGCCAACTACCTGGGCGGCGTCGACCAGACTGCCGAAACCCTGAGCACCGAAGGCCGCAGCCAGTTCCCGCGCACCTTCAATACCCAGTTCGTCAAGGCTCAGGAAATGCGCTACGGCGAGAACCCGCACCAGAGTGCGGCGTTCTACGTCGAAGCCAAACCTGCCGAGGTCGGCATCGCCACCGCCACCCAGCTGCAAGGCAAGGAGCTGTCGTTCAACAACGTGGCCGATACCGATGCCGCACTGGAATGCGTCAAGAGCTTCGTCAAACCGGCCTGCGTGATCGTCAAGCACGCCAACCCGTGCGGTGTCGCGGTCTGCCCGGACGATGAAGGCGGCATTCGCCAGGCTTACGAACTGGCCTATGCCACTGACTCCGAGTCGGCATTTGGCGGCATCATCGCCTTCAACCGCGAGCTGGACGCTGCAACCGCCAAGGCCATCGTCGAGCGCCAGTTCGTCGAAGTGATCATCGCCCCGAGCGTCAGCGCCGAAGCCCGCGCCATCGTCGCGAGCAAAGCCAACGTGCGCCTGCTGACCAGCGGCCAGTGGAGCGAGCGCCTGCCTGCCTGGGACTACAAACGCGTCAATGGCGGCCTGCTGGTACAGAGCCGTGACATCGGCATGATCACCGAGGCCGACCTCAAGGTCGTCACCCAGCGTGCGCCTACAGAACAGGAAATGCATGACCTGATCTTCGCCTGGAAAGTCGCCAAGTACGTCAAGTCCAACGCCATCGTCTACGCCCGCAACCGCCAGACCGTCGGCGTCGGCGCTGGCCAGATGAGCCGTGTGAACTCGGCGCGTATCGCGGCCATCAAGGCTGAGCATGCCGGGCTGCAGGTTCAGGGCGCCGTGATGGCCTCCGATGCCTTCTTCCCGTTCCGTGACGGCATCGATAACGCGGCCAAGGTCGGCATCACCGCTGTCATCCAGCCGGGCGGCTCGATGCGTGACAACGAAGTGATCGCTGCAGCAGACGAAGCCGGAATCGCGATGGTGTTCACCGGTATGCGTCACTTCCGGCACTAATCAGAAAAACGGCCGCACTGGCGCAGGCGTCTGCTGCGTCATTGCGGCCTCGTACGGCGGGTTGGGTCGCCTCAGGCACACCGCGTACTCCAGAATCAGCGTCATCGAGGTTTTTGAAATGAATGTTTTGATCATTGGCAGCGGCGGTCGTGAACACGCCCTGGCATGGAAAGTCGCTCAGGACCCACGCGTGCAGAAGGTGTTTGTCGCACCGGGCAATGCGGGCACGGCGATCGAGGCCAAATGCGAAAACGTGGCCATCGACGTTCTGGCACTGGAGCAACTGGCGGATTTCGCTGAAAAGAACGTTGCGCTGACCATCGTCGGCCCGGAAGTACCGTTGGTTGCAGGCGTCGTCGACCTGTTCCGCAGCCGAGGCCTGGACTGCTTCGGCCCGACCGCTGGCGCTGCCCAGCTTGAAGGCTCCAAGGCGTTTACCAAGGACTTCCTGGCGCGTCACAAGATTCCTACTGCCGACTACCAGAACTTTACCGAGATCGAGCCTGCCCTGGCCTATCTGCGTGAAAAAGGCGCGCCGATTGTCATCAAGGCCGACGGCCTGGCCGCGGGCAAGGGCGTGATCGTCGCCATGACCCTGGCAGAAGCCGAAGACGCCGTACGTGACATGCTGGCTGGCAACGCCTTTGGCGACGCCGGTTCGCGCGTTGTCATCGAAGAGTTTCTCGATGGCGAAGAGGCCAGCTTCATTGTCATGGTCGACGGCAAGAATGTACTGCCCATGGCCACCAGCCAGGACCACAAGCGCGTCGGCGACGGCGACAGCGGGCCGAACACCGGCGGGATGGGTGCCTACTCCCCTGCCCCGGTGGTCACCGCCGAGGTTCATCAACGTGTCATGGACCTGGTTATCTGGCCGACCGTCAGGGGTATGGCCGATGAAGGTAACGTTTACACCGGCTTCCTCTATGCTGGTTTGATGATCGATAAAGCAGGCAACCCGAAAGTCATCGAGTTCAACTGCCGCTTCGGCGACCCGGAGACCCAGCCGGTCATGCTGCGCCTGCAATCGAGCCTGGTACTGCTGGTCGAGGCTGCGCTGGCGCAAGCGCTGGACAAGATCGAAGCACAGTGGGACCCACGCCCCAGCCTGGGTATCGTGCTGGCAGCAGGCGGTTATCCTGGCGACTACGCCAAAGGCGCGGTCATCGAGGGTCTGGACGCAGCGGCACAGCTCGAAGGCAAGATATTCCATGCAGGCACGGCCTTGCAGGATGAGCGTGTCGTGACCAGCGGTGGTCGTGTACTGTGTGCCACAGCGCTGGGTGACAGCGTCGGCAACGCGCAGGAAAATGCCTATGCGCTGGCCGCAAAAGTCGACTGGCAAGGGTGTTTCTACCGCAAGGACATTGGCTACCGTGCCATTGCCCGCGAGCGTGGCGAAGACCAGGAATAATCGATCGGACCAGCCTCTTCAAGCAGAGGCTGGCCGGTTGCTCCGGTATTCGCGGTTTTACCAGGCATTCACTCACGAAGGGATTTCATTGTGCGCTGGCTCAGGATTGCCATAGCCTCAACCGTTGGACTGCTGACCCTGCTGTTCATGCTTTCGGCGCAGGCCGAGCATGGTGCAGGCTGGTCGACGCTGCTCGACGAAAAGGCCCATCTGACGCTGGATGAAATCCGCTCGGCGCGCTATCAGAATCAATTCAGCCCCACCGAGCTGGAACGGGTCGCGGCAGCGGATCGCGGCAGCGCGGTATGGCTGCATTACCGCCTGCAACCGACCCAGCACGAGCAATTGCTGCGTATCTTCGCCCCGGACCTTTCCAGCGCCGACATGTATGTCATGGACGGCGATCGACAGATTGATCATCTACGCACGGGCAACGACGTGCCGATTGAAGATCAGCGACTGCCATCCAACGATTTCCTGCTGCCGGTTCCGCAAAGCTCGGCCTCGCTGGATATCTACCTGAGACTGGTCTCTGCGCAGAAAATGCGCCCCAGCATCACCCTTGAACCGGCCATCGAAAGCGCCGCCAACGAAACCCAGCCATTGCTGTTCGGACTGCTGTTTGGCGCGCTGTCCATGCTGATCGTGCAGAATCTGACGCGTTACGGACATACCCGGTCGCGCAGCAATCTGTGGCTGGCCGCCTGCGAATCGTTACTCGGGCTCAGTGCGCTGTTGCTCCTCAACCTGCTCCGCCCGATCGACCCGTGGAATATCGCGCAAACACCGAGCGCACACCTGGCGCTGCTGCTGGCCGCTGTCGCAGGCCTGATCTACACCTACTGTTTCTTCGTCCATCGCAATGCCCGCAAACTTGATCGTCTGTTGCTGGGCAACGCGGTGCTCATGGGGATCGGCGCCTTGCTGGTGCTGTTCGACGAAAAGCTGCCGATCAACTTCCTGACGTTCGGCCTGGTCTCGCTGACGACACTGAGCATTCTGGCGGTGTCGATGTGGCACTGGCAGAAGGGCTATCGCTCGGCGCGCCTGTTTGTCCTCGGAATGATCACCTTCAATATCGGCTACATGGTGGTCCTGCCCGGCCTGCTATGGCTGAGCCTGGTGCCACCGCAATGGCTGCTGCTGGCGCTGCTCAGCGTGTTCTGCATCAGCGGCCTGCTGATGAGCCTGGCCCTCAGCGAACGTCATCGCAGTATCACCGAAGACCGTTTCAGCATCAGCCGCGATCAGGCGGCCAGCACCGCCGAAATCAACGCCAAAGCCGAGTTTCTGGCCAAGATCAGCCACGAGATTCGCACCCCGATGAACGGCGTGCTGGGCATGACCGAGCTGCTGCTCGGCACCCCGCTGTCGGTCAAACAGCGCGACTATGTGCAGACCATTCACAGTGCCGGTAACGAACTGCTGACGCTGATCAACGAGATTCTCGACATCACCAAGCTCGAGTCAGGACAGATCGAACTGGACGACGTGCAGTTCGACATCGGCGCGCTGGTCGAGGACTGCCTGAATATCTTCCGCGCCAAGGCCGAACAGCAACAGGTCGAGCTGATCAGCCAGATCCAGCCTCAGGTGCCACGTGTCATCAATGGTGACCCGACCCGCCTGCGCCAGACACTGCTGAGCCTGCTGGAAAATGCCCTGAAGAAGACCGACGAAGGTGAGATTCTGCTGGCCGTCGCCCTCGAGTCCTCGAAAAGCGGGAATACGCGGCTGCGCATTTCGGTTCAGGACAGCGGCGAAACGCTTTCCGACGAAGAACGTGAAGAACTGCTGCACGCCGAACTGCACAGCCGGAACTTCCTGGCCAGCAGCCGGCTCGGCGGTCATCTGGGACTGGTGATCGCTCGTCAGTTGATCGTACTGATGGATGGCGAATTCGGCATTCAGAACAATGGCGCGCAAGGCAATACGCTGTGGCTGAACCTGCCTCTGGACGCAAAACTGCTCGAACAGCCGACCATTGATCTGGACAGCCCGCTTAAAGATGCCAGGGTGCTGGTGGTCGATGACAACGACACATGCCGCAAAGTGCTGGTTCAGCAATGCAGTGCCTGGGGCCTGAATGTCAGTGCAGTGGCATCCGGCAAGGAGGCACTGGCCTTGCTCAGGACCAAGGCGCACCTGCGCGACTATTTCGATGTGGTCCTGCTCGATCAGAACATGCCGGGCATGACCGGTATGCAACTGGCCGCCAAGATCAAGGAAGACCCGAGCCTGAATCACGACATACTGTTGATCATGCTGACCGGCATCAGCAATGCACCCAGCAAGATCATCGCGCGCAACTGCGGCATCAAGCGCATTCTGGCCAAACCGGTGGCGGGCTATACGCTCAAGACCACGCTGGCAGATGAACTGACCCAGTTGAACAAGGGTGTCGTGTCGAACAAGCCCGGCCCGGTCGTGACGCCGCCGGTCAGCGTCCCCGGCGACTTCCGTATTCTGGTGGCCGAAGACAACAGCATTTCGACCAAGGTCATCCGCGGCATGCTCGGCAAGCTCAACCTCAACCCCGATACCGCGAGCAATGGCGAAGAAGCGCTGCGAGCCATGAAAGCGCAGCGTTATGATCTGGTGCTGATGGACTGCGAGATGCCGATACTCGACGGCTTCTCGGCCACCGAGCAATTGCGCGCCTGGGAAGTCGGCAATCAGCGTGTACGCACCCCGGTCGTTGCACTGACCGCGCATATTCTCACCGAGCATAAAGACCGCGCACGCCAGGCCGGCATGGACGGCCACATGGCCAAGCCCATCGAACTGTCGCAGTTGCGCGAACTGGTCGAGCACTGGGTGGCGCACCGTGACAAGGCCCGAGGGCTGACGTCGGACGGCGAGCACTATCGGCAAAACTGACGGCGACGGGAAAGGCCTGTGGCCTGATAGACTGCCGATGCCATCCACCTGCTGCTGTGAGTCGAAGCCATGCTTCACGTGTTGTTCAGCGTCTATCTGAAAATGCTGGTGCTTTACAGCCCGTTTTTCGTTCTTTCCTGCTTCATCAGCCTGACGCGTGGTCACTCGCGCAAGGAACAGCGGCGCCTGGCCTGGAAGGTGGCACTGGCGACACTGGTTTCCAGCGTCTTGCTGTATCTGTTCGGGCGCGTGATTTTCGATGTCTTCGGCATCACGGTGGATGCATTCAGGATTGGTGCCGGCAGTGTGCTGTTCATCTCGGCACTGAGCATGGCCCAGGGCAAGTCGGCGGTCCAGACCGACAATATCCAGCAGGATGTGACCATCGTTCCTCTGACCATCCCGCTGACCGTCGGCCCCGGTACGATCGGTGCGCTGCTGGTCATGGGCGTCAGTCAGCCCCACTGGGACGACAAACTCACCGCCATTCTGAGTATTGCGCTGGCCAGTCTGACCGTTGGCGTCGTGCTTTACCTCTCCAACCGTATCGAACGCATCCTCGGCGATCAGGGTTTGCAGATTGTCAGCCGTTTGATGGGACTGTTCGTCTGTGCACTGGCCGCGCAAATCATTTTCACCGGCATCAGGGGCTACCTGCTGCCCTGACAGGACTCAGATACTTGCAGCCCGCACCATGCCTTGCGCCCTGCCGTCCAGATAACGCATCACCGCGTCACGATGAGCTGCATACACCTTGCTGTCAAAGATGTAACTGCCGCCCTTGAAGTGAAACAGCAGTCTTCGCCTTCCTGGCGCATGGTCGTCCACACTCAGGTGCAGACTGCAAAGCAACAGGAGCATCCGGTCAGGTTCATACTTTTCGCAGGGTACGATCTGAAAACTGCCCAGACGTCCCTGGTCGAAGCCGCGCTGAAAGTACGACTCTGCTGCCTGCCCCACCCCCATTGCAGCAACCGCACGCTGCACCATGCCGCCAAGACGCTTACGATCAGCAGGATGACTGACCTTGAACGTGGCCTGCAATAAATCGTCGACACTGCTCACCACCAGCGAGTCTCCAAGGACCACGCCCTTTTGCTGTATGCCGCGCGCCTTGAGGCGGCTGCGGTAGTAATACATCCAGGTCCCCCACTGGGTTTTGAAATCAAACTGCCTGCCCGCGAACAACTGGGCGTCCAGAAGAACGTTCTGAACATCCGTGCGCTCTTCGTTCGAAAGCCCGGGCAAAAACGCGACCATACTGGAGATAGTGCCCAGATAGGCCGCGTTACCTGTGTCTGCATTCATTTGCGTTACTCCCTTCCATGGGCTTATCCAGGTTGCTAAAGACTGATGATTTCGGCTGCAGCACGATCAGCCAGGGCGTCCTGCACCGTCTGGCGAAAAGGCTCGAAACTCTGGCGACTGAAGCGGAACGCAGTACTGACGGCATGCACCTGCATCTCGCCGCCCAATATCTGCCAGAAATAACGCGCGGGCCGCAGCGCCAGGGTGGTCATCTGCAGGCTGCACAGAAGGATCGACACCTCGTCCTTATTGCGCATTGCACAGGGCATGAGCTGAAAGCTTTCTGAGCGCCCGGACGTAAACCAGCTGCTGAAAAAACTCGTCGCATGATCACTGCTCAATAGCCTGTCGAGCGAACTGCGGTAGAGTTGGCGAAGCTCGCCAGCGTTATCGACCACGGATAGCTGCAGTTTTCCGATGTCATTGAAACTGTGGATTTTCAATCGGGCATCGTTGATCCCGGCGCTCCGCGAACCGCCTGTGGCGGCAATCGAGCGCTGGTAAGCATCCAGCCATGCACGCCAGTTCACTCTGGAAGAATGGCGATCATCTGCGACCAGTCGGGCATGGTGCAGACAATCCATTATGTCCTGGCGCAAATCAGGTTCGACATTGCGGGCGAAGGACAGCACGCTGGCACCCGTCAGTAGAGTTTCATCCGGATCAGACATCGGGACTGCCCCCGAGCGGCATGATCAGGCACGCACGCTTGCTCGACAGCGCGGTGTCGATGCCATCGCGAAACTGCGAATAGACCTGTTCAAACAGTTGCATTGCATGGACAGTCACAGCGATGTTGCCGTAGACACTCTTCGACTCGATGACCTCGAAAAGAAACCCGGATGACAACGGCTGACGTGTGGTGAATTGAAGCTGCACCAGCTTGAGCTTCTGTCGGGTGTCGACGAAAGCCAGTTGCAGAACTACGCTGACCTGCAATTTTCCCGAGTGATTCAAACCGCTCTGTACCGTCTGACTGCGCAACAGATGAAGCGCTTCGCTCGCGACGGACTGGCTGCCTGCCCTGCGCATGAACGCCTCCGCACGCAGGAGCGTCTCGGCTGACACCCACGGTACAAGCGCACGCACCATGCAACTCCACACTGTTTCAGCGGAGTCTTCAGGCAAAGGCTGGCTGATATGTTCGCTGGCGCTCGGCAGCCAGCCGAAACGCTGCGCAGCGGTGAGACGGGTTTCATTCCATTTTTCGGGTTCGGCAAACTTCGAGTGTTGTTTCGATGCGGCCAGCTGCACGTACAGCATCGAGTCCAGCACATCATTTTTCAGGGCGACCCGCTGCGGCTCGGGGAAAAACATCAAACAGCCCGCATTGACGACTACGGCATCCAATTCCTGCTTCATGGGAGAATTCCTTTTATCCCGAAAGCGGAGGCAGTCCGCGCCTCCGCCAACACTCCGATCAGATTTCGTACTCTGCAATCGCATTACTGACATTGTCGCCAAGCCGTTGCTCGATCAGCTTGCGATAGCGCGCATACAGGTCCGTGTTGAGCAACAGGTTGTGCTCGCCCTTCCAGGTCTGGACACTGGTGCCCTGCCATTCCCAGAACAGCACATTGGTGACGTCACTGTCGGCCTGAAAGCTGACTGCCGCCATGGCCAGACTGACGATGCTGTCCCCGGATTCGATACAGGAGGCGATACGGAAGCTACCGCCACGGTGTGCCTTGGTCTGGCTCTCGAACAGGCGCAGGGGTTCTTTCCTGGCCTGCAGCGCGGCGACGGCATCTGCAGCCACTTTGAGCATCAGCAGCGATGCAGGCCCGGGTAACGCGGCAGCTGCAATGGCCGAACCGAGGATCTCCAGACCGACTTCGTCCATGGTGAAACGCTGCTGGGTGGCACGGTAGCGCGCATAGTTCCAATGGGTGGAGAGCCAGCCCACCTTGGAAAGCACTTCGTTGAATTTGTCATACCACTGATCGCCCTGGGTTTCAGAGCTGAACGCCTTGTTGGCCACAAGGGTGGCGAACAGAAAGGAATTCATCACGTCCTGCTTGCTCTGCGCCGACATACCGTTGGGAAATGCCAGCACACTGCCTGCAACCACCGCACCTTCATGGCCGGACTGTGCGTCAGTGACGTCACCTGCCTGAGGCAATCCGGGGATTGCGGGGGCCGCGAATGCGCCCAACGAAGCTGGGCATTCAGCCAGCTCGCAGGCGGCAATGTAATCGAGGTTGTCAGTGCTGTTCATGGTTTTGTCCTGTGTCATTTCATTAGTCCTTTAACTCATGCGTCCTTATGGACTGAATCGAGACTAACGAAATAAATCAGGCGGTTTTTTCGGAGCTTTCCGTTGCCCTCTGGTGGCTTTCGGGCACTTGGCTGCCGAACTCGATACGCAGAGCCAGATTCAACCCGCCATCTGCCTCCCGGCGTACCGCAGGTGAGCGAAGATTCCGGGGAGGCTTCTGGAATCGGACTACCGACGACGACGGTTGAAGAGAGCCGATTCGCTCAAGCCTGTGGGCCGAAACAACGGCTCACAGGCTTGAAGTGACATCGCCACTTCAGCGCTTTCCCACGATAAATGGCAGCAGGTATGACACGCGTGTGCGCTCAACCTGTAGGCTTGTTGCCGTACCAACGCGGCGTATAGACCCAGTTGCCGCCTGCGTGGCGCGTAAAGGTGCACGTCAGGGAAGAGCCGATCAACACCATAGTGCGCATGTCCACCTGCTCCGGTGTCAATTCGCCCAGCGTGATAACCCTCAATGTCTGCCCGGGACGGCCGATGTCGCGGCCCAGCGTCACGGGGGTTGCAGGGATGCGATGCTGGCGGACAATCTCCAGCGCACGCCCCAGTTGCCAGGGTCGGGAGCGAGATATCGGGTTGTAGAATGCCAGCGCCAGATCGGCCTGACAGGCGAGGTCCAGACGCTTTTCGATGATGTCCCAAGGCTTGAGGTTGTCGGACAGCGACAGCACGCAGAAATCATGTCCCAGCGGCGCACCAGCCTGAGCGGCGGTTGCCAGAGAAGCCGAGACACCCGGCAGAATCTCCAGCTCGACCGCATGCCAGTGAGGATTATCCGACTCATGCAACGCCTCAAGCACCGCTGAAGCCATGGCGAACACTCCCGGATCACCGGACGACACCACAACCACCGAACGGCCTTGAGCAGCCAGCTCGAAGGCATGCCGGGCACGCTGCATTTCTTCGCGATTGTCAGTGCAGTGCAGTACCTGATCGGCACGAAACGGCCCTGCCATGCGCACGTAGGTTTCATAGCCCAGCACATCATTGGCACGTGCCAGTTCGGCCTTGACCGCAGGCACCATCAGGTCTGCTGCGCCAGGGCCCAGACCAATGACTGCAACGCGGCCACGCCCGCGGCCGATGCTCTGCACCTCCAGCGGTTGCGCCGCGACAGCAATCGCGGTGTGGGCGTCGACGCAAAGCGGTGGCAACAGCTGCGGCACAGCCTTCATGGCCATCTCGCTGGCCGCAGCGGCGCTGACGAATCGCACCGCAACGTCCAGCTCGGCGGCAGCCTTGTGCAGGTGCGGATTGGCCATCTGCTCCTCGGCAGCCAACAGGCACGCCAAGGACTGCCCGGCAATACGTACCTCGCGCAGGGCCGAGCGCACGTGCTCAGCCAGTTCGTCACTGAGGTCAGTCACCGCCACCAGCACGTTACGTGGGTAGATCAGCAATTCATGGGGTGACGGCTCGCGCAGGGTACTGCCAACATGAATGGCCAGCGCGGCCTGTGGGTCTTCGGGCAGTTGCGCCTGGGCCAGCCAAGGGGCTTCGCCCTCGATGCGTACAGGTTCGCCGGACAGCAGGTCGGAAACGAAACGCTTGCCCAGCTCCAGATCGCCCAGCGCATAGCCGCTTGGCGGGTTGAGCAGACAGGTGCCGAAACGCAGCTCGCCGCTGGTGGTGATCGCTGGCGCAACGCCAAGCCCGCTGGCGATGCTGCGCGCCAGGACATTCACCCCGCCAAGGCCGCCAAGCAGCGGCACTACGGCGCTGCCGTCTTCGGCCACGGCGAGCACTGGCGGTTCGGCGCCCTTCTCCAGCAGCACGGCGGCCAGGGTGCGAATAACGATACCAGCTGCGCAAAGGGCGATGATCGGTGTGTTCTGTTGATACAGCTGGCGCAGCGTCGCGCCGAACTCGCTGTAAGTGCGGTCGGCCCCCTGCACGCGCTCGGCCAGGCCATGAATCAGCGCATCGGGAAACAGCTGTTGAATGCGCCGCGCGGTGGCAAGGCTGCCATTGCCTAGAATGACGATGGCCGGGGTCATGGAGGTCATCAGCCTTGCCACCTGTCGCCAGGAACGATAATCAGCGAAAAATACGGCGAAGACATCGGGTCGACCTGGTCCAGCGGGACGATTTTCTGGTTGATCATCGTGGCGCGCTCGACATACAGCGCACGCCCGGCCATCCCCAGCTCGGTCAGCACCTCGCGAACCTTGTGGAAATTGCGCCCCAGTTTCATGATCACCGCCGCGTCGGCGTCGGCCAGCTTGCGTTTCAGGTCGTCGTGGGACAGCACACCGGACAGCACTGACAGGCTCTGGTTGCGATACACCAGCGGCGCGCCCAGCACCGAAGCGCCACCGAGCATCGAGCACACACCCGGGATCACTTCGGCCTCGTAGCGCTCGGCCAGACGATCGTGCAGGTACATGTAGGAGCCATAGAAAAACGGATCGCCTTCGCAGATCACCGCCACGTCACGTCCGGCGTCCAGGTGCGCGGCAATATGCCGGCTGGATTCGTCGTAGAAGTCGCTGATGAGCTTTTCGTAGGACAGTGTCGGCGGCAATGCCTCAGTGGTCACCGGGTAGACCAGCGGCATCAGGGTCTGAACGTCCTGCAGATGCGCTTCGATGATGCCGAATGCGTTGCCCTTTTTGCCCTTGGCCACGAAATACGCCACCACCGGCGACTCGCGCAGCAGACGCAGGGCTTTGACAGTGATCAGCTCCGGGTCGCCGGGACCTACGCCCAGGCCAATCAATCGACCGCGTGCCTGCATCATTCGATCTCCGTGGCCAGTGCGTTGACTGCGGCCACGGCCATAGCGCTGCCGCCACGGCGGCCCTGCATGATCACGAACGGCACACCGCGGCTATCGGCGGCAAGCATCGCCTTCGACTCGGCGGCGCCGACAAAGCCGACCGGAAAGCCGAGAATCAGTGCAGGCTTCGGCGCACCGGCATCGAGCATCTCCAACAGATAGAACAGCGCGGTCGGCGCGTTGCCGATGACCACCACGCTGCCTTCCAGGTGCGGACGCCACAGCTCAAGCGCCACCGCAGAACGCGTATTGCCCAGCTCCAGGGCCATTTCCCGCACGCCTTCATCATGCAAGGTGCAGATGATCGGATTATTGGCGGGCAGACGGGTGCGAGTGATGCCTTCGGAGACCATGCGCGCATCGCACAGGATCGGCGCTCCGGCGGCCAGAGCGTTGCGCCCGGCAGTACCGGCACCCGGCGAGAAGCGCAGGTCTTCGATGACTTCGACCATCCCACAGGCATGGATCACGCGCACGGCGAGTTTTTCCAAGTCGGCAGGGATCGTGTCAAGACGCGCTTCGGCGCGAATGATCGAGAAAGAGTTGCGATATATCTCCTGACCATCGCGGATGTAATCAATCATGCATATTGCTCCGTGAGCCGGCGTTCAACTGCGCGCCGACTGCTTCAATAGTAAGGTTGCGCGCGCGCAGCACGCCGAAACCGGCATGCGCTGCATCGCGAAAATAAAGATCGTAACGGCCCGGCGCGACAGCCAGCAAGGTTACTGGCGCTACGTGAGCGGCGGCGCAGGAACGCGTGCAGCCGCTCACGTGCACAGCCTGGCCGGTAGCCAGCCCGGCAGCCAGTTGCAGGGCGTCGGACTTGGTATCGGCCAGCCCCTTGGCGCACCCGGCAGAACCGGTACAGGCGAGCATCTGCGCCAGTGGTTGCTCGGCCGCCCCGACGAATCCCGATGCCTGCAACGCGTCCAGCACCGCCGCGGCGCGCTCGACCGGCACGTTCGGCAACAACAGGCTTTGCCAGGGCGTCAGGCGCAGCGTGCCGTCGCCCTGATCCGCCGCCAGTTGCGCCACGCTGGAAAGCATCGCCGCATCGAGACGCCCCAACGGTACTGCAGCGCCCACCGCCACCTGATTCGGCTGGGCCTGTGGATAAACACCAATGTGGCGAATGCCTTGAATGGCCGGACGCTGCCAATCGGTGATCGCCTTATCGGTCCGCACTGTGCAGCCGGACCGGGTCGACAGCTCGCGCAGCATATCGTCGGTCGAAACCTCGGCCAGCAGGTGTCGCATCCGGGTGTGCTCGGGACGGGCAAGGTCGAGAAACAGCTCCAGCAGTGCGACAACCAGCGTCTTCCCCTCGGCCACAGGGACAGCGGCCAGCGGTCGGTCATGGGCCGGGCAGCCGGCCAGCCCGAACGCCAGCAACACTTCGCCATCGACTTTCAGCGCCGACAGCCACACGTCATGCGGGTGTTCGAGCATGACCAGCGTTTCACCAGCGTCCAGCGACAAGGCAAACTTGGGGGACAGCTCATGAAAACGCGGATGATGTTCCAGCGCGTCGAGAATCTGCGCCGCCAGCGGCCGGGCATCGAAGAGCATCTGCGGGTCCAGGCCGGCCGTCGGGCTGAGCATCAGGTTGCGCACATCGTCGCTGGCCGGGTTGGCGGGGCCGAGCCCTGCCGCCATCAAGGCGCCGATCAACCCGTCGTGATTGGCACCAATGCCGCGAATCTGCAAATTGGCGCGGTTGGTGGCTTCGATAACACCCTGTGCATACGTGCTCGCGGCCTCGGCAACGGCCATGGCCTGCGCACAGGTGATCACCCCGCCCGCCAGCTTGATCCGGCAGATCCCGCCGTCCAGTGCCGGGACGATACGCAGCAACCCCGGGCAGGCCGAGGGGCGTAGCGTTGCAGAGGATGTGCGAGCGGACTGCTGCTCGTTCAATGGGTCACCCGATGTGAACTGGCTGGAAACGGACGTTGATTAGAGCACTTGTACCCCGTCGGGCGCGGTATTATGCCTGCTTTGTCCGCAGGCATGAAAAGGCGCTCTGTCGGAAGTTCGGATTGAGGTAGGTACATGTCACCGTGGCTGACAGTCGTGGGAATCGGAGAAGACGGTTACAAAGGGCTCGGCAAGAACGCCAGACACGCTCTGCTGCACGCTGATCAGGTGTTCGGCGGCCCGCGTCAGCTGGCGTTGCTGCCGCCGTGCATTCGCGCCGAGCGACGTGCGTGGCCGAGTCCTTTCTCGTTGAACCCGGTGCTCGAGCAGCGGGGTGCCGAGATCTGCGTGCTGGCCAGTGGCGACCCGATGATGTTCGGCGTCGGCGCCAGTCTTGCACGCGTGGTCAGCATTGACGAAATGCGCATTCTGCCCGCGCCCTCCTCTTACTCTCTGGCCGCCGCCCGCCTCGGCTGGCCGCTGCAGGACGTCGTCACCCTGTCGGTGGTTGCCCGGCCGGCGGCCGCGCTGAACGCACACGTCCACCATGGCATGCGTCTGCTGGTGTTGAGTAACGACGGCAGCAGCCCCGCCCTGATTGCCGGTTTGTTGCGCGAACGCGGCTTTGGGCCAAGCCGCATGACCGTCCTGGAGCATCTGGGTGGCGAAGCCGAGCGGCGCGTCGAAGGACTGGCCAGCGAGTGGGGCAACCCCGAGATCGCCGCGCTGAACCTGGTTGCCATCGACTGTCGTGCCGACGCCAGCGCCATCCGTCTGAGCCCCATTTCAGGTTTGCCGGACAGCGCGTTCGAACATGACGGCCAGCTTACCAAGCGCGACGTGCGCGCCATCACCCTCGCCCGCCTTGCACCGCTGCCGGGCGAACTGTTGTGGGATGTCGGCGCGGGTTGCGGCTCCATCGGCATCGAATGGATGCGCGCGCACCCGACCTGCAGGGCGATGGCTATCGAAGCCGATGAAGGCCGCCAGCAACTGATCGAATTCAACCGCGACGCACTCGGCGTGCCCGGCCTGCAATTGGTGCGGGGCAGCGCGCCCCAGGCCCTGAGCGGTCTGGAACGCCCGGATGCGATCTTCATCGGCGGTGGCGTGACGCGTGTCGGCGTGCTGGAAACCTGCTGGGAACAACTGCGTCCGGGCGGCCGACTGGTCGCCAATGCGGTCACCCTGCAAAGCGAAACGGCCTTGATGGCCTGGCGCGAAAGGCATGGCGGCGAGCTGACCCGTATTCACGTCGCCCATGCACAGCCCCTTGGCGAATTCGACACGTGGCGTCAGGCGTTGCCGATCACCCTGCTGGACGTAGTCAAACCCTGATGCGCGAAGAAACCGCCGAACAGCCTGCGCCACTGCGCAGTGGCCTGACCACTGGCAGCTGTGCGACCGCAACCAGCCTCGCAGCGGCGCGGCTGTTGCTCTGCGGGCAGATCAGCGATGCGGTGGACATCGTTCTGCCCAAGGGTAAACAGGTACAGATGCGCCTGGAATTCTGCCGGCTTGTGGATGACTTCGCGGAAGCTGCAACGCTCAAGGACGCAGGCGACGATCCGGATGTCACCCACGGCGCGCTGGTATTTGCCCGCGTCAGGCTACAGGCGGCAGCAGGCGTGCGCTTCGTGGCGGGTGCAGGTGTCGGCACCGTGACCCGCCCCGGGCTGGTGCTGGCAGTCGGTGAGCCGGCCATCAACCCGGTGCCCCGGCGCATGATGACCGAGCATCTGCTTCGGCTGGCCGAAGAACAAGGCTACAGCGGCGGATTCGAAGTCACGATCGGCGTCGAGGGCGGCGAGGCACTGGCGCTCAAGACCATGAACCCGCGCCTGGGCATTCTCGGCGGACTGTCGATTCTCGGCACCAGCGGGATTGTCCGGCCGTTCTCCTGCGCGGCCTATATCGCCTCGATCCATCAGGGCATCGACGTCGCCACCACCAACGGCTATCGGCATATCGCCGCCTGCACCGGCAATGCCAGCGAAGACACCATGCGCCGCGTCTATAAAATCCCCGATATCGCCCTGATCGAGATGGGCGACTTTGTCGGTGCGGTGCTCAAGCACTTGCGCAAGGTGCCTGTGGATAAGTTGAGCGTGTGCGGAGGCTTCGGCAAGATCAGCAAGCTGGCCGCCGGCCATATGGACCTGCACAGCCGCCATTCCAGCATCGACCTGCCGCAACTGGCGCACTGGGCTGCGCAGGTCGGCGCGGATGCAGGCCTGCAACAACGGATCCTTGAAGCCAACACCAGTCAGCAAGCGCTGGCGATGAGCGCTGCGGCAGGTGTGCCACTGGGTGACGAAGTGTGTCGCCACGCGCTGAGTTTCGCGCGCAGCATCGTGCCTGCGAGCGTTCAGGTGGAGGTTTTCGCCATTGACCGTCAGGGCGGACTGGTGGGTCAGGCTGGCGTTGATTTACAGAGAGAAGCGACATGAAACGCATCCTGCTGCTGGGCGGCATTACCGAGGCCTTGGCGATTGCGCGGAAGCTCGGGCCTGAGCACATCTACAGCCTCGCGGGCGTGGGCCGGGTGCCGTCTGACCTGGCCTGCCAATTGAAGGTCGGCGGTTATGGCGGCGCCGAGGGGATGGCGCAGTACATGGGCGAACAGGGCGTCGACTTGCTGCTGGACGCCACCCACCCGTACGCCGCACAGATCAGCCACAACGCAGCGCGAGCGGCCAGGCTGGCCGGCATTCCCTGCTGGGCCTTGCGCCGCACCGCGTGGCAGGCAGGTCCAGAGGACGACTGGCGCGAAGTGGCTGACTGGTCAGAACTGGCCAATGCCCTGCTCCCGTTCAAGCGCCCGTTGTTCACGCTGGGTCGCGAGCCCTTGCAGCACCTGAACGAAATCCCGCCGCACCAGTTCTGGACACTCCGGGCACTGGACGACTACCCCGGCAACCAACACTGCGAAGTGATCGGCGCACGCGGCCCGTTCATGCTGGAAGACGAGCGCCAGTTGTTCGAACAACGCCGCATCGACGTACTGATCAGCAAAAACAGCGGCAGCAGCTCCACCGAACCCAAGCTCGACATCGCCCGCGAACGCGGCCTGCCCGTCCTGATCCTCAAACGCCCGCAGTTGCCTGACGCTGATAGGCTGTTCTGGGGTGTGGATGCAGTGCTGGAGGCGTTGGGCCTGGATTGATGAGCCGTCTTTAGTCCTCACTGAATGGACCTGTAGGGAGCTTGCTCACGAAGAGGCCGGTGCAGCCGCTGGAAATCTGTGATCCGTTACTACGCCTTCGCGAGCAAGCTCGCTCCCACTAAATCAGCGATGCTGCAGAACACACCTCGGACCCGTGGGAGTGAGCTTGCTCACGAAGAGGTCGGGGCAGCCGCTGGAAATCTGTGATCTGTTAATACGCCTTCGCGAGCAAGCTCGCTCCCACAGGATCAGTGATGCTGCAGAACACACCTCGGTCCCGTGGGAGTGAGCTTGCTCAAGAAGAGGTCGGGGCAGCCGCTGAAAATCTGTTGATCTGTTAATACGCCTTCGCGAGCAAGCTCGCTCCCAATAGATCAGCGATGCTGCAGAACACACCTCGGACCCGTGGGAGTGAGCTTGCTCACGAAGAGGTCGGGGCAGCCGCTGGAAATCTGTGATCCGTTAATACGCCTTCGCGAGCAAGCTCGCTCCCACAGGATCAGTGATGCTGCAGAACACACCTCGGCCCCGTGGGAGTGAGCTTGCTCACGAAGAGGCCGGTGCAGCCGCTGGAAATCTGTGATCCGTTAATACGCCTTCGTGAGTAAGCTCGCTCCCACAGGATCAGCGATGCTGCAGAACACACCCCGGACCCGTGGGAGTGAGCTTGCTCACGAAGAGGCCGGTGCAGCCGCTGAAAATCTATTGATCTGTTAATACGCCTTCGCGAGCAAGCTCGCTCCCACTAGATCAGTGATGCTGCAGAACACCTCGGACCCGTGGGAGTGAGCTTGCTCACGAAGAGGCCGGGGGAGCCGCTGGAAATCTGTGATCCGTTAATACGCCTTCGCGAGCAAGCTCGCTCCCACAGGATCAGTGATGCTGCAGAACACACCTCGGACCCGTGGGAGTGAGCTTGCTCACGAAGAGGCCGGTGCAGCCGCTGGAAATCTGTGATCCGTTAATACGCCTTCGCGAGCAAGCTCGCTCCCACAGGATCAGCGATGCTGCAGAACACACCTCGGCCCCGTGGGAGTGAGCTTGCTCACGAAGAGGCCGGTTTTTCACAACCAGATTGCGTCCCATAGGGGATAATCGCGCACGCTTTTGACCAGGTTGGCTCGAACCGGATTGGCCACAATATAACGGGCAAAACCCAAAAGGCTTTCTTCAGTGCGGATGCTGACGTCGTGGAATCCGCTTTGCCAAAAAGGTCCACTGCAGCCTCTGGCTCTGTTTATGGCGATCGCGCTTTTCGATTTCACGCGCTGCACAACTCTGGATAATGAATGACTATTCAACTGCAGCAGCCAGTGAATATGGTCGGGCATTACCACCCAGGCTAATGAATCAGCCAGTTGCTGCTCCTGAACGTGTCGAAGTTCATCAACCAGCAGACGGCCCATGCGCCAATCGGAAAAGACAGGATTTCTCTGGAATGTTTTTGCGGTGACCCAATACATTTGGCCTGCACTGGAGCATCGCCCCAAACGCAAACGATGTGACTGTGCCCTTTCATACATCCCGATCCCCTTATGACTGCATGCCGGGGAACGACTTTACGAAACAGGCTCACTCAGCGGCGCTCAAAGGTTTACCCAGGTGTTTCGGATTTCCATTTAAGCTACCTTTCACCCCTTCATCGAATCCTGCGGAGCCCCCCATGCTCAAAAAAGCACTGCTGCTGGCCGCACTGCTGCTGCCAGCCAGCCTCGTCCACGCCCATGAGTACAAGGCAGGGCCGTTGCTGATTGGCCATCCGTGGTCAATGGAGCTACCGCCCAACGCACCGACGGTGGCAGCGTATTTCACTATCGAGAACAAGGGTGACAGCGCCGACCGTTTGATTAGCGTCGACACACCCATCGCCGGGCAGGCGCAGTTGCATGAGCATGTACATGTCGACGGGCTGATGAAGATGCAGCACGTTCAGGCGGTCGACATACCGGCTGGCGCGAAGGTGGCTTTCGCCCCCATGGCCTGGCACGTGATGCTGCTGGACATCAAGGACCGCTCGAAGCTGGTGGTCGGCCAACGCTTCCCGATGACCCTGCATTTTGAAAAGGCGGGGGATGTCGAGGTGCAGGTCGTGGTACAAAAACAGGCTTCGGAACACCAGCACTGAGTAACTCCCAACGAGCAGGGCCGGGAGCTGAATGCCTTCATCGATCCTATCGCGGTGGTATCCCTGACACCCAGGACCGATGCTGGTTGTCCGGGCGCTTGATCGAATAGTGCTTTCGCGCTTTGCCAAAACAGCGACAACAGCTTAGATTGCTCTCTGCGGGGCCTGAAACCATTGAGTGGCGTTGTGATGAATTCCTCCTCATACCCGGTTTCAGGCCCCGTCCTTACCTCAATCTCGCGCGTTTCCGAGACTTCCTACCTATCAGAGAGCCGATGCTGCAGTCCTCTCACTGCGCTGGCCGATACCCGCGTGCCTTTAACCCTGACTATATGAAATGAACCGCCCGGCCAACACCTCGAGCGGATCATCCATCACGCAGACGAATCGGCACCATGACCTTACCGCTCACCGCATCAACCCAGGCTCTAAACGCCTCGCTTGCCAGCGATACCTATCCACCCGACTTCAGCAAGACGACCCAAGAACTGGCCCGTACCCTGCTGCATCCCCTCAAACCCGAGCTGGATGTCGAGACGACCTGGCTGACTTACCGTGACAACGAGGTCGGATTCGACCACGGGAGCAACATACACAGGGTTCCACTGATCCCTGGCCTGATCGAATACTTCACCGGCTATTTGCAATGGATCGACAATGATGTAGTCGCTCTCCACCCGCCTCTCGACACGCCTTCTCCAACGCCTGACACACAGCAGCCTGACGTCAAGCCACCTGCCATTCAGCCGCTGGGGCGGGCAGCGACTGTAACGTTCTTCACCCAGGTCAGCGAGCAACTTGAGCAGTGCTACACACGAAATCTTGCAGACTACTGGAGCACTGCGACGCTTGATGGCGAAACCCGGAGCAGCCAGTTTGTCGCAGAGCAGATCGAGTGCCTGACATCCGAATGTGCGGTGCTGATCGCCCTGGGAAAGATGACGACCGGGCACTACAGCCTGCTTTCGGCCACCCTTGGGCCCTGTGCCACAGATGCGACCGCGGGTCTCGCAGACTTGCAGCCGCACAGTGTTTACAGCCTGTCGGCACAAGACGGCGACGGCCCCTCGCTGTCGCTTTACGGTGCGTTTGCCATTGCCCGGCGTCTTCGTGATGCGCCGGTCCAGCCAGACCTGGAAGAGCAGGAAGAGCTGGAAGATGTACTTCTGTTTACGCCCCATGACGGGCTGGAAGCATTTGCCTCATTGCAACAGTTGAACCACGCGCTTGTTCAGCGAGTGACTGAACCCGAGTACCGAGGACGCTTGGGCGACAGCGTCACCGCCGGGGAGGCAAGCCCCACCAAACCCACCCCTGTCCTGCAATGGCAATACACCCTGATGGACGGCAACTTTCTCAGCCTGCTGCTTGCCCGGCAGGTTGTCGCGCAGCAGTCGGTCTTCGCTCAGGCTGTACAGCTGGCCCGCGCTCAGAAGATGGACGCGGTCTGTTTCGAGCAAACGATAGCGAGTTTGCTGAAACCCAGGATTTACTTCGACAACCACTGGCGACTCGACGGATTCGACAGCGATCTGGTGCAAAGCCGAATGCCCGATTGGTGGAAAACCATGACGCTGACGCAGCGTCATGCATGGCATCGCCAGGCAAAGCGGTTTGGCGAATTGGTGGTGAACATGCGCAAAGCCAGCAAGGAGCACTTCGGCCAGGCAGAAAATGACAGCCGCACCTACCCGACGCGCTATATCGACAAGCAACTGGCTCAACTGCTGAACCGGCTATCCATCACGGCAACAGCGCAACAGATCAATATTTCACTGACCTACAGGACGGGCATCGAAGTGCTCGATATTCCCGGCGCGCCTGTATTGCCAGAAATCAACACCGAGAACGTTTCACTCAGACAACTGGCACATACCCAAGCCCTGCACACCAAGGCCAAGGATGCCGTGCTTCTACGCGCTGTCGACGCCGAAGGCGTCTACCTTGCGCACTTAGACAAGCAGGCCGTAACAGAGCTGATTACCACGCTGGAAGATCCCCAATACCTCAGTAATTACCTTGACCTGCACCTGAAAACCTCGGCGTATGCACAGCAGCTCAAGCGGTCAGAAAAAGCCATGTTGCGAGCTCAGATGAAGATGGCGCTGCTGGAGATCGAACAACAGGCTTTTGCACCCACCGGCCGCGAGTGGATCAAGGCTGTGCTGGATTCGCCAGGACTCCAAGGACGTCGAACCATCAACAAGCAAGCCATTGAAGTCCGTTTTTTCAGCGTCAACCAACTCAAGATGACCAACGTGATGCTGATTGCTCCAGCCGGAAAATTCGAGAAGGGGCCACTGGTGCTGTGCACGCTGGATGCTGCCGACGGTGTCGTTTTCCGCTGGTTCAACAGCATGTATCACCTGACCACCAGCTTTCTGGAAGAGGCACCCTTCCAGCAGTATCTGATTCAGCAAATACCGGTTTCCAGGCGTCTTGAGACGCTGCATGCCATGCAGTACGAAAAGGAAGCGAAGCATTGGCGTCCACCCGAAGTATTTACCCAACTGACGCTGCTACCGATCCCGTCAAGGCTGCTGCGCCCCGTCGTGTTTGTCAGCCAGAGCAAAGACATTTACGAGGAAAATCACGAGACCAAGATCAACCTTCTGATCAACGAAGCCAAACGGCAGATGAGTCTGACCACCGGTACAGGGCAATCGGGTCTGGGCTTCGATCTGATCGCGAGCATTGCGATTCTGTTTCTGCCTGGCGCGATCATGATGCCTGTCGCGCTGGGCGCTGGCCTTTACAAAACCTGGAGCGCTTTTTCGAAAATCGATGAAAACGACCTGGAAGGCGCCGCCGAGGAGTTTCTGAGCGCCCTCAGCTATCTTGCCATTGCCTTGGTCGGCCACTTGGCGCTGGCCTTGAAGCCGGCAGGAAGCGCCGCAAAAATGGTGAGACGTCCGCACCTCGTACGCAGAGTCGGTCGTGATGGTCAGGCGCAGATCGGCTACCTCCTTTCGCACTCAAAGGCGCCGCGTTTCGCAGGCTCGAAATTGATCACTGCCATGGACCCCAAAAGCTTCGTCGCCATTGAGGTAGAGGGCCAGACCTGCTTCATAAGCCGGCGGGCTAACGTGTTCGGCCACTCGCGCCTTTATCGGGTAAACCCGATGGATGCCACACAACTGGTGCACGGGCAGGAGTTTGCTCTTCGCAGCACGACCGGCGTCTGGAAAATCGTGGGCAAACAGATCCCGCGCATGAGTCAATCGGCAATCCGCAGTGCCGAGGCGCGGCTGACCAGCCTGACAACTCTCTGGCCGGCGTCTCTGGAGGAAGCAAGTAGCATCGAACGCCTGAAGTTCGAGACCGACTACCTGACGCTGGCCCATACATCCAACGCAGAAAAATTTTCCGAAATAACCACCTACGTGGAAGGCGGTTCAACGGAGATCAACCCGCTGCTGCGAAGCGGCGTACGCAATGCCACCACGCGCAGGTTTCTGCGTCAGTTCCATAAGCTCAAGGCGTGGGAAGGCACTGCATTTCGCGCCACCTATGTGTCCAGCGACGGGGTGGCATGCCTTGAGCGCGAAGTGGGTGCAGTGTTTACCGACAATGGCGTGCAGTCTGCATCGATGTCGCGAGCCAACGCCTCCAGATGGAGCCAGGACGGGTTCGTGAATCGCAACGCCAATGCCGAAAACCACCCGGTGTTCTTCATCTTTGCACCGGCTGTGCCCAAGAAGAACATGTTCACCGGCTTTCTTGGTGATCACGTGGCCATTGCGCCGGGGACATACGTGCAACTGGGTGCGACCAAGCGGGTCAACGGACAGCTGTTTGCCTGGTTCGATGCGCCCGAACAACTGGTTGATCAGACCTACGATCTCTATACCGGGGAACAGGAACTCTGGGTCTGAAACCCGCACGCGGCTGATCCGGGAAGCCGGTCGTTACTGGCCGGCGCTCCTGCAAAGCAGCCTTGCACCATTGCAGAGCCCGGAGCGCACGCGGGACAAGGCCGGGTTCCACCTTGGTGCACATCTTCCCCGAACCGCGACACATTCGTTCCATTTTGCGACGTTTCTGCATTGGCCCAGACCTTGCTAAAGCCTGAAAGAGCAAAAAATGCACCGCCGCCAAACCTCAAAACAATGTACTAAGGGAGCCAGTCAATGAAGCGTCGCAGCCTGATCAAAGCCTTTACCCTGTCCGCATCCATCGCCGCCATGGGGCTGACCTGGACCGTTCAGGCAGCCGAGACCATCAAGGTCGGCATTCTGCATTCGTTGTCCGGCACCATGGCCATCTCCGAGACATCGCTCAAGGACATGGCCTTGATGACCATCGACGAGATCAACGCCAAAGGCGGCGTCAACGGCAAGATGCTGGAGCCGGTCGTCGTCGACCCGGCGTCCAACTGGCCGCTGTTCGCGGAAAAAGGCCGTCAGTTGCTGACCCAGGATAAAGTAGCCGTGGTATTCGGCTGCTGGACATCGGTGTCGCGCAAATCGGTGCTGCCGGTCTTCGAAGAACTCAACGGGCTGCTGTTCTACCCGGTGCAGTACGAAGGCGAAGAGATGTCGCCCAATGTTTTCTACACCGGTGCTGCGCCTAACCAGCAGGCCATCCCTGCCGTCGAATATGTCATGAGTGAAGATGGCGGCTCGGCCAAGCGCTTCTTCCTGCTTGGCACCGACTACGTCTACCCGCGCACCACCAACAAGATTCTGCGCGCCTTCCTGCATTCCAAAGGCGTGAAAGATACCGATATCGAAGAGGTCTACACCCCGTTCGGTCACTCCGATTATCAAACCATCGTGGCCAACATCAAGAAGTTCTCCGCCGGTGGCAAGACGGCCGTTATCTCCACCGTCAACGGCGACTCCAACGTGCCGTTTTACAAGGAACTGGCCAACCAGGGCCTGAACGCTACCGACGTGCCGGTTGTGGCCTTCTCGGTGGGCGAAGAAGAACTGCGCGGCATCGACACCAAGCCACTGGTAGGCCATCTGGCCGCCTGGAACTACTTCCAGTCGGTGGAAAACCCGGTCAACAAGAAGTTCGTGGCTGACTGGAAGGCCTACGCCAAAAAGAAAAACCTGCCAGGCGCTGACAAGGCCGTGACCAACGACCCGATGGAAGCCACGTATGTCGGCATTCACATGTGGGCGCAGGCGGTCGAGAAAGCCAAATCCACCGACGTGGACAAGGTCCGTGAAGCCATGGCCGGACAGACGTTCGCCGCGCCGTCGGGCTTTACTCTGACCATGGACAAGACCAACCATCACTTGCACAAGCCAGTGATGATCGGCGAAATCCAGGACGACGGTCAGTTCAACGTTGTATGGCAGACCAAAGAGCCGATCCGCGCCCAGCCTTGGAGCCCGTACATCCCTGGTAACGACAAGAAGCCGGACGCCCCGGCGAAGAGCAACTGACCCCCTATCAACACAGCCTGATCGTTCCCACGCTCCAGCGTGGGAACGCAGTTCTGGACGCTCCGCGTCCGATCCTGAGCGCGCGGCTCGGTGCATGGTTGACGCAGAGCGTCACGAAAGGCATTCCCACGCAGAGCGTGAGGAACGAGCAGCGTCAGGGCGAACAGCCACAAATGTCTAGTGGAACGCCATAACAGACCAAGGCCATATTGATATGCCTTCTTATTTCTACCGTTTGATCCTCACCATCAGCCTGCTGCTGCCTTTGGCTGCCCAGGCCGGTGATGCCAGTGACTTTGTCGCAGCCAGTTCTTCGCAACAGGCAGAGCTGCTGGAGGCCTGGGCCGCCAAGCCTGTGCCGGAACGCGTCGAGCTGCTTGAAGCCTTGCGCGATGGCCGTGTAGGTGCTGACAGCAGCAAGCGCGCCTGGATCGAAAACAACGATCAATACGTGGCCGTCGATGCACAGGCTCCTGCCGCCGCCGATGCTCCAACGCCTGACGAACCGCGTAAATTGCGCTTGAACAACCGGCTGCGTGGCCTGGTTGAAACGGCGCTGGCCAGCCATCAGTTGCTGGCAGCCGACACACAACTGCGCATGGCCGCGGCCCTGCAATTGCAAAAAAGCGCGCGCCCTGCACAACTCGAGTTGCTGACCGAACGCGTGGCCAGCGAATCCGACTCAAGCGTCAAAAGCGCGCTGACCCTGGCGCTGGCCAACCTGCAAATGGTCGATTCCAGCCCGACAGTACGTCTGGCTGCCGTGCGGCTGCTGGGCGAAACAGGTGATCCGCTGGCGCGTACCCGTCTTGAATCATTGCTGGCACCCGGCGTGGAAACCGACGCTTCGGTACGCGTGGCGGCTGAAACCAGCCTGGCGCAGGTCAAGCGCAAGCTGATGATCGGTGAAATCCTCGGTCAGGCGTTCAGCGGCATGTCGCTGGGCTCGATCCTGTTGCTGGCGGCGCTGGGTCTGGCGATCACCTTCGGCCTGCTGGGTGTGATCAACATGGCCCATGGCGAGATGCTGATGCTGGGAGCCTACTCCACCTACGTTGTGCAACTGATGCTGCAGCGCTATGCACCGGGGGCCATCGAGTACTACCCGCTGATCGCGCTGCCAGTGGCGTTCTTTGTCACCGCCGCGATCGGCATGGCTCTGGAACGTACGGTCATTCGTCACCTGTATGGCCGCCCGCTGGAAACGCTGCTTGCAACTTGGGGCATCAGTCTGATGCTGATTCAGGCCGTGCGTCTTGCCTTCGGCGCGCAGAACGTTGAAGTCGCCAACCCGCAATGGCTGTCGGGTGGCATCCAGGTGCTGCCTAATCTGGTGCTGCCTTACAACCGCATCGTGATCATCGCCTTCGCGCTGTTCGTGGTGGTACTGACCTGGCTGCTGCTGAACAAGACCCGTCTGGGCCTGAACGTGCGCGCCGTCACCCAGAACCGCAACATGGCCGCCTGCTGTGGCGTACCGACCGGGCGCATCGACATGATGGCCTTCGGTCTGGGCTCAGGTATCGCTGGTCTGGGGGGTGTTGCCCTGAGCCAGATCGGCAACGTGGGCCCTGATCTTGGGCAAAGCTACATCATCGATTCGTTCCTGGTGGTCGTGCTCGGTGGCGTCGGGCAACTGGCCGGCAGCGTGATGGCGGCCTTCGGGCTGGGCATCGCCAACAAGATTCTAGAACCGCAAATCGGCGCTGTATTGGGCAAGATCCTGATTCTGGCGCTGATCATTCTGTTTATCCAGAAACGTCCGCAAGGCCTTTTCGCACTGAAAGGACGGGTGATCGACTGATGAGCCAGCCATTGATAGTAACTGCCGCGCAAAAAGTCGGGCCAAGAGGCACGCTGACTGCAGGCTGCGTAATACTGGTGGTGCTGCTGGCACTGCCGCTGCTGTCGTTGCTGCCTGCCGATAACGGCTTTCAGGTCTCGGCCTACACCCTGACCCTGGTGGGCAAGATCCTCTGCTACGCCATTGTCGCGCTGGCGCTGGATCTGGTCTGGGGCTACGCCGGGCTACTGTCGCTGGGTCACGGCCTGTTCTTCGCCCTGGGCGGTTATGCCATGGGCATGTATCTGATGCGCGAGGCCGCAGGCGACGGTTTGCCTGCGTTCATGACCTTCCTGTCGTGGACCGAGCTGCCGTGGTACTGGGCGGGCACCGACCATTTCCTCTGGGCGATGTGCCTGGTGGTATTGGCACCGGGACTGCTGGCGCTGGTATTCGGCTTCTTCGCCTTCCGCTCGCGGATCAAGGGCGTGTACTTTTCGATCATGACCCAGGCGCTGACCTTCGCCGGCATGCTGCTGTTCTTTCGCAACGAGACCGGCTTTGGCGGCAACAACGGCTTCACCAACTTCCGCAGCATTCTGGGCTTCAGCATCAGTTCACAAGGGACCAGAGCCGCGCTGTTTCTGGCCACGGTCGCATTGCTGGTGGCCAGTCTGTACATCGGCTGGCGCCTGGCGCAGAGCAAGTTCGGCCGCGTGCTGACGGCACTGCGCGATGCGGAAAACCGCCTGATGTTCTGCGGTTACGATCCGCGCGGCTTCAAACTGTTCGTCTGGGTCCTGAGCGCTGTGCTGTGCGGTCTGGCTGGGGCCTTGTATGTGCCGCAGGTCGGCATTATCAACCCCAGCGAAATGTCGCCGACCAACTCCATTGAAGCCGCTGTCTGGGTTGCCCTGGGTGGCCGCGGCACGCTGATCGGCCCGCTGCTGGGCGCAGGTCTGGTGAACGGCATGAAGAGCTGGTTCACCATGGCCTTCCCGGAATACTGGCTGTTCTTTCTTGGCGCGCTGTTCATCATCGTCACGCTGTATCTGCCCAAGGGCGTGATCGGCATGCTGAAGAAAAGGAGCGAGCAATGAAAACCACTCCGACCCCGTCTTTCATGCTGGAACCGATCCTGGCGCCAAACTCCGATGCCGGCACCAGCCGCGACGCAGTGGGGCTCGGCAAAAGCGCCGGCAAAGGCCTCAACACTCGCCACGGTACGATCCTGACGCTGGAAGACATCAGCGTCAGCTTCGACGGCTTCAAGGCCCTGAACGATCTGAATCTGTACATCGGCGTAGGCGAACTGCGCTGCATCATCGGCCCCAACGGCGCGGGCAAGACCACGCTGATGGACGTCATCACCGGCAAGACCCGGCCCAGCCACGGCAAGGCATGGTTCGGTGAAACGCTGGACCTGACGCAGATGACCGAAGTGCAGATTGCCCAGGCCGGCATCGGCCGCAAGTTCCAGAAACCCACAGTATTCGAGGCCTTGAGCGTGTTCGAAAACCTTGAGCTGGCGCAGAAGACCGACAAATCGGTGTGGGCCAGTTTGCGTGCGCGGTTGAGCGGCGAACAACAGGACCGGATCGGTGAGGTGCTGGAAACGATCCGCCTGACCAGCTCGATGCAGCGCCCTGCAGGCTTGCTGTCCCACGGCCAGAAGCAGTTTCTGGAGATTGGCATGCTGCTGGTGCAGGACCCGCAATTACTCCTGCTCGACGAGCCGGTGGCGGGCATGACCGATGCCGAAACCGAATTTACCGCCGAGCTGTTCAAGAGCCTCGCCGGCAAGCACTCGCTGATGGTGGTTGAGCACGACATGGGTTTCGTCGGCTCGATTGCCGACCATGTCACCGTGCTGCACCAGGGCAGCGTACTGGCTGAAGGCTCGCTGAACGACGTACAGGCCGATGAACGCGTGATCGAAGTGTATTTGGGACGCTGACGCAACGAACCGATCGTTCCGGCGCGCTGCGCGGGAATACCTGTCCAGACGCCCCGCGTCGCAACACTGCGATTACGCTGCAATAGACGAGAACACCCACCATGCTCCAGGTCGAAAAGCTTCATCAGTATTACGGCGGCAGCCACATTCTTCGCGGTCTGTCGTTCGATGTGAAGGTCGGTGAAGTCACCTGCCTGCTGGGCCGCAACGGCGTGGGCAAGACCACGCTCTTGCGCGTGCTGATGGGCCTGCTGCCATCCAAGGAAGGTTCGGTGCAATGGGAAGGCAAGACCATCACCCAGTTCAAGACGCATCAACGGGTACATGCCGGGATCGCTTACGTGCCGCAGGGCCGGGAAATATTCGGTCGGCTTACGGTCGAGGAAAATCTGCTCATGGGCCTGTCCCGTTTTCCGGGCTCCGAGGCCAAGGAAGTGCCGGCCTTCATCTACGAGCTGTTCCCGGTGCTGCTGCAAATGAAGCACCGCCGCGGCGGCGATCTGTCCGGTGGTCAGCAGCAGCAACTGGCCATAGGCCGGGCATTGGCGAGCCGTCCACGCCTGCTGATTCTCGACGAGCCCACCGAAGGTATTCAGCCCTCGGTGATCAAGGAAATCGGCGCCGTCATCAAAAAGCTCGCCGAGCGTGGCGACATGGCGATTCTGCTGGTCGAGCAGTTCTACGACTTCGCCGCGGAGCTGGCCGATCAGTACCTGGTGATGTCGCGGGGCGAGATCGTCCAGCAGGGCCGTGGCGAGAACATGGAGACCGACGGCGTTCGTGGTCTGGTCACTATTTGATGCGCCAATCCGTTATCGTGCAGCATTCGACAAGCCAATGAAGACACCATGAACCTGCCTGCCAACACCGCCCTCTTCACCCCCAGCTGGCACGCCGAGCTGGAATTGGGTTACGGCCGTTTCGATGACAGCACACGCCCGACGCAGCGGCGCCACAAAGGACCGCTGCGGGTGCAAAAGCATCTGTACGCCGAAGGCCCGGAGGTGTGCCAGCACATCATCGTTCATCCACCAGGCGGTATCGCCGGGGGTGACCGGCTGGATATCTCGGCCACCGTGGGGGCCAATGCCTGGGCACAGTTGACCAGCCCCGGCGCGGCCAAATGGTATCGCGCCGCCAGCCCGGCCTTTCAGCAACTGGAACTGCACGTCCAGCCTGGTGCGACGCTGGAATGGCTGCCGCAGGAAACCATCGTCTTCAGCAATGCCCAGGCAGAACTGAGCACTCGGATAGAGCTGCACGGTGATGCGAAGCTGTGTTACTGGGATGTAGTGGCGCTGGGCCGCCCGGCCAGTGGCGAGCGGTTCGAGCACGGGCATTTTCAGTCGCATCTGGATATACGTCGCGACGGCACATTGCTCTGGCATGAGCGACAACGCATTATCGGTGGCGACGGGCTGCTGGACTCGCCCATCGGCCTGGACGGCAGAACGGTGTTCGCCACCCTGCTGATGACCGGCGAAGTAAGCAGCGAGCTGCTCGAGGCCTGCCGTTCGCTGTCGATGCCCAACCCGGTACGCGGCGACCTGACTCAATTGCCCGGTCTGCTGGTCGCTCGCTGTCTGGCAGACGAAGCATTACACGCGCGGGCCTGGCTGATACAAATCTGGAAATACCTGCGCCCTGCCCTGCTGGGACGCGAGGCGGTAACGCCAAGAATCTGGAACACCTGATTGATGACTGGACGCTCTGCATTCCAGGCTACACCCTCGGCGCTGATGCACTCAGCGTGGTACATAAGTCCTGAAAAGCCCGAAAATCGGGGCTTTTAGCGCTTCTGCCCGCAGGGCGTGGGAGCGAACTTGTTCGCGAAGACCATGTTTTAGGCGCTGCATTTTCGGCGACTACACCGGCCCCTTCGCGAACAAGTTCGCTCCCACGGCCTTCGGCCAGAACCCAAAACAGACTTATACATAGCAATGAGGGCTCAAGCCTGGGAACGATCAACCACCGAATTTGAACAAACGGAAGCCCCATGGACCTGACACCACGCGAAAAAGACAAGCTGCTGATCTTCACCGCCGGACTGGTCGCCGAACGGCGTCTGGCACGCGGTGTGAAGCTCAATTACCCGGAAGCCATGGCCTACATCTCTGCGGCACTGCTCGAAGGTGCGCGTGACGGACAGACCGTCGCTGAGCTCATGCACTACGGCACGACCCTGCTGAGCCGCGATCAGGTCATGGAAGGTATCGCGGAAATGATCCCGGAGATTCAGGTGGAAGCCACCTTTCCGGACGGCACCAAACTCGTCACCGTGCATCAGCCGATTGCCTGAAGGAGTGATCATGCAGGACGTGATTCGCGATGCCCTGCCGGACGATCTGCCGGGCATTCTGGAGATCTACAACGACGCAGTGCTCAATACCACGGCTATCTGGAACGAGCAGCCGGTTGATCTGGCCAACCGCCAGGCCTGGTACGCCGCTCGCCAGAGTCAGGGTTATCCGATTCTGGTGGCCACCGACACCGCAGGCGAAGTGCTCGGCTATTCGTCGTTTGGCGACTGGCGGCCGTTCGAAGGCTTTCGCCATACGGTCGAGCATTCGGTTTACGTGCGCGCTGACCAGCGTGGCAAACGCTTGGGCCCGCGTCTGATGGCCGCCTTGATCGAGCGCGCCCGTTCCTGTGACAAGCACATGATGGTCGCGGCGATCGAAAGTGGTAACGCTGCGTCCATCGCCCTGCATGATCGCCTGGGTTTCAAGACCACCGGACAAATGCCGCAGGTCGGCACCAAATTCGGCCGCTGGCTGGACCTGACCTTCATGCAGCTCGACCTGTCGCCCGGTGCTCAGCCACCGGCTTCGCAAGCCCCCTCCGCCCTTTAGAGAGCACGCCATGAATCCAGCACAGCTGCGCCGCGTCACCGCCGAAAGCTTCGCGCATTACCGCCAGGGTCTGGCGCAATTGTTGTTCGATACGGTTCATGATGGCGCGTCGGTCGGTTTCATGGCCGACCTCGACATGGCGCAGGCCTACGGCTGGTGCGACGGGCTCAGAGCCGATGTCGCCGCTGGCTCTCTGCTGCTGTGGGTGGTGGTCGAGAACGAGAACGTCCTGGCCAGTGCGCAACTGTCGCTGTGCCAGAAGCCCAACGGCCTGAACCGCGCCGAAGTACAGAAACTGATGGTGCTGCCTGCGGCGCGCGGGCGTGGCTTGGGCAGGCAATTGATGGAGGCCGTTGAACAGGCGGCCGTGAAACACAAACGTGGGCTGTTGCACCTGGACACCGAAGCAGGCTCGGCGGCTGAAGCCTTCTACAGCGCGCTGGCCTACCACCGTGTCGGTGAGCTGCCGGATTATTGCGCCACACCGGACGGGCGCCTGCATCCCACCGCCATTTATTTCAAAACCTTGGGGCAACCGACATGATCCCTGGTCAATACCAGATCCAGCCCGGCGACATCGAACTCAACGCCGGACGCCGCACCCTCAGCCTGACCGTCGCCAACAGCGGCGACCGGCCGATTCAGGTGGGCTCGCATTTCCACTTTTTCGAAACCAACGACGCACTGACCTTCGACCGCGCCGCCAGCCGGGGCATGCGCCTGAACATTCCGGCCGGCACCGCGGTGCGCTTCGAGCCGGGCCAGTCCCGCGAAGTCGAGCTGGTGGACCTGGCCGGCTTGCGCAAGGTTTACGGGTTTGCCGGTCGGGTGATGGGCGATCTGGATTGAAGGCTTTTTGAATACCGTTCCTACGCTCCGCGTTCATCGTTACACACAAGTCTGCTTTTGATTCTGGCCGAAGGCCGTAGGAGCGAACTTGTTCGCGAAGAGGCCGGTACAGCCTCCAGAAACAGGGCGTTCGGACTAACGTCTTCGTGAGCAATGCGGATCGCCGCACCGGTCACACAGGCATCCAATCGGGACGTGTGTATGACGATGGGCACTCGGCACGAGGATCAAAAGCTTTGACGACTAACGACTTGCAGCTCGCCGCTGGTCGCTTTGAAAAACTTACAGTTTGCGGCCTGCAGCTTGCCGCTCTGAATCCGAGGTACGAAAGATGAAGATAAGCCGACAAGCCTACGCAGACATGTTCGGCCCCACCGTCGGCGACAAGGTTCGCCTGGCCGACACCGAGCTGTGGATCGAGGTCGAGAAGGACTTCACCACCTACGGCGAAGAAGTGAAGTTCGGCGGTGGCAAGGTCATTCGTGACGGCATGGGCCAAGGCCAGTTGCTGGCCGCTGACGTAGTCGACACGCTGATCACCAATGCCCTGATCATCGATCACTGGGGCATCGTCAAGGCCGACGTCGGCATCAAGAACGGGCGTATCGCGGCCATTGGCAAGGCGGGCAACCCGGACATCCAGCCGGACGTGACCATCGCGGTCGGCGCCGCCACCGAAGTCATTGCCGGCGAAGGCATGATCCTTACCGCGGGTGGCGTCGACACGCACATCCACTTCATCTGCCCGCAGCAGATCGAAGAGGCGCTGATGAGCGGCGTGACGACCATGATCGGCGGCGGCACCGGCCCGGCCACGGGCACCAATGCCACCACTGTCACGCCCGGCCCGTGGCACATGGCGCGCATGCTCCAGGCCTCGGACTCGTTCCCGATGAACATCGGCTTCACCGGCAAGGGCAACGTCAGCCTGCCCGGCCCGCTGATCGAGCAGGTCAAGGCGGGGGCCATCGGTCTGAAGTTGCACGAGGACTGGGGCACCACACCTGCGGCCATCGACAACTGCCTGAGCGTGGCCGACGAATACGACGTGCAGGTCGCGATCCACACCGACACCCTCAACGAGTCAGGTTTTGTCGAGACCACCCTGGCCGCGTTCAAGAACCGCACGATTCACACCTATCACACCGAAGGTGCCGGTGGCGGTCACGCGCCGGACATCATCAAGGCCTGTGGTTCACCGAACGTGCTGCCGAGCTCGACCAACCCGACGCGTCCGTTCACCCGCAACACCATCGACGAGCACCTGGACATGCTCATGGTCTGCCATCACCTGGACCCGAGCATCGCCGAAGACGTGGCTTTCGCGGAAAGCCGCATCCGCCGCGAGACCATCGCTGCCGAAGATATCCTTCACGACCTGGGCGCCTTTTCGATGCTCAGTTCCGACAGCCAGGCCATGGGTCGGGTTGGCGAAGTGATCATGCGCACTTGGCAAACCGCCGACAAGATGAAGAAACAGCGTGGCCCACTGCCGCAGGATGGTCCGGGCAACGACAACTTCCGCGCCAAGCGTTACATCGCCAAATACACCATCAACCCGGCGATCACCCACGGCATCAGCCATGAAGTGGGCTCGATCGAAGTCGGCAAGTGGGCCGACCTGGTGCTATGGCGACCAGCGTTCTTTGGCGTCAAACCGACCCTGATCCTCAAGGGTGGCGCCATCGCCGCCAGCTTGATGGGCGACGCCAACGCTTCGATCCCGACCCCGCAACCGGTTCATTACCGCCCGATGTTCGCCAGCTACGGCAGCTCATTGCACGCCACCAGCCTGACGTTCATCAGCCAGGCAGCTTTCGATGCCGGTGTACCGGAGTCACTGGGCCTGAAGAAGCAGATCGGTGTCGTCAAAGGCTGCCGCACCGTGCAGAAGAAAGACCTGATCCACAACGATTACCTGCCGGACATCGAAGTCGACCCGCAGACCTATCAGGTCAAGGCCGACGGGGTGTTGCTGTGGTGCGAGCCCGCGGATGTGCTGCCGATGGCGCAGCGGTACTTTCTGTTTTGAACCCAAAAAAGGGCCTCCCCTTCGGACGGCCCTTTGATGTTACCGACTTGGCCTGGTATTCGGTTACCTCGGGTAGAAATTTCGACCAGGACCGGCTTCGTCTTGCTGGCTTCAAGAGCTTCCTGTTGAAAGATCGCATCTGTAACCGTAATGACGCTCATGTCATGGCCCTCCGTTCGTATAGTCCCCGGAGGAAACATAGGACGAAGCGAATAGGACGTCTACTGACAGAAATGACAGCAAACGCCCTGTTTGTCGTGTCATGCAAAGGAGGTAATATGCGCCCATTCTTTCGTCACGCATCTCCAAAGGTAACCGGCCATGCGCCTTTCCGAATTCATCGTTATTCATGTGGATCGCATCGTCGATGAATGGGAAGACTTCGCCAGAACCCTGAAACCGGCGGCAGAAACGATGAGCAAAGCCGAGCTGCGGGATCATGCCAGGTCGATCCTGCTCGCCGCTGCGCGGGACATGAATACCGCGCAGAGCAAAAGCGAGGAGATTGCCAAGGCCAGAGGCGAAGAGTTGAACAAGACGCCAAGCCTGGACGAAGCAGCCAGCAGCCATGGCGAGTTGCGTCATGAGGTCGGCTTTGATCTGGTGCAGATGACGTCGGAATTTCGCCATCTGCGCGCCAGCGTCATCCGCCTTTGGGTAGAAAGCCTGGCAGCGCCGCAACTGGCCGATTTTCAGGACGTGATTCGTTTCAACGAAGCCATCGACGAGGCGCTTGCCGAATCCACCGCTGCCTATGCGGAACGGGTCGGCCGCTCACGGGATATATTTCTTGCCATTCTGGGTCACGATCTGCGCGCGCCGCTGCAGGCCGTCAGCATGTCGACGGAATTGCTGGCACGCAAGATAGCGCTGGACGAAAAGACCCAGTCCTATGTTTCGCGTATCCAGACCAGCACCCGCCATATGGGCTCGATGGTCAGCGATCTGCTGGAATTCGTGCGCAGTCGCTTGGGCGCCGGGCTACCGGTTGAACGCAAATACATGGATTTGGCCAGTGCTTGCCGTGAAGCCATCGAGGAAGCCTGCGCCGGGCGACCGGACTCTGTTCCGGTGCTGAACATCGAAGGCAACACCAAGGGGCATTGGGACGCCGGGCGGATCAGCCAGATGTTACAGAACCTGATCGGCAACGCCCTGCAGCACGGTGCGGCCAGTCACGAGATAACGGTCAGTGTTACGGGTGCCGAGAAAGCGGTGGTATTGGTGGTACACAACGAAGGCAAGCCGATTGCCGAAGACGCTATCGGGACGATCTTCGATCCGCTGGTGCGCAGCACCGAGGAAAACAGCGAAACACGCGGTACATCGACCAGCCTGGGTCTTGGCCTGTTCATCGTCAAGGAAGTGGTCAACGCCCACGGTGGCAGCATCACTGTGACCTCGACCATTGGTGAGGGCACGACCTTCAATGTGGTGCTGCCGAAAAACTGAGCGAGGCTGATTGCCTGCTGATGCGGGTGGCGCATCAGCCCATTCAGAAAAGACAGAATCGCAAGACCGCTACGCTCAACCCTTCCACTGCGCGCGAGGATCGAACGACGAACTGTCTGCCAGTTTCTGCCAGAGCGCCCGGGTAGCCTCGTCGGTGTGCTTGGGCACGACGACTTTCAACTGCGCGTAAAGATCACCGCGTTCGCCACTCTTGTTCATCAAGCCATTACCCTTAATCCGCAGACGCTGACCGTTCTGACTGTCCGGGCGGATGGTCAGGTTGATCCTGCTGGTCAGCGTCGGCACAGCGACCTTGGTACCCAGCACGGCTTCCCAGGGGGCCAGTGGGACGGTGATGACCAGATCATGCCCCTCGACCTCGAACAGCGGGTGCGGGGCCAGGCGAATGATCAGGTACAGGTCGCCATTGGCACCACCGCCCACGCCCGGCGCGCCCTGCCCCTTCAGGCGAATACGCTCGCCATCGACCACGCCCGCGGGAATCTTCACGTTCAGGGTCTTGGTGATATCGCTCATGCGCTGCCCGTTGGGGCTGTGCTGCGGCACCTTGAAGCTGACCTGCTTGGATTCCCCCGACAGGGTCTCTTCGAGGAATACCGCCAGTTCCATCTCCACGTCCTGCCCGGTACGCCCAGGGTTGCGGGTACGCCCGCCCTGCTGTGGCCGGCCACCGAAAATGGAGCTGAAAAACTCCGAGAAGTCTGCCGTTTCCTCGAACCCGCCTGCCCCGGCGCCGGCACGGCTTTGCCAGCCCGGCGGGGTCTGGAACGGGCGGCCCTGACGACCGTATTTGCGCAGCTCGTCATACTCGGCGCGCTTTTCCGGGCTGCTGAGTACCTCATACGCTTCGGAGGCTTCCTTGAACTTGTCTTCGGCGCCTGCCTCCTTGCTGACGTCCGGGTGATACTTGCGCGCGAGTTTGCGATAGGCGGTCTTGATCGCCTTGTCGTCCGCAGTCGGCTCCACGGCAAGTATCTTGTAGTAGTCTTTGAAATCCATGTAACGATCACCCATCCGAATTATCCGGCAAAGCCAGGTACGCTGGCGTCACGCGCCCAGCTCCCTCTGTCACGAGGCATCTGGATTACCTAACGTCGAAAAATATACAGATAGACCAGCTGCCTTTGTCGGCAGGTCGATAGCTCGACAACATAATGTCCGACAACAGGGTCTACCGAGAATCCCTTCAAGATTGGGGGTAACGGGCCTCAGTTCAAGCCTTGGTCGCAAATACAGCCAGGTAAATATAAGCGACGTGTCGCGCTACGCAATTTGCCCGCGCTGGCATAAACTGCGCGGCCGTTTTTTGACTGGAACGTAAAAGACATGAATGACCAATCCCCGGCCCGTGCCTGCGGTATCGATTTCGGCACGTCCAACTCCACTGTCGGCTGGCAACGACCCGGCATGGAATCGTTGATCGCGCTGGAGGACGACAAGATTACCCTGCCTTCGGTGGTGTTCTTCAATATGGAAGAACGCCGCCCGGTGTATGGCCGCCTGGCGCTTCACGAGTATCTGGAGGGCTACGAAGGCCGCCTGATGCGCTCGCTCAAGAGCCTGCTGGGCTCGAAGCTGATCAAGCATGACACCAGCGTGCTGGGCACGGCGATGCCGTTCAAGGATTTGCTGGCACTGTTTATCGGCGAGCTGAAAAAGCGCGCGGAGAAAACGGCTGGCCGCGAATTCGAGCAGGTCGTGCTGGGCCGTCCGGTGCATTTTGTCGATGACGACGCCCAGGCCGATCAGGAAGCCGAAGACACGCTGGCTGAAGTGGCGCGCAAGATCGGCTTCAAGGACGTATCTTTCCAGTTCGAGCCCATCGCTGCGGCCTTCGATTACGAGTCCACCATCCAGGACGAAGAACTGGTGCTGATTGTCGACATCGGCGGCGGTACGTCAGACTTTTCGCTGGTACGTCTGTCGCCCGAGCGACGCCGGCACGATGATCGTCAGCAAGACATCCTTGCCACCGGTGGCGTACACATCGGCGGGACCGACTTCGACAAGCAGTTGAGCCTGCAAGGCGTGATGCCGCTGTTCGGTTATGGCAGCCGCATGAAAAGCGGTGCGTACATGCCGACCAGCCACCACATGAACCTGGCGACCTGGCATACCATCAACGCGGTGTACTCGCAAAAATCGCAACTGGCCCTGGGCAGTATGCGCTACGACATCGAAGACACCGGTGGCATCGATCGCCTGTTCAAGCTGATCGAACAACGCGCCGGGCACTGGCTGGCCATGGAGGTGGAAGAAACCAAGATCCAGCTGACCCACGCCGACAGCCGCCATCTGCCTATGGATCGCGTGGAAGCCGGACTGAGCGTCGACCTGAGCCGGGTGATGTTCGAAGCAGCGATCGACGCCCAGCTCAAGCGGGTGCGCAACAGCGTGACGAACTTGCTGAACGATGCGGGCGTGAGTGTCGAACAGGTCAGCACGGTGTTCTTCACCGGCGGTTCAAGCGGCATCCCTGCCCTGCGCAACAGCGTCTCTGACATGCTGCCCAACGCGCGCCACGTTGAAGGCAACATCTTCGGCAGCATCGGTAGCGGCCTGGCCATCGAAGCGAAGAAGCGTTACGGCTAGTCATGCGCCTATCGTGGGAATGCCCTTCGTGATGCTCCGCGTCACAGATCGCTGATCTTGTGGGAGCGAGCTTGCTCGCGAAGGCGGATTACCTGACCAATGGGCTTCCAGCGGCTGCACGGGCCTGTTCGTGAGCAAGCTCACTCCTGTAGGGCCGGGGTGTTTTCAAGCCATGTGAATCACTCCCACGGGCGGGAGTGTTTCGAGCCATGTGGATGTTCTGCGGCACCGCAGACGCAGAGCGTCCAGAACTGCATGCCAACGCGGTGAAGTGACAGGCGTTGTTTCGGACGGCTACATGCGCAAGCGCCCTAGACCAACCCTTCCTTCTGCAACTCGCTCTTCAGATACGCATAGTAAATCGGCCCTGCAACCACGCCCGGCAGGCCGAATGCGGCTTCGAACAGCAGCATCGCCAGCAGCAACTCCCACGACTTGGCGTTGATCTGTCCGCCCACGATGCGCGCATTGAGGAAATACTCGACCTTGTGGATCACGATCAGGTAGCCCAGCGCAGCCAGCGCGACCCAGATCGAGATGGACATGCCGACGATGAAGATCAACGTGTTGGACATCAGGTTACCCACCACCGGCAACAGGCCGAGCAGGAAGGTCATGATGATCAGGGTCTTGGTCAGCGGCAGGTGAATCCCGCACAGCGGCAATACGATGGCCAGAAACACCGACGTGAACGCCGTGTTGAGCAGGGAAATCTTGATCTGGGCAAAAACAATGTTGCGAAACGCCCGGCTGACCAGGTACAGGCGATCGAACAGAGCAGCCGCCAGCGGCTTGCGCGCATGCACGTCGGAGATACGCTGCAAGGCAATGATCGCGCCCAGTACCATGCCAATCAGCATGGTGACGAACATGTGCGCCGCCCCCTTGCCGATCAACTGCAATTCGCCCACGTGCTTCTGCAGCCATTGCCCGAGAGAAACCTGAAACTCCGCTGCGCTGGCAGGCAGGTAGGCATCGATGAACGGAGGCAGCTGACCACGAGCGCGGTCGACCAGGGTCATGAACTTGTCGAGCGAGGCGCCCGGATTTTCGGCTTCGTGCAGCACAAAACTGATGGCGCCGGCAAAAATCAGCGTCAGCAGGCTGACCACCAGCGTGCCGAGCAACGCTACGGCCAGCCAGCGAGCACGTTCGCCGGAGATCAGCCGCTGCAGTTTGGGGGTCAACATGTTGACCAGCTCGAAAACCAACAGTCCGGCCAACAGACTGGGCAACAACTTGAATGGCAACACCAATAACAGACCGCCAAATACAAGAATCCAGCTGGCTATTAACACCTGACGCGCAGAAAACGTTGGCATAGACCCTCAACGGGCAACACAAGGAAGGTGGGCAGTCTGCCAGCCTTCTCAGTCCAGAACCAGTGATCAGAAAGCCGGAAAAAACACGCCGCAATCATCTGCCCGATGATCGGCTCGAGAACGGCGCGAAAGTGCAGTGTTTACTGCACCCGCGCCTCTTGCCTGCCGCAAAGATGCCGACTGAAAAATTATTTCTTCTTGAGACAATCGCTCATGAAACTCTTGCGCGCGTCTCCCTTGAGCGCCTGAGTGCTGGCAGTCGCGTTGCAGGTTTTCATCTTCTCCTGCTGGGTCGCCGCTGGCGGCGGTGCCGCTTTAAGGCAAGTGCTCATGAACGTCTTGCGCTCATCGCCCTTCAGCGACTTCGCGCTGGCGTCGGCATTGCAGGTGGTCATTTTGTTCTGCTGCGCGGTCGCAGCGAAACCCTGGGCAGATAACATCAACCCAACGAGCAATACAGGAATACCGAGCTTGTTCATCGATCCACTCTCCAGATCCACTGCACCGGGCGGCACAGACTGAGATTCAGTGTAGTCAGCGTCTGCGCTCTGTGACGGAGCACCCAACATCGCCGCTGGCATTCTCGACAAACAGGCGGATAATTACGCCTCGCTCTAACGATGATCCACTCATGCAATACGCTTTTCCGCTGATTACCATCCTTATCTGGGCGATCAACACAGCCGTCACCAAGGCGTCTGCCGGGGTGATCTTTCCGGCTGAAATTGGCTTTTATCGCTGGGCGCTGGCTGGCTTGCTGTTCACACCGTTCATGCTCGGGCCTGTGTGGGCGAACCGCGCGGCGATCAAACCGGTACTCGGCAAGATTTTCATTCTGGCCGTGCTCGGCACAGCGCTGTATCAAAGCCTGGCGTATTTCGCGGCCAGCCTGACAACCGCCACCAACATGGGAATCATTCAGTCGATGGTGCCGATGATGGCGCTGGGGCTGTCGATAGCCTGCCTCGGCACTCGTCTGACCTCGGGTGCGCTGCTGGGGGCGGTGCTGTCATTCGCGGGAGTGGTGGTCGTGGTCTCGGCGGGCAATCCGGCCGGTCTGATTGAGCAGGGGGTCAATCGGGGCGATGCGATGGTGCTGGTGGCCGCCGCATCGTATGCGGTCTACAGCACGCTGCTGAAGAAGTGGCAGTTGCGTTTGCCGCCCCTGCAGTTGCTTTACGTACAGATCCTGCTGGCGATTATCGTTTTGCTGCCGCCGTTCATGCTGTCGGCGAAAACCGGTCTGAATGCGAACAACATACCGATGGTGCTGTACGCAGCGATTCCAACCTCGATGCTCGCACCCTGGTTGTGGATGACCTCGATCATGCGCCTGGGCCCCAGCCGCACAACACTGTTCTTCAACCTGATGCCCATCGCCACGGCCTTGATTGCCGCGGCGACACTGGGCGAGCAGCTGGCGCTCTATCACCTGTTCGGCGGAGCGCTGACCCTCTGCGGCGTCATCCTCGCGGAACGCTGGACGACGCCGCTGCGATCCAGGGCGGACTAGGCAGTCGCGCTGCCTTCGCTGCCCTCCAGGCTGTGAATCGACACATCGGTGATGCCGGCGGCAAGCGGCAGCCCGGCTTCACCCATTGGCAGCTCGTCCAGTTCTACGTGATGCTTGAGCGCCAGTTCGTGCACCACTTCGATGATGGGCACATCCAGATTCTCGATAATGTCTACGTGGTGCTCGCCGAGCAGGGTGTACTCGATCTCATACAGTTCTTTATCGCTCATCGCATCTTCCTGGCCGTCACTGAGGAGCGGCTGATTAACGAACTACGGTCCGACAACCGATGACCGAGCCCAAGGCCGAGCAAAACGCTCAACCATGCCATCAGATTGACCTCGGCCTTTCGGGAACGTGCGAGGAATATTCAAAGCGCTTTTCATGCCCGATTGTCATGGCGTTCAGGGGGGTCAGCAACGGCCTCAGGGTGGATGCGAGGTACTGCCTCATCGCCATCTTTTTTTCGAACTCTTGAGCCCCTCTTCTGCTCCAAGGCATACCGGGCCAAAACCGGCTCTGACATGTGGAGCAATAACGATGTACAAAAAACTCTTCGCGGCGACCTTTGTATTGGCGACAATGGCTGGCTGCAGCAACACAACCGTGCAGAACCCGGTGGACTACGTCACTTATCGCAACGAGCCGCTGGTCAAGCAGGTCGAGAACGGCATGACGCGCCAGCAGGTCCTGACTATCGGCGGTGAGCCGTCGAGCACTATCGAGCGTAAGGTCAACCCAGGCACTTGCAACAACTACGTCATGAACAAGGACGGCCACAAACAGGTCTACCACGTCAGCTTCAACAGCGACGGCCGTGTGACCAACAAAGGTTTCATGACGTGCGAACAACGCGAGAAGAACGAAAAAGCGATGTAATCAAAACGCAGGCACAAACAAAAAGCCCGAGGCATGAATGCCTCGGGCTTTTTGTTGAATGCGTTTTTAGAAAACCAGCTTGAACAGGGCGATAACCACGACCAGGCCGATCAGAAAGATGATGCCAACGGTGCTTCCCAGGAACTTGAGCATTGTGTATCTCCACGATTTATTTGGGTCTCAAGGTTGGGACCGCGGGGCTCGGCACTCGTTTCTTATATTTTTACATTCAGACACAGCCGTGCGTATCTGTGAAAATCCGATAAAACTTTTTGCCCCCTTCGCTACTCACAATCTTTGCTGATCCTGCCGGGCCACCCACAGAGCGAGACAGCAAAACCTGATGAGTCCTGGAGATAAATGATGAATTCTGCACCGCAATCACAGCTTTCCGATGTAAATACTCTGCGCCAGCGCGCACGCCAGAACGTTGAGGATGGTGCTGTGACTCAAGGCTACAGCGCTGACCGCGAAACGGTCCTGCGCCTGCTCAATGAATCGCTGGCTACCGAGCTGGTCTGTGTGCTGCGCTACAAGCGCCACTACTACATGGCGTCAGGCCTGAAAGCGAGCGTCGCGGCAGCCGAGTTTCTGGAACACGCAGAGCAGGAAGCGCAGCACGCCGACAAACTGGCCGAGCGTATCGTGCAACTGGGCGGCGAGCCGGAGTTCAACCCGGACACCCTGTCGAAGAACTCCCACGCGCAGTACGTGGCGGGTAACACACTGAAGGAAATGGTTTACGAAGATCTGGTTGCCGAGCGCATCGCCGTCGACAGCTATCGCGAAATCATTCAATACCTCGGCGACAGCGACCCGACTACCCGCCGCATCTTCGAAGAGATCCTTGCTCAGGAAGAAGAGCACGCTGATGACATGGCGGATATTCTCGAAGACCTGTAACTCGCGACAGCAAATGAAAAGCCAGGACCTGTGTCCTGGCTTTTTTGTGGGGAAGTATTTTCTCAGGCCAGCGACGTAAACATCGTTCCTCACGCTCCAGCGTGTGAATGCATTTCTGGACGCTCTGGGTCCGGCCAAGTGCGCGCCAACGCGGAGCGCTGGCACGAGAGGTGGAGCGTTACTTCACCGTCTTAGGCGCCTTGCCGGTGCGCATCTGCTCCAGCAGCGGGCCACACTGATTAGGCTCGCTGTCGCCAGTGGCGACCAGCGCCAGCAGGCCTGCAGCAGGGCCTACGGTTGCGCCGAGCAGGACCATGCCGGCTCCGCGCAGCAACAGCGGGCCGGACTGTACGCCTGCGTTGGGCTTGGCGAACGGGCCGTTGACATACAACGGCGAGCGCAGCGAGAACACGCGGAAGCCCTTGGACTCAGGGTTGATCTGCAGGTCCAGTTGCTCGGTCTTCAGGTTCGCAGTGCCGTTGATGTAGATGATGGCGTTCTCGGTATCGAAGACAAACAGCCGACTGGTCGCCAGCCCGTCCTTGATGCCGAAGTCCGAGGCCGCGCAATTGATCTTCACGTCCTTGTCGCCGAACAGCTTGCCAACGACGTAGTTGCCCACGTTGAGCCCGGCAATTTCCATCAGGCCACGACTGATCGCACCGTCGTTCACCAGCATCTTCATTTCGCCGTTGGCAGTCCCCAGCAAGGCTGCAACCGAGTTGCCACGGCCACTGATATCGGCATCGCCGTTCAGCTCACCGAAGCTGGTTTTCATCGGTTCGAAGGTCGGGAACAGTTGCTTGAGCTTGAAATTGCGCGCCGACAGCCTGGCTCTGCCCTGCATCGGTTTGTTTTGCCCGTTGAGGCGAATGTCCGCGTCCAGCTTGCCACCTGCCACCCCAAAACGCAGCGGCTCGAGGCTCAACTGACCATCGTTGAGAACCAGATGGGTGTAGAGGTCAGTGAACGGCAGGTCCGGGCTCTGCACGATGCGCTTGCCGGTGAACTCCACGTCGGCATCCATCGCCCGCCAGCGATCAGTCTGAAACTCCTCGACAGGCAGTACCTTGCCCGAAGGCTGCTTGCTCTCGCCACCGCGCTTTTTCTGCGCGGCATTGGAGTCCGCACCGATCAGTGGCGCGAGGTCACTGAACAGCAATTGATTGGAGACCAGCACGCCACTCAGCTTGGGCCGGGGCTGACTGGCGACGAAGCCCAGGTCGCCGTGGATATCGCTGTTGCCGATCTTGCCGTTGAAGCCTTCGTAACGGAAGTTGGCGCCGGCCGGGTCGTGCAGTTTGGCGATCAGGCGGCCATCGGTGGAGTACGCCGGAGAATCCGGCAGGGTCACACCCGTCAGCGGGTACAGATTGCTCAGGCTCGCGCCGGAAAGCTTGAGGCGCAGGTCCAGCGCGCCCAGGTTCTGTGGATCGGTCAGGGTCCCGGCGATCACCGCATGGGTGTCACCGACCTTCACGTCAGCCTGTACCGGAAACGGTTGATTGGCATCCTTGAGCGCGAGCAGGCCGCCGACCTTGCCGGTGCCGCTCAGCTTCTGACCGTGGTACTGGCCGGTGACCGCCAGACCGAATGCGTAATCCTGCGGTACTGCGCCCTTGTCCTGGGCCTTTTTCGCTTCCTTGCTGCCGACGATTTCACTGAACGGGATCGGCTTGCCGAGCAGGTCGATCACCACGTCCAGGTTGGCGTTGAGCTTCTGGTCGTTGAAGCTCACCTGTCCCTTGTCGAACTTGATCGCGCCGATGTCCATCACCCACTTGGAGGGCTCGGCGTTCGGGTCGGATTTGGGCAGATCGAACACCCAGTTGGCACGACCATCGGCCAGACGCTCGAGTTTAGCCTCGGGTCCGGTCAGATCGATACGCGGGATAACCACTTGCTGCGCCAGCAGCGGCAGCAGCGAGAGACGAAATTCGACGTGCTTGAGGGTCACCATCTGCGGGGTCTTCGACCACTCAGGGTTACCCAGACTCAGGTCGTCAGCAACAAAGTGCGGCGACGGCACCCAGGCACGCCAGCCACCGAGTTCGGGCTCACGCGTCCAGCGCACATCCAGATCACCATTGATGGCGAACGGACGATGCAGCGCTTCGCTGACTTTCGCATTGAGGGTGGGTTTGATGCGATTCCAGTCGAAAGTGACGATCACAATGACCAATATAGCCAGCACCACCAACAACGTGGCACCTGTCCAGGCGAAAATCTTGCGGCTGCGCGTCATGCGTCACTCTCCAGAAAACAGCGCCCCGACCCTGGCGCGCTGAATACGACATGAATGTTCGACTGACAAACGCGCCGAGGGTTTGATTTGAATACGAAAATGCATCGAAGGCCAGCACTCATGCACTATTACTGGTCAAGGAACCTGACTGAAAACCCTTTCGACGCAGGTAAAGCGCATTTGCTAAAGTGCAACCCAGCCTAATCCAAGAATCGTTTGAGCCATGCTGCCCCGCGCCGAACAGAAACAACAGACCCGAAGAGCCCTGCTCGATGCTGCCCACCAATTGATGGAGAGCGGGCGCGGCTTCGGCAGCCTGAGCCTGCGGGAAGTGGCGCGCACGGCAGGCATCGTACCAACCGGGTTCTACCGGCACTTTGAAGACATGGACCAGTTGGGGCTGGCGCTGGTCAGCGAGGTCGGCCAGACCTTTCGCGAGACCATCAGGCTGGTGCGCCACAACGAATTCGCCATGGGCGGGCTGATTCGTGCCTCGGTGAAGATATTCCTCGAACGTGTGGCGGCCAACCGGTCGCAGTTCCTGTTTCTGGCGCGCGAACAATACGGCGGCTCCTTGAAGGTGCGTCAGGCGCTTGGCGCATTGCGCGAAGGCATCAGCGCCGACCTCACAGCCGACCTGGCAAAGATGCCCAAATGGCAGCACCTGAATGCCGATGCCCTGTCGATTATCGCCGACCTGGTGGTCAAAAGCGTGTTCGCGATGCTGCCGGAGCTGATCGACCCGCCGCCCGCCTCGCTCGCCCCGCACCTGACACCTCAGGCGAAGATCACTCAGCAACTGCGCTTCATCTTCATTGGCGCACGGCACTGGCGTGGTCTGGGCAGTCACGATTGAGCGGCGACACGCTCTGCCTGGGGCTGAGATGTGAACCGTCTCACTATTAACTTCACTTCTAGCAACCCAAACGCACCAAATTAAAGCACTATCATGATTACGCACCAAAATAGATCTTTAGTGATCTTGCCGATGCTTGGATCACCTGCCTCTGTCAGCCATTTCCCCGCAAGCTGCACTGTTGGCAAGCCCCTTGCTCTGATTTGAAGCATCGCAATTGGCTGGAAGCTATCTGATGCTGGTGATTCACGACCGAATCGAACCTCAGGCCGAATGGGCCGCCGAGCTGCATTTGAATTTCGAGGCACGCAGCAAAAGTCGACTGCGCTGCTTCAGTGCGGAAAACGAAGACGTTGGCCTCTTTCTGCAACGCGGTCAGTCGCCGCTGCGCGATGGCGAGTTTCTTCAGGCCCAGGACGGCCGCGTGGTGCGTGTCTGCGCACGTCCCGAAAAACTCATGCACGTCACGTGCAGCAGTACTTTCGAACTGACCCGCGCGGCCTATCACCTTGGCAATCGCCACGTGGCCCTGCAAGTCGGCGACGGCTGGCTGCGCCTGCTCGACGATTACGTGCTCAAGGCGATGCTCGACCAACTGGGCGCCACTGTCGAAACCATCGAAGCGCCGTTCCAGCCGGAACATGGCGCCTACGGCGGTGGGCATCATCATTCGCGCGCGGGCGAGGAGGATTTCAACTATCCGCCGCGCATGCACCAGTTCGGCGTGCGCAAGTGAACAGCGCCTGGGCGCTATTGCGCCTGGCCAGTCCGCAGCTGCCTATCGGTGGCTACAGCTATTCGCAAGGGCTGGAAATGGCCGTGGAGCAATCCATTGTGGTGGACCCGCCGACCGCGGGCCGCTGGATCGGCGATCAACTGCTGCTCAATCTCGCGCGCTTCGAGGCCCCGCTGCTGCTGGCTCATTGCGAGGCGGCGGCAGCCGGTGACTGGGGCCAGTTGCTGCAAGTCAGCGAGCAGCATCGCGCCAGCCGCGAGACCCGCGAGCTGCATCTGGAAAGCCGGCAGATGGGCTACTCCCTGCAACAGTTGCTCAATGGCCTGCCTGAACTGGATCGTGAAGCACGCCAGTTTCTGCAGCAGACTGCCGAGCCGCACCTGGCCCTTGGCTGGGCGCTGGCCGCACGCGCCTGGCAGATCAGCCCGCAGGATGCGCTGGCCGCCTGGCTATGGAGCTGGCTTGAAAACCAGCTGGCCGTGCTGATGAAAACCCTGCCGCTGGGCCAGCAAGCCGCCCAGCGCCTGACCAGCGAGCTGTTGCCGTTATTGCAGCAGGCGCAGGTCAGTGCCAGCACACAAGATCCCTGCCATGCCGGCAGCGCAGCCTTTGGCCTGTCCCTGGCGAGCATGGCGCACGAACGTCAATACAGCCGGTTATTCCGGTCCTGATCAGTCCTTATGGAGAACTCAATGAACAGCCAACCTCTGCGCGTCGGAATCGGTGGCCCGGTCGGATCCGGCAAGACGGCGCTGACCCTGGCGCTGTGCCTGGCATTGCGCGACCGCTATAACCTGGCCGTGGTGACCAACGATATCTATACCCGCGAAGACGCTGACTTTCTGGTGCGCAACGAGGCACTGGCCCCTGAGCGCATCATCGGCGTTGAAACAGGCGGCTGCCCACACACCGCGATTCGCGAGGACGCTTCGATCAACCTGGAAGCAGTCGACCAGCTCAATCGCCGCTTCGAAGGCCTGGACCTGATCATCGTCGAATCCGGTGGCGATAACCTTTCCGCGACCTTCAGCCCGGAGCTTTCCGACCTGACCATCTACGTGATCGACGTGTCGGCCGGCGACAAGCTGCCGCGCAAGGGCGGTCCGGGCATCTGCAAGTCCGACCTGCTGGTGATCAACAAGATCGACCTCGCCCCTTTGGTAGGCGCGTCACTTGAAATGATGGACAGCGACACGCGCAGGATGCGTGGCGAAAAGCCGTTCGTGTTCAGCAATCAGAAAACCGGCCAAGGTCTGGAACAGATCATTGCCTTCATTGAGCGCCAGGGCCTGCTGACTGCCGCCGCCTGAATTCACAACCAAAAGGAACCCGTCGATGAACTACAAAAAAGCCCTTGGCGCCCTGGCGCTGTTGCTGGTCCCGACTCTCGCGCTGGCTCACCCCGGTCATGGTGATAATGGCCTGATCGCAGGTATCAGCCACCCGATTGGCGGGCTGGATCATTTGCTGGCCATGCTGGCCGTCGGCTTGTGGGCTGCGCAACAACAAGGTTCGGCACGCTGGGCGCTGCCGTGCACCTTCGTTGGCACCATGCTGATCGGCGGCATGCTGGGCTTTGCAGGTTTGAACCTGCCGGCGCTGGAAAGCGGCATTGCCGCCTCGGTACTGGCTCTGGGCCTGGCCGTGGCATTGGCAGTGCGTCCGCCGCTGGCGCTGGCGGTAGCCGCAACAGCCCTGTTCGCCTTGTTCCACGGCGTAGCGCATGGCCTTGAACTGCCGGAAATGTCCAGTCCATGGGCGTACGCAGCAGGTTTCGTTGCTGCAACTGCGGCCTTGCATGCGCTGGGTTATGCGGTGGTTCGCGTGTTGCCTCAGGCGGCGGCCCCCCTGGTGCGTATCGCCGGTGCAGCCTCTGCGGCAGCGGGTGTCTGGTTACTCGCAGCCTGATGGCGTTTCGCGCTGATCGTGTCCGCTTCAGCAGGGGACGATCAGCGCGAAAGCGCGGGAATGCGGTACAGGTAAAGCAGCACTGCGCTGGCAAACGCCAGCAGGCAGACCGGCAAGGGATGCAGACCGAACAGCACCGCGATGGCGGAGATCCAGGCGGGCAAGCCGGCGGCCAGGAACGCCAGGCGGCGGATGGCAGCGAGTTTGAGCCATGCTGCCGGCTCCTCGGGTGTATCGAGTGCAGCCTGGATGACCGCCAACGCGCGCTTGTAGGCGCCGAAGGGTTTCAGGCTGACGAACATCGAGCCTATCCCGGCGATGAACAGCGGGATCGCCAACACCGGAATGAGCGGTTCGCTGGCACCAAAAAATACACAGACCACCAGCAATGGCGCCAGGGTCAGACCCAGTTGACGCCACCATTGCATCTCCAGCTTTTGACGAACCTCGCTGCGTGTCACGCGGGGCCGACCTCGCTTTGATGTTCGTTGCCCATCATGTGCCCCAGCTTGCCCGCCTTGGTCGCCAGATAAAGACGGTTATGCGGGTTTTGTCCGGTGTGCAGAGGCACGCGCTCGGCGACCCTGATGCCCATGTCGGTCAAGGCTTTGACCTTGCGCGGGTTGTTGGTCATCAGCCGCAACGATTGCACGCCCAGATGCTGAAGCATCGGCAGGCAGATCGCGTAGTCACGCTGATCGGCAGCAAAGCCCAGGCGCTCGTTGGCCTCAACCGTATCGGCGCCGCCATCCTGCAGCTCGTAGGCGCGGATCTTGTTCATCAGACCGATACCGCGCCCTTCTTGACGCAGGTACAGCAGTACACCACGCCCTTCGGTGGCGATGGCGCGCAGGGCAGCCTCCAGTTGAGAACCGCAATCGCAACGCTGACTGAACAGGGCATCGCCCGTCAGGCATTCGGAATGTACGCGACCCAGAACCGGCTCACCGTCCGCCACATCGCCCAGACTCAGGACGACATGTTCACGGCCGGTTGCCGACTCGATAAAGCCGTGCATGGCAAATTCTGCAAAGGGAGTGGGCAGTTTGGAAGCGGCGACAAAGACGACGGGCACCGTGTGCTCCTGATCAGTGTGAAGACTGGAAATTCGCAAGATTTGCATTGTAACAGCAGGTTCCTGCGGACGCTCAGGGTGAATTCTCGGGCATTTAGATCATAAAGTTCGATAGATAGAAGCGCTCATCCGCTCACTGCTCAGCGCCAAAATGCTGGTAGCCGCGCGTGTCGGGCGTGACGTCTTGCCCTGTGTCGTCGACAAGCACGACGCCTTGACCCTGCTCTACCCGGCCAATGACATGCACCGGCCAGCCTTCTTTCAGCAACGCCGACAGGTGTTCGGAAGGCAGCGTGAAGGCCAGGATGTAATCGTCGCCACCGCTGAGCGCGGCCTGTCGGGCAGAGCGCAGATCGAACAAGGTCAGCAACTGGTCGGACATCGGCAGCCGGTCACGCTCGATCACCAGACGCACAGCCGAAGCGCGGGCGATGTGTCCGCAGTCGGCCAGCAGCCCGTCGGAGATGTCCAGTGCGGACGTCGCCCTGCCCCGCAACGCCTGCCCCAGCGCCAGTTGCGGTTGAGGCGACCAGTAGCGGGCCAGCAATGCTTCGGCGATCGAGGGCTCGGCGCTGCGCTGCTTCAATACCAGCGGCAATGCACCTGCACCATCACCCAACGTGCCGCCGACACACAGCAGGTCACCCGCCTGGGCACCCGCGCGGGTCAGGGCTGATCCGGCCGGCACGGCACCGAACACCGTCAGCGTCAGGCTCAAGGGACCGCGCGTGGTATCACCACCGATCAGACGCAGCGAACAGCCTTGCGCCATCTGGTTCAAGCCGCGAGCGAAGGTCTGCAGCCAGTCGGCATCGACCTGCGGCAGGGTCAGGGCAAGGGTGAACGCGACAGGCCGGGCACCCATGGCCGCCAAGTCACTGGCAGACACCGCCAGCGCACGCTGACCGAGCACAAAGGGGTCGCAGACATCAGGAAAATGTACCCCGGCAACCAGGGTATCGGTCGAGATCGCCAACTGCTCGCCGGGCGCCAACGCCAGCAGCGCGCAGTCGTCGCCGATCCCCAAGGCAACTTCCTCGCCCGCCTGCGCACAGGGCGCGGCGGCGAAGTAATTGCGGATCAGCTCGAACTCTCCCATGAAGGTCAGGCGCGAATCAGCGCTTGTGGGCCTTCACTTCGACTTCACGCAGGCGCGGCGCCAGCTTGTCCAGCACGCCATTGACGAACTTGTGGCCGTCAGTGGAGCCGTAGACTTTCGCCAGCTCGATGCCCTCGTTGATCACTACGCGATAAGGCACGTCGATACGTTTGAGCAGTTCGAACGTCGACAGACGCAATACCGCCAGTTCAATCGGGTCCAGCTCTTCGATGGTCAGATCAAGACAAGGCGAAAGAGCAGCATCGATCTCGGTCTGGTTGGTCGCTACGCCGTGCAGCAGCTCACGGAAGTAGGGGCCGTCAACGTTGCTGAAGTCGTTATCGACCCGAAACTGTGCTTCGATTTCGTTCAGCGCGTGGCCGGCCATGTGCCGTTGGTACAGGGCCTGAGTCGCCATCTGACGCGCTTCGCGACGCTTGGCGCTTTTACCCTTGGCGGCTTCCGGCGATTTGGCGTCGCGCGGGTTGAACTGGTCTGTATCGTCGGAAATCACTTGGCCTCCAGCTGCGACAGCAGACTGACCATTTCGATGGCGGACAGAGCGGCTTCAGCGCCCTTGTTGCCGGCCTTGGTGCCGGAACGCTCGATGGCCTGTTCGATGGAGTCGACGGTCAATACGCCGAAAGCGACCGGCACGCCGAATTCCATGGACACCTGGGACAAGCCCTTGACGCACTCGCCTGCCACGTATTCGAAGTGTGGAGTACCGCCACGGATCACTGCACCCAGTGCGACGATGGCCGCGAACTCGCTGCGTTGGGCAACTTTCTGCACAACCAGTGGAATCTCGAACGCACCCGGCGCACGGATGATGGTGATGTCGCTTTCGCTCACGCCATGGCGTACCAGCGCATCAACGGCACCGCTAACCAGGCTTTCCACGACGAAGCTGTTGAAACGGCCAACTACCAAGGCATAGCGGCCCTGGGGGGCGATGAAGGTACCTTCGATGGTCTTCAAGGTCATTCGGTGAGTCTCGTATTAAAGAGCAAGCCCGCCTTGGGGCGGACTTTGAGGGATATTAGGCCACGAATCATGCCTGTCAGGCCAAGACCTGCGAAAAAACCATCTTTCACACGCCCCGACCTGCCGGTATTTATTCGGAGGGCACGTATTCTACAACTTCCAGATCGAAACCGGATATCGCATTGAACTTCATCGGCGAACTCATCAGGCGCATTTTGCGCACGCCGAGGTCACGAAGGATCTGCGAACCAGCGCCGACCGTGCTGTAAGTGGTCGGTGTCTTGATGGGTTGCTGACCGGCGGTTTCGCGAATATGAGCCAGCAAGACATCGCCATCCAGCGGGTGACCGAGCAGCAGCACCACACCGCTGCCCGCCTCGTTAACCGCGCGCATGGCGGCGCGCAGGCTCCAGCGGCCGGGCTGGCTGACCATCAGCAGGTCACGCAGCGGGTCCATGTTGTGCACGCGAACCAGCGTGGGCTCTTCGGCGCAGATGGTGCCCAGGGTCAGCGCCAGATGCACGTCGCCCTCGACCGAATCGCGGTAGGTCACCAGGTTGAAACTGCCCAGTTCGCTGTCCATCGGCTGCTCAGCAATCCGCTGAACGGTACGTTCGTGGATCATCCGGTAGTGAATAAGGTCGGCGATGGTGCCGATCTTGATGTCATGTTGCAGGGCAAATGCTTCGAGTTCGGCACGTCGCGACATGGTGCCGTCATCGTTCATGACTTCGCAGATCAGGCCCGTCGGCTCGAAACCGGCCATGCGCGCCAGGTCGCAGGCCGCCTCGGTATGACCGGCACGCGCCAGGGTACCGCCAGCCTGGGCCATGAGCGGGAAAATATGCCCAGGGCTGACGATGTCTTCAGCTTTCGCGTCCTTGGCAGCGGCAGCCTGCACAGTACGTGCGCGGTCGGCTGCCGAGATGCCGGTGGTCACGCCTTCGGCAGCTTCGATGGAAACGGTGAACTTGGTGCCGAAACCCGAACCGTTGCGCGCTGCCATCAGCGGCAGCTTGAGGGTTTCGCAGCGCTCGCGAGTCATCGGCATACAGATCAGACCACGGGCGAAACGCGCCATGAAGTTGATGTGCTCGGGCTTCACGCATTCGGCGGCCATGATCAGGTCGCCTTCGTTTTCGCGGTCTTCGTCATCCATGAGGATGACCATCTTGCCCTGGCGAATGTCTTCGACCAGTTCTTCGATACTGTTGAGCGCCACGCGGCACCCCCTTCAATCAATTCAGGATTTGAGGTAGCCGTTCTCGGCCAGGAAGCTTTCGGTGATCGTGCCGTGGCCCGGCTCGGCGGCCTTGTCACCCAGCAGCAGGCGCTCCAGATAACGCGCCAGCAGGTCGACCTCCAGGTTGACCTTACGGCCGGGCTGGTAGTCGGCCATGATCGTTTCGCTCCAGGTATGAGGCACGATGGTCAGTTCGAACTCGGCGCCGTTGACCGAATTGACGGTCAGGCTGGTGCCGTCGACCGTAATCGAGCCTTTGTGGGCGATGTATTTGGCCAGTTCGCGTGGCGCACGCACCGTAAACTGAATGGCGCGGGCGTTGTCCGCACGGGCGACGATTTCGCCCACGCCGTCGACATGACCGCTGACCAGATGGCCGCCCAGACGCGTAGTCGGGGTCAGGGCCTTTTCCAGGTTGACCCGGCTGCCGCTCTTGAGGTCGACAAAGGCGGTGACGGTCAGGGTTTCCCGGCTGACATCAGCCCAGAAGCCATCACCGGGCAATTCGACGGCGGTCAGGCATACGCCATTCACGGCAATGCTGTCGCCGAGTTTGACGTCGGTCAGGTCAAGCTTGCCGGTTTCCACATAAACGCGGACGTCGCCGCCTTTCGGAGTCAGGGCGCGGATGCTGCCAATGGATTCGATAATGCCGGTAAACATGGGTCCTCCGGGAGAACAAGGGCTGCGCGCTAGGCGAAAGCCGGGAATTATACGCCGGGTGTGCGCACAGGGAGAGCGATGACTCGCCAGTCATTACCGACAGCACGCATTTCCACAATGTTCAGTTCAAGTGCCTCGCTCATCTGCGCCAGGGGCAGATCGAGCAGCGGGCGGGCCGATGAGCCGAGAAACTTGCCGGCGATGAAGAGCTGAAATTCGTCGACCAGCCCGAGACGCGCAAAAGCCCCCGCCAGTCGCGGACCGGCCTCGACCAATACTTCATTGACGCCACGCGCGGCGAGTTCGCCCATCAACCTGCGCAGGTCCACATGACCGGCGCTGTCGGCCAGAGCGAGCATTTCGTGGCCCTCTTCCTGATAGCGACCTCGCGCCGACGCAGCAGCACACGTCACGACCAGCGCACTGCCTGCCTGGAAGAACGGTGCATCGAGCGGCACACGCAAACGGCCGTCGATCAACACGCGCAACGGCGGGCGTGCAGCGGCCAGTGAGGTCAGTTCGGCATCGAGCCCCAATTCATCAGGGCGTACGGTGAGACGAGCCTTGTCGGCCAGCACCGTATCGGCGCCGCTCAGCACCACACTCGACTGCGCACGCAGACGCTGCACGGCAGAGCGCGCCTCGGGACCGGTGATCCACTGGCTTTCACCGCTGGCCATCGCCGTGCGGCCATCCAGGCTCATGGCCATCTTGACCCGCACGTACGGCAGGCCGGTTTCCATGCGCTTGAGAAAGCCTTTGTTCAGCGCTCGCGCTTCGCTTTCCAGCACACCACATTGAACGCCGATACCGGCATTCATGAGGCGCAACAGGCCACGGCCGGAGACTTCGGGATTGGGGTCCTGCATCGCAGCGACAACCCGCGCCACTCCGGCTTCGATCAGTGCATCGGCACAGGGCGGTGTGCGCCCCTGGTGACTGCACGGTTCGAGGGTGACGTAAGCGGTCGCGCCTCTGGCCAGCTCGCCAGCCTGGCGCAAGGCATGCACTTCGGCATGCGGCTCACCGGCCCGTACATGCCAGCCTTCGCCAACGATCCGGCCTTCACGCACGATCACGCAGCCGACTCGCGGGTTGGGATGTGTGGAGTACAGCCCCTTGCGCGCCAGCTCGAGTGCTCGCGCCATGTAATGAACGTCGAGAGCCGCCTGTTCAGTCAGCAATGCATTTATTCCTTGCCCGGCTCGCGGGCCAGACGATCGATTTCTTCACGGAATTCGTTGAGGTCCTGAAAGCGGCGGTACACGGAAGCGAAGCGGATGTAGGCCACTTCGTCGAGCTTCTGCAGCTCGGTCATGACCAGCTCACCCACCACCAGCGATTTGACTTCGCGTTCGCCGGTCGCGCGCAGCTTGTGTTTGATGTGAACCAGGGCCGCTTCAAGGCGTTCGACACTCACCGGACGCTTTTCGAGCGCGCGCTGCATACCGGCGCGCAGTTTTTCTTCATCGAAAGGCTGGCGGCTGCCGTCCTGCTTGATCAGACGCGGCAAGACCAGTTCGGCAGTTTCGAACGTAGTGAAGCGCTCGCCGCAGGCCAGGCACTCGCGTCGGCGGCGTACTTGCTCGCCTTCGGCGACGAGGCGGGAGTCGATGACTTTGGTGTCATTGGCACCGCAGAAGGGACAGTGCATGGTGGCTGGCAACGAAAGAATGGGGAGCGCCATGTTAGCGCATCCTGCCGGCAAGACAAGGCTGAGGGTTTACGGTATATAGACGCGCATTAAAGCGGTGTGAAATTGTCCGGGCTCGGTAATACTGCACGCTTGGCGTCACCCAGCCTTTCGAATTTTGCCTTGTGGAGCTCTTGATGACGTTACGCCCCGCTTTTCTACTCTGCTTCATCGGCTTGCTGGCCGCGTGCAGCAGCAATGACGCGCCGAAACCCGTTGCGCCGCCACCGGTCGCACCGTCGATCAAGCTGCCCGCCGGTCCAGGGCCGTTACAGCCGTACCAGCGAGAAATCAGCGGGCAGTTGCTGGGCGTACCGGCCGGCGCCGAGGTCGAGCTGGCGATGCTGGTCATCGACGAACGCGGACGTCCGCAGAAGCTGCTGACCAACACCCTGCTCAAGGGTAACGGTCAATCATTGCCGTTCCAGCTGCGCTTCAACCCGGAAGCCTTTCCGGTCGGCGGACGCGTCGAGTTGCGTGGCCGTGCCAGTCAGTCCGGGCAGTTGATTCTGCATCTGCCGTCGATGCGCATCGATCAGCCGGTGACTCAGGCCCTGGGGCAGTTGCAGTTCGTCAAGGCGCCATGATCGCTCCGCAACATCTGCAACACGCGCTGAGCGAACTGCTTGGCGACGCCCGGCTGGCAATTACTTCGCTGCCGGGCACAGATCTGAAGCTGTGGCTGATCGACGATGCCAACATGGACCGCGCCTTCAGCCCGGATGAAACGCGGCGCATTCTGGAAGATCCACCGTACTGGTGCTTTTGCTGGGCCAGCGGCCTGGCTCTGGCACGCTTTCTGGCTGAAAACCCGCACTGGGTGGCCGGCAAGCGGGTACTGGATTTCGGTGCGGGCTCGGGTGTGGCGGGCATTGCCGCGCTCAAGGCAGGGGCGCTTGAGGTAGTGGCCTGTGATCTCGACCCACTGGCGCTCGCTGCCTGCCGGGCCAATGCCGAACTCAATCAGGTGTCATTGAGCTACTCGACGGATTTCTTTGCCGAGGCGGACCGCTTCGATCTGATTCTGGTCGCCGACGTGCTCTACGACCGCGCCAACCTGCCGCTGCTGGATCATTTTCTCTCCCGAGGCCGCGTGGCACTGGTGGCCGATTCCCGCGTGCGCGACTTCAGGCACACTGCCTACCAGCGTCTGACGATGCTGCATGCGCACACCCTGCCGGACCTGGCCGAACCGCACGAGTTTCGCGACGTGAGCCTCTATCACGCGGCGCGGTGAGCGTTCAGCCAGACGGTCTCTGCAGGAGCGAACTTGTTCGCGAAGACGGTCGTTCAAACGATAAATCCCTTGGAGCTCTCCACCCCTTTCACGAACAAGCGAGGCGTCGCCCGGCTCGCTCCCGCGGCCTTCGGCCAGCATCAGGAGCAATGAGTGCGGGAACGATCATGTCCAATAGACGACGCCGCTTTCAGCATTGTCCTGCGGGCTTTATAGTTGGCAGCATTCAGATTCTTCGAGACGTGCAATGAGCCAGGAAACTGCTTACATTTTCGACGCAACCGCCGCGAACTTCGATCAACTGGTGATCGACAAGTCCTTCGACCAGCCCGTGCTCGTCGATTTCTGGGCCGAGTGGTGTGCGCCCTGCAAGGTCTTGATGCCCCTGCTGCAGCAAATCACCGAGAGTTATCAGGGCGAGTTGCTGCTGGCCAAGGTCAATTGCGACATCGAGCAGGACATCGTGGCGCGCTTCGGTATTCGCAGCCTGCCTACCGTGGTGCTGTTCAAGGACGGCCAGCCGGTGGATGGCTTTGCCGGTGCACAGCCCGAGTCGGAAATCCGCAAGATCCTCGAACAACACGTAGTCATGCCGCCACCGCCAGCCGCCGACCCGCTCAAGCAGGCACAGACGCTGTTTGCGGAAAGTCGTTTCGCCGAAGCCGAAGCACAGCTCAAGGTGCTGTTGGGCGAAGACAACACCAATGGCGCCGCGCTGATTCTGTATGCGCGCTGCCTGGCCGAACGTGGCGAACTGAGCGAAGCCAAGGCCGTGCTGGATGCGGTCACCGGTGATGCACACAAGGCAGAACTGGCAGGTGCCAAGGCCCAGCTGACGTTCCTCGCGCAAGCGGCGACCCTGCCGGACGCCGCCGAACTGAAAAGCCGTCTTGCACAAAACCCTCAAGACGATGAAGCGGCACTGCAACTGGCGATTCAGCAGTTGTCGCGTCAACAGTACGAAGCTGCGCTCGAGGGCCTGCTCAAGCTGTTCATCCGCAATCGCAATTACGCCGAGGGCCTGCCGCACAAGACGCTGCTGCAAGTATTCGACCTGCTGGGCAACGACCATCCGCTGGTCACGGCGTACCGTCGCAAGCTGTTTGCCGCGCTGTACTAATGTACAAAGCAACAGGCACCGCTCGGGTGCCTGTTGTTGCCGAGCACAGTCAGGTCATGTCGCTTCGACCCAACTGTACAGCGGCGCATCTCCGCCGCTCTCGACTTTCACGTTCGCCGAGTGGCGCAAGCGCACCAGTAGATGCTTGCCCGCTGCGGTGCTGCCCGCCAACCCTTCCAGTTGCCCCAACAGATCCGGCCCACTCATCTGCCCGGCCTTGTACAGCAATTCCTGAGCGACTTGCCAGAGCCTGTCGTCCTGATTGAGCGGCTTGTTTTCGGCCACGGCGGCGGGTACCTCCGGGGCGGTTGTCTTGAGCTGCGCGCCCAGTTGCGCCCAGTCCCCGTCGTCCAGTTCAAGGGTCAAATCCACCGGCCATTGGCCTACGGTTCCACGAATACGCAACATGATGTGCACCTGCTGACAGTCAGGCGTACATGCTCCCACAGGCTGACGCGCATTCCCATGATCAACCGTAACGCCACGGGTTGAGGACCGGTTCCTTGCCGTTCATGAAATTGCCAAGCGCCCGCACGTCGTAGACGTTTTCCCAGTACTCGATAATTCGGCCATCGCGAAACCGCCACAGGCCGCAAAACGGCATGATGATTTTCCGGCCCCCGCAGCTGGCGCGCATCTCGCCCAGCACCGAGCCGAAGTGATCGTTGGCGACGATGTCGTGGACATCCATGTACAGGGTCTGATGCGTCCGTCTGATCAGATTGATCTGGTGGGAAAGTACTGCCTCCCGGCCGATGGCTATGGACAACCCACCGCCAGCGCCTTGATCCGCCTTGTGCAGCACGATGTCAGCGTCGGCGAATTCGGTGATACGTTCCATATCCTTGTACACAGCACGCAGGACTTCCCTGTTCGAATGGAGCTTGTTCATGAGTATCTTCCCTGATGTCGCACTCGGCCCAGGTCGAGCGCAGGCCCTGGCTGGGATGAAAACCTTCCTGCGCATCCGGCGCAGGTGTAGCGATTTTCATCTTCCAGAGTAGGACTTGATGACGCCAAGTGTGAGACTACTTAGGCATAAGCCTCTGACCGGGTATTCCCGATAAGACCGTCAATAGCGCTTTGCTGAAGTTCGGTCTTCCGGCGCCTGGATAAAAACACGTCCACGCAGGTCGCCACTTGTTATAAGATCACATAACAGTTTTTTCCGATTATTGTTCTGGAGCCCGCTATGCGCCGTCTGCTACTCGCCCTGCCTTTCGCCCTGTTACCACTCGTTGCTGCGCACGCTGCCGAAGAACACGACCACGATCATGGCGATGAACATGGCAGCCTGGGTGCGCACGAGCACGGCGTAGGACGCCTGGATGTGGTGCTGGAAGGCAAGACGCTGGAGTTCGAATTTGACAGCCCGGCCATGAACATCGTCGGTTTCGAGCACGTTGCGACCTCGGATGAAGACAAGGCCAAAGTCGCCAAGGCCCGCGAGTTGCTGCTCAAGCCCAACGCCTTGTTCAGCATTGCCGATGCCGCCAATTGCTCGGCCACTTCGGTGAAGCTGGAAAGCCCGCTGTTTGGCGACAAGGATGACGATCACGATGAACACGCCAAGGACGGCGAAGCCGATCATCATGAGCACAGCGAAATTCACGGTCACTACAAGTTCGTCTGTGACGCACCGGCCATTCTGAAGAAGCTCGACCTGTCGCAAATCTTCATAACCTTTCCCGACACCAAGAAGCTTCAGGTACAACTGATTTCGCCAGGTGGCCAGTCAGGCGCAGAAGTGATCGCAGCCAACCCGACGCTGAAATTCTGATCGCACCCTGCGGTACAACGACCGGGCCTGGCCCGGTCTTTTAATTTCCAACCGAGCGTGAGTCAGCCCATGACCCAAGCACTGATCGAACTGTCGGACCTGCGCTTCAACTGGCCCGGCCATCCGCAACTGCTGGACATCCCCGAATTCCGTCTGCAAAGCGGCGAAACCCTGTTCCTCAAAGGCCCCAGCGGTAGCGGCAAAACCACATTGCTGGGCCTGCTGGGCGGTGTGCAAAAACCGGTCAGCGGCAGCATTCGCCTGTTGAACCAGGAACTGTCGGCCCTCTCTTCGGCCGCGCGTGATCGCTTTCGCGTCGATCACACTGGCTACATCTTCCAGCAGTTCAATCTGCTGCCGTTTTTATCGGTGCGGGAAAACATCGAACTGCCCTGCCACTTTTCCAGCGTGCGTGCCGAACGTGCCAGACAACGCCACGGCAGCGTCGAGAAAGCCACCACCACCCTGCTCGCCCACCTGGGCCTGAAAGACCCTGCGATGCTGGCACGCCGCGCCGACTCGCTGTCCATCGGCCAACAGCAGCGTGTTGCTGCCGCCCGGGCGCTGATCGGTCAACCGGAGCTGGTGATTGCCGACGAACCTACGTCTGCGCTGGACGCAGACTCGCGCGAGGCGTTCATTCGCCTGTTGTTCGCCGAGTGCCGCGAGGCCGGGGCCAGCCTGCTGTTCGTCAGTCATGACCAGAGCCTGGCACCGCTGTTTGATCGCAATCTGTCGCTGAGCGACCTGAATCGCGCCGCCGTCGCCGTGGAGATTTGAGATGTATCTGTTTCGTCTGGCCATGGCCAGCCTGGCCAATCGCCGTTTCACCGCGTTCCTCACAGCCTTCGCCATTGCCCTGTCGGTTTGCCTGTTACTGGCCGTCGAGCGGGTACGCACCGAAGCGCGCTCCAGCTTCGCCAGCACCATCAGCGGCACCGACCTGATCGTCGGTGCGCGCTCCGGCTCGATCAACCTGTTGCTGTACTCGGTGTTCCGCATCGGTAATGCCACCAACAACATTCGCTGGGACAGCTTCGAGCACTTCGCCAACAGCAAGCAGGTCAAGTGGGCGATCCCGGTTTCGCTGGGCGACTCCCATCGTGGCTACCGGGTGATGGGCACCAGTGAAGCGTATTTCGAGCATTATCAGTTCGGTCGCCAACAGCACCTGGAGATGGCCGAAGGACGCGAGTTCAAGACCGATCCCTTTGAAGTGGTGCTGGGTTCGGAGGTCGCCAAGGCGCTGCATTACAAGCTGGGCGACAAGCTGGTCCTGGCGCACGGTGTCGCCGCGATCAGTCTGGTCAAGCATGACGACAAACCGTTCACCGTGGTCGGCATCCTCAAGCCGACCGGTACGCCGGTGGACCGCACGCTGCATATCAGTCTGGGCGGCATGGAGGCCATTCATATCGACTGGCACAACGGCGCCCCGGCACGCGGCAACGAGCGCATCTCAGCCGATCAGGCGCGCAATATGGACCTGACGCCGACTGCGATCACTGCCTTCATGCTGGGCTTGAACAGCAAGATTTCCACCTTCAGCCTGCAACGCGAGATCAACGAATACCGTGGTGAGCCGATGCTGGCGATTCTGCCCGGCGTGGCCCTGCAGGAGCTGTGGAGCCTGATGGGCACTGCGGAAAAGGCGCTGTTCGTGATTTCGCTGTTCGTGGTACTGACCGGGCTGATCGGCATGCTGACCGCAATTCTTACCAGCCTCAATGAACGGCGCCGGGAAATGGCCATCCTGCGCTCGGTCGGCGCGCGTCCCTGGCATATCGCAAGTCTGCTTATACTCGAAGCCTTCGCCCTGGCGCTGGCGGGTGTCATCAGTGGCCTTGCGCTGCTCTATATCGGCATCTTCGTGGCCCGCGACTACGTGCTCGACAACTACGGTCTGTACCTGTCGTCTATGCCACCTGGCCAATATGAATGGACATTACTCGGTGCCATTCTCGGCTGCGCGCTGTTGATGGGAACCGTGCCAGCCTGGCGAGCCTACAGGCAGTCACTGGCCGATGGACTGTCGATTCGTTTATGAGGACCTTCATGATGCGGCGCATGCTACTCACTCTGCTGTTCTCGGTTACCACTCAAGTGTGGGCCGCCGAGCCGCGTGAGCTGACCTGGAATGACATGATTCCACCCGATGCACCTGTGGTGAAGCCGGTAACGACTCCGCTTCACGATATGTCCAAGCTGTCCGATGCACTGGCCATGGAGGCAGCGCCTGCGGCTCACCAACTGGCGCCGCATGCGCCGGTGGTCAAGGCACTGGACGGCAAACTGGTGCGTTTACCGGGCTACATCGTGCCGCTCGAGGTCAGTGAGGAAGGCCGGGTGACGGAGTTTTTGCTGGTGCCGTATTTCGGCGCCTGCATCCATGTGCCGCCGCCACCGGCGAACCAGATCGTGCATGTCACGAGCGAGCTGGGTGTGAAGGTCGATGAGCTGTATCAGCCGTACTGGATCGAAGGACCGATGCAGGCCAAGTCGTCTTCCAGCGAACTGGCAGAAGCGGGTTATCAGATGCAGGCAGACAAGATTCTTGTCTACGAGTTGCCGGATTCATAAGGATCACGAGGTTCCCAGCGATTTCATTGAGCTGAGTCAAAGTCGCCGCTCGACAGCGCTTTAACATTACGCCCATAAATTTTGACTGATCTCTGGAGCCTCCATGCACAAGCATCTGCTACGCGCGTCCCTTGTCGCGCTTGCCCTCACCGCCCCGGTCGCGGCACACGCCTACGAGCCTGGCGACTTCATCGTTCGCGCCGGTGTCGCGCACGTTCAGCCCAATGAAGACAGCGGCGAAGTGCGCCTCGACGGCACCAAGGTTTCCGGCACCAAAGCGACTGTCGACGGCGAAAACCAGCTGGGCCTGACCTTCGCCTACATGCTGACCCAGCACGTCGGCATCGAGCTGCTGGCCGCCACACCGTTCAGCCACACTGTGTCGGTCAAAGGCCTCGGGCCTGGCCTGGATGGCAAGCTGGCCGATATCAAACAACTGCCGCCGACGCTGTCGTTGCAGTACTACCCGATGGAACCGTCGTCGAAATTCCAGCCGTACGCTGGCGTGGGCATCAACTACACCACGTTCTTCGATACCGACCTGACCGGCAACCGCAAGGATCAGGGCTTCAGCAACCTCAAGCTCAAGGACTCGGTCGGCCTGGCCGCACAGCTGGGCATGGATTACATGATCACCGACAACGTACTGCTCAACGCCTCGGTCTGGTACGTCGACATCGATACCAAAGCAACCGTGGACGGCCCGTCAGCCCTGGCCGTCGGCAAGACCAAGGTCGACGTGGACATTGACCCGTGGGTGTACATGGTGGGTGTGGGTTACAAGTTCTGACCTGAACGTCTTAAGCGCCACAAGCACAAAGGCACCCTTATTGGGTGCCTTTGTTTTTACGGGAGCTGCTGACGCTCGTGCCAGTGCACCACGCTTGTCGGTTCTCAACAGTTCGCGGATGAGCAGAGCATCTTTCGATCCGCTCTTCCCCCCAAGTGGTGAAGCTGTATCAAAGAAACTCAAGCCCTGTTCAAGTTGCCTCTTTGCACCTCGAAAAACTGCCTTGAGGAGGTAAAATGGCCAGACTCTTGAACGTCTTTTCGGGCCGAAGCTTATTATGCCTGCTCGACAGTATCCTCAATTCTGAATACGCCATCACCGACATAGGTGATCGCCAGCGGCTTATCATCGTCAATTCCCTCTGGCAATTTCAGGTGGTAATTAGCCGTCAGGAACTGCTCCGGAATCATCGGCTCAACTATGCCCGAGGAACGAAGAAAGGTGCTGATGCCGTACACCAGCACACCTACGGAAGCGATAGGACCGGGGTAAAGTTGAAGAAACTGAAGAAACGTTAGCCCGGTCAGATAGTCGATACGAACAGTGCCAGGGCCAAATATGATAAAAGCGCCCCCAACTACAAACAGCAGCAACCCAATAAGACTCAAGAGGAGTGACGTCAAAATGACCGGTGCGCTATCGGTTTCCTTTTCAGTAGAGAGATAAGCCAAATATGCTTCAATAAAGCCCGGTACTGCGACCTCTCCCGGCACTTGGTGCACGTTGATCTCGCCGAGATTTTCTACCTCTAGTTCATCTTCGTCTTGCATGCCATGCGTCCTTCATAAGAATGACGATGGATACTAGAAGCCATTGAAATTACTGAACACCTTAAAATCATCAATTACAAAAAATGCAGAATGCTCCTACATATTCGGAAGCTAAATCCTGCGCAACCAGCCAATAGATCTCACACCAGCGTTGGGCCGCAGGCAATTGGTAGCTGACACCATTTGCCGAAACAGGCAGTAAAACCCGTGCAGACGGTGCATCGGTGTAACCGAGGCCGCATATTCCAAAGCCTCAGTCCATCGCAGTCGTCATAGCCTCCCATGCTCTGGTGCATAAGCACCTTCTTCAGGGCTGATTGAGGCACGGATAACGACAAGCACTTAGCGCGGGACTCACTGTCCCATCAACAACTCAAGCCCACGCACCAGTGGCGTTGGCTCGTCGATGGTGAAGTGCTCCAGCAAGCGCTGGTTGCTCGCGCGGGAATGCTTGATGTCGCCCGAGCGCGGTGCCTGATAGCTGACTTCCGGCTGTTTGCCGACCACTTGCGAGAGTGCCGACAGCAACTCATTGAGCGACGTGGTCTTGTTCAGGCCGACGTTGATCGCGCCTTCGATGGCGCTGTCTCGTGACAGAGCCTGCAGCAGCAGCTTGAGCAGATCGCCCACGTAGTAGAAATCCCGCGTCTGCTCACCATCGCCAAACACACTGATCGGCAGGCCTTTGCGGATACGCTCGGCAAAGATGCTGATCACGCCGGAGTACGGCGACGATGGGTCCTGGCGTGGCCCGAAAATGTTGAAGAAGCGGAAGATCACCGGTTCCAGGCCATGCTGGCGACGGTAGAAATCCAGGTAGTGCTCGCTGGCCAGCTTGTCCGAGGCGTAAGGGGTCAGCGGTGCCTTGGTGGTGTCCTCGGTGATCGCTTCGCCCTCACCGTTGTTGCCGTACACCGCCGCGCTGGAAGCAAAGATCACCCGTTTGATGCCCGCTTCGCGCATGGCCTCGCAGACATTCAACGTGCCGATGAAGTTGCTCTGGTGGGTGCGCACCGGGTCGTCTACCGACGCCTGCACCGAGGCCACTGCCGCCAGGTGCACGACGGCCTTGCAACCCTGCGCCGCGCGCTTGACCAGGTCGGCATCGGCCACGTCCCCTTCGATCAGTTCGACCCGCGGGTTGTTGAGCGGCAAATTGTTGCGCTTGCCTGCCGAGAGGTTGTCGAGGATACGCACGGCCTGCCCACTGGCAAGCAATGCGTCGGTCAGGTGCGAGCCAATAAAACCCGCACCTCCAGTGATCAAAACAGGAGCGTCAGACATGTCGATAATACCGATCCAGCAGGCTTGGCAGACCGGCCCGCCAGGCGCGGGGCTTTATGCCGAAAGTGTGGAGAATTTTCTTGCAGGCCAGTACCGCGTGCTGCGGTTCTTCGCCTGCATCGGGGCGCGCGGCGTGGGCCTGCGCAGTGGGCGATTCGATAGCCAGCGCGTGCAGCAGACGCGCTTCGGTGAGCACTGCCTGCCCCAGCGCCAGCGGCGTGGTCGCCTCGTGTCCGGCGTAGTGGTAGGTGCCCCACAGCGGCGCTTCGCAATCGAGTTGCTTGATGACCGAAATGATCACCCGCGCCGCATCGTCGACCGGCGTCGGGTTGCCGCGACGATCGTCGGCGAGCAGCAGCTCTCCGGGTTCTTTCGCACGCGAGAGAAAGCGGCCCAGCACACCATCGGTGCTGTCATCCAGCAGCCAGCCGAAACGCACCAGCACATGTTGCGGGCAGGTCGCACGAACACTTTGCTCGATACGCCACAGGGCCTGACCGCGCAGGCCCAGAGGTACAGGCTCGTCTTTTTCGCTGTAGGCCGTCGCGCGGGAACCATCGAACACACGATAGCTGGACGGCTGAACCAGCGTGATGTTGTGGTGCTGACAGAGTTCGGCAAGACGCTCGACAGAGCGCTCCTGATGAGTCAGGCGCGCTTCACTCACGGTCTCCGCCTGAAACCAGTCGAAGTAGTAAGCAAGGTTGATCAGGGCATCGGGACGGGTGTCATCAAGCAGTTGCGTAAGGCTCGCCACGTCCCAGCCGTCTTGCGGTGGACGTGGTGCGAGGAAACCAATGTCTTCCTCGGCACCCAGACGAATCAGCGCCTGCCCGAGGGCATTCCCGCCGCCCAACAGCATAAGGCGCATTCGCATAGAGTCAGCAGGCTCGGTATCAGATAATCAAACGAACAATTGAAAAACGCCTGCAAACATAACACGTTGCCTGCCAACCCCCAACAGTTGCGCAGCCTGGCGGGTTAATGACGCCGCGACAAAGCGTTGCAGCGTCCGCGCATGTCGGTTGAGTTACTGAGCTGCCGGGCCCGGCGTGCTGTTGCCCTTGGACAGACTGAGCGGCGCGGGCGCAGGCGCAGAAGGTGTCGCCATGGCAGGGTCCGAGGGCGCGGGTGGCCCTTCGGCTTCGACGCCAGCCTGCGGATTATTGAAGCCCGGCCCCATGACCATCTGTGGATAAGTCTGCGCAAAGCGTACGCTCGGATTCTTGTCCACAAGCCGCTTGAGACGCTCGTTGAACGCACGTCCCACCGCGTACTGACCGCCCGAAGAGGTACGAAATTGCGCGGTCAGCACCACGCCGTTGAGGTCCATGCGGTCGACGCCGAAGACCTCCAGCGGTCCCTGCAGGTTGTGCTTGAGCAGGATGTCTTCGCTGATCGACTGGCCGGTCTCGCGGATCAGCGCCAGTGCGTCATCGATGTCCGAGTCGTAGGTGAACTGCACCGAGAAGAACGCATAAGCGAATTGCCGCGACTGGTTGGTAACGGCCTTGATCTGCCCGAACGGCACCGAGTGCACGAACCCCTTGCCGTCACGCAGGCGCACGGTGCGAATGGTCAGGCTTTCCACCGACCCGGAATGGCCGGTGCTCAGCACCACCCAGTCGCCCACCGAAAAGGTGTCCTCGATGATGATGAACAGGCCGGTGATCACGTCCTGCACCAGTTGCTGCGAACCGAAACCGATGGCCAGACCGACGACCCCGGCACCCGCCAGCAGTGGTGCCACGTTGATGCCCAGGTTGGCCATGGTGGTGATCGCACAGATCACTACCAGAATGATTTTTACCGCATTACGCAGCAGCGGCAGAATAGTTTTGACCCGAGTGCTTGGCTGGCGACCGCTGCGATGATTGACCGGCGGTTTCAGGGCTTCCTGAATGGCGGTGTCGAGCACCACCCACAATAGCCAGGTGACGACGAAGATCAGACCGATGCTGCTCAGTGAATCACTGATCACCCGGCCAAGGGTGTTGCGCTGGGCAAACTCGAACATCGAGAAGCCCCAGATACGGCCCAGGATCTCGATGAACCCGATGGCCAGCGCGATACGCAGCACCGCATACACCAGGCTCAACAGACGCGCCTTGTACACATGCCCGCCGCGACCCAGGGTCTCGGTCGGTTTGAACAGGTGCTGGAACACGGTGCTGAGGAACACCGTGGCAATCAGCAGAATGGTGGTGAACAACGCACAACGCAGCGCTTGCTGACTGTCCTCACCGGCACCGATGAGGTTGATCGCCGAGACCAGAATCATCAGCAGGATCGGCAGGTGCCACAGCTTGGAGAATATCTTCAACGACTGTTGCAGCGCGGGCCGTTGCAGGCGACTGCTCAATGAGCGGTTACGGATCAGGTGGGCCACCGGGCGACGCACCTTGATGATCAGCATGCAGAACACCACCGAGGCGAACAGCCCGGTAAACACCGCAACACTGGTGGTGACGTTACTGCCCAACTGGCGGGCGATCTGCGGACTGGTCAGCGCGTCACTCAGCGCCGCGAGGAAGCCGACCACGAACAATGGCCTTGGCGCGTAGCGGCGAATCATGCGCACGGCGGCACGCTTGTGGCCGAAATTGAACATCACGATCACGCAGAGCAGCACCGAAGTCGAGACGATGCCGCTGCTGGTTGCATACGCGAAACACAGTGCCAGCGCACGGCCTACCGAAGACGGCATGAAATGGCTGACGTAAAGGGTTAACGGCAGGCAGACGATGGCTGGCAGGGTAAATGGCAACACGTACTTGAGCAGCGCCTGACTGCGTGCGCGCACCCGCATGAACGGTGTGCAGCACAAGCGTACGGCGAGAAAACGACCCAGCGTGGTCAGAACCGCAAACGATGCGATCCATACAAAAGACAGGGCGAGGAAGTCCCCGGCGACGCTCCATGGAGAACGTGTAGTGCGTTTGTTGACCAGCTTTTCCAGCTCGTCGGCGGCACGATCGGCACGCAGTTGCCAGGCGTCGAACAGGTTGTCATCCAGATTGAGCTTTTCCTGGACGTCATCGATGCTGGTACTGATGGCACCGAGCAACCCGCCCTGCACAAGCAACTCGGGAGCCTCGGCCGCAGGCTCTGCACCATCAGCCGGTTTCGCATCGGCCTTGTCCTTGTCCGCCGCCTTGTCATCCACTTTCGCGGCAGGTTTGTCAGCAGCCTTGGGGTCGGCTTTGGGGTCAGCCTTTTCAGCGGCCTTGTCGTCTGCCGGCACCGCGGCGCCCATCGGTAATGCAGGTACATCAGCCGCCTGGAGATTGAAACTGCCTGCGAATAACAGCAGACCCGAAAGGATCAAGATTTTCAGCTGAGACGCCACGCAGTTCTCTCCTTCAATGGGCAAGTCAAACCATGGACAGGGCAAGGCAAGCCTCGACCCCAATGAACTGATTCCCGTATGCGCGGCAAGTTCGGTTTCGGCAGGGAAATACGATGAGGCAATGTTTCAGAAAACCGCGGTTGGGCAGTACGCTCAGTCTTCTCGACTGAACTATGCAAAACCCTCACTGCCGGAATTATCGGGAGCTGCCGAAAGCGTGCACCCGCCTGCGCACCAAAGCGCTCGCCCGATAACCCCGACATCGAGAACCTGACATCGAGAGGAATCTGCATGAGCACGTTCAACACCAAAGATGGCACCGAGATCTATTACAAGGATTGGGGCACGGGCAAACCGGTCCTGTTCAGCCACGGCTGGCCGCTGGATGCGGACATGTGGGAATACCAGATGGAATACCTGAGCAGCCGGGGCTATCGCACCATCGCCTTCGACCGCCGCGGGTTCGGTCGTTCCAGTCAGCCGTGGACCGGCTATGACTATGACACCTTCGCTGACGACATCGCCGAGCTGATCGAACACCTCGATCTGCGCGACGTGACACTGGTGGGTTTCTCCATGGGCGGCGGTGACGTCACGCGCTATATCGCCAAACATGGCAGTAAGCGGGTGGCCAAACTGGCGTTGCTGGGCTCGGTCACACCGTTCTTCCTCAAGACCGCTGACAACCCGGAAGGCGTCGACCAGTCCGTATTCGATAGCATCATGGCAGGCCTGCTCAAGGACCGCGCCCAGTTCATCAGCGACTTCGCCAGCACGTTCTATGGCATAAACCACGGCCAGAAAGTCTCCGAAGGCGTACAGACGCAAACGCTGAACATCGCCCTGCTCGCCTCCCTCAAGGGCACGCTGGATTGCGTGACAGCGTTCTCCGCAACCGACTTCCGCCCGGACATGGCAAAAATCGATGTGCCGACCCTGGTGATTCATGGTGACGATGATCAGGTGGTGCCGTTCGAAGCCTCGGGCAAACGGGCTGCTGCGATGATCAAGGGTGCCGAACTTAAGGTGTATTCAGGAGCACCGCACGGGTTTGCAGTGACCCATGCAGAGACGCTTAACAAAGACCTGCTGACGTTTTTGCAGGGCTGACAGTTTGCGTGACAGGGAGCCGATTGCCAGCTCCCTGCTGGCAGCGGGTCAGTCGGCCGGAACGGTCAACTGATTCTGCTCGCCCAGCCCCGTGATCCCCAGACGCATGCGTTGCCCTGCACGCAGGAAGACAGGTTGTGGCTTCACGCCCAGTCCCACACCCGGCGGTGTCCCCGTCGAGATGACATCACCTGGTTGCAGGCTCATGCAACGGCTCAGGTAGGCGATCAGCTGCGGCACACTGAAAATCAACGTGCGCGTATTGCCATTCTGATAACGATGGCCATCCACTTCCAGCCACAGGTCGAGCGAGTGAGGATCGGCAATCTCGTCGCGAGTCACCAGCCACGGACCTAAAGGGCCGAAGGTATCGAAGCCTTTGCCCTTGTCCCAGGTCCCGCCGCGCTCAAGCTGCCATTCGCGCTCGGACACATCATTGATCACGCAATACCCGGCTACATGCTCCATGGCATCGGCTTCGTCGATGTAACGTCCGCCCTTGCCGATGATCACGCCCAGCTCGACCTCCCAGTCGGTCTTGAGCGAACCACGGGGGATCTGGACATCATCGTTGGGACCGCAAATAGCACTGGTCCACTTGTTGAAGATGATCGGTTCCTTCGGCACGTCCATCTGCGACTCTGCCGCGTGGTCAGCGTAGTTCAAGCCTATGCAGATGAATTTGCCGACCTGCCCGACACACGCCCCGATACGTGGTTGGCCCGAAACCAGCGGCAGGCTGGCAGGATCGATTGCCGCCAGGCTCGCCAGACTGGCCGGGCTCAGTGCCTCGCCCGCGATATCCCTGATGTGCGCAGACAGGTCGCGGACCTGGTTGTTGGCATCCAGCAGCCCGGGTTTCTCCAAGCCTTTTTCACCGTAACGTAGCAATTTCATCGAGTTCTCCCGTTTCTGTCCAAGGTGTGAACCGCGGATCAAGAGGGTGACGCCCTGTTGCCCAGCCTGCGCGGCAATACGTTTTCGTGTCAGTACGAACCTGGCAAGTCTGGACAGATAGCATTGCAGCAAATGCCTTGCCTAATGAAATTTACGAACAATTGCGCGACAAGCCGGGTTCACTTTCAACAGCAGAAAACCACGATCACACGGCGGCGGTCATAATTAATACACACAACGAGTATTAATATCAGCTCCAGTTGAAACGAGCCTCTCGCCAACACGACGGGCTTGTATTCTTTCACGGGTGAGCTGAATTCATGTCAACGCTGATACTGTCCCGCCGCTTACCGCCGCGTCAGCTACGCCACTGGCCCCATCAGCCTGTGGGTAACTGCAACGTTGCCCCTTCGTCGCTTGTCGTCCAGCAGCACAGCCACAACGCACCACGCACATGGCCGCACGCCGCATTGGCGATTGCACTGGCGATCGGGTTGCATGCCGCGTTGGCAGCGTGGCTGATGGCCGATCACCCGCAAGCGCCCGAGCCGACCCCGCCGATGCCGATCACCGTGCAGTGGGTACCGCCGCCCGTTGCGCCGCCGGTTGCACAACCGACGCCGCCCGAGCCAACCCCTCAGCCAGCACCGGAGCCGCCTGCGCCTGCGCCAGCCCCCACGCCAGCGCCTCCTGAGCCCAAACCTGCCGAGCTACCCAAGCCCAAGGCGCAGCCCAGAACCGCACCAAGCAAACCTGTCGCCAAACCTGCTGCGCCGGCGCCTTCCATCGCGGCGCCCACACCGACGCCTGCTGCAGCGCCAGCGCCAAGACCTGCGCCAGCGGCACCACAGACCACCACCGCGCCCATAGGCCGCGCCGGTTACCTGAACAATCCGCCACCGGTCTACCCGCCCGCCGCCGCACGCCGCCATCAGGAAGGCACGACGATGCTGCGTGTGCATGTGCTGCCCAACGGACGTACCGACCAGGTGCAGGTGCTGCAAAGCAGCGGCGTCCCGGCGCTGGACGACGCCGCGCAGGCAGCCGTCCGGCAATGGACCTTTATTCCCGCCAAACGCGGCGACACCCCGGTAGAAGGCTGGGTCAACGTCCCCATGGCTTTCAAACTCGCACCCTGAGGCTCACGTCATGAACACTGCTTACTCCGTACTCATTACCCAATCCTCAATGGCCCTGCTGGTGATTTTCTCGCTGGTGACCTGGGCGCTGCTGCTCGGCAAGACCTTTCAGCACTGGCGACTGACCCGGCAGAACCGACGCTACGCCACGCAGTTCTGGGCCGCCCGCGACCTCAAAAATGCGCTGCACCTGCCAAACAGTGAAGGCAGCCTGGCGCGCCTGACCGATGCCGGCGCGCAGGCCCTCGCCGCGCCCCACGACTCGCCGGACCTGGGCCACAGCTGGAACCGCCAGGACTTGCTCGAGCGCAGCCTGCGCCAACAGATCCACAAGGAACGTCGTCGCTTGGAGAGCGGCATGATCCTGCTGGCATCGATCGGCAGCACCGCGCCCTTCATCGGCCTGTTTGGTACGGTGTTCGGGATCATTCATGCACTCACTGCGATCAGCCAGGCCAGGTCGGCGAGCATTGCGGTGGTCGCCGGGCCCATTGGCGAAGCGCTGGTAGCGACCGGCGTCGGCATCGCCGTCGCGGTGCCTGCGGTGCTGGCCTACAACTTCTTCGGGCGGCGTCTGAAGCTGGTGATCGCGGACCTTGAGGAGTTCGCCGTGGATTTCCTCAACCTCTCGCAACGCAACGCCTTCCGGCTGCAACCCGACCATCGCGACAAGACGGCCCCGAGCCTGAAAGGAGTGAGCTGACATGTCCTTCTCCACGTCCAATGATGACGATGCAATCAGCGACATCAACATCACGCCGTTGGTGGATGTGATGCTGGTGCTGCTGGTGACCTTCATCGTCACCGCACCGCTGCTCAATAACGCCATACCGCTGGACCTGCCGCAGACCGTCACCACCACCTCACTGGATCAGGCCGACCCGGTGGTGCTGAGTGTCGACGCCACTGGCGGCGTGTTCATCGACAGCGAAGCTGTAGCGCTGGAGCAACTTCCGGAGGCGCTGCAAGCCCTGCACAGCAAAAACCCGGACGTCGCCGTCAGCCTGCGCGCCGATCAGGCGACGGGTTACGGCCGCGTGGCGCAGGTACTGGCCGATGTGCAGAAGGCCGGCATCAGTCGCCTGTCGGTGATTACCGAAAGCCCCTGAAACAAAAACCTGTCGTTAACCATATGACCCGCCGCAAGCGCGGCACCCTGACGCCCCCAGGAAAATCTTTCCATGAACAATCGATCGATACCGCGTGCCCCTCGATTCCCGGTAACGCGCCTAGCGCTGCTGGTTTCATTGAACTCACTGTGCCTGATCAGCCCGTTCATTCAGGCCGATGACGAGGTGCCCACCTCGGTAACGGCGCCCGCCAGCGACGACACCGCCGCCATGACGCTGGGCACGGTGTCAGTGATCGGTCAGGGCGAGACTCGCCAGGTGCAGCGCGTGACGCAAAAGGATGTGAAGGCTTACTCGGCAGGCACCAGCCCGATGAAGGTTCTGCAACGCCTGCCTGGGGTCAACTTTCAGTCTGGTGACCCGCTGGGCCGTGAGGAAGGCAGCCAGCGCATCAGCCTGCGCGGCTTCGATATGCACCACCTGGGCTACACGCTGGACGGCGTCACCCTCGGCAACATGAGCTTCGGCAACTTCAATGGCCTGAGCATCACCCGCGCGATCATCGCTGAAAACATCGCCTCCAGCGAAGTGGCACCCGGCATCGGCTCACTGGGCACGGCATCGAACAGCGATCTGGGCGGCACCATCCAGTTCACCAGTTCCAATCCCGATAAAGAGTTCGGCGCGCGCCTGTCGCAAACCTTGGGCAGCTACGACACCTCGCGCACTGTCATGCGGGTCGATACTGGCGAATACAACGGACTTTCAGCGTACGTGTCAGGCGAAAAGTACGATGCCGACGCCTGGAAAGGCCACAGCAACCCGCAAAAGTCCGACGCAGTGAACGCCAAGGTCAACTACAACTTCGGCGACAACCGGGTCAGTTTCTTCCACAGCACCTCGTCACATGACGAAGCCAACCTGCCGAACCTGTCGAAGAGCATCATCCAGCGTCTGGGCTACAACTGGAGCTACTACACGCCGGACTGGACCCGCGCGGTCAATGCGGCCAACGGCATTTATACCGGCGGGGTAACCAGCGCAAACGATGCGACCTACAACGCCAGCAGCCTGCGCGACGACGAACTGGACATCCTCAACGGCAATTTCTCGCTGACCGATGATCTGGTCCTGGACGCGACCGTCTATCACCACCATGACTCGGGTCGGGGCAACTCGTATTACCCGTTCGTCTACACCAGCGGCTCGACGGCAGTGCCGAGCAATTCGATTCGCAGCACAAAATACGGCATCGATCGAACCGGCTTCCAGAGCTCGCTGACCTACTATCTCGGCCAGCATGAAATTCAGGGCGGGTTCTGGATTCAGTCCAACAAGAACGACATTTCGCGTTACCTGTTCGATACCACCAATGCGACGCCGCAGAACCACATCGTCAAAACCGATGGCCTGCCCCTGGCGGCCACCGTTCTGGATCAGAGTTACAACGACCTGACCCGGCAGTTCTACCTGCGCGACACCTACACCCTGCTCGATGACCGCCTCAAACTTGAGTTCGGCGCGAAAAATACTGTGACGACCTCAACAGCCGAAGGCAAAGGCGGCGGTTACGCCAGTGGCTCGCTGCAAGCGCGGGACAGGTTTCTGCCGCAAATAGGCGCAACCTACAAACTCGACGAGGACGACGAAGTCTTCACTTCTTACTCGGAAAACATGGCTGCGTTCCCGAGTGGCGGGTACAGCCCGTTCTTCACGACGCAGAGCGCCGTCGATGCGCAGAACGGCTTCAAGGACCTGAAGCCGGAAACCTCGAAAACCGTCGAATTGGGCGTGCGCCGCAGCACCAAACTGTATTCGGCCTCGGCGGCGATCTACAACACCAAATTCGATAACCGTCTGGTCGCCATCACCAACTGCACCGGCATCGTCATCTGCCAGAACGGTGTCGCCAACGTCGGTTCGGTCACCAGTCGAGGCCTGGAACTGTCGTTCGGCCTGACGCCCAATGAAAACTGGCGCTGGTCCAACTCCATGTCCTATAACCACAGCACTTACGACGATGACTACGCCAGCGGCGGCAACACCGTTCATGTCAAAGGCAAGACCGTCGTCGATACACCGAAACTGATGTACTCGAGCAACCTGGACTGGAATTGGGAACACTGGAACGCCGGCTTGCAAGGCAGTTACATCAGCAAGCGCTATTACACCTACACCAATGACTCCAGTGTCAGCGGCTACTGGCTGGCAAACGCCAACCTCGGCTATGACTTCGGCAAACTCGGCGCCCTCAAGGACACCACGCTGTCGCTGAACATGGTCAACCTGTTCGACAAACGCTACATCTCCACCCTCAACACCGACGCCAGCGCAGCCACCGACCCGGCGGGCAACCTGCAGATCCTTCAAGTGGGCACACCGCGCAGCGCGTTTGTAACACTGGGCGTGAAGCTCTGATCGTTACTGACTGAGGACGGGCGAAGGATCGCCCCATCCGCCACTTGCATTGAGTGACGCTGCGCGGTGTGCTCCTGGAGACAGGATCCTGCGGGAACGGGCCTGCTCCTGAAGACAGGCATCTGTGGGAGCGAGCTTGCTCGGGAAAGCAATCTGCCAATCGCTGCATAATACGTGTCGCTTGCCAGCCCCACGACGACGAACAGCTCACTGTGCTGCATACTCCCCCGCATCTATAGCGCCTGACTTCCATCTGGACACACCATGACACCCAACGCAGAACTCTATAACCCCTCCACCGAATATGCCGACAAACTGATCTCGCGCATCGGCCAAACCCCTTCATGGATCGCCAAGCGCATCGGTGTGACCGACAAACGCATTCGCTACATCCTCGATGGGGAGCGGACCGTCAAGGGCGAGACCACGCCGATTCAGATGACCTATACCGAGCAGTTTGCGCTGGAGTGCCTTGTGGCAGAGGCTATAGCGCTGAGGATGTAAGGCCAGCAGGCTATCAAGCATTGCCCTTGAATCTGAGGTTCCTGATAATCACGCCCCCAAATAACTCAGGCAAGGAAATGCAGTGAAAGGAAATCTACTGTTGGTTGCGGTGCTTGCACTGTTGATACAAGGCTGTGGCGTGACCATGACGCGTTACGAGCCCAGCTTCGATAACGTCCAGAAGCTCAAGCAAACGCCTCCCCTTTTACCGATCCGTCAGACTCAGGTCAGCGCTGCGGCAGGTCAGGATTCACTGCAAGTGCGCGGCAATCCTGTCACATCCCCTAGCGGCAGCATCACGCAACACATCCAGGATGCCCTGACGGGTGAACTGGACCGCGCAGGTCTCATCGACCCGCAATCGCCACGCCAGCTAAATGTGCTGGTTACGCAGAATGAACTGACCGCTGGAATGAGTACAGGCACCGGCACAATCGCCGCGCACTTCACCCTGATCAACGGCGCGAAAGTTGAATATGACGCTACCAAGCAGGTCAGCAGCCAATGGAACAGCAGTTTTTTGGGGGCCGTCGCTATCCCCAATGCGGCAAACGCCTACAACCCGTTGGTGCGTGATTTGCTCAAGGCTTTATACAGCGACCCACTGTTTACCCAAGCGCTGAATCACAAATAAAAAAGAGCCCAAATGGGCTCTTTTTTTCGGGCGGTCAGTTCATTACGCCTGCGGAACAGTAACCTTCAGCATTGAGTACTTCAGACTCTGGCTCTCCACCAACTGCTTGAGCAGTGAATTGACCTGGCGCGTAAACGTATCGTTAACAGCCTTCTGCGGTGTATTGGCCATCATCGGCACAAACCAGATACCTATCCAGGTGTTGATTGCATCATGGTTACCGACTGTTCTCAGCACCTTACCCTGGGAATCCTGCGCATCCAGGCTCATGCTGTACTGATCGGTGGCCATCGACGGAATAATAGTCAGAGTCAGACCACTGATAAACGCCATCACCAATTGGCCACCGCTTGGCGGATGGTTATACACCTTGAGGTGCAGGCTGTAGTCGCCTGGCTGTTTCTTGAACTCATCAAGGGTCACTCGGCCAAACAACCCAGAGTCAGTCAGCGCTTTTTGCAGTTGGGGCTTGAGTGCATCCCGAGCTTGCGGTACTTCTACTGCGCCGGTGGTTCCGGGTGTGCCCTGGTAGAAATCGAACGCAACGAACACGTTGGGTTTATTCGTGTAGCTGGCCATGGAAGGCATGGTGACTGGCGCTACTTCGTCCTTGGTAAAACTGGCGCAGCCGCTCAATACCAGCATTGCCGCAAGGCCCAGTGTCTTCAAGCGTTTCATTTACGATTTTCCTTAGTCAATAACAGAACGTCTGTCCGAATCCATTCAAGAATTGCGGCCTTACCACTGCCTCATACGACAGAGATAGAAGCCACTATTGTGCCATCAACTAAAACTTCGTCAATAATCTTAAGGCTGGCGCAGACCTCCAGGCGAATGATCTGAGAAACCCTTGGCTACAGCCGCAAAGGATTTCATGCTCTGGGTCGTCTCACGATACTTCGTTACAACCGTTCGCCGATGATTGCAATTGGAAGCGGGTTGACCCAACACTCAGCATGCTGTTGGATACGCTTTACGACGGAGGCTTCATTCGAATAGAGGATTCTCACGCGACCCACATCGTGCAGATCCCCCCTGAAGCTGTCGGCTAACAGCTAAAAGTGGGCGCTGCGTACAGCGGCGCGCCATGACCGCTCTCGCAGACGCTATCACTACTACGCTACGCCACACCGCTTTCAGAAAACCCTATATCCAGACTGCGTGACGATTTGATCATCGCTGCACACTCATCACTGATGACAGGCTTACTGAAAAGATAACCCTGCATTTGATCGCAGCCATACGCCACGAGCAGCTCTAGCTGGTCGACTGTTTCAACGCCTTCTGCAATGACCTTAAGACCCAATTCGTGCGCCAGTACGATTACTGCCCTGGTGATCGCGGCGTCCTCATGATTGCTGGTGATATCCTTTATGAACGCCCTGTCGATTTTGAGGGCATCAAGAGGAAACCGCTTCAGGTAGGCCAAACTGGAATAGCCCGTTCCGAAATCATCGACGGAGAGGCTTATACCATACGATTTTATATCTCGAAGTATCTCAACCGCCGACTCGGGATCGATCATCAGCATCGACTCGGTCAGTTCGAACTCTAAAAGAGCGGGGTTGATACCGTATGCTTCAACGACATGCTTGACGGTCTCAGCCAGGCCTTTGACTTGAAGCTGCCTGACGGACAGATTGATGGCGATCGGTACCAGCCTTATGTTGTTCTCTTCCCAGCTTTTTAGGGTTTCACAGACTTTCCGTATAACCCAAACGCCGACAGGAATGATCAGGCCAGTGTCCTCAAGAATAGGGATAAAATCGGCCGGAGAAATCATACCTTGCTCCGGGTGATTCCAGCGCAATAAAGCCTCCAGACCACTTATCCTGCCATCGGCGAGGCTGACCTTTGGCTGAAAATGCAGAATAAACTCATCGCGATCAAGCGCACCCCGCAATAGCGTTTCCGTTTGCAAGCGTCTGGTTAAACTTTCGTTCATTCTGGCGTTGTAAAACTTGAAATTGTTACGGCCACTTTTTTTCGCATGGTACATGGCGGTGTCCGCATTCTTCAAGATAACGCCAGTGTCACGCCCGTCAAACGGATAATTAGCGATGCCTACACTCGCTGAAACGAATATATCCTGACCGCCAAGGTTGAACGGTTTGCCCAGCGCATCAACAACGTGGGTCGCCAGCGATTTTATGAGGCTCTCGGAATAGACGTTGTGTGTGACGACAATCGAAAATTCATCGCCTCCCAGCCGCGCAACCACACTGTTCTCATCCATGCAGCCTTTCAAGCGTCGACCCGCCTGGATAAGCAATTGATCGCCTACTGAATGCCCCATGGTGTCATTGACGGCCTTGAACCTGTCCAAATCTATGAATATGACGCTTACTGCATCTGGCGCTGACGTTGTCCGACTGATTATCTCGCGCAGATAATTGCTGAGAAACCAGCGATTAGGCAGATGGGTAAGCGAATCATTTTCGGCCAGGTAGGTGAGCTTTCTCTTTGCGTCATACCTTTCAAGCGCGGCTGCCAAAAGGTTGGCAAGTGTTTGAAGGTAGCTGACATCTTCACGCGTAAAGGTGTAATCCCTGCTGGCATACACACCAAGAACGCCCTTGAAGACCTCCCTGCAAGAGATATCAACCTCCAGGCCACTTCTAATATTGCAAACGTCCACTGTTTCACCAGGAAGCAGCGCGTACCTGCTATCTGGCGCATCAGCATTAATGAAAAACCCGACAGAAGCAGCAGTCCCGCTCGAAAAATCATTGTGATAACCACTGCGGATCTCAACGTCGGTGAAGCCAACCTCCGCGCTGAGGATGACCTCATGATTCACTCGATCAATGACCCGTAAAGCGGCCTTGCTCAAGTTCAATCCTTGCGCCGCAGTCAGTGTTGCCCGTTCACCCAGAACACTGACGTTTTCCTCGGTCAACGCCTGCTGGCCAAACAAGGCGATAAGGTTTTGCCTTCTGGAGTTATCCAGAATCGCCACCTCAAACTCTTTTCGATCGGTGATATCGATATCGATGCAGATATATTTTTCAACGCCGCCCAGGTCATCGAGAATAGGTATGATAGTGCGTCGATGCCATGCAACCTTGCCGCTGCGACCTGAGAGCCTGACCTCACCGTTCCACACCTCATTTTCCGGTGCCCATTGCCACGGTTCAGTGGTTGAAGACATGCCGGTCCAGACCTCATCGATCGTCAACTCTAAAAGCTCGGCTCGCGAGTGCTGTGAGCTTGTTACGAATCGTTCGTTAACGTAGGTGATACGTCCGGAGGCCGACACTTCGCAAACGATGGACACCTCATCCAGGGCATTTTTATGCTGCACCAAGGTATTCATCAACGATTCGATACGCAGACCAAAGTGATTGCGCATACTTGCGGCAGTGCGGTTTACCGCTTTTATAGCCTCCTGTATTTCCATGGGAGCATCAGCGACCAACATCGCTTCTGCTGCCACTGCACCTGAAGCAATTTCCGCCTCATAAGAGTGAAGTTTGCCCAGGTGAGCAAGCGAACGCTTGATCATGAACCCCATCAACATCAAACTTATCAGCAGAAAAAATACCGCAAACAATGTAGCCTGGATCACAAGACTATAGAGTTCGGCAGCAATTCTCTCGGCATTAAAAGACAAACGCATCACGCCATAATCTTTTCCGCCAATAGTGATCGGGCGATTGACATCGAATAATCTTGCAGCGACTTCAGACTCTATCCACGCAGGCGCTCTTCCAACCGGCGCACTGGCTGCCTCAAGGCGAATCACGCCACCCGACAGGTCAATAAACATGGCCGATTTGAACGGCGAGCGAGCCAGGGTTTTTTCGAGGGTTCTTTTGATGGTGTCGTAATCGCCGATGACGACACTTTCCTCAACCGCTTGCGCCGCAACCTCAATGAGCATGTTAGCGGTGTCTTGGATCTCTTCAATATGCTGAAGCAGCTGGTTTTTATAAAACAGTCCCAGCCCTGTCGTCAAAAAAGTCAGTATCAGAATGGATAACATCGCCAGTATTCGCGACGTCAGTGATTTGGGCAGCAGGCTTTTAAAGAAATTCATTAACAGCCTCTCCAGCTAACGTTGAAATTATTTACTTAAGGTTTGCTGGCAAACTGTTATAAAAATCACGATAGGACGCATAATCCGCTTCCGTCGCAGGAATGAAGGTAATCGGTGCGGGTGCATGGACCAGCTCGGTCGCCTCACGAAGAACCCTGCTACCGTCGGGATCGTTTTGCATATTAAAAAATGCGTTGGCGACCGCATCACGTTCTTTTTTAGAAACCCGAGGGGATGCCATGAGGGCCAAATCATTGAACGAGGCTGAACTCCACAGTACGCGGAACGACTTCCCTTCTCTCTCCGTGTAGCCGCTTACCAGCTGTGAATTGGCTCCCATCGCTTGAGCCTTACCACTGAGGAGTTGGCTGAAAGCACCGTCCATGTTCCCTGCAAACACAGTAGACGTGTTGATCCCTTTCTTGACCAATTCCGAGCTTGTGACTTTATAAGCAATGAACGCTTCCGGTCCCGGGTACACGACTTCCTTGCCCTCCAGCTCCGAAAGGCTATGAATTGGCGAGTCGTCAGGCACCACGATTTGCCCCTCAAGCGCAGGCGCGTCACGGCGACCAAACACCTTCCAGCCCATCTTGTCGCGTTCCGGGCTAAACAGATGATTGGTAAAAGCGAAATCAACTTCTTGGGCGAGCACATAACTCGTTGTATCAGAGGACGTTCGCCCTAACTTCAGCGTAAGATTCACGCCGCTTTTTTCGGACACATACTTTATGATTGGATTCCAAAAGCTGGCTGAAAGATTAAGATTGTACTGATTGACGGGCGAAAAGTTGTACACTTTAAGCTCTTCAGAAATCGCCACATTCGACAAGGCAAACGACAGGGCGATCATTATAGCTTTGCAGCTCAGGCGTAACTTCACTTGTCAACTCCGACTGTACAATAACGGCTTATTCAACGATGATTAGAGCCAACTTAATTTCAGCAATATCGTATAATCGGCCGAGCTTCTTGAATCTTAAGCACCGATTGCATGAATAAATGTTAATGGCCAGCCAACACACCTGCCTGCCCCCGCCGCAGAGAGCTCATTGAACGACTGACCGATCTGACGTTTGATGATGCAGTGATTCCACGTGCTCTTGCCCCTTTGGGTATCTCGAACGTTCGCTTTGCTAAAGCGCAAGCCGACTTACAAACGATCCCTCTGGGAAGTACCTCGAATGATGACCCCGCCTGGGTTTACCACGGCTTGTTGATCGGTCCGATTTCGCAAGCAGCGTTATTTCTGGATCGACTTCTCTGCGCAGAAATCCTGTGCGCGGGCTTGCTTGAGGAAATGCAGACCGCACGAACATTATGCGGCCCGATTCCAGAACGCCCATGGATCACGCCGTTCTATGGCATCGGCTTGCTGCGCTGCTTTTGATGCGGACGCCACTGAAGGTGCCGTTGAAGCCATCGTCGTTGAGCAACTGATGCAAGCTCTAAGACAGAAGGGCTGAGGGCGTCAAAATGCTTTTGGCGTAGATGTCATCATGCGTTGAATGCCCGCTTCGACTCGATACTGACGACAGATCAAACAAAAAACCGCTCTTTCAACGGCACCAACGCCGCCCCCAGAGCCGCCGCATCGCCATTCGTCTCGCTCAGCAATAACTGCGGCCGAGGCGGTGGGGAGTTGTAGCGATGGGTGCCCCAGAAAGTCGTCGCGGCGATCAGGCGTTTTCCCAATTCGGGCGGTAATTGCCCGCCAAACACCACGGCCTGCGGATCGAACAACCCGGCCAGTGCGTTGACCAGACGATCCAGGGTGGGCTTGACGCGTGTCAGCCAGGTATCCACACCGGGCCAGTCGAGGTCGAAGCGCAAGCGCAGGTCTTCGATCGAGTCGACCTGCACGCCGCTCTGATGCAGGTCTTCGAGCAGGTAACGCAAAGCCGGACGGTTTATCGATTCTTCGTCGTTGTAGAGGGTGATCTCGCCTGCGTTGCCGTGGCTGCCGAAGTACGGCTTGCCGTTAATCACGACGCCCGCGCCGAAGCCGAAGTTGAACGACAGGTAGACGAAGTTGCTGGCCCAGGCGCCCACGCCGACCAGGCTTTCGCCGATGGCTGCGGTGGTGGCGTTGTTTTCCAGCCAGACCGGCATGCCGAATCGTTCTTCCAGCACCGGTTGCAGGTCCATCAATGACCAGTCGCGCAGCGGTTCAGGCGCATTGATCTGGCGGTTCTCGAGAAAAAAGCCGGCAATCGCGAAGCCCATGCCGACGACCCGTTGCACTTCGATGCCGTTGCGCTGAAGCATGCGCTCGATGGTCTTTTCCAGCGAATCCAGGGTGCTGTTGCGGCTTAACGGCGGCGTGCGCAGGGTGACCTGTTCCAGCACATTGCAGCCCAAATCGGCGACGCAGACCACTGCCGAGTCGGTGTTGATCGATACGCCGATGGCATACACCGCTTCGTTGATCAGTTCGATCCGCGGGCTGGGTTGGCCGCGACCGTTTTTGACGCGCTCACCGCTGCGCAGCAGACCACGGCTGATCAGTTCTTCGATAAGCCGGTGCACCGACTGTTGAGCCAGGTCCATCTCGGTCGAAACCGTGGCACGGGTGATCGCGCCTCGACGACGAAGGATGTCCAGCAGCTTGCGTTCATTGAGGCTCAACGGTTGATGCGAATCAAGTGGCGTGTCGAGGTCGAGAGGCATGGAATCTTCAAATCATAGGAGGATTAAAACAGTCGGCGCGTGAAGCAGTGTATCGCCCACCATCCATTGCACACTTCAATCATGAAAATTTAATAAAAGTCGCGCAGGTCACAAATACTACACACAACCTGTATTAAATGGCATTGAGTTCTTGTGAGTGTTCTCATGCCTTCCATCCGTAAGATGTTTTCTGTGCTGGCCATGCTGTCGCTCGCTGCACACACCTTCGCCGCACCGGCCGAGTTCTGGTACAGCCACAGTGGCGCGGCCGGGAGTGCCATCGCGGACTTGTGCAGAAGCTTCAATGCGCAACGCGAGGAAGAAGATCGTCTGCACTGCATTCGCCAGGGCAGCTATGAGCAGACGCTGCAGAAAACCGTCGCCGCTTACCGGGCGGGCATAGGCCCGGCACTGGTGGAGATTTACGACGTCGCCACGCCTGACATGCTCTTGGGCGGTGCCACCCGACCTGTCGAGGCGATCATGGCCGATCATCACAGGGCCTATCCCGACGACACTTTTCTGCCAGCGTTGCGGCGCTACTACGCCGACGATCACGGCACGCTCGCGGCGCAGCCTTTTGCGGCGTCCACAGCCGTGCTCTACACGCACAGAAATGCGCTGGCCGCTGCCGGGATCAATGCGCCACCCGCCACGTGGGAAGCTTTTGCGGATGCCTTGCGAGCCCTTAAGAAAAGCGGCCAGAAATGCCCGGTCGTCAGCGCGTTTGCGCCCTGGATCTGGCTGGAGCAGACCAGCGCAGCGCAAGGCACCGCCGTTGCTGTTCGCTCCGCAGGCAGTGACCGTTATCAATTCGACGAAGGCTCCCATCTGCGTCTCATGAAAGACCTCGCGCAATGGGCCCGTGAAGGTCTGGTGGTCCATGAGGATGCAACCCGCAGCGGACAGCAGGCACTGGCGTTTGCCACCGACGACTGCGCCATGCTGATCGACTCCACCGGGGCGTGGAATGTTGTGCACAGCACGCCCGAATCCGATATTCAGGTCACGGCACTGCCGATTTACGCGGGTACCCAGCGACGCGCCAATGTCCCCGGAGGCTCCTCGCTGTGGGTGATGCGCGGGCATTCCGTGAGGGATTACCGACTGGTCTCGGAATTTCTGGCATTCGTGCTGCAACCGGACAATCAGCTGATGTTCAGCGCACGGACGGGCTACCTGCCTGTTACTCAGGCTGCCGCCGCACGCTTGCAATCCGCAGCCAGCGAGCCATCGGCAATGACGGTCGGACTGGCAGCGCTGACCGATATCGACGGTCAGCCCTCCGCGCCTTTGCGCTGCGGTTTTATCACGCTGATGCGCCTGATCTGGTCGCAGGAAATGGAGAACGCGCTCGCGGGTCGCCAGAGCATCGATCTGGCCCTGCGCCAGACGACGCTGCGGGCCAACCAGCTGCTGGGGCTGTTTCAACAGATGCATCAGGCCCAGGCCAGCAACGACTCAAACGAGGCAACGCCATGAAACCGCGTGCGCATTTCCCACAGCCACGTCTGGCGTTACTGTTCGCCCTGCCGCAACTGCTGGCGCTCGGCCTGTTCTTCTATTGGCCTGCGATCCAGGCCATCTGGTGGTCGTTTCATCTGGTGCCACCTTTCGGCGGTAATGAAATCTTCGTTGGCCTGAGCAACTACTGGCGTGTGCTGAAAGACCCCGGCGTGCTGACGTCGCTGGGCTCGACGCTGGTGTTCAGCTTATCGAGCGTCGTGCTTTCGATCCTCATCGCGCTGGTGCTTGCGCTATGCCTGGAACTGAAACTGCGCGGCAACGCCGTGTTTCGCAACCTGCTGATCTGGCCCTACGCGGTATCGGGCGCAACCATCGGTATCGTCTTTCATGTGCTGGCCAATCCGGTGATGGGTATTTTCGCCTGGCTCAACGCGATTGCACCCGGCACCTGGGCGCCCTACTCCAGCCCGATACAGAGCATGCTCTTGCTGATCGTGGCGTATGCCTGGTGCCTGGTGCCGTTCAACTTCGTGATGCTGGTCGCCAGTCTGAAATCGGTGCCCGACGACTACCTCGCCGCTGCAGCACTGGATGGCGCAGGTCCGTTGCGGCGCATGCTCGACATACAACTGCCCCTGATCGCGCCCTATCTGTTGTTCGTGTTTGTCATCGACCTGCTGGAAAGCCTGTCGAACAGTTTCGGCCTGGTCGACACCCTCACCCAAGGCGGACCTGGCGACACCACCAATGTGCTGGCCTACAAGATTTACACCGACGGGTTCATGGGGTTGGACCTGGCAGGCTCATCGACCCTGTCAGTGCTCATGCTGCTCGCGGTGGTGGCGCTGAGCGTCGCTCAATTCAAACTCCTGTCGCGCTTCCAGCGCCGCGGGGTGAAAGCATGATCGAGCATAACCGGCTGTTCAACGCAGGTGCTTACCTGCTGCTGACTCTGGGGCTGGTGTTCGCGCTGGGCCCGCTGTACATCGCGGTCTGCTCGGCGACCGTCAGCAACCCACAACTGTTCGCCCACGGTCTGGCGGTGATTCCCGGCGACCAACTGCTGGAGAATCTGCAGCAGGTCACCCGGCGTCTCGATCTGCTGCGCCTGCTGGGCAACAGCCTGCTGGTCGCCACACTGGTGGTGATCGGCAAGCTGACGCTCTCGGCGCTGACAGCCTTTGCCGTGGTGTACTTCCGCAGCCGCTACAGTTCGGTGATTTTCTTCGCCGTGCTGGGGGCGCTATTGCTGCCGCTGGAAGTACGGATCATCCCCACGTATGCAGTGGCCAGCGATCTGTTCGGCCCCGTGCGCAGCCTGTTGCACTGGCTGGGCATTCAGTGGCTGCCGCTGCCGACCATCAATTTGCTCGACAGCTACCCCGGCCTCGCCCTGCCGCTGATTGCCTCGGCGACCGGCACCTTCCTGTTCCGACAGTTCTACCAGACGCTGCCTGCTGAGCTGGTCGAAGCCGCACGGATGGACGGTGCCGGGCCCTGGCGCTTCTTCATCGACATCCTGCTGCCATTGTCGAAGACCAACTTTGCAGCGCTCGGCACGCTGGTGTTCATCGGCGCCTGGAAGGATTACCTGTGGCCGCTGGTCGCAACCAATCGCGAGGACATGCGCACGCTGGTGCTGGGCGTCGCCAGTTTCCTGCCGACCGATGCAACTCAGGTCCCCGAGTGGAACCTGCTGATGGCCGCTGCTGTGGTCAGCATGCTGCCGCCCATCCTCGTCATTGCGCTCATGCAGCGATGGTTTGTCAAAGGCCTGATTGGAGTCGGTAAATGAACGCGCTCACCCCTATTACCTGCGCGCCGGATATTGTCCTCAAAGGCCTGCACAAAACCTATGGCACAGACCCCATCCTTCACGGGCTCGACCTGGTTTTCAAGGCGGGCGAGCTCAACGTGATCCTTGGCCCGTCCGGGTGTGGCAAGTCCACGCTGCTGCGCATGGTGGCAGGGCTGGAGGAGGTCAGCCAAGGGCAGATTCTCATGGGCGGCCGCGACGTTACGCGCCTGCCGCCCAAGGAACGCGGCTGCGCCATGGTGTTTCAGAACTACGCGCTCTACCCGCACATGAGCGTGGCCGACAACATCGGCTACGCGCTCAAGCTGGCGCGGGTTACACGCAAGGAACGCGAGCAGCGCATCCGCGAGTGCGCCGCCTCACTGGGCCTGGAGGAACTGCTGCAACGCAAGCCTGGAGAACTTTCCGGCGGCCAGCGCCAGCGCGTCGCCATCGGTCGGGCGTTGATCCGCAAACCGCCGGTGCTGCTGTTCGATGAGCCGCTGTGCAATCTGGACAGCGCGCTGCGTCATGAAATGCGTCTGTTGATTCGCAGCCTGCACCGGCAGACCGGCGCGACGATCCTGTATGTCACCCACGATCAGACCGAAGCCATGACCCTCGCCGAGCGCGTGGTGATTCTCGACAAGGGCCGTGTCGAGCAGATCGGCACGCCCGCCGAGATTTACGATCAACCCGCCAGCACATTCGTTGCCAGCTTCATCGGCACGCCGCCCATGAACCTGCTGCCGGTGCATTGCCTCGACGACAGGATTTTGCTCCTCGCCGATGGGCAGCGTTTGCCCATCAAGCTCGGCATTGCCAGCAACCGGACCGGCAAATGGCTGATGGGCCTGCGCCCCGAGACCTTCATGCTCGACCAGGAAGGCGTCACTGCCACAGTCGAGTCATCGGAGAATCTGGGTAGCCACACGCTGCTGTATTGCCAACTGGCTGGAACGCGCTGCGTTGTCAGCCTCGCCGGACGGCAACATCAGATACCCGGCACCCAGGTTCGACTCGCGATCAATTCCACGCCCTTGCTGTTCGATATCGAGACCGGCCAGCGCCAGCTCGTGACCTTCTCCCACACCACCAAGTGACCCGCCATGCTCAAACCTGCTCCCCTCGTCCGCTCGTCCCTGATTGCCCATCGCGGTGCCAAGGCTTACGTGCCGGAAAACACTCTGCTGGCCCTGGAAAAAGCTGCCGAATGCGGCGCCGAGTGGGTCGAGATCGACGTGAAGCTGACCCGTGATGGCCAGCCGGTCGTGATTCATGACGACTTGCTGGACCGCACCACCAACGGCCGTGGCGCCGTCGTGCTGCATGAGCTGCAAGCTATCCGCATGCTGGACGCGGGCAGTTGGTTCGCGCCTGAATTCGCCGGCCTGCAGGTGCCGACCTTCGAAGAGATCGTGGCCTGTGCGCTGCGCCTCAACCTGGGCTTGCAGGTCGAACTCAAGCCGACCATTGGCGACGATGTCGAGACGGCGGAAGTGGTAATGCCGATCCTCAAAAATCTGTGGCCCGCCGACAACGATCGGTTGTTCGTCTCCAGCTTTTCGGTACGTTCGCTAACGGCCGCGCGACGCTTGTGGAACGATGTACCGCTGGCTATCGCCTCCGTGGTGGCGCCTGCCGACCCGGTCGCGCTGTTGGCCGAATATGACTGCCGAATACTTCACGTACTTGACGATATGCTCGATGACCATCACCTTGTTCGCCTGAAAAGCAGCGGCGTCGAATTCGCCGTGGCTACCATCAACAGCCCGAAACGTGCGCACTACCTGCTGGAACATGGCGCACAGTCGATTCTCAGTGATTACCCGGACCTGTTGAACCTGCCGAACGGAGGCTGTCTGCAATGAACAACCGACTCAGCGTCGCCATGCAAGCTGTAGAAAAGGCCACTGGCCTGGCCATGGCGTATTTTAACGACCGCCACACCCTCGACATCACCACCAAAAGTGCGCAAGACCTCGTCTCCCGCGCCGACTTTGAAGTGGAACAACTGCTGCGTGCAGAACTGAGCAAACACTTCCCCGACGATACAATCCTGGGCGAAGAAATGGGCGGCGAATTCATCACCGACGGCTGGGTCATCGACCCCATTGACGGCACCGGCAATTACCTGCGCGGCACCCCATTGTGGGGAATCGCGGTGGCGTACATGTCGGCAGGCGAGCCCGAAATCGGCGTCGTCGCCTACCCGGCACTGGGCTACACCCTGGCAGCCCGCACGGGTGATGGCTTGCTGCGCAACGGCGTCCCTTTTGTCCGCCCTCAACCACCCGAGCACCTGCGCATCGCCGGCGTCGGTGAAAACACCCGCTGGGACGCCGAAGAGATGGGCAAACTGCACCTGAGCCTGCGCCGACAGGGCTGGGGCCTCGCCGGTTATCGCTGCGCCACCATCGGCCTGGCGTTCGCCGCTTTGGGGCAGACAGACGGCTACATGGAGAAATTCACCAGCCTGTGGGACATCGCAGCAGGCGCAGTGATCTGCCGGGAAGCCGGGTTGTTGTGCACGATTGAGGGCGAGCAGAAACAAGGCTCGATGACGGTAATGGTAGGCCGTGAGGAGTTGATGGAGATTTTTGGTGCGTAATGCGCCGGGCTAGTCGACGCAGTTTTCTGACTGCGTTTGTCCGCCTGCTGGCATGCCTGCCCTTCGTCAACAGCAGGCTGCTGGCGGCAGAACCCTTTCCCGCATTGCGCCAGCCTGCAGCCGAGAAAGGTATCCGGTTCGGCTTTGCGGTTGATCCGGCAAAGCTGAATGACGATGCGGCCTATCGGCAGCTGGTCGCCCGTCAGGCCAGCATCGTTGTGCCAGAAAACGCCTTGAAGTGGCAGACCGTCCACCCCGAACCAGACCGTTACAACTTCGCGCCCGCCGACGCAATCGCGGCGTTTGCGAAAGCGCATGACCAGCGTATGCGCGGGCACACCTTCTGCTGGCATCGCTCCTTACCCGACTGGGTTCACCACACCGTCACCCCGATGAACGCCGAAGCAGTGCTGACGGCGCACATCAGTACCGTCGCCAGCCATTATCGCGGCCTTATCAGCGCATGGGACGTCGTCAACGAAGCCATCCAGCTGGAGGACGGCCAGCCTGACGGGCTGCGCAATTCATTCTGGTATCAGATGCTCGGGCCTCGCTATCTGGCCATAGCCTTCAAGGCTGCGCACAAGGCCGACCCGGACGCCCTGCTCTGCTACAACGATTACGGCCTGGAAAAGGATACCCATTACGGCGAAAGCAAACGCACTGCCGTGCTCGCCCTGCTGCGCGGGCTCAAGCAGCGGGGCATTCCCATACACGGCCTTGGCATTCAGTCCCACCTGCGTACAGGCGACACATTTGGTCCGGGCCTGTCTCGCTTTATTCTGGCAGTGCGTGATATGGGGTTGTCGATCCATATCACGGAACTCGACGTCGACGACAGCCACTTGACGGGGTCCATCGCAGAGCGCGATGGATCAGTTGCAGCGACTTACAAGCGGTATCTCGACGAGGTGCTTGCCACGCGCTCGGTATCTACCGTTATTACGTGGGGTGTTTGGGACAGCCCGCATGTTGCAGGCGCCACGGCCAGCAACGGGCCGTTGGCACAACGGGCATTGGCGTTTGGCCCAGGAGGTGAGGTGAAGCCAGCGAGCTGGGTGATCGCGCATGGTTTCGAAAACGCACAAACACAGAAGGGTGCGCGGTTTTAGGCGTACAGCAGCCTTCATGGTAGCAGTACCGCCAGAGCGGTTCAGCGCTTTCTGACGCCTGAAAACGACGAAGCCCCCGATAAAAGGGGGCTCCGGCTCTGGACCTGAACAGCAGGTTCCGGCTACATCCTAGAACGGAATATCATCATCGAAGCTGTCGAAGTCAGCAGCTGGCTGCGGCGCTTGTTGTTGCGGCGCTGGGCGCGAGTCGCGTTGTGGCGGCTGCTGGTTGTAGTTCTGCTGAGGTGCGGACTGCTGCGGCGCCGATTGTTGTGGGCGCGACTGCTGTGGACGAGGTGCGGACTGGTTGTAGTTGCCGCCGCCCTGACCTTGTTGGGAGTCGCCCTGAGGACGGCCGCCCAGCAGTTGCATGGTGCCCTGCATGTCGACGACGATTTCAGTGGTGTAGCGCTTGATGCCGTCTTTTTCCCACTCGCGGGTCTGCAGCTTGCCTTCGATGTACACCTGCGAACCCTTGCGCAGGTATTCGCCAGCGATTTCGGCGACTTTGCCGAACATTGATACACGGTGCCATTCGGTCTTTTCGACTTTCTGACCGGACTGCTTGTCAGTCCACTGTTCGCTGGTTGCCAGACTCAGGTTGGTCACGGCGTTACCGTTAGGCAAGTAGCGAACTTCGGGATCCTGGCCGCATGTACCGACCAATATGACTTTGTTAACCCCACGGGCCATAACGTTCTCCTAGGCTTCGCACGCTTCTGACGCTGGATTGACCAGCTTTTCGAGAGAGGTACGATCCAATAATTTTGTGTCGAGTTTTATGTAGATGGCTGCCTCTTCCGCAACCACCACTGCATCTGTCACGCCTGCTACGGACATCAAGCGCTCTGCCAGGCCTGCTTCACGCTGCGCCTGCGGCGACAACGGCAGACGTAGGCTGGTCACGTAAGGCGGTTCTCGCATGGTCACTGCGAAGGCGAGCCAGACGGCGGCCATGGCTGCACCACCCAGGAACACCGCATCGAGACCACCGTGCTGGAACAACCAGCCGCCCAGTATCCCACCTGCGGCCGATCCAAGAAACTGGCTGGTGGAATAAACTCCCATTGCCGTGCCTTTTCCGCCGGCCGGTGAAACCTTGCTGATCAACGACGGCAATGACGCTTCCAGCAGGTTGAACGCAGTGAAGAATACCACTGTCCCGATGACCAGTGCCCGCAACGTGTCCCCGTAGGCCCAGAAGAATAGCTCAGCCAGCATCAAAACTGTGACGGCGCCCAGCAGAACGCGCTTCATTTGACGTTTCTTCTCGCCATAGATGATGAACGGGATCATCGCGAAGAAGGAAACCAGCAAAGCGGTCAGGTAGACCCACCAGTGTTGTTCCTTGGGCAAACCGGCTTTTTCGACCAGCGCCAGCGGCAAGGCCACGAAGCTGGACATGAGCATCGCATGCAACACGAAGATACCCAAATCCAGGCGCAGCAGGTCCGGATGACGCAACGTCGCCCCCAGCGCCTGTTTGGCGACGCCGGACTCGCGGTGCATTAATGGCCCGCTGGCCTTGGGCACCACGTAGGCGACGATGAGAACACCTATCAAGGCCATGCCGCCAGTGGCCAGGAACAACCCGGAAAGACCGAACATGCCGGTGATGACCGGGCCGACGACCATGGCGATGGCGAACGACAGGCCGATGGTCATGCCGATCATGGCCATGGCCTTGGTGCGGTGCTGTTCGCGGGTCAGGTCGGAGAGCAGCGCCATGACCGCCGCGGAAATAGCGCCCGCCCCCTGCAGGATACGTCCGGCAATGATTCCCCAGATCGAATCCGCGTTCGCCGCCACCACGCTGCCGATCGCAAAGATGATCAGGCCGAAATAAATGACCGGTCGCCGGCCGATACGGTCGGAAATGATCCCGAACGGTATCTGCAACACCGCCTGGGTCAGGCCGTAGGCGCCAATCGCCAGACCGATCAGTGCAGGGCTCGCGCCTGCCAGGTCCATGCCGTAGGTTGCCAGAACCGGCAAAACCATGAACATGCCAAGCATGCGGAACGCGAACACCAGGGCCAGACCGCCTGCTGCGCGGGTCTCGCCGCTACTCATACGCTCGCTGTGGGTATCGTGCATGGAATAACCTCGTGTGAACCGGCGGCGATTCTACCAGTCCCATCGTTGTACAGCACATACGCGACGCTTTGCCGCGTAATGGCTCGGAGCCTTATACTCCGTCGTTTATGCCCGCCAAGCGAGGCCGCAGTGGACAAGATCCTGATACGTGGGGCACGAACCCACAACCTGAAAAATATTGACCTGACACTTCCCCGCGACAAACTGATCGTTATCACCGGGCTCTCCGGCTCAGGCAAGTCTTCGCTGGCTTTCGATACGCTGTACGCCGAAGGGCAACGCCGCTATGTCGAATCGCTGTCGGCCTATGCCCGCCAGTTTCTGTCGATGATGGAAAAACCGGACGTCGACACGATCGAAGGTCTGTCGCCGGCGATTTCCATCGAGCAGAAGTCTACTTCACATAACCCGCGCTCGACCGTGGGTACGATCACCGAAATCTACGACTACCTGCGTCTTTTGTATGCGCGCGTCGGCCAGCCTCGCTGCCCCGATCACGATATCCCGCTGGAAGCCCAGACGGTCAGCCAGATGGTCGACCTGGTGCTGACCCAGCCGGAAGGCAGCAAATTGATGCTGCTTGCGCCGGTTATCCGCGAGCGCAAGGGTGAGCATCTTTCGGTTTTTGAAGAGCTGCGCGCGCAGGGCTTTGTCCGGGCGCGAGTCAACGGCAAGCTGTGCGAGCTGGATGAGCTGCCGAAGCTGGACAAGCAAAAGAAGCACTCGATCGACGTGGTCGTTGACCGTTTCAAGGTCCGCGCCGACCTGCAGCAGCGTCTGGCCGAGTCCTTTGAAACAGCCCTGAAGCTGGCCGACGGTATCGCCCTGGTTGCGCCAATGGACGACGAGCCGGGCGAGGAAGTGATCTTCTCCGCCCGCTTCGCCTGCCCTATCTGTGGCCATGCGATCAGCGAACTGGAACCGAAGCTGTTCTCTTTCAACAATCCGGCTGGCGCCTGCCCGACCTGTGACGGCCTGGGCGTGAAGCAGTTCTTCGATATCAAGCGGCTGGTGAATGCCGAACTGACGCTTGCCGAAGGCGCGATACGAGGCTGGGACAGGCGTAACGTCTATTACTTCCAGATGCTCGGCTCGCTCTCCAAACACTATGGCTTCAGCCTGGAAATGCCCTTCAAGCAGATCCCGGCCGACATGCAGAAGATTCTGCTCAACGGCAGCGGCTCGCAGAGTGTCGATTTCCGCTACCTGAATGACCGTGGTGATATCGTCAAGCGTGCGCACCCGTTCGAAGGCATCGTGCCGAATCTGGAACGTCGCTATCGGGAAACCGAGTCGGCCACAGTCCGCGAAGAGCTCGCCAAATTTCTGGGCACGCAGCCCTGCCCTGACTGCCGAGGCACTCGTCTGCGTCGTGAAGCGCGCCACGTGTGGGTGGGTGAAAAGACTCTGCCTGCAGTCACCAATCTGCCGATTGGCGACGCGACGCATTACTTCGAAACCCTCAAGCTGACCGGACGGCGTGGCGAGATCGCCGACAAGATTCTCAAGGAAATTCGTGAGCGTCTGCAGTTTCTGGTCAACGTGGGCCTGGATTATCTGACCCTGGATCGTAGCGCGGACACCCTGTCCGGCGGCGAAGCACAGCGTATTCGTCTGGCCAGCCAGATCGGTGCGGGCCTTGTCGGGGTGATGTACATCCTCGATGAGCCGTCTATCGGTCTGCACCAGCGCGACAACGATCGTTTGCTGGGCACGCTCAAGCACCTGCGCGACATCGGTAATACGGTGATTGTGGTCGAGCACGATGAAGATGCGATTCGCCTGGCCGACTACGTGGTCGACATCGGCCCGGGGGCCGGCGTGCATGGTGGTCATATCGTTGCCGAAGGTACGCCGGACGAAGTGATGTCGCATCCCGACTCGCTGACCGGCAAATACCTCTCGGGCCGCGTGAAGATTGCCGTTCCTGCCAAGCGCACCCCGCGTAACAAAAAGCTCTCGCTAACCCTCAAGGGCGCGCGTGGCAACAACCTGCAAAACGTCAATCTCGAAATCCCTATCGGTCTGTTGACCTGCGTGACGGGGGTTTCCGGATCGGGCAAGTCGACGCTGATCAACAACACGCTATTCCCGCTTAGTGCTACAGCACTGAACGGCGCCACCACGCTGGAAGCGGCTACGCACGACAGCATCAATGGTCTGCAGCATCTGGACAAAGTGGTGGACATCGACCAGAGCCCTATCGGTCGTACGCCGCGTTCCAACCCGGCGACCTACACCGGGCTGTTCACGCCGATTCGCGAACTGTTCGCCGGGGTTCCGGAATCACGCTCGCGGGGCTACGGTCCGGGGCGGTTCTCGTTCAACGTCAAGGGCGGCCGCTGCGAGGCGTGCCAGGGCGACGGACTGATCAAGGTCGAGATGCACTTTTTGCCGGACATATACGTGCCCTGCGATGTGTGCAAGAGCAAGCGTTACAACCGTGAAACGCTTGAGATCAAGTACAAGGGCAAGAACGTCCATGAAGTGCTGGAGATGACCATCGAGGAAGCGCGTGAGTTCTTCGATGCCGTTCCTGCACTGGCGCGCAAGCTGCAAACCCTGATGGATGTCGGACTTTCCTATATCAAGCTGGGGCAATCGGCGACGACCTTGTCAGGCGGTGAGGCGCAACGGGTCAAGCTGTCACGTGAGCTGTCTAAGCGCGACACCGGCAAGACGCTGTACATCCTCGACGAGCCGACCACAGGCCTGCACTTCGCGGATATTCAGCAGTTGCTGGATGTATTGCATCGCTTGCGCGACCACGGCAATACCGTGGTGGTGATCGAACACAACCTGGACGTGATCAAGACGGCCGACTGGCTGGTGGATCTGGGTCCGGAAGGCGGTTCGAGAGGTGGGCAGATCATTGCAACGGGCACACCTGAACAGGTCGCCGAGATGGAACAGTCCTACACTGGTCACTACCTGAAACCTCTGTTGATCAGAGACAAGGCCTGACGCTAGTGATGAAAAACGGGGTCGGCGTCAGTCGAACCCGGATACAAAAAAGCTCCTGTCACGCAAGTGCAGGAGCTTTTTCATGAGCGGCTGAATCAGAACTGCGATTGCAGGTAGTTCTGCAGGCCGATGGACTTGATCAGCCCCATCTGCTGTTCGAGCCAGTAGGTATGGTCTTCTTCCGTATCAGCCAACTGTACGCGCAGGATTTCGCGGGTCACGTAGTCGCTGTGCAGCTCACAGAGCTCGATACCCTTGCACAGGGCAGCACGTACCTTGTATTCGAGACGCAGATCGCTGGCGAGCATCTCAGGCACTGTGGTGCCGACGTCGAGGTCGTCAGGGCGCATGCGCGGCGTGCCTTCGAGCATGAGGATACGACGCATCAGCGCATCAGCGTGTTGCGCCTCTTCTTCCATCTCATGATTGATACGCTCGTAGAGCTTCGAAAAGCCCCAGTCTTCGTACATACGTGAGTGAACGAAATATTGGTCACGAGCTGCCAGTTCGCCCGTGAGCAACGTGTTGAGATAATCGATTACTTCCGGGTGGCCTTGCATCGCACCAGACTCCTGCTTCAAAGGCGCTAGTTTGAACCAAGCGTCGCGCGAGGTCACTTAGAAAAACGCAATAAACCGACGAAAAGTGGCGAAATTACGCCGTTAAGAAGCGAAAAACCGCCCAAATGAGGGCGGTTCTGTTTCTCACTTCGACTCAGCCCAGTTTTATGCTCAATGCGTTTGCGATGCCTTCTCCGTAAGCAGGGTCGGCTTTGTGGAAATGCTGCAACTGACGCTGAACCACGTCACTGGAAACGCCTGCCATTGCCCCGGCAATGTTGCCGATCAACAGCGCTTTCTGATCAGCGCTCATCAGGTTGAACAACTTGCCTGCCTGACTGTAGTAATCACCGTCTACCCGATGATCATGACGATCTGCGGCACCGCTCAGAGACAGCGCAGGCTCTGCGTAGCGCGGATCTTCTTTCGGCGCATCCGAATAGCTGTTCGGTTCATAGTTTGGCGCCGCACCACCATTGGTGCCGAAGGCCATCGCCCCGTCACGTTGATAGCTGTGTACAGGACTCTTGGGGGCATTGATCGGCAACTGCTGGTGATTGGTACCCACGCGGTAGCGATGCGCATCGGCGTAGGCAAATACGCGCCCTTGCAGCATACGGTCTGGCGAAAGGCCAACGCCTGGCACCATATTGCTCGGGCCGAACGCGGCCTGCTCGACTTCGGCAAAGTAGTTGAGAGGGTTACGGTTCAACTCCAGCTCGCCGACCTCGATCAGCGGGTATTCTTTCTGCGACCAGGTCTTGGTCACGTCGAACGGGTTCTCGTGATGATTCGCAGCCTGAGCCTCGGTCATCAACTGAATGCACACCTGCCACTTGGGGAAGTCGCCCTTCTCGATGGCAGTGAACAGATCGCGCTGAGCGTAATCGGGATCAGTACCGGCAATCCGCGCAGCGTCTGCGGGCGCGAGGTTCTTGATCCCTTGGCGGGTCTTGTAATGCCACTTCACCCAATGGCGCTCGCCTGCAGCACTGATGAGGCTATAGGTGTGGCTGCCGAAGCCGTGCATGTGACGGTAGCCGTCCGGAATGCCACGATCAGAGAACAGAATGGTGACCTGGTGCAGCGCCTCAGGCGAGTGCGACCAGAAATCCCACATCATCTGAGGACTTTTCAGATTGGTCTGCGGCAGGCGCTTCTGAGTGTGAATGAAGTCAGGGAATTTCAGAGGGTCACGGATAAAGAACACCGGCGTGTTGTTGCCCACGATGTCCCAGTTACCTTCCTCGGTGTAAAACTTGATCGCAAAGCCGCGCGGGTCACGCTCGGTGTCAGCCGAACCACGCTCTCCGCCTACGGTGGAGAAGCGCAGGAAAATCGGTGTCTGCTTGCCCACCGTGTCGAACAGCCTGGCGCTGGTGTACTGGCTGATGTCGCGGGTCACGGTGAACGTGCCATGAGCACCCGATCCCTTGGCATGCACGCGACGCTCCGGAATGTTCTCACGGTTGAAGTGGGCAAGCTTTTCGATCAGATGGAAATCATCAAGCAGTAGAGGACCACGTGGGCCTGCCGAACGGGAGTTCTGATTGTCTGCGACTGGGGCACCGCTGGCGGTCGTAAGGGTCTTCTGGCTCATCTACATCTTCCTCTGGTGTGTATAGCCGGCTGATCGGCTTGGGAGGAAGTATTGCCGAAAGCTATTGAAGCGTCGAATTCATTAAATCATGACTATCGATAGCAATTCTTAATTCCGGAAAACAAAAAACCGGGCACTAGGCCCGGTTTCATGTTCAAACTGATGTCTTATTCAGCAGCTTCTACAGAGCCACCGACAGGACGATCAACCAGCTCGACGTACGCCATTGGCGCGTTGTCGCCAGCGCGGAAACCGCACTTGAGGATGCGCAGGTAGCCGCCCTGACGGGTTGCATAGCGCTTGCCCAGATCGTTGAACAGTTTGCCGACGATTTCTTTCGAACGAGTACGGTCGAAAGCCAGACGACGGTTGGCAACGCTGTCTTCCTTGGCCAGGGTGATCAGCGGCTCGGCAACGCGGCGCAGTTCCTTGGCTTTCGGCAGGGTAGTTTTGATCAGCTCGTGCTCGAACAGCGACACCGCCATGTTTTGGAACATGGCTTTGCGGTGAGAGCTGGTACGGCTCAGGTGACGTCCACTTTTACGATGACGCATGGTTCATTCCTTACCAAACTCGCGTTCGGTGATTACGACGATCAGGCCGTAGCCTTGTCGTCCTTCTTAAGACTTGCCGGCGGCCAGTTGTCGAGGCGCATGCCGAGGGAGAGACCACGAGAAGCCAGAACGTCCTTGATCTCGGTCAAGGATTTCTTGCCCAGGTTCGGAGTCTTCAACAGCTCTACTTCGGTGCGCTGAATCAGATCACCGATGTAGTAGATGTTCTCCGCCTTAAGGCAGTTGGCCGAACGCACGGTCAGTTCCAAATCGTCAACCGGACGAAGCAGGATCGGATCGATCTCGTCTTCCTGTTCGATTACCACTGGTTCGCTGTCGCCTTTGAGGTCCACGAACGCAGCCAACTGCTGTTGCAGGATGGTTGCAGCGCGACGGATAGCCTCTTCAGGGTCCAGAGTACCGTTGGTTTCCAGATCAATAACCAGCTTGTCCAGGTTAGTACGCTGCTCGACACGGGCGTTTTCCACCACGTATGCGATACGGCGAACCGGGCTGAACGAAGAGTCAAGCTGCAAGCGACCAATGCTGCGGCTTTCGTCTTCATCGCTTTGACGCGAGTCTGCCGGCTCATAACCACGACCACGAGCTACGGTGAGCTTCATGTTCAAGACGCCGTTAGACGCCAGGTTAGCGATTACGTGATCGGGGTTAACGATCTCGACATCATGATCCAGCTGAATATCGGCAGCGGTAACCACCCCCGAACCCTTCTTCGACAAGGTCAGCGTAACTTCGTCTCGACCGTGCAGCTTGATAGCCAGACCTTTAAGGTTCAACAGGATTTCAATGACGTCTTCCTGTACACCTTCGATGGCGCTGTACTCATGGAGTACACCGTCAATCTCGGCCTCGACTACTGCACAGCCGGGCATGGAGGACAACAAAATGCGGCGAAGCGCGTTGCCCAGGGTATGGCCGAAACCACGCTCGAGAGGCTCGAGAGTGATTTTGGCGCGGGTTGGACTGACAACCTGCACATCAATGTGGCGGGGTGTCAGGAACTCATTTACCGAAATCTGCATGGATGCACCTATTTTCTAGCCCTTACTTGGAGTAGAGCTCGACAATCAGGCTTTCGTTGATGTCGGCGGATAGATCACTGCGAGCTGGAACGTTCTTGAAAACGCCCGATTTCTTCTCAGTGTCTACTTCTACCCATTCTACGCGGCCACGTTGGGCACACAGATCGAGAGCCTGGACAATACGCAGCTGATTCTTAGCTTTTTCGCGGATAGCAACAACGTCGCCAGCACGAACCTGATAAGAAGGAACGTTAACGGTTTTGCCGTTTACGCTGACCGACTTGTGCGAAACCAATTGACGGGATTCGGCACGCGTCGAGCCGAAGCCCATGCGGTATACAACGTTGTCCAGACGGCATTCGAGCAGTTGCAGCAGGTTCTCGCCTGTTGCACCTTTCTTGCCGGCGGCTTCTTTGTAGTAGCCGCTGAACTGACGCTCGAGAACGCCGTAGATACGACGGACTTTTTGCTTTTCACGCAGCTGAGTACCGTAATCGGACTGGCGACCACGACGCTGGCCGTGGATACCTGGAGCTGCTTCGATGTTGCACTTGGATTCGATAGCGCGAACGCCGCTCTTCAGAAAGAGATCGGTGCCTTCACGACGAGCAAGTTTGCATTTTGGACCAATGTAACGAGCCATTTCTTACAGTCTCCTGGATTACACGCGGCGCTTCTTCGGCGGACGGCACCCGTTGTGCGGGATTGGCGTCACGTCGGTGATGCTGGCGATCTTATAGCCACAGCCGTTCAATGCACGGACAGCGGATTCACGACCTGGGCCTGGACCCTTGACATTGACGTCGAGGTTCTTCAGACCGTACTCCAGCGCAGCTTGACCAGCACGTTCAGCAGCTACTTGAGCAGCGAACGGGGTGGACTTGCGCGAACCACGGAAACCCGAACCGCCGGAGGTAGCCCACGAAAGAGCGTTACCTTGACGATCGGTAATGGTGACGATTGTGTTGTTAAACGACGCGTGGATGTGGGCGATGCCATCAACCACTGTCTTTTTAACTTTTTTACGAGGACGAGCAGCAGGTTTTGCCATGACTAAATTCCTGTCGTTGCGCTGGTGCGATTACTTGCGGATCGGCTTACGCGGACCTTTGCGAGTACGCGCGTTGGTCTTGGTACGCTGACCGCGCACTGGAAGACCACGACGATGACGCAGACCGCGGTAGCAGCCCAGGTCCATCAAGCGCTTGATTTTCATGTTGATTTCGCGACGCAGGTCACCTTCAGTGGTGAACTTCGCCACTTCGCCACGCAGCTGTTCAATCTGCTCGTCGCTCAGATCTTTGATTTTCACCGCCGGATTTACGCCGGTGGTTGCACAAATTTTCTGTGCGGTGGTGCGACCAACACCATAGATGTAGGTCAACGAGATAACAGTATGCTTGTTATCTGGAATGTTAACGCCTGCAATACGGGCCATTCAGTGGGACTCCAATTGACAGCTACCTACGCCCCGGAAGCCAAGAAATAGGGCGCGAGATAATATCGCTGTAGTAACAAATAATCAACCCAGCAGCGCACTAGCTGCTGGGCTTAAGCACAAATCACAATCAGCCTTGGCGCTGCTTATGACGTGGTTCCGCGCTGCAAATTACTCGAACCACACCTTCGCGGCGGATAATCTTGCAGTTACGGCACAGCTTTTTCACCGATGCACGAACTTTCATCACCAACTCCTCGAACCTTAGGGGTGCTTCAGCGCAGCATACCGCCGCTGCCACCGTAGCCCTTCAGGTTGGCTTTCTTCATCAGGGATTCATACTGGTGCGAAACGAGGTGAGATTGCACTTGCGACATAAAGTCCATCACAACCACGACCACGATCAGCAACGAGGTCCCGCCAAGGTAGAACGGTACGTTTGCCGCGACCACCAGGAACTGGGGAAGCAGACACACGGCCGTCATATATAGAGCACCGAACATGGTCAAGCGAGTCAAAACGCCATCAATATAGCGTGCCGACTGCTCACCTGGACGAATACCCGGAATAAAGGCACCGGACTTCTTCAGGTTTTCCGCTACGTCTTTCGGATTGAACATCAACGCCGTATAGAAGAAGCAGAAGAAAATAATCCCTGCACTAAACAGCAGAATATTCAACGGCTGACCAGGAGCGATCGACTGCGAGATGTCCTGCAACCAGCCCAGACCTTCAGACTGACCGAACCAGGACCCCAACGAAGCCGGGAACAGCAAAATGCTGCTCGCGAAAATGGCCGGTATTACACCAGCCATGTTCACTTTCAGCGGCAAGTGGCTGGTCTGCGCAGCGAAGACCTTGCGGCCCTGCTGACGCTTGGCGTAGTGAACAGCGATACGACGCTGACCACGCTCAATGAACACCACAAAACCGATGATCGCTACCGCCAGCAAACCGATTGCAACCAGAGCGAAGATATTGATATCACCCTGACGTGCAGACTCGAAAGACTGCCCTATTGCTCTCGGAAGACCGGCGACGATACCTGCGAAAATCAACATCGAGATACCGTTGCCGACACCGCGCTCGGTGATCTGCTCGCCCAGCCACATCATGAACATCGCACCTGCCACGAAGGTAGTTACGGCCACAAAGTGGAAACCCAGGTCCCCAGAAAACGCGACGCCCTGACTCGCCAGACCAACGGACATGCCGATAGCTTGGACCAGAGCCAGGACAACGGTGCCATAGCGGGTGTACTGGCTTATCTTGCGACGGCCAGCTTCACCTTCCTTCTTCAACTGCTCCAGCTGCGGGCTGACGGCGGTCATCAACTGCATGATGATCGATGCCGAAATGTACGGCATGATCCCCAGTGCAAAGATGCTCATCCGTTCCAGCGCGCCGCCGGAAAACATGTTGAACAAGCTAAGAATGGTCCCCTCATTCTGTCGAAACAGTTCTGCGAGTCGGTCCGGGTTGATACCTGGAACCGGGATGTGTGCGCCTATTCGGTAGACGATAATCGCCAGGAACAGAAAACGCAGACGAGCCCAGAGTTCAGACATACCGCCTTTGCCGAGCGCTGAGAGAGCACCTTGCTTAGCCATTTATTCCTCGAACTTGCCGCCAGCTGCTTCGATAGCCGCACGCGCACCTTTGGTGGCGGCGATACCCTTGATAGTGACAGCGCGAGTAACTTCGCCCGACAGCATGATTTTCACACGCTGAACGTTCTGGTTAATCACGTTGGCATCTTTCAGGGACTGCACAGTTACGATGTCGCCTTCCACTTTAGCCAGCTCGGACAGACGCACTTCTGCGCGGTCCATGGCCTTCAGGGAAACGAAACCGAATTTTGGCAGGCGACGATGCAGCGGCTGTTGGCCGCCCTCAAAGCCCGGAGCAATAGTGCCACCGGAGCGGGAGCTTTGACCTTTGTGGCCACGGCCACCGGTCTTGCCCAAACCACTACCGATACCACGGCCCGGACGATGCTTTTCGCGACGGGAACCCGGCGCTGGACTCAGATCATTGAGTTTCATCGATTAACCCTCGACTCGCAGCATGTAGTAAGCCTTGTTGATCATCCCGCGATTTTCGGGAGTATCCAGGACTTCTACAGTGTGACCGATGCGACGCAGACCCAAACCCTTAATGCACAATCTGTGATTAGGGATGCGGCCGGTCATGCTTTTGATCAGCGTTACTTTAACGGTAGCCATGATCAGATGATCTCCTCAACACGCTTGCCACGCTTGGCAGCGATCGACTCAGGAGACTGCATGCCCTTCAAACCCTTGAACGTAGCGTGAACCACGTTTACCGGGTTAGTCGAACCGTAGCACTTGGCCAATACGTTCTGGACACCAGCAACTTCCAGCACTGCGCGCATTGCGCCGCCAGCGATGATACCGGTACCTTCAGAAGCAGGCTGCATGTACACCTTGGAGGCGCCATGAGCAGACTTCATCGCGTACTGCAGGGTAGTGCCGTTCAGATCAACCTGAATCATGTTGCGACGAGCAGCTTCCATCGCTTTCTGGATTGCAGCAGGCACTTCACGTGACTTGCCACGGCCGAAGCCAACGCGCCCTTTACCATCACCCACTACGGTCAACGCAGTGAAAGTGAAGATACGGCCGCCTTTTACGGTTTTGGCCACGCGGTTAACTTGAACCAGCTTCTCGATGTAGCCTTCGTCGCGTTTTTGGTCGTGATTTGACATAACTTAGAACTCCAGCCCGCCTTCACGAGCAGCATCAGCCAGCGCTTTGACACGGCCGTGGTACTTGAAGCCAGAACGGTCGAAAGCGACTTGCGATACACCCGCGGCTTTCGCGCGCTCGGCGACCAGCTTGCCAACCTTAGTGGCCGCGTCGATGTTGCCAGTGGCGCCATCACGCAGTTCTTTGTCCAAAGTCGAGGCGCTTGCCAGGACTTTGCTGCCGTCGGCCGAGATGACCTGGGCATAAATGTGCTGCGAAGAGCGGTGCACGCAGAGACGCACGACTTCCAGCTCGTGCATTTTCAGGCGTGCTTTGCGAGCGCGACGCAGTCGGGTAACTTTTTTGACGGTCATTTGCTATGCCCTACTTCTTCTTGGCTTCTTTACGGCGGACGACTTCGTCCGCGTAACGCACACCTTTGCCTTTGTAAGGCTCAGGACGGCGGAAGTCGCGGATCTCAGCGGCCACTTGACCAACCAACTGCTTATCGATACCACGAATCAGGATATCGGTCTGGCTGGGGGTCTCAGCGGTGATGCCATTCGGCAATTCATAGTCCACCGGGTGCGAGAAGCCAAGTGCAAGGTTCAGGACCGTGCCTTTTGCTTGCGCCTTGTAACCAACACCGACCAGCTGGAGCTTACGCTCGAAGCCTTGGCTTACGCCCTGGACCATGTTGTTAACCAGTGCACGAGTGGTGCCTGCCATTGCGCGGGTTTGTTGATCGCCATTGCGAGCAGCGAAACGCAGCTCACCAGCTTCTTCAACAATCTCAACGGACGAATGGATGTTCAGTTCCAGAGTGCCCTTGGCACCCTTCACCGAAAGCTGCTGGCCGACGAGTTTGACTTCGACGCCGGATGGCAACTTAACGGGGTTCTTAGCTACGCGTGACATGCTTATCCCCCCTTAGAACACAGTGCAAAGCACTTCGCCACCGACACCGGCAGCGCGCGCAGCACGATCCGTCATCACACCTTTACTGGTGGAGACGATAGACACACCAAGACCGCCACGAACTTTCGGCAGATCATCGGAGGACTTGTACTGACGCAAGCCTGGGCGGCTGACGCGCTTAACCTCTTCAATGACCGGACGGCCTTCGAAGTACTTAAGCTCGATGGACAGCGAGGATTTAACTTCGCTGCTGATCTGATAACCCGCAATGTAGCCTTCGTCCTTCAGGACTTTTGCTACAGCAACCTTCAACGTGGAAGATGGCATGCTTACGACGGGCTTTTCAGCCATCTGGGCATTACGGATACGAGTTAGCATGTCCGCTAACGGGTCCTGCATACTCATGGGCTAGACGCTCCTAAAACAAAATAATTAGCCTTGCGGCTACAGCTTGATCGCCGAGAACTTCCGGGCAAGTAAAAACACGGGCTCAGGCGAGCCGGCAATTCTAGTCCTACGCCGGAAATGAATCAAGCCCCAATAGGGGCTTGATTCAAATTCAGGCTTCATGCCGACCGGTGACTTGCGCAACCGGCTGGCACGAAGCGAGAGGTGCGCCTTACCAGCTGGCTTTGACCAGACCTGGTACGTCGCCACGCATGGCTGCTTCACGCAGTTTGTTACGGCCGAGGCCGAACTTGCGGTAAACGCCGTGTGGACGACCAGTGATGCGGCAACGGTTACGCATGCGCGCAGCGCTTGCGTCACGTGGTTGCTTCTGCAGGGCTACGGTAGCTTCCCAACGCGCTTCTGGACTTGCGTTCAGATCAACGATGATTGCTTTCAGCTCTGCACGCTTCTTGGCGTACTTTGCAACGGTGAGCTGACGCTTCAGCTCACGGTTTTTCATGCTCTTCTTGGCCATTTTCCTACTCCAATCAGTTGCGGAACGGGAATTTGAAAGCACGCAGCAATGCGCGACCTTCATCATCGTTCTTGGCAGTGGTGGTCAGGGTAATGTCCAGACCGCGGAGAGCATCGATCTTGTCGTAGTCGATTTCCGGGAAGATGATCTGCTCTTTTACGCCCATGCTGTAGTTACCACGACCATCGAAGGACTTGGCATTCAGGCCGCGGAAGTCGCGAACCCGAGGCAGGGAGATCGACAGCAGACGATCCAGGAATTCGTACATACGATCGCGGCGCAGAGTCACTTTGACACCGATCGGCCAACCTTCACGGACTTTAAAGCCAGCGATGGATTTCCGAGCGTAAGTCACAACGACTTTTTGACCGGTGATCTTTTCCAGGTCAGCAACAGCGTGCTCGATGACTTTTTTGTCGCCGATCGCTTCGCCCAGACCCATGTTCAGGGTGATTTTGGTAACGCGCGGAACTTCCATCACGTTCGAAAGCTTAAGTTCTTCCTTAAGTTTCGGAGCGATTTCCTTCCGGTAAATCTCTTTTAGTCGTGCCATGGTCTTCTACCTAGCAGTGTTCAAGCATCAACCGCTTTTTGGGTCGACTTGAAGACACGAATTTTCTTGCCGTCTTCAACTTTGAAACCAACGCGGTCAGCCTTGTTGGTTGCGCCGTTGAAAATGGCGACGTTGGAAGCGTGCATTGGCGCTTCTTTCTCGACGATACCGCCCTGTACGCCCGACATCGGGTTTGGCTTGGTATGACGCTTCACCAGGTTGATCCCACCAACGACCAAACGGTCGTCAGCGAGAACCTTGAGCACCTTACCGCGCTTACCTTTGTCTTTGCCGGCGATCACGATGATCTCGTCGTCACGACGAATCTTTTGCATGTCGGATCTCCTTAGAGCACTTCTGGGGCGAGCGAGACGATCTTCATGAACTTCTCAGTACGAAGTTCACGGGTCACTGGCCCAAAGATACGGGTACCGATCGGCTCTTGCTTGTTGTTCAACAGAACAGCAGCGTTGCCATCGAAGCGGATGATGGAGCCGTCTGCACGACGAACACCGTGGCGAGTGCGGACTACAACTGCAGTCATCACTTGGCCTTTTTTCACCTTGCCGCGAGGAATTGCTTCCTTGACGGTTACTTTGATGATGTCACCGATACCAGCGTAACGACGATGGGAGCCACCCAGCACCTTGATGCACATAACGCGGCGTGCGCCGCTGTTATCGGCCACATCGAGCATGGATTGAGTCTGAATCATATAATTTCTCCGACCCCTAGCCCTTAGACTTCCACAGCGCGTTCGAGGATATCAACCAATGCCCAAGACTTGGTCTTGGCTACCGGACGAGTTTCACGAATAGTGACCTTGTCGCCGATATGGCATTGATTGGTTTCGTCGTGCGCGTGCAGCTTAGTCGAACGCTTAACGTATTTACCGTAGATCGGGTGCTTTACGCGACGCTCGATCAGAACGGTGATGGTCTTGTCCATCTTGTCGCTGACAACACGGCCAGTCAGCGTACGGACAGTTTTTTCGGCTTCAGCCATGATTACTTACCTGCCTGCTGGTTGAGCACAGTTTTCACGCGAGCGATGTCACGCTTAACTTGCGAGAGCAGATGAGACTGCCCCAACTGGCCAGTTGCTTTCTGCATACGCAGATTGAACTGGTCGCGCAGCAGGCCGAGCAGTTGCTCGTTCAGCTGCTGTGCTGATTTTTCACGAAGTTCATTCGCTTTCATCACATCACCGTCCGCTTAACAAAGGAGGTGGCGAGCGGCAGCTTTGCAGCAGCCAGGGCGAAAGCCTCACGCGCCAGCTCTTCAGTAACACCCTCGATTTCATACAGGACTTTGCCTGGCTGAATCTGGGCAACCCAGTACTCCACGTTACCCTTACCTTTACCCATCCGAACTTCGAGTGGCTTTTTGGTTACAGGCTTGTCCGGGAACACACGGATCCAGATCTTGCCGCCACGTTTAACGTGACGGGTCAGAGCACGACGCGCTGACTCGATCTGACGAGCGGTGAGACGACCACGAGCAACAGACTTCAGCGCGAACTCGCCGAAGCTGACTTTGCTACCGCGCAGTGCCAGACCACGGTTGTGGCCGGTCATCTGCTTGCGGAACTTCGTACGCTTTGGTTGCAACATTTGGCGTACCCCTTACTTAGCAGCTTTTTTACGAGGCGCTGGTGCTTGTGGTTTCAGTTCTTCTTGGCGACCACCAATTACTTCGCCTTTGAAGATCCAAACCTTTACACCGATCACACCGTAAGTGGTGTGAGCTTCGTAGTTGGCATAGTCGATGTCGGCACGCAGGGTGTGCAGTGGCACACGACCTTCGCGATACCATTCAGTACGTGCGATTTCAGCACCGCCGAGACGACCGCTCACTTGGATTTTGATGCCTTTGGCACCAATGCGCATGGCGTTCTGAACAGCGCGCTTCATAGCACGACGGAACATTACGCGACGCTCCAGCTGCTGAGCTACGCTCTGCGCAACCAGCATACCGTCGAGCTCCGGCTTACGGATCTCTTCGATATTGATGTGCACAGGCACACCCATTTGCTTGGTCAGGTCCTGACGCAGTTTCTCAACATCTTCACCTTTCTTCCCGATAACGATACCTGGACGAGCGGTGTGGATGGTGATACGTGCTGTCTGAGCCGGACGATGGATATCGATACGGCTGACGGACGCGCTTTTTAATTTGTCTTGGAGGTACTCACGCACTTTCAGATCAGCGAACAAATAGTCCGCATAAGTCCGACCGTCTGCGTACCAGACGGAGGTGTGCTCCTTGACGATTCCCAGGCGAATGCCAATGGGATGTACTTTCTGACCCATCTCTTCGACTCCGTTACTTGTCAGCAACCTTGACAGTGATATGGCAAGACCGCTTGACGATGCGATCAGCACGGCCTTTAGCACGTGGCATGATGCGCTTCAGCGAACGCCCTTCGTTGACGAAAACGGTGGAGACCTTGAGGTCATCAACGTCTGCGCCTTCGTTATGCTCGGCGTTGGCTACAGCCGACTCCAGCACTTTCTTCAGGATCTCGGCGGCTTTCTTACTGCTGAAAGCCAACAGGTTGAGCGCTTCGCCCACCTTCTTCCCGCGGATCTGGTCGGCGACCAAGCGGGCTTTCTGGGCGGAGATTCGAGCGCCCGACAACTTAGCGGCTACTTCCATCGTTCCTTACCCCTTAACGCTTGGCTTTCTTGTCTGCCACGTGCCCACGATATGTGCGGGTACCGGCAAACTCGCCTAGTTTATGGCCGACCATGTCTTCGTTCACGAGAACTGGAACATGCTGGCGACCGTTATGCACTGCAATGGTCAAACCGACCATTTGTGGCAGGATCATCGAACGACGCGACCAGGTCTTAACTGGTTTGCGATCGTTCTTTTCCGCCGCCACTTCGATCTTCTTCAGTAGGTGAAGATCAATAAAAGGACCTTTTTTCAGAGAACGTGGCACTGTCGTATCCCTCTATTTACTTGCGACGACGGACGATCATTTTGTCGGTACGCTTATTACCACGAGTCTTCGCGCCCTTAGTCGGGAAGCCCCACGGCGATACCGGATGACGACCACCAGAGGTACGACCTTCACCACCACCATGTGGGTGGTCAACCGGGTTCATGGCAACACCACGAACGGTTGGGCGAACGCCACGCCAGCGTTTGGCACCCGCTTTACCCAGCGAACGAAGGCTGTGCTCGGAGTTCGAGACTTCACCCAGCGTTGCACGGCACTCAGACAGTACTTTACGCATTTCACCGGAGCGAAGACGCAGGGTAACGTACACACCTTCACGAGCGATCAGCTGTGCCGAGGCACCAGCGGAACGAGCGATCTGTGCGCCTTTACCTGGCTTCAGTTCGATGCCGTGTACGGTGCTACCAACTGGAATGTTGCGCAGTTGAAGAGCGTTGCCCGGCTTGATTGGTGCCAGAGCACCTGCAATCAGCTGGTCGCCAGCACTTACGCCTTTAGGGGCGATGATGTAGCGGCGCTCGCCGTCTGCGTAAAGCAGCAGAGCAATGTGAGCAGTACGGTTTGGATCGTATTCGATACGCTCGACGGTGGCAGCGATGCCATCCTTGTCGTTGCGACGGAAGTCGACCAGACGATAATGCTGCTTATGGCCACCACCGATATGACGGGTAGTAATACGACCATTGTTGTTACGACCACCAGACTTCGATTTTTTCTCGAGCAGCGGTGCGTGAGGAGCGCCTTTATGCAGCTCCTGGTTGACCACCTTGACCACAAAACGGCGGCCAGGGGAAGTCGGTTTGCATTTAACGATTGCCATGATGCACCCCTTCCTTACTCAGCACTGCTGCTGAAATCGAGATCTTGGCCTGGCTGAAGGGAGATAACTGCCTTCTTCCAGTCATTACGCTTGCCCAGACCGCGAGCAGTGCGCTTGCTCTTACCCAGAACATTCAGGGTAGTAACACGCTCTACTTTCACGCTGAACAGGCTTTCGACGGCCTTCTTGATTTCCAGCTTGGTTGCGTCAGTAGCAACCTTGAAAACGAACTGACCTTTTTTGTCTGCAAGAACCGTAGCCTTCTCGGAAACGTGCGGGCCAAGCAGAACTTTAAATACGCGTTCCTGGTTCATCCCAGCAGCTCCTCGAATTTCTTCACGGCCGACACAGTGATCAACACTTTGTCGTATGCGATCAGACTAACTGGATCGGAACCTTGAACGTCACGTACATCAACGTGCGGCAGGTTACGAGCAGCCAGGTACAGATTCTGGTCAACAGCGTCAGACACGATCAGGACGTCAGTCAGGCCCATGCCAGTCAGCTTGTTCAGCAAATCTTTGGTTTTCGGTGCTTCAACAGCGAAGTCCTGAACCACGACCAAACGATCAGTACGAACCAGTTCAGCAAGGATGGAGCGCAGAGCAGCGCGATACATCTTCTTGTTGAGCTTCTGAGTGTGATCCTGAGGACGAGCCGCGAAAGTGGTACCGCCGCCACGCCAGATTGGGCTACGGATAGTACCGGCACGAGCACGGCCAGTACCTTTCTGACGCCAAGGGCGCTTACCGCCACCACGAACGTCGGAACGGGTCTTTTGCTGCTTGCTACCCTGACGACCGCCAGCCATGTAGGCCACGACTGCCTGGTGAACCAGCGTCTCGTTGAATTCGCCGCCAAATGTCAGTTCGGAAACTTCGATTGCCTGAGCGTCATTTACATTTAATTGCATGTCAGCTTCCCCTTAACCGCGAGCCTTGGCTGCCGGACGTACAACCAGGTTGCCGCCAGTAGCGCCAGGAACAGCACCCTTGACCAACAACAGATTGCGTTCAGCGTCCACGCGCACTACTTCCAGGGACTGCACGGTCACGCGCTCAGCGCCCATATGACCGGACATTTTTTTGCCCTTGAATACACGACCAGGAGTCTGGCACTGGCCGATAGAGCCTGGGACGCGGTGGGAGACGGAGTTACCGTGGGTATTGTCTTGACCACGGAAATTCCAACGCTTGATCGTACCCTGGAAGCCTTTACCCTTGGACTGACCGGTTACATCAACCAGTTGACCAGCGGCGAAGATTTCAGCGTTGATCTGATCGCCAGCCTGGTAGTCGCCTTCTTCAAGACGGAATTCCATGACGGTACGACCGGCGGCAACGTTCGCCTTAGCGAAGTGGCCAGCCTGAGCGGCTGTAACACGCGAAGCGCGACGCTCGCCGACAGTGACTTGCACTGCACGATAGCCATCGGTTTCTTCGGTTTTGAACTGAGTGACGCGATTCGGCTCGATCTCAATGACCGTGACCGGAATGGAGACACCTTCTTCGGTGAAAATACGGGTCATACCGCATTTACGACCGACTACACCAATAGTCATGTTGTAAACCTCATGAGTGTACGGGGCTTTCACCCGCTATGGCCGCCCATTTCAGAGCGTTACACGACTAAGACCCAAGTCTTAGCCGAGGCTGATCTGAACTTCCACACCGGCCGCAAGATCAAGCTTCATAAGCGCATCAACGGTTTTTTCCGTTGGCTGAACAATGTCCAGAACACGCTTGTGAGTACGGATCTCATACTGGTCGCGCGCGTCTTTGTTGACGTGCGGAGAAACCAGAACGGTGAACCGCTCTTTACGAGTCGGCAGTGGAATCGGACCACGCACCTGTGCACCAGTACGTTTCGCGGTTTCCACGATTTCCTGGGTTGATTGGTCGATCAGGCGATGGTCAAAAGCCTTCAACCTGATACGGATTTGCTGGTTTTGCATTGGATTCAGACTCCAGATTGCTGTTCCCACCGAGCGCAATACGCCCGTTAAAAGGAGGCGCAATTCTATAGACGACCTCACTAGGTGTCAACCCAATAAAAAAGCCCCCGCGTTGCGGGGGCTCTTTTTGGGAATCAACGCTTACGCGATGATTTTGGCCACGACGCCAGCGCCGACGGTACGACCGCCTTCACGGATTGCGAAACGCAGACCATCTTCCATTGCGATTGGCTTGATCAGGGTAACGGAAACTTTAACGTTATCACCTGGCATAACCATTTCTACGCCTTCCGGCAGTTCGCAGCTACCAGTTACGTCGGTAGTACGGAAGTAGAACTGTGGACGGTAGCCTTTGAAGAACGGAGTGTGACGACCGCCTTCTTCTTTGCTCAGAACGTAGATTTCAGCTTCGAACTGAGTGTGCGGCTTGACGGTGCCTGGCTTGACCAAAACCTGGCCACGCTCAACGTCGTCACGCTTGGTACCACGCAGCAGAACGCCGCAGTTCTCGCCAGCACGACCTTCGTCGAGCAGCTTACGGAACATTTCAACACCGGTGCAGGTGGTGACGGTAGTGTCACGCAGACCAACGATTTCCAGTGGATCCTGAACCTTGACGATACCGCGCTCAATACGACCAGTCACAACAGTACCGCGACCGGAGATCGAGAACACGTCTTCGATCGGCATCAGGAACGGCTTGTCGGTCAGACGAACTGGTTCTGGAATGTAGGAGTCCAGTGTTTCAACCAGTTTACGAACGGCAGTGGTGCCCATTTCGTTGTCGTCTTTACCTTCCAGAGCCATACGAGCAGAACCGATGATGATCGGAGTGTCGTCGCCTGGGAAGTCGTAAGTGCTCAGCAGATCGCGCACTTCCATCTCAACCAGTTCCAGCAGCTCAGCGTCGTCTACCAGGTCAGCCTTGTTCAGGAAAACCACGATGTACGGAACGCCAACCTGACGGGACAGCAGGATGTGCTCACGGGTTTGTGGCATCGGACCATCAGCGGCCGAACAAACCAGAATCGCGCCGTCCATCTGGGCAGCACCGGTGATCATGTTCTTCACGTAGTCAGCGTGACCTGGGCAGTCAACGTGAGCGTAGTGACGGATCAACGATTTGTATTCAACGTGCGCGGTATTAATGGTAATACCACGAGCTTTCTCTTCCGGTGCGCTGTCGATCTTGTCGAATTCAACAGCAGCCGAACCGAAAACTTCGGAGCAGACGCGAGTCAGAGCAGCGGTCAGCGTGGTTTTACCGTGGTCAACGTGACCAATGGTGCCAACGTTGACGTGCGGGAGGGAACGATCAAATTTTTCTTTAGCCACGACAAATAACTCCTAGCCTAAAGGCGCTGAATCAGCCTTGTTTTTTGGTTACAGTTTCGACGATGTGCGACGGAGCTGTATTGTATTTTTTGAATTCCATAGAGTAGCTTGCGCGACCCTGAGACATGGAGCGAACGTCGGTCGCATAACCGAACATCTCACCCAACGGAACCTCGGCACGAATTACCTTGCCGGAAACCGTATCTTCCATACCCAGAATCATGCCGCGACGGCGGTTAAGGTCGCCCATCACGTCACCCATATAGTCTTCAGGCGTAACAACCTCTACCGCCATGATCGGCTCAAGCAACTCACCACCGCCCTTCTGGGCCAGTTGCTTGGTCGCCATGGAGGCAGCCACCTTAAACGCCATCTCGTTCGAGTCGACGTCATGGTAGGAACCATCAAACACGGTAGCCTTCAGGCCGATCAGCGGATAGCCGGCAACAACGCCGTTCTTCATCTGCTCTTCGATACCCTTCTGGATAGCCGGGATGTATTCCTTGGGAACAACACCACCTACCACTTCGTTTACGAATTGCAGACCTTCCTGACCTTCGTCAGCAGGTGCAAAACGGATCCAGCAGTGACCGAACTGGCCACGACCGCCGGATTGACGAACGAACTTGCCTTCGATTTCACAATTCTTCGTGATGCGCTCACGATAGGAAACCTGAGGCTTGCCGATGTTGGCTTCGACGTTGAACTCACGGCGCATCCGGTCAACCAGGATGTCCAGGTGCAGCTCGCCCATGCCAGAGATGATCGTTTGACCAGTCTCTTCATCAGTCTTGACGCGGAAAGACGGGTCTTCCTGAGCAAGTTTGCCCAGTGCGATACCCATTTTTTCCTGGTCATCCTTGGTTTTAGGCTCAACGGCAACCGAAATAACCGGCTCCGGGAAGTCCATGCGAACCAGGATGATTGGCTTGTCAGCGTTGCACAAGGTCTCACCAGTGGTGACGTCCTTCATGCCGATCAAGGCCGCGATGTCACCAGCGCGTACTTCCTTGATCTCTTCGCGGGCGTTTGCGTGCATCTGCACCATACGACCCACACGCTCTTTCTTGCCCTTGACCGAGTTGATCACGCCGTCGCCGGATGCCAACACGCCCGAGTAAACGCGGACGAAAGTCAAGGTACCCACGAATGGGTCGGTAGCGATCTTGAACGCCAGAGCCGAGAACGGCTCGTTGTCGTCTGCATGACGCTCCATCAGGACTTCTTCGTTATCAGGATCGGAACCCTTGATAGCTGGAATGTCGGTCGGAGCCGGCAGGTAGTCGATCACGGCGTCGAGAACCAGGGGAACGCCCTTGTTCTTGAAGGAAGAACCGCAAACAGCAAGAACGATCTCGCCAGCGATAGTACGCTGACGCAGAGCGGCCTTGATTTCCTCGTTGGAGAGTTCCTCACCTTCGAGGTACTTGTTCATCAGCTCTTCGCTGGCTTCGGCCGCAGCCTCGACCATGTTGCTGCGCCATTCGTCAGCCAGTTCCTGCAGTTCAGCAGGAATAGGCTCACGACGTGGAACCATACCCTTGTCGGCATCGTTCCAGTAAACAGCTTCCATGGACATCAGATCGATCTGACCCTGGAAGTTGTCTTCGGCGCCAATGGCCAGCTGGATCGGCACCGGGGTGTGACCCAGGCGCTGCTTGATCTGAGCGATTACGCGCAGAAAGTTCGCACCTGCACGGTCCATCTTGTTCACGTAAACGATACGCGGAACACCGTACTTGTTGGCTTGACGCCATACGGTTTCGGACTGCGGTTCTACGCCGGAAGTACCACAGAACACAACGACCGCGCCGTCGAGTACACGCAGGGAACGCTCAACTTCAATGGTGAAGTCAACGTGGCCCGGGGTGTCAATAACGTTGAAACGGTATTGGTCTTTGTGTTGCTTCTCGGAACCCTGCCAGAAGGCAGTAATAGCAGCAGAAGTAATGGTAATACCACGCTCCTGCTCCTGAACCATCCAGTCCGTGGTCGCGGCGCCGTCATGCACCTCGCCCATTTTGTGGCTTTTGCCGGTGTAAAAAAGGACGCGCTCGGTGGTGGTGGTTTTACCAGCATCCACGTGAGCAACGATACCAATGTTACGGTAGCGGCCAATCGGAGTAGTACGAGCCATAAAGCCCTCGCAAAATTAGTGACGCTGAAATTAGAAGCGGTAGTGCGAGAAAGCCTTGTTGGCCTCAGCCATACGGTGCACGTCTTCACGCTTCTTGACCGCAGCACCTTTACCTTCGGCGGCGTCCAGCAGTTCGCCAGCCAAACGCAGCGCCATTGACTTCTCACCGCGCTTGCGCGCGAAGTCTACCAGCCAACGCATTGCCAGAGCATTACGACGGGACGGACGAACTTCGACAGGAACCTGGTAAGTAGCACCGCCTACACGGCGCGACTTTACTTCGACCAGCGGAGCGATGGCGTCGAGAGCTTTCTCGAAGATTTCCAGGGGGTCGCTGTTCTTACGTTCTTTAACCTTTTCCAGCGCGCCATAAACGATACGCTCGGCAACGGCTTTCTTGCCGCTTTCCATTACGTGATTCATGAACTTGGCCAGAATCTGGCTGCCGTATTTTGGATCGTCAAGCACTTCGCGCTTGGCTGCTACGCGTCTTCTTGGCATGGATAAGCCCTCAAACGGTCTTCAGGTTAGCTCGGGACCACCATCCTGCGAGGGATGCGCCCGACCTTACTCTTATCGACTCAGAAAAATAGAAATCTGCAATTTCAAACAGAAGCCAAAAACTACTTAGGCTTCTTGGTACCGTATTTCGAGCGACCCTGGTTACGACCTTTAACGCCGGAAGTATCCAAAGAACCACGAACGGTGTGATAACGAACACCTGGCAAGTCTTTTACACGACCGCCACGGATCAGTACCACGCTGTGCTCTTGCAGGTTGTGACCTTCACCACCGATGTACGAGGAAACCTCGAAACCGTTGGTCAGGCGCACACGGCAGACTTTACGCAATGCCGAGTTAGGTTTTTTCGGCGTGGTGGTATACACACGAGTGCACACACCGCGACGTTGCGGGCAGTTCTGCAGCGCAGGTACGTCGGATTTCTCGACGATACGCTTACGCGGCTGACGTACCAGCTGGTTGATAGTTGCCATCTACTAGCTCCACTGTTGTCTTGCGACGCTATTGTCTTACAAGAAAAGCAAATGACAGGGCACAGGCCCCGCCAAATTTAGGGGTACAAGAGTCTAAAGAGGATCCCGCCCCCAGTCAAGACAAAGCCCCGACGTCCTCACCGGGCGAGGCAGCACGAAAGGTGCTGTCTGCCAAGTGAAAAATGCCGAGGCTCTGGTCTCAATTACCGCTGGAGTTCAACGCTTCCGTCAGAGCTGCTTCTACTTCGCTCGCGCTGACACGGGTCGGTTTGTCCATTTCACGACGACGCTTGCGCTCGCTGTGATAAGCCAGACCAGTACCGGCCGGGATCAGACGACCCACGACCACGTTTTCCTTCAGGCCGCGCAGGTAATCGCGCTTGCCGGTCACAGCCGCTTCGGTCAGTACGCGGGTTGTCTCCTGGAAGGAGGCCGCGGAGATGAACGACTCGGTGGACAGCGATGCCTTGGTGATACCCAGCAACACGCGAGTGAACTTGGAAACAAACTTGTCTTCCGTGCTCAAACGCTCGTTTTCTACCAGTACGTGAGTCAATTCCATCTGGTCGCCCTTGATGAAACTGGAATCGCCAGACTCGGCAATCTCAACCTTGCGCAGCATCTGACGCAGAATCGTCTCGATGTGCTTGTCGTTGATCTTCACGCCTTGCAGACGGTATACGTCCTGAATCTCGTTGACGATGTACTTGGCCAGCGCACTCACACCCAGCAGACGCAGGATGTCGTGTGGATCGCTCGGGCCGTCGGAGATAACTTCGCCGCGGTTCACTTGCTCGCCTTCGAAGACGTTCAGGTGACGCCACTTCGGAATCAGTTCCTCGTACGGATCGCTACCGTCATTCGGGGTAATGACCAGACGGCGCTTGCCTTTGGTCTCTTTACCGAATGCGATGGTACCGCTGACTTCTGCAAGGATCGACGCCTCTTTCGGACGACGCGCTTCGAACAGGTCGGCAACACGCGGCAGACCACCGGTGATGTCACGAGTCTTCGAAGTTTCCTGCGGAATACGAGCGATAACATCACCGATCGCGATCTGCGCACCGTCAGCAACACCAACAAGGGCGTTGGCCGGCAGGAAGTACTGGGCCGGTACGTCAGTACCAGGCAGCAACAGATCCTTGCCATCCAGACCGACCATCTTCACAGCAGGACGGATGTCCTTGCCGGCAGCCGGGCGGTCTTTGGCGTCGAGCACTTCAATGTTGGTCATACCGGTCAATTCGTCTGTCTGACGCTTGATCGTGATGCCTTCTTCCATGCCTACGTAGGTAACAGTACCTTTCATCTCGGTGACGATTGGGTGAGTGTGCGGATCCCACTTGGCCACGATAGAGCCAGCGTCGACCTTGTCGCCTTCCTTCACCGAAATCACTGCACCGTATGGCAGCTTGTAACGCTCACGCTCGCGACCGAAGTCATCTGCGATTGCCAGCTCACCGGAGCGGGATACCGCAACCAGGTGACCGTCAACACGCTCGACGTGCTTCAGGTTGTGCAGACGGACAGTACCGCCATTCTTCACCTGAACGCTGTCGGCTGCCGAGGTCCGGCTTGCCGCACCACCGATGTGGAACGTACGCATTGTCAGCTGGGTACCCGGCTCACCGATCGACTGTGCAGCGATTACGCCGACAGCTTCACCGATGTTGACCTGATGACCGCGTGCCAGGTCGCGACCGTAGCACTTGGCGCAGATGCCGTAGCGGGTTTCGCAGCTGATTGGCGAACGAACGATGACTTCGTCGATGCTGTTCAGCTCGATGAACTCGACCCACTTCTCGTCTACCAGCGTGCCAGCAGGCACGATGACATCTTCTGTGCCCGGCTTGAATACGTCACGGGCGATGACTCGACCCAGTACGCGCTCACCCAGCGGCTCCACAACGTCACCGCCTTCAATGTGCGGTGTCATCAGCAGACCGTGCTCGGTACCGCAGTCAACCTCGGTAACCACCAGATCCTGAGCGACGTCTACCAGACGGCGTGTCAGATAACCGGAGTTAGCGGTTTTCAGTGCGGTATCCGCAAGACCCTTACGAGCACCGTGAGTAGAGATGAAGTACTGAAGTACGCTCAAACCTTCACGGAAGTTCGCAGTGATCGGCGTTTCAATGATGGAGCCGTCAGGCTTGGCCATCAGACCACGCATACCGGCCAGCTGACGGATCTGGGCAGCAGAACCACGCGCCCCGGAGTCAGCCATCATGTACATCGAGTTGAAGGATTCCTGATCAACTTCGACGCCGTGACGGTCGATAACACGCTCTTTGGACAGGTTCGACATCATCGCTTTCGAGACTTCGTCGTTCGCCTTGGACCAAAGGTCGATTACCTTGTTGTACTTCTCGCCCTGGGTTACCAGGCCGGAGGCGTACTGACTTTCGATCTCTTTAACTTCTTCGGTAGCCGCGTCGATGATGCGAGCTTTTTCATCAGGGATAACGAAGTCGTTAACGCCGATGGAAACACCCGAAATGGTCGAGTAGGCAAAACCGGTGTACATCAACTGGTCAGCGAAGATAACGGTCTCTTTCAGGCCAACCACGCGATAGCACTGGTTGATCAGCTTGGAGATCGCCTTCTTCTTCATCGGCTGGTTGACAACGTCGTAGGACAGGCCGGCCGGAACCACCTGGAACAGCAGCGCACGGCCGACAGTGGTGTCGACGATACGGGTGTTCTTGACGCTGCCACCATCACGGTCGTTGACCGTTTCGTGGATACGAACCTTGACCTTGGCGTGCAGAGCCGCTTCGCCGGCGCGGAATACGCGGTCGACTTCCTGCAGATCCGCAAATACACGACCTTCGCCCTTGGCGTTGATCGCTTCGCGAGTCATGTAGTACAGACCCAGTACAACGTCCTGCGAAGGAACGATGATTGGCTCACCGTTGGCTGGCGACAGAATGTTGTTGGTCGACATCATCAGTGCACGGGCTTCGAGCTGAGCTTCCAGCGTCAGAGGCACGTGAACGGCCATCTGGTCACCGTCGAAGTCGGCGTTGTACGCAGCACAGACCAGCGGGTGCAGCTGAATAGCCTTACCTTCGATCAGTACCGGTTCAAACGCCTGGATGCCCAGACGGTGAAGCGTTGGCGCACGGTTCAGAAGCACTGGGTGTTCGCGAATCACTTCAGCGAGAACGTCCCAGACCTCTGGCAGCTCGCGCTCGACCATCTTCTTGGCAGCTTTGATGGTCGTGGCCAGGCCACGCATTTCCAGCTTGCCGAAAATGAACGGCTTGAACAGCTCGAGAGCCATCTTCTTCGGCAGACCGCACTGGTGCAGACGCAGGGTCGGACCTACGGTAATTACCGAACGACCCGAGTAGTCAACACGCTTACCGAGCAAGTTCTGACGGAAACGACCCTGTTTACCCTTGATCATGTCAGCCAGGGATTTCAGAGGACGCTTGTTGGAACCTGTGATCGCACGACCGCGACGGCCGTTGTCGAGCAGTGCATCGACCGCTTCCTGCAGCATGCGCTTTTCGTTGCGCACGATGATATCGGGAGCGGACAGATCCAGCAGGCGCTTCAGACGGTTGTTACGGTTGATCACTCGACGATACAGGTCGTTGAGGTCGGACGTCGCGAAACGGCCACCGTCAAGCGGAACCAGAGGACGCAGATCTGGCGGCAGAACCGGCAGAACGGTCAGCACCATCCACTCAGGAAGGTTGCCGGAACCTTGGAAGGCTTCCATCAATTTCAGACGCTTGGACAGCTTCTTGATTTTGGTTTCGGAATTGGTTTGCGGAATTTCTTCGCGCAGGCGGCCAATTTCGTGCTCAAGGTCAATAGCGTGCAGCAGCTCGCGGACAGCCTCGGCACCCATGCGGGCATCGAAGTCGTCACCGAACTCTTCAAGCGCTTCGAAGTACTGCTCGTCGTTCAGCAGCTGACCTTTTTCAAGGGTAGTCATGCCTGGATCGATAACGACATAGCTCTCGAAGTAGAGAACACGTTCGATATCACGCAGGGTCATGTCCATCAGCAAACCGATACGGGACGGCAGCGATTTCAGAAACCAGATGTGAGCAACCGGCGAAGCCAGCTCGATGTGAGCCATGCGCTCGCGACGAACCTTGGCCAGTGCTACTTCAACACCGCATTTTTCGCAGATGACACCACGGTGCTTCAGGCGCTTGTACTTACCGCACAGGCACTCGTAATCTTTTACCGGGCCAAAGATCTTGGCGCAGAACAGACCGTCACGCTCAGGCTTGAACGTACGGTAGTTGATGGTTTCCGGCTTTTTAACTTCACCGAACGACCAAGAGCGGATCATCTCAGGCGATGCAAGTCCGATACGGATTGCGTCGAACTCTTCGACTTGACCCTGGTTTTTCAGCAAATTCAGTAGGTCTTTCAAGGCTTTTCCTCCTGGCGGAGCAGGGAGCAGGCAATACCGCCCTGCCCCCGATTCGCGTCACGTGTTATTCGGTTTCCAGATCGATATCGATACCGAGCGAACGGATTTCTTTGATCAACACGTTGAAAGACTCGGGCATGCCCGGCTCCATACGGTGATCGCCGTCCACGATGTTTTTGTACATCTTGGTACGACCGTTCACATCGTCCGACTTCACTGTGAGCATTTCCTGCAGAGTGTACGCCGCGCCGTATGCTTCCAGCGCCCACACTTCCATCTCCCCGAAACGCTGACCACCGAACTGTGCCTTACCACCCAGCGGCTGCTGGGTAACCAGGCTGTACGAACCAGTGGAACGCGCGTGCATCTTGTCGTCCACCAAGTGGTTCAGCTTCAGCATGTACATGTAGCCAACCGTTACAGCACGTTCAAACTTGTTGCCGGTACGACCGTCGAACAGCTGCATCTGGCCGCTTTCCGGCATATCTGCCAGCTTGAGCATTGCCTTGATTTCGCTTTCCTTGGCACCGTCGAAAACCGGGGTAGCCATCGGTACGCCGTTACGCAGGTTCTTCGCGAGGTCCAGAATCTCGTTGTCGGAGAGGTCTTCCAGAGACTCCTGACGACCGCCGATTTCGTTATAGATCTCGTTGAGGAACTTGCGCAGCTCAGCAACCTTACGCTGCTCTTCGAGCATGCGGTTGATCTTCTCGCCCAGACCTTTGGCCGCGAGGCCCAGGTGGGTTTCGAGAATCTGACCAACGTTCATACGCGAAGGTACGCCCAGCGGGTTGAGGACGATATCGACCGGCGTGCCATTGGCATCGTGCGGCATGTCTTCAACCGGCATGATCACAGAGACCACACCCTTGTTACCGTGACGACCGGCCATCTTGTCGCCCGGCTGGATGCGGCGACGGATTGCCAGGTAGACCTTGACGATTTTCAGAACGCCTGGAGCCAGGTCATCGCCCTGCTGCAGTTTGCGTTTCTTGTCTTCGAACTTGTCATCCAGAAGACGACGACGATCAACGATGTAAGCCTGAGCCTTTTCGAGCTGCTCGTTGAGAGCATCTTCAGCCATGCGCAGCTTGAACCACTGACCATGCTCAAGACCGTCGAGCACTTCGTTGGTGATCTCCTGGCCCTTTTTGAGGCCAGCGCCGCCTTCAGCTACACGACCCACCAGCGCAGAGCGCAGACGTTCGAAAGTAGCGCCTTCGACAATACGGAACTCTTCGTTCAGATCCTTGCGGATCTCGTCGAGTTGCGACTTCTCGATGGACAGGGCACGCGCATCACGCTCGACACCATCACGGGTGAAGACCTGAACGTCAATGACAGTACCTTTGGTACCGGTTGGTACACGCAGGGAGGTGTCTTTAACGTCGCTGGCTTTCTCACCGAAGATCGCGCGCAACAGTTTTTCTTCCGGTGTCAGCTGGGTCTCGCCTTTCGGAGTGACCTTACCGACCAGGATGTCGCCGGCGCCGACTTCGGCACCTACATAAACGATACCCGCTTCGTCCAGCTTGTTCAGAGCAGCTTCACCCACGTTAGGGATGTCAGCTGTGATTTCCTCTGGCCCAAGCTTGGTGTCACGTGCCACACAGGTCAGTTCCTGAATGTGGATCGTGGTGAAGCGGTCTTCCTGAACAACACGCTCAGAAAGACAGATGGAGTCTTCGAAGTTGAAACCGTTCCAGGCCATGAACGCGATGCGCATGTTCTGACCCAGCGCCAGTTCACCCATATCGGTGGACGGGCCGTCGGCCATGATGTCGCTACGCTGAACACGGTCACCCTTGCTGACCAGCGGACGCTGGTTGATGCAGGTGTTCTGGTTCGAACGGGTGTATTTGGTCAGGTTGTAGATGTCTACACCCGCCTCACCTGTTTCAACTTCATCATCAGCAACGCGGACAACGATACGGCTGGCGTCAACCGAGTCGATCACACCACCACGACGAGCCACGACGCAAACGCCGGAGTCGCGAGCAACGTTGCGCTCCATGCCAGTACCTACCAGCGGCTTGTCGGCACGCAGAGTAGGAACAGCCTGACGCTGCATGTTCGAACCCATCAACGCACGGTTGGCGTCATCGTGCTCGAGGAACGGAATCAGCGATGCAGCTACCGAGACAACCTGCTTGGGCGAAACGTCCATGAGGGTGACATCGGCTGGCGCCTTGACGGTGAATTCGTTCAAGTGACGCACAGCAACCAGCTCGTCGATCAGCTCTTGCTTGTCGTTCATTGCGGCCGAAGCCTGAGCAATGACGTGGTCCGCTTCTTCGATCGCCGAAAGGAAGACGATCTCTTCGGTGACCAGACCTTCCTTGACCACACGGTACGGACTCTCGAGGAAGCCGTACTGGTTGGTGCGGGCATAGGCCGCCAGGGAGTTGATCAGACCGATGTTCGGACCTTCAGGCGTCTCGATCGGGCACACACGGCCGTAGTGAGTCGGGTGAACGTCTCGAACTTCAAAGCCGGCACGCTCACGCGTCAGACCGCCAGGGCCGAGCGCGGAAACACGACGCTTGTGCGTGATCTCGGACAGCGGGTTGTTCTGGTCCATGAACTGGGACAGCTGGCTGGAACCGAAGAACTCTTTGACCGCCGCCGCAACAGGTTTGGCGTTGATCAGGTCCTGAGGCATCAGGCCTTCGCTTTCTGCCATGGACAGACGTTCTTTGACAGCGCGCTCGACACGGACCAGACCTACACGGAACTGGTTCTCGGCCATCTCGCCAACGCAACGAACGCGACGGTTACCGAGGTGGTCGATGTCATCGACGATGCCTTTGCCGTTACGGATATCAACGAGGGTCTTGAGGACCGCTACGATGTCTTCCTTGCACAGCACGCCCGAGCCTTCGATTTCGGTACGACCGATACGACGGTTGAACTTCATCCGGCCTACAGCAGACAGGTCGTAACGCTCAGGACTGAAGAAGAGGTTGTTGAACAGTGTTTCAGCGGCATCCTTGGTTGGCGGCTCGCCAGGACGCATCATTCGATAGATCTCGACCAGCGCTTCCAGTTGGTTGCTGGTGGAGTCGATCTTCAGTGTGTCGGAGACGAACGGACCGCAGTCGATGTCGTTGGTGTACAACGTTTCGATGCGAACAACCTGAGCCTTGGCGATCTTGGCCAGGATTTCAGTGTTCAGCTCGGTGTTGCACTCGGCAATGATCTCACCGGTTGCCGGATGCACGATGACCTTGGCTGTAGTGCGACCCAGGACGTAGTCCAGAGGCACTTCCAGCTCTTTGATCCCGGCCTTTTCCAGCTGGTTGATGTGACGGGCAGTGATACGACGACCCTGCTCGACAATAACCTTGCCCTTGTCGTCCAGGATATCCAGAACGGCAATTTCACCACGCAGGCGCTGAGGCACCAGTTCCAGGCTCAGGTTTTCGCCGCGCACATGGAATACGTTGGTGGTGTAGAAAGCATCAAGCACTTGCTCGGTGGTGTAACCCAGAGCGCGCAGAAGTACGGACGCAGGCAGCTTGCGACGACGGTCGATACGGACGAATACGCAGTCTTTCGGATCGAACTCGAAGTCCAGCCACGAACCGCGGTAAGGAATGATACGAGCGGAGTACAGCAGCTTGCCGGAGCTGTGCGTCTTGCCACGGTCGTGGTCGAAGAATACGCCAGGCGAACGGTGAAGCTGAGACACGATAACGCGCTCGGTGCCATTGATTACAAAGGTACCGTTCTCAGTCATCAGGGGGATTTCACCCATGTAGACTTCTTGCTCTTTGATGTCCTTGATCGCTTTGTTCGACGATTCTTTGTCGAAAATGATCAGACGGACCTTGACTCGCAGAGGTACTGCGTAAGTCACACCGCGCAGCACGCATTCCTTGACATCAAATGCCGGTTCGCCCAAGCGATAACCTACATACTCCAGCGCAGCATTGCCGGAGTAGCTGATGATCGGGAAAACGGATTTGAAGGCTGCATGCAGACCGACGTCGCGGAACTGATCTTTGGTCGCTCCCGCCTGCAGGAATTCGCGATACGAATCCAGCTGGATGGCCAAGAGATACGGCACATCCATTACGTCCGGCAACTTGCTAAAGTCCTTGCGGATACGTTTTTTCTCAGTATATGAGTAAGCCATCAGCGTTCCCCAGCTTGGTCACCTGCTTGTTTGGCTCCCTCCCGACGGAAGCAGCCAGAAAATCTTGCAAACCCCTTGGTTTGCGCCACCGCCATCGGTGGATGCCACACGTTACAGACGTTGACAGCGCCAATCGTCTATAACGGAAAAAGGCCGGTGGCAAAAGCCACCAGCCATCAGCCTTTCGCTAAACGCGTGGGCTGGACACTCAAAATCGATGCTTATTTCAGCTCGACTTTAGCGCCTGCTTCTTCCAGGGTAGCTTTTGCTTTGTCAGCTGCGTCTTTCGACACTGCTTCCAGAACCTGGGCAGGAGCGCCGTCAACTACAGCCTTGGCTTCTTTCAGGCCCAGACCGGTCAGTTCACGAACTGCCTTGATCACGTTTACTTTCTTCTCGCCAGCTTCCAGCAGCATGACGTTGAATTCAGTTTGTTCTTCAACAACAGCAGCTGCAGCAGCAGGACCAGCAGAGCCAGCAGCAGCAGTAACGCCGAACTTCTCTTCGAAAGCCTTGATCAGCTCTACAACCTGCAGAACGGACATTTCAGCTACGGCGTTAAGGATATCGTCTTGAGAGATGGACATGACTCAATTTCCTGAATTGGGGGACGGCCTACGCGACCATCAAAATAAACAAAAATACGCGAAAAGATCTGACTCAGCCTTAGGCTGCAGCTGCTTCTTTTTGGTCGCGAACAGCCGCCAGAGTACGAGCCAACTTGCTGGTAGCGCCTTGAATCACGCTCATCAGCTGAGAAATTGCTTCGTCACGGGTCGGCAGGCTTGCCAGTACATCGATCTGATTAGCTGCGAGGAACTTGCCCTCGAACGCAGCTGCCTTGATCTCGAACTTGTCCTGACCTTTAGCGAATTCCTTGAACAAACGGGCAGCAGCGCCAGGATGTTCATTGGAGAACGCGATCAAGGTCGGGCCAGTGAACACGTCGTTGAGGACACTGAATTCAGTGTCAGCAACAGCGCGCTTGAGCAGGGTGTTACGTACAACACGTACGTAAACGCCAGCTTCACGAGCCTCTTTACGGAGTCCGGTCATTGCGCCAACCGTCACGCCACGGGCATCAGCCACGACAGCGGACAGACCAGCTTTGGCAGCCTCGTTGACTTCAGCGACGATGGCCTTCTTGTCTTCGAGTTTAATTGCCACGGGTTTAACTCCTGCTTGTTACCGTTTCATCCGACCGAAGCCAGATGTCGTTTTGGTGTCTGATTCGGTAAGGAACCGGGAGCACCATCTGCGTAGGCTTGTGGTTTAAGACTTGCGTCGCCTACGGTCTTGGATAGCCCCCGCCAGGCAGGGACCCCAATCTTTCAAACGGTACGGCATCAATCACCGTACCATTTTGTCTTACGCTTCCAACGAACCCTGGTCGATGACCAGGCCTGGGCCCATAGTGGTGCTCAGGGTGATGCGCTTGACGTAAATACCTTTCGAAGAAGCAGGCTTGATACGCTTCAGATCAGCGATCAGGGCTTCAACGTTTTCCTTCAGCTTGACAGCGTCGAAACCGACCTTGCCAACGGAAGTGTGGATGATGCCGTTTTTGTCGGTACGATAACGAACCTGACCAGCCTTGGCGTTCTTGACGGCGTTAGCAACGTCAGGAGTAACAGTGCCGACTTTCGGGTTTGGCATCAGACCGCGAGGACCGAGAACCTGACCCAGCTGACCCACAACGCGCATTGCGTCAGGGGAAGCGATAACGACGTCATAGTTCAGATCGCCAGCTTTCATTTCAGCGGCCAGATCGTCCATACCAACGCGGTCAGCACCGGCAGCCAGAGCAGCTTCAGCAGCAGGACCCTGGGTGAAAACTGCAACGCGTACAGTCTTACCGGTACCGTGTGGCAGTACAGTAGCGCTACGTACAACCTGGTCGGATTTACGAGGATCGACACCCAGGTTAACAGCAACGTCTACAGACTCGCTGAACTTGACAGTCGACAGCTCGGTCAGCAGAGCAGCAGCGTCTACGAAGTTGTAGGATTTACCAGCTTCGATCTTGCTGGCGATTGCCTTTTGACGCTTGGTCAGCTTAGCCATTACACACCCTCCACGTTAAGGCCCATGCTACGAGCGGAACCGGCGATGGTACGCACGGCCGCTTCCATGTCAGCTGCAGTCAGATCCGCATTTTTTGCTTTAGCGATATCTTCCAGCTGAGCACGAGTCACGGTGCCAACTTTAACGGTGTTCGGGCGAGCCGAGCCGCTGGTCAAGCCTGCAGCTTTCTTCAGCAGAACCGATGCAGGGGTACTTTTTGTTTCGAAAGTGAAGCTACGGTCGCTGTATACAGTGATGATCACTGGAGTCGGCAAGCCTGGCTCAATACCCTGAGTACGGGCGTTGAACGCTTTGCAGAATTCCATGATGTTCACACCGTGCTGACCCAGAGCAGGACCAACTGGCGGGCTTGGGTTAGCCTGAGCGGCTTTCACTTGCAGCTTGATGTATGCGGTTATCTTCTTGGCCATGAGGCACTCCAATTACGGGTTCAAGCGCCAACAAAGGCTCCCCGGTTACTTACGCGTATATCCCAGTGACGAAAAAACCCCACAGCCTTGGGCTGCGGGGTATGGGATTCCAGCTCAGTTATGCCTTTTCGACCTGACTGAACTCCAGCTCTACCGGAGTAGAGCGTCCGAAAATGAGCACCGCCACTTGAATCCGGCTCTTTTCGTAGTTAACTTCTTCGACCGTGCCATTGAAATCAGCGAACGGACCGTCGGTGACACGAACAACTTCACCTGGCTCGAACAGCGTTTTCGGCTTCGGCTTGTCGCTACCGTCAGCAACACGACGCAGAATCGCTTCTGCCTCTTTATCAGTGATGGGAGCAGGCTTGTCAGCGGTACCGCCGATGAAGCCCATGACACGCGGGGTGTCCTTGACCAAGTGCCAAGTACCCTCATTCATGTCCATCTGAACAAGCACATAACCTGGGAAGAACTTGCGTTCGCTTTTGCGCTTCTGGCCATTACGCATTTCAACCACTTCTTCAGTGGGAACCAGAATTTCGCCGAAGCCATCTTCCATGCCTGCCAGCTTCACACGCTCGATCAACGAGCGCATGACATGCTTCTCGTAACCCGAGTAAGCATGCACTACGTACCAACGCTTAGCCACGGGACACCCTTAGCCAACTATCAAGGAAACAAGCCAGCCGAGCAGGGAATCGAGCCCCCACAACAGCAACGCCATAACCAGCACAACAGCCACAACGATCAACGTGGTTTGAGTGGTTTCTTGGCGAGTAGGCCATACGACTTTACGGATCTCGGCACGGGCTTCTTTCGCCAAAACGAAGAAAGCCTTACCTTTGCCTGTCTGCAGCGCTACAAATGCAGCGGCTGCGGCAATCACAAGGAGAGCGAGAACGCGATACAGGATCGGCTCAGCAGAATAATACTGATTACCGACAACACCCACGACAACCAAAACGACTACCAGGAGCCACTTCAGCATATCAAAGCGAGAGTCTGATGCTTCAGCCTTGGGATTCATCTACGGAGATCCTGTGAAAAGAAAGCCAGATTACATCTAGGGAATCTGGCAGGTCAGGAGGGAATCGAACCCCCAACCTACGGTTTTGGAGACCGTCGCTCTGCCAATTGAGCTACTGACCTAAAAGCAAAATCAGGCCGACCATTATGCGGACCTGACAAGAGTTTTTCAACACCTTATTCGGAGAGCACCAAACAGGCGACGCCTTCCGAACAAGCTTTAGACGGCGCACGCAGCGCGGAACCACCTAAAACAAAGGCAGATATTTTCATATCTGCCTTTATCAATGGAGCTCTTGAGCGGATTTGAACCGCTGACCTCACCCTTACCAAGGGTGTGCTCTACCAACTGAGCTACAAGAGCAAAACACTATGCATGAACCACAAGCCTGGAGCGGGTAGCGGGAATCGAACCCGCATCATCAGCTTGGAAGGCTGAGGTTCTACCACTAAACTATACCCGCACAACTTGCAGCTCGCGCTAAATCTGGTGGAGGGGGAAGGATTCGAACCTTCGAAGTCGTAGACGTCAGATTTACAGTCTGATCCCTTTGGCCGCTCGGGAACCCCTCCTAGGCGAGGCAGCATTCTCAACTCATGCTACCCTTCTGTCAACCTTTTTCTCAGTAAAAACCTGAGGTTACATGCGTTGACTACTACCACTTCGTTCGTGAGACTTTCACCTCACTGCGAAGCGGGCGCCATTCTATGTAAACTAATCAGCAGTTGCAATGCCCCCGCACGACATTATTTGATTTTTTAATTGCGGGAAATCCTGACTCAGCTGGCTGATCAAGCCTGCTTCGACAAGGCGTCGACTTTCCGGCGCAATTTTCAGCCAGTAGGCGGTCGCCCCGCTCGTTTGCACTGACTGATATTGAGACTGGATATCCAGGCTGTTCAATCGCTGCTCTACCAAGCGCGCGTCCTCTTGCCTGGCAAAGCCACCAACGTACAGACATTTAGTGTCAGGATCGTGGGACGCCCGGCCAGCATCCGATTCGCTGAGCAGACGGATATCCTGCTGAGAAGCACGATGCAACGACAAGGGCATGACCTCCTTGGCCCTGAGCGGAGCCTCCTGCTGATGCCAGATGTAATAAAAGGCATTAAGCATCAACAGCAGAAGAAATAACCAACGCATAAAGACCTCAACGCAAAGGGCAGGCGAGAGCCAGCCCCACGAAGACCAGATCAGGAACAATTCGGGCTCCTGGCAGCACATCCGCAACCAGAGCAGCGTCACCGCCCGTCACAAAAATAGCAAAGTCGCCCCCCCAATACCCACGAGCTATCTCGACCTGAGTCACTGCAAACCCCCGAAGCATCAGCGAGCAGCCACGCTCTACCGCTTCTGCGGTCGCACGCCCGGGAACTAGACGAACCAACGCCCTTTCCGCCTCCGTGTCGTCATACCTGATGCGACGAGTATGGGTGCGCAACTGATTGCGCATCAAGGGCATCCCAGGACAGATGAAACCACCAAGATGCGCGCCGCCGGCGTCGACGAAATCAGATGTCACGGCAGTGCCCAGATCAATCACCAGGCATGCACGTTTGACAAGATGGTACGCACCTACAAAAGCCAGCCAGCGATCCAGGCCGAGACGTTCGAAATCGTCATAGCCATTGATCACCCCTCCCAGCTCGCGGGCAGGCACTGCGCAGACGGGGGCAACCGAGAACGCGTCAGCCAGGACAGCAACCAGACGCGCCGTTTCTTCGGCGCTGCGGACACTTACCAGACGGCAGTCGCTGAACGTCGTGTCAGGTAGATTGCGCAGGTGCTCCAACAAGGCTGCGTCAGAGTCCACAACACCGCCGCTGACCACTGCTGCATCGCTTTTAGCGGTAATGCGCCACTTGATGAAGCTGTTGCCGCAATCGAGCTCAAGAATCATCTCGCAACCTCAGGCTCAGCTCACCACCACTAAAGCTTTTTTCCACACCATTGACCTCCAACCGCAGCGCTCCAAGTGAGTCGACCCCCAACACTACTCCCTCCACGACCTCCACCCCCGAGAGCAGCTTGACCGCAGCACCCTGCCACAAGTGCCCACGCTCCCACTCCTTATGAAATGCTGCAAAGCCCTCCCTGCGATGAACCGCCATAAGAGCCTCAAGCTGGGTGCTTATACGAGCGGCGACCTGATTGCGATCAACCAGGCCGCCTGTCTCAAGCCTCATCGACGTCCATAGCTGATCCACCTCGCTGGAGGAACGCATGTTTACGTTCACCCCTATCCCGATGATCACATGACAAACGTCCGCCGGATCGCCAATCAGCTCGAGCAAAATGCCGGCGATCTTCTGCCTGCCAACAAGCACGTCGTTTGGCCACTTGAGGCCTGCGCCCTGGACGCCCATATCACGCAGGACATTCATCACCGCGAGCCCCACCAACAAGCTGAGGCCTTCCAGCTGACGCATCCCGCCATCGATGCGCAGGACCAGGCTGTAATACAGGTTTTCAGCAAAGGGACTTACCCACTTTCGACCACGTCGCCCTCTTCCGGAAGTCTGCTGTTCGGCCACCACCAGTCCAGGCAGAGGAACGCCTTGAGTGATCAGGCGTGCGGCCTCAGCGTTGGTCGAGTCGATGGAATCGTAAGTGCGAACAGACCAGTTGGCAGGAAAGCCTGACTGTTCGATACCGCCAGGACTTAGAAGAGAAATAGGCGTTGCGAGTCTATAACCACGACCACGCACCTTGTGGACATCTATGCCCAGATCCGCTTCAAGCTGCTGAAGCTGCTTCCATACAGCACTGCGACTTATGCCGAGGGCATCGCCCAATACCTGTCCGGAATGAAACGCACCATCGGCAAGAAGCTTTAACAAGGTCAGCATTTGGAATCGCCTGGCAATAAGGCACGCATCATAGCCACGCTGAGGCATGATGCATAGAAACGAAAACGTGTTTTCACGCTGGTTTTTGCAGGCACCAGACAAACAAAAACCCTCAACGCGTAAGCGAAGAGGGTTTCTGGAATTCAATCTTGACGATGACCTACTCTCACATGGGGAAACCCCACACTACCATCGGCGATACATCGTTTCAC